>JALNXH010000052.1 GCA_023230455.1 Rhodocyclaceae bacterium | reverse complement strand
TCTGGTCGCTAACGCAGCTGACACAGGTGGTCGGCGTTACAGCGACAAACTGATGAGCGGTATGACGGCGACGAATGCGCCGCTGCGCATCACCGAATTGCCCAGGTGGACAAAAGAGCATCGCAAAGTGCCTGACTGGGAATGGAAGCACAAGGATGTTCGGACCAAGGCCAATTGCACCGCATGCCATGCCGACGCGGCGCTCGGGTACTACGACGAGTGAGATTGCCTCTTGTCGTCCTGCTTCCTGAACACGGGATGAACAGACGCTTCAGCAAGGGTTAAGCCGCTGCAATGCAAAATCAAATCACGGTTCCCCATAGACCAGAACAAACGGAGGTTTAGATCATGAAACTCTCAACGATTCTTTCATCCCTCGCTCTTGGCAGTGCTCTTGCCGTCGGAAGCGTAGCACTGAGTTCGTCCTTTGCCGGGGAAAATCGCACCGCTCGGGCGGGCGAGCATCAGTGGCTTTCGATCCCGCAGGTGCATGAAAGGCTGGAAGCAGCGGGATACCGGAATGTCGAGAAGATCGAACGCGAACGCGGCGGCTACGAGGCACGCGCCACTGATCGGAATGGCGAGCGGATCAAGCTCCATGTCAATCCGCAGACAGGTGAAATCATGAACCAGCGTACTCAAGGTAAGCGGGCCAGCGGCCCTGCCGATCAGAACCCTCGCGACTCTGCCGACTGCAACAAGCGCCGTTGTCGCGACGATTTGCCTCAGAAAGCAGTGACCACCCCGGCCATGCCCAAGTGATATTGCACGACTCCACGCGCTTTGCTGGCACTGTGCTTCCAACTTTCCTGAGCGGATCACCATGAAAACCTTACTCGGCAGTCTGCTGGCCCTTGTCATCCTTGCCTGGGGTTGGGATGTCGTCAATGCGGTCCCACCGACGGCTGCGCATCCCCTATGGATAGCACGTCAGGAAGCGCTTTATTTGAGCGGACTGCTGTCGATTGCCATGATGTCTCTGACGATGTTTCTGGCCACACGCCCGGTCTGGCTGGAGGCACCGCTGGGTGGCATGGACCGTATCTATCGCACGCACAAGTGGGCTGGGATTCTCGCGGGTTCCTTCGCGGCGCTGCACTGGCTGATCGAGATGTCCGGCGACATCCTGAAATCGATGATTGGCCGCGAAGGCCGCGTACCCAAAGAAAAGTTCGTCGGCTTTCTGGAGGTCCTGCGCGACCTGGCGGAAGACATGGGTGAATGGGCGTTCTACGTTGTATTGGCGATGCTGGCGATCACGCTGTGGAAAAAGTTTCCATACAAAACCTGGCGCATCTTGCATCGGGCAATGCCCGTGCTCTATCTGATGCTGGCGTTCCACGCAGCACTTCTTGCACCACGGGATTATTGGGTGCAACCGATCGGCGGCTTGGTCGCTGTTCTTCTGGCGGCCGGCGTGTACGGCGCAATCCGCTCGCTGCTTGGCGACATCGGTCGCTCACGCGTGGCGACGGGCAACATAATCGCCATCGAACATCCAGCGAATGAGGTCACCACGGTGCGATGTCATCTCGTTCGCGGTTGGCGTGGGCACCAAGCCGGGCAGTTTGCCTTCGTGACCTTTGACGACAAGGAAGGTGCACATCCATTCACCATCGCTAGCGCCGACCATGGCGATAGCACCGTCAGCTTCCAGATCAAAGCGCTGGGCGACTACACCAAACACCTTGCGGAACGTCTGCAGCCTGGGCAAACGGTACGTGTGGAGGGTCCATACGGTCGCTTTGACATCGCCCGACGCGATCCCCGAGCCAGGCAAATATGGATCGCCGGGGGTATCGGCGTAACGCCCTTCCTCGCCTGGCTCGAGTCGCTCCAGGCCAAACCGGAAGGGGCGCCCACGGCTGACCTGCATTACTGCACCCGCGATCAAGCCAAGGATAGTTTTGTCCCCAGGCTGGAATCCTTGTGCGCCATATTGCCCGGCATACGCCTGCACATTCATGACGCACGCCAGGGCGTCATCCTGAAGGCAGAGGCACTGGGGGCGACGAAGGACGCCGAAATCTGGTTCTGTGGTCCCAGCGGCCTGGCGAATGCACTACGCAGCGGAATTCGCGCCATGGGCTGGCAGCCACTCTTCCACCAGGAGGCATTCGAGATGCGCTAGCGAAAAAAGCAACAAAAGGCGGTTCCCGTCGACGAATCGGTGCATCCCGTGTCGATCGTCGGCAATATCACCATGAAAGGAAGGAAGAAAAATGAAACGAAATACATTATTGGCGCTTGGCGTCATTTACATGGCATTGGCCGTACCCTCTTTCGCCGCCTCAGATGCCGCAGCCCAAGATCATAAACATGAACCTGGCGCAGCAGCGACAACGACGACGCTGCAACTCAATGCCGGAAAGAAATGGCAGACCGATGCTGCCTTGCGTCAAGCCATGGGCAACATTCGCCAGGAATTGGCGGCATCGCTGCACGAAATTCACGGAAATCGGCTATCAAACAAGCAATATGACAAGCTGGCACAGAAGGTCGAGCGTGGGGTTGGCGACATTGTCGCCAACTGCAAACTTGAGCCGAAGGCAGATGCGCAGTTGCACCTGATCGTTGCCGAATTGCTTGAAGGTGCCGAACAGATGGCCGGCAAGATCAAGAAGGTCAAACGTCAGAGTGGCGCTGTTGGGGTGATTGATGCGTTGGATAAATACAGCACCTATTTTGATGATCCCGGGTTCAAGCCGATTCCGCACTGAACTCCGTGCATCCGATTAAGGCTGACTTGGGCGTCGGACGCCAGGATGCACTCAATGCCTTTTCTTACCTGATTGAAAGGATCCGGAATGCGCAAGTGCATCCTTATGCTCGGATTGCTCGGGCTGGCGTTCACCAACGCCAACGCCGCCAGTATCCATGTCGATTCCTGCGAGCAGATCAGGTCCCGGATCGAAGCACAAGTCGGCGTGCTACCCAAGGCGGATACCGACTTGCTGCAGAAGCTTGGCGCTCAGCCAGAGTGCCGTTTCTCGGCCGCCGAGGTGTATCGTGCAGCCTACGGCGATAAACCGATGCCAATCAACGACTCCGGCAGGCGCCGTGCCAAACGTGACCGCGACCACCACGATCATGACTGAACCATGACATCGTCCTTCCTCCTGCTTTGGATCGCGTTTGGCATCGCGCTGCAAGTCGCGATCTGGCTTGGCATCGAATTCTGGCGTCATTGGCTCGAATATCAGGGGCCCAGGTACCGATCTCGTGGAGGGTAAGCAGGGTTTTCGGATTGCCCGAGATGATGTATCTTCGCTTGCGCAGGCTTCGATTCAACGGCAGTAAAGCTGGCGGCATGAGCTACGTTGAGTTACCCACCGTGCTGCTCGCCTACGGTCTGGGTATGGGCGGCGCCTGACGATAGACCTCGGTTCCGTAGTAGCCGAGCAGCGATAAGGTGAGCGCCAGAACGGCGATCAGGATGAACCAGAGTTTGCGGTAGGAGCCCATGGTGCTTACCTTGATTGGGTTGCGTTCAAGCGACCCATCGGGGCCTGGTGGCTCAGCGCTTCACCGTTGGCGACTAGCCTATTCGCGCGCTGCGATCAATTCCGTGCGCTGGCACGTATTGCGTGGTCAAGAATACCCGCCGCTGCCAGGCCGAATATCCATGTCGTCGCATCAAGAACCAAATCAATGGTGGCAGCGAACCTTCGGCCCGAACTCTCAACAATTAGAACAAGCGGCTTCTGCAAGGATTACTTGATCGCCTTGGATTTCTGGAATAAGATAGTAATCGATTACTTTCTTATTGGCTTAAAATGTCTATTGAACCGAGACCGAAGAACTTGCCCGCGGACCAGCGCCGGGCTGTCACCGTGGAAGCGGTTATCGAATTGACGGCCGAGCAGAATCCGGGCGACATCACTACCGCCGCGATTGCGAAACGGATGAATCTCACGCAGGGCGCGCTGTTCCGGCACTTTCCCAGCAAGGATGCAATCTGGCAGGCGGTCATGGAATGGGTGGCCGAGCGACTGTTGCAGCGGGTAGATCGCGCCATTCAGGCCGCGGACTCGCCACTGCAGGCACTGGAAGCGGTGTTCATGGCCCATATCGAGTTTGTCGTTGCGCACCCCGGCGTGCCGCGCCTGCTGTTCGGCGAGTTGCAGCGTGCCGAGGACACTCCCGCCAAACGCATGGCGCGCACCCTGATTGGCGCCTATAGAGAACGCCTGCGCGGGCTCATCGATACGGGGAAAGCATGCGGCGAAGTGGCACCGGAAGTCGATACAACCGCGGCCGTCGTCGCCTTCATCGGCAGCATCCAGGGTCTGGTCATGCAATCGCTGCTGAGCGGCAAGGCTGGACAGATGCGGGCCGACGCGCCGGGCGCGTTCGCGATTTACCGTCGCGGAATCAGGAGTGTCACATGAAGTCCGAACGCATACTCAAATGGCTGGCCACCGTCGCCATCGCCTTTGGCGTCCTCACCGTGCTCAGCGGTGGCCGCGCATTGTTCGGCGGCATGGACGCGCGCGCCGAGCTTGGCAACATCGTGCCCTTAGTGCTCTGGTTCAATTTCCTGGCCGGCTTTGTCTATGTCCTCGCCGGGGTAGCGCTGTTGCGGAGAAAACGCCGGGCGGCCCCGCTGGCCGTGTTCCTGGCAGTGTCGACGGTTCTCGTCTTCCTCGCATTTGCGCTGCACATCCTCGCCGGCGGCGCGTTTGAGGCGCGCACCGTCGGCGCCTTGTCGCTGCGCTCGCTGTTCTGGATCGCGGTGGCGCTGGTCGCCCTGCGTGCCATGAAGGCGACCGAAGCGGGAAGCAACCCGCGATGAATCGTCGCACCATCCTCATTACCGCCGCCGTCCTGCTGGCGGCCATTCTGCTGCTGTTCATCGCGCGCAGCGGGCCGCTGGCGTCGATGCGCGTCACCGTCGCGCCGGTCGC
>JALNXH010000051.1 GCA_023230455.1 Rhodocyclaceae bacterium | reverse complement strand
GCCCAGCTCGGCCTTCAACCATAAATGCTCGTGCGGACTCGGCGCGTAGGGCGCCGAACAGTTCTGGCAGGTGACGCGCACCAGGCGCTGCGCCAGCACCATCTGGATCGACAAGGCCACCATGTAGCGCGGCACGCCCATGTCGAGCAGGCGAATCGGCGTCGACAGCGCGTCGTTGGTGTGCAGGGTCGACAGCACGAGGTGGCCGGTCATGGCCGCGCGCATGCCGATTTCCGCCGTTTCCTGGTCGCGCATTTCACCCAGCAGGATGATGTCCGGGTCCTGGCGCAAGGCGGTGCGCAGCACGCGCGAGAAGGAGAGATCGATCTTTTCATGCACCTGCACCTGGTTGAGTCCGGGCAGACGATATTCGACCGGGTCCTCGACGGTGATGATCTTCTTTTCCGGCGTGTTCAGTTCGTTCAGCGCCGCGTACAGCGTGGTGGTCTTGCCCGATCCGGTCGGGCCGGTGACCAGCACGATGCCCGACGGCCGCGCAATGGCGTGACGAAAGCGCTCCAGAATGCGCGGCGGCATGTGGAGGCGGTCGAGCTGCAGCAGGCCGGTATTCTGTGCCAGCAGACGCATGACGACGGATTCGCCGTGCTGGGTCGGCATCGACGAAATACGGATGTCGATCGCGGTAGTGCGCAGCTTGATGTTGAAGCGCCCGTCCTGCGGCAGGCGTTTTTCGGAAATATCCAGGCCGGACATCAGCTTCAGACGCAATACCAGCGCCGTGGATATCTTCGCATCGGCCTCGGTCTGCACGTGCAGCACGCCGTCGATGCGAAAGCGGATCAGCAGTGATGCTTCCTGCGGCTCGATGTGAATGTCGGAAGCGCGCATCTTGAGCGCCTCTTCGAACACCGTGTTGAGCAGCTTGACCACCGGCGCATCCTCGGCACCGGCGGTCAGGCCCAGGATGTTGCCGAACTCGGTCGACACGTCGCCCATGTCGGCCGTGAGTTCCTTGGCCAGACCGCTGATTTCCGCCGCGCGGCTGTAGACGCGGTCGATCGCGGAAAGGAGCTGACTTTCCGTCACTACCGCAAGGTCGATCTCGCGCTTGAGGTTGCGCGCAAGTTCGTCGAACGCGCCAAGATCGGTCGGATCGGCCATGCCGACCACCAGCATCCCGGCACGCTCGCTCAATACCAGGGCACGATGCCGGCGCGCCTGGGCTTCGGGCAACAGCCGGATCAGTTCGGGCTGCAGACGAAAGGTCTTGAGATCGACGAAATCCGTGCCGAGTTGACGCGCCAAAGCGACGGAAATGCCGTCTTCCGTGACAAAACCGCTGTCGACCAGAACCCGCCCCAGCTTGCGACCCGAGCGCTTCTGTTCGTCGAGCGCAAGCTTGAGCTGCTCTCCGGTAAGCAGGTTCTGCTGCACCAGCATGTCGCCAAGGCGAATCTTTTCCGGACGTGCCATCAGGCAATCTCCAATGCGGCCTTAGAATCCCGGCCGTGATTCTGTGATTTTGCACGAAAGTTTTTGTCTAATCAGCTGATTCTTCAGAAACCAGTGCTTTTCGGAGGTCCCTGCAAGTGTTCCATGTTGTCCTCGTGGCCCCGGAAATCCCGCCCAACACCGGGAATGTGATTCGTCTTTGCGCCAACACCGGAGCCCGGCTGCACCTCGTCGAACCGCTCGGCTTCGACCTGTCGGCAGCCCAGTTGCGCCGCGCCGGTATGGATTACGCCGAACTGGTGAAGGTTTCGGTGCACCACAACTGGGCGGCCTGCCGCTCGGTGCTGGGCGATGCCCGGCTGTTTGCGCTGACGACGAAGGGCAGCTCCAGTCACTACGATAAAACCTTTCAGCCCGGTGACGTCTTCGTCTTCGGTTCGGAATCGCGTGGACTGCCGGCCGCGATACTGGCCGACATCGAGCAGGACTACCGCCTGCGCCTGCCCTTGATACCTGGAAATCGCAGCCTGAATCTGTCGAACGCCGTGGCGATCGTGGTCTATGAGGCCTGGCGGCAGCAGGGATTCACCGGCGGCGTCTAGCCTGCCGCCGGGCCGCCCCAAGACAAGCCATCGTAGTCACCGCGAGCGTAGCGAGCCAAAGTCACCCCTTCTCGCGGAGAAGGGGCTGGGGGATGAGCAGTTCACTCGTTCTTCGCCTCGCGCGCCATCAGTTGTTCCACGGCGGCGCGCGGCGTGATGTGGCCGTCGAGTACGGCGGTCACCGCCTTCGTGATGGGCATTTCGATGCCGAGTTCGGCGGCACGACGGGCCACCTCGCGCGCGGCGGGAACACCTTCCGCGACATGCCCCAGTTCGCCGGCAATTTCGGGCAGGGCCCGGCCTTCGGCGAGGAGCAGGCCGACGCGACGATTGCGCGAAAGCTCGCCGGTGCAGGTCAGAATCAGATCGCCCATGCCGGCCAATCCCGTGAAGGTTTCACGTCGGGCGCCGAGCGCCTCGCCGAAGCGGGTGATCTCCACCAGGCCGCGCGTGATCAGGGCGGCGCGGGCGTTGAGCCCAAGGCCGAGTCCGTCGCAGATGCCGGTCGCGATGGCCAGCACGTTCTTCACCGCACCGCCTACTTCGGCACCGATCAGATCGTGATTGGCATAGATGCGCAGCTTGCCGCCATGCAGTCGCTGCGCGGTGGCCTCGGCAAAGGCGGCATCGCTCGACGCCAGGGTGATGGCGGTAGGCAGGCCGCGCGCCACTTCGAGGGCAAAACTCGGCCCGGTGAGCACGCCGCAGGCCGCATCTCCCATCACTTCGGCCACCACCTGATGCGGCAGCAATCCGCTGCCGGCTTCGAGCCCCTTGCACACCCAGAGAAATGGCAGGGCCGGTGCCTCGGCCTTGAGTTGTTCGAGCAGGGAACGCAGACCGGCCAGCGGTGTGGCGAGGATCGCCAGATCGGCGGCGGCCAGGGCGGCCCTGAAATCGGCAGTGAGCTGCAAGTCGGCGGGAAATGGGCAGTCCGGAAGATAGCGCTGGTTCTCGCGGCGGCGGGCCATGTCCGCGACGCGCTGCGCATCGCGCGCCCAGAGGACCACCTGATGCCGTGCGGCAAAGGCGATGGCCAGCGCCGTACCCCAGGCACCGGCGCCCAGCACCGCTATCCGCATCGCGCATCCGTCATGTGCAGGACCCCTGTCGCTGACTTCACAGGCCCCAGACTTGCGGCACCTTGAGAAAACCGCTTTGTCCGTCGCGATGTCTGACCTTGACCCAGCCGCCCGGAACGGACTCGACGAATTCCAGCACCACGTCGCGCTCCGCCTCGAACACCAGCGCTGCCTGGTCTTCGGCGGTGGCGCGGACCTGCGCCCGCTCCACGCGCACGATGACATTGCGCTTGTCCGTCAGGTGTTTCTTCTCGATCCAGATCAGTTCGCCCCGGCTGTCGCGTACCTTGGACCACCCGTCGAGGCCGACCACGAGTTCCACCGGGGTACCGGCGAGCACCACGAACAGCGGCCGGGCCTTGGCCGACGGCGCGTCGTAGGCCGGCGCCGCCTCGACCAGCGACAGGTAATCCAGCGCATGCGCCGCGGACGCGGCGGCCAGGGCCGCCAGACCGACTACAAGCACTGGAAATCGGCGTGCCGCCATCATCAACTATTGCAGCTGAATCTTGCTCTCGGCCTGCTGCTGTTCCATCAGGCGCTGCTGATACAGCGACTCGAAGTTGACGGGAGCGAGGATCACCGGCGGAAAGCCCGCGCGGTTGATCGCGTCGGAAACCGTTTCGCGGGCATAGGGAAACAGGATATTGGGGCAGGCCACGGCGAGTATCGGTTCCATGTCCTGCTCGGGCACATTGCGGATCTGGAAAATGCCGGCCTTCACCACCTCGACCAGGAAGAAGGCCTTTTCGCCTTCCTTTGCATTCACGGTGACCGTCAGCGCCACTTCGAACATGCCCTCGCCGATGGCGGTCGCTGCGCTCTGGATCTGCACCTCGATGCTCGGCGTCTCGCGCTCCAGAAAGATCTGCGGTGCATTGGGCACTTCGATGGACAGATCCTTGACGTAAATCTTTTCGATGCTGAAAACCGGCTGCTCGTCGCTCATGATGAATTGGATAGTGAGGGAAAGGGTCGGATTCTACGCGGCCAGCAGCGGATCGAGCTTGCCCTGGCGCTCCAGTTCGTAGAGATCGTCGCAACCGCCGACGTGGGTCTCGCCGATGAAGATCTGCGGCACCGTGCGGCGGCCGGTCTTTTGCATCATTTCGTCGCGCCGGTCGGGCGCAAGGTCGACGCGGACCTTTTCGATTTCGGTGACACCCTTGCGGGTCAGCAGTTGCTCGGCGCGCACGCAATAAGGACAGACGGCGGTCGAATACATCAGGACTTTGGCCATTCGAGTTTCCCAGCTCAGGATTTGGTGGTCAGGGGCAGACTGGAATCCCGCCAGCTGGCAATCCCGCCGGCAAGGCTGAATACCTTGGCAAAGCCGCTTTTCTTCAACTGGCCGCAGGCCGACGAGGAACGGTTGCCCGACGCGCAGATGACAATGATCGGCTTGTCCTTGAATTTCTCCAGCTCGGACATGCGCTTCTCAAGCTGACCGAGAGTGATGTGGCGCGCCCCGGTGATGTGGCCGGAACTCCACTCGGCGGCTTCGCGTACGTCCAGCACCAGTGCGTCTTCGCGGTTCATCAGCAGGGTCGCCTGCGCCGGCGTCAGATTGTCGACGCCGCCGCCTGCCACCATCGGCCACAGCAGCATGCCGCCGCTGACCAAGGCCAGCGCCACCCAAATCATGTTCTCTTGCACAAATTCCATTGTCGTCTATTCCCTGTGTGCCGAAACGCCGCAGAACACCTCGCGCATCATGGCGATGAGCTGAAGGGTGCGCTGGTCGGCAATACGATAAAAAACCCGATTGGCATCCTTGCGGGTCTGCAGGACGCCCTTGTCGCGCAAGATCGCGAGGTGTTGCGAGATATTGCTCTGTGAAGTGCCGACGGCCTCGACGATATCCTGCACGCAGGTTTCCTGGTCGCCGACCACGCAGAGTATTTTGAGGCGCAGCGGGTGCGAAATCGCCTTCAGCGCCCTTGCGGCCGTTTCTATGTGCTCCTGCTTTCCTATCAATTCGTTGATCGCTGTATCCATGCCGTGCTACCCCTAATTGTGATTTATCCAGCTTTTTGTCGCGGCAATTTTGAATATTATAGATTACTGTTGGAAGCGT
>JALNXH010000050.1 GCA_023230455.1 Rhodocyclaceae bacterium | reverse complement strand
GCGGGACCCGGCGACCTTCGCGATACGGGGCGGGTAGAAAGAAAAGTCAGCCGTTGCCCTTCGACACGCTCAGGGCGAACGGAAGAAGGAGGCTCAGGGCGAATGGAAGTAGGGGGCTCGGGGCGAACGGAAGAAGGGGGCCCAAGGTGAATGGAAGAAAGAGGCCCGCGGTGAAAGGGCGCGGGAGCATTTCTCTAAAGCTCGACCTGCGTCCCCAGTTCGACCACGCGGTTGGTCGGAATCTTGAAGAACGCCGTTGCCGTATCGGCATTGCGGAACATCCACATGAAAAGGACCTGTCGCCACACCGGCATGCTCGGCATGCGCCGCGGCACGATGGTTTCGCGGCCGAGGAAGAACGAGGTTTCCATCGGATGGTAGGGCAGGCCGTAGTCGGCGCAACGCTCCAGCACCATGGGCACGTTGGGATCGTCCTTGAAGCCGTAGTTGACCACCACCCGGTGGAAGCCCTGCTCCAGGTGCGAAACTTCGATCTGCTCGGCGTCGGGCACATGGGGCACGTCCTTGACGCGAACATTGAGCAGCACCACGCGCTGGTGCAGCACCTTGTTATGCAGCAGGTTGTGCAGCATCGCCCGCGGCACGCTGTCGGGATTCGGCGTGAGGAAAACCCCGGTACCCTCGACGCGGTGCGGGCCGCCGTAGGACAGGCTGGTGATGAAAGCATCGAGCGGCATCGAGTCCTGTTGCAGCTTCTGGCTGAGCAAAAACCGGCCGCGCTTCCAGGTGGAGAGCAGGGCGAACACCGAGAGCCCGAGCACCATCGGGAACCAGCCGCCGTCGAGAATCTTGGTCACATTGGCGGAGAAGAAGGCGAAGTCCACCACGACGAAAAACGCAAGGAACAGCCCGGCCTGTAGCCAGCCCCATTTCCACAGGGCGCGCACGACGATGAAGGCGAGGATGGTGTCGATCATCATCGTCAGCGTGACGGCGATACCGTAGGCCGAGGCCAGATTGCTCGACGACTTGAAGCCGAGCACCAGCACGATCACCGCCAGCAGCAGCAGCCAATTGATGTTGGGGATGTAGATCTGCCCCTGTTCGCGCTCGGAAGTGAACTTGATCTGGATGCGCGGACAGTAGCCGAGCTGGATGGCCTGGCTGGTCAGCGAATAGGCCCCGGAGATGACTGCCTGCGAAGCGATCACCGTCGCCACGGTGGCCAACGCCACCAGCGGCATCTGCAGAAAGTCCGGCGCCATGTGGAAGAAGGGGCTTTGCACGGCGGCGGGATCGGCCAGGATCAACGCGCCCTGACCGAGATAGTTCAGATACAGGCAGGGGAAAACCAGAATCACCCAGGCCATCATGATCGGCCGCCGGCCGAAGTGGCCCATGTCGGCATACAACGCCTCGCCGCCGGTGATGGCGAGTACCACGGCACCGAGGGCGAGAAAGGCCAGATTGCCGTGCTCGGTCATGAAGCGCAGGGCATACACGGGATTGATCGCCGCCAGGATGGCCGGATGCTCGATCACCTGATAGAGCCCGAGCAGGCCGAGGGAAACGAACCAGAAGGCCATCACCGGGCCGAACAGGGCGGCGACGCTGGCGGTGCCCTTGGGCTGGAAGACGAACAGGCCGACCAGGATAATCAGCGTGATCGGCACCACATACGGTTTGAACACGGGCGTCACCACCTCCATGCCCTCGACCGCGGAGAGCACCGACATCGCCGGAGTGATGACCGCGTCGCCGTAGAACAGCGCGGCACCGAAGATGCCGAGCACAGAGATGGTCCACAGCAGCCAGGGCTGCGCGTCCTTGGTGCGCAGGGCCAGCGCAGTGAGGGCCATGATGCCGCCTTCGCCGCGGTTGTCGGCGCGCATGATGAACAGCACGTATTTGAGCGACACGGTGATGGTCATCGCCCAGAAGATCAGCGAGAGGATGCCCATCAGATTGTCCGGCGTCGCCGGCACCGGATGATGGCCGTTGAAGACTTCCTTCATGGTGTACAGCGGGCTGGTACCGATGTCGCCGAAAACGACACCCATCGCGGCCAGTGAGGCAGCGGCAAGGCCGGGGGAATGCGGGGCGGATGACGCGGCGGAAGACACAGTGCACTCTCCTTTGTTGCTTCGCACAATGGGCGCGATTATAGGCTGGCTATTCCGCCACAATTCGCCGCGGCGGCCGCTAAAACTACGGCTTGATGGCAAATTGACGGCTTGGGGAAACATCTGAACACGTATCCACCGCGCGGGCTGAGCCCTTGATTTGACAGGCGCGCATTTCGACGCCCCGAAGGAAGTCTCCTTGGGGCGAACGGACTTATTCGGTATTTCCTCCGCCTGGGCAAATCCGTCCTCACCAGCCGCCCAGTCCGCCGCCCGGGTTGTTAACCGGTGCGCTGCCGCCCAACGCGCGCGCCAAGCGCGGGCTGATCGAGGTGTTTTCGTAGATCCCGGCGAAATGGCCGGCGCCGGCACCCGCGGCGGAGACCAGCACGTCGTCGCCGGCATGGGGCGCAATGGCAATCGCGCCGCCGGTCTTGTTGGCGCCGCCGGCCACGCTGTACGTCGGCATATTGCCGGTCAGCAGCAGACCCTCGGGTTGACGCGCCGGGTTGGGCAGCGCCGGCTGCGCGGCGGCGCCCTTGGCATCGTGCGCGTGCTGCACCGGCTCCTGCGGCAGATAGTTGGTGCGGTAGCTGGTGCTGTAGGTCGGGCGGAAACCGTTCTCGATCACCAGCTTGATCGTCGGATCGGGATCGTCGGGGAAGCCGTCGCCGTTACGATCCGCATAGGTCGGCGGCGTCGCGTCGTTGAACGTGCCGAGAGCGTCCTGCAGCGGACACGGCCGATCAGGGTCGGCGGCGGAGCCGAGGGTCAGCGGATAGCCGTTCTCGGCGCCGGAAAAACAGCTGCCCGCCACACCGGCCAGCGTGCCACTGAACACCACCCCGCCGATGGTCTCCGGCTGGGCATGGTCGGAGGTCAGCAGGCGCAGGCTGCGCCGGTCGCCGCCGAGACGGCGGTTGACCGCGGCCACCGTGCGGTCGAGCTCGATCACCTCGTAGATGGCGCGGTCGTATTCGAGAATGTGGCCGAACTTGTCGCTCTGCGACTGTTCGACCAGCAGCATCCAGCCGCCTTTGCCGCGGCTGAGGCCTTCCAGCACGTCGATGACCTTGTGCGCCATTTCGGCCTTCATCGGCACGCGGCGGAAGCACTCGCCGACCGTCTCGCCGCAACCGAGGCCCTGCGGCGGCGGCAGATTCAGTGCCAGTTCGGCGTCCTCGACGCCCTTGCCGCGGATCGTCGCCGCACCGCGGGCGACCAGGCGGTCGAGCGCGCCGGGCAGGTTGTCGGGGCCGAGGCCGCTGGCGGCGGGACGGAACTCGCCGGTGAACAAGCCGAGCAGCGGCGCATGATCGGACGCGGCCTGCAACTCGGCAGCATTGCGCACCACTTGGTAGCCGAGCTGCGGCGCCACCGCGGCGACCAGATCGATATCGCGGCGGCCGCCCCTGGCGTACTGGTAGAACGATTTCAACGCCGGATTGCGTTCGCCCAGCCAGTGCGCAGCGCCACCGCCCAGCAGTACATCCAGCGGCGGCGACAGGGCCGCCAGCCCGGCATAGCCGGTCTTCGGCTGCGCCGTACCGTCGGCATACCAGCCGATCATCTGCTGTGCGATGGCGGCGGACTGCCAGCGCAGGCGGCTGTGCGCCTGGACCGCAGCCGGCGTCGCATCGGTGAGAAAAGCGTCGGTGACGACGCCGATACGCCAGCCGTGCACGCGTTTCATGTACTCGAACACCGTCTCGACGCGCGGGTTGTCCAGCGGATTCTCCGGGGTGTTGTCGGGTGCGACGTTGAGCGCATTGTTCGCCTGCTTCATGCCGGTAATCAGGCTGGCCATGCCGGGCGCCGAATCGGTGATCACGCTGTCGAACGAAGCGGTCATGCTGACACCGTGTACCGGCATCTTCTCCAGCGCCAGCCGGTCGCGCGCGCGACCTTCGAACACGCCCTTGGAGACCAGCCGCGCCGCCGTGCGCAACGGCAGGCCGGTGCCGTCGGCGAGGAACAACACCACCCGCCGCGCCGCGCCCGGTGCACGCGGATCGGGCGCCGGCGCCACCGCGTAGCGATTGGCGATGCGCCGGCGGACGCCGTCCGCCTCCACCGTCGCCGCGATCTCGTAGCGGCCGGGACGGTCGAAAAACAGGTTGCGCGCCGAGGCGCCGTAGAGCAGCGGGCTCTGCGGCGTCCCCGACTCCGCCCCCGCGCCCTGGCGCTCGATGCGGCGGAGGAACGGCCGCGTCACAGGGCGGCCGTTCACCGTCAGCGCCACCAGCCGCGGCGCAGTCGCTGCCGGCAACTGGGTCTCGACGCGCAGGTCGAAGCGCTGCCCGGCGAACAGCTCGGTGGCCGTCGGCGGCATGATCCGCAGCCCCGTTGCGGCATCGGCATGGGTGGGAAAATCCGCGAGCCGGCCGCCGAAATAGATCGGATCGACCGCATTACGGGTTGTGCCGTCGCTCCTGAACGGCGCATCGTCGTCGCCGCCGGCATAGGCATGCGACGTACAGACCACCAGCAGGGCAGCGGCAAGGCGACAAAATGCGGACATGGCGGGCGCTCCGGAAAATGGCCTGCCGAGTCTAGCAAGGCGGCATGACACAGCGATTGCACCGGGACCACGGCGGCGAACCGTGCGCAGACGGTTGCTACAATCGGCGCCGTTTCCTTTACCGGCAGGCGCCCGTGCTGATCCATCCCCAATTCGACCCGATCGCCGTATCGCTCGGCCCCCTCGCCATCCGCTGGTACGGCCTCATGTACTTGATCGGCTTTCTCTGTTTCATGGGGCTCGGCCGGCTTCGCGCCCGGCAGCAGGTGCTCAACGGCTGGCTGCCGCGGGACATCGACGACCTGCTGTTCTACGGCGTGCTCGGCGTGGTGATCGGCGGCCGTCTCGGCCAGGTGCTGTTCTACGAGCCAGGCTATTACTTCGCCCACCCGCTGGAAATCGTCGCCGTCTGGAAAGGCGGCATGAGTTTTCATGGCGGTTTTCTCGGCGTACTGGCGGCCATGGCACTGTTCGGCCGCAAGACCGGACGCAGCTTCTTTCAGGTCACCGACTTCATCGCACCGCTGGTACCGGCCGGGCTCGCCGCCGGGCGCATCGGCAATTTCATCAACGGCGAACTGTGGGGGCGAGTGGCAGACGCCAACCTGCCTTGGGCAATGATCTTTCCGCAGGTCGACATGCAGCCGCGCCATCCCTCGCAGCTCTATCAGGCCGGGTTGGAAGGCCTCGCGCTGTTTGCGCTTCTCTGGTGGTATTCGGCCAAGCCGCGCGGCCGCGGCGCGGTGTCCGGCGCCTTTCTCATCGGCTACGGCGTCTTTCGCTGGCTTGGCGAATATTTCCGCGAACCGGACGCCGGCATCTTCGGCCACTCCTACACGATCAGCATGGGGCAGTGGCTGTCGCTGCCGATGATCGTCATCGGCATCCTGCTGATGCTGCGCGCTGCGAAGCGCTAGTGCAGTGTTTCATTCTGTTTGGAACTTAAGCGGCTATTGGCGCGGATGACCTTCTGCAGGATGTCGCGAGCGCTCTTGGTCCAGATGAACGGCTTGGGTTTGGTGTTGTGGTGCTC
>JALNXH010000049.1 GCA_023230455.1 Rhodocyclaceae bacterium | reverse complement strand
GCTGCATCACCAGATGCAGCATGCCGATCACCAGGCGGGCCTGTTCCTGCGCCAGCTTGTTGTTCGGATCGACCGCCGGCAAAACCACATCGGTCATCGCCTTGATCACGGTTTGTACTTGCAGTGCGGGACGCAGATCCATTTCAGAGTACCTCCTCAAGTTGTTTTCTGAGATCTTCAAGTATCGGATAGGCGCTGCCCATGATCCAGGCGACGAGAATGTCCTGGTGGGTCTTGC
Source organism: Rhodocyclaceae bacterium (assembly GCA_023230455.1). GTDB lineage: Bacteria > Pseudomonadota > Gammaproteobacteria > Burkholderiales > Rhodocyclaceae > AWTP1-18. Next base: position 5,916 of record JALNXH010000049.1, on the reverse strand, counting down.
CGCCGCGGGAAACCCGATAGGTGGTGCCGATTGCCAGGGTGGCGAGCTGGTAGGCATTCTTGATCTTGTAGTAGGTCAGCACCTTCTGATCGATGCTCAAGCCGGAGGCCTTCTCGTAGGCATCGCAGAATTCCGCCTCGGACATCAGTCCGCTGATCAGGAAGGTCTTGCCGTCCTCCGACAGGTGGCCGAAGGTGACATTCACCACCCAGGCCAGGTCTTCATGGCGGTCGCCGAGGTGGGCCAGTTCCCAGTCGAGCCAGGCCGAGATCTTGTTGTCGTGCTCGGTGAACAAGTAATTGCCGGTACGGTAGTCGCCGTGGATCACCGAGACCGTGTCCACCGGCGGCATGTTGGCGCGCAGCCATGAACTGGCCAGACGCATCAGCGGAATGTCCTCGTTGGCATCCTCTTCCCAGATGCGCTCCCAGCAATTGAGCTGCCACTCGACGGCTTCGGTGGTTCCCGCCTTGGGCTTGTCGAAGGCGCCTAGATCGGCGGTTCCCCAGTCGAAGCGGTGGATTTTGGCGAGGTGGTCGACGAACTGCGGGCCTAGGATCGGCCGCAATTCGGGTCCGAGGTTGGTGCCGAGGCCGGACACGTTGCTGCTCGCCGTCGAAGGCTTGGCCACTCCGGGGGCGAAGCCGTAGATGGTGGTCGGGTAGGGGAGGAACTCGCCTTCCACGTCGACCCAGTACGTCGGCGGCACCGGCACCACGCCATCGAACGCCTTGATGATCTGGAACTCGCGCAGGCGGCTGGTTTCGACGATGGACTCCGAGGGTTCCATGCGCAGTACCATCGGCGTGGCGGTGCGGCCGACGCCCGGTTGGTTCCACTTCAGCGTGAACGCCATCTGTAGCTTGGAGGCGCCGCCCGAAAGCCATTTGGCCTCGACGATTTCGAAGCCGTCCTTGACGTGGCTGGCGATCAGCGCTTCGGTTCCTTTGACCAGGGTTTCCAGGCTGACCGGGGTGTAGGGCGGGCCGGCGCGCCGTTGCAGCTTGCGCACCAGCAGGCGGTCGATTTCCTTTTCGCACGGATAGCGCTTGCGCAACTGCTCGATCCATTCGTGCGACGGATGGCTTTTATCCACTCGGTTCATTCGTGCTCTTCTCCATGTGATGTATGTACGATGCCGCCGCTCGTTGTTCAGGATCGATCCGGTTCCGCAAGATTCAGCGAACGATCTTGTTTCTCGCGCAGTCCGGCGCATTCTTCAGCCGTAACCCGACATGGCCAACGAGCGCCATGCTCCTATGTTACTTGCCGCCGCGGCGGGAAACCGAATGCCCGGGGCGGCGCCCTTACTTAAGGGGGGGTGGCTTGCGGCGCAAGCCCTGCCGACTCCCCGTCATTTGCGCCCATCCCCGGCCCCGCCTGAATATAATTTGACCCTAGAGGAGGGGGATCGATCGTGGCAAATAAACCGGGAGCGCACTCCACCGGGCCTTCCTTTACCTCCAAATCCGTTCGCCCGGGGCCGCCCAGCTTCATGTTTCGGCCGGTGCGCACGCGCCTGCTGGAAGATCTGGAGCGTGTGGACAGCGCGCGGCCGAAAGTCGTCAGTCTGGTCGCCCCGATCGGCTACGGCAAGACCGTACTCATGTCCGAGTTGCATACCCACCTCTGCCGTTCCGGAGAGCAGTGCTTCTGGATCGGCCTCGACGACCGCGACAGCAATCTGGAGCGATTCCTGTCTTCCCTGGAAACGGTACTTTCGGGACGCGGGACCGTGGTTCATATGACGCAGGCGCTGATGCGCGGCGATACCCCGCTCGAAGGCCGCATCGAGGCGCTGATCGCCCGTATCGCCAGCCTTGACGGGGCGACCACCCTGTTCATCGACAACCTCAATAGCTGTGTCGACGAGGCCCTCGGCGATTTTCTCGACGCCCTGGTATTCCGTACGCCGGCGGCGGTTCGCTTTGTCTGGTCCAGCACCACGGCGCTGGCGATCAACCTCGGCCGTGCCAAGCTTGAAGGCAAGGTCCGCCAGGTCGGCTTTGCCGAGCTGAGTCTGGACGCGCGGGAAGCGCAGGAGTTGCTCGGTACCGAACTACAGGGACACCTCGGCACCGACGGTATCGAAATCCTGCTGCGCCAGACCGAAGGCTGGCCGGCCGCGGTGCGCATGGCGCAGATCGTTCTCGCCGATGCCGAGCAGCCGCTGGTGGCGCTGGAAACGTTTTCAGGGTCCGACGAAGACATTGCCGCGCTGCTCAACCGCCAAGTGTTGCGCGGCTTTACTCCGGCGCTGCGCGAATTCCTGCTTTGCCTGTCGCAATTGCACACCTTCGGCATCGAAATGTGCCGCTACGTGCTGGGCAGCGAGGACGCCGAGCGCCACCTCGATTTCCTGTTCCAGCGCAATGTGTTCATCATTCCGCTCGATCGCAACCGCAAGCGCTATCGCTTGCATGGCCTGTTCCGCCAATACCTGCTGAGCGAGGCGGAGCGTTCGCTCGCTGCGGAGAAGAAACACCGCGTGCTACAGCGCGCCGCCGAATGGTACGAGCGCAACGGCGAGTGGCAGGACGCCATCGACTATGCGCTGGCGGCGGGCGAATTTGCGGCGGCCAGCCGGATGCTGGACCGCACCGCGACGTATTTTGTCCGCGACCGGGGGGACATTCCGCAATACATCGACTGGATCGAGCGCTTGCGTACCGAAGACGTGAAAATCGGCTGGGAGGCGGAGTTCTGGTACGTCTGGGCGCTGATCTTCCATCGCCGCTACGAACTCGGGCGGATTCAGCACGAGCGGCTCGCCGAACGCCTGTCGCATCATGCGGGCAGCGCGAATCCGCCGCCCAGCGATCTGGCGCAACGTCTCGGCCACATCCGCATCTGCATCGACATCTTCACGGATCGGCTGGAGGAGGGCTATCGCGATGCGGAGCGCTGGCTGGCCGAGGAGAAGACCAACGATCCGTACAACGTCGGATCGGTCGGCGGCCTCAAGTCGATTTGCCTGGCGAGCCTGTTCAGATTCGAGCAGGCGCGCCAGTCGATGCGACTTGCCGAGCCGATCCTGCATCAGATCGGCGGTGCCTACACCATGGCCTGGATGACGCTCGCCTATGCCGCCCAGGCGATCTACGAAGGCGACTACGCGCAGGCTCACCGGGATTTGTCGGTCGGTCTGCCGCGCGCCTGTGCAGCGCTCGGCGAGGATGCTGTGGTGTGCGACACGCTGGCATTGCTGCGAGCCAAATGCGCTGTGGAAATGGGGTTCAACGAGGAAGCGGCAAGCATGCTCCGTCTCGGCTTGCGTGCAGGCTACGGCAACGGATTGGTGGATACGGCCGCCTGCGGCTTCGACGCTGCGGTCAAATTGTGGAACCGCAGCGCCGACGACTCGGTGTCGATCGCGCGCTTGCGGGAAATTGCCAGCAGCTATCCGCCGCGGCTGTCGCTTATGCTTTCCTGCTATTTGATCCAGCGCCTGCTACGCCTGGGGCGGCTCAAGGAGGCGCTGGCGGAGGCGGATCGGATCGGTCTCAACCCGGAGGGGGGCGCGGTTGGACGGCCGAGCCGGGAGGAGATGGCGAAGCCGCGCTATCGCGAGTTGTTCATGGCGACGGCCATCGAGCTACAGATGGCGACCCATCGCTTCAAGCAGGTCGAGCCGCTGGTTGCGGAGGAAATCAGGTTGGCGCAGGCCGACGGGCGTGCGGCGCGGCTGGTGGAATTGCGCCTGACCCGGGCGGCGATCGCGCTACAGACCGGCAAGGCCAAGGCAGCGGCGAAGGATTTGAGTTTTGCGGTGAGCGCCGCCGCTCAGCGTTGCATCGTGCGTCCTTTCCGCGACCAGGGGGAAACCATTGCCGCCCTGGTCAACGACACGAAGCTCTCGTCATGGGCGTTTCCGCAGAAGGAGGAACGGGAGTTCTTTGCGCAGATCTGCAAAGATCTGCCGATCGACGACCAGGTGCTGCAAAAGCGGGCGGTGGTCCGCGGCGCCGATCGCGGGCTGCCGGTTTCGCTGACCGCCAGAGAAGTGGAGCTGTTGTCGCTGATCGATATCGGTTTGTCGAACAAGCAGATGACCGACCACACCGACATTTCTCTCGGTACGATCAAGTGGCACTTGAAGAACCTGTACAAGAAGCTCGGGGTCACCAATCGTTCGGCCGCGCTCGCCCGCGCCCGCGACCTGAGCTTTCTGAATTAGCCGCCCCGGACCCCTCGCCGGCCAGCTTCCGATCCGTCCGCCGCGGGGCTCCTGTCGCGGTCAGAGCACCGTTTCGAGCCTGGTGCGCAGGCCTTCCAGGATCGAGTATGAAATTCCCGTCAGCCAGGCCAGCAGGACATCCTGATGCGATTTGCCGTTCTGCGCCGCGCGATAAGGGGCGGCAAGACAGAGTACGACGATCTTGTAGGCCCCAAAGATGTCGTAGTAGGTCAGGGACGCGGGGTTGACCTTGAGTCCCGACACCTTCTCGTACCGGGCCAGAAATTCTTCGCGGGGAAAGAATCCGCCGCACAGGAAGGTCCTGCCATCCTCGGCCAGGTGCCCGAGCATCGGGTTGGTGGCCCAGGCTAGGTCGCAATGACGGTCGCCCAGATAGGCCATTTCCCAGTCGAGCAGCGCCGAAATGCGGTTGTCGTGTTCGGTAAACAGGAAGTTGCCGGTGCGGTAGTCGCCATGTACCACCGAGATATGATCGACCGCGGGCATGTTCGCCCGCAGCCAGGCCATGGCGAGGCGCATCAGCGGAACGTCCTCGTTGGAATCCTCTTCCCAGACGCGCTCCCAGTGGTTGAGTTCCCACTCGATGGCCTGGATGCCGGGAACCGGCTTTTCGAAAGCGGAGAGGTCGGCACGACGCCAGTCGAAGGTATGGAAGCGCGCCATGTGCCCGACGAAATCCGTGCCGAGCGGCTCGCGCAACGCAGGGGGAATGAAGGTGCCGACGCCGGTAACGCCGCTGCTGGTGGCGCTGGGCTTGGCCACGCCCTCGACGAAGCCATAGACAATCGCCGGATAAGGCAAAAATTCGCCATCGGCGTCGTACCAATAGGCTACCGGTACCGGCACCAGGCCCTCGATGGCCTTGATGATCTGGAATTCGCGCCGACGACTGCTTTCACAGTTCGATGCCGCCGGTTCCATGCGCAGCACCAGATGCGTCGTGGTGCGCCCCACGCCAGGCCGATTCCAGCATAGATTGAACGCCATTTGCAACTTCGAAGCGCCTCCCGACAGCCAGCGTGCTTCGGTGATCTCGAAAGCGTCCTTGAGCTTGCTGCGCAGCAGGGCTTGGGTTCCTTCGACCAGGGTGTCCAGGCTGAGCGGCGTGTAGGGTGGGCCGCTACGGCGCAACAGCTTGCGCGTCAGTATCCGGTCGATTTCGGCTTCGCAGGGGAAGCGGCGGCGCAGCGATTCGATCCATTCGTGCGTCGGACGGCTTTTGTCTATATGTCCCATCAATGTTCTCCAGGCAATGTCGCCATCAGGTCTCAGCGCGCCCCCGGCCCCTCTCCGATCAGCGTCTCGATGGCGGGGATGGACTTCGGGTCGGCTTCCCAGCCCTGGCCGATCAGCCAGGAACGCTCACGCAGCAGTTGCTCCTTGGCGTGGGCGGTGACGGTGGCGCTGATGTGCTTCAGCTTGTCGGTTCCCGTTTCCGCATAGATCGCGGTGATCAGGGCGCCGATCTTCTCGCGCAGCTCGAAGTTGGCGGCTTCCAGTTCGCTGGGCTCGGCGCGGGCGCGGTCGAGCACATCCTCGCCGGCCTCGACGCTGGCAGCCAGCGCATGCAGGGCCGCCGTCGCGCCGGGCAGGGCCTTGGCCTCGCTTTGCAGGGTGTCGGCGAGGGCAAGGAAGCGCGACAGCTCGTCGCGGTCGTAGCGGTACATCAGCGGCTGGCGCTGCATCACCAGATGCAGCATGCCGATCACCAGGCGGGC
>JALNXH010000048.1 GCA_023230455.1 Rhodocyclaceae bacterium | reverse complement strand
CTGATTAAGTCCGTTCGTCCCACGGGGACGTGTGCCCTTTAGGGTATTTCCTCCGGTCATGGTGAGCCTGTCGAACCATGGATGGACTTAATCACAAACATTTCAAGCGTTTGTCCCATACCCCCTTCGACAAAGCTCAGGACAGGCTTCGACAGGCTCAGGGCGAACGGGAAACTTAATCAGCACTTCCTTAACGTGAAACACGCAATGTTGCCAAGGCGTGCAGCGCTTGTTCAGTTTGCCTTTGCGGTGTTTCATCACCGGCGGTGCGGACCAGCCCTCCGTATGAAGGTTAAGGTCAAGCGTTGGCTGGTGAAAGCCTTCCCAGACAAAAATCGAGGTTGAGCTGACAACTCGCCCGGCGCCTGATTGGGCGTCAGACGCTCCCGGCTGAAAAATCGCACCTGCCGGTTTTTTTCGTTGGTAGTCATCGGCGAATTAGGCAAGAAATAAGCAGGATTGTTCTATCTGGCTGCGCGCGCTTGCGGGCAGACTCAGCTCAGTTGAGAAGGTTTTCATTTTTTACTGGCTCAGTACTGAGCAATCTCACCGATCTGCTGCATCGCGATCTGCTACATCGTTGTGGCGCTTCCAGCGCTGCAATCGGCTTTGGGCTATTCGTTTCGAAATTGAGTGCCTTGATCGTCATTCCGGCGATGGTTTGGCCGCAACTAAATCGAACTGAAAATGGGTGAAGAAACAGCCCCCCCGAAAACGGATAACCGACACAGGAGAATGGAATGCTGAAATTATCTCGGAGCGTTGTCGCGCTGGCCGGATTGGCGTTCGTACCACTGGCCGGATTGGCTGCATCGTCCACAAAGGCGGTATTCGCTGCGAATTGCGCGGCCTGCCATGGCGCCAAGCTTGGCGGAGCCCTCGGTCCTCCTGTTTCGGGCAAGGCCTTCCAGGAAAAATGGGCCGCGAAGGGTGCCGAAGCCCTGCTCGGCTTTGTTGCTTCCACGATGCCGCCGTCAAAACCGGGGGGGCTCGATGCCAAGACCTACGTCGATCTGACCAACCTGATCCTGGCGCGTAACCACATGCGCGCTCTCGGCAAAACCGCCGCAGTGCGGACCGGCGAATACGCCGCGGCATCGGCAGGCGGTACCGGCGCCGCCGACGTCAATGAAGATCCGCAGTTTCGTGCCGTGAGGCAGGATCGAGAAGCGAAGCTGGCGGCGATCCGCGCGGTATCCGACTCGATGTTGCACGATCCTCCAGGCGAGGACTGGCTGCACTGGCGACGGACCGAGGATGGCCAGGGGTTCAGCCCGCTGCGACAAATCACGAGCGGCAATGCAGACCGGCTGGAGGTTGCCTGGGCGCTGAAACTGCCTGCCGGCACCAATCAGATCACGCCCTTGGTACACGACGGCGTTATGTTCATCGACAGCGCGGGGACCGTACAGGCGCTGGACGTTGCCACAGGCGACCTGTTGTGGAAATTTTCCCGTGTCGTCGATCCCTTGCCGCCGCGGGGTCCGCCGCTGACCAATCCCAAGAACATGGCGATCTATGGCACCTCGCTCTTCGTACCGACGCTGGATAATCACCTGATCGCCCTCGACGTTCGCAACGGCAAGGTGATTTGGGACCACAAGGTGGACAAGACCGTCGGCGCGATGCGCATGACCGGCGGGCCGGTCGTGGCGCGCGGCAAGGTGATGCAGGGCATTTCCGGATGTTCCGGGGTGGACAATCCCGGCGGCTGCTTCATCGTCGCTCTTGATGCGGTGACGGGCAAGGAAGCCTGGCGCTTCAACACCATCGCGCGACCCGGCGAACCGGGGGGCGACACATGGAACGGTGCGCCTCTGTCCAAGCGTTTCGGCGGTTCGGTCTGGGTTTCCGGAACCTACGATAGCGATACCGGCCTAGTCTATTTCGGCACCGCCCAGACCTACCACATCGCTCCTTTGATGGAACCGAAGCCAGCGAAGGAAGACTCGGCCGATGCGCTCTATACCGACACCACTCTGGCGCTGAATCCGGACAGCGGAGCGCTGGTTTGGCACTACCAGCACCAAGCGAGAGAAGTGTGGGACCTGGACTGGGTATTCGAGCGCACGCTAGTCACGTTGCCCACCGCGCAGGGCGACACCCGGATGGTGGTGACGGTCGGGAAACTGGGGATCATGGACGCCGTCGATGCCAAAACCGGGCGCTATCTTTTTTCCTACGACATGGGCTTGCAAAACCTGGTCACGGCAATCGATCCGGTAACCGGCCGCAAAACAACCGACCCTGCCCTGGAGCCCGAGGCTGGCAAGGCCAAGCTCGTCTGTCCGTTCGCCGGCGGTGCCCGCAACTGGCCCGCGACGGCTTACGATCCGACGACAAGGACGATGTTCCTGCCGATGGCCGAATCGTGCATGGATCTGCTTTGGAAGCCGGGCGAAGGATGGGACATCCAATACACGGTACGGGCGCGTCCCGACAGCGACGGCAACTTCGGCCAGGTGGCGGCGCTGAACCTGGAAACCCGCAAGGTGGAATGGCGCCAGCGACGCCGGGCGCCAGCGGCCAGCGCCGTACTTGCGACGGCAGGCGGGGTGATTTTCGAAGGCTCGCGCGATCGCTGGTTCCGGGCCGTGGAGAGCGCCACCGGCAAACCTCTGTGGCAGATCCGTCTCGACATGACGCCCAACGGATTCCCGATCACCTTCGCCCGGGATGGTACCCAGTATGTGTCGATCACCACGGGGGGTGGTGGAGCGATCGACATCGTCTGGCAGCCCTTGACGCCGGAGATCAAGAATCCTGGAGGCGCGACCACCTTGTGGGTGTTCAAGCTCGGCGCCAGGAGTCCGACGCTCTGAGCATGGATGTGACGCCACCTTCAAGATGAACGATAGCAAGGCCTTCACTTACCCAAAATCTTCGTTGGACTAGGCAAGAAATAAGCAGGATTGTGATATCCGCCGCTGTGCTCTTCTAGGCAGACTGAGTTCGATTGAAAACAGCATTCGTTTGTCAGTGGCTCGTACGAACGAAACCCCCGTCCGCATGCGCGCCAGCGATGCGGATCGGTTTGACTCACCAAAGGAGAATGCATGATGAGCATCGAGGAAAACAAGAAGCTGGTTGCTACCTTTTGGGAGCACTTCTCAAAGAAGGATTACGACGCTGCCGAAGCGATGATGCACGACGACTTCACTTATTGGATAGCCGGGGATCCAGAAAAGCTCACGTGCGCCGGACTAAGGACGAAGGCGGATGTCATGCCCTTGATCAGGGCGATTGGCGCCAACGTTCCGAAAGGGATTCGGGTCACGCCCACAAAGCTCACGGCAGAAGAAAATCGCGTCGCCGTGGAAGCGGAATCTTATGGGGAAACGGCGGCGGGCAAGGTGTACCGCAACCAATATCATTTTTTGATGGAATTTCTGGACGGAAAGGTTCTATCCGTCAGGGAATACCTCGACACCATGCATGTGAAGGAAGTGTTCTTCGACTAGCCGGCAGGCTTGGAGGCCTCTGTGTCACGTCGGCAAATTAGGCAAGAAATAAGCAGGATTGTTCTATCGGGCTTCCCGGACTTCTAGGCAAACTGAATTCTGTTGAGAAAAGTCCTTTTAGGTTCGCTTCGCATTGGAGGAGTATGTCGTGGATATTGAAGAGAACAAAGCCGTCGTACTCAGAGTATTCAAAAATTTCACCCTCACCGATATCGACAAGGCCTTGGCCCTGGTCGCCGACGATGCGGTATGGACTTTGATAGGCGAACCGCGACGTTTTGCCTATGCCGGCGCAAAATCAAAATCGGCATTCACCGAGCAGATCAAAGGATTCTTTAGCGTCATGGCCAAGTTTCGCTGGGTGCCGAATGTCATCACGGCGGAGGATGACCGTGTGGCAGTGGAAGCGGAATCATTCGGTGAAACAGCCGATGGAAAGAAATACCACAACTTTTATCACATGATGTTCGTGGTCCGTGATGGAAAGATTCAAGCCGTCCGCGAGTATCTGGACCCGTTCGAGATTCTCGAATTCACCGGAGAGATGGCCTTCCCGGCGTGAGATGCAGCGTTTCCGAATAACAGCGGACACGCTGTGGCCCTTAGTCTGAATTCAAAGCGTTGACCTGGAACCCAAGGAGGGGAACATGAAGCTAAAAGGCAAAGCAGCAATCATCACTGGCGCAACGTCCGGCATCGGCGAGGCGTCCGCTTACTTGTTCGCTCAGGAGGGCGCCAAGGTCACCGTTGTAGGTCGCAGTGTCGATGCGGGCAACAAGATTGCCGCGGCGATCAATGCGGCGGGCGGCGAAGCGATCTTCGTGCGTACGGATGTCTCGCGAGGTAAGGACCTGGAAGCGCTTTTCGATGCACACATGAAACGCTTCGGTCGGCTCGATATTTTGTTCAACAATGCGTCCGACCTGGGGCCGGGGAAAACGGTGGCCGAGACCTCCGAAGAAGAACTGGATCGGGTGCTGGCGACCAACTTCAAGAGCGTCTTCCTCGCCTGCAAGCTTGCGGCGCCGATCATGCTGGCGGCGGGCGCAGGATCGATCATCAGCACAACCTCCGCGTTGGCGCGCGAGGGATTTGCCTGGCCCAATCTCGGCGCCTACATCGGATCGAAGGGCGCGGTCATTGCCTTCACGCGTTCGCTGGCGATGGAATTGTCGCCGCATGGCATACGCGTCAACACGCTCAGCCCTGGCCTGGTCGATACACCCATGCTGCGCAATTCCGCCGCGAAGCAGGCTGATCCTGAAGCCTTCTGGAAAACGCTTCCGCCACTGCAATTGCTCCAGCGGATTGGCACATCCGACGAGCTGGCGCGTGCGGCCCTGTTCCTGGCTTCGGATGACAGTTCGTACGTTACCGGTACCGACATCCTTGTCGACGGCGGTATCGTTCTGGGTTGACCGCACCCGGCGATGAGCCGTCGAAACTCACGCCACTCATCGCCTGCATGTCTAAAAAAATGGCGTTGACAAGTCACGCTCTGGAGGAGTGGTCAAACGATGCAAAAGGTTGACAAGAATCACCCGACGACCGAATGGATCGAGCAGATTCGGCGAACCTATCCATGCGAGGCCGAGATCGACCGGGTATTGACGCGCAAGCTGCAGCAGCGTGCCGGCCCGGCCTATACCCCGGTCAGCCTTGAAGAGTTGACGGCCGGCGTGACGGCCTTGCTGAGCACGCAATTGAAAGACGTGTTCACGATCACGCAAGCCCGATGGATGACCGGGGGCGCTTCGAAGCTGCAAATGTCGTTCATGCTGGAGTGGAATGCACCCGGGGTCGGCCGCACGATCACGCCGCTCATTTTGCGCATGGAACCGTCGGCATCGATTGTCGAAACCAGCCGGCGGCGTGAATTTCAGGTCATCCAGGCACTGACCGGCCACGTTCCCGTTCCGCAAGCCTATTGGTGCGATGCCGAAGCCAAGTTTCTGCCGCATCCGGCGATCGTTTATGGATTCGTCGATGGCGTCACCAAGCCCAGCGACGGAGCCTCCGGCGTTTCCGGCATCGGTACCTATTTCCCTCCCGATGTGCGTACTGCGCTTGGCCAGCAGTTCGTGAGCCACATGGCGACCATGCACCTTTTTGATTGGCGCACCGCATCGCTCGACACGTTCGACAAGCCCTCGGTCGGCACCACGGCGGCGGCCGAGCTACAGCTCAATTGGTGGGAGCGCGTCTGGGAAGAAGATGTCCATGAGGACATGCCGCTGCTGCGTCTGGCCATCGGCTGGATGCGGCAGAACCTTCCGACCCTGGATCATGTTTCCATCGTGCACGGCGACCTGCGCACCGGAAATTTCCTTTACGACGAGGCGAGCAACCGCATCACCGCCTTTCTCGACTGGGAAACCGCGCATCTTGGCGACCGCCATGAAGATCTCGTGTACATGACCAACGCGCCCTATCGGCAATTGGCGGACGACGGGAAAACCTACCTGCTCGGCGGCCTGATGACCCAGGAAGCATTTTTCGAAGCCTATGAAAAAGCGTCCGGCCTGCCCATCCTGCCGACTTCGCTGAAGTTCTACAAAGTGCTCAACGTCCTCAAGATAGCGGCGGTGGTGCATGCGACCGGATACCGAGGGGCGCGCTGCGCCAAGACCCACCAGGATCTGGTGCTGGCGTGGGTGATGGGGTTCGCTCCGATCGTTCTCGATGAACTTCGCCGGACGCTGGAAGAAATACTCTAGGAAAACACTGAACAAGTACCCACCGTTCGGGCTGAGCTTGTCGAAGCCCTTGATTTGACGGGCGTGCGTTTCGACAGGCTCAACGCGAACGGACTTAATCGTTTCCCTAGCTGACGACATGCCATATGGCATGTCCACCGAAATATTGGGAAGATTCCGCTGTAGTAGCAGAGCGCAGGACCTTGATGCATCTTGAATGAAGGGAATGGAAATGCCAGCCGCTCAAGTCGTCGTCGTATTCAACGCCAGCTCCCGCCAGGGACTGGCCCAGGTGCGCCAGTTGTTAAAGTCCGGACACACGCCCCGTGCGGTGACACGCCAGGCCGGCATCTTTGCCACTCCGGCATTCGCCGGCGTCGACGTGGTCGCCGCCGACTTCACCGATCCGGCCTCGCTCGACCGCGCCGTCGCCGGCGCCGATGCGATCTTTTTCCAGCCGCCGCTGCTCGACATCCCCGATCATCTGCACCGCTACGCG
>JALNXH010000047.1 GCA_023230455.1 Rhodocyclaceae bacterium | reverse complement strand
GCTGACCGGATCGTTGGCGTTGGCTACGGCGGCTGTACCGGCTTCCAACGTCGGCAGCTACGCCATCGTTCCTTCCGGCCAGAGTGCGACGAACTACGCCATCAGCTATATCAACGGCGTTTTGGGTGTGACCCCGGTGTCCCTGAGCGTAACCGCCGATGCCAAGAGCAAGGTCTACGGCACGGGCGATCCGGCGTTGACCTTTGGCACCATCGGGCTGGTGAACAATCCGGCGCTGGGCGTCGTCGACACTGTCGCCAGCGTGTTCTCGGGAGGGCTCACACGTAACGGCGGCGAGAGCGTTTTGGGCGGGCCCTACGCCATCACCCAGGGCACGCTCGCGGCGAACGGCAACTACAGCATCGCGTACACCGGCGCCAATCTCAGCATCATCGCTGCGCCGCTAAGCATTGCGGCGAATCCGCAGAATAAAGTCTATGGCACGAGCGATCCGCTGTTGAGCTACAGCGTTACCGGGTTGGCGAATAACCCGGCACTCGCGATTGCCGATACGGCGGCGACCGTGGTCTCGGGTGCGCTCACGCGCGCCGGCGGCGAGAGCGTTTTGGGCGGCCCCTACGCCATTGTCCAGGGCAGTTTGACGGCCGGCGGCAATTACTCCCTGAACAGTTTTACCGGCAGCGATCTCGCCATCGCACCGGCGGCGCTTGATGTCGCTGCAAACCCGCAGAACAAGCTCTTCGGTACGAGCGATCCGGCATTGACCTTTGCCGTTACCGGGCTGGTCAACAACCCCGCGCTCGGCATTGCCGACACGGCGGCTGGCGTGCTTGCCGGTGCGCTCGTGCGCGCCCCCGGCGAAAGTGCGTTGGGCGGCCCGTACGCCATCGCTCAGGGCAGCCTTGCGGCCGGCAGCAACTACGTCCTCGGCTATACCCCGAACAATCTCACCATCACCGGTGCGGCGGCGGAGCCGGTTTTGGGTTTCAACGCGGGGCAGGTCGTGTTCGCTGGCGTCATCGACAACGAGTTCTATTACCGCCCCGGCAACTTCTGGCACATCTCCCTCAACCCGAACAACGCCGACCCGGGGTTCGACGTGATGCGGGGTACCAACGATTTGAATTCGCGCTTGAGCCGACGCTTGACTGGTTGCGATTCCGTTTCCGGCGGCGGGTTCTGCGAAACCTGGGCCTTCCCGCAGCAATTCGGCAAGGGAGATGGAAAATGAGCCGGAGGAAAGTCGTTAGCCACGGGGGGCGCGGGGACGCATCCAGGGCGTGTAGTGGGGACTGGGATCGCCTGCCCGCCGTCAGCGTCGCGGCGATGATGTACTGTCTCGGCATTGTTGCGACGCTGCTGCTGGCCGCGCCGCCTGCCTTTGCGCAGGGGCAGAGCGAACGCTTCGACATCGATCAATTCAGGATCGAGGGCAATACGCTGCTCAAGCCGGATGAAATCGAAACAGTACTCAAACCCTTCACCGGAAAGCAGCGCGGGTATGCCGATGTACAGCGCGGCATCGAAGCGCTGCGACAGCACTATCGCCGCGGCGGTTACAGCGTGGTCTGGGTGCTTGCCCCCGAGCAGGATCTCGACCGCGGTGTGGTCACTCTGCGTGTCGTCGAGGCGCGGATCGGCAAGATCACCATTGCCGGCAATCGTTTTTTCGATGAGGCGAACATCCGCTCCAGCCTTCCGGCGCTCGCGGAAGGCGTTGCGCCCCGAGCCGGCGACATCTCGGCCAATGCGCAGCTTGCCAACGAGAACCCGGCCAAGCAGGTGGACGTGGTGTTGCGCCCCGGCGCAAGGCCGGAGGTGGTGGATGCCAGCATCGATGTCATCGACGTACATCCGCTCAAGGCCTTTCTGACGTTCGACAATACCGGCAATCGGCAGACCGGAGATTTTCGCCTCGGCGTCGGCGTGCAGGATGCCAACCTGTTCAATCGCGACGACGTCGGCACCTTCAACTATGTGACATCGCCGGAAAAGGCAAACCAGGTCAGCCTCTACAGCGCCAGCTATCGTCTGCCGCTGTATGCATGGGGCGATTCGCTGGATTTCATCGCTGCCTACTCGGATGTCAGCGCCGGCACCGCGCAGACGGTCGCCGGGCCGCTCAGTTTCTCCGGGCGGGGCACCGTTTTCGGCTTGCGCTACAACCAGCTGCTGGAACGGCGCGGCGAGTATTCGCAGCGGATCGTCTACGGCATCGACTATCGCGCCTACAAGAACGACTGCGCGCTGGGCGCTTTCGGTGCGGCCGGCTGCGGGCCGGCGGCGGTGGATGTCACCGTACGGCCGGTCAGCGTGGCCTACAGCGGCAATTGGACGCAGCCCGGGCGGATATCCGACTTTTACGTCGCACTGTCGCGCAATCTTCCGGGCGCGGACCATGGCCGGGACAGCGATTTCAATCTGGCGCGGCCGAGCCCGAATGGCGGCGATGGCGCGCCTGCCGATTACGCAATCCTTCGCCTTGGCGCCAGTCTGGTGAATGCCTTCGAGAACAATTGGCAGGTCCGTGCCGCTTTCAACGCACAGTACACGACAGAGGCTTTGGTCACCGGCGAGCAATTCGGCATTGCCGGAGCGACCGCCGTCCGCGGCTTTCCGGAGCGGGAAATCGTGCGCGACAGCGGCTATGTCGCCAATCTCGAACTCTATTCGCCCAACCTGGCAGGAAAACTGATTCCCGGCGAGGGCAACCTGCGTGGCCTGGTGTTCTACGACTTCGCGGCGGCGGGGAACAATCCGCTGGCCGGGGAAGCCAGACAGAGAAGCTCGATCGCAAGCCTGGGCGCCGGTTTGCGCTGGAACATCCAGCGCAACTTCAATCTGCGCTTCGATCTGGCGCGGGTCATCGATGCGGGCGGAAGCAAGGAATCCGGCGATCTTCGCGTCCATGTTTCGGTCTATTACGGTTTTTAGGTGCGCGCCGCCTTCGCCAGAGGCGGGACGAAGCCCTTCTGCTCCAACGCGTGGATCACGCCGCGCAACAAAGGGCTGCGGGTGAAGTTGATGGTGTAGGTATCCGCGGCTTCCGCTACCGGTCGAATCCAGTGGATAGCTAGCAAATGGGCAAGCTGATGCGAACGCTGGTACGGTGTCATGTCGGCGAGCACGCCATCCAGGTCGGATGCCATGAGCTTCCGCTGCGAAATCGCCATCGCCAATAGGGCCTCTTCGTGATCGGTCATCAGTTCCAGTTCCTTGCAGTAGGCCAGGGCCGGCTCGAGTATTTCGTCTCTCAGGTAATCGTATCGGGTAAGGCATTCCAGCTTTTTCAGCTCGTCACGGACCCCGTTCAATACATGCAGACACCAGGCCTGCAAGCCTGCATCGCTCCCCGTATCGGCCGCCGATAGTTTCGCGTAACTGGTAACGCGATCAGTACAGAAAACGGCTGTCGGATTAAGCGCCCGTCCGCCGGCTTGCACATTGAAGCCAGACCTGATCATCATGGCGTAACTCAGCAGGCGTACCACTCTGCCGTTGCCGTTGTTGAACGGATGTATCCAGCAGAAGCGGTGATTGGCGAGCGCCATTTTGAGCAGGTCATATTTTGGGGCGTCGGCCCGATTGATGAATTCGACCAGTTCCTGCATGAACCCGGCTATGCGCACGGGATCTGGAGGCAAATGCAATGATTCGACGATACGTACCTCGCCATCGCGATATTGCCCCGGAGTTTTGTCCCCCTCGTGCGACAGGCCATCCATCGATATCCGATGCAACTCGCAGATCAACCGTTCCGTGATTTCGCCGCCGGCGTGCAGCACTTCATCCACGTAGCCCATCGCCCGTTCGACATGGCGAATTTCCCGAACCGTCTCGCTGGCAGCCGTCGAATTGTCGTCATTGCCGGCCAGACAATCCAGCAGCGTTGCGTGATCAACCCCGAACCGGGCCGTTCCCAGACTTCCCAGTGTGTGAAGAATGTCCTTGAGCTGAAAGAACATGGCCGCGGGCGTATCGCCCGAAAGCTCAAGCTGTCGCAGTTGCTCCAGTTCCATCACCACATCGGTTAGTCGTGATGAAAAATCCGGATCAACCATCCGCAGCGAAAAATCTACAAACGTGGGAGGCATGGATGGCAGGGCATCAACGGCAGCCGAAACTTGCCGGTCATTCCGCCTCCGCGAGCAGCGGGCATGAAACGCGGAGGCGAAACCCGACTAGGGACGCATGGCGCCACCCCCCATGGGACCGCCGGGCCCCATCGGACCTGCGCCGGGGCCCATCGGACCCGCACCAGGGGCCATCGGCCCAGCGCCCGGACCCATAGGGCCACCGGGATTCATGGGACCCGTTCCCATGCCGGTACCAAACCCTCCAACCTGGGGAGCCTTGCTTTTCGATCCATCATCGGGAGTGGAGGAGGCGCCGGCTTGGGTTTTTGACGGAGGTGTGGTGCGGTTTCCCCAGCGGTCGAAAATGTTCATGCGGCCGTCTTTGCCGCGCGCCACGCTGCCACTGATGGTGCCATCGGAACCGACGCTGAGTGCGATGATGCCTGCGGCGCCGACCCCGTTTGACTGGTCAGGCTTGGCGGCGATGGACAGGTCGTAATTTCCCGGCGCGAGCCCGGTCAATCTGAATGTCCCATCGCTGTTCGTCGGAACGCTGAGCGGGATGCCGCCGGGATTCTTTTTCACGACGATGTCGATGCCGGGAATGGGTTCGCCGATGGCCATGCCCGGAATATCTTCTTTACCCGCCTTGGGTGCGGCGCCCGCATTCTTGAACTCGGCAGGCCTCGCCACGGCCATCCCTGCCGCATCGCGGACCGCGCCATCCGGTGCGACGGAGGCGCCGGCCGAACTGCTTTTCTGTTCTGTAGCGGCGCCCTTGGCGGGAACGGAAGCACCCTTGTTGTTGGCATTGGGTGCCGCAGTACCTCCGGCGCTGGAGGCGCCAGCGCTGCTTCCGCTCTGCAATTGAGCAGCAACCTGTGGGGCAGGGGTGAAGCCTGCATTTGGGCGTGCCCGTGCCGCACCAGGAGCAAGCTCCTTGTATTCGCCATGTTTTGCGGAGGCTTTGGCGGCGGCAACTTCCGCGTACCCTGGGGATGCTTTGGCAGGCCCACCTCCCGGCCCTGCGCCCGTAATGATGTCGGCTGTCCTGGCGGGCGCATCGTTGATCGGAGTTGCTACGACGCTAATGCCTTCCGCCCGCCCATCGCCGCTGACATCACCCGCCGCGACATGCACGCCTTTGCCTGCAACCATTCCCGCCTTTTTGTTGGAACGGGAGGTGCTGACTGGCGCACCAGGCGGCTCATCTGATTCTGGCTCCTTGTCGGCCACTATTCTCGCGTGCTTCTTGTTGGAACGAGTGGTGCTGACTGGCGCACCGGCCGGTCCGACCGATACCACTTCTGTCTGCCCGTTGATCCTGAGCGAGGCCGTGCCATCGGGTTCGCCATTCAGTGTGCCGCCGATGCTGCGATTGTCGCCGACGGTGACCGTCTGTACATGCTTGCCGGCGACCGACAGGTCATACTTCCCCGGTGCCAGCCCGGTGAATTTATATGTCCCGTCATTGTTTGTCGGTGCGCTGAGCGGGATGCCGCCGGGATTCTTCTTCACGATGATGTCGACGCCAGGAATGGGATCCTGGGTCGCCAGTGCCGTCGAACCCCAGCAGGTCAAAGCCAATGTCACGGCGAGCGCCAATGCCGTGGGCGACAGACGTTTCCCCGGAGGGGCGATGCTGCGACGATATTGATCGTTCATTTCGAGACTCCTCGTTCAATTGGCCGCGGAATCGAGCGGCGATCCCCTGTGTTCAGCCTGTTATTGCGATGCGCACGGGGCGGGAAAGGGAATTACGGCCCCAGTGGCCCGCCGGCGCCCGCCGCCGGGTGGGTGGAGAGCGGGCCGGAGCCGGTAACCTGCTGTTGATCGAAGCCGCCGCCGAAGGTCTGGCCGCCGGCACCGCTGTTGCCGAGTTGAGAACCGAAGCCGCCGGCAACGCTGCTGGCGCTGCCGGCGCTGCCGCCTGGGCCCATGCCGGTGCCGCTGCCGAAGCCGACGACCGGGTTCGGTGCAGCCCGCTTTCCCGCGGTGTTGGCGGGTGGATGGTCAGCCGGCTCGGCTGCCATGACGCTGCCAATGGAGAGGAGGGCGCATGCCGCCACTGCAAGTTTGATTTTCATTTGAATCTCCTTTGGTTGGAGTTGAACCTTGATTGCGGAAGGCCGGGCAGTCAATAACTGAAGCTCAAGCCAAGAGAGATGACATCGTTGGTATAGGCGGTTCCGGCGAAGTTGGAATCGTTTTTCATCCGGGCGTAGCCGCCGTTCAAATACCAGTTCTTTGCCAGGCGTTGAGATACCTCGGCGAACAGTGTCTTCGTGGTGGTATTAAATGGCAGGGTGCTTTTGAAGTCGCGTACCGAGCGGCTGTAGCCGACGTTGACGAACGTATCCTTGAGAGGCAGGTATCCCATGTTCAGGCCGTAGGTTTTTCCGGTGTAGCTGAAAGAGGTGAGATGGGCTTTGTTGTCCTCGTAATCGGCAACCGCCTTGATCCACAGCGTCTGACTCAATTGATTCTTGATTTCGAAGGTTCCGCCGAAGCCGTCGGAGTCGCGATCGCCTTGCTTGGTGTCGCGGACAAAACCGCGCCCGGTGACCTGTCCGGACCAGGTCGGGGAAAGCTGCTGGTAGAGCCCGGCACTTGCCGCCAACATGGAACTGTCCAGATTGCTGAATGTGTTGTAGACGGTCGAAAACACGCCGACCTGTGCGATGAAATAGCGGGTTTGCGCGGCGTCGAGCGGCGTGTAATACACCGTGGATGCGCTCAGCGTAAGGTAGTTGTCGCTGCGCTGATTGGCCTTTGTTGGCGTATCGGGGGAGCCATTGACGTTGTCGTCATGGGATAGCCGGGCACCGGCATTGAAGGTGACTTCGGCCTGAGCCGAACCGACCGTCAGCGCGAGCGCACCCGCAATGGCTACGGTACTGACTGTAGCGGAGAGTGAGTTGAATCGCATCGGTATTTCCTTTTTCGAGTTGCGGAGCGCACGGGCGTGAGTTGATTGGCCGCACTTTCAGCATGCGTCGTTGTGCCCGGCCAGATAGAAATTTGCGGCCCGCGCATCGGCGCTTTGCCGTTCCGTGTGCTACATAAGCCCGCAGACGCGCGGGTTGGGGGTGAGTGAAAACCTGCTAGCGCAGTCTCATGTTCTGAAGGAAATTCTTATCGGAGGGCCCAGTGCCTATGCGGCTTGCGCTTCGACAGGCTCAGCGTGACCGAAGGAAATACCCTAAAGGGCACATGTCCCCGTGGGACGAACGGACTTGTTCAGTACTTCCTTTAGGTGCATGGCGAGTATGTTCCTTCGCCACTGTAACCACAACGTTGCATTTCGTTGGTGCGCTGTCGCACAGAGCGTCGAGAGGCAAGCAGGCTATCTTTGTGGGCCTTTGATTATGTTCAAGGGATATGTCTCTTCGGGAAATACAGCGCTGGAATGAGACCGTGGCATGAAGACACTCAAGGTTGACGTTGCGATCATCGGTGCCGGCACCGCTGGCCTTGCCGCGTATCGCGCCGCCAAAGGCGCAGGAGCGAATGCGCTGATTATCGAGGGTGGCGACTATGGCACCACCTGTGCACGCGTGGGCTGCATGCCGAGCAAACTTCTCATTGCCGCCGCCGACGCCGCGCATGCGGTCGGACAGGCGCCATTTTTTGGTATACACGTCGATGGCGGTGTCCGAATTTCCGGCCGGGAAGTGATGGACCGCGTCAGGCACGAACGAGACCGCTTCGTTGAATTCGTGCGCCGTGAAGTTCAAGACATTGCCGAAGCAGATCGAATTTGCGGCCATGCGCGTTTCGCGGATGATCACACCGTCGTGGTTGCCGACTATATGCGCGTTGAGACGCAAAGCACGGTGATTGCAACCGGCTCGCAGAGCACGCAGCTGGATTCGTTCAAGGCTGTGGGCGATCGATTGATCGTCAGCGACGACCTGTTCGACTGGCATGACCTGCCAAATTCCGTAGCCGTGGTCGGCATGGGAATCATCGCGCTGGAACTGGCGCAGGCACTGCATCGCCTCGGTGTTTATGTGGTGGTGCTCGGGCGTGGCGGTCGCTTAGGCCCTATCGGCGATCCGGATATCCGCAATTACGCTATCGCCACCTTCAACGAGGAATTCACGCTGGCGCCGGATGCGCATATCGAGCTTATGGGGAGGGAGGACGATCAGGCGGTTATTGGATATTCGGGGCCAAATGGAACACGGGAAACCGGGTATTTCGATTATGTTCTGGCCGCGGCAGGGCGTACGCCGAATCTGACGGGCATGGATATCGACAAGACTACCCTTGAATTCGACGCCAAAGGCGCATTGTCATTCGATTCGACGACTGCCCGCACGGCAAGTACGAAACCGGAGAGCCCGATTTTCGTTGCCGGCGACGCCAGCAACCACATTCCGCTGCTTCACGAGGCCGCGGACGAGGGGCGCATTGCGGGCGAGAATGCGGCGCGTTTTGCGCTTGGGAGCAAGGTCATTCCGAGGCTGCGCCGTGCACCTCTCGGTGTGGTATTTACCGATCCGCAAATTGCGATTGTCGGGGGCGGATTTCATGCCCTGCCCCCCGGCGCTTTCGCCACTGGTCGGGCAAGTTTCGAGGATCAGGGTCGCGCGCGCATCATGCTAAAAAACAAGGGCCTGTTGCATGTTTATGGCGACCTTGCCAGCGGCGATTTCCTGGGAGCGGAAATGTTCGCACCTGCTGCCGAGCATCTTGCGCATCTGCTGGCCTGGGCGTTGCAGAACAAAATGACCGTCGCTCATCTCCTGCAAATGCCGTTCTATCACCCGGTCGTAGAAGAAGGATTGCGCTCGGCCTTGCGCGCTCTCGACGGCAAGCTCCGCCACGCACACGATCGTCGCTAATTTCTCCCCGCCAGCCATCGCCGAGGCGTGGGCAGAGGTTGCGTTTTAGAAAAACTCCGGGCTATGTGCGCTAACGAACAGTGAGCGTGGCGCTTAGCCTTTATCTGTAAACATCTCCGTATGGAAGCTGGTTGTGGACTCAATCGATGTGTCGGCGGAGGCAAGCAAGAGCCTGGAAATTTTGATCGAAATGACCGTTTGCTCAGATGACGTGCCCGCCGCAGCTTGGGCCGCACGATGCATCAGGCCAATTCGCGTATTCACAGAGGTTGGTCGTGCCCAAAAAATGTCGAATTTCACCTGCCGTAAATTTCCCCCCGGCCACGGTGGAAGGTATCACCGAGGTTAGGCGCCAGGAAGCATTGCTAAAAACGGGTGCGTTGCAGAGTGCGATTTTCAACAGTGCCAATTTTTCGAGCATTGCCACCGATGCGAAGGGTGTGATCCAGATTTTCAACGTCGGCGCGGAGCGGATGTTGGGATATACGGCGGCCGAAGTGATGAACAAGATCACTCCGGCCGACATCAGCGACCCGCAGGAAGTGAT
>JALNXH010000046.1 GCA_023230455.1 Rhodocyclaceae bacterium | reverse complement strand
TCTTTGGTGCGGGAATTGCGCAGTCTGATCTGGCGGTGAGCCGTAGCGGCAACGATCTGGTGCTCAAGGTCAATGACCCGAGCAATCCGTCGGCGACCGACCAAATCACGATCAAGAACTGGTATAGCAGCGCTTCTTACCAGATTGAGAACTTTCAGTTTGCCGATGGCAGCAGTATGACGGCTAGCGGCATGTCGAGTATGGTTATCGATCTATATGGCACTTCTGGCAACGACACTTTGACTGGTAATGCTAACAGCAATTACTTGGATGGTGGTTTGGGGGCAGACACTTTGAATGGCGGAGTTGGTGACGATACATACGTAGTCGACAATGCATCGGATGTAACAACGGAAAACGCTAACGAGGGAACGGACCTGGTTCAATCCAGTGTAACCAGAACGCTGGGGGCCAATCTTGAAAACTTGACCCTTACCGGCTCAAGCACTATTAACGGCACAGGTAACACGCTGAACAACGTGCTGAGTGGCAATAGCGCCGCCAATACCTTAACAGGGAATACTGGGAACGATACCTACCAATTTGGTCTCGGAAGTGGGGTCGATACCATCGTGGAAAACGACGCGACCGTTGGCAACACCGACTTGGCGCAATTTGCCGCTGGCACTGCGGCAGATCAGATATGGTTCCAGCATGTTGGCAACAACCTCGAAGTCAGCATCATCGGCACATCAGATAAGCTGACCATCCAGAACTGGTATTCAGGTTCGAACTACCACGTCGAACAATTCAAGACCACCGACGGCAACAAGCTGCTGCTCGACAGCAATGTGGAGAATCTGGTCCAGGCCATGGCCGCCTTCAGCCCTCCCGCTGCCGGCCAGACCACATTGCCGCAGAACTACCAGGATGCACTGGCCCCGACTATTGCCGCCAACTGGCAGTAAGACGGGATGTCACTACCGCATGATCCCTCATCCTCCTCGGCGGAGGAGGGTAGCCCCCTGGAGGGCTCGCATGGCACTGCGAGCCCGCTCCGGCAGCAGGAAGCGGTGCTTCCTGAAACCCTGCCTCCGCCCCCCGGCCCCTCCCCCACGAGAGGGGAGGGGAGTCCTGCGCCCGACGCCCCGAAGGAAGTCCCGTTGGCGGCCACCGGCCTCATCGGCCTCGTCATGCTCGCTCGCTTTCACAGTGTCGCGGCCGATCCCGAGCAACTGGCGCACGACTTTGCCGAACCCGGCCAGCCCTTCGGCACCTCGCAAATCCTGCTTGCCGCCAAGCACCTGGGGCTCAAAGCCAAGCTGGTTCGCACCGAAGTCGCCCGTCTCGACCGTACTCCATTACCCGCCTTGGTCGTGGATACCGAAGGCCGCTACTTCATCCTCGCCCGGGTCGATACAGACAAAGTCCTGATCCAGGATCCACAGGTTCAACGCCCCCAGGTTTTATCCGTCGCCGAATTCACGACTCGCTGGTCCGGCCAACTCATCCTCTTTACTTCTCGCGCCTCGCTCGCCGGCGACCTCGCCAAGTTCGACTTCACCTGGTTCATCCCGGCCATCGTCAAATATCGCAAGCTGCTGGGCGAAGTGCTGGTCGTGTCCTTCGTCCTGCAATTATTCGCCTTGGTCACACCCCTGTTCTTCCAGGTGGTGATGGACAAGGTACTGGTCCACCACGCCTTCACCACCCTCGACGTCATTGCCGTCGGCCTGTTCGTCGTCATCGTTTTTGAAGTGGTCCTGGACGGCCTGCGCACCTACGTCTTCGCCCACACCACCAGCCGCATCGATGTCGAACTCGGCGCCCGTCTGTTCCGCCATCTGCTCAACCTTCCCCTGGCCTACTTCCAGGCCCGCCGTGTCGGCGACACGGTCGCCCGCGTGCGCGAACTGGAGAACATCCGCAGCTTCTTGACCGGCAACGCCATCACCCTGGTGTTGGACCTCTTGTTCTCCGTCGTGTTCATTGCCGTCATGCTCTGGTACAGCGGCTGGCTGACCCTGATCGTCGTTCTCTCCCTGCCGTGTTACGTGATTCTCTCGCTGCTGATCACCCCGCTGCTGCGTGCCCGCCTCAACGAGAAATTCAACCGCGGGGCGGAGAACCAGGCCTTCCTGGTCGAGACCATCAACGGCATCGATACCCTCAAGGCCATGGCGGTGGAACCGCAGATGATCCGCCGCTGGGACAACCAGCTGGCAGCCTATATCGCCGCAGGGTTCCGTACCGCGACGCTGGGCACAGTCGCCCGCGAAGGTGTATCGCTGATCGGCAAACTGGTCACCGTCGCCACCATGTGGCTGGGTGCCCACCTGGTCATCAACGGCGATCTGACGGTCGGACAATTGATCGCCTTCAACATGCTCGCCGGCCGGGTCGCCACCCCGGTCATGCGCCTGGCGCAGTTGTGGACCGACTTCCAGCAGACCGGCATCTCGGTGCAACGTCTGGGCGACATCCTCAATGCCCGCTCCGAAGTGGCCCGGGATGCCAATGCCCCACGCAGCACCCTGCCGCCCCTGGTGGGGCGCATCGAACTGGACCAGATCGTCTTCCGCTACCGCCCCGATGGGCCGGAGGTCTTGCGCAACGTGAGCCTGAGCATCGCGCCGGGCGAAGTGATCGGCATCGTCGGCCGTTCCGGCTCGGGCAAGAGCACCTTGACCAAACTGGTGCAGCGCCTTTATCTGCCGGAGCACGGCCGGGTACTGATCGACGGCATGGATCTGGCGATGGCGGATACCTCCAGCCTGCGCCGGCAGATCGGCGTGGTGTTGCAGGAGAACATGCTGTTCAACCGCAGCATCCGCGAGAACATCGCCCTCGCCGATCCCGGCCTGCCCATGGAGGCGGTGATCCAGGCCGCGAAGATGGCCGGCGCCCATGACTTCATCCTCGAACTGCCCGAGGGCTACGACACGGTGGTCGGCGAGCATGGCTCTTCGCTCTCCGGCGGTCAGCGCCAACGCATCGCGATTGCCCGCGCGTTGATCACCAACCCGCGCATCCTGATCTTCGACGAGGCGACCAGCGCCTTGGACTACGAGTCGGAGCGCATCATCCAGAACAACATGAAGGCGATCTGCAAGGGGCGCACGGTGCTGATCATCGCCCACCGGCTATCGGCGGTACGCGACGCCAGCCGCATCGTGGTGATCGATCGCGGCCAGATCGTCGAATTGGGGACGCATGCCGAGTTGCTGGAGCACGAGGCAGGCCACTATTCGCGGCTGCATCGTTTGCAGTACGCGTGACAGTATGTCGGCTCAGTCTTTGGGCGGGATGAAGCCGATGGGGCGTTTTTTCGGGGGCTCGGGCGGCGTCATCAATTCGCGGATGGCGTCGAAGACCTGCTTGAGTTGCGCGCGCGTGTTCTGCGCGAGCGTGTCGTGCTTGAGCGCCAGCAGTTCTGTCTTGCGTTCCAGTTCTTCCAGTTTGGCGGCGAGCTCCTTGTTGGATTCCAGCGTGTCGCGCAAGCGCACGAAGATTCGCATGATCTCGATATTGACGGTAATGGCTTGCGGGCTTTTGAGTACCGATGACAGCATCGCCACGCCTTGCTCGGTAAACATATATGGCGGGTATCGGCGACCGCCCCAACTTGAGATCACGGTTTGTGATCTCAAGTCGGCGATTTCCTCGCGCGTCAGTTGGAACATGGAATCAGGAGGAAATCGATCCATGTTGCGCTTGACGGCTTGTACCAATGCACGAGTTTCAACGCCATACAACCGGGCAAGATCGCTGTCGACCAGCACCCGCTGCCCGCGTACGAAGACGATGCGCTGGGTAACAAGGTCGGCGGGAACGAGTGTCGATGTCATCGGTTGGCGGAATGGCCGCGAAAGAAACTGAAAGAAACACAGGATCATATCGAGAAATGACCAAGACATTTCCGCTGAAGCTTGAGGCCTTGCTTGATCTGCTGCGTCGTTACGGCGCCGTATTTCGGCACGCCTGGGGCGTCCGCCGGGCACTCGACCCGCAACCTCGGCTACCACATGAAGCCCAGTTTCTGCCGGCCGCGCTGGAACTGCAGGAAACCCCGGTTTCGCCCGCCCCGAAAATGGCGATGTGGCTGCTGATCGCTTTCGCCTTGATCGCCCTGGTCTGGGCCCTCTTCGGCCACGTCGACATGGTGGCGACGGCGAAGGGCAAGATCGTACCCAACGACCGCAGCAAGGTGCTGGGGCCGGTGGAAACCTCGCGCGTCGTCGCCATCCATGTCAGCGACGGGCAGCGCGTCAAGGCCGGCGACCTGCTGATCGAACTCGATCCGACGGCAGCGGCGGCGGACCAGAGCCGCTTGGGTAGCGATCGGAGAACGGCCCGCTTCCAGGCCGCCCGCGCCCGGGCAATGCTCGCCGCCATCGCCAGCGGCAAACCGCCGGCGATGGAAGCAATCGCCGAGGCCTCGCCATCGGAAACCGGCAAGGAACAAAGCATGCTGGAAGGCCAGTACGGGGAATACCGGACCCGGCTGGCGCGCATCGATGCGGAACGCAGTCGGCAGGAGGCCGAGTTGCGCTCGGTAGGCGAAGTGATCCGCAAGTTGGAGCAGACGGTACCCATCGCCAAGCGGCGGGCCGAGGACTACAAGAACCTTGTAGACAAAAGCTTCATTTCGCAGCATGGCTACTTGGAAAAGGAGCAGTCCCGCATCGAACTGGAGGCCGACCTGGCCACGCAGCGGAGTCGGGCTACCGAGTTGGCAGCCGCCCTGCACGAAAATGCGGCCCAACGGACAGCCCTCGTTGCGGAGACGCGGCGCATTCTGCTCGACAGCCTTAACGACGCGGAGCAGAAAGTCGCCCAGTTGAGCCAGGAGCTGGTCAAGGCGGAGAACCGGGGCGCATTGACGCGGCTGGTTGCGCCGGTGGACGGGACGGTGCAACAGCTCTCAGCGCATACGGTGGGCGGAGTGGCGGCGGAGGCCCAACCGATCTTGACGGTGGTGCCCGCCGACAACGCCCTCGAAGTAGAGGCCTTTCTGGAAAACAAGGACATCGGCTTCGTCGATCAGGGACACGAGGCCGAAGTGAAAGTGGAGACCTTCCCTTACACGAAGTACGGCACGCTGCACGCGACGGTGACCCACGTTTCACACGACGCGATCAACGATGAAAAGCGCGGCCTGATCTATTCGGCGCGCGTCAAACTGGACAAGGCCACCCTACAGGTTGAGGAGAAGAGGGTAAATCTGTCTCCGGGTATGGCGGTGACCGTGGAGATCAAGACCGGGCGGCGGAGAGTGATCGAGTACTTCCTCAGCCCGCTGCTTCAATACAAGGATGAGAGCTTGCGGGAACGGTAGGCGTCGCGCCCTCGGCCGGGGCATCGATGCACCGTTGCTGGGCTTCGCCCGTGGCGACCGGACGCCCGTGCCCCTAAAACCCGATCTTCCTTCGCGTCGCACCGCGCTGGCCGTGTTCCAGGTCGCGCGGCGTCAATGCGCTGCGGCCGTCCAGCTTGGCGTTGCCGAAGGCGGCCATCAATTGCCGGCGCATGTCGCGCGGCGGCAGGCCGGAGAGTACCTCCATCACGTCTGCCGGTGGGTTGAGGTCGAAGCCCCAGTCGTGTTCGGCGACGATCTCGCTGTACAGGCGACAGGCGATGCGGAATGCGGCGTCGGCATCCGGCCGCGGCACTTCGTAAACATTCATGCGATTGAGGATGGGTTCCGGCAACGTGCGCTCCTCGTTGGCGGTGGACACCCAAAGCACGTGGCTGGCGTCGATATCGACTTCGACGAACTCGTCGCGGAAGGCCTTCGCCGTGTCGCGTTCGAGCAGGCTGTAGAGCGCGCCCATCGGATCGTAGCGATTGTCACCGCCGGCCTTGTCCACTTCGTCGAGCACCATCAGCGGGTTGGCGTATTCGCCGCCAACCAGCGTGGCGGCGACCTTGCCCGGCTTGGCGTTCTGCCACTGGCTCGACGCGCCGGAAAGGATCCAGCCGGCGGTCAGCGAGCTCATCGAAACGAACTCGTAGCCGGTCCCCAGCACTTCGGCGAGGCGCTTGGCGAAGTGGGTCTTGCCGATGCCCGGTTCGCCGAGCAGCAGGATCGGCGCGAAATTCACCGGCTCGTTGCCGGAAACCGCCAACGCGAGGTATTTCTTCAGATCGTCGATGACTTCGGAAAAATTCGGGCACTGGTCGTAGAGCGTATCCAGCGCGTCGGCGTCGGTCGGCTTGATCGCATAGCGCAAGCCGCCCAGGCGTTTCATTTTTTCCAGGAACGCCGCGTGGGAGGCGTTGCGCGCACTGCCGCCGTCCTCCATGGCTTTTTCGACATCGCTGATGCAATAGATCTGACGCGTATCGGCAATCGGAATGTGCAGTTCGCTGGCAGACATGGCGGGTACCTCCAAGTGCTCTAACGTACAAACGTGGCTCGGAGTTGAACCACATTTATCGGCAAGCAATTTTGACGCCCGGCAATTCTTTGCCGCTCACACGCCATGCGCGCGAAACCATTCCAGCATGCGGCGCCAGCCATCCTCGGCCGCCGCCTTGTCGTAGCTGGGCCGATAGTCGGCATTGAATCCGTGCTGGGCGCGGCGGTACAGGTGCAGCTCGGCCTTGGCGCCGGCCTGTTGCAACGCATTCTGCATCGCGGCCAGTTTGTCGACGGTGATGTAGGGATCTTCGCCGGCATACAGGCCGAGCACTGGCGCCTTCAGCTTGCCGACCAGGTCGAGCGGCTGTTGCGGCTGGCGTTCGGTGGTGGCGCCGGAGAGCAGCCCGTACCAGGCGACGGCGGCCTTCAGCCGGGCGCTGTGCGCGGCATACAGCCAGTTGATGCGGCCGCCCCAGCAAAAACCGGTCATCGCCAAACGATCGACGTTGCCGCCGTTGGCCGCCGCCCAGTTCACTGTCGCGTCGAGATCGGCCATCACTTCGGCGTCCGGCACCTTGGAGACGATGTTGGCGAGGATTTCCTGAATGCTCGTCAGTTTGCGCGGGTCGCCCTGGCGCTGGAACAGATCGGGGGCGATCGCCAGATAGCCGAGCTTAGCCAGCCGCCGGCAGAGATCGGCGATATGCTCATGCACGCCGAAAATTTCCGACACCACCAGCACCACCGGGAAACGACGGCCCTGTGCCGGCTGCGCGCGATAGGCGGGAAACTCGCCGATGGCAACCTCGCCGGCAAGCAGGCCGTCGGCATCGGTTTGGATCAGCGTCTGCGCGGCAATGGGTTGCACCGCCAAGGCAAATCCGGCACCCAGCGCCGAGGCCAGAAATATGCGGCGGGCCGCTCCTTCGGTGTGGTCCATGGCTTTCTCCGCTCCGTTGGTTGCAGTTCAGTTAAGATCGGCTCGCCAAAGTAGTTCGGCAGGTCCGATCGATACGACATCCTCTTCCTGGAGCGCGAATGGCAATCCCGCATACCTTTCATTTCATCTCCGGCCTGCCCCGTTCCGGCTCCACGCTGCTGTCCGCCATTTTGCGGCAAAACCCGCGCTTTCACGCCGGCGTGACCAGCCCGGTGGCCAGCTTCGTCGGCACCCTCCTGGGCCAGGTCGGCGCCGGCAGCGAATGGAGCAGTCAGGTCAGTCTGGAACAGCGGCGCACGCTGCTGCGCGGACTGTTCGAGAACTACTACGCGGACATCGCACAGCCGGTGGTGTTCGACACCAACCGCACTTGGTCAGCCAAGCTGCCGCTGCTGCTCGATCTGTTCCCAAGCACCAAGGTGATCGCCTGCGTGCGCAACGTGGCCTGGGTGATGGACAGCCTGGAGCGCCTGATCCGCGCCAACCCCTATGAGAACACCCGCCTGTTCGCCAACGATGCCGAGCGCGGCACCGTGCATGCCCGCGTCGACACGCTGGCCCAGCGCACCCGCCTGGTCGGCCTGCCGTGGCACGCGTTGAAGGAGGGCTTTTACAGCGAGCAGGGGCACGCACTGCTGGTCATCGATTACGAACTGCTGGCACGCCGACCCGGCGAGGTGCTGCCGCTGATCTACAAATTCCTCGGCGAGGAATCCTTCGCCCACGATTTCGAACGGCTCGAATTCGATACCCCGGACTACGATGTCGAACTCGGCCTCAAGGGCATGCACAAGGTACGGCCCAGCGTCGGCTTCGAAACCCGCACCACCCTATTGCCGCCCGATCTGTTCCGCCAGTATGCGCAGATGTCGTTCTGGCTCGACACCAAGGCCAGCCGCGCCAACGTCATCACCGTTCGCGAAGAAGCGCCGGCGGAATGAAAACGGCCAGGGTCGACACCCTGGCCGCAGCGACCGCAAAGCGCGGCCCGCTCCACTCAGCTACAGGAAGCGGCCTTGCGTGAGGGCTTTGATTCCTCCTTCTTTTCTGCCGTCTTTTCTTCCTTCGACTCCTTGTTCTTCGCGTCGTCCTTTTCGCCGGATTCGCCAGACCCATTCGACCCGTTGGACCCATTCGACCCGTTGCCCGCCGTATCCGAGGAGGCCGACGAGGACGAGCCCGAATCGCTACCGCCGAACGTTCCGGCGGTGCCGCCGACCGTCTCTCCGCCCGGGATTTCCGCACCGGTCGTCGCCGGCGCACTGATGGTCACCACCAGCGGCGCCGTCTCCTCCGTCGGCGGCTGTGTGCCCTGTTCGGTAGTCGACACCACCTCGCTGGCCACTTCGCTGACCACAGCCGTCGCCGCCGCCGGCGCCCCGATTGTGAGATTGATCGCTCCGGCCGCATCGACATTGAGCGACTGGCCAATCAGGCTGACTCCGGTAAAGCCCGCCGCGGTCGCGACGCTGCCGCCAACGCTGACCACCGAGACCGCGCCGCCAGAACCGGCATTCAACTGGCTGATCACCACATTACCCGCGGCGTTATAGTCGATCGGCCCGCCTGCGGAACTGGTTACCGCACCGGCTGCCATGAGGATCGTCCCGGCATCGGCAAATGCGCTGATCGGGCCGCCGTTGGTGGTGAGGTTGGCGTTTTGCAGCAGATCCCATCCGGCGAACAAATCGATTGCACTGCCCGGCCCGGTGCTTGCGAGCGCGCCGTTGATCGTCAGCGTGTCGGCCGAGGTCACCGTGAGCGGCGAGCCCGCCGCAAGGAAAATGCTGCCGGCGGCCGTGATGCCCCCGCTGCCGATGGTCAACGGGCTGTGCGCCGTGATCGACACATCGCCGCCCGCGACAACGGCCGTCGTCGTCACGGCGCCGAAATTGTCGATCATCACGGCCCCGGCCGGATTGCTGATGCCGAGAATGCTCAGGGCAGCCGGGCTGAGGGCGCTGTTGTTGACCAGCCGAACATCGCCGGACCCTGTATTGGCCGCCTCGAAGCTGCCAACCGCATTGCTGCCGAGCAGGCTGGTTCCTCCCACTGAACTGGTTCGCAACTGCGCCGCGAGCAGAGCGCCGGACTGGCCGATGGACCCGCCGTAGGCGACGGCCTGGATGCTTTGGGCCGCAATATTGCCGAGCAGGAGCGAACCGCTGGCTTGCGCAATATCGGCCGTACCGGTCAGCGTCATGCTACCCGCCGTTTGGCTAAAGCCGCTGGAAACATTCAGGTTCGCCGCGCTCAACACGCCGCCACTTTGCTGGTAGTACGCAGTATTCAAATCGCCCGACAAGGTCAACCCGCCGCCGGTGAAGACCAGCGTGCCGCCGCTGCTGAGGGAACTCAACGA
Organism: Rhodocyclaceae bacterium; assembly: GCA_023230455.1. Classification (GTDB taxonomy): domain Bacteria; phylum Pseudomonadota; class Gammaproteobacteria; order Burkholderiales; family Rhodocyclaceae; genus AWTP1-18. The sequence continues at coordinate 275 of JALNXH010000046.1, read as the reverse complement.
TGTCGTGCCGAGCGCCGCGTCATAGGTCACCACGGCCCCGGAGGGAAGCTGGACAGCCGCTACATTGTTCAGCGTGGGTATCGCGCCGATATCCCAGAATGCCGCGTTGCCCCAGTTCCCGGTAGTGCCGGTCCAGACAGCAAGCGGAGCCTGGTCGATGGTCAGGGCGTTGTTGTCCGCAACGTAGGCGATCGTGTAGTTGCCGGCCTTCGCGCCGCTGCCCAAGGTGACGTCGTAGGCGCCGACGTCTTCGCCGGCTTGCCGGCCCAGGGTGC
>JALNXH010000045.1 GCA_023230455.1 Rhodocyclaceae bacterium | reverse complement strand
GAGTGGACTCAATTTGAGGCGGAGTGTCGAAAAAGCCGGAATCCCTGGCTTGTTCCTGCCGTCACATTGGCTGTCGAGACGGCGATGAGGCAGGGAGAGCTGTTGGGCCTGACCTGGAAATCGGTGGATATGAAGCGCAAGCTGATCTACCTGACAAAAAAATCCGAGATCAAGAACGAGAAACCACGTGCCGTTCCGTTGTCGCCTACTGCCCTGAGGGTCCTTGAGGGGCTGCCCAAGTCTATCAGCGGAAAAGTGATACCGTGTGCAAGGATGACTCTCTACGGCGTTTTCGCGGCAGCCTGCGATAGAGCCAAGATTGTTGATTTCACTTTTCATGATCTTCGGCATGAAGCCATGAGCCGCCTTGCTGAGCGAGGTGACTTCAATGTCCTTGAGCTTGCGGCTGTTTCAGGCCATAAGACGTTGCAAATGCTTGAGCGCTACACACACCTGCAGGCCGAACGACTGGCAGCAAAGCTGGCCAAGAAGGCCCGAAAGATATAGCAGGTGGAAATTCATGGTATGACAAAGGGTTTGATGCTTCCGGCAGTCTCGTGTAGGACATCGGCATGATGGTAGCCTGCATCATGTCGTAGCCCTACACCACGAGCTGGGGGAGCGGTAGCCGAAATGCGACCAATATGGCCCTGTATCGGAGTTGCGCAGGGCATCTGGAAGTTTTAAGTTACGTGCATGGACGTGGTTTCCCTTTGCTTCTGCAATTTAACGCCTCGGAGACATGCCGAGATGGTGATATGGTTTTATATCGCCGTAGTTGCTATTGGGGCAGTACTTTTCAATGCAGGACCTGAGTTGATTGCAGTATTCGTCGGTTTTGTGCTGGCGTTATGCATACGGGCACGAGCAGCCGCTGCGGCCCGACAGATAGGTCGCGCCAGCAATTACGTTACCGGCGTTGCAATGCGAACTGTGTTGGAAACCAAGGCTTTCATCCGACGGTTGACTGCGACTGATCGTGCCGTTCTGATTTCAGCACTATGTTGTAGCGTCAAGGCCCACCAAGCGGTTTTGGGGGCCGTTGGATTGGCGCATATTTGCATCGCGCCACGGATACTTCCACAGCCTGCGCCATTCGCCCGGCAATAAGCCTGGGCGAAAAGCGTAGTCCATACGCGGGAGCTACCCGCTGACCGTCCAGGCTGACGGGCTTGAACCATCCTCTGTCTCCCGCGTTCTTCACGGAGACAAACATGCAACCATTCGATTTTGGTGGCCGCATCGCCATCCATCCGGCGGAAGCGCTCTACCGGGTTGGCTATAGCCGCACCCTCGAAGGCGCCAAAAAGACCGCCCGTAATCTCATCTGCCGCAATGCCTTCCCATTGCCACTGACGCTCGTCGCCGGGCACCAGCGCGTGCTTGTGCGCGACCTGCTGCGTATCGCCGGCATGGATGAATCAGTTGTTCCTGCAGCGATCGATCAACCGACTCCAACAAAACGCAGTCCTGGCCGGCCGCGCAAGATAGCTCGACTACAGGGTGATGAACATGAGCAGCGATGAAATCACTCTCGTCAGACGGCGCTCATTCTCCGTCGTCCCCGACGACATCCTGCTCGACAAGCGCATGAGCTTACGAGCGCGTCTGGTTCTCGGCTGGATGGTGGGTCGACCGGAGGGCTGGATATTCTCGGTGCGCCAGATGCAGGTGGCCCTCGGCATGACCGAGACGGTATGGGTCTCCATCCGCAACGAAATGCAGCACGCGGGCTATTACCGGCAGGAACGCATCCGAAAAGATGGCGGTCGATGGGCATGGATCAAGACCGTTACCGACGTTCCAGAGTCACCATCCCCGAGTTTGCCGGGGATGGTGAACGCCATCCCTGGTGAAGCCATGGATGGAGCCGCCATGCATGGCTCGACCATCCATGGCGCCGCCATGCCTGGCCAACTCGGGGATATACCAATAGGAGGTAAACAAGGAGGAAGTAAACAAGAGGAATTACCACCACCAGGATTTGAGCAGGTAAAAACACCACCACCACCGTCATCCGCCGGGCAGAAGCGATCCACAGCCCCACCCAAAACGGCTCCGGTGGTGGCGGATTTGGATGACCTGGTCACCGCTGCCTATTGGCAGGCTACGCAGTCAGGCAAGCCAATCAAGAACCCGTCAGCATGGAGAACACGGGTGCGACAACGCCTGCAGGCAGGAGCGAGTCAGGAAGACCTTCTCTGCCTTGCGGCGTGGCAATCACATCTCGATGCCAAAGCGCGCCATCAATCCGAAAATGACAAGCGGGCAGCCACGGTGGAGCCGGTTGCCGATCCCGAAACGGCCAGGCGGCACCTTCGAAATTTTCGGCGACAGCACCCCAACTCGATCGATGGCGAAACGACGGCAATCCAACATCAAGATGACGGAAGGACACCACAATGATTCTGGCAATCCTCAATACCAAGGGCGGCGTCGGCAAGACCACCACCGCACTCAACCTGGCCATCGCCTGCAAGTTGCGTGGCCGTGATGTCCTCGCCGTGGATGGTGACCGGCAGGGCACCCTGATGGCGGCGCTCTCGGGCCGCGAGATCGACCCCACGATTCCCTGCGTCCATTACCCCGACGGTCAGGCGCTACGTCAGCAAGTGACCTTGGCCAAGGATCGCTATACCGATATCGTCATCGATGCCGGCGGGCGGGATTCGACCGCCATGCGCGCTGCACTGGTCCTGGCCGATCACGTTCTCATTCCGCTGCAACCCCGATCCTTTGACCTTTGGGCGTTGAATGACATGACCGGTTTGCTGGCCCAGGCACGAGCCACCCGGGATATCTCGGCCTCCGTCTTCCTCTGCATGGCTGATCCGACCGGCAGCGACAACGCCGCAACGGCCGGATCGCTGCCGCCGGGTGTTGGCTATGTCGATGCGCCCGTGGTGCGACGGAAGGCCGTGGCCAGCATTGCGGCGATGGGCTGTTCGATCCTTGAATTCCCAGCCAGAGACGAGAAAGCCGCCCATGAGTACCGTTGCCTGGCGGCGGCCGTTTTCGGTTGGACATACGTTGAAACAACGGAAGGATGACGGTGAACCGATGGTGAAACAACGGAAACCTGATGCAGCGCCACTTCAGGCCGACATTGATGATTTCATCGATCAGGCGCCGGACGGCAGGAAGTCGATCAAGCGTGCGGGGAGGAAATGCGCAATCACCGTTTCAATTGATCCAGCCGTCCTGGAGCGGCTGGATGATTGGGCAAGAGGCAGGGGGATCAGTCGCGCGGCAGCGATTGCCGTGGCGGTGGCAAAGTTGAAATAGATTGCTTTGGCGGCAAATCGATATCGTCGATTCTGACTGACTTGATATGTACGGCTAACTGCCGTATCATCAGTTCAGGAGGATCATGCCATGTCTGCAACTGCTGCCACAGCCCGTCTCGAAGCCAGAATCAGTACCGATCTGCACGCAATGCTCAAGCGTGCGGCGGAGATTCAGGGGCGCACCATGACTGACTTTGTCGTGTCTGCGGTCCAGCTTGCGGCCCAGGAAGCCATCGAAACTGCGGAAGTCATTCGCTTGTCGCTCGCTGATCAAGAGTGTTTTGCTCAAGCCCTGCTGGCACCGCCGCGTCCGGCCCCAGCCTTGAAACGTGCGTTTGCCCGGCGTCGCAAACTGATTAGTGCCGAGTGAGCAGGGCCCCGTTTCGGATCGCACTGTTGAATGCCGAGCATGATCGCTCGGCATTCAACAGTGGTTCCAAGCCCCTGGATAGCTATCTAAGGCAGCAAGTTACACAGGATAGCCGGCGCCGCATCACGGCGTGCTTCGTTGCGCTGGATGTCGATAAGAGAATTGCCGGCTACTACACGCTGGCATCAGCAAGTTTGCCGCTGTCAGAGTTACCAGCCGACATCGGCAAAAAATTACCTCGATATCCTTCTGTCCCGGCGGTTCGGTTAGGCCGGTTGGCGGTCGATCAAGGTTTCCAGGGACAAGGGCTTGGCGGGGCATTGTTGGCCGACGCCCTTGATCGAGCTATTCGCTCCGAAATTGCTGCCTATGCGATGGTGGTCAATGCCAAGGATGACCGTGCTGCAATGTTTTATCACCACCATGGGTTCATTATTTTGCCGACGGCAAAAATGACTTTGTTTTTGCCATTGGCATCGGTACCGAAGTAGTTTTATCCTCATGGGTGGTTGGGCAGCACATCGGCCTTATGTGGAGCGCTACATAAGGCCGAGGAGCAGTCCGATCCACAGGTCGACAAGGCAGGCCGCTTCGGCCGACGACCGGGCTTCGGCCACTCCGGCCATTGACGTACGTCGCCGCCAACGGCAGCAACGAATCGGTCAGCGGTCGTAGCGGTTCTACGCGATTTCGAAGGCGACTAACAAATCGGCCGGTACCGCCTCGTGGAAAACCATGCCACAGTCAGTCACCAGCGTCTTGAGCTGGAAATCGGGGCCCACCAGTCCTATAGCTCCACGGGTGTTATGATCGAACAATTCGCGCCGAATCAACGTGTTACTTTCGTAATACAGAAAACACTCGCTGCAAGGGGAGAAAATTTTTCCGGGTTTTCGGTCGGCTGCCGATCAAAGAGACGAAGCGGGCCAAATTCCCCGCAAGAAGCTCTTGAGTAAGGAGGAATATGGCTCCGCCCCTGATCAAAAAGACCGCGCAAGGGGACCTCTATTCGCGCCCGTCCTCAGTCGAAGCGCAGATCGACGAGGTTGCCAAGCTCAGTCCACCTGAACTGAAGGCGCGACTTGACGTCACGAACCCCAAGCAGGAGGGCTTTCTACGTCCCGAGACATTGGTGCATCTGCTGCGGCAGGGCATCGCGACCGACAGCATGAAGACGTTCAATGTCGTCCTGCCGGTCCTTCTGAAGCGTTGCGAAAAGACGCTAGAAGGAAAAATATTCAATTTCCTTCCCTCCGCTGACAAGCTGCGCGAGGACATCTTGGGACAGTTCGCTGAACTCCTCGCCAGTGATGGCCGGGGCGATATTCCGGACGAGCTCGATTTCTATGAATGCAGGTTCAACAGCGCCTTTCGGACCTTCTGGATCAGTTGCGTCCGGGAAGTTGGGCACTCGGGCCAGTTCGCTGCGGTCGAGTCCGAAGAGGAGCTGGACGAGTTGTTCGCCGACGAGGAGCCTCTGAAGGGCATTTCAGATTCCCTGCACAACGACACGCCGGAAACGCGTCTGCGCATGAAGCAATTGCTCCAGGCGATCGAGACGTTACCCAAAAAGGAACGCGATGCAGTCGTGCTCGTCCACGTCATGGGCTTCAAGGAGGAGTCCAACGACCTTGACGAGGAGACAGCCGCGACCAAGTGCAACTGCACGGGTCGCACCATCCGCAACCGGCTCGCCAGCGCCGCGGCCAAGCTGGACCGATTCCAGGAGGACCAATGAAATTCACACAATCCGCGGACGCCACTTCACTGCGCGCCGCCTGCTACGAAATCTCGATGGCAAAGGACGTACCGGACGCCGCCCTGCTTGACGAGGTCGTACGCCGTTATCCGCAATTCGGCAGCGAACTCACTGAATTTGCGATCCTGGTCGCGCTGGACGCACTGCGTGAATGCGCAGGCGCCCACGAGGTTGTGCCCGAGGGCGGCGACTCCGTCAGCCCGGCGGTCAGTCGTGCCATGAGCCGTTTCCACAATCGTCTTCACGCTGAAAGCCTCAACGCGGCGGCTCCGGCAAAGAAGCCCGCCATGGGCGAAGATGTGAATCCGTTCAGTGGGCTCTCGCGGCAGGAGTTCCGGAATCTTGCTGCTCGCCTAGATACGACAACTGTCTTTGTGAGCAAACTGCGTGATCGAGAGATTGAGCCGGATACCATGACATTCGGGTTTCGCGAGTACGCTGCGGCGGAAATGAACGTACCCGTTGAACTCCTGAATGCGCATCTCGATGCCATGCGTGGCAGTGCTGTTGTGCCGGCAAGGTTTCACAAGGCTGATGGCAAGCCATCCCACGGCGAACGGCAAACGTTTGAGGAAGCTGTGAGAAACTCGGGCATGACCGAAGAGCAGCGACGCAAGTTCCTGGAGCTTTGATGTGGACGCGTTCGAGTTGATCCGGCGTGAAGCAGAGAGACTGCATGGGGCTGTCGTCGCCAAAGGCGCCGATCCGTTTGAGCCGTACGCGCTGGTTCTTGCCGCCGCGACTCACCTCGACCTCGAAATCTATTGGCTCCCCATCGGTGATCCGGCGCTCAAAGGCGGGCGCGCGCTGTTCGACGACCAGGGCGGAGCGATCTTGTGCGAGAACGTCGAAGACCCGATCGAGCGCGCGCAACTTCTCGCCCATGAGATCGGCCACGCAAAGCTTCATACAGCAGGCGGGTCCTGCACTGAACATGACATCGACCCGTCCCGCACAACGGAAGCTGCACCGGTAGGGCTGCAGAGGGTCGAAGACTACGGGGCGCGCGAGCGGCGAGAGCTGCAAGCCAACGTTTTCGGTCGGGAGCTTCTGCTTCCCCGCGGGTTCGCGTGCGACCTGCACAGTCGAGACGGGCAATCGGCGTGTGCGCTGGCCAAGCGCACCGGCCTGCCGCTGGCGCTGATCCGCCAACAGTTGTTCGACGCTTTGCTGCTTCCGGCTTGGTCGCAGGACAACGTCCCTCAGTCGCAGGAGGTAGGCAGCTACCGCCCTGACCCCGGCCAGGACCGCGCCGCCGCACACCGGAACTCCGCCTTCCAGCTGCAGGCCGGTCCCGGCACGGGCAAGACGCGTACCCTGATTCGCCGCGTCACTTCCCTTGTCGCGGAGGGCGTCGATCCAGCCTCCATCTTGGTGCTCACGTTCTCGAATCGCGCGGCAGGCGAACTATCCGAGCGACTGATCGCCGCCATTCCCGATGCTGCGCCGCGACTATGGATCGGCACATTCCACGCGTTCGGTCTAGATCTCGTGCGTCGGCATTACGATCGGCTCGGGCTCAGCCCCCACCCCGGCCTGTTTGATCGCAGCGACGCGATCGCAGTGCTGGAAGAAATTCTTCCGACCCTCCCACTGCGGCACTACCGTAACCTCTGGGATCCCGCGATGGTCCTCAAAGACATCATTTCGGCCATTTCGCGAGCGAAAGATGAATTGGTCGATGCCGCGGCGTACCGGCAGCTCGCGCTGCAAATGCGTGCGAACGCGAGTGACGAAAAGTCGCAGGTCGACGCCGACAAGTGCCTGGAGATCGCGGACATCTATGATCTGTACCAGCAGGCTCTCGCGAGACACGGCGCGGTCGACTTCGGAGACCTGATCATGCGGCCCGCGCGACTGCTGGAATCAGATGAGGAAGTTCGCCTCACGGTGCAACTGCGGCATCGCCACGTTCTGGTCGACGAATATCAGGACGTCAATCGGGCCAGCGCGAGGCTTCTCAAAGCGCTCGCCGGTGACGGGCAGCGGCTCTGGGCAGTGGGCGATGCACGCCAGTCAATCTATCGCTTTCGCGGGGCATCGTCCACGAACATGGTCCGGTTCGTAAAGGACTATCCCGGCGCATCGGTCGACAGGTTGGAAGTGAACTACCGTTCCAGCGAACAGATCGTCGAGACGGCAGAGGCCGTCGCGCCGCACATGGGCGCGTCGCAAGGAATGCTCCCGCTCGACCTCACGGCAGATCGCGGTCGTGGTCCCACACGACCGCAGATCCGCCGCTTCGAAACGCTGCAGGACGAAGTCGCTGGGATCGCGGCAAGCATTCTCGAGCTGGAGCGCCAGCAGGTACCTTTGCGCAAGCAGGCCGTGCTGTGTCGGTCGAACGCGCGTCTGAATGACATCGCGTCCGAGCTCGAGGCGCGAGGCATCCCAGTTCTTCACCTGGGAAGCCTGTTTGAACGCGACGAGGTTCGCGATCTTCTCGCGCTACTGAGCCTCGCGGTCGATCCCTTTGCGGACGGTCTGGTCCGCGTGGGCGCCGTGCCGCGCTACCAATTGGGCCTGCAAGACGTCTACGCAATCAGCCGCTACTTGCGGACCAGCCCGTGCGAGCCGATGGCTGGCCTTGCGGCGGCCCTGCGCGGCGCGGAGGTGTCGGACACAGGGCGCGCGGGACTTGCTCGTCTGGTCGAAGATCTCGCGGGCCTCGCCTCGCATTCGACCCCTTGGGAGTTCTTGTCAACCTACCTGCTGGACAGGACTGACCTGGCACTGCGATGGGCGCAATCGACGACGACGACTGACAAGGTCCGAGCAGTCGCGGTCTGGCAACTCCTGAACTTCGTTCGCGAGCAAGGTCCCGTTGCAGGTGGAAGGCCGATCCAGCGCACGCTCGATCGCGTCCGGCAGCTGGTCTTGCTCGCCGAAGAGCGGGACTTACGTCAGGTCCCTGCGGCCGCGCTCCACCTCGACGCCGTCCGGTTGATGACCGTTCACGGGAGCAAAGGCCTGGAATTCGAAGCGGTCCACGTCCCAGGGCTCACGGTCACGAGCTTTCCTTCGTCGTACAAGCCGCAGCGTTGCCCGACGCCCGCCGGAATGATCGTGGACGCGCTCGGCTCGCCCGCAGACGAGGCGCGTCGCTCCCAGGAGGACGAAGAGCAGTGCCTGTTCTTTGTCGCGCTATCGAGGGCGCGAACGCATCTGCGACTGTACTTGTGCAGCCGCCAGCCAAACGGCAAAGCGCGCGGGCCCTCGGCCTTCCTCGATTGGCTTCCCCCGACGCTGGTCGATACCGTGCCCCAGCCCGCTCAGCTTCCCTTGCCCACCGATGCGTCGCGCCCGCAGCCGATCGCGATCACGTGGGCGGCGGACTGGCGGCTCACCGACAGCCGCTTGGGGTCTTATGAGAAGTGTCCGCGAAGATTTTTCTATACCCACGTGCTGCGCTTGGGGGGCGCCAGGAAGCCCACCGCCTTCTCGCAAACGCACGATTGCTTGTACCACCTCTTGCGGTGGATGGGCGAGCAGCGCAAGACGGATCAACCGACGATCGAGCAGGCTGAAGCCGCCTTCGAAAACATTTGGCAGGAGCATGGACCGACCGCGCATGCTTTCGCCCAGGACTACCGGCGGGTTGCGTCGCGACTGGTCTCCGCTTTCGTCGCCTCCGGCGCCGGGCGGCGCTTCCGGAATTCCGAAGCGCTGGTGATCGATTTGCCCAACGGTCAGGTGATCGTGGAGCCGAGCGAAATCGCCGAACTGCCGGACGGCTCGGTGGTCGTGCGACGCGTGCGCACCGGCCACAAGCGCAGCGACGAGTACGACCGCTTGGAATACACGCTCTACCAGCTTGCGGCGCAAGCGCGTTTTGGCGCGGGCGTGGTGGTGCAGGCCCTGCACTTGACCGATGAGACCGCCGAAGCTGTCTGCATTACGGCGACGAAGGTGAAGAACCGACAAGAGAACACTGTCAAGATGCTGGCCGGCATCGCGGCAGGCCGATTCGCGCCCGAGCCGGATGCTGTCATCTGCCCGCGCTGCCCCCATTTCTTCGCGTGCTCCGCGCTCGCTGCGGGCGCTCTCGACTTGACCTGATCGCGAGATCGATTTCCGGTTTCTGCCACCGAGCCCGATTACACGGGTAGGGGCGAAGAGAAGCATGGGGCTTCGCACTTCGGACCCGCGGAGCGCGAGCTATGAAATCGATCGACATCTTCTACCAAGGCGAGAACATCGCCGGCATCGAGCATCTGGGGGTCACCGACGACCGCACGTTCGGCGAACTGCAGGCCCGCCTGGCCGTCCAGCACGGCCTGCCGCCCGACGTGCTGATCTTCATCGAGGGCGATGAGCGGCCCATCGAGCACGGTGTGCACATCGCCGCGCGCAGCGGCGATCGCGGCGTTACGGTGCACGTGCACCGCTGCCGGCACGTGAACGTGGCGGTCACGTTCAACAACACGACGAAGGAACACCTGTTCTCGCCGGCCAGCACCGTCGGCCACGTAAAGCAGTGGATGGCGGAGCACAAGTTCGACATGACCCAGGACGACGCGAGCGAGCACCTCCTGCAGCTTGCGGGTACTACCACCCGACCGTCGTCCAGCACGCACATAGGCGCCCTGACCGACGGTAAGACCTGCGCGGTCGCGTTCGACCTCGTGGCCGACGAGCGAGTCAACGGCAGCGGCGGAGAGACGGCCTGATGGACCCGGACCAGCGTGCCTTCGAGGCGGACCTCGCGAAACCGGCGTTTCGCCTCGGCGTCGCGCGAGGCCGCTGGCGCCACATCACGACGCAATGGCCCTACGCGTTGTTCGCGGTGACGGCCATCGACGGGACGGAACACGTGTTGCGCCTGCACAGCGGCGGCTTTCCCGACGTGCCGCCGACAGGCGGGCCATGGGACCCCCAGGCCAACACGATCCTCGCGTTCGAATGCTGGCCGCGCGGCCGCGGCGGCCGCCTCTCGGCCGTCTTCAGGACCGACTGGCAGGCCGGCACCGCACTGTACCTGCCGTGCGACCGAGTCAGCATCGCGGGCCATCCTAACTGGCGTAGCGAAATGCCTTCCAAGATATGGCGTCCGCGCGACGGTATCTCCCAATACCTGGAACTGGTTCATGAACTTCTCAATTGCCCCGACTATTCGCCGCCTGCTCTCGCCACGGCATGAGCTCTCGTGCTCGTGGTTGTTGTGGCGGCGCCTATGCAGCGCGCTACGCCAACGGGGGCGCGCGAGTACCCGCGAAAGCGGCGCGTTCCTGCTCGGGCGGATAGAGCCGGACGGGCGCCGATGCATTACGGATTACGTGCTTTATGACGATGTGGATCCGAGATGCCTGGACACTGGCATCGTGCGCTTCGACGGTCGGCATTTCGGCACGCTGTGGGCCTATTGCAAGGCACGCGGCCTTGCCGTGGTGGCCGACGTCCACGTGCATCCGGGCGCTGCCGACCAGAGCAACTCCGACCGCGCGCATCCCATGATCTCGCAGCGCGGCCACATCGCGCTCATTCTGCCGAACTTTGCAGCACCGCCGCTGCGCCGTGCGCAGGTGGGGCTCTACAAGTACCAAGGGGCGAAGCAATGG
>JALNXH010000044.1 GCA_023230455.1 Rhodocyclaceae bacterium | reverse complement strand
CCAACTTCGAGCTGCGCGAGAAGATCGGCGCCCTGATCACCGCCCTCTATTCCGGCACCGAGACCGGCAAGCTGAAGCACATCAGCGGCATCGTCACCGCCCATGCCAAGGAACAACTGCTGCGCGAACGCTCCTGGCTCATCGGCCAGGGCTGGGAGGCCGACCCGAAGTCCATCCCCGCCATCGAAACACTCATCGGAGAGGGCCCGGGCGCACGTTGATGTGCACGGTCAGGGCAGAAAAAAGCAACTGTAGTTTTCGTCGGCGTCTCAAGTTCGAAAGCCCGGGCAGCGTGTCCGTGGCTGTTCGTGAAGAGCTTGATCGCCGTTACTCAAATTTGTATTGGAGCGTCTCATGACCTTATTTGACAAAAGCGCCCTCGCAGGCAAACGGATTCTGATTACCGGCGGCGGTACCGGTTTGGGCAAAGGAATGGCCAAGCATCTGGCCCAACATGGCGCTGAGGTGCATCTCTGGGGCCGCCGCGAAGCCGTGCTCAAAGAGGCCGCAGATGAGATCAATCAGGCCTGCGGTGCGCCGCGTGCCTTCTTCCAACCGGTGGATATCCGTCAGTACGATCTGGTCGACGCAGCCATCGCTGCGATCTGGGAGAAGCATGGGCCGCTGACCGGTTTGATCAATAATGCGGCGGCGAATTTCATCGCACCGACCAAGGATCTCAGCCCCCGCGGCTATGAGGCCATCCGCTCGACGGTCATGGATGGTGCCTTTTTCACCACGCTCGCCTGCGGCAAGCGCTGGATCGAGCAGGGCATCAAGGCATCGGTAGTGTCGACGCTGGTTACTTGGGTATGGACCGGTTCGGCCTACGTGACGTCGTCCGCCATGGCCAAAGCCGCGGTCAATGCCATGACCATGTCTTTGGCGGTGGAGTGGGCCAAGTACGGCATTCGCGTCAATGCCGTGGCACCGGGGCCGTTTCCGACCGAATACGCTTGGCAGATGCTGAATCCGACCAGCGACAGCGCTGTCGGCGCGACCCAGGCCGACGAAGTGCCGATGGGTCGTTACGGCCAGATCGAGGAGTTGGGCAATCTGGTGCTGCTCCTGCTCTCCGACGGCTGCGACTACATTACCGGCGACACCATCGCGATCGATGGCGCGCATCATCTGGCGGCGCCCTCGACGTTCGCCGGGCTGGGCAAGATGACCGACGCAGACTGGGCCAAGGCCCGCGACGCGGCCAAGGCGGCGAGCGCCACCGCAAAGGCGCAGCGCAGTGTCTGATGCGTCGCGACGAAGAATTGATTTGAACGACATCTGTATATAGGGGAAACAACGTGCGTGGATTGAAAGACAAAGTAGCTCTCGTGACCGGCGCTGCCAGCGGCATCGGTTTGGCTATCGCCAAGCGACTGGCTGAAGAAGGCATGGCGGTCGGCGTGTTGGATATCAATGCCGAGGCGGCCGCCAAGGCCGCCGCCGATATTCGTGCCGCGGGTGGTCGTGCCGATGCTGAGGCGTGCGACATCACCAACCCGGAGGCTGTGAAAAATGCGGTTGCCGCGATCGAATCGCGGCTCGGCCCGACCTGGGCGCTGGTCAACAACGCCGGCTGGGATACGCCGATGCCGTTCCTGAAGACCACCGCCGATTTCTGGCAGAAGGTTGTCAACATCAATTACCTGGGACCGATTGCCATGACCCATGCCGTGGCTTCCGGGATGGTTCAGCGCGGCGGTGGCCGCATCATCTTCATCGCCTCCGATGCCGGTCGTGTGGGCTCCTCGGGCGAAGTCGTGTACTCCGGCTGCAAGGGTGCAACCATCGCCTTCGCCAAGGCCTTCGCGCGCGAAGTCTCGCGCAAGAATGTCCTGCTCAACTGCATCTGCCCCGGTCCCACCAACACCCCGGCGATGGACGCCTTCGTCGGTACCGGCGAAGAAGGTCAGAAGATCCGCGACGCCATGGTGCGCGGCGTGCCGCTCGGTCGCATCGGCGAGCCGACCGACTACCCGGGGCTGGTGGCCTTCCTCGCCAGCGACGACGCCTCGTTCATGACTGGCCAGACCATCAGCGTTTCCGGTGGCCTGACGATGCACGGCTGAGCGCGCAATTGCGTTCAATGCGTAACCCATTCACGGAGCAAAGATAATCATGTCGGAATACAAAGACATCACCTACGAAGTCGGCGAGAATGCCGTCCGCATCACCATCAATCGTCCGGAAGTTTTCAACGCCTTCCGTACCCAGACCGTTGAAGAACTGATCCTGGCCTTCCGTCGTGCCGACGAAGAGCGCTCGGTCAACACCGTCATTTTCGGCGGCGCCGGCGACAAGGCGTTCTGCACCGGTGGCGACCAGAAGGTGCATCTTTCCGAAGACGGCCTCTACGGCCCTCGCGGCATGGTCGGCCTGCCGATCGAGGAACTGCAAACCGCGATCCGCGACTGCCGCAAGGTGGTCATTGCCCGCGTCCAGGGCTTCGCCATCGGCGGCGGCAACGTGTTCGCCACCATCTGCGATCTGACGCTGGCGTCGGAAAAGGCCCAGTTCGGCCAGGTCGGCCCCAAGGTCGGCTCCGTCGACCCCGGCTTCGGCACCGCCTATCTGGCGCGCATCATGGGCGAAAAGCGCGCCCGCGAAGTCTGGTTCCTCTGCCGTCGGCTCTCAGCACAGCAGGCTTATGAATTCGGCCTGGTCAACAAGGTTGTGCCGCACGATCAGCTCGACGCCGAGTGCGAAGCCTGGGCCGCCGAGATCAACGCCATGAGCCCCACCGCACTGGCCATTGCCAAGCGCTCTTTCAATGCCGACAGCGAAAACATCCGCGGCATCAGCTTCATGGGTGTAGCCGCCGTCAAGGGCTACTACCAGAGCGAAGAGTCGAAGGAAGGCGTGCGCGCATTCAACGAAAAGCGTAAGCCCGACTTCAAGAAGTACGTCTGATCCATTCACCACCTCATTCACGGTTTTCCAATGGACTCAAATATCAAGACCACTCTGGGCGATGATGGTGTTCTGCTGGCCGTCATCGACATGCCTGGACGTTCGATGAACGTCTTTTCGCTGGACATGATGAATTCGCTGGAGAAGCTCCTCGAGCACGTCGAGTCCACTGGAGCCGTGAAGTCGGTGGTGATCACTTCCGGCAAACAGGCTTTCCTCGCCGGCGCCGACCTGGACATGATTCGCATGTTCACGGAGCGTGCCCGCACGGGTAGCTACGACGAGCTGCACGATTTGTTCGGCCGTCTTGGCCGCCTGTTCCGCCGTCTGGAAAAAAGCCCCAAACCCTATGTCGCGGCGGTCAACGGCCTCGCACTGGGAGGCGGGCTTGAATTAAGCATGGCCTGCCACGAGCGCGTTCTGTCGAACGACAGGGGCGTCCTGGTCGGGCTGCCCGAAATTAAGCTCGGCCTGCTGCCGGGTGCCGGCGGCACGCAACGCTTGCCGCGTCTGGTGGGTACCGCGCTGGGGATGAAGATGCTGCTGATCGGCGACCCGTTGACGGCGGCGCAAGCGCTGGAATGCGGCTTGGCGCATGAGCTGGCTGCGCCGGTCGAACTGGTCGAAGCCGCCAAACGGCGTGCGCGTGCCTTGGCGCAACCCAAGGCGCCCTGGGATCGTCCGGCGGTAACGTTCAATGCCGCACCGTTCGATTTTTCCCGCGCCGATGCCCATGCGCAGATTACGCAGGCGGTCGGCATCAGCGATTATCAGGTCGAACACTACCCCGCCTACAAGGCGATTCTGAATTGTGTCGTCGGCGGCTGGAACAAGCCGATGGACGAGGCTGGGCACTGGGAGATGGATTGCTTCGTCGAGCTGCTGCGCGACCCGGTGGCCGGCAATATGGTGCGCACGTTGTTCCTCGATCGGCAGCGTGCCGCCAAACTGGCGCCATCGAGGTTGAAGCCCGCCGAGGTGAAAGTTTCGATAGTCGGCGAGGGCGCGCCTGCGGTGCAGAAAATGCTTGAGAGCGGCAAGGCGCCGATTGCTCCAGCCGACGATCTGGGTGCCGGAGACATTGCCTTGCTGCTGCCTGGCGCCACGGCCGGGCAGGGTATCAAGGTGGCTTGGCTGACGGAGGCTGCGGTCGACCGCGTGGCGGTTGGCGCGCGGGCCGGCGTTTGGCTGTCGGATGCGACCGATCAGGGCCGCACCCTCGAAGTGCATACCCCGGTCCCCGACGCGCTGGCAACCGATGCCGGCATTGTGCTGGGGCGCTGGTTGCGGGCCAACGTCTTGCTCAATAGCGGCAAGACGGCATTGCTGCCGCGTCTAAAGGCAGTGCGTGCGCTGGCCCGGCAACGTTCGCTGAGCGAAGCCGATGAATTGCTCGTCGTGGCGCTGGCGGCCGCTGCGGTCTGGGGCGAAGGCGGTATTGCCGACACCGCGCTCGCCGACGTCGGCGTGGTCATCGGCGGGTTGTTTCCGTCCTACACCGGCGGTCCGTTCAATTACCTGCGGCAGTCCGGGGTGGAGAACGTGCGACGCCGTGCCGCAGCCGCTACGGCAGCAAACGCGGATTTGTTTGCGCTGCCCGCCGCGCTGACCGATTTTTTTGCCAAGCTAGGCCATAACTGAGGATGGTCGTCGAGCGTCGAAGGCAAGCAAGTTTTCGACGCCGCGACCGGGTTTCGAGTAAGTAACCGACAATCTGACTGATCATCACCGCTAACTCCATGAATGCCGCCAAGTCGGATGTATTGAAGGAGGACGGTCCGGCCTCCAATGGTGAGACGCCGACGATCCACAAGCGGGACGTCAAACTGGGCTACCTCATTCACGATGTGTCGAGGTTGCGTCGCAATGTCTTCGATCAGCTGATGAAGCCGCTCGGCGTCACGCGTTCGCAGTGGTGGGTGCTGGCCTATCTGTCGCGCCACGACGGCATGATGCAGACGCGTCTGGCGGAGTTGCTCGATATCGGCAAGGCCAGCCTCGGCTCGCTGCTCGACCGTCTGGAATCCGGCGGATGGGTGGATCGTCGCCCCGATCCCGTCGATCGTCGGGCGAAGCGGGTTTTCCTGACCCAGAGCTCGAAACAGTTGTTGCAACGGATGACGGCAATGGAGCAGGTGTTCAACAGCCAGATACTGGGCGAGCTGTCCGAGGACGAACGGGATCAGTTGATCGCCTCGCTGAGCAAGGTAAAACAGAAACTGTCGCAGTTTGAATCGAATATAGATCCAGAGGCCGAATGATTCGCGTCCGGCGATGATCGGCGCCCCGCTTTACCGGTGAGCACGTTGCGTCGTTGCAATTGAATAAATAAAAAATACGGATTTCCCAGTACCCCCCCGATAGAAAGTGAGCCCGGTCGATGGTCAAATTCCTGAAATCGCTGTTCAAATCCAAACCCCAAAAAATTGTCGAGGTTCTGCCTTACGGGGCGCGCTTCGAGGTTCCCGGCGGACAGACGCTGCTCGAATCGGCGCTACAGCACGACGTGCCGTTTCCCCACAACTGTACGGTCGGTACCTGCGGTTCCTGCAAATGCCGCCTGAAGCAGGGCGAGGTCAAGGCCATCACCGATTTTGGTTACACGCTTTCCAAGCAAGAGCTTGACGCCGGATACATCCTGGCCTGCCAGGCCGTGCCGCGCGGCGACCTGACGGTCGTCGAAGTCGAGAGCGGAGCGCTGGACGTGCCGCCGCCGGAGAAGTTTATCGGCCGCATAGTCGCCACCGAGCCGCTTACCCACGACATTCTGAAAGTGACGCTCGAACTCGACCGGCCGGTGCGTTTCGTCGCCGGCCAGTATGCGAACATCAAAAGCCCGAATGTGCCGCGCGCACGCTGTTATTCGTTTGCCGATGCGCCGGAGCGCAAGGGGCGGAGCCTGGTTTCTTTCATGGTCCGCAAGGTTCCGGGCGGTGCATTTACCGAAGCCCTGTTCGACGGTCGCCTCGACGATCTGCAACTGGAAGTCGATGCGCCCCACGGCAGCTTCGGTTTGCGCTCAAGTGCGGCGCCGATGGTCTGCATCGCCGGCGGCAGCGGCCTTGCACCGCTGCTCAGCCTGCTTGAAGACGCGCGCAAGAGCCGCGTTCGCCGACGCTGCGTGCTGCTGTTTGGCGCCCGTACCCAGGCCGATCTTTATGCCCTCGACCAGATCAAGGCGATCGGCGGCGGGTGGCAGGATCAGTTCGAATTCGTCCCGGTACTCTCCGCGGAACCGGCCGACAGCGACTGGAACGGCGCGCGCGGCATGGTCACCGAATTCATCGCGCTGTCCCTGTCCAATGCCGACTGGGCGGGCATTGAAGGTTACTTGTGCGGCCCTCCCGGGATGATCGATGCGGCGATCGGCGTGATGACCGCACTGGGCGTTCGCCTTGAATCGATTCATTACGACAAATTTACCGATGAGAGTCACGCTGCTACCATGGCGTGAATTTGATAATTGCTGATTCGCGATCGCCGGATCAGCGGAAAACATGATGGAGTCGGCGATGTAGCCAGATTCCCCAAGATTTTTAGTTGCTTTGATGGAAAGATTGATTACTGCTTAAACCTGGGGCATCGTGTGCCCCTTAAAACAATCGAATAGGAGACAGGTATGACCGCTCAATCAGCTGCAAGTGTTACCGCGCGCGCCGCAGTACTCCGCGAGACCGGCGGAAAATTCAAAATCGAAGACGTCACGGTTGCGCCACCGCGCGCAGACGAGGTGCTGGTGCGCATGGTGGGGGTCGGTGTGTGTCATACCGATATGGTTTGTCGCGACGGATTTCCGATTCCTTTGCCCATGGTGCTCGGTCATGAAGGTTCGGGCGTAGTCGAAGCCGTCGGCGAGAATGTGAAACGCGTGAAACCGGGCGACCATGTCGTTCTTTCTTTCAATTCATGCGGCCAATGCCCCAGTTGTACCGATCATCATCCGGCGACCTGCACGCAATTCCTCGGAATGAACTTTGCTGGCGTTCGTTTGAACGATGGCTCAACGCCGCTGTCGCAGGACGGCAAGCCGGTGCACTCGATCTTCTTCGGCCAGTCGTCGTTCGCCACCTATGCGATCGCGCGCGAAATCAATACCGTTCCCGTGCCCAAGAACGTACCCCTGGAAATTCTCGGCCCCCTGGGTTGCGGCATTCAGACCGGTGCCGGCGCCGCAATCAATTCTATGAAGGTCGGGCCGAAGGACAGTATCGTCGTGTTCGGTGGTGGCTCGGTGGGCCTCAGTGCAGTGATGGGTGCCAAGGCGATGGATGCGAAGACCATCATCGTGGTGGAACCCAATGCCGAGCGCCGCGCGTTAGCCAAGCAACTCGGTGCGACTCACGCGTTCGATCCACGCGACGGAAGCGATGTCGTTGCCGCGATCAAGGAAGCCACCGGCGGTGGCGTGCGTTATGCAATCGATACCACGGGTATTCCCCCAGTCATCAAGCAGGCGCTGGATTCGGTCGCCCCCGGAGGAAAACTGGGCCTCATCGGCATGTCTCCGCCCGATGCGGCAATTCCCGCGACGTTGATGGATCTGGCGATCAAGAGTGTGACATTGCAGCCCATCATCGAAGGCGATGCCGACCCGCAAGCATTCATTCCCAAGATGATCGAACTTTACCAAGCCGGGAAATTCCCCTTCGACAAGCTGATCACCAAATTCCCCTTCGATCAGATCAACGAGGCTTCCCACGCATCGGAGACCGGCGCGGCGATCAAGCCGGTGCTCGTGTTCTAAGACCGCATTTCGTTTGCAGCAAAAAAGCCCGCGAATCGATTCGCGGGCTTTTTTATGGTGCGCCCGAAAATGGCTGGGGGCGTTTCTTCTCTGCGGCCTAGCGGGCCAGTAGTTGCAGGCGCTTGGCTTTGGCCAGCGCCGCCGAGCGGGTCTTCACCGCCAGCTTGGCGTACAGGTTGTGCAGATGCCATTTAACGGTGGCGATGGTCAGGTTCAGACGATCGGCGATTTCCTGATTCGACAGGCCAGCCTCCAGCAACTGAAGGAATTCGAGTTCGCGGCAGGTCGGCGTGTCCACGCAATCGCATTCGACAGTCGGCTCCGCTGCGGTGTAGGGCAGTGCTTCCGGGGGGGCGCCGATGTTGCGCTTGATGTCCTCAAACAGTCCTATTTCCTCTGCGGTCACGAAAATCCACGATTTGCGCGGCACCGTCGCGACGATCGAGCGAATCACTTCCGCATATTCGGCGAAAGGGTGGCGCAGGCTGCGTCGTGCGGCGACGTTGATGGCACGTGAAATTGCGCGCGAGGCGTGATTCGAGTGGCCCGACATCATCAGGATCTGTGCTTTGACCAGATGCAGCCTTACCTGCCAGGGTGCGCAGGAGGCTTTCAGCGCCAGCGTCAATTCCGTCTCGGCCAGCGACATCGCGGGACCGAAGTTGCGTTGCGCGATCAACATGGCCAGCCGTGCCGAGACGGTGGAGTGATCCAGGCTGAGCAGATCCGGAATTCCTGCTTCCGCGCGTCGCGAGGACAGCTTGGCTTCCATGTCGAAACGTTTGCTCCATTCGATGGCGGCCTCGAATTTGCCGAGCTGGACCATCCGCACCAGCACGTCGCAGCTGAACAGTAATTGCAGGCGCGGCGGAAAGCCTGCGGCCAGCAGCGCGAGCTTCTTCGGTGCGAATGGCGAATCGAGTGCTCCGTCCCAGAGCCGCGTGGCGACTTCCAGCCCAATCTTGGTTGTCTCGACGAAACCGTGCGTTTCGACTTGATCGAGCCCGGTACGCACCAGATGGGCTGCACGATCGGTCTCGCCCAGTTCCAGCGCCACTTTGGCTTCCAGAATCTCCAGCGTCGACACGATGTTGGCATTGGCGCCCAGCGCGTAACGTGCCCGTTCCAGGGCATCCATGACGACGCTGCGGGCGAGCACGAATTCTCCTTGCTCGACGTCGATCAAGGCTTCGAGGCAGGCAACCCATGCCAGACCGTACTCGCTGCCGGTGCGCAGCATTGCCGTTCTTGCCCTCATTACGCTGCGCCGTGCGGTCGGAAAGTCCAGATCTGCAATCGCGGTCATGGTGAAGGCGCAGGCCACCGAGGCGTTGGCAAACGGATCGATCGAATCTTCGTGGGCTTGCAGCGCGGCACCATAAGCGCGCGCTTCGTCGACTCGATCGAGGGCGCAGAGAATTGAGGTGCGCAGGGCCTGTAGATGCAGATGCGCCGCACTCGGTATCTGCTCCGGCGCCGTCTGGGCCAGCTCCGCACTGGCTGACTTCAATATGGCGAATGCCTTTTCATAGCGGCGGGCGAACATCAGCGCCCACATGTACCAGAGCCTCGTTTCGTCCTTGATCGGCGCGGCGATAGCGAGCGCCTGCTCATACCACTCGATAAAAGTGGTGTGCTGGCCGAGATCGCGCACCAGCGTTTGCGCGGCGGCAGCCAGAACCGCTCCTGCTGTATTGCCGTCGCCTGCGCTGACCGCATAGTCGATCGCGTCGTGCCAGCGGCCGGCACGGTGGCACCATTCCGCTGCACGTACCAGGATTGCCTGCCATTCCTTTGCCGCCACGCGCTGGCAGGCCTCTGCGGCCAAGTATTTGCGGAGCAGCGGGTGGATGCGGAACCAGCCGTTCTCCGCAGGGAAGATCAGAGCGTTGTGCCGAGTCAGCGAGGCGAGGCGGGCGGCGGTCTGCGTGTCGCCTAGGGCGTATTGGCAGAGTTCGGGGCAAAAACTGCGAAATGCGGCGAGGCGGTGGATGAACTCGGTGTCGGTCGGATCCAGGAACGCCAGCACGCGATCGGCGAACAATGCCGCCAAATCGCGATCGGTCCCGTCGAAAGTGGTCAGCGCATTTGCCAGATCCCCCTTCTCGGTCGCGGCAATGCGCAACAGGCGCACCGCGGCAGGCCAGCCCTCGGTGGTTCTCAGGATCGACTGTAGGTCGGTCTCACTGAGCGCGTAGGCGGTGTCATCCGGCATGGCAAACAGGCTGCGGATCTGCGTCGCGCTGAATTTGAGTTCATCGACGGAGACTTCCTTCATCAGGCCTTCCATTCGCGCCCGGCTTGCGCTGAACGCCGGCAGGGCGTTGCTGCCGACAGCAATCCTGACATTTGCGCCGCTGCGGAATACCAGATGGTCGAGCAGCGGGGCAAGCGTGGTGTCGGTCGCCGGATCGACGTAATCGAAGATCAGCAGGGTTTCTCCTGGCAGCGCATCGAGTGCCTCGACGATCGCTTCGATGCGGCTTTCGATGCGGCTGCGGACCGATCCGTTGTTTGTTCTGAGCGCATCTTCAAGCCTTCCGAGCGCGGTTTCGGCGCGGCTTGAAGAATCCTCCGGCGAGAACCACCAAGTGCGCACATGGCGTTTCAGCGACGCCCGGTGCAACTCGGCAAGAAATACCGTTTTGCCGTAACCCGCCGGGGCAACCGCCAGCAGGATCTTCGGCAGTGCAAGCGGATTGCGATAGCGCTTCGATGCCGGTGTTTCGATGGCTTCAAAGCCGAAGTGTGGTGGGTCCAGTCGGCTGCGGGCGCGCCGAGGCTCGGCCTGGAGATGCCGGCTTGGGAAAAACTGCACGACTTTCGGCTTGCTTTTCATACCAATAGCCCCGCTCCGTGATCGACGAAGGATGTGCATCGCCCGTTGCGTTCACGATCTCCGGACACGCATGCGGTCCGGAGTCGTCGTTCGGAAAAATTTGCTGCGCGCGGGTTCCTCCATTCGGGTTTGGCTCCGAGGTCAAAACCTTGTTTCCATCATTGTTTTTTCGCTCGATGGAAAACCGGAAATCCGCGCCATTCCTGGTTTTCCATCGCCAAGCGGAACGAATGCTGCCATTCCCTGTGAGCGGCAGGATTGACAAATATCAAGTGAGACCTAAAAGATTTTCGGCATCCTTCGCACACTGTCGAGCGCGTCCCCAACAAGGGTTAGGTTCATGCCCCAATCAGGTTCGCGAACCTCTCATCCGCAAGGGTGCGAGGGATGCCAAACGGAGAGTACGAATCCGTACAGCTAGCGATGCGCTCTACAGGCAGAACCTAACCTTCCAGGAGAGAACTCATGAGAGCCTTACGCGTACCCAGTACGAAGGATTATTTGCAGCCGGGCGCTGCTGTCTGGTCCCAGATCAAAGCGGCCGATGTACCGCTGATTGCGACGCCATTGGCGATGCAGCCGACGGAGTACATTCGCAAGTCATGGGAAGGGAAGGTATACGGCGAAGGCGCGAAAACGGTGAAAGTTGCGAGCGTACAT
>JALNXH010000043.1 GCA_023230455.1 Rhodocyclaceae bacterium | reverse complement strand
AGGTTCTTGCACGCCACCGTGCACGTCTGGCAGCCCACGCATTTGTTCAGGTCGATCACCGTCGCCAGCTGGCGCTTCGATTGCCGCAACTCGCTCTTCGTTCCGTCTGCTTTGTAGGTCATGAAATTCTCCTTATCCGATCGGCTCAAGCCTTGCGTATGCTGACGCGAACGCCGCGGTCAGTGGCTGGCGGCGGGCTGCCGTTGTTGTAGAAAAAGCAGAACTGCTCGTAGCCCCGGGCCAGCAGCAATGCTTTGGGCAGGCCGATGAGGAAGATATCGTAGGGCTTCCAGCCTTTGTACTGATAAGCCTCCCAGAAATAGACAATGAGTTCCGACGGCTGCACGTTGGGCGCGGTACGCACCATGATTTCGCATTCGGCGAAGTCGTTGTAGAGGACGGCCATGTCGCCGTCGTTGAGACCGTACTGGGTCGCGACAACGTCATTTATATGCACGACCGGCTGGCCGCGATGCAGCCGCGAGAGGTGGGCATTGGCGAGGTGAGCCGAATGGATGCTGACCCGTGGATGGCCACCGGTGATGGCGAAGGGATGCGTGCCGCCGATATTGGGCGGTGTCTTGAATACCGGCAGGGCTTCGCCGGCCTCCATGTACCACTCATGGTCAAAATAGAACTGCGCCCGCCGCGTCTGAGTGGGGAAAACTTTCTTGTCGTCCACATGCCAGCGCAGCGGGAAGAAGGGTTTTTTCGGACTGAATTCATTGCCCGCTGCATAGGCCGAGATTCCGGCGCCGAGGCCATGGATCTTGACCTGGCCTTCCTTCTTGAACTGCTCGTAGGTGTAGCCCTTGGGGAAGACGCCGGTCGCCTCGTTGACCTTGGCCATTTCCTTCAGGCAATCCTCGTTGGTGAGCAACTGGCCGCGCATGGTGTAGCGGTCGTAGAGATCCTCGTAGCGTTGCGTGCGGCCGGCGGGATCGACAAATGTAGTCATGCCCCGCTTCTTGGCGCGTTCGCTGACCTTCTTCAGGATCATGGCGATCGCCGCCCACTCTTCCTTGCACTCGCCGGGAGGCTCCACGGCGCGGTCGATGTAGGTGTAGAAGGGATTGCCGACCATGGCCATGGTCATGTCGTGCTTCTCGTAGTACCAGGAGCAGGGCAGGACGATGTCGGCGAACATGGCCGAGGAGGACATTCGCACTTCCAGGGCGAAGATCATTTCCAGCTTGGGAAACAGCACCTCGGGATAAAGCTTGGCGCCGCTGCGCTTGCGCCGCAACGGATTGTTCGACAGCAGCATCAGCACCTGCGGCTTCTTGCCGGGCGCGGGGCGCATGTGGCTCTTGTTCCACCAGCCCTTGTCGACGGCTTCCTTGAGACGATCGCCGAAGGTTCCTTTGAAATCTCCGTCCGACCACGACAGGTTGTTGTAGAGCTTGTCGTACCCGCAGTGGTTGTAGAGCCAGAAGGCCGGCGGAACGATGCCGATTTCTTCCGAAATGGCCGACTCTTCGAGAATGTTGCAGACTTCGTCGGTCGCATCCGGATCGTCTTCTCTTACCTTGGCGGCAAAGGCCTGACTGGCTTTGGCCATGTCGACGAGACCGCCTTCAGCCACGGTCTTGTCCGACAGCGCCAGATAAATGAAGTGGTCCTCGGGGAAGGCCCAGAAGCAGAACCCGGTACCCGGCTTGCCCCAGTTGCCGGTGAGCGCCATGGTGAGCAGCAGGCTGCGTTCCATCAGGTCGCCGTGGTAGTTCTTGGCCGAAGAAAACCCCATGTAGGTACAGGTGCGCAGTTTGGCGATCTTGCGTGCCAGTTCGCGGATGATGGAGACCGGAACATTGCTCTTCTTGCTCGCCTGCTCCGGGGTGTAGTCCTTGAGATGGGTCTTCAGCCGCTCGAACACCGGTTGTACCGTGACCTGCTTGCCGTCGTGCAGGGTGACGGTAAATGTGCCTTCCAGGGCCGGCACGCAATCGAGCTTGAGTGTGCCGCGCGAGGCTTTCTTCAGTGCGCCGGTCGCCGTATCGTGGTGGTAGAACTGGTTGGCGCGCTTGTCGGCGCCTTCCATGTCGGCTTCGGTGAGGAAGCGGCCGCTGTCCATCCGCACCAGTACCGGCAGGTCGGTCTGCTCGCGCATGAAGTCGGCCTGATAAAGCTTCTCTTCGACGATGACATGGCTGACACCGAGCCAGAAGGCCGCATCGAGACCGACTCCCACCGGTACGTGAATGTCGCAGGCCGGCGCGGTCGGGCTGAAGTCGGGAGCGATGACGACGACTTCGGTACCCCGGTAGCGGGCTTCGGTAACCCAGTGGTAGCCGTTCGGCCAGGTGTAGGACCAGTTCGAACAGGTCAGGATGATCAATTCGGCATCGAGCAGATTGTCGGCCGAGTAGCCCAACATCTGCTTGCCGAAGGTATGGCGGATGCCGAGGTAGGTATCGCCGATGTCGCCGGTGGTGTCGATGAATACGCCGCCCATCACGCGCGTCATGCGAAACCCGCCGGCGTAGGCGGGTGCGCCGGCGTGGGTGTGCGGCGCATCGAGAACGAAACCGTCCGGCCCCTGGCTCTGGTAGCTGTCGAGAATGGCATCGGCGATCTCGGTGGTCGCCTCATCCCAGGAGACGCGCTTCCATTTTCCTTCGCCGCGCTTGCCGACCCGCTTCAGCGGATACTTGAGACGTTCTTCGCCGTAGAGCGTGTTGTGGAAGGCCGAACCTTTCTGGCAACCGAGCGGGTTGTAATCGACGTAATCGGAATTGCTGGCATCGGTGTGCGCGGTTTGTTCCTCGCGCCAGACAATGCCGTTGCGTGTGTAAACGTAGAACTTGCAGCCCGTCGGCCAGCACTGGTTGGTGTGGGAACCCCAGGTCACCTTATCCCATGTCCACATGCGGCGGTAAATGTCTTCCCAGCCGGAATAGCTCGGAGCGGCGCTCTTCGCCAAAGCTTCGCCGATCAAGCCGGAACCGGGGGCGAAGGAAGAAAGGGAGAGGCCGAGGGTCAGGCCACCGCTCTGTTTGATGAATTCCCGGCGGAATTCATTGTCTGGGCTGTTCATACATACTCCTATCCAAGGCATTCAGGATTCGAGCAAGGGCGTGCTGCACTCTATGCCGCACCTTCCGCCCGAAACATTTTCTCCGTTGGTTCACCGCGTTCTGATGGCGACGGCTTCTTCTTCACGCGGTCTTGTCGTCTGCGGCTGGCGTTCAATATGCCGACAACGCTACGCAACCCGCTTGGTTTTTTATTGATTGACAGTTTGCCGAACAAGAGGCAACTTAGCCTGTACTAAAGTAGGGCAGGAAATGAGGCTTCGCCATGCTGCGGTGCGGCGGATTTTTCCGCGTCGAGTTCGGAGTGTGATCGCGGCGGTCGGAAAGGGCGTTTCCAGTGCCGGGCAAAAAGTAGAACCGAGGGAGTTCAGGGAAGGTGACACGCAAATCAGGTCCGCTGTCTTCAGAGCAGGCAAGAGAGATCCGAATCGGCAGGGCAATGCCGCCGAGTTTTCTGTTCGAGCCGGTGCGCACCCGTCTGCTGGCCGAGGTGGAGACCGATACCGGGCTGACGCACAAGGTGCTGAGCATCGTTGCGCCGGTTGGATACGGCAAGACGGTGTTGATGTCGGCGCTGTTTGCACATCTGCGCAGTCTTGGTGAGCTATGTTTCTGGATTGCGTTGGATGATCGCGACACCAGCGTCGAGCGCGTGTTGCGTTTACTTGAGGATCTGGCGCGCGGTCCCGAGTTTGAGCCGCATCCGACGCAGGCGCTGTTCCGTGGCGACGAGCCGGCCGAAGTTCGCGTCGATGCGTTGCATGCCGCCGCCGCAAAATTTCCCAGTCCGCTTACGATCTTCGTCGATAACCTGAACTGCTGTACCGACGATACGCTGGGCGCGCTGCTCGATAATCTGGTGTTTCGTTCCTCGGCTTCGGTGCGTTTTGTTTTCTCCAGCACCGTGGAACTGCCGCTGAATTTTGCGCGGGCGAAACTCGAAGGCCTGGTCAGGCAGATCGGCTATGCCGACCTGAGCCTGAATGCTGAAGAGTTGGGCGCATTGCTGGGGTTCGAGTTGACCTCCGTCATCGGCGCCGAAGGTGTCGACGCCGTTGCGCGAAGAACCGAAGGCTGGCCTGCTGCGGCGCGCATGGCGCAGATCGTTCTCTCCGCAGCCGACGATCCGGCGGCGGCCCTGGCCAAATTTTCCGGGTCGGACGAAGACATTGCCGACCTGCTCAATCGTCAGGTGCTTTCAGGATTCCCCCCCGACGTAAGGGAATTCCTGCTTTGCGTCGCCCAGCTGCGTACTTTCAGCGTCGATCTGTGTCGCCATGCTTCCGGCAATGAAGCCGCCGACAGGCATCTGGCGCTGCTGCTGCGGCGCAATGTTCTTGTCATTCCGATGGACCGCAATCGGACCTGGTATCGCCTGCACAACCTGTTTCGGGAGTTCTTGCTCAACGAGGCCGACCGCTCACTGCCGGCAGCGCGGCGCAGGGAGGTGCTGACCCGGGCGGCCGAATGGTGCGAGCACGGCGGTTACTGGCGCGATTCCATCGACTACGCGCTGGCCGGCGATGCCGCTACATTGGCTTGCCGGATCCTCGAAGGAGCGGCGGCAATCTTCGTCCGCGACCGCGGAGACATTCCGCTCTATATCGCCTGGGTCGAAAAACTCCATGCGCAAGGCCATCAACTCGGCTGGGAAGCCGAATATTGGTACGCATGGGCACTGGTGTTCCATCGTTTCTACGAACTCGGCCGCCAGCGCGCCGAGCAGCTGGCCAAGCGTATCCGCCAGGAATTGCCGGCACAGGACGATGCGTCGCAGCGCGACGATCTGCTGCGGCGCATTGACATCATCCGCACCTGCGTCGATATCTTCACCGACCGGCCACTCGATGCCCGAAAGAATGCGGCGCGCTGGCTGGCCGGAGAGGGAGCCGATGATCCGTTCAACGTGGCGGCCGCCAGCGGCGCTGAAAGTATCTGCTACGCCAGCGCTTTCCAGTTTGTGCAGGCGCGCCAGTCGATACAGGTCGCCCAGGCGGCGGTTTTTCAGGCCAATAGCAACTACGCTTATGGCTGGATTGCCGCGATCAATGCGCTGACGCCGCTGCTCGAAGGAAACTATGCCGCGGTCCATCCGGAGATCGCCGCGGCGCTGGCGTCTGCACGTATGGCGCTCGGCGACGGCCCGGGAATCTGCGGCACGATCGCCCTGATCGGAGCGAAATGCGCCGTTGAGATGGGGCGCGACGAGGAAGCGCATAGCCTCCTGGCGCTCGGCATGCGGACCTCGAAGATCCACGGCTTCGTCGATGCCGCCGCCTGCGGCCTGGATGCGGCGGTCAAATTATGGTCCGGGGCGGACGATGATCGCGTCTCGATTCCGCGCCTGCGCGAGATCGCCAGCAGCTATCCGCCGCGCCTGAGCTTTATGCTGTCCTGCTTTTTGGTTCAACGCTTGGTGCGACTCGGACGCATGGATCAGGCGTTGACCGAGGCGGCTCACATCGGTCTGGAACTCGACGTAGCGGAAAATCGGGACAAACTGCCGCCGCTGACACGCATCGCTCGCAGTCGCGACGCCTTTGTCGCCGCCGAGATCGATCTCGGCATCGCGGCCGGACGCCATAAGCAAGTCGAGCCGTTGATCGCCAGCGAGACTCGCCTGGCAAAGGCGGAAGGGCGCGCTGCGCGTCTGGTGGAACTGGCTCTGGCAGAAACCATGATTGCGGTGCACGCCAACAACCCGCAGGTGGCCATTCGTCAGTTGACGCGCGCGGTTAGCCTCGCCGCACTGCGCCGCATCGTCCGTCCGTTTCGCGACCGTGCCGAAATGATCGCTGCCGCCATTGGCGACACCAAGCCGTCAGCCTGGGGGTTTGCCCTCGCCGAGGAGCGCAAGTTCTTCGCCGAGATATGCAGCGCATTGCCGATAGGCAACCATTCCCTGCAAGACCGGCTGGTTGCCCTGAATATGGAGTCGCATTTGCTCGATCCCCTCACGGCAAGGCAAATGGAACTGCTCGGGCTGCTCGATGCGGGCCTTTCCAATCAGCAACTGGCGGACCAGATCGGCGTCTCGCTGACGACCATAAAGTGGCATCTACAGCAGCTCTATGCCAAGTTCGGGGTATCGAGCCGCTCCGCAGCGCTGGCGCGTGCGCGGGTTCTCAATCTGCTGCCGCGCTGAGCGCAGAAAATAAGGCTTCCCAGGCGCTCCCCGTGTTGCGCCGTCTGCGGCCCCCTCATTGGGGGGCCGATCGATGGGCTTGTTGGCATACTATCCGGCTTGGTAACATCTACCTCCCTTGGCGCGCCGTAGCCGGCAGGCAGTTTCGATCCTGATCGTTTCGTTAGCCGTCCGTGCTATCGAAACCGGAAGGATGGCCTTGATACCGAGGCCAGCGCGCTACTCTTTATTCTTACTGCCCAAACTCAATTATGAACACTCAAACACATTCCAAACTGCTTGAAGGCAAGGTTGCCTTGGTTACCGGAGCCGGCCGTGGTGTCGGCCGTGGCATTGCGCTGGAGCTGGCGGCTTGCGGCGCCAGCGTGGTGGTCAACGATGTCGGCGCGTCGATCGGAGGCGAAGGCGGCGACCAGTCGCCCGCACAATCCGTCGTCGAGGAGATCAAGCGTGCCGGCGGGAATGCGGTTGCCGACGGCAATTCGGTCGCCGACTGGGATCAGGCCCATGCGATGGTGCAGACCGCGATCGACACCTTCGGCCGCATCGATATCGTCGTCAACAATGCCGGCATCCTGCGCGACACCATCTTCCATCGCATGACCAAGGACGAGTACGAAGCCGTCATCAACGTCAATATGAACGGTGTGTTCTATGTCAGCCGTGCTGCCGCTCCGCATTTCAAGGAGCAGAACAGCGGTTGCTATGTGCAGATCACGTCGAGCTCCGGCCTGATCGGCAATTTCGGTCAGGTCAATTACTGCGCCGCCAAACTCGGCGTTGCCGCCATGTCGAAGGCCATCGCGATGGACATGCAGCGCTTCAATGTCCGCTCCAATGCTGTTGCGCCGTGGGCCTGGACGCGCATGGTCAGCTCGATTCCGAGCGAGACCGAAGAGCAGAAGAAGCGCGTCGAAGGTCTGAAGAAGCTGATTCCGGAAAAGATCGCGCCGTTCGTTGCCGCGCTTGCCAGCGACCAGGCCAAGGGCGTCAATGGTCAGATCTTTGGTGTGCGCAACAACGAAATCTATCTGTTCTCTCAGTCGCGCCCGATCCGTACCGCTCATACATCGGACGGCTGGACCCCGGAGTCCATCATCGACCGCGTGTTCCCGATGTTCCAGAACGACTTCTATCCGCTGCACCGTTCGGGCGACGTGTTCACCTGGGATCCGGTCTAACTACGGTCCGGCAGTGTTAGAAGAGGAATTAAGGAAGGCTGAATAAGTCTCCCGTTCGCGCCGGGCTTGTCGAAGCGTAAGCCGCTCCAGCACTGGGCTTCGACAGGCCTGTCCTGAGCAAAGTCGAAGGGCTCAGCCCGAACGGTAGGGTACTTAATCGGGTACTCCCTGGATGTAAAAAAAAGGGTGCAACCGTCGGTTGCACCCTTTTCCGCGTTGAACGAGCGGGTCGGTTGCGCTATCCGCCGCTCGCCAATTGTTCGCGGAGATCGCGCTTCAGCACCTTGCCCGAAGGCGTCATCGGGAAACTGCTCAGGAACTTGATCATTTTGGGTACTTTGTAGCCGGCGATCAGTTCGCGGCAATGGGCGATCAATTCTTCTTCGGTCGCCGACTGGCCGGTGGCGAGAATCACCAGTGCCGTTACTTTCTCGCCCCAACGTTCGTCCGGTACGCCGACGACGGCGGCCTGACCGACGGCGGGATGCTTGCATAGCGCCTGCTCCACTTCGGTCGAGTACACATTTTCGCCGCCGGTGATGATCATGTCCTTTACCCGGTCGACGATGTAGTGCAAACCGTCTGCATCGCGATAACCGGCGTCGCCTGCGTGATACCAGCCGTCCTTCAACGCAGCAGCGGTGGTTTCCGGTTGCCCCCAGTAGCCTTTGAACAACGTTGGCGACTTGATATAGAACTCGCCGATCTGGCCTGGTTCGACTTCATTGCCGTTGGCATCGACGATCTTGATTTCCATCAGCGGCAGGGGAGTACCGCAGGACTTCAGCTTCTGTTCGCTGTTGAGGTCGTGTTGCTCCGGTCGCAGCAGGGTCACGGCGCCCGATGATTCGGTCGCGCCGTAGAATTGCATGAACTTGCAGCCTGTTTGCTTGATGGCGCGCTTGAGCAGTTCCATGCCGATCGATGAACCGGCATACATGATCAGGCGCAGCGAGGAAAAATCGGTTTCCTTGGCTTTCGGATGGTCGACCATCATCTGAATTGCCGTAGGCACCAGGCAGCAGATCGTCGGGTGGTCGCGCTCGATGGTTTCGAGCAGCTTCGGCACGTCCATGGCCGGCAACATCGAAATCGTTGCGCCGTTATAGATGCCTTGTATCGAAAGTCCGGTTCCCACCAGATGGAAATTCGGCATCACCAGCATCATCACATCGTTGGGCAGCCAGTTGTAGGCTGGCTCGAGATGTTCGCAGAGACGCTGGTAATACAGCCCTTCGTGTGTAATCTGGACACCCTTCGGCTTGCCGGTGGTGCCCGATGTATACAGCAGCAAGGCCGTGTCCTGCGGCTGGATCGCCACCTTGGGATCGGTGTCGCCTGCCTGTGCCAGCCGGGCGTCGTATTCCGACGGCTCGGTCGATGTCGAATCGAATTCGACGGTGGCGAACTTGGACGTTGTCCGCGCCTTCACGTCGTTCATCAACTCGCGATATTCGCGGTCGACGACGATAAGCGGCGTCTGCGAATCGTCGATGACCTCGGCCAGTTCGTGGGCCGTCAGCCGCCAGTTGAGCGGCGACATGGCGCATCCAGCCTTGGTTGCACCGAAAAGCACTTCGAAGAACTGAAAGGAGTTCTTGCCGATGAAGGAAACATGCGCCCGAGGTTGAATGCCGCCAGCGATGATGGCATTGGCTACCCGGTTGGATATCAGGTCAAGCTCGCGGAAAGTCTTTGACCGGTCGCCCAGGATCAGCGCTTTCTTGTCTCCCGTTTTCCGTGCGTAGTACCTTGGAATGTCGGCCAGTGTTTTTATTTCGGCATACAACCACATAGAGTACGTCTCCGTCTGTCGTCGTGTTGGTCGGGAAAATCGGAATCAGTTTCCGGTGAAGGTCGGTTTACGCTTTTGCATAAAGGCTGTCAGGCCTTCGCGTGCATCGGCGGTGCCTGCCATCCGGCTGAGTGCTTGCGCCTCGTCTTCAAGCTGGCTTTCCAGCGACTGGGTAAACGCCTTGGCAAAAAGCCGGCGGATTTCTCCATAGGCACGGGTCGGACCTTTTGCCAGGCGCGCCGCTCTCTTCTCTGCCTCGGCGAGTACCGCGTTGTCATCCACTACAAAGTCCACCAACCCGCAGCGCTCGGCTTCTTCGGCAGTCAGTGTTTCCCCCATCAGAATGAAGCGTCGCGCGCGTGCCAACCCCATTCGTGTGGAAAGCGCCACCGAGGCGCCGCCATCGCAACTGTAGCCAATCAGCGAATAACCCGAACCCAGCGTGACTGAACGACCGCAATATACGGCGTCGCAGGCGGCTAGCATTGAAACTGCCCCCCCCACCGCCGTCGCATGCACTGCGGCAACAACGGGCGCATCGATGCGGGCCAGGCGCGCCATGCCGGCATGGAATCCGACCGTCCACTTGAGGATGTTGGCGGGTAATTGGTCCAGCGTTTGGGTAAACATGGCGATGTCGCCGCCGACGCTGAAGAATTTTCCGTTGGCGCTGAACAACACGGCGCGGACGTCTTTGCGCGACGCCAGTTCATTGATGGCGTGTGGCCATTCGTCGCAAAAGAGTTCGTTGACCGGATTGCCGAGTTCAGGCTGGTTGAGGGTGAGGCGGGCGATCCCTTCGGATACGGTGAGGTCGATGGACTTGTATGCAGACATGCTTGTTCTCGCTCCTTGTGTAGGTCGGGGATGATGTCCCCGTCAGTTTTGGACTTGCGGTTTAAGGTTGGCGCTGGAGGTAAACCAGTCGGGCCAGCCGGCGCGCCGATTTTGTTCCCTGGCGAGCGCCCGTTCATCCGCCGTAGCGTACTCAAGATCCCAGCGTTTGAGCGCGGGTTTGATGATGCCTTCGAACCATAGCGGCGGGATCATCGCGGCAAAGAAGCAGAAGAATACGCTGGGCATGCGGATTGCCGTTGCGTCGGGTTTGAGCGCGTAGAACGGCGTGTAGGAATTCAGGTGGTGATCCGCGTGGTTGGTAATCTCGAAGGCAGTCAGGCGCGACAGCGGGGCCAAGTGGTTCCACACATGACGCCGCTCAATCGGAGTGCCTACCACCCGCACTTGGCCGTAGTGCTGAAAATAATTGAACGTCTCGATCCAGAACCGCGCCAGGATCATCGCCGCCAGCGCCAAACCGACCGCCGGCCAGCCGCCGAGGGTGTACAGGGCGGTCTGAAACACGAATTGGGCGAGGATTGCCTTCCACAGCCGATGCTGTAGCGACCAACGCCCCAGACCGCGCTTCTCAAGCGCATCCGACTCCGTCTGCTGGCAATCGATGGTCGTGCGCCAGACCGCTTTCGGGGCGAAGCTGTAAAGCGTTTCGCCGCGTGCAGCGGTGTCGCTGTCCTTGACCGTGCCAACGTTGATATGGTGACCCACCACATGGCCGATGTCGCGGGTGCAGTCGAGGTAGCAGACTTGCGAATAGTGGCCGATGAAACGCGCCAGTGCGCCGCGTTGGTGATACAGCTCATGGGACGCCGGGACGAACGGCAGTACCGACATCCAGCCGACGCCGAGTACCGCCCCCACCATTTGTGTCGCGGTCAGGTCGTGGTGTGCCACATGCCAGGCCATGATCACATACAACAGCGGGCCGAGCAGGGTGCTGATCCACACTGGAACGTAGGCCAGCGCGCGGTTGGCTATTCTCCGCGGGGTGAAATCGAGCGGCAGCAGACTGTCGATAACGGCCAGTGCCGGCAAGGTGGCGACACCCAGCCAGACGTAGTTGCCGCCGAGCACGAAACCGGCGGCGGTAATCAGTTGGATCAGGACGGAGAGGTAATACTTTATATAGTCGAACATGATTGAAACTCCTCTGTTGGGGTTAGCCGAGGCTTCTTAAGAGAAGCTCTCAATAGTTATGTTTGCACTCTAAACCAAATTACCGGCCCGGGCGGAGACGGTGCCCGGGACGGGCACTAACTGCGATTGGGCTTCTTGCCCTCGAACAGATCGCGGCCGATAAGATGTTTCATGATCTCGATGGAACCGCCGGCGATCTTGATGATGCGGGCGTCGGCATAGGCCCGGGCGATCGGGTATTCCCACATATAGCCCCAGCCACCGAACAACTGCAGACACTCGTCCACCACCTTGCAGTGCAGGTTCGACAGCCACATCTTGGCCATCGCCGCATCGATCGCGCTGAGCTTGCCGTCCATGAACTGCTCGATGCAGCGGTCGGTGAACACCCGGCCGATCACCGCTTCGGTCTTCAGTTCGGCCAGCTTGAACTGGGTGTTCTGGAAATCGGCAATGGTCTTGCCGAAGGCTTCGCGCTGGGCCGTGTAATCGGCGGTGTACTCGATCACCTCCTCGGCCACCGCCGCCGAACGGATCGCCTGGGCCAGACGTTCCTGCGCCAGCTTGGTCATCATCAGGGCGAAACCCTGGCCTTCACCGCCCAGCATGGCGCTGGCCGGAACGCGCAGGTCTTCGAAGAACAACTCCGAGGTGTCCTGGGCCTTCATGCCCAGCTTGTCGAGGTTCTTGCCGCGCTTGAAACCCGGCAGGCTGGTATCAACCAGGAACAGGGTCACCCCCTTGGCGCCGGCGGCGCTGTCGGTCTTGGTCGCCAGCACGATCAGGTTGCACAACTGGCCGTTGGAGATGAACACCTTCTGGCCGTTGATCACGAAGTCGTCGCCGTCGCGCACGGCGCGGGTGCGGATCGCCTTCAGGTCCGACCCGGCGTGGGGTTCCGTCATGCCCAGCGCACCAATCGCCTCGCCGCTGACCATCTTCGGCAGCCAGTGGCGCTTCTGTTCTTCCGTACCGAACGACTTCAGGTAGGTCGCCACCAGATCGCAGTGGATCATGAAGCCCGGCCCGGTGAAACCGCTCTTGGCCATCTCTTCGAACACCACCACATCGAACAGGTAGTCCAGCCCCAACCCACCGTATTCCTCCGGAACCGTACAGCACAGCAGTCCCGCTTCCCCCGCCTTCAACCACAACCCCCGCGGCACGATCCCGTCTTCTTCCCACTGGTAATGGTATGGACGAATCTCCCGGTCAATGAACTTCTTCACCGTCTCCCGGAATTGCTCATGCTCCAGCGAAAATAAACGTCGTTCGATCATCTTGGGTCCCT
>JALNXH010000042.1 GCA_023230455.1 Rhodocyclaceae bacterium | reverse complement strand
CGTGGTATAGCCAACATGGCGCTGCATGGATTGAAGTTGTTCTACGCAACGGATGAGTCGAAGGAGGGGGTTGCTGCCTTCATGGAGAAGCGCAAGCCCGACTTCAAGAAATTTGTTGGCTGATTTGTTCCGTTTGGCTGGGCGGCTGCCCAGCCAAGCTTCCCAGAGAAGGCATATGACCACGCAACATCCGCAGATTGATAGACGAGATGATTGAACGTCCGCTGTTTCGTGAAAAGCACGACGTTTTTCGCGCATCCGTACGGCAGTTTATGGAGCGCGAAATCGTCCCCTATCACGCTCAGTGGGAGTGCGACGGAGTCGTTCCGCGTGCCCTCTGGCGCAAGGCCGGTGCGGAAGGGCTCCTTTGCTGCACTATTCCTGAAATTTACGGCGGCCGCGGGCTTGACTTTCTTTATGACGTAATTGTTACGGAAGAACTGTGGCGCATCGGCGCCAGCGGTCCCGGGTTTCTCATTCATACAGGACCGGTTGCAAGTTACATCATGAATTTTGGCACGGAGGAGCAAAAGCTCCACTGGCTGCCAAAGATGGTCAGTGGCGAGGCTATCGGTGCCGTTGCGATGACGGAGCCGCATGCCGGCAGCGATCTCAAAGAAATCCGTACGCGTGCCGTTCGCGACGGCAACGATTTCGTTATTAACGGACAGAAAGTCTTCATTTCCAACGGCCAACTCTGCGATGTGGCCGTGGTGGCAACGAAAACTAACGCCAAATTGGGCGCCAAAGGAATCTCGCTGTTTCTCGTCGAGGGCGATCTCGACGGTTTTAGGCGTGGGCGCAATCTGAATAAGGTGGGCATGTATGCCCAGGACACTTCAGAGCTCTTCTTCGACGATCTGCGTGTGGCGGCATCCAGCATGCTCGGGCGGGAAGGCGAGGGTTTCCTGATAATGATGGCAAAGCTGGTCGAGGAGAGGCTTATGCAAGCGATTCGCTCGGCGGTCGTTGCAGAGGCTGTCATCGAGTGGACCATCGACTACGTAGCCCAGCGAGAGGCATTGGGCCAGCCGATTGCACAGTTTCAAAACACTCAGTTCAAATTGGCGGAACTGAAGACCGAGGCGACGATTACCCGTGTATTTACGGACAAGTGCATCGAGCTGTATATGAGCGGTGCACTCGACTCCGTAGATGCGGCAATGGCCAAGTTATGGACCAGCAATTTTCATTGCAAGGCTGTCGATGAGTGCCTACAGTTCTTCGGGGGCGCTGGCTATATGTGGGAAAGCCCCATAGCCCGGGCATATGCGGATGCCCGGATCGTGAAGATTGCCGGTGGTTCTGTCGAGGTTATGAAGACCATCATCGCCAGGCAACTGTTCGAAAACTTGAAGACAACGCGTTCAGCAACGCGATAAATCAGTCTTCATGGTTGCGCACCTCCCCTTTTTGCAGGTCATCGCCTAAGGTTTGTTGACAATCAACCCGGTTCAAATCCTGCCCCTGGAACCACCAACGCAGACAAGCCAAATGTTTTCAGACGTTTGGCCTTTTTGTTTTTCGGGCGCCAGATTGCACGCTCCCCCTGGCCTTCAATGATTCGCCGCCCTCGACAGGAGGCCGCCAGAGTAGTCGCTCGCTATACTCCCCACCCACAGAGGAGAGTTCCATCGTGGGGAGAAAACCACCGAAGCGGTTGAGCCAGCCGCTTCCGGCAGGGGTATCGGGTTACCTCAGTCCGCCGAATTTCATGTTCCGGCCGGTACGCACACGCCTGCTTGGTGAATTGACGCGGGAAGGGACTCTCCGGGCAAAAGTCTTAAGCATCGTCGCACCGATCGGGTACGGCAAAACCATACTCATGTCGGAACTCTATTCTTGGCAAAGCCGGCAGGGTGAGTCCTGTTTCTGGATCGGGCTGGACGACCGCGATGCCGATGCCGAACGAGTGATCGAATCCCTGATCGCCTTGCTGGCGGGCCACGAAGGAGCGATCCATCCGACGCAGAGTCTTTTTCGTGGAAGCAAGTCCCTCGGCAACCGTATAGAAGGCCTGCTTGGAATGATCGCCGAACTTGCGGCTCCTGCAACGATTTTTATCGACAACCTCAATAGCTGTACCGACGAGGCCCTGGGAACGCTACTCGACGCCCTGGTGTTCCGCACCGCGCCCTCCATCCGCCTCGTCTGGTCCAGCACTGTCGCCCCGACGATCGATCTCGGACGAGCCAAGCTCGAAGGGTTGGTCCGCCAGGTCAGGCTGGCCGATCTGTGCATGAACGCGCAGGAGGTGCGCGAACTACTCGGCGCCGAACTGGAAAAACAGATCGGCCTCTCCGGCGTCGAAACCGTCCTGCGCCAAACCGAAGGCTGGCCCGCCGCCGTCCGGATGGCGCAAATCGCCCTCGTCGATGCCGCACAGCCCCTCATCGCCCTGGAAGCCTTTTCAGGATCGGACGAAGATGTCGCGGCCCTGCTTAACCGCAAGGTGCTACAGGGCTTTACCGCAGAGTTGCGCGACTTCCTGCTCTGCCTGGCGCAACTGCGCACCTTCAGTGTCGAGTTGTGCCGCCATGCGATCGGGACAGCCGATGCGGAGCACCGCGTCGATGAGATCGTGCAGCGGAACCTGTTCGTCATCCCCCTCGACCGCAATCGCAAATGGTATCGGCTGCACGGACTGTTTCGCGAATACCTGCTGGGCGAGGCCGAACGCTCTCTCGATGCGGAGCGGAAGCGGGACGTCCTGAAGCGCGCCGCCGACTGGTGCGGGCGCAACAAGCTGTGGCGCGATGCGATCGAGTACGCCCTGGCCTCGGGCAACGCGCCTACCGCGAGCCGCATGCTGGACCGCACCGCAAACATGTTCCTGCGCGACCAGGGCGACAACCAACAGTACATCGACTGGGCCGAACGCCTGGAGGCGGAAAACGTCCAGCTCGGCTGGGAAGCCCACTACCTCTACGTCTGGGCGCTGGTTTATCGGCGCCGCTTCGAGAGCGGCCGCGTGCAGCACGAAAGGCTGGCCGAACGCCTGCGACGTTTTTCCGGCAAGACCAACGCGCCCGCCGCGGACCTTCCCTCGCGTATCGACCATCTGCGGGTCTGCATCGATCTTTTCAGCGACCGGCTGGCGGACGCGGATGCCGGCGCCGTGCGCTGGCTGGCCGAAACCAAGACTGCGGATTCGTACAATCTCGCCTCGATGTACTGCATCAAGAGCTGCTGCCTCGCCAGCACTTACCGGTTCGCCCAGGCGCGCAAGACCATGGACCTCGCCCAGCCGATCATGCTGGAGGTTTCCGGCGCCTATTCGGAAGGCTGGGTCTGCGAAATCTACGGCCTCCTTTCGATC
The DNA here is from genome assembly GCA_023230455.1 of Rhodocyclaceae bacterium. Taxonomy (GTDB): domain Bacteria; phylum Pseudomonadota; class Gammaproteobacteria; order Burkholderiales; family Rhodocyclaceae; genus AWTP1-18. Next base: position 10,159 of record JALNXH010000042.1, on the reverse strand, counting down.
CTCGAAGGCAGGTACGCCAGTGCCTACCCCGAACTGCTGGCCGGCCGCGCCCGCGTTGGCGAGATCCTCGGCGTCGACTCCGGACTCCACGGCAACATGTCCCTGGTGGCGGCCCTCTGCGCCGTTGAAACGGGTGCGCCCGACGCGGCGCGCGAACTGGTACTGCACGGCTTGCGTACCGCCCACGGCCACGGCCTGGTGGACATCGTCGCCTGCGGGCTCGAAGCCGCCATCAAATTGTGGGACGGAACGGCCGAGGGATGGATTTCACTGCTCCCCCTGCGGCGGATCGCAGACAGCTATCCGCCGCGCCTCTCCCTGATGCTTTCCTGTTACCTGACGCGACGCCTGCTATGCCTGGGCAAGCTTGAAGAGGCGCAGGGTGAGGCGGTGCAGCTGGGCTTGGGTGCAGGCAAGCACGGTCATGCGGCCCATCCGGACGCGCTGACCAATCCGCGCTATCGCGACCTGTGGACGGCAACGGCGATCGACCTTGCCATCGCCCAGTGCGAATTCAAAAAGGCCGAAGGCCTGATCGAGGAAGAAACCCGTCTCGCCCAGGCCGACGGCCGCATTGCCCGCCTGGTGGAACTGGGACTGGACAAGGCGATTGTCGCCCTGCGCAACGGCAACACACGGCTCGCTTCGAAGGAACTGATGCTGGCGGTGATCCGGGCCTCGCGCCATGGCATCGTCCGCCCCTTCCACGACCGTGCCGCCACCATCGCCACCCTGGTCAACGACACGACAGCCGCATCCTGGTCATTCACCCTGGCGACGGAGCGGGCCTTCTTCGCCGAAATCTGCCGCCACCTGCCGATCGAGAATCGTTTCCTGCACGAGCAGTCGGCGGGGATGGGCGCGGAGCCGGGCCCCCTCGGAACGCCGACCCGACGCGAGATCGAACTGTTGCAGCTGGTGGACCTGGGCCTGTCCAACCATCAGATTGCGGCCCATACCAGCGCGTCCCTGAACACCATCAAGTGGCACCTGAAAAATCTGTACCGCAAGTTCGGCGTCACCAACCGAGCCGCCGCGCTGGCCCGCGCCCGATCACTCAACCTGCTGTCGCGTTAGCACCGCGGAGCATCACTCCGCCCCGGGGCTACCCTCGCGCCGCAGAGAGAATTTCCGCCGCCGACGGCAGCTTCGCGCAGTCCGGGTCCAGGCCCGAGGCCTTGAACCAGGCGCGATCCCGCGATGTCTGCCGGATGCCGTAGTCGAGAACGAGATTCTCCGATTCATCGCGGAAAGTTTCGCTGCCGTCCACACCGGAGGCGCGGATCAGCGCATCGACCGCCTGCGCGATCAGCTCGCGGCCCTGGGCCGGCGGCAATGCCGGATCGGCCGCACCGCGCAGTGCCTGCGCAAGGGCCACGGCCGCGGCCAAGGTTTCGGCGCCGCCGGCCGCAATCGCCGTCAGGCTTTCGCCAAGGCGGGCGATTTCATCCCGGCACAGGTTCACGTAATCGCTCAGGTACGGCAGCTGTCCGCGCATCATGTGCAGGTGGCCGATGGCCAGAGCCGCCTGTTCCAGCGCCAGCGGATTGGCCGGATCGACGGCGGGCAGGATGACCTGTTCGAGGGCCTTGATCACGCTTTGCAGGCGTACGTCGAAATCGGGAGTCACAGACTTTTCTCCTCTTTGATGACCCGCGCCATTTCGGCCAGGAAGGTATGGCCCAGCGGCACCAGCCACGCCAGCAGCAGGTCCTGATGGTTGTTCTGGCGCACCGCGGCGGCCAGGCTGCTGCCCAGCAGCTGGGTGGCGCACTTGTAGGAGCCGAGGGCCTCGTAATAGGCGAGGGTGCGCGGATTGATGGTGCGGCCGGTGGCCGCCTCGTACTGGGCGAAGAAATCCTCCCGCGTCATCAGGCCGCAGATGTAGCTCTTGCCGCCGTCGGGCTCGCCGGCAAACAGGCGCTGCGTCGTCCATGCCAGTTCTTCATGGAAATCGCCGATGTGCGCCAGTTCCCAGTCGAGGATGGCGGTGAACTTGCCCGTCTCGGCATCGAACATGAAATTGCCGGTGCGATAGTCCGCATGCACCACCACCAGATCGTCCTCGGCGCAGGACGGCAGATGCTCGCGCAGCCAGCGTTCGCCGGTAGTGAAGAGCGGATAGGCGGGAATGTGGTCGTCGTGCCAGACCTTGCTCCACCAATTCACCTGCCACAGCGCCGCCTGGGTCGGATACCCGGTCGGTGCCTGGAAATGCGGCAGCGAAGCGGAGCGCCAGTCGAAGGCGTGGATGCGCGCCAGATTGTCGATGAACTCCGGCACGATCCGGTCGCGCCATTCCTGGTTGAAGGAGGTGCCCACGCCGGACACCACCACCTTGGACTGCACGGGCGGTTTGGTGACGCCGCCGACGAAGCTGGTCACAACACCCGGCTGCCCCAGATGCGCACCCTCGCCGTCGAGGAAGCGCACCTCCGGCACGGGCACATGTCCCTGGAACGCATCGATCAGCTCGGCCTCGCGGTGGCGGCAGGTCTCGACTACGCCTTCCAGCGGGTCCATGCGCAGTACCAGCTTTTCGGTCTTGCCCGGCGTGGACAGGGTGAACAGGAACTGTTCCTTCGATGCGCCGCCGGCCAGCCGGCCGATGGATTCGACCCGATAGTCGCGCACGTCGTTGGCCGCTAGCAGGCGGTCCAGCTTGGCGCTCACGTCCGCGTCGCTCAGTGAGCGATAGGGGCCCTGGTCTCTTTTCAGCAGTTTCTCGTCGAGCAACTGCCTGATGCGGGGTTCCATGTCCATCAGCGGGCTCCATTCCACGATTGCGGGCCGCAAGGTGCCGTCCCCGGTCGTCTGCGTGTGGCGTGCATTTTTCCTCCTGCGTCGGTGCCGGCAGGCAAATGCCTGACGGCAGTTTGAGGCTGCGGAGCATACTCAAGTCCCTAGACAGCCCGACCCACCCTAAAGAATGGGTGGTGCTTGCAGGAGCAGTGGCTACCATCCTGCCCACAAACAGTCGGCGCCCGACCGTGCGCTTGCCCATCGAGGGCAAACCCGGCCGCAACGCAAGACGAGGAGAAGACATGAATCCGATCGAACCGGGCGCCACCCTTGCGCAAGCGCAGGCCTGAATGCTCGCAGACAAATCCATCATCGTCACCGGCGCCGGGTCCGGCATCGGCCGCGCAACGGCCATGGTGCTCGCCCGGGCGGGGGCGAAGGTCGTCGCCGCCAGCCACAGCGCAGCCCATGCCCGCGAAACCGCGGACATGATCACGGCGGCCGGCGGCGTGGCGAAGCCGTTCAGCGCCGACGTGATGCGCGAAAGCGACGTGGTCGCCATGGTCGACTTCACCCTGGAGTGTTTTGGCCGCCTCGACGGCGCCTTCAACAATGCCGGCATCACCCTGCACGACAGGCTGGTGCAGGACATGGACGAGGCCGAATGGGACCAGGTGATGGGCGTCAATCTGAAAGGCGTCTATTTCTGCATGAAGCACGAAACCCTCGCCATGGGCAAAACCGGCGGCGGCGCCATCGTCAATAACTCTTCGGTGAATGGTCTGGTGGGCGTTCCCAGCGCCAGCGGCTATGTCGCCTCCAAGCATGGCGTGATCGGCCTCACCCGCGGCGCGGCCTGCGATGCGGCAGCGACCCGGGTGCGCGTCAATGCTGTGCTGCCCGGCATGATCCGCACCCCCATGATCGCCGAGCTTGTTGCCACACCCGAATTCAAGGCCCAGTACGACGTCATCCTGGCGCGCCACAGCGTCGGCCGCATCGGCGAACCGGAGGACGTGGGTTATGCCGTCAAGTGGCTGCTTTCGGACGAAGCGTCGTTCATCAACGGCGCCGCCATCTGCGTCGATGGCGGCTACTCTGCGCGCTGAAAACTGCAACGGTTCGATGCCAACGGTCACTCCTGAAGGAAGATGAAACGAACGATGAGCCACGCAAACAAGGATCAGCCCTCCCCTGAATGGATTGCCTCACTGCGCCGACGCTTTCCCTGCGAAAGCGAAATCGACCGGGTGCTGACGCGCAAGATGCAGCGCCGCGCCGGGCCGCCGTATACCTCGGTGAGCCTGGAGACCCTGGTCGAGGGCACCCGTGCGCTTGTCCGCAGCCAGATCGGCGACGACTTCGAAATCACGCAAGCACGCTGGCTTTCCGGCGGCGCCTCGAAGTTGCAGATGGCATTCACGCTGCAATGGAGCCCGCCCGGCGTCGGCCGCACCGCAACGCCCATGGTCCTGCGCATGGAACCGGCGGAATCGAATGTGGAGAGCAGTCGCCTGCGCGAGTTCCAGATCATCAAGGCTCTCGAAGGCTACCTTCCGGTGCCGCCCACTTACTGGGCCGACCCCGAGGGCGTTTATCTACCCTATCCGGCCATCATCTACGGCTTTGCCGAGGGTGTGGCCAAGCCCACCGCGTCCGACAATCGTGTCAGCGGCATCGGCACCTTCATTCCCCCCGCCCTGCGTCAGCCCCTGGGCAGCCAGTTCGTCGAGCATCTGGCGCGCATCCACACCTTCGACTGGAGCAAGGCCGACCTCTCCGCCTTCGACAAGCCCGCGTTGGGCACCCAGGCCATCGAATGGAAGTTGAACCACTGGGAGCGCGTCTGGGAAGAGGACGTGAACGAAGACATTCCGCTGATGCGGCTCGCCATGGCCTGGCTGCGCGCCAACATGCCGGCGACGGACCATGTTTCGGTGATTCACGGCGACTACCGCACCGGAAACTTTCTGTTCACCGAGCATGACAACCAGATTTCCACCTGGCTCGACTGGGAAATGTCCTATCTCGGCGACCGTCATGAGGATCTGGTGTGGTCCACCAAGATCTCTTTCGGGCATATGGCCGAGGATGGCAAGACTTCCCTGGTGGGCGGCTTCATGCCGCGCGAGGAATTCTTCGCCGCCTACGAAAAGGCCTCGGGCCTGAAGGTTATTGCAGCGACCTACCGCTACTACGAGATCTTCATCAACTTCAAATGCGCCGTGATCTGCCTCGCCACCGGCTGCCGCGCGCCGCGCAACGGCAAGACCCACCAGGACATCCTGGTCGCCTGGCTGGTGGGCATCGGCTACCTGCTGGTGGATGAGTTGCGCACCCAGCTGGAAGACGTGCTGTGAGCGCGACGGGCGCTGCACCGACAACCCCCTGATCCGGATACAAACGACACTGCAAGGAACGACATGAAGACGGCCGTACACAACATCCCCCTGCTCGACCCGATCAACGACGGCCGGCACACGCTTTCCAGCAATCCCTACTCCCGCGAGTCGGTGCCCTATGTCTTCGTCCTGCGCGAGGAACAGATCGTCGGTTGCCCCTACACCTGGGTGGACCGGGAGGGCGTGGCCGGCGGCATCCTCTTCCTGTTCGGCCCGGGGGTGGGCAAGGACCCCATCGTCGAGCATTTTGCCGACATCAAGCTGCCGCCCGGTAGCAACTTCGATGACTGGCGCGTCGGCAACATCCATTTCAGCCAGGACATGAAAATGGAGAGCGCCAAGATCGAGGTGCGGGGCAAGCGGGTCGACCTCGACTGCACCTTCGAGGCTGTGCATCCGGCCTACGGCTACGGCGGCCACGTCCGCGGCTGTCCGCCCTGGCTGGCCGACAACCGGCTGGAACAGACGGGGAAAATGCAGGGCGTGCTGACCCTCGACGGGCGCCGCATCCCTTTCGATACCGTCGGCTACCGCGACCACAGCTGGGGCACTCGCGACTGGCAGTCCGCCCAGCACTGGAAATGGCTGCACGCCCAGGCCGGACCCGAGCTGGCCGTGCACTTCATGGAAATCCAGGCCCTGGGGCGGGTTGAACTGCGCGGTTACGTGCTGCGCGAAGGATTGATGGCGGAAGTCGCCGCGGTGGAGGTGGATTTCGTGACCGACGACCAATATCTGCATCATTCCATCGATGCCATTGTGCGTGACACCGCCGGTCGCACAACGCGCGTGGCCGGAAACTTCTTCGGCCATTACCTGCTGGTGCCCGGCCCCCACACCACCCTCAACGAGGGCGGCATGACCTGCACCATCGACGGCAGGGCCGGCGACGGCTATGTGGAATTCATGTGGCAGACGGCCTACATTGAACACATCCGCGAAGCCCTGCGTTTGCAGAAGGCAAGCCGCTGACTTCCCGGCATCACGATCACCCGTTCCGTTCCATCCATCCGTTGCGAGGAGACAAAAAATGATTCGCGCCAAAGATCTCGACTATCACAACAAGCAGACCACCGACCCGACCTACGCGGAAACGTTCTTCCTGATCTTCTCGGTGCCCGAGGAGTCCATCAGCGGCAACGCCTATGTGCTGGTGCGGCCGAATGTGGGCGCGATCCTTTCCTCCATCTACGTGCACAAGGGCATCTGCCAGAACGCATGGCAGGCCGACTACGCCGACGCGCCGATGCACCTCAAGGCGCCGGAAAAATTGTCCAGCTTCACCCTCGCCAACGGCTTCGGCCTCAGCGGCTCCAACGAAGCGCGGGACTATCGCTTCCAGTATCAGGGCCGCGAAGGCCTGTGTACGTTCGACCTGAACTTCAAGGGCATCATGGAACCCTTCGATGCCCTCGATCCGGACCAGAATCCGATGCTGGACAAGTTCGCCAGCACCGAGGAGGCGATGGGCGCCGGCGACGGCTGGGCGCAGGGACACTACGACACCATTGGCCACATCACCGGCGAGCTGAGCCTGTACGGCAAGAAGTACACGGTCGACTGCGTGGACGGCCTCGACCGCAGCTGGGGCCCGCGCATGGAATGGAATGCCTCGCCGGTGTCGTGGATGCACATGACCTTCGGCCCCGACCTCGCCTTCCATCTGGTGATGACCCTCGACGTGCGCAAGGAGAAGACTTCCTACACCACCTTCCGCTTCGGTTATGCGGCGGTGAATGGCGAGGTCACCGGCATCGTGGCTGCCGAAGTGATCGGCGAGAATGCCGGCATGCTCGGCGTTTCGCGCATCGTCCGCATCCGCGACGCCAAGGGCCGCGAATGGGAAATGCACGGCGCGGCCATTGCCGCGGCCCCCTGGCATTCCGCCTACGGCAGCTTCATTTCCTTCCAGACCCTCTACCGCTGGACCATGGGAGACCGCAAGGGACACTCCAGTGTCACCGATGTGGTCGGCCTAACGACGCTGGGCAAACGCCTGTCCAGACTCGGAAGCGAAGCCTGAGGGGAAACACTCTCGCTATGCAACGTTCCTATCCCTCATCGAACGGGTGTCAGCGCCATGGGATCATGGCAGCCTATTCGATTCAACGCATTGAAAACATCACCAGGAGAACCCAATGATCCGCCCTGAAGAAGCCGATTTCCAACATTCCAATACCTCGCCCTACGATTGGTGCGAGACCAATTTTTTCCCGTTCGCGATTCCTGAAGCCAAGATCAGCGGCACCCTCTATACGTTGACCCGGCCCGTGCTCGGTGTGTGCATGAGCGATGTCACGGTGCTGGACCGGATCGCGCCGAACTGGGAAGATCAACTGTACATAGACAACCAGCAGCACCTTCCCTGTCCGAAGTCCCTGCTCGACTACAGCCTGCCCAATGGCCTCTCGGTCAAGGTGGTGGAGCCGTTGAAGCTGTACAAGATCGATTACGTCGGCATCGACGATACCGAAATCCATGTCGAGTTCCGTTCGCTGATGGAACCGTTCGACATGAACGATCCCAATATGGACCCGATGGCGGCCGACCGGATCGGCAAGGGTTGGGGCGGGGCCGCCTTTTCCGGCCACTACGAAATCACCGGCCGCATCACCGGCGAAGCGAAGTTGCGTGGCAAAGTTTATAAGGTCGATTGCGTCGACACGCTGGATCGCAGTTGGGGGCCGCGCAAGGAACGCGACAACGGCAATGCCACCTGGATTCACGGCTCCTTCGGCGAGCGCCTGACGATGCATGCCTTCCTTGCGCTCGACCCGGCAAAAACCGATGACTTCGGCACACTGATCAGTGGCTATGTGCTCGAAGACGGCAAGCTCTACGGCCTGGTCAGCGCCCGCGGGACGGCGGAACGCCAGGGGATTTTCCCCATGTCGAACGTTTTCGAAGTTACCGACACGCGGGGCAAGACTTTTCATTTCACCGGTGCCACGATCAATGCGACACCTTGGGCACCGTTCCCCTCAATGATCTATGTCCAGGCTTTCCAGCGCTGGAACTACAACGGCGAGATCGGCTACGGCGTTCATCAGGATGTGCTCAGTCGCTCGTATCTGACGCGCAATCGGAGCGCCATCGCGCAAATCTAAAGCATCCAGATATACCGAGAGGGAGCCGAGCCTTCAATGATCGAGGCTCTTGTCGGGCTCACCTCAATATAAGGAAGGCGAGGGTTCCTGTTGTATTGAACCGGAACCCTCGGGGCTGTGCAGGCGGCTATTGCAGCAGGGGCACCCCGCCGTCGCTGGAAGTGCAAGCCAGCGCCTGTTTCATGAACTCGGGCGTGAGCCCCAGGTCGACTACCGCGTAGCGAATGTCGCGGGTGACGCCGTACTGAAGATTGCGTACCCCTTTGTTGAAAATGACGCACAGCCGCATGGCGGCAAATGCCATGTAGAAATTCATGCTTGCCTCGTCAATTGCGGGGCCGCCGCTGGCGCGATAGTGGCTAAGGAAGCGGTCCCACACAATGTGTTGCGAAATGATCGGCTTGACATAGGCCAGATCCTGCTCGGGGGCGCCGATCATTGCGCATTCCCAGTCGAGGATGCCGGTAATGCGCCCTTTTTCGGCCAACACGTTATGTATGTTGAAATCGCCATGAACCAGTACCGGAGGATTGGCATGGTGCGGAACATGCTGTTCCAGCCAGTCGAGCAGATAGGAGACGAACGGGGACGGCAGATGGTTACCCTTTTCGTAGTACGTTTTCCATTCCGCTATATTCCGCCGGTAGCAGGATTCGACCGTGTCGGTACGCAGATCCGGATGTCCGAAGCGGGCCAGGAAAGTGGGGAGAGCGTCCAGCTTCAGGCTGTGCAGCTTGGCCATCAGTTCCGCCATCTGCAACAGCACGCTTTCCGGGATCACCGCGGATGCGGCACCGAGGAAAGAACTCGGCACGCTACCGGGCAATGCCGACATCACGTAAAAGTCTGCATCGACGCCGGATACTCCCTTGCCGAGATAGAGCGGTTGCGCAATCGGCAGATCGCTGTTGTCGAACACATCTCGCAGCAGATGAAACTCCTGATCGATGAAAAAGCAGCCGTGCAGCACCATCGGCGTCGGGTCGCTCTTGCGCACGATGACCGACTGGGTTTTGCCGGCGGCATCGCTGATCGTCGCACGATAGGTCTGCTTGCCGAAGCCACCCGGAATCGGCTTCAATTCGGTGACGGAGCAGCGTTCACCGTCTGGATGCTGGGTGCGCAGGAAGGCTTGCAGGGTATCTTTGTGCAACGGCGCGCCGGCGGCGGCTGGCGGCGGTGCTTCGGTCGGGATGTTGGCTTCGCGCTGTGCGCTGCAATAGGCATAGTCCCAGGCGGCGGCTTTGTGCAGCAGCGTGGAAATGTATTGTTGTTGCGTCGTGTCGGCGGTGCCGCTGCGCAGTGCCGACAGTTCCGCCGCGAGATGGGCGATGCGTTCGGTGAGCCTCCCATGTTCCTCGGCAAGGAACTGGAAGCCGGTTTCATGGCTCAACCCGCCTCGATACTCTGTAGCCGATTCGGTCGCCGTCGCCGCGCCGCCAAGTTCCTGCTTCAGCGCGGCCATGCGGTCGGCGAGTACCCTGCCTTCGGCGAGATGTTCATCGAGCAGACGCGGTGTGTAGTGCTCCCGTTTGAGGAGTTCATGCAGTACCTGCTTCATGATCTCGGCGGTCGCTTTTGCTTCATGCGAGATCAGTTCTGGCGCAAGGATGTGCTCAAGCGAGTGCAGTGCCAAAGAAATATATTTTTCCGTGCTGCTGATTTTCATACCGAATCTCCGCTGTCGGGGTGTTCAAACGATGGGGAATTATGCAGCGCGCCCCTGCACCGGGCCAGGGGCGTTCGGTGTTTGGCCCGGCGGAGCGTCTTAGTAGGTAAACGGTTCTTCCTGGGAGACATCCACGATCGGAATCCACGATTTACGGGGAGTGCCGCTTTGTGCCTCGTGCTGAGGGACCCACGGCGCAGCGGGTTCGAGGCGGCGGTCGAGGAGGTGCAGATCGGCCG
>JALNXH010000041.1 GCA_023230455.1 Rhodocyclaceae bacterium | reverse complement strand
TGGCATTACCGGCAGCGCCACCGGGAGCAGCACCGCCACGACAACCACCGGCATCGGCGATTACACCATCGCCGGCAGCACCGGAACCCTCGTCGCCGCCAACTACGATTTCGCCTCGGCCGATGGCGCGTTGACCATCAACAAAGCGCACCTGATCTATACGGCCGACATGGCAAGCATGACTGAGGGAGGCACCCTGCCAGCGCTGACAGGTTCAGTCGTAGGTTTCGTCAATAACGAAAATCAAGCCACCGCCACTACTGGATCCCTCGCATTTACGACTACGGCCACAACTTCAACTGTGGCGGGGCGTTATCCCATTACGGGTAGTGGTCTTCTGGCAGCGAACTATGATTTTGCTCAAGCGGCAGGCAATGACACTGCACTGACCATCAACACTGGTTCGAACCCGCAGTTGGCAAAGGCGATCGAGAACATCTACAAGGCGCTGGATGGCGTCGGCATAGCAAAAGATTTTGCGGTCGACACTTCCAAAACCCCGGCCGGCTCCTCTACCGGGGTTGATGTGAATGCGCTGGCCAAGGGACTGCAACAAGCATCGACGACAGGCGTCGCTGATGACGCATTAAAAAATACTTTGCAGCAACTCGTACAAAAGTCTTGCGCAACGTGCTCGGTATCGACCGCAGAGGTTGATGCCTTCCTGAAAACCACCCGTGTTGCCGCTGTCAACAATGCAGCCGCTAACGCCAAGACCGTGGCTGAGAGCGCTGCCACGAACACGCAATCAAAAATAGACGCCGCGGCGGATGCGGCGGTGAAATCCAAGCTTGCAGCGGACGCGGCGGCAGCAGACCCGACATCGTCCGATAAGGCGGCGGCAGCCAAGGTGGCGGCGAAGCAGGCGGCTGACGCCAAAGCGGCGGCCGATCAAGCGGCGGTAGACCAGGTGGCGGCAGATAAAAAGGCGGCCGATGCGAAAGCCGCAGCCGATGCAGATACCTTGAAGCCGAAGGACCGGTCGGCCGAGATCAATCGGATCGTAGACGCTGCGAAAACCGTTGCCAAAAACATGATGCTCGCTTTTGGGATGGTTTTTGGAGATTCAAATTCAAAGGAGTTTCAGGAAGCCAAGAAGCTAATGGATTCCGAGGAAACGATTAAGCAGGCACAGGGTGTCTTGGACTCGGTTGCCCCGGATACCAAAGACCAAATATTCAAACTGGTGGATGCTCAAAGCTCAGCGGCAAACGCAACGGCAGAGAAGCAGGCCGCAGACAAGGTTTTAGCGGATGCTCAGGCGGCGGCCAAGGCGGCGGCGGACAAGGCGGCAGCCTCCAAGGCCCTGGCAGACAAGGCTGCCGCCGATGCAGCGGCGGATCCCACCTCGGCGGAGAAGGCAGCGGCGGCCAGAGACGCGGCGTTGCAGTCGGCGATGGATAAGCGGGAGGCCAGCAAGACTACCGTGGCGGTTACGAATGCGGCCGCCGTGGTGGCGGAGAAAGATGAGGCTGTAGGGGCTGCGGAGTCCAAGGTCAAAGTGTCGGAGGCGAGCGTGACCGCCTTCCTTTCCGACAAGGAAAAAGCGGCGACAGACAAAACGTTGGAGGAGAAGGCCGGCGTGGCCGTGACGGCAGCGGTCAATGCGGGACTCGCGACCATCTTCACCAAATTCTCGGAGGCGGCGACGACCTTACTGCCGGGGCAGGCGGCGGCGGCAGAAAAAGAAGCGGAGAAAGCGTTGGCGGACAAGCAGACGGCGGCGAAAACCGAGTCGGCAAAGGCCGACAAGGCTCAGGCGACTGCCGACAAGGCCGCCGCTGCTGCTGCTGATACCGCCGCTGCTGTTGAGGCGGATAAGACCGCACCCGAGAGGGCCGGCATCATTGCGCAGATCAAGTCGCTCATTACCGGCTCCGAAAAGATGTGGTACTCGCTTTCTTATACGGGGGTCAACACGGATTGGTCGAGGCGTATTGGCACGGCGTCGGACGCCATCAGGGGGTATTTCTATTTGTCCATGGGCGAGAGTCTTGAAAGCCTGAAGCAAAAGCTGGACGAGACCAAGAGCAAGGTCAGCCAGATGATTGGCGACCTAGCCCCCAATGTTCCGAATGCAGAGGCTGGTGAAGCGTTGACCGTGGCGCGCATGGCACTGGACTCCAATAAATTGGAGACCGTAAACGCCGACGCAATGGCGCAGTACTCCGGCGAGAACTGGGCGAATTCGCAAAAGCTGGCGGACAAGGCCGCCGCCGCCAAAGCGGCGGCCCAGGATGCGGCGGACACGGCGGCGGCCGCCCGGGCAGAAGCCGACAGGCTGACAAAGATTGCCCAGGATGCGACAGACGCTGCGCCCGGAGAGGCCCAGGCGAGGGCCGAGGCGGCGGCCAAGAAAGCAGCGGACGCCGAGGCGGCAGCCAAGAAAATGGGCGAAGCGGCGACTGCCGCTCAGGCAGCAGCAGCCCAGGCAAAAGCCGATGCCGATGAAGCCAAGGCGCAGGCGGATAAGGCTGCCGCGGATAGCGCAGCGGCCAGAGTCATCGTGCAAAAGGCCGAGGCGGAAAAAGCGGCGGCGGACGAGGCTTATCGCCTGAAGACGATTGCTGCCGCCAAGGCCGCGGTCGAGGAGCGGGCCCAGTACGCCAAAGATACCGCCGATGAAGCGGTGAAAGCCAAGGCTACGGCGACTCAGGCCGAGGCGGATAAAGCCAAATGGGAAAAGGTCGCCGCGGACAAGGTCGAGGAGATCAAGTCGACGGCCAAGGTCGCGGCGGACGATTTGGCGGCGGCGAAGGGCTTGATGGAGAACGTGACGGCATCCGGAAAGGTGGCAGACGCGGCCTTGGCGGAAGCCAACGAGGCGATTAAGGCGGAGGGCGACGCCTACTCGGAGTTCTTCAGTGCCCAACAGGAGTATTTGGATGCCGCCAAGAGTGTCGGGGACACGAATCCGCTGGCCATGCTGGGGAATGTCATCGAGGGGAAAGATCCCATTGGCATCATGAAGGCCAAGGAAGCAAAAGAAGCGTACGAAGAGGCCAAGGCGAAGTACGACGAGGCGAAACGGACCTCAGACGACAAGAAAGCAGCCTTCGAGAAAGCGAATGCCCTAGCCAAAGTGGACGAGGATGCCTATAACGCTGCGGCGGCAAAGGCGAACAAATCCGCTACGGCGGCGGAACAGGCCAAGCTGGACAAGGCGGCGGCCGACCAGAACGTGGTGACTTTCACGAAGTATGCCAAAGACACGGCCGCCTACTCTGCGGCAGTCCAGGCTGAAGCGGCACAGGCGGCGGCCGATTCCGCTGCGGATAACCCATGAGTCGTTGAGCCAACCCGCGGGTAAGAAAAAATCCGCTTGTCCTGAGCCCTTTAACGGGGCTCAGGACAAGCTTGTCGAAGGATGAACGGATTTTTGTGTGCTACTTGTGTTTAGTACCACACCGTTCGTGCTGAGCTTGTCGAAGCCCTTGATTTGACGAGCGTGCGTTTCGACGCCCCGGAGGAAGTCCCCTTGGGGCCTGTCCTGAGCGAAGTCGAAGGGCTTACCCTTTAGGGCACACGTACCCTGAAGGGCACACGTACCCTGAAGGGCACACGTACCCGTGGGACGAACGGATTTGTTCGGCGCGTCCTTAGTTGACATGCCGGTCGCTGTGGGCGGAGTCCTCCTTGCGCGGCGGCAGGCGGTCGGGTGTTTCGTGGTACAGGCCGGAACGGAATTCCTGGGCGGCGACTTCGTAGAGGCTGATCGCTTCTTCGCGCAACTTTGTTTCGTCCGTCGGCGACAGGGGCGGCGCATCGGCTTCGATCCGGCGAACTTTGACGGCGCGCTTCGGCCCCAGCGTCACCAGCCAGCCGTTGCGGATGTAGCCCAGCGTTTGGTAGGTCGAGACGAATGCCCGGTCCTGCGCCGGATCGAGGCGCAGCAGGTCGTAACCGAAGAACTTGCTGTCGTAATCGACGCCGAGCAGACCGAGGATGGTGGTCGGAATGTCGATCTGCGATGCCAGCCGGTCGAAGTGCTGCGGCTTTACATGTTTGGGCGAATAAAACCATAGCGGAATGCGGTAGCGCTCCACCGGGATGTCGGTTGTGCCGCGGGCCGAAGCGCCGTGATCGGCAGTAATGACGAACAGGGTATCGTCGAACCACGGCTTGGCGCGGGCTTCGCGCAGGAACCTGCCGATGGCGTAGTCGGTGTACTTCACCGCGCCGGCGCGGCCGCTGCCCGAGGGAATGTCGATGCGTCCTTCGGGGTAGGTATAGGGGCGGTGATTGCTCGTCGTCATGATGTGGAGGAAGAACGGGCGCCCGTCCGCCGCCGACTTGTCGGCTTCGCGCAGCGATAGGGTAAACAGATCCTCGTCGGCCACGCCCCAGATGTTTTCGTAGTGGATTTCCTCCTTGCCGAGGGCACTGCGGTCCACCACCTGGTAGTCGTTGTTGGCGAAAAAGTAGCCCATGTTGTCGAAATAGCTGTAGCCGCCATAGATCCACTTCGTGTCATAGCCTTCGTCCTCGAGCACGGCGCCGAGCGAGAACAGCTCCTCGTTCTTCGGCCGCTTCAGAATCGACTGCCCTGGCGTTGGCGGAATCGAGAGCGACAGGGCTTCGAGGCCACGTACCGTGCGGTTGCCGGTGGCATAGACGTGGGTGAAAAAGAGGCTCTTGTCGGCGAGGCCGTCGAGCTCGGGCGTGATCCGCTCGGTGTTGCCGAGGGCGCCGATGAACTCGGAACCGAGACTTTCCACGCTGACCAGCACGACATTGAGTTTTCTTACCGGCGGGTTGCTGGCGACGTGGCGGATAAGCGTCTTCGGCGAGTCGCTGCAGACCTTGACTCCCGGATGCTCGGCGAGCAGTCCGCACACCTGGGCGAAAGCCGTGCCGTGCGGCAGGGTTGCGTAGAAGCGCTCATAGTCGAGTTCGTTGTTCCAGTTGGCGGCGAAGAACGCGTAGATTCCATTGCCGGAGAGTTCATTGACCTGGGTGTTTTCCGACAGGTCCTTCTGGTCGGTCGAAACGAAACGGAAAACCAGCAGCGGCAGCACCAGCAGGATCAAACCGCCGCGCAGGCGCTGCTGCCAGGAACTCGGGGCCGCCAGTCCGCGCGCGACTGCCCGGCGCGTCAGCCAGCTTGCCAGCAGCGCAGGGATCAGCAACAGGCCGAGCAATAGCCCGACCGGATAAGACTCCCAGATGTTGCCGAGCACTTCGTGCGTATAGACGAGGTAGTCGACGGCGATGAAGTTGAAGCGTGTTCCGAACTCGTCCCAGAACACCCATTCGGACAGCGATACCAGCGCAAGCACATAGCAGGTCGCGCCGAACAGGAGGCCGAAGAACCACGAGTGCGGGCGCCAGCACGCCAGCCGGTCGGGGATCACGGCCAGATAGAGGGTCATCGGGACCATGAAATACGCCGCTGCGGCAAGGTCGAAAGCGAAGCCGATAGCGAATATCTCCAGCAGATTGGTCAGCGTGACCGGCACCTGCGTGCCGCCGTGCATCCAGAGGACGATCCGGGTGGCAAAGGACAATCCCAACAGCACCGCGAGCAGCGCGGCAACAGGAAGATAGCGGGGCGACAGGGAGAAGAATCGCAGGGTGAAATTCATGGCTTTCCAGGAAAGATTGGCACTGACCGGTCGGGGCGGGTGATTCGTATCGGGAGCGGCGGCGGGGCGGGAGTGCGACACAGGCTATGCAGCCAACAGCCGGGAACTTTATTGCGCGCGACCCTTGCTGCCCGTACTGCGGGATGCTCGGTCGGTGTTGCCGGCCATTCATCCCGGCACATGCTCCGCGGCGATTTTCCTGCACTCCTGTTCGGCCGGGCGCGATTGTACCGTCCATCCGACTTCAGCCAGCCCCCGGTTTCCCCTGCACGCAGCGACGAAAACTCTCAGGGAGCGCGCAAGACTGCAAAGAGGCGGGGTGCGACCTTCAGCGCGCGATCATCTCGTGCGCCACATCCTCGAAACGTTCGACTACGCGCTGCCAGCTGCGCGGCAGGATCTGGCGGCGGGCGTTTTCGCCCATGCCTCGGCAGAGCGTTCGGTCATTGGCCAGGCGACGGGCGGCTTCGAGATAGGTTGTCTCGTCGCCGGGCGCGACCGTCATGCCATTGATGCCGTCGTCGATCAGTTCGGCGGCGGCGGCGCTGCGGTAGGCCAGTACCGGTACGCCGCTGGCCATGGCTTCCGCCACGACGTTGCCGTAGGTTTCGGTCAGACTGGGAAACAGAAACAGATCGGCACTGGCGTAGTGGGTCGCCAGGTCGTCGCCCTGGCGCATGCCGGCGAACAGCTGTTGCGGGTGTTCTGCCTGCAATGCCTTGCGCTGCGGACCGTCGCCGACCCAGAGCATGCGCGCATCGGGATGCTGCGATGTAATCGCCGCAAAGGCGCGACAGACCAGGCCGAGGTTTTTTTCCGCAGCGAGCCGGCCGACATGCACGCACACCAGCGTGTCGTCGCCGGCTCCCCAGTCGCGACGCAAGCGTGCACAGCGCCGTGCCGGGTCGAACAGCGCCGTATCGACGCCGCGGCCGACCACGCGTACGCCGGGAACGCCTTCCCCGGCCAGTTCGGCGGCGAGTGCCTGGGTGGGCACCAGCGTCGCTTGGGTACGGCGGTGGAGTGTGCGCAGATAGGCGGAGACGGCGGGGCGCATCCAGCCGATGCCGTAATGCACGCTGTAGCGGTCGAAATTGGTGTGAAAGCCGGATGTCACCGGAATCCCCAGCGCACGGGCCGCGGCGACGGCCGACCAGCCGAGCGGGCCTTCGGTCACCACATGAACCAGATCCGGTCGCGCGGCCCGCCATTGCCGGCGTAGCTGGCGTCCCGCCGGCAGCCCGAAGCGCAGCCCCGAGTAGCCGGGCAGGGGCAAGCCGGGCAAGGGCCGCTCGCCTTCGTTGCCGAGGTCGCCGGCATGCTGGCGCGGTCTCGACACGGTAACGCGATGGCCGCGCATGCGCAGGCCGTCGACCATGCGACCCACCGTCATCGCCACGCCGTTGATCTCGGGCGGATAGGTTTCGGTGACGAAGGCGATGTCGAGCGTCATCTGTAGGAGTCGAACAGTACCGAGCCCCAGATCAACAGCACGTTGAGCAGTGCGACGAATACGGCGGCGCTGCCGATGTCCTTGGCGCGCTTGGAGAGGCGATGGCTTTCCAGGCCGATGCGATCCACCGCCGCTTCGATGGCCGAGTTGAGCAGTTCGACGATCAGTACCAGCAGCACGCTGCCGATCATCAGCGCGCGGCCGATGCCGGAGACCGGCAGCAGGCAGGCGGCCGGCAGCAGCAGCGCGGCCAGCCAGATCTCCTGGCGGAAGGCGTCTTCATGGCGGTAGGCGGCGACGAGGCCGTCGAGCGAGTAGCGCAGCGCATTGACGATGCGGCCGAGACCGGTTTTTCCTTTGTAGGGACTTTCCATGCCGGGACGATTCCTTTGATGAGTGACGGGAGAGCTTCCCGGTGATTGGACCAGCGGCAGGAAGGGATCGGAGATCATGTCGTTTCGGATGCGCAGACGATGGCGGCGCGTTCCCGGCGGGAGACGATGAGACGGCGGTAGAACGTGGCAAGCCGCTCTGCCATTGCCTGATCCGACCAGTCGAGGGCATGGCGGCGCGCGTGGTCGGCCAGTTGCAGGCGCAGCGCCTTGCGGCCGAGCACATGGGCCAGCGTTTCGCCGAAGGCCTGCGGGTCGTCCTCGGCAACGCGGCAGCCGCGGCCGGACGCGAGGATGTCGCCGGTACCCATCGCCGAGAGCGCCACTACCGGCAATCCGGCGGCCATGGCTTCGAGCAGCACCAATCCCTGGGTTTCGGTGCGCGAGGCGAAGGCGAATACATCGGCGGCGGCGTAGCAATCGGGCAGCGCCTGGTCGCGGTCGAGATAGCCGACGAAACGCACCGCCTCGTTCAGTCCCTGTGCTTCCACGTTCTGGCGCAGGTCCCGCGCCGCCGGGCCTTCGCCGGCCACCAGCAGCAGCGCATCCGGGAGCGTGTGGCGGACATGGGTCAGCGCGTCGAACAGGAAGGCGATGTTCTTTTCGTGGGCGAGGCGGCCGACGTACAGGGCGACCGGCCGTTCCTCAGCGATGCCGTGCAGTCGCCGGAAGGCGGCGCCGTCGCCGGCGGCAAACTGGCGCAGTGGGATGCCGGTGGGCAGCACCTGTAGCAGTTTGGCGACGCCGTAGCTTTCCAGCCGCTGCTTCATTGCCGACGAGGGGACGACGACGGCGTCGAGCGCATTGCACTGGCGGCGGGAAAAGGCGCGCGCCTGTGCCTTCAGCCAGCTGGCGGGGATAAAGGGAGCGTAGTACTCGAGATATTCCTCGAACAGCGTGTGGTAAGTCGCCAGCACCGGCAGGCCGTGGCGGCGCGCGGCCTTGAGGCCGGCATAGTGGGCGACGAACGGGGTCTGGATGTGCACCAGATCGCAGTTGGCGGCTTCGCGCTCGACCGTCCGGTGCATCTCCCGCCAGCGCAGCAGCCGGTCCTCCGGATCGCCGGGGACGGGCCGACCGGCGACGCGGACGATGCCCTCCTGGTCCGGCTCGTCGCCGTAGCGGGGGACCACCATACGGACCTCGACGCCCTCCGCGGTGAGGCAGCGGCGGAAGCTTTCCATCGAAGTGGATACGCCGTTGATGCGCGGAAAGTAGACGTCGGAGACCATCAGGATGCGTGTCATGCCAGGCTTTCTTCGGGGTGGGCGAGTCTGGGCAGCGACGCCCGCTCGCCCCAGGCGACAAGTTCGAGGCGGCCGTCGAGGTGCTCGACGATGGCGGTGCAGGAGTCCACCCAGTCGCCGCAGTTGATGTAGGTCATGCCGTCGACCTCGCGAATCGCCGCCCAATGAATGTGGCCGCAGACGACGCCGTCGAGGCCGCGCTCACGGGCATGGTGGAGCACCGAATCCTCGAAGTCGAAGATGAAGTTGAGTGCCGTCTTGATTCGGCGCTTGGCGTAGCCGGCGAGCGACCAGTAGCCGGCGATGCCGAGCCTGCGCCGGCCCCACGACAGCCACCGGTTGAGACGGACCAGCAGGTTGTAGCCGACGTCTCCGGCCACCGCCAGCCAGCGGTGGTAGCGGGTGACCTGGTCGAAGGCGTCGCCGTGGATCAGCAGCAGGCGGCGGCCGAGCAGGGTTTCGTGCACATACTCGCGGACTACGCGGATGTCGCCGAATTCGGTGTCGTCGTAATCGCGCAGAGCCTCGTCGTGGTTGCCGGGAATCAGGAACACCTTTTCGCCGTGGCGGGCGCGGCGGAGAATTTTCTGTACCACGGTGTTCTGCGCCGCGGTCCATACGATGCCGCGGCTCATCGACCAGAAGTCGACGATGTCGCCGACCATGAACAGATAGTCGGCGGGGTATTCCTTGAGGAATTCGAGCAGGCGCTCGGCCTGGCAGGCGCGGGTGCCGAGATGGACGTCGGAGATGAAGACGGAGCGGACCTGGGGCATGTGGCCTTGAGCGATTGAAGTTTCGCCAAGGCTAGAGAACGATTGTGACAACACGATGAATAGGATGCCGCTCCGTGGCGACGGACGTCGCAGCCGCGGTCAGCATGCCTTGGCCGCCGCCGGGCTCTCGTTGCCGATGCGGAAACGCTCCACGATCCGGGCCATGCGCTCGGAAATGCCGCGCACGTTTTCCGCTGCCTCACGGGTCTGTTCCGCGGCGCGAGCGGAACTTTCCATAAGCGAATCGATGGTGCTTACGCGCTCGACGATGCCCTGGCTCGACTGTCTGCCGATGCGCACGCGCTGGCCGACGTCGGCCACCACATCGAGTACGTCGCGCGTCGAATTTTCGATGTCGTCGATGCCGGCGACCGCCGAACCGGTGAATTCGGCGGACTGGATCATATCCTTGGCGACCGTGCGCATCAGCTCGGTGGAGACCGACGACTGCGCACGAATGTCGCCGAGCTGTGTTTCGATGAGTTGCGTCGACTCTGCGGAGCGGGCGGCAAGCTTGCGAACTTCGTCGGCGACGACTGCGAAGCCGCGCCCGCTGTCGCCGGCGCGGGCGGCTTCGATGGCGGCATTCAGCGCCAGCAGATTGGTCTGGTCGGCGATCTGGCGAATCTCCGAGACGATGCCTTCCACCTGGGATCCCGCGTTGGCCAGGGCGTGGACGTGGTCCGACGCCTTCGCGATGCCGAGCGCCAGTTCGTTGATGCGCCCCGTGCTGGTACGGATGATCGAGGCGTTGTGGGTTGCGGTACGGCCGGCGGTGGCCGTCAATTCGCTGGCCTGGGCGGTGCCTTGGGCGATCTCTTCGATGCGGGTTTCAATTTCCTCGGCGGCGTCCTTGATCTGCGAGGCTGCGTTCCGGCATGAACTCGACACGTCGGCCAGAATCAGGGACGCCTTGTGCATGGCGACGGACGCTACCGCATTCTCGCGGATCGTCGCGATCATCTCGGTCAGGCTGCCCTGCAAGGCGTCGATCAGCGTATTGCAGGCGGCGATCGACTGGCCGATCTCGTCCTGGCGCGTCACCGGGACGCGGCGGGTGAAGTCGAGCGAACGGGCGATCTCCGCCATGGCCCGTTCCAGTGTGCGCAGCGGCAACAGAATCTGCCGGTAGAGGCGCCAGCCGAGACCGATCAGAACGATCAGGGCCAGCGCCGTCACCGCCCCGATCCAGGCCGTCGCGACGCTGAATCCCGTGTCGAGGTTGGCGATGGATTGATCCTTGGTTCGCCCTTTCTCGACGCGCAGCGTGGTGAGCACCTGCTCGACTTCCTGCTGCGCCGGGATCACCGCGGCGTAGAGGGTCGCTTCGGCGAACGCTTTCTGGTTCGCCTCGGTTAGCGGGACCAGTGTGTCGAGTGCCTCGAAATATGCCTTGAGGCTCTCCGCAGCCTGTTTGACCAGTCCGCGCTCGCGCTCGGAACGGATATAGCCGTCCTGCTTCTTCAGCAGTGCATCGAGTTCCACGCGCAGCGTCGACAGCTGGTTGCGGAAGCCCGCTGCAATGGTGGCATCGGGCGCGTGCACCATCGATAGCGAGGCGATCTGCGCGTCCTTGATACGGACGACCAGATCGGCGGCATCCAGTGCGCCGGGCAGCGTACCTTCGGTGATCAGTCGGGTCAGCCGGGCGTTGATCTGGGAACGGACGAGGCCGGTGGCGCCGAGCGCGAGAAGGGCCGTCGCACAGACGAGAAGCAGCAGGATGATTCTGGAACGTATGCTCATGGACGTTTTGCCGGGGCGATGAGGCCCGGGTCGGGGCGGAGTGACGGGGTGGGGATCAGGACAGGTAGCCTGCGGACTTGATCGTCAGTTTCGGTGCGGACGGACTGCGCCGGCGTTCGATGAACAGGCTGCTGCCGCTCTCCTTTTTTTTTGCCTGCTTCTTGGCCGAGGACATCGCGGCGGAAACTTCGTGGTGGCTGTGGAATAGCCCCGGATGCACCTCGACTACGCCGATGCTCAGCGACGGCAGTGAATGGAATACCGGCTGGCCGCGCCGATCCTCGCCCCAGTAGCCCTTCAGGTCGCGGTGTTCGAGGGCGATGAAGGCTTCGATGCCTTCGTCGAAGCGGGTGAGGATCTGTTGCAGCATTTCCTGACAGTCTTCGCGCTGTAGCAACAGGACGAAGTCGTCGCCGCCGACGTGGCCGATGAAGTCGAGGCGCAGGTTGCAATTCTTGCGCAGCGCGTTGCCGAGGAACTGGATGACCTGGTCGCCCTGGCGGTAGCCGTAGGTGTCGTTGAACGGTTTGAAATGATCGAGGTCGCAATAGCAGGCGAAGAAATGGGTTTCGCCGGCGATCAGACGGTCGATGTGTTCGTTGATCGGCACGTTTCCCGGCAGCTGGGTCAGCGGATTGGCATAGCGTGCGGCATTGATCTGCATGTTGGTGATCAGCGCCATCAGCGCCTGGGTGCTGCCGATGCCGATGTAGCGGCCGCGCTCGGTGACGATGAAGCCGTCGAGCATGTGGTGGTGGGCCGAGCGGCCGAGCAACTGGCCGACTTCCTGCACGCTGATGTCGTGTTCCACCACCAGCGGGCTGGCATCCATCAGCAGGGTGCAGGACTTGCGGCCATAGAGCTCGCGGCGGAAGGGGCGGGCGAAACGGTCGATCAGCGAGTGGCGGTTGATCATGCCGAGTGGGGTGGCGTCTGCATCCACCACCGGCAGCACCGGTAGTTGCGGCTCATTTTCGAAGCGGATGTAGATGTCGATGTTGGTGGCCTCCGGCGAAACCGGTGCGACATAAGTCATCACATCGCGGGCAAGCGCGCTGCCCTGCGACGAGGCCTGGGGAAAAACGATCAACTGGCTGCGCGCGATCAGGCCGACCACCGCTTCGGCCGGCGCGCGTTCCGGTTGGGCGGCCGGCCGGTCGATCAGGTAGCCTTGGCCGAAGGCGATGCCGAGGTCGCGCACGGTGGCGAATTCGGCTTCAGTTTCGATACCCTCGGCGATCAGCTGCGCATGACTGATCTCGGCCAGTTCGTGGATCGCCCGCACGAGCTGGAATTTCATCACGTCGTCGGCGATGCCGCTGATGAAATGGCGGTCGATCTTGACGAATTCGGGACGCACTTCGGACCACATGCGCAGATTGGAGAATCCCTCGCCCAAGTCGTCTACGGCGATCTGGTAGCCGGCTTTTCGGTAGGCCGAAAGCAGGTCGCGGAGAATCGAAAAATCCGCCACCTGGCGGTTCTCGGTGATCTCGATGACGATCTGGTGCGGTGTCAGGCCGATCTTTTCGAGCAGCGTGCCGGTCGTTCCGTCGAGGAAATGCGCATCGCCCAGGCAGGGCGCGCTGACGTTGACGAACAACCGTCCCGGCAGGCGCTGGCGGGCGAATTCGGTGAACACAATTTCGCGGCAGAGGCGTTCCAGGTCGAACGAGCGTTCGCAGGCCTGGGCCAGGCCGAACAAGGCCTGCGGCGAATGCAGTGGACTTCCCGCCGGGCCGCGAATCAGGCCTTCGAAGCCGAGGTAGCCGCGGGCGCGGAAATCGAGAATCGGCTGGAACACTGCGCTGAGCTGCCGGTGTTCAATGACCTGTTCCAGGGCGCGCTGGTTGGCCTGGTTGAGCCATCCCTGCGACTCGTTGCCGAGCCCCGTGGCGGCGACCATGCCCAGGCGCATGCGTTCCGCCGGATCGGCGATCACCATGGTTGCGGCCCTCGCGCGGTGCGCGGCGGCGGAAGTGAACGAAGGGGGGCGACGGGCAGTGGCATGGACGCATCTCGAAACGGCAGAGACGCGAAGGTAGTCTCGAAATGTGAAGGCTTTGTGACAAAGCCTTCACCACCCTCGCCGTGGCGCTACTGCCAGCCGCAGCGCCGGGCATGGAAGCCCTTCATCCGGCCGGCCGAAGGCGATCTGCGGCCGGGCGCTGCCCTGCGGCAGCTAGTGCAGTGTTTCATTCTGTTTGGAACTTAAGCGGCTATTGGCGCGGATGACCTTCTGCAGGATGTCGCGAGCGCTCTTGGTCCAGATGAACGGCTTGGGTTTGGTGTTGTGGTGCTCGA
>JALNXH010000040.1 GCA_023230455.1 Rhodocyclaceae bacterium | reverse complement strand
TCCACCTTACAATCCCCATAACGACCGTCACGCCGGCGGTTCAGTCCAACGAGGTTTATCCGCCGCCATGACCCTCCGTGCTCTTCCCGTTCTCCCTCAGCGGCGGATAAACGCTATTCGTTATGCATCTGGAGAAATGTCGTGAGCCGCACTAACGATCTGGAAACGGCCCTACAGAGAGCTGCGGCAGAGCCCGCATACCGCCCAGAGTTTTATCGAATGCTGCTTGAGTCGACCGTCTACATTCTCGGGTCATCGGAAGATAAGGCGAAGGGCTTGATCCATTTTGATGGAAACAAAAAGGTTCAGATAAAGAGTTGGTCGAAGAATGATGGCTCAACCGCGATTCCTGTCTTTACCTCCTTAGATGTCCTGAAGGCATCAATCGACAAAGAAGAAGACTATCTGGCATTTTCGGCACGGTCGCTATTTGAGTTCACTCGCGGTTCATGGCTCGTGCTAAATCCTAAGTCATCCAGCGGTAAAGAATTTTCGCCCCAAGAAATCGACGCATTGCTGTCTGGCGGAGTAAATCGGTTACCGCAATCACGCACGGTTCCCCGAGACACCCAGGTCTTGCTCGGGCAACCAACTAGTTACCCAACGGTACTGACTGAGTCTCTTGCACGATTCTTCGTCAATCGACCCAATGTAAGAGCTGCCTATCTCGCCCTCATGCACGACCCGAAAGCCAACGACAAGCCGAATTTTGTAGTTGGGCTAGAGGTTGATGGAAATTTTCAAAATGTTCTTCTCGAAGCCGGAGCTATAGCCGGAGACGTAATGCCCGGACAACCCATCGACTTCGCAGAAATCACGAAGGACGATGCAGGGTTGAGCGCCTATATGAGAAAGACGGCGCCTTTCTATAAACGGGATTGGAAGGCAAAGGTTCGTTCATTCCTGCAGGGCCAAGATGCATAACCCTACGGTCAAAACGGACCTTGCGCGAGAAGCCGCGCAAGGCCGGTTACCTCCACGTTGGGCCACTCTAAATCGAAGCCACTCTTAGTGTTGAATGCATTGGGGGAACACACGTGATCCAAGAGTATGTGCTAAAGAAGGCATTCGACCTCGCACTAGCCAAAATCGGAGAATCGCTGAAGAACACTGATACGAAGGTGGAGACTTCTTCCGACGATCTGGAGGCGGCACTTAACTATCACCTTCGCGAAGTTAGAACTTGGGCTTCAGAAATGTCATTCGCCGATCTTCGTACTGCGAAGCGAACCAGCGAGGGGTACCTTCCATTGACTGTGTACCTTCAACCTCGCAGGCTTCGAATGGCCGAAGATGAAGAACCGCACTCTCTACCAATTGGTCGCCTTTTCGACAATCCAGATACTCGGCATATCGTCATCCTAGGCCACCCAGGCGCCGGAAAGACGACATCCATGAAACACCTGTGCCAGAGACTCCTACTTGAGGAGGAGTTCTTAGCTGATCGGTTCAATGTGCCCATCCTTCTTCGATTGCGAGACCTAAATCTTAAGAGCGAAAAGGCGGACGGGAATTCGAACGCAAACGAAGTTAGCGTCCTTCGAAAGCTGCAGGAGTTGCTTGGCCTTCGCATAGTATTCCCTCCTGACTTGATGACTGAGGACAATTCTGGGCACCGGCGCTTACTCAGGGAGCGAATGGTCATTGAGATTCTGGATTCGCTCAAGGCCCTTGTCATCCTTGATGGTTTCGATGAACTCGCCCATAAGACTTATAAGGTGGCGGTGCTACGCGACATTCGAACGCTTACAGCAAAACTCGAGCATGCATCGTTGTTGGTTACATCACGGACAGGGGAGTTCAATGCACACATTGAAAACGCCGTTCAGTTCGAGATTAGTCCACTCAACCCACGTCAGGTAGCGCGGTTTGCGCAGCTTTATCTTGGCGAGGGCAAAGCCAGACACATGTTGTCGCAGTTCACACAATCACCTTTTGCTGATACCGCAGTAAGACCTCTTACGATCGCGCACCTTTGTGCGATCTATGAGCGTACCGGAAGCATCCCTGAGAAGCCAAAGACCGTCTACCGGAAGGTGGTGAACCTGCTCCTACATGAATGGGATGAGCAAAAGTCGGTCAAGAGAGAATCCGCGTATGCAGAGTTTGAGATCGACAGAAAGGCAGAGTTTCTAGCGCACCTTGCATATGTATTAACCACCCAAGCGAAGCGGTCAGTATTTTCTAGTTCCGACATATTGCGTGCATACGGAAAGATATTTACGAATTTTGGATTGCCCAAGGGAGATGCTGAGAACGTCGCTCGAGAGATTGAGAGTCATACCGGATTACTTCTTCAAGCTGGCTACGAGCTATATGAGTTTTCGCACAAATCTCTTCAAGAATACTTGGCGGCCGAACACTTGGTAAGGCTTCCCTCTATTCCAGACGATGCTCGCTTACTGACCTCAATTCCGAACGAACTCGCGGTTGCCACCGCAATTTCATCAAGCCCCAGTGAATATCTTACCGAGCTTGTTTGTAACCGGTTTTTGAAATATTCCACTTTAACATTTGAATTCGTAACCGCTTTTGTTAGCCGACTGTTGGTCGAAAAGCCCGATTTCGACAAATCAACGAAGGTTGGTGTGGCCTTAGTAGGCTTGTATTCACTGTATGTGGGCCGCATGATTGAATATTCTAGTCAGCAAGAGTTATTCGTGGTGGACCGAGCCGCTAGAGAATTTGAGTCTCTCGCAGCACTGCTAAAAGGACGAATCCGCGTTACCAATTTGCTGGATGTTTTCGATCAGCATGACAAGTCCGACGGCGTCGGCGGGGTTGCTGTCCTCCGACTTCAAAAGAAGCCAAAGCATTCTCATACATGGACTAAGTCTGATCCTCGTAGCGTAATGGTTGCCAATCTTCCTTCTGAGTTGTGGGTTCGAGCATCTCTCGTTGAAGGTCTAATCGAGTAGCCCTCTTGAGAAAGTGGCCCAATCGGGTAAGGACCGGTTTCTAACCGGCCCTCCCCACACCACCCGGCATGCGGGTCCGCACCGGGCGGTTCATCAACAGGGCGCACACGAGTCCCTCATGCGGACCCAGAGGGCACGCTGTAGCCGTGAGCTTTCATCCAAAGCTCGCGGATACTCGCCAATCCCTGCGCCTTCAACCAATCGTTCGTCATCCCCACTTGCGTCGCCTGCGATCGTGACAGGTGCCAGTAGCTTTTGCTGCTGACGCCCGTCAGGACCGCCGTGCGTTTGCCTACCCCAAGCTTCAGAAGATTGCCCACCTTTGTGCGCGTGTGGCGGGTAATCCCCCCATTTTTAGGGGCGATCAGAAGTAGAGCTAAGCGGCCATGGCCAACCGCTGTTTTGGAGTGAAGCCGCCCAAGGCCATGTGTGGGCGGTGATGATTGTAGTTGTACATCCACTGAGTCGCGAAGAGCCGTACCTCGTCGAGGGTGTCCCATAAATACTGAGACAGCCACTCGTATCGTACGGTCCGGTTGAACCGCTCGACGTAGGCGTTCTGCTGTGGCTTCCCGGGCTGGATGTAATCCAGACGAATCGTGTGGCGCTCTGCCCATGCCTGGATCAGGCCGCTGATATTCTCCGACCCGTTGTCGCAGCGAATCACAGCAGGTTTGCCACGCCACTCCATAACCTGCTCCAGCGCGCGAATGATGCGTGCCGAGGGCAGCGAGAAGTCGACCTCGATACCCAGTGCTTCCCGGTTGAAGTCGTCGATGACGTTGAACAGGCGAAAGTTTCTGCCGTCAGCCAGTTGATCATGCATGAAATCCATCGACCAAACCTGATTGATGGCCATTGGAACCGCGAGCGGCTCCGGCTTCTCCCTTTGCAGACGCTTTTTGGGTTTGATCCGCAGGTTCAGTTCCAACTCCCTATAGATGCGATAGACCCGCTTGTGGTTCCAGCGGAAACCTTTGACGTTTCGCAGATACAGGTAACACAGACCGAAGCCCCAGTTACGCTGGTTGCTCGTGAGTCGTACCAGCCAGTCCGCGATGTGTTCATTCTCGGCATCGTGCTTGGGTACGTAGCGATAACAGGTTTCGCTGACCGTAAAAAGTTCGCAGGCCACCCGGATCGGTACCTTATTTTCTTCTACAGCGTGCTTGGCCATCTCGCGTCGGCGCGATGGCCTCACCACTTTTTTGCCATCGCCTCCTTGAGGATCTCGGCTTTCAGCCGTTCCTCGGCATACATCTTCTTGAGCCGCGCGTTCTCCTGCTCCAGTTCCTTCATGCGCGAGATCATCGGCGTTTCCATCCCGCCATACTTCGACCGCCACTTGTAGAACGTCGCCGAACTGATGCCCAGTTCCCGACACAACTCGGGTACCGACAGGCCCGATTCAACGCGCTTCAGCGCTTCCATCACCTGGCTGTCCGTGAACTTCGACTTCTTCATGCAGAACCTCCCCTTTCGAGAAAATTCTACTTTTGATCACCTTCATTTATCGGGGGGATTACCTCCCCAACTCCGCCCTGTGAGTTCCTTGAGGCGATGCTTGAAGTCCGCGAAGGCGGCATCCGACCAGCGCAGTTTGCCCCGCTTGAAGGTGAAGCCGAGGAACACGCATTGGTCGATCTTCGCCACTTGGCTCTTCGTCTCGTTGACCGGCAGTTTGAGCCGCCGGTCAAGGTACGCGGTCAGATTGGCTTTGACACGCTGGCCTGCCCGTTCGCTCTTGACGAGAACCATCAGGTCGTCGGCATAGCGTACGAAGCGATGCCCCCTCCCTTCCAGTTCCCGATCCAGGTCGTCCAGCAGGATGTTGGCCAGCAATGGCGAGAGGGGGCCGCCTTGCGGCGTTCCCAGCTCGCTGGGTTGAATGCTGTCATTGACCAATACGCCCGCCCGTAGGTAGCGGCCGATGAGGGCCAGCAACCGCTTGTCGCTGATCCGTCGGGCCACGCGGGCCATCAGGATGTCGTGATCGACGTTGTCAAAGAACTTTGCCAGGTCGAGATCGACGGCGATGCGATAGCCAGCCTGGATGTCGGCCTTTACCTGCTTGACTGCGCCGTGGGCGGAGCGTTTCGGTCGGAAGCCAAAGCTCGATTCCGAGAATTCCGGGTCGAAGATCGGCGTCATGACTTGGGCGATGGCCTGCTGGATGACCCGATCAACGACGGTCGGGATGCCCAGCGCGCGTTCGCCGCCACCGGGCTTCGGGAGGGTGACCCGTCGCACAGGCTGCGGTTGATAGCGGCTATCGCTGAGGCTTTGGCGAATCGCAGGCCAGTGGTCGCGGGCATACGCCGGGAAGTCTTCGATACGCATGCCGTCGATACCCGGTGCGCCTTGGTTGGACTTCACGCGACGCCATGCCCGGTGCAGATTGGCCGGCGATAAAACGGCTTCCATGAGGTGGTCGTGCAAGGCTGGCTGCGCGGCCTGATGCCGATCCTCGGCTCCCCCGGTCGGGTTCATCGTCGTGGTCGAATCAGTCACGGCTCCTCCTTGTCTGTTGATGTTTGGCCCTTCGTCCCGCCTTGCGGCAAAACTACTATGGCCTCTGCTGACTTCTGTCCGGTCACGACGGGAATCCCTTCCCGCCGCGCTATGCCACTTCTCCGTGCGTTGCCTGTTCGCTCGCTTGCGGCGGGCAACTCGCCGCAGCGCCTGGGCCTTGGTGTTCCAGTTCCGCCCCTTCTGGAATTACGGTTCCGCTTTGCATCGCTATGCCCAACAGATCTCCCCAGGTAAGAACGCGATGTTTCCGTGCACAAGCGCTGCATTTACCTTGTCCGCCGCATCCGATGGGCTTCGCCATGAGGTGCCAGCTCGCCCGCAGACCAGGCCTTCCATGCAGTTTCTGTCCGTCGCCTCGCACGTTTGCACTCCGGCTTCCTCCAGACAAACCCTCGCGGACTTGCCCTTGCCTTCGGCTAGTGGTTATCATCGACTCATGACGAATCCATGTCGGCACTCCCACAGAGGACTTCCACCCCATTACATCGCGCCCATGCTGGGCGCACACCCTGCGTTCGAGGCGACCTGCGCGAAAAGCCGCGCAGGCGCCTCAACTCCACGTTGGGCGTCTTCAGAGGAGCGCTAGCGCATGACTGAAAGAAATCGGATCGAGGGGCTGTTCCAGCAATTGGAAAGACAGCCGACAATTCCATTCCCACAATTGCGGCAGCCGCTTCTCGCCCCGAAAACACATGGCGTTTACATCATCCGGGACGCAAAGGGCAGAGTGGTTCACGTCGGAAGGAGCGTCTGGGGTAAGGAGGGTCTATTTCAGCGCCTCCACAATCATCTCCAAGCGCAGTCGTCGTTCGTGGTCGTTCATCTAAGCGGCAATGGAAAAGCACTTCGTGAGGGCTATACGTTCCAGTTCCTTGAGGTGCCGCACGAGCGTGAACGAGCACTGCTAGAACATTTTTCAACCGCATGGCATTGCCCGGCGCACCTTGGTGTCGGAAAGCGCGAGGGTGCGTAGTGCGACGCCCAACCCTGCGGTCGACCCCGTTCGCTTCGCTCTCTGGACGCTGCGCGATGAAGCCGCGCAGCGCCGGTCACCTTGAACGTTGGGCCTCATTAATCAGCCGCAGTACATGTTCTACAAGTCACTAAGACCGCTCATCTCCCTAGTCTTGTGCTCGGCCTTGACAGGCTGCGGGCAACAGACCTACGACGACGTCAGTAGCGATCCGAAGTACGCGGAGATGGTAGGCCAGCAGTTCACTGTTGTCGGACCACTGCTAGCTTACGGAATTAGAGACCACAGTGCCGCACCTATCGAGTACGTCACCCTCATGCCTCCTCCCGGCATAGCCGGTAAATCTATAGTGCCGCTCGGAACGGTCAATGCAGGGGCAGTCGTTTCGGTGCGGGCAGTTCGCGTGACAAATCGACTAGTCGACGATCCCGTTAACTACCTTGTAATGTTGGAGCGATCTTCCATCAATGTGTCCGTACCCATCCACATCGACCGTTTTCGCGGCAACGAAGGGCCTGACGGTCGCACGTCACTAAATCCAACGATTTTCCACCCACTCGCATACGATCAATGAAGCCCAACCCATCCATCAACACGGACGCTGCGCGATGAAGCCGCGCAGCGCCGGTTATGTCAGACGCTAGACATCGAAAGGCAGCGCTCAATGGCCTCCCGGAAAATTGACAAGCGAATGAAAGAGCTTGCACAGCTAGCATATGAACGAGACCTCTCTCGTTGCATTGACGTCTTGCACGCGCAGATGAATGAATGGAAGGACGGAAAGATGACCGTCTGGGACATTGAGCAGAGTATTCACGAGTATCACGACAAGATCGCGCGGAGTCTTTACCGGAGTTACGCAATGACTGACCCATTTCTAGCGGTCGCATTTGGTGTCGCACAAGGAGTGCTTTCGCTAGACGACGTACCGGAAAGTGAAAAGGCAAAGATTCAAGACGTCGCCGAAAGCATCAATCGCGGTGTGAAATCATGAGGCGAACGACGCTTTCCCGCTGTACTTCGCGAAAAGCAATGTCTAACCCTGCGTATATGGACTCCCCCGGAAGGCAAGGAAATTGATCGATAGTTCTGGCAAAGAGGAAGCGCATGCAGTCGTATATCCGGCATCGAATGCGGGCTCTGTGTGGCCCGTGCCGATATGGAATCTGCGCACGTCGTGCCAATCAACAGCCGGTTGTTCGGGTCGTCACGCATAAAGGAGCCGCCAAAAGGCGGCCCGCGACTTGGTGCTCAAATTCAGCCCACCCCGCTCCCGGCCTCGTCGTTCAACATCCGTTCGCATTCCGCCCGCAGCGACTGGCCGATCTCTGACGCATAGTTCGGGTCGAGCGATTCCATCATTTCATGGGCGGTGAGCAGCCCGGCTTCGCGCGAGAGCGATGCGGCGATCTGGCGGGCCAGGGTATCGCTCAGGGCCGATAGGTGTTTTCTTTCCGCCAGCGGCAGGTGGCGTTTTGAGCGCGCCAGCCAGTCGGCGCTGAGGCGGGCGCCCTGGGCTTCGGTCAGCCACTGGGCGTGCTCGTAGAAGGCCGCCAGCCGCTCGGCGGTGAGGGCGTAGATCAGCGCGACGCGGGTGGTGCGATCGATGTCAGGCGATGTGTCCATTGCCATGAGGATTTCTCCTGCGCGCGGTTCTGAAAAGGATAGTTAACCACGGGGGACACGGGGCGCACGGGGGAAACCGATATCGATAAAAGGTATGGCCGCCGCCCAGAAAATGCGATGCGGGGCGCGATGCGGGGCATTGTGTTTCCTTGATTCTTACCCCGTGCGCCCCGTGTCCCCCGTGGTTCAGCTCCAGGCCCACGCCGCCGCGGTGCGGCTGTCACGCGGCGCGACGTTTTTCGGCGACCGAGTTTTCTTCGCGCGCGCGTTTGGCTTCGTCGAGCAGGTAGCGCTGGTAGTCGTCGAGGTCGCCGTCGAAGGGCGCGATGCTGCCGCGCGAGACCAGCCAGAATTCGTCGCACACGGCGCGCAGCAGGGCGCGGTCGTGGCTGACCAGCATCACGGTGCCTTCGAACTCGTTGAGCGCGACGCTGAGCGCTTCGCGGGTCGAGAGGTCGAGGTGGTTGGTCGGTTCGTCGAGCAGCAGCAGGTTGGGGCGCTGCCAGACGATCATGCACAGCACCAGCCGCGCTTTTTCGCCGCCGCTCATGGTGCCGACCGGCTGCTTGACCATCTCGCCGCCGAAGTTGAAGGTGCCGAGAAAGCTGCGCAGGTCCTGCTCGCGGCCGGCGACCCAGCCGCTGCGGCCGGCGGCGATGGTTTCCTTGGCCAGCCGCACCATATGCTCCATCGGCGTGTCCTGCGGGCGCAGCACGTCGAGTTCCTGCTGGGCGAAGTAGCCGATGTTGAGGCCCTTGCCTTCGCTGATTTCGCCGCCGGTGGCTTGCAGCGCATGGGCGATGGTTTTCACCAGCGTGCTCTTGCCTTGGCCGTTGGCACCGAGGATGCCGATGCGCTGGCCGGCATGCACCGAGCGGTTGATGTTGCGCACGATCACCGTCGGCGGGGTGCCGGCGGGGGCTTCGGCCGGCGGCGGGTAGCCGAAGCTGGCGTCGAGCATCGAGAGCATCGGATTCGGCAGGTTGGCGGGTTCCTTGAACTCGAAGGTGAATTCGGCATCGGCCAGCACCGGGGCGATCTTTTCCATCCGCTCCAGCGCCTTGACCCGGCTTTGCGCCTGCTTGGCCTTGCTGGCCTTGGCCTTGAAGCGGTCGATGAACTTCTTCAGGTGGGCGATCTTGTCCTGCTGCTTGGCCATCGCCGATTGTTGCAGCAGCATCTGCTCGGCGCGCATGTCCTCGAAGGCGCTGTAGTTGCCGCCGTAGCGCATCAGCTTGGCGTTGTCGATGTGCAGCGTGACCTGGGTGATGGCGTCGAGGAATTCGCGGTCGTGGCTGATCACGATCAGCGTGCCGGCGTAGCGCTTGAGCCAGGCTTCGAGCCAGACCAGTGCGTCGAGGTCGAGGTGGTTGGTGGGCTCGTCGAGCAGCAGCAGGTCGGACGGGCACATCAGCGCGCGCGCCAGTTGCAGGCGCATGCGCCAGCCGCCGGAAAAGCTGTTGACCGGGTTGGCGAGTTCGCTCGTCTTGAAGCCCAAGCCCTGGATCAGCGCCTGGGCGCGGGCTTCGGCATCGTGTGCGCCGGCGTCGTGGAAGGCCATGTAGGCGTGGGCCATGCGCATACCGTCTTCGCTGGCTTCGGCGGCTTCCACCTCGGCCCGGGCGGCGAGCAGCAGGGTGTCGCCCTCGATGACGAAGTCGGTCGCGCTCTGCGCGGTCTCGGGCATGTCCTGCGCCACCTGCGCCATGCGCCACTGTGCCGGGATCGAGCAGTCGCCGCCGTCTTCATGCAGCGTGCCGTTGAGCAGGCCGAACAGGGTGGACTTGCCGGCGCCGTTGCGGCCGACCAGGCCGACTTTCTCGCCCGGGTTGAGGGTGACCGAGGTGCTGTCGAGCAGCACTTTGGTGCCGCGGCGGAGGGTGACATTCCTGAGGGTGATCATGGGCGCGAGACTCGTGGGGGTCGCGCATGATAGCGAGCGGAGCCCGCCGCGCCTACGACTATTTGTCCCCTCGGCGCAGTGCGGGCGGCTTTTCCCCGCCGCCCGGGCTTCTCAGCGGGCGTTAATCGCCGCGCCAGGTGTAGGTGATCGAGCCGTAGTTCTGCCGGTTTTCGACCGATTCGATCAGCGGCGTACCGCCATGCAGCGAGAACGTGAGCGATGCGTTGCCCCAGCCGTAGGCAATGCCCAGCATCGGGAAGACCTGCGATTTGCGCAGCTCGATGCTGTGGTTGCGCGCGTCGCTGCCGAGCCCACGGTTGCCGAGCCGGCGGTCGGCGGAGAGTCCGGCGAAGGCAAACCAGCCGTCTCCGCGGACGAACGGGTCGCTGGTACGTCCGCTGACACGGGCCAGCGAGGGGAAGCTGCCGGCCAGGTCGGTGCCGTAGCGCAGCAGCAGCGTACCGCCCAGCCAGGATTCGCGGTTGCCCAGTACGCCGCCGGCCAGCGCCACGAAGTCTGCATTGGCTGCGCCGGCAGAGCCGCCCAGCGGGCTGCGCCAGGCGCGATAGCCTTCGATTCCGACCAGTACCCGTGTCGGCCCCTGGGTGTCCCAGCCCTGCGGTTTGGTCGCATCGTTGGTGTTGTGAATCCAGCGTTGTACTTTCTCGGCGCCGGAGGCCGGTCCGGTCACGCCGAGATCGAGCGCCAGCATGTCGGCGGTCTCGCCCTGCACCTTCACGTGGGTCGAGCGGAACACCAGCGCACCGGCATAGGGGGTATCGGTTGGCGCCGGGACGCTGCGTTCCAGTTCGCGCGGCGTGATCATTATCTGGCGCAACGAGGCGGCGGCCAGCGTCGAGCGGGACACACCGAGCCAGCCCAGCACCGGCTTGAGCAGGGCGGTCGGTTCGACGCCGTCTGCGCCGGCCGACGCCGTACGCACCTGGGTGAAGAACAGGCCGTTGGTATAGCCGTCCTGCTTGCTGCCGGCGAACACGTGGTTCTGTAGCGCCGCCGCGTAGTGCGTTTCCTCCGCGGCGGCGCGCAGCGCGGCGCCGGAGCCGATGAGGAAAGCCAGCAGTACGGCGAGTGTGCGTTGCCTAGGTAGATTCAACTCCATCTTCAATCCCCATGTTCCTGCACCTTCGATGCAGGCTGCTAATTGAAATACCCTCTTTCGAAAGTACGCGTCTTGCGCGAATTTTCCATTGCGGGCGGTGAATCGGTCAAGCGGCCGCGCTGTGGCCCCTCCGTTTCGCGCTGCGCACCGTTGCGGTTAGGGAACCATCTGAACAAGCCCGAACGATGGGGTGCTTAATAAAGCGTCCCTAGTGCTGCCGTGCCTGCTCGCCGATCGCCCGCAGCAGCGCCAGAAACATTGCAGCGACCCAGGCGCCGAACACCGCCGCCGGAATCCAGAAGCCGAACAGACCGTTCCAGGCGAATGGCCCGGTCTTGAAAAATGTGACCAGCCCGGCGGGCACGAACAGCGTGGCCACCCAGAGGTTGAAAAAGCCCAGCCAGCGCGGAAAGATCGGCCCGGCGCGTGTGTCGGCCAGGATGGCCAGTCCGATCGCCAGCAGCTGGACGGCCGCCGGCCCGAACGGCATCACCAGCAGCAGCCAGCCAAGATCGTTGAGCAATTGCGTCAGTTCGGGCGCGCGCTCCGGCCGAAAGGCGGCGGCAGTGAACACCATGACCGGCGCGGTAAGCACGATGACGCCGATGGCACCCGCCGCCAGTTGGGTGTACGCCATCACCGGCGATGCGCCTTCGATGCGCTTCAGTTGGATCGAGATGGCCGCGATGAACGGCGCCCAGAGCGCCGCGCCGATCATCAGCAGCAACATGCCCAGGCGGATCATGTTGGTGTCCTGCTGGTAGAGCGCGGCAATCGTGGTGGCGCTGGCGCTCGGCAGATGCGGCGGGAAAAAATGCGCAATCGGCCACAGGCCGATGCCCGAGAGTGCGATGCCGAGCGGGCCGGCCCAGGCGCAGATCAATTGGCTGTTTCGGTTCATGTGTTCTCGCCGAGTTGCGGTGTCGGATTACCCGAACGGGGGGCGGCGTGCCGCGGGGTGTTCGGTTACCATGAGGCTGCCAGGCAAGCCCGGATTTGCGGCTCGGCAGGGACATTACCATGTTGAAGATTGATTGAAAAACCGATGAGAGAGATTCCGGAAGGCTTTCAAGGCATTGGCGATTTGTTCGATATTGCGGACACGTTCGAAAAATGCATCGGCCCCACCTACTACCGGGAGACGGACGCGGGATATGAGTTTGGCGTCTGGGTCGAGCGCCACCATTCCAATGTCCGTGGCACCGCGCACGGCGGCTTCATGACGGCCGTCAGCGACATGACCTGCGGTCTGACCACGCACTTCCACTTCGACGAGTCGATGCCGGCGTTCGTCACCGTTTCGATGAGCTATCAATTCATCGGCGCGGTACCGATCGGTTCCTGGTTGCGTTCGCTATGCAAGATCCGCAAGGCGGGACGCAGCACGGTGTTCGTCGAGAGCGAGCATTTCGTCGGCGACGATCTGGTGGGGGCGTCGCAGGCCGTGATGAAAACCACCCGCAGCTCACGCTAGGTGCAGCGCTAATCGCCGCCGCCCTGCCGTCGCGTTTTCACCGCGGCGCGGCGCGCCTTGCTTTCCAGACGCCGGATCACCGAGCCGCGGGTCGGTTTGGTCGGCCGGCGTTTCCGCGGCAGTACGGTCACGCTGTCGATCAGTTCCTGCAGCCGGCGCAGCGCTTCGTCGCGGTTCTGCTCCAGGCTGCGGAACTCCTGCGCCTTGATCACCACTATGCCGTCCTTGCTGATGCGCTGGTCGGAAAGTTTCAGCAGCCGCTCGCGGATCGCCTCCGGCAGCGACGAGGCGGCGATGTCGAAGCGCAAGTGCACCGCATTGGCGACCTTGTTGACGTTCTGCCCGCCTGCGCCTTGGGCGCGAATCGGGTTGATGTCGACTTCTTCGAGCGGGACGGTGTAGCGGAGGGGCATGCGGGCTGCCGGCGGTGGGGCGGGTGTGTTGGGTGGGCACGTGTCAGGTGCTATTGTAGTGGCCCGCCAATAAAGCCTGCGTCATGAAAATCTGGGTCGATGCCGATGCCTGCCCCGCGGTGATCAAGGACATTCTCTACCGCGCCGCAGACCGTGCGCAGGTTGTGCTGACGCTGATCGCCAACCGCATGCTGCGCGTGCCGCCGTCGCCCTGGGTGCGTGCCGTGCAGGTGCCGGCAGGCTTCGATGTCGCCGACCGGCGCATCGTCGAGGAGGCGGCGGCCGGCGACCTGGTGATTACTGCCGATGTGCCGCTCGCCGCGCTGGCGATCGGCAAAGGTGCCTACGTGCTGGACCCGCGCGGCGAATTGCTCGACGCCGGAAACATCGAGGAGCGGCTGACGCTGCGCAACTTCATGGACGGGCTGCGCAGCAGCGGCGTTGATACCGGCGGCCCGGCCGCTTTTTCCGCTGCCGACCGGCAGGCCTTCGCCAATCGGCTGGACGCTTTCCTCGCCCGCCGGGCGAAGCGATAAGGGAAACGCGGGTTGGATTCTTCCGTTCGTCCTGAGCGTGTCGAAGGGCTCACCGCGAACAAAGAGCATTCCCGCGGGGCGGATTTACGTGTAATCGAAAATGACGTGTTCGCGGGAAAGACAGGCGCTCATCCGCGGCGTGCGGCAGAACCCCCTCGTCCGCCTGTAGCCTGAGACTCGCCGCCTGGCCCTCGGGCGAGGCCATGGCGGCTTCCATCGACTCCATGCTTTCGTACCAGACCTCGGTCAGCCCGTCGCAGGCCTGCGACCAGCCCCGGGCGACGCCAGACCGGGACGGCCGTCTTGATCGTGCGCTTCTCCTCAATGTCGTTGGCGAATGCCGGTCGCTACCAGCCGCGCGTGGCCAGATGTGCGCCGGCGAAGGTGTCGAGCGGGCTGTTCTCCTGCGAGTTGCCCCAGCCGACGCGGCCGCCGCTTTGCCAGCGGATGAAGGTGTTTGTCACGTAGGTGCAGGAGTAGGGTGCCCACATGTTCATCGCGGCGGGTGAGCCGTAGAGCGTGTGCTCGCGGCCATCCACATCGGTCAGAGTCCACTCGTGGCCGAGCGGGAAGCGGTTGTGGTTCATGTAATGTCCGACCAGGTGGCTCTTCACCCCGCCGCGCACCTTGCCCTCTACCAGCGCATAGCCGTGACGGAAGATGAAGCGCTGCTCGGGTGCCGCCAGCGGGTCATAGCTGAATATGCCGTGCACCACGTAGTCGTCGCCGAAGTGGGCGTTGATCCAGATCATCGGCTTCATGCCACGTTCGCAGCGCTGGCCCCAACTGTGATCCATCTGCGCCACGCAGTTGACCTTGTAGTCGCGGCCACGCACGCGCAACGTGCCGGTGACGCGCGCCGCCATGTCGAAGTGGGCGGCATAGGCACGGCCGAAGCCGGTCGAGTCCAAATTGGCGTGGGGATCGGCCACTGCCAGCGGGTCCATCGACGGGTCGTTGATGTCGTACGGCTCCATCAGGCCCTTCACGTCGACGTGGATTTCGGTGTCGTTAACGCCCACGTAGTCGAGACGGTAGTCGCGGATGCTGTGGGCCTTGAAGCTGAGACCGTTGGGCAGTTCGAACTGGTCGAAGCGCGGCGGCAGCTTGAGGTGCTGCTGGATGTCGATGTACCAGTTGTCCAGCGGGTTTGTAGAGAGATCGCCCATTACCTCGACATCGCAGACCATCGCGCCGACGCCGGGGCGGGCGATGAAATAGACCCAGGCCATGATCCGCGCCTCGGGCACGAAGAAATGGAAGAAGGTGGTTTCCGCCCAGTCGTGCGCGACATCGGCGGGGGTGTGGTAGGCAATATCCTGATCGGTGATCACGGTGCGTCTCCTCGGTAGTGTTGGCGGCTTGAGCCGGTTTTTATCCGCAGCGCTGCAATCCTATTCCCTGCTGCCGCGCTTGCACCCCCTAATTCGGGTGGCGTGCGGCGCCGCCTTGGCTGCGTTGCGAAAACTACCCGCACGGGTAGCGCCACTCTCGACGCATCGGGCTAGTGTGTCGCCAGCAAGCACCGGAATGATGTGTGCGATGCAACAAACAACAAGGAGGAGGCGTCATGACAGCAACCGCTCAACGCGGGGCTTCGGGCAGTGCACCGGCAGTGGCCGGCGGCAAGCTCATCAACATCGACAACGGCGGCACGCTGACGGACATTTGCGTGATCGAAGGCGAGAAGGTCTGGCGGACCAAGACCCTGACCACGCCCTACGATCTCTCCGAATGCCTGTTTGCCGGGCTGCGCAAGGCCTCGAAAGCCATCTACGGCCGCGAGGACCTGCTCGCCCTGCTGCTGTCGACCGACTACATCCGCTACTCGACCACCCAAGGCACCAACGCCCTGGTCGAACGCAAGGGACCGCGCCTCGGCCTGATTCTCGGCGGCGAACTCAAGGCGGCCGGTTTGCAGCGCGATGCCGCCGAGAAAGAACTCTTCGCCGCCGTCGTCGGCGAGCGGGTGGCGACCATCGCG
>JALNXH010000039.1 GCA_023230455.1 Rhodocyclaceae bacterium | reverse complement strand
CTTCCTCGCTCAACACAATCTCCGCAGCAACTCGCACTCGCCCTCTCCTCGCTGTGATGAATTACAGCATTGGAGACACCTGATTTGTATAAGTTCCATCAAGAATAGAACGCTACACTAGCCGCCGGAGACAGCCTCCACCGTCACCGCAACGCCGCTGAGCACCGCGTTGGCCGAGGGCACGTCGATCACGCGCTCGTCCACCAGCTTGTTGAAGTTGGCGCCCGGATTGCGGCGGGCG
Source organism: Rhodocyclaceae bacterium (assembly GCA_023230455.1). Taxonomy (GTDB): domain Bacteria; phylum Pseudomonadota; class Gammaproteobacteria; order Burkholderiales; family Rhodocyclaceae; genus AWTP1-18. Next base: position 15,608 of record JALNXH010000039.1, on the reverse strand, counting down.
ATGTCGAGCCGGGTGCCCTCCTCGTCGTGGCCCCAGCCGTGGGGAATCGACACCACGCCGGGCATGATCGACTCGGTCAGCTCCACCGCAATCTCGATGCTGGCCACCGCCGTGGACACGCGCGCCCGATCGCCGTCGGCGAGCCCGAGGCGCGCCGCATCGGCTGGATGCAACAGCGCCGTGCAGCGGTTGCGCCCCTTCGCCAGCACATGCAGGTTGTGCGTCCAGCTGTTGTTGGTGCGCGGCTCGCGGCGGCCGATCATCATCAGTGTGCCGGGCCGGCCGTATTCCGCCGACGCGGTGCGCAGCCGCTCCATATCGGCGACGATGTAGGCGGGCGCAAGATCGATCTTCCTGTCCGGCGTCGCCAGCACTTCGTCGAGGTTCGGCACCATCGGCCCCAGGTCGATGCCGTGGGGCTGCTGCTTGAGTTTTTGCAGATTCAGACCCGCCGGGTCGAGGCCGAACGCATCGCCGAAACGGCCCGTGCGGATCAACAGATCGTAGAGCCGGTCGGGGCCGGGCTCATTGCCCAAGGCCGCGCGTGCGGCAAGCGGGTCCACCTCGCGGGCGCGCGGATGGCGGCCTTCGGCAATGCATTTCTTGATCATCGCCTGCAACTGCGCCTCTTCCAGGTCCTCCGCCGGCACACCGCCGATGCGCGCGGCGATGCCTTGCAGGATCTGCCAGTCGTGGCGCTGCCCTTCCTCCAGCGGGAAGATCGGCTCACCCCATTTCGGCACGTTGCGCACCGAAAGATAGACATAGAACAACGGATAGTCCGAATGCATCGCATGCGGCGGGCTGGGCAAAATCACGTCGGCGTGGCGGGTGGTTTCGTTCACGTAGATGTCGAGCGAAACCATGAATTCCAGGCTGTCGAAAGCCTTGGAGAGACGCTGCGAATTCGGCGTGGACAGCACCGGGTTGCCGGCCATGGTGATAAAAGCGCGGATCTGGCCGTCGCCGGGGGTGAGGATTTCCTCGGGCAGCGCCGCCGTCGGCAGCAGGCCGGCAAACTCAGGATAGCCGCTGACGCGCGACTGCCAACGGTTCACCGGCACCACGTCGCCGACGATCTTGTCGTTGAAGGCGAGCGAGGGAATGAAGCCGGCCGGAAACATCACGCCGCCGGGGCGGTCGATATTGCCGCTGAGCGCGTTGATGACGTCCTGCAGCCAGCTGACCAGCGTGCCGAAGCGCTGCGTGCAGGCGCCGAAGCGGCCGTACCAGGCGCCGGCATCGGCCGCGGCGAAGTCGCGCGCGAGCTGGCGAATCACCGCGGGCGGAACGCCGCAAATCGACGTCACCCGCTCGGGCGAATACTCGGCCACCAGCGCTTGAACCGTTTCCACGCCGCGCACCCTGCCCTCTAAGCCGCGCAGCCGCACCAGGCCTTCGGCGAAAAGCTGATGGACGACGGCGAGCAGGAACCAGGCATCGGTCCCCGGCCGGATCGCGATGTACTGATCGGCGATCTCGGCCGTCTCGGTGCGCCGCGGATCGATCACCACCACTTTGCCGCCGCGCGCGCGAATCGCCTTGATGCGCTTGGCCATGCCCGGCGCAGTGAGCAGGCTGCCGTTGGAGACGACCGGGTTGCCGCCCTGAATGACGAAGAAATCGGTGCGGTCCACATCGGGAATCGCCACCGCCGAGCAGTCGCCGTACATCAGCGCCGAGGCGAGGAATTTCGGATTGGTGTCGACGCTGCTGGCCGAGAACACATTGCAGCTCGCCAGCTTTTCCAGCACCGCCGGCGCGTAGAACAACAGCCCCGGCTTGTGCGCAATCGGATTGCCGATGTAGAAGCCGACGGCATTTGCGCCGTGCTTCTGGCGGATCGCGTTCAACCGTTCGCCGACCAAGTCGAGCGCCTCGTCCCATGTCGCCGGCACAAACTCGCCGTTGCGCTTGATCAGCGGCGTCTTGATGACATTGGGGTCCTCATGCAGTTCGGTCCAGGCGTAGCCCTTGGCACAGAGGAAGCCCTGGCTCAGCGGATCCTTGTCGTCGCCGCGAATGCCGATCAGCTTCTTGCTGCGCCTGTCGGCCGCGACCAGCAGGCCGCAATTGGCCTCGCAGATCGGGCACATGCGCGGATGGACCGTGATGTCGCCGGACGCATCCGGCACGAGTTCGCGCTGCGTGGCGGGATGATTCATGAACGGTTCCCCCTTGGCGGGCGGCGCCGAAGAATTTCAGCGGCCGTAAACGCAAAACGCTGCCGACGGGTCGCGCCGGCAGCGTTCGGTCCAATCGCTATGCTCAGGCCGCTACGGCTTCTTCGCGTTCGATCCGGTCGATGGCCTTGAAGATGTAAATGCAGAACAAAATGATCCAGAGGAAGTAGGCGTTGAAACCGACCCAGTAGTTGAACAGTCCGTTCCAGGCAAAGGGGCCGGTGAAAAAGAACGGCAGCAGGGTGTCGGGGAGGAACACCGCGCCGGTGAAGATCGAGTACCACGCCAGCCAGCGCGGCAGCAGCGGCTCGCTGCGCTTGTCGCAGAGAATCGTGATGGCCACGGCGAAGGCCTGCACGGTGGTTGCCATATAGGTGGTATCGAAGAACAGCCAGCCGAAGTCGTGGAGGATGCGGGTGATCTCGGGCGTCCGTTCGTCGATGCGATGGGCCGCCGCCATCCAGCAGACGCAACCGATCAGGATGACGACGGTGGTCACCACGCCGCCCATTTGTTCGACGATCGGCAGCGGGCCGTCCGCGCGACCTTCGATCTTCTGCATGACGCGCGAGATGACGGCGCTGAAGACAAAGTAGAGCGGAGCGAAGAACACGCTCATCACCATGGCGAAACGGATGCGCGTGCTGTTCTCGGCATAGTGGGCCTGTAGATCACCAATCGACATCCCCGGCGCGATGGGCGGCAGGTTGAAACCGAGAATCGCCCAAAAAACGATGAAGCCAGCCAGAAAAACCGGCGCCGCCCAGGTGCACAGGCGCCATGAAAAATAGGGGCTGGCGGACGTGGTTTTGGTTGCCGTAGCGGCGACCGTGCCCGGATGCGTGGCGGTGGATACTGAATTCATGGGTTTGGTTCTCCTCGGAATTTGTTTGGTGGCGGCAATCCTGCCGATACTCGCCCGCGCAGCATAGTCGCAAAGCTCCGCCCGTAGCAATAGGCACTCCACCTCTGTACCCCTCCCCCTCCTGCTGCCCCTCCCAGGGCAATGCTGCGGGTTTATCGGGCTTCCGCCGAACGTCCGGCTTGTGGCAAAGTGCGGTCAGGTCAGTGCAAAAACCGCAAGGAGAAAAAATGAATCGGAGGAGGCTCGGGGCCCGCTCAGGCGCACCCCGCTGGAATTCCCTTGCGGCGTCGGCCTTGGTCGCCATCGCGCTCGCGGCCTGTAGTGGCGGCGATGCCCCACCGCCAGCGACGCCTGAAGTCAATGTGGTGGTGACGGCCGTGCAGCCGATCCCGCTCGATCTCAAATATTCGGCGCGGACCCGGGGCGAGCGCGAGGTCGAAGTCCATGCTCGCGTCTCGGGCATCCTGCTCAAGCGTTACTACCGCGAAGGCGACCATGTTGCTGCCAACGCCCTGCTGTTCAAGATCGACCCGGCATCGTTCATCGCCGAAGTGGAACGCCTGCGCGGACTGGAGGCGATGGAGAAGGCGCGTCTGGCCGAGGCCACCGAGCAACGCGACCGCCTGGTCACCCTCTTCGGCAAGGGCTTCATCAGCCGCCGCGACCGCGATGCCGCGGTCGCCGCCCATGCATCGGCGCAAGCCTCCGCCGATGCGGCGCGCGCCGCGTTGCGCCAGGGTGAATTGAATCTGGCCTATACCGAAGTGCGCGCGCCGATCGCCGGCATCACGGGCCGCGAATCGCGCTCCGAAGGCAGCCTGGTGGAAGCAGGTGCGGCGAGCAGTCTGCTCACCACCCTGGTCCAGTCCGACCGGCTCTACATTGACTTCGCCCTGCCGGAACCGGAAGCGCAGCGGGTTCGCGCCGCGATGAAGAGGGGCCCCGTCAGCGTGCGCCTGGCGCCGGGCAGCAAGGGCGAAATCGCCGAAGCGGCGAAACTCGAATTTCTCGAAACCCGCGTCGATGCGGACAGCGGCACCGTCGCCGCGCGCGCGCTGTACGAAAACAGGAACGTCCGCCTCGCCCCCGGCCAGTTCGTCGTCGCCCGCGTGGACGGTCTCTCCTCGCCACCCGGAATCTACATACCGGCGCGGGCGGTACTGCATACGCCCGAGGGAGCCATGGGCTGGGTGGTGGACAAGGACAACAAGGCCCAGCCGCGGCCGCTGAAACTCGGTCTCTCCGCCGGTAATCTGGTGGAAGTCGCCGAAGGACTGGCGGCAGGCGAGCGCCTCATTTCCGACGGCATCCTCAAGGTGCAGCCGGGTGCGGCGGTGAAAGCCGTGGTGGTTGACATTACCGATCCGCCGGGCGGCCCGGCAAAGGAACCCGCCAAGGAAAAGAAGGCCACGGAGCAGACGAAGTGATTTCCCGGCATTTCATCGACCGCCCGCTGTTCGCGTGCGTGGTCTCGATTTTCATCGTCATCGCCGGTCTCGCCGCCCTGCGCGGACTGACGATCTCGCTCTACCCGAACATCCTGCCGCCGACGGTGGAAGTCGCCACGGCCTATCCCGGCGCCAGCGCCGACGTGGTCGCGGAAACCGTCGCCGCGCCTCTGGAGCAGCAACTCAACGGCACCGAGGACATGCTCTACCTGCGCTCGGGTTCGATGCCCAACGGCACCCTACAGGCGGTGCTCACTTTCGCCATCGGCACCAACCCCGACCTCGCGGTGATCAACACGCAAAACCGGGTGCAGGCGGCGCTGCCGCTACTGCCCGAAGAAGTGCGGCGCCAGGGCGTGGTGGTGCGCAAGCTCAACTGGACGGCAGTGCAGTACATCACCCTCGATGCACCCGACGGCCGCTACGACGACCAGTTCATTTCCAACTACGCGCTGATCAACATCGTTGATGAACTGCGGCGCATCCCCGGCGTCGCCTCGGTCGATGCCTACGGCGCCAAGGAATACTCGATCCGCGTCTGGCTGCAGCCGGACAAGCTGGCCCAGCTCGACCTGACGCCGGACGATGTATCGAAGGCGATCCGCGAGCAGAACGCCCAATTCGCCACCGGCCGCGTCGGCGACGAACCGATGCCGACGCGGGTGGACCTGTCGATGAACATCACCACCCAGGGCCGCCTGTCGAGCCCGGAGGAATTCGGCCGCATCGTCGTCCGTGCCAAACCGGACGGCACGCTGGTACGCCTGCGCGATGTGGCGCGGGTCGAAATGGGTTCCCGCGACAACAGCGTCAACACCACGGTCAACGCCAAGCCGGCGCTGACCGTCGGCATCTTCCCGCGCCCCGGCGCCGACGTGCTGAAAATCGCCGATGCGGTGCGGGAGCGCATGGAGCAGCTCGACGACCGCTTCCCGCAGGGCCTGCGCTGGATGATTCCGTTCGATACCACCTGGTTCGTCCGCGTAGCGATCAAGGAGGTATTCAAGACCCTCGGCGAAGCCATCGTACTGGTCGTCCTCGTCGTCTTCCTGTTCCTACAGAACTGGCGCGCCACGCTGATTCCCTGCCTCGCCGTGCCGGTATCGCTGATCGGCTCCTTCGCCGGCATGTACCTGCTCGGCACCAGCATCAATCTCGCCACGCTGTTCGCCATGGTGCTGTCCATCGGCATCGTCGTGGACGATGCCATCGTGGTACTGGAGAATGTCGAACGCCACATGCGCGAAGACGGCATGGGCGCCCGCGAGGCGACCCATCTGACGATGCAGGAAGTGACCGGCCCGCTGGTCGCCATCGTCCTCGTGCTCAGCGCCGTATTCCTGCCGGTGGCCTTTCTCGGCGGCCTGGTGGGCGAGATGTATCGCCAGTTCGCCGTCACCCTCAGCGTGGCCGTGGTGATTTCCGGTTTTGTCGCCCTGACGCTGACACCCGCGCTCTGTGCCGCGCTGCTGAAACCCGGTGCTCATCCAGAACGCCCGCGCTTCCGGCGCATCAGCGCCGCCATCGAGGGCATGACGCGGGGCTACGTGCGCGGGGTCGGTTTTCTGCTGCGGCGCGGCCTGCTGGCAGCGGCGCTGGTAGCCATCGTCTTTGGCGCCACCTGGCAGATCAACCGCATCATGCCGACGGCGCTGCTGCCGGATGAGGACCAGGGCTACATGCTGGCATTGCCCTTCCTGCCGCCGGCGGCCTCGCTCCAGCGGACCGATGCGGTAATGAAGCGCATCGACTCGAACTTCGCCGCCCATCCGGCGGTGTATAGCTCCACCTCCTTCTCCGGTTTCGATCCCTATTCCTTCCTGCCGCGCACCAACAGTGGCGTCTCCTTCATCTGCTTCAAGCACTGGGACGAGCGGCGTGACCCGTCAATGCAGGCGCCGACCCTGGTCGGCCAGGTGTTCGCCCTCGGCGAGCAAATCAAGGATGCGGTGGTGTACGGTGCCAATCCGCCGCCGATCGAAGGGCTTTCCGCCACCGGCGGCTTCGAGGGTTTCGTCCAGTCGCGCAGCGGCACCGATTACAAGGCCTTGGAAGCGGCGACGGCGAAGCTGGCCGCCGCCGCCGCACAGCGTCCGGAAGTGGTCGGCGTGTTCACCACCTTTTCCGCCCAGGTGCCGCAACTGCGCCTGAACATCGATCGCGAGCGCGCCAAGCAGCTCGGCGTCAAGGTGGACGACATCTTCTCCACCTTGCAGAGCACCTTCGGCGCCTATTACGTCAACGACTTCAACTTCGAGGGCCGCGTCTATCGCGTGCAGATGCAGTCCGACGCCCGCTACCGCGCCCACGCCGAAGACCTGCGCCACGTCTTCGTGCGCAGCCAGCAGGGGCGGCCGATCCCGCTCACCGCGCTGGGCGATTCGCAGATCGTCACCGGCCCGGACGCCGTCGAGCACTTCAACGGCTTCCCCGCCGCACGCCTGCTCGGCGGCCCGGCCCCGGGCTACAGCTCGGGCCAGGCCCTGGCGGTGATGGAGCAGCTGGCACGCGAGCACCTGCCCGAGGGCTACACCCTGTCCTGGTCCACCCAGGCCTTTCTCGAAAAGCAGACCGAGTCCAGCACCGCGGGCATCTACCTGCTGGCGATCCTGATGGTGTTTCTCATCCTCGCCGCCCAGTACGAGCGCCTGACGCTGCCGGTCGCAGTGATCCTGCCGGTGCCCTTCGCCGTGTTCGGTGCGCTGGTGGCGACCTGGGGCCGTGGCCTCTACAACGACCTGTATCTACAGATCGGCATCATCACCCAGGTGGGTCTATCGGCGAAGAACGCGATCCTGATCGTCGAGTTCGCCTCGCACCGGGTCAGGGAAGGCATGGCGGTGCTGGACGCAGCCAAGGAAGCGGCGCGACTGCGCTTCCGCCCGATCCTGATGACCTCGCTGGCCTTCATCTTCGGCGTCCTGCCGCTGGCGCTGAGCAGCGGCGCCGGCGCCAACAGCCGGCACTCGATCGGCACCGGGGTCGTCGGCGGCATGCTCGCCGCCACTTTCGTCGCCACCTTCTTCATTCCCCTTTTCTACGTTTGGGCGGAAAATGCCGGGCGCTGGCTGCGCGCCCGGTTCGCTCCCGGCGCGGCACCAGCGAATACTTCAAACCATTAACCGCAACCAAGGCATCCCATGACTTCACGTCCCTTCCGCGTCCTCGGCGTCCAGCAGATCGCCATCGGCGGCCCCTCCAAGGACCGCCTGAAAACCCTCTGGGTCGACATGTTCGGCCTCGACGTCACCGGCAACTTCGTCTCCGAGAAGGAAAACGTGGACGAGGACATCTGCGCCATCGGCAGCGGCCCGTTCAAGGTGGAAGTGGATTTGATGCAGCCGCTCGATGCGGAAAAGAAGCCGGCGGTGCACACCACGCCGCTGAACCACATCGGCCTCTGGATCGACGACCTGCCGCAGGCCGTGGCATGGCTTGCTGCCCGGGGCGTGCGCTTCGCTCCGGGCGGCATCCGCAAGGGCGCCGCCGGCTTCGACATCACCTTCCTCCACCCCAAGGGCAACGACGAGTTCCCCATCGGCGGCGAGGGCGTGCTGATCGAACTGGTGCAGGCGCCGGCGGAAGTGACCGCCGCCTTCACGGCGCTCACCGCGACATCGCACTGACCGCCAACCCCCCGCCTTGGGAGTTCCCGCGTCCCACCTCAGACGCTAAGCTGGCAAGCTAAAACTCAGTCCCCGGCTCGCCGTACACCTTCTCTTCAACGGAGTTCCAGATGCTCTTCGACGCTTTCAGCAACAACACCCTCACCCTGAACAACCGCATCGTGATGGCACCGATGACGCGTTGCCGCGCTGTCCATGCCGACCCGGTAGCGACCCCGCTGATGGTCAAGTATTACGCCCAGCGCGCCAGCGCCGGGCTGATCATCACCGAAGCGTTACCCGTTTCCGACCGCGCCCGAGGCTATGTGAACACCCCGGCACTGTGGAGCGAACGCCATGCCGAAAGCTTCAGCGCCGTCACCGACGCCGTGCATAAGGCCGGCGGAAAAATCTTCGCCCAGATCTGGCACGTCGGCCGCATCGCCCATTCCAGCCTGAACCTGAACGGTCTGCCGCCGCTCGGCGTGTCCGCCAAGACCGCCAAGGTCAAGACTTTCATCAACGGCCCGGACGGCGGTGTCGCCATCGCCGCCTGCGAACAGCCGGTGGCCGCCACCCTGGCCGACATCAAGACCACTATCGAGGACTTCGCCCAGTCGGCGCGGATGGCCAAGCTGGCCGGCTTCGACGGCGTCGAGATCCATGCCGCCAACGGCTATCTGCTCGACCAGTTCCGCTGCCCGACGCTCAACGACCGCACCGACATCTACGGCGGCTCGCTGGAAAACCGTTTCCGCCTCACCCTAGACGTCGTGGACGCCGTCAGCAAAGTGTATGCGCCGGGCTGCATCAGCGTACGCCAATCGCCCTACGGCAACTTCAACGACATGGTCCCCGACGCCGATCCGCTGGGCACCTACACCTACATCGCCGACCAGTTGCAACGCCGCAAGATCGGCTTCCTGCACCTGTTCGACCAAGGCACAAACTGGATCCACGACAACACCAACCCGCTGCTGCCCGCGCTGCGCAAGGCCTACAACGGCGCGCTGATCGCCTGCGGCAGCTTCGACCAGGAAAAGGCCGAGGCCGTCCTCAAGCGCGGCCAGGCCGACTTGGTGGCCTTCGGCAAGAACTTCATCCCCAACCCCGACCTGGTGCGCCGCATGAAGGAAGGCCTTCCCCTGGCACCGGTGGACATGGCCGTGTTCTACGCCGGCGGCGAGAAGGGCTATGCAGACTATCCGGAAGCGGCCTGAGGTTGTAGCCGGCAAGGAAAAGCGGACCCCGGTCCGCTTTTTTGTTTGGAGCATCTGACGGAACACTGAACAAGCACCCACCGTTCGGGCTGAGCTTGTCGAAGCCCTTGATTTTTACGCGCGCGCATTTCGACAAGCTCAATGCGAACGGACTTAGTCAGCACTTCCCTAACGCAAAACACAGGAGACGAAAATGGCAGGAAGACTCGAAGGAAAAGTGGCGGTCATCACCGGCGGCACCAGCGGCATGGGCCTGGCGAGCGTCGAACTGTTCGTTGCCGAAGGCGCCCGCGTCGTCGTCGGCGACATCCAAGATGCCGCGGGCGCGGCGCTCCAGGCGCGCTTCCCGAAGGACGTACTGTATGTCCGTACCGACGTCACCGACGATGCAGCGATCGGCGCGCTGGTACAGACGGCGGTCGACCGCTTCGGCCGGCTGGACACGATGTTCAACAATGCCGGCGCCCCCGGCGATTTCTCGCCGATGACCGACCTCTCCGCCGAAGGCTTCGACCGCACCATGGTGCTGCTCGCCCGCTCGGTGATGTCAGGCCACAAATATGCGGCGAACCAATTCAAGAAGCAGGGCAGCGGTGGCTCGATCATCTCCACCTCCAGCGCCGCCGGTCTACAGGGCGGCTGGAGCGCCGCCGCCTACACCGTCGCCAAGCATGCGGTGATTGGCATCGTGCGGCAGGCGACCGCCGAACTCGGCCCGTTCGGCATCCGCTCCAACGCCATCTGCCCCGGCATCATCATGACGCCGATCATGCCCAACGCGTTCGGCGTGCCGAAAGAACGCGCCGAGGAATTCCTCGAATTCCTTGCCCAGCGCTTCGGTTCGGTGCAACCCATCGGCCGCGTCGGCCAGCCGCGCGACATCGCCGAAGCTGCGGTGTTCCTCGCCAGCGACTCGTCGACATTCATTACCGGCGTGGCGCTACCGGTGGACGGCGGTTCGACGGCGGTGACCCAGGGATCGTTCGGCGTCGATGCAATGGCGGCGACCAAGGAATTTCTCGGCGGGTAAAAGCGCCGAGGCCGGCGACGAAGCGCCGGCCTCAATCCCGCGCTGCGCTCCTGCAACCCAGCCGGTGCGCCAGTCGGTATCGTGCGCCTGTCGAAGGAGGGCTCTCGATTTGACGGGCGCGCATTTCGACGCGCTTGCGGACGGTATTCGTTGATTCCGTTCGTCGCCGAGAAGCGAGCGTATCGCCCCCGCGCCAACCGGTTGTGCCTAGTCGCCTGCGATCCGATTGCGGCCGTTCTTCTTGGCGCGGTAGAGCGCTGCGTCGGCCCGCTGGACGAGCGCTCCGGCATCTATTTGTTTCGTCGGCACCATGGCGGCGATGCCGACGCTGATGGTGACGACGCCATAGGCGGATTTTTCATGCGGCTCTTTGAGCGCTTCGACCGCAGCGCGCGCCCGTTCGGCCACCGGAAGGACCGCGGCAAGGTCGGCGCCGGGCAGCACAATGATAAATTCTTCGCCGCCATAGCGCGCGACCAGATCGTTACCGCCGCGAACGCTGTCGCGCAGCACCCGGGCCACGCGGCGCAGGCATTCGTCGCCGCCCAGATGTCCATAGCGGTCGTTGTAACGCTTGAAGTGATCGATGTCGATCATGGCGACACCAATGGATGTTTGCGGCCGTATCGCACGCTGCCATTCGGCGGCGATCATGTCATCGAAACAGCGCCGGTTGGCCAGGCCGGTGAGCGAATCGGTCATGCTCAGAGCCTCCAGCCTGAGGTTGGCGAGTTTGAGATCATTGGTTCGCTCTATCACCTTGCGCTCCAGCGAGTCATACAGCAAGGCATTGTCGAGGGAGACGGCGAGTTGTCCGGCGATGAGCATGATGGCGTCGAGTCGACCGGCCGAGAAGGCGCCACGACTGAGCCGGTTCTCCAGCAGCAGGACGGCGCGCAACAGGCCTTGGTTGAGGATGGGAACGGCCAGCATGGAGCAGTATTCAAGCCCGGACAGATAGGGATCGCGGGCGAAGCGCTCGTCGCGCACGGCATCTTCGATCAGCAGCGCTTCGCGGGTACGTTCGGCGTAGCGGAACACGGTCAGCGGCAGCAGGCAGCGCGCAGTGGCTTCCTCCAGCGGGATGAGGTCCTCATCCGCCACTGCCGATAGAAACCATTCTCCGCCTTCCTCTTCCTCCTGTCGCAGCACGAGCAATACGCAGGTGGCGCCGGTCATTTCGCCGAGCAGCGCGCCGACGCGTGCCTTAAGTCGCGCCATGCTGGTCTCCGAACTGAGGACATGGGAAGCCCGCAGAATACCCAGCAGATCGAGACTGCCGGCAGAGATGGCGGTCTTGCCGCTTTGCCCGGCTTCCAGGCAAAGCGGGCGGGAACCATTATTCAAAAACGTGTAGCGATTTTCCAGCTGCCGTACTTTGGCGCTGGCGCCCCAGGCTTCGTAAAAACGGCTGGCCTGCGCCAGCAGTTTGCGTCCGCAATCCTCGAGTCCATAGGCCAAGTTGAACCGGCCGGCACGTTCGCTGATCAGCGCCCGGTGCCAGGGGCGCTGTTGCGGATCGACCTCGCGCAATGCGGCGTCGAAAGCGCACGCCGCGTCCCGAAAACCGTCAACAACCCAGGCTCGCTCAGCATCGAGCCATTTCAGCAAGTGCCTGAAGTTGCCCGGCGCGTCGGCAGCGCGGCGCGCCAGCCAATCACGATGGTCATCGAACTCGGCCAACAACGCCGGAAGCTGCTCCGCAGCGGCGGTGTGGGCACGCTGGGCCAAAGCCAAGGCTTGCAGCAGATGGGCCAGGGCCGCACCATACATGTGACCGATGTACACCACCAGCGACATCGCCGCGGCGGCGTGCACGGCGAGTTCATCATTGTCGTCGAACAGCGCAGCCGCCAAGGCGCGATTGACATGGTAGTAGCCGCCCGCCAAGGTATTGGCGCTGACCGCGGCACGATGCGCCTCTTCGTCGAAACTGCCGTCGGTGAAACTGCCGGGAGCATTGGTCTCGCCACGCAGCGCTCGTAACAGTTGGCGGTGGCTGAGGAACGTGGCGGTAGCGTAGTCATTGCCGGTGCGTTCGGCAAAGGCGAGCGCGGCATTGATTTCCGCCGCGTAGCTCTCCAGCGTCGGCGCGCAGTCCAGCGCGGCGGCAAGCGATGGATAGTAGTTCCAGCAGGCCATTTGCAGATCGCCGCCACGCACCAATCCTTCGTGGGCTTTTTGCGCGTGGAGTAGATCGTCCTCCAGCAGTTCAAACCAGTGCCCTGCGCTGACCGTATACAAAAAACGCGCTTGCGAGGTCTCCGGCTCGTAGCCGCGGGCCTCGCCGATCGCCAGAACATGGCGCACGATAGCGTAGCCGCAGCGGAAGTCCTGCCCCAGTGCGATTGTCGCCACGCAGGAACAGCTGAGGCTGGCCACCAGGGGCGCGCAAGGACCGTGTTCGGCCCACAGCCGCTGGCTTTCCAGAATCAGCCAAAGCATGGTCTTGAAATCGCAGAACGAGGCCGGAGGCATCAAACGATTGATCAACCGGGCGGCGGCGATCACCTGGGGATCGCTGATTTCCGGCCGCTGTTGATCGGCGGCCCAACTATTGGCGTCAACCCACCGGTTGAGGAAGCCGAGCTGTTCAAGAATGTCGGCGCCGCCATTGGCGTCGGGTGTTGCCAGCCCGAGTTGCCGCAGCAGATCTAGGCCGAGCGCCAAGGCGTCCTCCAGTCGGCCGCGGTTGGTCAGGCTGTTGATCTGGATGCTGCCCGGCTCAGCCAGCGTCACCGGAGCAAGTTCGCGACCAACCAGCGAACGGTACACGACGTCCGCCTCGTCGAGGTGACCGAGACAGTACAGCGCGGCGTGAAGCTCGATTTCGATCACCGCAAGCAGCGGGTCGGCGGCGACTCCCGCCGTGTTCAAAAGGGCAAGCGCGGCGGTCAATAACCGTCCGGCCGTCTCGAAACTTACCCGTTGCCGCGCCTTCACCGCGGCCTCGTACAGCAGCATGGCGACACTGCGGCGTTCATCCGTTTCCGCCAGCAGGCCAATTGCCGGCAGGTACTGATCCGCCGCAAGGGTCTCAAACTCGGGCCGCACCGCCAGCCGCCGCGCGATGGCCAGGTGCGCCGCCTGTCGGCGTTGGATATCAAAGCGGGCATAGACCGCCTGCTGCACCCGGTCATGGCGAAAACATAATGCACGGGCGGCATTTATATGCTCGCCGTGTGCCATCACCAGCAATCCATCCTCCAGCGCCGGAGCGATTGTCTCCTCCAGCGCCGTTGCCGAGAGACCAGTTGCCGCCTGGATCACGCCGAATCCGACTTCGCCGCCGATACAGGCCATGGTTTCGAGCAGGGACTGTGCAGCCGGAGGCAGACGGGCGATGCGTGCAGTGAGGAGATCCACCACTTCGCCCTCGCCTATAAAGCGGCGGATCGTGGATGCGTCCCATCCCCACCCCTCTTCGCCGAGTACCAGCGCACCGTCGCGGCGCAAGGCGTTGACCAGTTCTATCGTGTCGTACGGGTTTCCGACGGTACGAACGCCCACGGCGTCCGCCAGTCGGGCGGCTTCCGCCGGCGACAGGCGCAGCATGTCGCGCAGCAGGGAAGCGACATCCGCCGGCGGCAGGTTCTGCAGCCGCATCCATTGCGGCGCCGCATCGAGTTGCGACCAGCGCGGCAGCATGGCGGACAGAATATGGGTCGCGTCCACCTCGGTATCGCGATAGGTTCCTGCCAGCAATACGCCATGCAAATTATCGGCGGTCAACACCCCATCGATCGCGCGGATCGAAGATGCCGCCGCCCATTGCAGGTCGTCCAGCAGCAAGACCAGCGGCCGGGCCGGCGAGGCAATCGCGCGCAGCAGGTCCACCCAGGCGCGCTGCGCCCTGTGTTGCGCTTCAGTGGGATCGCTTGACACAACCTCCGGCTGCACTCCGAGCAGAACGGCGAACTCCGGGGAGAGCGCCGTAATCAGCGCCGCATTGGTGCCCAGCGCAGCGAGAATCCGCGCGCGCTCCTCCACCAAGACCGCCTCCGGTTCGGCCAGGAGCAGACGGCCAATGGCACACAGTATCTGACGCGGTGCCGACGGGGCATCGGGACGATACTGGTCGAACTTGCCGGATACGAACCAGCCGCGCCGTGTCGCCACCATCGGCCGCAATTCGTTGATCAATGCGCTCTTGCCCACTCCCGGCGCACCCGCGACCAGAACGCAGCCGACACCTTGCAGCGCGCGCTCAAAGACGGTCCGTAACACCGCGATTTCACTCTCGCGGCCTACCAGCCGCGACGGCGGCTGCAAGCGCAGCGGAAAATCACGCTCGCCGAGCGGAAATGTCCCGCGCTCTCCCTTCGCCTGCATGTCGTTGAGCCGCCACAGATCCCGCGCCAGCCCTTCGGCGCTTTGGTAGCGCTGATCAGGCTCTTTCTCCAGCAGCCGCATGATGACTTCGGACAATCCCGCAGGAATCCCCGCTTCCAGCCTAAGCGGTGGAACCGGTACCCGAGCCAGATGATCATGGATGAGTTGCAACGGGTCCTCCTCATCGAAGGGCGGGTGGCCCACCGCCAGTTCGTAGAGGGTAACCCCCAGTGCATATAGATCGGCGCGCTGATCCACGGTCCGCCCGGTGCGGCCGGTCTGTTCAGGGGAGAGATAGGCCAGGGAACCTGCGATTTCGCCGGCCGGGAGAAAGCTGGGGCGTTCTTCGCTGAAGCTGGTGGCGAGGTCGTAATCGATCAGGATCGCCCTGGCGCCGTCGAGCAGGATGTTGCCGGGGTTGATGTCTTTGTGGATGACCCCGGTCCTATGCACAGCGACAACGATGCGGGCCAGTTGCAGGGCGAGGGCCAACAGCGCAGTAACGTCCAGTCGCTTGACCTTTACGCTTTCGGCAAGCGAAACATAGTGGCCGTCTTCAAACGCGATGGCGTTCGCAGGGGAGAGTCCGGACGCCACTTTCGGGATACCGGCGATGCCGGCCAGCCGCGTGAGCATCTTGTACTCGTGTCGCAAGCGCTCCAGCGCATTTGGTCCGAGCGGTTCCTTGCAGATAATTGACATACCCGCCGCCAATTGCCTGCGGAATACCCGCGTGCGCGCGCTCTGGTACAGAATTTCATCGCAGCCAACGTCAAAAGGTGCGCCGCTCAAAGCGGCCCACCTAGTGTAGCGTTCTATTCTTGATGGAACTTATACAAATCAGGTGTCTCCAATGCTGTAATTCATCACAGCGAGGAGAGGGCGAGTGCGAGTTGCTGCGGAGATTGTGTTGAGCGAGGAAGAG
>JALNXH010000038.1 GCA_023230455.1 Rhodocyclaceae bacterium | reverse complement strand
TCGAGCACCACAACACCAAACCCAAGCCGTTCATCTGGACCAAGAGCGCTCGCGACATCCTGCAGAAGGTCATCCGCGCCAATAGCCGCTTAAGTTCCAAACAGAATGAAACACTGCACTAGTTCGGCAAACGGCCGACCAGCCGGTACACCACCATTTCACCTTTGCCCTTGAGGTAGATGGTTTGCGGCTCGTGGAACTGGAAGTGGTCCTTGAGCCGGCGGAAGGTGGTGACGTCGCATTGAATCATGCCGGGAACGCCCTCCGCGGTGATGCGGCTGGCGATATTGACCGTATCGCCCCACAGGTCATAGATGAATTTCTTTTTCCCTACCACGCCCGCCACGACCGGGCCGGTGCCGATACCGATGCGCACCTGTAGGTGCGACGAGTTGATCGAGAAATCCTGCGCCAACAAATCCCGCATCGCCAGCGCCATATCGGCGATGCCGGCCGAGTATTCCTGGTCGCCCTCGTTGATGCCGCCGGCGACCATGTAGGCGTCGCCGATGGTCTTGATCTTTTCCAGGCCGAATTTTTCCGCCAGATCGTCGAACGCGGAAAAAATCCGGTTGAGCATGGCAAACACTTGGGAAGGCGACATTCCGGCTGCGACTTGGGTGAAGTTGACGATGTCGGCGAACATCACCGTCGCATCGGCAAAGCCGTCTGCGATGGTTTGATCCGAATCCTTCAGGCGACGGGCCACCGGTGCGGGAAGAATGTTGAGTAGCAGACGCTCTGCCCTTTCCTGTTCCACCTGAAGCTGGGAATGGGCTTCTACGAGCTTTTGCTTGATCTTGTTCTGTTCGCCGATCGCATGCCGCAACAGGATGTAGATCAGGCTCGACACAGCGATGAAGTTGAGTGCGAAAAAGACCACGCTGGTTCGTATCGGTACCACCTGCTTCGGCAGCATGTCTGCTAGGTAATAGTCGAATGCACCGGAGAGCGCCGTCAGGAAAATCCAGGCGAGGAACCACGCCATCGAACCGCCGATGCCGAAGATGATCAGCGCACCGACCGGCGCCAGCAGGCCCCAGAGGATGACGCCGCTGGCGGAAATGAAATTGCCTATGCTCCACTGCACTGCAAAGGGCACGAAGAGAAACAGCCCAATCTGGGTGACGCGAAAAAAATCGAAATTGCGCGTCTTGATGTAGAGCAGCAGGTTGCCGGCCAGCAGCAATTCGAAAGCGAACGGATAGGTCGACGACAGCCGTGGCCCGAGCAGCCAATAGATGGCTAGCCAGAGCATCGACATCGTGCTGACCAGTCCGGTGGCAAACACCAGCAGCGACTTGGCAAGCCGCAACTGCTCGCCGTCGCCGGGTTCGATGCCGGCGCTGCGCAACCGGTCGATGAATCCGGGGTGGTTCGCGGCTTGGGTGTCCGTGGTCATGGGGTGGAGAAGAAACGGATTGGGTCGGAGTTTCTCAGGAAGCGGGGCGCAGGGTCAAGGTAGCTGGCCGGCGGCGATCATGCGGTTGAAAAGGACATTGGTGGCGATCCAGACGACCTGGTCGTCGAATTCGCCGCCGCTGGCCGTGTCAGGTGCTGGCTCATGATAGACGAATGCCGGGTCCGCGGTGACCGTGGTTGCCGGATTGGGGTTTTGCGATTCGTCGGCATCGGTACCGCCGGTTTCGGTGTTCTTTCCCGTGGACCAGATCACGGCAACGGCCCGGTCGGTCAGCTTGCCTGCGGTGGTACAGGCGGCGCTGCCGGTGCCCGGACTGGTGATAGCCGTACTGCCTGTACAGATGCTGAACAGAGGCGTTGTATTCGCTACATTGGTCATCGTGGCGGCCTTGATCCCGCCTGCGGTGGTGAAGACCTCGCCTTGTCCGTTGATCGTTTTGGAGATAACGGCATAGCGGATCGGCTGGTGCCAGCCATCGAGCGTAAGGCCGCTGGAATTTATGTTCGAGATGCCCAGCGCGGCGGCTGGAAGATAGCCGTAAGCGGACGTGCAAACGACGGTCGGCGATGTGCTGGTGGTCGATTCCTGTCCGACGCTGGTGGTGGTTGCGGGACAGGGCAGCCGGCCGCTGGCGGCGGCAAAACCGAGCAGGGCTTCCTTGATTTCGGTGAGTTGGATCTGGGTTTCCCGTTCGGCCCGCAGGTCCTGCTGCATACCGAACGGAATGATCAAGCCGCCGATCAACAGGGCGACGATGACCAGTACGACTGCCATTTCGGTCAGGGAGAATCCTTTTAGGGCGTGTCGGGTGCGCTGGAGTGTGGTCATGAAGGGGGGCTCAACGGGTACGGGCGATCAGGTCGCTGACGACGATTTCCTGATCCCGGACGCCGCTTTGAGAATTGGTGAAACCGATGCGGATATTTTGCAGCGCTTCCGATCCGCTGGCATCGGGTAGGTTCTGGGTGGCGATGTTTTCGAGGTAGACCGTCGGCGTTTCCAGTGTGCCCCCCGATTTCCCGGAGTCGGTGGTCTTGAAGTCGATCGTGATGTCGCGCATGTCGTCCTGCACGTCGGCGTCGGTGGTATTGCTGATCCAGGCATAGATCGTATAGGTGCCGACTTTTGTCGCGCTGTCGTAGCTGCGGATGATGTCCAGCCGGACATGGGCCGTGCCGGTGAAGGTGCTGGCCATGTCGGTGGAAACGCCGGTGGACGACGGAACGGCATTGCGGTTGGACGGGTTGGACGGATAGCTGCTGCTGTCCGCCGCCTGGCCATGGGTGTTGTCGTCGTCGCTGGCGGCGCTGTTGCCGGCGCCCCAGAAAACGATGGCGGCATGTTTGGCTCCGCTGGGGTCGCCGAAGGTTCCGGTGCCGTCGGCGTCGATAGATGATCGGGTGTCGAACTCGAGACCGATCTTCGGCGGCTTGATCGGCGTGCTGACGCCATTGTTGCCCGCGTACCCCAGGCGGCCGCCGGTCCGGCCGCAAGGGGCCGTTCCGCTGGCGTGCTGGGCGGCGTCGATCAGGGCGAAGGTGAAGCCGTCACCGGTATCGCTGATGGCAAAATTAAAATACACCCGGATGCCGCTGCCGAATGCCAGGGTGTCGTCCGACCAGGTGCAGCCGAAGAGATTCGCAGTGAAGGACGGCGCCGTGCCGTTATAGGGTTGGCCCAGGGTGAGCGCCGTTCCGCTGCGGCTGATCAATGTCCGTCCGCCGCCGAAATCCGGGGCGATATCTTGGAAATTGCCGAGGTTGCAGGAAAAGCTCAGGGTTTGGCTCTTCGGTACCAGGCAAATGCCGATGTCGGCGGCGCCGCTGCTGTAGGTGGACGCTCCGGTAAAAACCGCTGCCGTCCTTGCCAGCAGAGAGAGGGCGCCTTTGCCGTCGTTCACCGTCGTGCCATCGGTTTCGAAAAGATCCTGGAGCGACGAAGGGTGAGCGGGGCGGGGGCCGCCGGTGGCGTGCTCGGCGCCGAAGAACAGGGCGCCGTTGCAGTTTTCTCCACCCACGGTCATGCAGTGGCCGCAGAGATTGTCGCAGACGGCATAGCGGTACTGCTCCTTCCAGTTGCTCAGATAGGTACTGTAGGTCGTGCCGACGCTCAGGGCTGACGGAAGTTCGCCGACCTTGCCGGCATAGGCCGGAGTATCGGGTGCGGTTACGGTATTCGTCGGTACGGTATTGGCGCCCGGCGCCGTTCCGGTGCTGAGATCGGCCATAACGAGCTTTTCCAGCGCCTGCTTGACGACATCGCTGAGGCCGTTGATGCCGCCCTTGTCGTTCCTCTTCCTGATGCGCTCGAAGATGTCCTGTGGGGTCAGCCACACTAACTCGTCGTTGTTCGTCGTGCTGTCACGCGTGCCGCGCTGAATCAGCAGCGGGGAGGCGGTGCTCTGCCCGGACGCATCGAATGTTGCAGATTCCAGATAGGCCGCCCAGAAGGCGCTGGACGCAATGCCGCAGACTTTCGAGCTGTCCTGCGAGCTGCTGCGGTCGGTGAGCGGCAGTCCGGTCGCGAAAACGACGGCCGCCGCACCTCCTCCGCTGTCGCTGGATGGGTCGGCCAGGGCTGTGGCACCGTCGGTATCGAATATCTTGATCAAGCCACGCGTGTCCCAGTTGAGTGGAGCGGCGCTTTTCGGATTGTTCTTGTAGTTGCCGGAGACCGCATACCAAAGGCAGTTGCCGTCCGAATCGCGCAGGTCGGAAAGCCCCAGCGTCTTGTAGGGCAGCAAGCCGACGACGGTTTCATCCTGGGCGCCGCACGTGTCGGCGCTGCCATCGCCATCGACGTCGGGGCAAATCAGGTATCCGGGGACTTCGTCGCTGTGGGTATCCCGATAGGTGAGCGCGTATGCGAGCAGGGCTTCCTTGGCCGTCGCCAGGGCTTGTGTGGTTGCCGCATTCTGTCCCCAGCGTTGCGAAATCTGGTCCATTCGGTTCGCCAGCGAATACAGGCTGCCGACAATCAGTACGACCAGCATCATGATCAGCGCATAACCACCCTGCCGGAGCCTTCGCGGGAAGCGGATGGGGAGCATAAATCCGCCGGATCACGGACGGAGAGCGGGCTTGGCAACGGTTACCCGACCGCCTCCAAGTTTGTCGTTCCGTTCCCGCGTCGCCCGGTTGATGCTTTCGCCGACCTTGAGTTCTGCCGGCGCCTCGCCGCCGGCGCTGAGCACGGCTTCCCCCGGCCTCGCGCCGCGACTGCCGACGACCACTCCAGTCGTCCCGGTATCGTTCTGTGCCCGACCGTTGACCCAGACCGTCTGTTTGCCGCCACTGCGACGAACGATGCCGTCGAGGCTCATCGTACTGCCTTCGAGGGTTTGGGTTTCCTGTATGTTGAGTTGGCGCTGGCGGTCGAGGTTTGCTCTGCGTTCGGGGGTGAAGAACAGTCGCCCGATTTCGATATCGTCGGCAGCGAGGGCGGGCGGTAGCGCCGAATACAGCAGCGCGACGACGGCGATGGTCTTTTTCATCGCTTCTCCCGGATCGTGATCCAGTCGATTTCGCAATCCGCTCGCAATTGCGGCGTCGGGCCACTTTCCCGGGTGCTTACGGTTGCGCGCTGTATCGAGCAGCGGCGTACCCGCGTATAGGCTTGCGGTTTGGCGCGGATATCGGAAATGAAGTGCAGCAGATCGCCCTCGTGGAGCAGCAGCATCTGCATTTTCAGCGGGCTGTTCATGAACTCGAACTCCGCGACGCTGCCAGGAGTGGCGTCGAACGGTTTTTGCGGTGCAAGCTCGTATTGCAGATCGATCAGTCGGCGTTCCAGCTTGATTGCGCGCAAGGCTTCCACCCATTCGAGACGGTGTTCCTGGCCGATGATGCCTTTTGCCTGGAGCCGGTTGTACTGGGCGATCTTGTCCCGCAGTTCCTGCTCCTCTTCCTGTGCGCGTGCGAGTTTGTTGCGGATTTCGCTGCGTGCGGCCTCGATGCGGCGTTGCGTTTGCAGGGCGGTTTTTTCTTCGCGTATTGCGAAGCTGAGCATCACTCCGCCAATGGAGAGCATCAGTGCGAGCAACACCAGATTCCAGCGCAGGCGTTTGAGATCGACGGAAGCGAGGGCCGCCATGATCAGAAGATCCTCTGCACGATGTGTACCGCAAACCCCGGCGGATCCTGTTGTGCGGCCGGTGCATCACCTGAACTGCGGATGGTTTTGCCCGATTCGGTATCGAAAGGCATGCGTACGACCTTGACGTCCAGGGCCGGATCCTTGCTTAGTTCTGCGGTAAACCGATTTACGGCATTGAGCATGCCACGGTGGTCGCTGAGCATGGCTAGCGGTAGCTGAGCCTGGATGTCGGCAAGGGCGAAATAGGCGCCCGGATGGGCGGGGTTCGCAGCGCCTTCCGGCTTTTGCGACAATGACCAGTCGATGCGCTGTAGTTCGACTTCGGGCGTTGTATCCAGCGCCCGGCTGATGCGCCGATAGGTATCTGCGATCTGCGGTGAGCGTTTCTCCATTTCGTCGAAGCGCCCGATCAGACCGCGCAGCGCGTCGACCCGTAGCGGAATCGGCGGCAGGGTCTTCAGCATCGATTCGTAACGCTGGGTATCGGCTGTAGTTTCCGCGCGTATCTGCGCACTGCGGCTTTCCAGCGAGTAAATATCGATGGCGTATTTCAAGGAGAGCACCGCGCATGCTGCAAAGCCGATCATGGCGGCGGTGTTGATCCCCGTTTTGAGCTGCCAGATGCGATAGTGGCGCAACGCATCCTCGGGGGCCAGCTGGTGCCCGGGAGACCGGCGGACAACGCTGTGAAGAAACAGCCAGTCGCTGAGAAATTTGTGCGCTGGCTGGCTTTTCAGCCCATGCTTTCGTGCCGCTTCGTTCAAATCGAGAAAATGGAAACTGAGATCCGCAGTGTCGTTGCAGCGGCGCCGAAATTCGTCGATCAGCCCCGGATCGATCAGGATGGTCGAGTCGAGTCGCGTACCGCGTTCGATCAGGCGTTGGCCGACCAGGTACTGATAGATTTTTTCCGATTCGACAGTGCAGGCGACGGCATACTCTTCGGCCGAACCGGTCGCCAGCGAGGTCAGGCGGGAAAAACGGAAATGACCGTTGTCGAAGAACGTTTGGCGCAGGCCGCCACGGCCGAGGGTCAGCAGCAGTCGGCGCCCTTCGCTCAGTTCCGGCGTATTGCCGAACAGCTTGGCCACCACCAGCGGCATCGAGTACAAGCCGGCGAGCTGCGCGCCGGCTTCGCTTAACGCAGCCATCCATGGGTCGACATGGGGCGGCCGTGTCAACGCAGTGAACAGCACCTTTTCGTCGCGGCGGCCGGTTTTTTCTCGGCCGAGGGAGATCGATGCGGCATAGGGCGTACCGTAGTAATACTGCCCAAGCCTGCGTTTCAACAGCGCGGTTCTGTCGCTCCCCGTAACGTAGGGAATGTCGTCGATTTGGAAACCCTCTTCGGCGACGTCGGCCAGCAGATAGAAGAGGCTTCGCGTGCGTTTTTTGAGATAGTGCCCAAAGGCCTCGAATCCGGTCGGATCGGCGGCGAATTCGCCTTCCGGATCGACGTGCCCGTTGCGCCAGGCATAGGCGGTGAGGTGGGTGGCGTCGAGAAGGAGCAGGCGGCGAGCGGGCATCGCTGGATTCAGAGTTTGATCTTGGAGATGGTGTCGTAGATCGGTCCTAGCACCGAGAGCATGACCCAGCCGAGGATCAGGCCGACGATCATGGTCATGGCCGGTTCGATCATGGCCTGTACCCGCTCGATCGATTCCTTGACGTCGCGATTGTAAAAATAGCTGACATTCATCAAAGCGGTATCGAGTGCCCCGGTATTTTCTCCGACCCGTAGCATGCGGATCACCAGCGGCGGGAATAACCCCACGTTCTGGAACGCCAAGGTGACGTTCTGTCCGTCGGCGATCAGTTGCCCCGCTTCTTCAAGTCCTTCGCGGATGACGACGTTGCCGACGATGCCTTCGGTGGTCTTGATCGAGTCGAGTATCGAGATGCCCGAACCGTACATCATGGCAAAGACGCCGGCAAAGCGCGAAAGGATGATCTTGCGCAGAATTTCCCCGACCACCGGCATCCGGATCTTGGCGGCATCGAACTGCCGGCGGGCTGCGGGGTTGGTGCGGATCGCGAAATTTACTGCAATCACGACAAGCACCGGAACCAGGATCAGCACGTACCAGTAATTGACCATGAAGTCCGACGTGGCGATCAATACCTTGGTCTGGAAGGGAATTTGCTGTCCCATGTTCTTGACGAAGCTGACCATCTTGGGCACCAGATAGATCATCATGAAAAAGAACACGGCGATCACCACCACGCCCATGAAGGCCGGATACATCACCAGTTTTTTGGTGTGCGCCGACAACTCGTCCTGCCACTTGAGGGTTTCGTTGAGGTTCTTCAGAACGTCCGATAAATTGCCAGTGTCCTCGCCGGCACGGATCAGGCTGGTAAACACCTCATCGAAAACCTTTGGATTTTCCTCCATTGCCTGCGAGAGGGTTTTCCCCCCTTCGATGCTTTCGATCATGCTGGCGATGATTTCGCGAAAGCGCGGATGTTCAAGGCTGTCGCGCAGATCGGCGAGGCCCTCGATGATCGGCACGCCGGCGCGGGTCAGTTGTTCCAGATGAAAGCA
Organism: Rhodocyclaceae bacterium; assembly: GCA_023230455.1. GTDB lineage: Bacteria > Pseudomonadota > Gammaproteobacteria > Burkholderiales > Rhodocyclaceae > AWTP1-18. The sequence goes on along the minus strand of JALNXH010000038.1, from coordinate 8,777 downwards.
GAAGTTGATCAGCTCGCGCCGCGGCACCTTGACGTTGCCCAACATGCCGCCCTGCCGTACCGCATTGCCGTTGATGAAATCGAGATTCATGCGCTTCAGGCGCATCTCGAGATCGACCATGTTGATCGCGTCGAGGCGGCCGTACACCATGCGGCCGTTGTCGTTCATGGCTTTATAGGAATAGAGCGCCATCTGCCCCTACCCTACATGCGCTCGGTAAGATCGATCACGCGCGCCACCTCGTCAAGAGAGGTCGAACCGTCGAGTACCCGGCGCAGGCCATCTTCGGCGAGGGGGCGGAAGCCCTTCGCAATCGCCGCGGTGCGGATTTCCCGCGCAGTCCCGCGGCGGGCGATCAGTTCGTCGAGGTCGCCGTCCATGCGCAGCAATTCCATGATCGCGATGCGACCGCGATAGCCCTGGAATTCGCAGGCCTCGCAGCCGGCGGAGCGGTATAGCACCGGTGCCGATTGTTGTGGGCCGACGCCGAGCAGCCGGCGCTCATGAGGTTCGGCAGGGTGCGGTTTGCGGCAATGTATGCAGAGCTTGCGCACCAGCCGCTGGGCGACGACGCCGATGATGTTGCCGGCCATGATGTCGGGCAGGATGCCGATGTCGAGCAGCCGCGGGATTGCGCCGATGGCCGAATTGGTGTGCAGCGTGCTGAATACTTGATGGCCGGTCATGGCTGCACGGAAAGCCATTTCCGCAGTTTCGGCATCGCGTACTTCGCCGACCAGGATCACGTCCGGATCCTGGCGCATCATCGAGCGAATACCGTTGGCGAAGTCGAGCTTCGCGGTTTCGGCGATCGACGTTTGCCTGATCATTGCCATCGGGTATTCCACCGGATCTTCGAGGGTCATGATGTTGACCCCTTCCTCGTTGATGTGGTTGAGGACCGAATACAGGGTGGTGGTTTTTCCACTGCCGGTGGGGCCGGTGACGAGGATGATGCCTTCGGGACGGGCGATCATCAGTCGCAGCATGTCGAACTGAAGGTCGTCGAGCCCGAGTTTGTCGAGTGGGACGATCCCGCGTTGGCGGTCGAGGATACGCAGGACGATGTTTTCGCCGTGGATGGTCGGCTGCGCAGCGACGCGGAAGTCGATTGAGCGGCCGCTGATGTTCAGCGATATCCGGCCGTCCTGCGGTGCGCGGGTCTCGGCGATGTTCATGCCGGCAATCACCTTGAGGCGCACGGCCATCGCGGCCCAATAGGATTTGTGCAGTGCCCGAATCTGGCGCAGGATGCCGTCCACCCGGTAGCGGATGCGCAAGAAGCTGGCTTCCGGTTCGAAGTGGATGTCCGATGCTTCGCGCTTGACTGCGTCGGTGAGCAGCGCATCAACCAGGCGCACCACCGGCTGGCTGTACTCGTCGAGTGAGGCGGCCAGCGAGCGGAAATCGATTTCGCCGGTTTCGATCTCATGCAGGATGCCGTCGATCGACAGTTCATGGCCGTAGTATTGGTCGATGGCACGGGAAATTTCCTGCTCACCGGCGAGCAGGGTTTCGATCGTTAGTTCATGGGTGGCGAGCGCCCGCAGCTTGTCGAGGGCGACGATGTCGTTCGGGTCGGCGATGGCAATGGTCAGTCGGCGGGCTTCGACGTTGTAGTCGAGTGGCAGCAGACCGTGGCGTTTGGCCAGTTCGCGCGGCACTAGGCGCAGGGCGCTGGCGTCGATGATGGCGTGGGACAAGTCGACCGACACGTGACCCAGAGATTCACCGAGCGCATCGCGCAGGGTGGCTTCGGAAACAAAGCCCAGCGACACCAGCAGCTTGCCCACCGGCTGGTTGGACTTCATCTGTTCCAACAGCGCGATGCGCAACTGATCCTCGCTGATTACGCCTTGCGCAATCAGGATCTGGCCGATCGGCCGTCTAAGGGAGTTGGGCGCGTTCATTCGGCGTTCATTATGGGCAATTGCTTCGACGCCGAATAGCTTATGGCTGCAATTTTTTCAGTCTTTCCGATGCCTGCGCCGGATCGAAACCGCCTGGGCGCTTTTTCGCAGCGTCAAGGGCGCGGGCGTAATACTGTGCGGCCGGTTTGACCTGGTGCAGATGGTCGAGCGCAACGGCGAGGTTGAACAGGAAGTCGGAATTTTCGGGATCGCCGTCCATTGCCCGGAAATATGCCTGCTGAGCGTCGCCCCAGCGGTTTTGTTGAGCATAGAGATTACCCAGCGCGAAATTTACTGCGGCGTTGCTCGGTTGGTCCGCCAATATGCCCTTTAGACGGCTTTCTGTCTGTGCGCTGCTCGATTGCCCGCGCAGATTGGCGAGGCCGGCGATCGCCAAGCTGTCTTTCGGATCGGATTCCAGCGCACGCTGGAAGTACAAGTCGGCTTCGGCGCTCTTGCCCAGGCGCAGGTTGACGACGGCCATTCCATGCAGGGCATCGATGTTGGCCGAGTCGTTCTTCAGAGCGGCCTCGTAGGCGCTGAGCGCCGTCGCCCAATCGCCTTGCTGCAAGGCGTTGTAACCTTTGTCGAGGGCCGGATCGAGTTTGAATTTGGTCGTAGTTACGCGGATCGGGACGGCCGGCGCGGGCGCCGGTTCGACGACCACGGTAGTCTGCTTTGCCGGTTTCGCGTCCGCTTGTTCCGGTTCCTCCGTCTCGGGCTGCGGTTCTACGACCGGCAGTGCTGCGACAGGCGGAGGCGGTTGCGGTTGGGCGATCGTTTGCCGCAGTGGGGCGTTGCGTGCCGCCAGCGTCAAGGATGATTTCGGCTGAAGTTGCAGCCAGAAATAGATGCCGATGCCGACTGCGGCAATCAGACTGAAGAGTCCTATGGCAACGATGAGGTTTTTTCGCACGGGCGCTGCGGTGTGCTTGGCGTCGAACAGATTCTGCACCGCCTCCTGTTCCGAGGCTTTCGCCTCGGGTTTCGGCGCTGTAGCGCGCGGCTGAAACGGTTGCGGTGGGATACCGCGCATTTCCCTTGGTTCGTAGGGAATCTCCGGCACGGGAATCTTCTGCGGCTCGACTGTCGCCGACTTTATCTCGGGGGCCGGCGGAGATTTTTCGATACGACGCGGCGGCGGTGCGCTATGGAGAAATTCGGCATCGAGAATCTCCAGATCGGAGGGCAATGCCGGGAGCGAGGTCGCTGCCGGTGGAGGCGGTTCGGCGGCGGCAGGAGGAAATGCGCCGAGCGGCGCCAACTCGAGCGTCGTGCCGTCCTCGGGCAGGGAGGGCTCAGTCTGGGAGCGACGCTTGGCGGCTTCCGCCTTTTTCAGCGCCTCCATCAGCAGGCTCATGGGCGGATCCCTGAGGGTAGTTCGTTGCCCCCAGTCCCGGAAAATATCTTGGCATGTGGCGGGGGGTGATGGAAGTTTTGCGCAGGCAACGACGCTTTCAACGTGTGGTAATCGCCATCGATGCCCGGATCGCGCACGATGACCGGCCGCAAGAAAATGACAAGTTCGGATTTCGTCGTCGAGTTGTTGCGGCTGGAAAACAACTCTCCTACAAGCGGTACGGCGCTTGCGCCAGGAACGCGTCCGGTTTTGTAATCGCTGCGTTCTTCCATCAACCCCCCCAAGACGGCAATTTCGCCATTTTGGATGCGCATGATGGACTCGATTTCCCGCGTCTGAATTTGAGGAACCTTGTTTTCTATAGTCTTCAAGTCAGGATTGGGATCAATCTGAAAGCCGGAAATGCTGGAAATCGAAGGCCGCACATTGAGGATGATCGATCCGTTTGAGCCAATTTGCGGCGTTACGGACATCACGAGCCCGACCGATACGGTTTGAGGTGTCGTAGTGAAGGCAACTACTGCACTACCCGTTTGTCCAGCCGTTGCATCGGATTTGACTGTGAAATAGACGTAATTCTCAACAACCTTCAATACGGCAGTCTGATTGTTGAGAACTGAAAGCCTGGGACTGGACAATACGTTTACTGTCCCGAAGCTTTCTAGTAGTTTCAAATCCAAAGTCAGGTTCAACGGGTTTGAATTGTCCGTACGTGAAATGACAAACGGCTTGATGTCGGTGGGACTGGAACTCAACGTTGGGAGCTGGAGCCCGAATCCGCTACCGTCTGCCCTGAGGCGCGACCAGTCGATCCCTTGCTGATAGCCATCGCTCAAATTCACCTGAACGATGGTTGCTTCGATCATCACCTGACGCCGTGCGCTGTTCATTACGTTGTCGAGGAATTCCTGTACTTTCTCATGCTGGCGCGAGGTGGCGCGGACCGTGACAACGCCGTTCTCCGGGTTGACTATGACCGACGCCGCCTCGCGGAAGGTCGTCCGGCGTACAACGGTCATTCCTTCCTGCTGAGCGCTGGCGCTGTTTCTGTCGCCGGTGGCTGTTTGCGTGACAGTGCCGCCCTTGCCGGTCGTCGTTTGTGTCCCCGTGGCGGTCTGCTGATCCGAACGTTCGATGACCGTCTCGCTGGAGCCTTCCGGTAAGATTTTGTCGGTCTCGCGCAGGAGATCTTTGATGTTCTTTTCCAGGGTTTCCCAGAAGCGGTTCTTGGCAGTGTTCTCGATTTTGGTGACAGTACTGTTTCCCGCGCCACCGCCCGATGCACCGGCGACGCCGGAACTGACCTGCGAATTCACCGACATCGTGACATTGACGTCCCGCGTCATGTTCACGTAGTCGATCGGATAGGTACGCAGGAAGGGTGTGTCCGGCATCACGATAAGGTTGGGGCCGTCGAGTTCCCAGCGCATGTCCACCTGCTTGGCGATGCGGGTAAGGAGTTGCTGCAGGGTCTGGTCTATGGCATTCAACGAGACGGTACCGCCGATGCCGGGATGCACGTCGACGTTTAGTTTGGCGTCGCGGGCCAGCGCAAAGAGCAGATCCTGTGCTTTGACGTTGCTGACGACGACACTATAGGTTTCGGTCTTCGGCGCGGCTTTCGGTCGCGGGAGCGAAATAGCAGACTGAACCGGTGCCGGAATGGCGGCGGAATCGTTTCGAGCCACCGCCGATTCGGCGTGCAAATGCGTATCGGAGATTGGCCTGGGAGTTGGGGTGCTGGTACAGCCGGACAGAATGAAAGCCGAGATGACCGCGCTGGTAGGAATCAAGCGTTGTGATTGGAAGCGCACGCGCTGTTACCTCATCCGGGCAGAGTACGATAGATCTTATGATACCACTTAAGAAATTGCTTGCAACTTAATGAATTATTTGATTATCGGGGTAAAACCCCCACTTCAGCCCGATATGCGGATGTGTTAACGCAACTGTCTGACCGGACGGGGGAACGGACGTTGAGTTTGTAGCCAAGCTGGAAAGCGACGTATCTGCGCCTTGGCTTCGGTGGCACTCTGATAGTCGCCATAGATTATGCCGTAACGCATTTTCCCGCTTAAATCAGATAGATAGATCTTTATCTTGGCGTCGTCGAGTTGCGCTGAGGGGAGTTTGCGGGCGAAGCTTTCGACCCGTGACTGCTCGTCGGCGTCGGCCGCTAGCAACTGAATGAACCAGCGTTCGTCGTCGGCTTGTTCGAGCCAGACCCTTCCGGCTTCGAGATAGCGATCAGTCGCGGATTTTGTCGTTGTCGGCGAAGCGGCAGGGGGGATTGCAGATGCAATGGGAATGGGCGCGGCTGCTGCAATCGCCGGCGAGGAGATTGTCGGCGTCGGTGCGGCGGCCGGGTGGGCTGCTGGACTGGGAGCTTGCGTCGGGTCCAGCAAGAGTAGCGCCGCGAGGATGCCGATGGCGGCTCCTCCTGCCATCAGTAGGGCGGACTTGGTGACGGCCCCCAGATGCACCGGGTGGGTGATGTTCGTCTTGACGTTGGCACTGAATTCGCTGTCGCGAATCGCGGCGCGCACCTGCTTGGCGGTGATCTGATGGGTCGCATCTGAAAAGGCCGCCAACAGAGATTTGTCGGCCAGGATGTTGATGCGGCGGGTCAGTCCTTCCGATGCTTCGGCGATCAGTCGCGTTGCCTGTGGGCTGAAAACATTGGGGCCGCGGTAGCCGGCGGCGCGCATGCGGAATTCCAGATATTCGGCGACGTCATCGCGGACCAGCGGTTCGAGTTGAAAATTATGGGTGATGCGCTCCTTGAGCTGGCGCATGTCGGGTCGACCGAGGACGTCGTTGAGTTCCGGCTGTCCGAATAGCACCAGTTGCAGAAGCTTGTGCCGGCTCGACTCAAGATTGGATAGCAGGCGCACTTCTTCGAGTGTTTCGCTCGGCATGGCGTGGGCTTCGTCAATCAGGATCACAACTCGGCGGCCCTGGCCGTAAAGGTTGATCAGCTGATCGTAGAGCGCGCGGATGAGTGTGCTGGGTCGGGCCTGCTCGGGGAGGCGGAGTTGCAATTCGTCGGCAATCGCATACAGGATGTCGTCGCGGGATAGTGAGGGGTTGGCCAGATAGACGATGGATACGTTGGATGGCAGGCGCTCCATCAAAACCCGACAGAGCATGGTCTTGCCGCTGCCGACTTCGCCGCTGACCTTGACGATCCCTTCGTCATGCGTGATGGCGTAAAGCAGGGCGTCCAAAGTGGCCCCCCGCTTGGCGCCGGAAAAGAAGAAGTCGGTATGCGGGGTGATGCGGAACGGTGGTTCGCTGAGGCCGAAATGATCCAGATACATAGCGCTCACTTGTCGAGTGGGGAGCCTGTGCGGCCCCGGGTCAGCACTTCCATGCGGTTGTAAAGTGTCGTGCGGTGGATGCCGAGCAGGCGTGCGGTCTGGCTGACGTTGCCCTGCGCTAGCTGTTGTGCTGCTTCTATATAGGCACGTTCCCAGCGGCGCAGGGTATCGTCGAGGTTGAAGTTGGGATTGACTTGAAGTTCCTTGAGTGCCAAGACATGCAAGTCATCGGCTTCGCCGTCGGTTCTGAGCGAAGCGGGCTGGGCTGCGGTGTCGAACTCGGCTTCGAGCTGGGTTGCGTCGACCATCTCCCCTGGATGCTTGGCAATCAGCCTGATGACGATGTTGCGTAGTTCCCGGACGTTGCCGGGGAAACAGTACTCCAGCCAGCGCTGCTGGGCTTCGGTTGCTAGAGAAAAAGGCTGCGAGGTCGTCTGGGCGGCGTAGTAGTTGCGGAAGTGATTTAGCAGCAGCAGGCGATCCGTGCCCATCTCGCGCAAGGGCGGTGCATTGACGGAAAACACCGAAACGCGGTGATACAGGTCGCCGCGGAAACGGCCTTCCTTGACTTCGCGGCGCAGATCGCGGTTGGTGGCGGCGATCACTCGGGCCCGGCTTACTTTTGTCTGGGTTTCGCCGACGCGTTGAAACTCGCCATTCTCCAGTACACGCAGGAGCTTGGCCTGGAGTTCCAGCGGAAGCTCACCTATTTCATCGAGAAACAGGGTGCCATCGGCCGCATCCTCGAAATAGCCGGATTTGGCGTTGGTTGCGCCGGTAAAGGCACCCTTGGCGTAGCCGAACAGAGTGGGTTCTACGAGGGTAGGGGAAATCGCAGCGCAATTCAGCGCCAGATAAGGGCATCCAGCGCGTTTCGAGAGTTCATGCAGGGCGCCCGCAATCACTTCCTTGCCGCTGCCGGATTCTCCTTCGATCAGCACGGGAAATGGCGAGTCGGCATATTGCCTGATCTGCGCGCGTAATTTCTGGATCGGGAAACTTTCACCGACGATGCCGCTGGCCGCTCTGAGTGGCGCCGGTGCATCTGCTACCTTGAAGGTCAACGCCTGGAGCAGCGTGCGGCGAAGTTGCGCGGGATCGGCCGGTTTGGCGATGAAATCCGTGGCGCCCAAGGCTCGCGCATGGCGCGCGTTGGCTTTTTCGTTTTGTCCGGAGAGGACGAAAATCTTTATTGCGGGCACGTGGGCAAGCAATTCGCCGATCAGGGCATAGCCTTCGTCGGGGCGATGGGTTGTCGGTGGCAGACCCAGATCGACCAAGGCCAGATCGGGAGGTGCGTCCATTGCACGCAGCGCATCCACCGCTTCCTGTCGCGACGCCGTCGTGGTGACGCGGAAATCGGCTGTCAGGATGTAAGCCAGGGTGTCGGCTATTAACGGGTCGTCGTCGACGATCAGCAGACGGGGGTGGTTACTGGGGCTGGAGGCCGATGAGCGGTCAATCATGGCGGCGATCATAGCGCATGACTCGCCATTGCTGGCGGCCTGTGGAGGCTCGTCGGCCCATTCGTTTGTCGGAATTGATGTCTGAATTTGAGTTTGCGTGGGGTGGCTGGGTGGGCTGTAGTCTCTACTTGGCATGTTCGATTTTTGAATGCCATATCGAGCCTTGATTGCTTTGTAGTGAGTATGGTTCTTATAGCGATTGTTTCCTGAAATTTAGCGAGCTTTGTTTCTATCGATTTTGGCGATGCGTTTATTTTTAACATGATGTATATAAACAATATTTTATTTTTATATGGAGGCGTCTTCCCGTTTTTTTGCAAATGAACATGGGTTGATTTGTGGTGGCCGAAAGCGTAAGCTTGCTCCGCTGAATAGTGGCGGTGATGACGTCGCCGATTTCAGCAGATGGAATCCGCATCTTGAGCCGTCGGGTGCAGGAAAAAGACAAATTATGCATTCGTCGTCAATAGGTTGGCGACATTGCGAACATCGAGAGCGCTGCTTCAGGAGCTACTCGATTGCTTTGGAGGAAATATGAATGCACGGGACACGAGCGTGAACTCTCCGGCCAAGGTCGGCGCCAAGGAAGATCAGTGGTTGAAGACCACCTGCTACGGCTGTCCGGCGGCGACCTGCGGAATGCTGGCGCACCGGGTGAACGGAGTGGTGACCGAAGTGCGCGGCGACCCGGACTGTCCGTTCAGCCAGGGCAAGCTGTGCG
>JALNXH010000037.1 GCA_023230455.1 Rhodocyclaceae bacterium | reverse complement strand
GGTGTCGATGTGCTTGTAGCGTGCCATGGGGATGCTCCAGAAATTCCCCGTTGGACTCTTGTTATTCCATTTGGTTCACGGCAAAGTGCGCGGATGAATAGACTTTTTCTACAGCGTCGTTAGCCCTCTTGATGCCATGCCTATATTTGCCGAGTCCAATATGATTGTTCGAGCCGTTGAGGCTCATCTGGTACAGGAAACCGACAGCACCGTCCCTGTCTTTGGGTACGTCAAGCGTCTTATATGGCTCCCGACAAAATTTTTGAAGATGGGAATCGACGAAAAGCTGAGTGGTGCATTTGCTTGGGCTTTCCTGTCATTCGCGTTCATGATGATAGGCGCTTGGTTTGTCAACAACGCCGGTGTCGCAAAGACGGAAATCGCAGACGGCATCATGCTTGCAACTATGATCGTTCCGCTCTTTCTCGTCGTCTTCCCTATGCCGAGCATTTACGGTCACAGCGGTGTTACGCAGGAAACCGTTGAGTTTGTCGTCCAACACCTTCAATCTCATGGCTTCACGCGCGTCAAAGACATCGACCTACTGAAGAAATCTATCAAGCCGTTCGAAGATCGTTGTCGCTCCCGCGTGAACCTCCTCAAAGGGCTGGTCGGCCTCTTGTGGGCTGGTTTCACTTATGCGTATTCGAAAGGATTTGAGCACTCAATGTCCACCCCAAGTGAATTCATGTCATTTGTTTTTACTTCGGCTTTCCTGTTCTTTGGGGTCATCATCGCTTACCTCTGCGTCTGGGGCTACGATGCAGCGGTAGATCGCCTATTCCGTTCCATTGAGTTCGGCTGCAATGACTTCTGTCACGTTCTTGAAACGTCATTGCCAACCGAGGGCTAACCCTGCGTTCGAGGCGACCTGCGCGAAAAGCCGCGCAGGCGCCTCAACTTCACGTTATGCACTGAGTATGGAGGCTTCTAGTTGACTGAGATAGAGATGAAGTATGGCTTTCCACTCTTTTCACGGCCATCGTCGCTGGTGAGCCTTGGGAAGAATGAAAAGCTGGTCATTTCTGACATCTGGGCATTCTGGGATTACGTCATCAAGAAGGCCAGCAAAGACCGAAAGGAAGAAGATTTCCTAAAGTCGCTTCTTGAACAAGCAAAGCATTTCTACGTCACAGCGGAAGCTAGCCCGGTAAAAAGCCAACCCCTTCTCTACTACTACTCATTTCTTAATCTATCGAAGATCATCATCAATCTTTCAGGTAGGCATGGCCCCCGCAAAATGTACATGCACGGGATGACCGAAAACCACAACCACAAATTCGCTCATTCCACGATCACAAAGCAAAAACAGAAGACAAATATCGTTCAAGTTGCTCATGAATTAGTCTCGGTGTTTGACCCGAATATATCAACCGGCGATATTGTCATTAATGTTCGTGAGCTGCTGAATCACTGCGTAGGCGTGCACCGGGCGTACTCTGAAATCTATAACCAACCCGAGGTGTTCTATCGGCTTAAGAGTCAGAAGCTCTATAAAAACGGCCGAGAGTTAGTTTTCAAGGCTGAGTTGCAGTGCCCTGCCGCTGATCTGCCATCACTTACAGCCCGTGGTTATGCAATTACACAGGAAGACGAAAGCATCTACTACACCGAGAAGGTGGCAATGCTGTCGTATTCACCAACACGTAAAGACTACGCTTCTCTAAGTTCAGCAATTCAAAGCAAAGGAATTTGGTATTTCATCGGCAGTAGTGGGTACACGATGTATTTGTCGAACTCTCCAGTCGGAAGATATAGCCAAGAGTCGATTATCTACATGGCAATGTTCTATCTCGGCTCGATTACTCGTTACCATCCATACATGTTTGATGAAATATTCTCCGATAAGGAGCAGTGGCTAATGAGTGAGTTTTTGAATACCCAGCCAAAACAATTTCTTTACCTCGCCACTGCAAGAATTCTTGGCCAAAGTGTTCTTAAGGCATATGCCAGTTTCTAAGTGCATAACATGGCGCTGAACCTCGCTCCCTTCGGTCGCTGGACGCTGCGCGATAAAGCCGCGCAGCGCCGGTTACGCGTCGAGTATTAACTGGCAAGCGAAGTTCTACGTTTTGGAAAATGGAAACCACGTTTATGTAAGCCCCGAGCGCAGAGATTGCATCGTCCATTGGGAATTTAATGCCGACCGTATTATTGTCGGATACAAAACGGAGGGCGCAAGGTGCTTTTAAGGCCCAACCCGTCGGTTCACGCGGACTCCGCGCCTGCGGCGCTCCGCCGGTGACCTTTACGTTGGGCAACGAGGTAAGCATGACGCTGAAGAACCGTTTTAGGCTGGTTGTTGGCTTATCTCTCGGATTCGCAGTCGCGAGCCTTGTCGCCGGTTTAATGGTCGGCGACATATCTGAAGACTGGAAGGCCGTGCTTGAGTGGCACGGGAACGAGGGCGTTTTTGAGTGGTTGCTAGCCAACCTTCCAGAGAGCACTGTCTCACGCGTTAGCATGCTCATCGCGTTATCGCTCTTTCTGGTATTTGTCGCTGTGGTGCAAATCGGGATGTTTCTCTTTAGGACAAATAATAGGGGACAGACCACGGTTCTCGCGGCAGTCTGCCTGCGGGCCTGAACTCGACACGAAACGCTTGTCCAACCCTGGCCGGGGAATTCTGGCCGCGTTGTCTGAGCGCAGCGAGTTTAGCGGCCTGCCCGGCCAAGCGGCCGGAGCGAGGGTAGCCCGCAGGGCCGGGGCGGCGGGGTGCGCTTCTTTGGTTACTTTCTTGTCGCATCACAAGAAAGTAATCCGCCCGCCGGGGCGGGACTCGGCATACGGTGGCGATACGAGGTGAAGGAAAATCAAGTCAGCCGTTGCCCTTCGACAGGCTCAGGGCGAACGGAATGAGAAGAACCCTCGACGGGCTCTCCCGAACGGAGCGGGAAAGTGGGATTTCACCCCCATCCTCCCCGCCAAAACTCCGAACCGGCCCCTTCCCCCGGCAGTTAAAATCCTGCCATGTCCGCTCCCCAGTTCGTTCATCTTCGCCTCCACAGCGAATACTCCATTACCGACGGCATCGTCCGCATCGACGATGCCCTACAGCGGGCGGCGGCGGACGGTATGCCGGCGCTGGCGCTGACCGATCTGGCCAACCTGTTCGGCATGGTCAAGTTTTACAGCGGCGCACGCGGCAAGGGCATCAAGCCGTTGATCGGCTGCGATGTGTGGATCCGCGACGAGGACGTCCGCGATCCGGGGCGCGATACCTTCGCCCGGGCGCTGCTGCTGGTGAAGAACCGCGCTGGGTATCTGCGCCTCTGCGAACTGCTTTCCGCTGCCTTTCTTGCGCCGCGCCGCCAGGGCCGCGCCGAGATCAGCCTGGCTGCGCTGGGCGATGGCGACAACCGCGGGCTGCTGGCGCTCTCCGGTGCGCAGCTCGGCGACATCGGGCAGATGCTGCTGGCCGGCAAGCCGGATCTGGCGGCGGCGCGCGCGCGCCAGTGGGCGGCGTTGTTCCCCGACGGTTTCTACCTCGAAGTGCAGCGGCCGAGCGGCGAGCGTGACGACGCGACGCAGGAAGCGCTGATCAACGCCACCGCCGAACTGGCCGGCCGGCTCGATCTGCCGCTGGTGGCGACGCATCCGATCCAGTTTCTCGACGCCGGCGACTTCAAGGCGCATGAGGCCCGCGTCTGCATCGCCGAGGGCTACGTGCTGGGCGATACGCGGCGGCCGAAGAACTTTACCGAGCAGCAATACTTCAAGACCCAGGCCGAGATGGCCGAACTGTTCGGCGATCTGCCCGAGGCGCTGGAAAATTCGGTGGAGATCGCCAAGCGCTGCAACCTGACAGTCACTTTGGGCAAGAACTTCCTGCCGGACTTCCCGACGCCCGACGGGGTGACCCTCGACGAACATCTGGCCAACGAATCGCGCGCCGGACTGGAAGGGCGGCTGCGCCTGCTCTATCCCGATCCGGCCGAGCGCGAGGCGCAACGGCCGCGTTATGCGGAGCGGCTGGAATTCGAAATCAGGACCATCCAGCAGATGGGCTTCCCCGGCTACTTCCTGATCGTCGCCGACTTCATCCAGTGGGCCAAGAACAACGGCGTGCCGGTGGGGCCGGGGCGCGGCTCCGGCGCCGGCTCGCTGGTGGCCTATGCGTTGCTGATCACCGACCTCGATCCGCTCTACTACGCGCTGCTGTTCGAACGCTTCCTCAATCCGGAACGCGTGTCGATGCCCGACTTCGACGTGGACTTCTGCCAGGAAGGCCGCGACCGGGTGATCGACTATGTGAAGAACAAGTACGGCCACCACTGCGTCTCGCAGATCGCCACCTTCGGCACCATGGCGGCGAAGGCAGTGATCCGCGATGTCGGCCGGGTGCTCGATCTGCCGTTCAATTTCGTCGACCAGTTCGCCAAACTGATTCCCAACGAATTGGGTATCACGCTGGAAGGTGCGCTGGAGAAGGAACCGCAGATCAAGGAACGGCTGAAGGGCGAAGAGGACATTGCCGAGCTGTGGGAGCTGGCGACCAAGCTCGAAGGCATGACCCGCAACGTCGGCATGCACGCCGGCGGCGTGCTGATCGCGCCGGGCAAGCTGACCGACTTCTGCCCGCTGTATGCCGCCGACGGCAGTACGTCGGTGGTCAGCCAGTTCGACAAGGACGATGTCGAAAAAGCCGGGCTGGTGAAGTTCGACTTCCTCGGCCTGCGCACGCTGACCATCCTCAATGAGGCGGTGAAGTTCGCCAACGAGATCGAGGGCGGGCAGAGCGGCAATGGCGACGGCAGGGGCGTGAATCTCGATACCCTGCCGCTCGACGATGCGCAAGTCTACGAATCGGTGTTCCGCAGCGCCAACACCACGGCGGTGTTCCAGTTCGAATCGCGCGGCATGAAGGACATGCTGGTGCAGGCGCGGCCCGACCGGCTGGAGGATCTGATCGCCTTGAACGCGCTGTACCGGCCGGGTCCGATGGATCTGATCCCCAGCTTCATCAACCGCAAGCACGGTCGCGAGAAGGTGACCTATCTGACGCCATCGCTGGAGCAGGTGCTGTCCACCACCTACGGCATCATGGTGTACCAGGAGCAGGTGATGCAGACGGCGCAGGTGGTGGCCGGCTACTCGCTTGGCGGCGCCGACATGCTGCGGCGTGCGATGGGCAAGAAGAAGCCCGAGGAAATGGCACAGCAGCGCGCGATCTTCGTCGAGGGGGCGGGCAGGAACGGCATCGACGAATCCACTGCCAATGAAATCTTCGACTACATCGACAAGTTCGCCGGTTACGGTTTCAACAAGTCGCACGCTGCCGCCTATTCGTTGGTCGCCTACCAGACGGCGTGGCTGAAGTGCCACCATCCGGCGAGTTTCATGGCCGCCACCCTGTCCTCGGAAATGGCCGATACGGACAAGGTGCAGTTCTTCTTCAACGACGGCAAGCAGAGCGGCCTCACCTTCCTGGCGCCGGACATCAACAGCGGCGGCGTGCGCTTCATGCCGGTGGACGGCAAGACCATCCGCTACGGCCTCGGCGCCATCAAGGGCACCGGCGAGTCGGCGCTGGGCTGCATTCTCAAGGCGCGCGAGGAGGGTGGACCGTTCAAGGATCTGTTCGACTTCTGCCGGCGACTCGACAAGCGTGTGGTGAATCGCCGTGTCATCGAATCGCTGATCCGTGCCGGCGCCTTCGACGGCGTGGACGATCATCGCGCCAAGCTGCTGGCCTCGGTTGGTGTCGCGCTGGAGGCGGCGGAGCAGGCCGAACGCCACGCCATGCAGAGCGGCCTGTTCGATATGGGCGAAGCCAGCGGTGGTGCCACGCTGCATTACGTCGAGGTGCCGCGCTGGAGCGAACGCGAGCAGTTGCTCAACGAAAAGCAGGCGCTCGGCTTCTTCCTTTCCGGCCACCCTTACAACGCCTACCGCGCCGAAGTGGGCACCTTCGTCAAACGCAATCTGGCCCAGCTCGCGGCGCAGAAGGATCTGACGCTGCTGGCCGGCATGGTGTTGTCCACCCGCACGCAGATGACCCGTCGCGGCAAGATGGCCATCGTTATGCTCGACGATACGACGGCGCAGGTCGAAGTCACCGTGTTCAACGAGCTGTGGGACGCCGAGCGGGCCAAGATCAAGGAAGACGAGATTCTGTTCGTCGAGGGCAAGGTGCAGGACGACGCGTTCACCGGCGGCCTGCGCGTCACTGCCGACAAGCTGCTGACGCTGGGCGAGGCACGCGGCCGCTTCGCCCGCCAGTTGCGTCTGGCGATGAACGGACAGGCCGACGCCAAGCGCCTGCAGGCGCTGCTGGCGCCGTTCCGCGACGGCCCGTGCCCGGTGCGCGTGGCTTACCGCAACGGCGATGCGCAAGCCGAGATGAGCCTCTCCGATGCCTGGCGGGTGCGTCTCGACGACGCCCTTATCGCCTCGCTACAGGAATGGCTGTCGCCCGACAATGTGAAGGTGGTCTACGCATGATCCGACTGATCGACCGCGCCTTGCTCAACGAGGTCAGCGGCGAGGCGGTCGCCTCGCCGCGGCGGCGCAAGAACCGCAATTTCCATCCGAGCGACGATTTCGTCGCACATCGTCTGCTCAACGCGATCGAGCCGGGCAGCTATATCGCGCCCCATCGCCACAACGATCCGCACAAGGACGAAACCATGGTGGTGCTGCGCGGCCGCCTGGGGCTGGTGGAGTTCGACGCTGCGGGCGCCGTGCTGCGCACGACGGAACTTGCCGCCGGCGGCGAAGCGCTCGGCTGCGATATCCCCCACGGCACCTGGCATACCACACTGGCGCTGGAGCCGGGCACGGTGTTCCTCGAAGCCAAGGCCGGCCCCTACCTGCCGCTGACCGCGGACGAAAGAGCCGGCTGGGCGCCGGCGGAAGGCGCCGCCGAAGCGACGCCTTATCTGGCGACCCTGGCGGCGCACTTTCGCTAAGCTGCCGGCGCGCCTTCGCTCAGGGATTTCATCGGTTTCGCCAGGCAGACGGTAGAAACGCTGCCGAACAGGCCGGCCTCGTCGTAAAGCAGGACGTTTGAGACGGCGATGCCGTCGCCGTCCGGACGGGCCGCGCTTTCTAGGCACAGCCAGTCGCCGCGCTGGCGGCGGTAGGTGGAGAGCGCGATGTCGGCGTTGATGAAGCCCCGGCGCGCGGGATCGGACCAGATGCCTATTGCATTCGCAAAGTCCGACATGGCGGCCGTACGGCAGGTCGGCGTGAGCGGGGTGCCGGGCAGCAGATCGTACGGCGCTTTTACCCAGACGACGATGCCCGGGCCGGAGAACGGCGCTGTGATCGGGCGGAACTCGATATCGCTGTTGAACTGGAGATGCCGGCCGGTGCCCGCATCCGTCACCGGATTCAGGCCCTGCCAGGAGGCCGGCGCGTGCGTTGCCGGTATCAGCGGCGCCGGCGCATCGTATGTCGGGGCGACCATGAAGCCCGAGGCGCGGGCGACGACGACGTCTTCTTCAGCAAGGAATGCATCCACCAAGCGGACGCGCTTGCCTTCGCGGACGATCTCGGTGCGCAGGGTCATCGGCGTCTTGCGGATCGGGCGGAAGAAATCGAAATTCAGCTTGGCGAGCAGCCAGTCCGGCTCGGGCTGGGTTGCCTCGATGCCGTGGGCCAGCAGCGTGGCGGTGGCGCCGCCGTGCAGCAGTTGCGGGTCCCAGGGGCCGACTGCCCAGTCGGTGGGCATGTAGCGGCTGCCGTCGAAGGTGAAGATGGATTGCTTTTCGCTCATGATGAGTGACCGCCCTTGGTGTTGATTTCCTCGTTTGCCAATGTAAAACGGCCACCCCGAAAGGTGGCCGTTTTTCTCTCTGTCGAGGTTGTTTTATTTTTACAGTGCGGCGGCGTTTTCGGCCAGGTATTTGGCCACGCCGTCGGTCGATGCCTTCATCCCGGCCTTGCCCTTCGACCAGCCGGCGGGACAGACTTCGCCGTGTTCTTCGGTGAATTGCAGCGCGTCGACCATGCGCAGCATTTCGTCGATGTTGCGGCCCAGCGGCAGGTTGTTGACCACCTGATGCTGCACCACGCCGGCCTTGTCGATCAGGAAGGAGCCGCGGAAGGCGACGCCGCCGGCCGATTCCACGTCATAGGCCTGGGCGATTTCGTGCTTGATGTCGGCCACCAGCGGATAGCCAACCTGGCCGATACCGCCGTTGTTGACCGGGGTGTTCTTCCACGCCAGGTGGGAAAACTGGGAGTCGATGGAGCAGCCGAGCACTTCGACATTGCGCTTCTTGAACTCTTCCAGGCGATGATCGAAAGCGATCAGCTCGGAGGGGCAGACGAAGGTGAAGTCGAGCGGATAGAAGAACAGTACGACGTACTTGCCCTTCAACGAGGAAAGGGTGAGCGGCTTGATTTCGTTGTTGCCGTAAACCGCGTTGGCGGTGAAATCCGGGGCGGCCTTGCCGACGAGAACTGCCATGATGGGCTCCTTGTTGGGTGTCGAAATGCGATGACCGACATACTGCGAGCCGGGCCGGTAAAAGTCAATCGACATACCCTATCGACCGCATAGCCAACGGCAATGGCGGCGCGCATTAGTGGCTCGACAGGCGTTCGAACCGCTCGAAAACGCCCTCCGTCTCTTCAGCCAGAACCTGCGCCACAGCGGCACCCGGCGGCCCGCGCCGGACCCAGGCGATGATCGCTGCGACAGACTCGGCCGGCCCGGCAACCACCGCCTCGACGCTGCCGTCGCGGCGGTTGCGCACCCAGCCGGTGATGCCGAGCTGCACGGCCTCGGCGGCCATGAAATAGCGGAAGCCGACGCCCTGCACGTGGCCGGTGATGACCAGCCGGCGGACTTCGGTCACTTCACCTTCATGCCCGGCGCAGCGCCGCTGTCGGGCGAGAGGATGAACAGGCCGGGGACGTCGCCGCCGTCGTCGGAGGCGGCGAGCACCATGCCCTCGGACAGGCCGAACTTCATCTTGCGCGGCGCCAGATTGGCGACCATCACGGTGAGCCGGCCGACCAGCGTCGCCGGGTCGTACGCCGACTTGATGCCGGCGAACACCTGCCGCGTGCCGAGACTGCCGAGATCCAGCGTCAGGCGCAGCAGCTTGTCGGCGCCGTCCACGTGCTCGGCATTGGCGATGCGGGCGACGCGCAGGTCGATCTTGGCGAAGTCGTCGATGGAGATGTGGGTTTGTTCCTGCATTTTGTCTTCCGTGTTCTGCTGGTGCTGAGCGTGGCGCTGCGGCGACGGCTCGCTGACCGGGGCCAGACTCTCGCGGTTGGCGGCCACCAGGGCTTCGATCTGCTTCGGGTCGATGCGGCCCATCAGGTGTTCGTAGGGGTTGATCGGGTGGTCGGCGGGCAGCACGTAGCCGGCATCGGCCCAGCTCAGCGGCGCGATGTTGAGGAATTCCTCGGCCCGCTTGGCGAGATGCGGCAGCACCGGCTTGAGGTAGAGGGTGAGCAGGCGGAAGGCGTTGATCAGCGCGGTACAGACGTAATGCAGGGTTTCCTCGTGCTCGACGTTCTTCGCCATCTGCCAGGGCTGGTGCTTGTCCACGAACTGGTTCACCAGGTCGGCCAGGGCCATCACCCGGCGTAGGGCGCGGCCGTAGTCGCGGGCCTCGTAGTGGCCGGCGATTTCTTCCGCCGCTTCGCGCAACGGCAGGTCGCGGTCGAAGGTGTCGCGCAGGTGGTTGTGGGAGGCATGGAACAGCCGGCCGTTGAAACGCTTGGCGATGAAGCCGGCGGCGCGGCTGGCGATGTTCACGTACTTGCCGATCAGGTCGCTGTTGACCCGGGCGACGAAGTCGTCGAGGTTGAGGTCGAGATCCTCCAGTGTGCCGTTGAGCTTGGCGGCGAAGTAGTAGCGCAGCCATTCCGGGTTCAGGCCCTGTTGCAGATAGCTTTCGGCGGTGATGAAGGTGCCGCGCGATTTGGACATCTTGGCGCCGTCCACGGTGAGGAAGCCGTGGGCGAACACGCTGGTCGGCGTGCGGTAGCCGGCATGTTCCAGTTCGGCGGGCCAGAACAGCGAATGGAAGTAGAGGATGTCCTTGCCGATGAAGTGGTAAAGCTCGGCGCGCGAGTCTTTCTGCCAGTAAGCGTCGAAGTCCAGACCCCGTTGCGCGCAGAGGCTCTTGAAGCTGCCCATGTAGCCGATCGGCGCATCGTGCCAGACGTAGAAGTACTTGCCCGGTGCGCCGGGAATCTCGAAGCCGAAGTAGGGCGCATCGCGCGAGATGTCCCAGTCGGACAGTTTCTGCTCGCCTTCGGTGCCGAGCCATTCCTGCATCTTGTTGGCGGCTTCGGTCTGCAGCCGCCCGGGCTCGCGCGTCCAGCGGCGGAGGAAGTCCTGGCAGCGCGGGTCGGAGAGCTTGAAGAAGTAGTGGTCGGACGAGCGCAATTCGGGCGTCGCGCCGGACACCGCCGAATAGGGGTTCTTCAACTCGGTGGGGGCGTAGGCCGCGCCGCAGGATTCGCAGGAATCGCCGTACTGGTCCTTGGCCCCGCACTTGGGACATTCGCCCTTGATGAAGCGGTCGGGCAGGAACATCTGCTTCACCGGGTCGTAGTGCTGCTCGATGGAGCGCACCTCGATCAGGCCGGCGGTCTTCAGCTTGAGGTAGATGTCTTCGGCGTAGAAGCGGTTCTCTTCCGAATTGGTCGAGCCGTAGTGGTCGAAAGCGACATGGAAACCGGCGAAGTCGCGGCTGTGCTCGCCATGGACGCGGGCAATCAGCGCTTCCGGGGCGATGCCTTCCTTTTCCGCGCGCAGCATGATCGGCGTGCCGTGGGTGTCGTCGGCGCAAACGTACCAGCACTCGTGGCCGCGCATCTTCTGGAAACGCACCCAGATGTCGGTCTGGATGTATTCGACCAAGTGCCCGAGGTGGATGGCGCCGTTGGCGTAGGGCAGGGCGGACGTGACGAGGATCTGGCGTGCGGTCATGGCGGACGGGAAGGGATGATGCAGGGGATGAATTCTAACAAAGCGCCCCGCCTGCCCTATACTTTCCCCACTCCCCGAAACTCTCCAACCCCAGAAACAGCAAGGATTTTCGCGCCATGAGCCTGACCGAAGCCCAAGTACAAGCCGCCCTCAAGGAAGTGGTGGATCCCAACACCGGCAAGGATTTGATCGCCGCCCGCTGCGTGCGCAACCTCAAAGTGAGCGACGGCGGCGTGTCGCTCGACGTGGAGCTCGGCTACCCGGCACGCACCCAGCACGAGCTGATCCGCGGGCTGGTGGTGGCGAAGTTGCTGTCGCTCGGCGTAGCGCAGGCCGCGGTCAACGTCACTCAGAAGATCGTCGCCCACAGCGTGCAGCGCGGCGTCAGCCTGTTGCCGGGAGTGAAGAACATCATCGCCGTGGCTTCGGGCAAAGGCGGGGTCGGCAAATCGACCACCGCCGTGAATCTGGCGCTGGCGCTGGCCGACGAGGGTGCGCGGGTGGGCGTGCTCGATGCCGACATCTACGGGCCGTCGATTCCGCAGATGCTCGGCATCCAGAACCAGAAGCCGGACTCGAAGGACGGCAAGAACATGGAGCCGCTGGAAGCCTACGGCGTGCAGGCGATGTCGATCGGCTTTCTGGTGGATGTCGAGACGCCGATGGTCTGGCGCGGACCGATGGTCACCGGGGCGATGCAGCAGTTGCTGAAGGAGACGCTCTGGAAGGATCTGGACTATCTGATCATCGACATGCCGCCCGGCACCGGCGACATCCAGCTCACCCTGGCGCAGCAAGTGCCGGTGACCGGCGCGGTGATCGTTACCACGCCGCAGGACATTGCCCTGCTCGACGCGCGCAAGGGGTTCAAGATGTTCGAGAAAGTAGGCATTCCCATCCTCGGGCTGGTGGAAAACATGAGCGTGCATATCTGTAGCAACTGCGGTCACGCCGAGCACATCTTCGGTCAGGGCGGCGCGCAGCGCATGGGCGCCGACTACGATGTGGCGGTGCTCGGTTCGCTGCCGCTGGATATTCGCATCCGCCAGCAGGCCGACGGCGGTAAGCCGACGGTGGCGGCGGAACCCAACGGCCAGGTGGCCGAGATGTACCGTGCCATCGCGCGCAAGGTGGCGGTGGCCGTCGCCCAGCGCGCCAAGGACATGAGTTCCAAGTTTCCCGCCATCGTGGTGCAGAACACTTAAGCTTTTCAGCTTCAAAGCCAAACCACGGGGGGCACGGGGGAAACCAGATCAACTTCCCCGAGCACGCCCTCTGTCCCCGTGCTCCCCGTGGTAAATCCGATGGCCGCGGTGACTGCGCTACGTGCGATCGAAGCGCAGCCGATACATCAGAGCTGCTTGTGGCTGCCGTCGCACAACGCACCGTTCTTGCTGTGCTTGCAGCCGCAGAAGTAGACGGTGCCGGATTTTTCCGCCTTGTATTCGGTCGGAACGAATTCGCTGCCCTTGTGGCTGCCGTCGCAGAACGGCTGCGTCTTGCTTTTGCCGCAGGCGCACCAGTAGTAGCTCTTGCCCGCTTCGACGTCGACGGCGTAGGGGGCTTTCTGGGCGATGATGGGATCGGTCATGGTGGATTTCCTTTCGGTTCGTTGGCGGGTACTTCGTTGGCGGGTCGGAGGTGTAGCGGAACGCTACCTTATTCCTTGAACGCTTCGATGGCGATGTCGATGGTGACTTCATCGCCGACGTAGGGTGCGTACTTGCCGGCGTTGAATTCGGTGCGCTTGACCGTGGTGCTGGCATTGGCGCCGATGGCATCCTTCTTGGCGAGCGGGTGCGGTGCGGCCTTGAATGAGCTGAGCGCCAGCGTTACCGGCTTGGTGACGCCTTTGATGGTCAGGTTGCCGGCGACGCTGACCGGTGTGTCGCCTTCGAAGGTGACGTGCGTCGAGGTGAAGCGGGCGGTCGGGTATTTCGCAGTGTCGAGAAAGTCTTCGCCCTGGATGTGCTGGTCGAAGTCGGTGGATCCGGTGTCGACCGACTTCATGTCGATTTCGACGTCCACCGATCCGGTCTTCGCTGCGCGGTCGAGGACGACCTTGCCGGTTGTCCTGTTGAAGCGGCTCACCTGCATCGAATAACCCAGATGGTTGTACGAGAAGCGCGGGAAGGTATGGTTCTTTTCGATGACGTAGGTTTCGCTGGCGGCAAAAGCCGAAACGGAGAAAGCGGCGACGGCAGAGAGCAGGGCGATGCGTTTCATGGGAGGACTCCTCGGTGGGTTGTTGGTGGCTAAGGGCTATTGCGTGCTGCGGAAGGAAAACATGTCCATCGCGATGACATAGTCGTCGATGCCGGCGTGGAGGCGCTCGGCGCCTGCGTGCTCGCCCGCGGCGCCGAGCGCGACGAACAGCGGCAGCAGATGTTCGTCGCTGGGGTGCGCGCGTGCAGCGTCCGGCGCCTGGCGCCGGTAGTCGAGCAGGGCCGGCAGGTCGGCGGCGGCGAGGCGCTGCCAGATCCACTCGGGGAAAGCGCGGACGTAGGCCGGTACGCTGCCGCCGCCCAGACTGGCAAGCTGGTAGTCGCGCAGGTTGTGGGTCAGGTTGCCGGAGGCGACCAGCAGAAAACCCTGCGCGGACAGCGGTGCAAGGGCGCGGCCGAGCGCCAGATGGTGCGCGGGGCCGAGTCGGCTCTGGATGGAGAGCGGAATCACCGGCACGTCGGCGTCGGGGAACATCATCCGTAGCGGAATCCAGGCGCCGTGGTCGAGGCCGCGGGTGGCGTCGGTTTGCGCCACGAAGCCGGCACCGGCGAGTCGTGCGCAAACGTCCAGCGCCGCTTCGCGACAGCCGGTCGCTGGATAACGCAGGCGGTAAAGCTCCTCTGGAAAACCGCCGAAATCGTGCACCGTTTGCGGACGGTCGGCGACACCGACCGTCGGCTGCGCGGTATCCCAGTGGGCGCTGACCATGATCACTGCCCGCGGTCGGCTCAGCGCGGCCGCGGCGCCGGCCAACGCCGCGCCGGCTGCGCCGGGGCGCAGGGCGAAGGTGGGTGCGCCGTGCGCAACGAACAGACTGGGCTGCGCGTCGGGTTGGCTGGAACGGGAGGGGCGGGGGTTCGCAGAGGGCATGAGCGCACTGTAGTCGGATCGATTCGGCCTAAATAGGAGACAATCTGCAATTATTTGTTGCTGAAATGACAATAATGGATCGTCTCGATGCGATGCGCCTGTTTATTCGGGTGGCCGAACTGAGCAGCTTTTCGGCCGTGGCGCAGCAATTGAACGTGGCCCGCTCGGTAGTGACCCGGCAGATCGCCGGACTCGAAGCGCACCTGGGGGTCAAGCTGCTGGCGCGCAGCACGCGACGCCTGACGCTGACCTCGGCCGGTGCGGCCTATCTGGAAAAGGCGCGGGTGATCCTGAATCTGGTCGAAGTGGCCGAGACCGGTTTGGCGGAAGAGCGGCAGACGCCGCGCGGGCCGATCCGGCTGAGCGTGCCGCTGAGTTTCGGCCTGCGCCATCTTGCGCCGCTGCTGCTGGAGTTCGCCACGACCTACCCGGAAGTGGCGCTGGACATGGATTTCAGCGACCGACGCAGCAATCTGTTCGAGGACGGCCTGGATCTGGCGATTCGCATCACGCCCCGGCTGCAACCCGGCGATGTGGCGCGGCGCATCAGCTATGGACGCATGGTGGTCGTCGCCGCGGCCGACTATCTGGCCCGCCACGGCGAGCCGCAGCATCCTGAGGAACTCATTCATCACGAGTGTCTCGGCTATACCGCCGCCGCATCCACGGCGACGGCTTGGCCGTTCATGGTCGACGGCCAGTTGCAGCGCTTCCCGGTGCGCAGCCGATTACAGGCCAACAACGGCGACGTGTTGCTGGACGCTGCGGTGCGCGGGCTGGGCATCGCCGCGCAGCCTACCTTCCTTGCCGCTCCGGCTCTGGCGGCCGGACAGGTGCAGCAGATTCTCTCCGCCTATCCGCTGCCGGATCTCGGCATCCATGCGGTGCTGCCGGGCAACCGGCATGTGCCGCAGCGGGTCCGCATGCTGGTGGATTTCCTGGTCGAGCGTCTCGGCACCCGGCCGTCGTGGGAGGCGCCGCCGCTGTCCGCCGGCTAATGCGGGCGGGCCGCGCCCGGCCGTGCCTTATACTGCGCCCTCCTCGTTTTCTACCCTCACCGTCATGGCCATAAAATCGGACAAGTGGATACGCCGCATGGCGGAGCAGCACGGCATGATCGAGCCGTTCGAGCCGTACCTCGTGCGCGAAGCCGGCGGCCAGAAGATCGTCTCCTACGGGACATCGAGCTACGGCTACGACATCCGCTGCGCACGGGAATTCAAGGTGTTCACCAACATCAATTCGACCATCGTCGATCCGAAGAACTTCGACCCGAATTCCTTCGTCGAAATGGAGGGCGATTCCTGCATCATCCCGCCCAACTCCTTCGCCCTCGCCCGCACCGTCGAATACTTCCGCATTCCGCGCAACGTGCTCACCGTCTGCCTCGGCAAGAGCACCTATGCCCGTTGCGGCATTATCGTCAACGTCACGCCGTTCGAGCCCGAGTGGGAAGGCTACGTAACGTTGGAGTTTTCCAATACCACCCCGCTACCGGCCAAGATCTACGCCGGCGAGGGCTGTGCCCAGGTGCTGTTCTTCGAGTCCGACGAGGTCTGCGAGATATCCTACAAGGACCGCGGCGGCAAGTATCAGGGCCAAGTCGGCGTCACGTTGCCGAAGATATAAAAGGCCTTCACCACGGGGAACACGGGACGCACGGGGAAAGCAGGTTCCAGCAGCAAGCTCCCCCGTGCGCCCCGTGTCCCCCGTGGTTAACCGAATTTAGAGGTCCCCCATGCGTTTCCATTTCCCGATCATCATCATCGACGAGGATTTCCGCTCCGAGAACGCCTCGGGCCTCGGCATCCGCGCGCTCGCCAAAGCCATGGAGGAGGAGGGGCTGGAAGTGCTGGGTGTCACCAGCTACGGCGATCTGGCGTCCTTCGCGCAGCAGCAGAGCCGGGCTTCCGCCTTCATCCTCTCGGTGGACGACGAGGAACTGGCCCACGAGCCCGAAGAAACGCTGGCCGAACTGCGCTCCTTCGTCACCGAAATCCGCAACCGCAATACCGAGATACCGATCTTCCTCCACGGTGAAACGCGCACGTCGCGCCACATCCCCAACGATGTGCTGCGTGAGCTGCACGGCTTCATCCATATGTACGAGGACACGCCGGAGTTCATCGCGCGCAACGTCAAGCGCGAGGCCAAGGCTTATCTCGATTCGCTGCCGCCGCCGTTCTTCCGCGCGCTGACCCATTACGCCGCCGACGGTTCGTACTCCTGGCATTGCCCCGGCCACTCGGGCGGCGTCGCCTTCCTGAAGAGCCCGGTGGGGCAGATGTTCCACCAGTTCTTCGGCGAGAACATGCTGCGCGCCGACGTCTGCAATGCGGTGGAAGAGCTCGGCCAGCTGCTCGACCATACCGGCCCGGTGGCCGCGTCCGAGCGCAATGCGGCGCGCATCTTCCACGCCGACCATCTGTACTTCGTCACCAACGGCACATCGACCTCGAACAAGATCGTCTGGCATTCCACCGTGGCGCCGGGCGACATCGTCGTCGTCGACCGCAACTGCCATAAGTCGATCCTCCACGCGATCATGATGACCGGCGCGATCCCGGTGTTCCTGATGCCGACGCGCAACAACTACGGCATCATCGGGCCGATCCCGAAGAGCGAGTTCACCTGGGAGAACATTCAGAAGAAAGTGGCCGCCCATCCCTTTGCCAGCAAGGTCAAGGGCAAGCCGCGGGTACTCACCATCACCCAGTCCACCTACGACGGCATCCTCTACAACGTCGAGGACATCAAGGACATGCTCGACGGCCATATCGACACCTTGCACTTCGACGAAGCCTGGCTGCCCCACGCCGCCTTTCACGATTTCTACGGCGATTACCATGCCATCGGCGCCGACCGTCCGCGCTGCAAGGAATCGATGGTGTTTTCCACCCAGTCCACGCACAAGCTGCTGGCCGGGCTGTCGCAGGCTTCGCAGATCCTGGTGCAGGACGCCGAGAACAACAAGCTCGACCGCGACGTATTCAACGAGGCCTACCTGATGCATACCTCGACCTCGCCGCAATATTCCATCATCGCCTCCTGCGATGTGGCGGCGGCGATGATGGAAGCGCCGGGCGGTACGGCGCTGGTCGAGGAGTCGATCGCCGAGGCGCTGGATTTCCGCCGCGCGATGCGCAAGGTGGACGAGGAATGGGGGGCCGACTGGTGGTTCAAGG
>JALNXH010000036.1 GCA_023230455.1 Rhodocyclaceae bacterium | reverse complement strand
CAAACGCTTGAAATGTTTGTGATTAAGTCCATCCATGGTTCGACAGGCTCACCATGACCGGAGGAAATACCCTAAAGGGCACACGTCCCCGTGGGACGAACGGACTTAATCAGTTATTCCTTAAGACCCGATCCGGGCGAACGCAACTCAAAAAATCAACGGCAATTCTGCGCCCGGACATACAGGCGTTCGATCGTTTCGCGGTATTCCGTGCGCAGCCGGGCGCACAGTTCGGCCACGGTCGGCACGTCGTGGATCAGGCCGACGCCGTGGCCGGCCGACCAGATGTCCTTCCAGGCGCGGCTTGTCTGGTTGAGTTCGGTTTCCATGTCGACCACGTCGTGCGCGGGGAGCGTCGCCAGGTCGAGGCCGTTATCGCGGATGCTCTGCGCAATGAAGTTGGCGTTGATGCCGGAGATTTTCGGCGTATAGACGATGTCGTCGGCACCGGCTTCAAGCAGCATCGCCTTGTACGCCGGCGAAGCCATGCTTTCCCGGGTGGCGATGAAGCGCGTCCCGGCACAGGCGAGGTCGGCACCCATGGCCAGGGCGGCCGCAATATGCCCGCCGGTGCTGACCGCGCCGCCGAGGGCGATCAGCTTGTCGGTCAGCCGGCGCAGTTCGCCGACCAGCGCAAACGGATTCAATGTGCCGCCGTGGCCGCCGGCACCGGCGCTGACTGCGATCAGGCCGTCCACTCCGGCCTTGAGGGCTTTCTCGCCATGGCGTGCAGAAGTGACGTCGTGCAGCACGATGCCGCCGTAGCTTTGCACCGCGGCGACAACGTCGCGCACGGCGCCCAGCGAAGTGATCACCACCGGCACGCGATGCTTGACCGTGATCTCCAGGTCGGCATTGAGGCGCGGATTGGTGCGATGCACGATGAGATTCACCGCATGGGGAGCGATTGCGGCGACCCCATCGACCGGGCCGTCATTGCATCCCCGCTCAATCTGCTCCAGCCATTCCTCGTACTCCGCCGTGCTGCGTCGGTTGAGCGCCGGGAATGCGCCGATGACGCCGCTGCGGCAGGCGGCGACGACGAGTTCCGGCCCGGAGACGAGAAACATCGGGGATGCGATCAGCGGCAGACTCAGGTGTGCGATATCCATTGAAACTCCTTCGGGGATAACTGATTAAGCCCGTTCGTGGTGAGCCTGTCGAACCATGAATGGACTTCACCACAAACATTTCAAGCGCTTGTCCCACACCCCCTTCGACAAAGCTCAGGACAGGCTTCGACAAGCTCAGGGCGAACGGGAGACTTAATCAGCCGCCTTTCCTTGGGGTCGTCGTGATGTTGCAAGCGAGGGCGACACGATAGCGCAGGATCGTGCCGCCGCTTGCCGACCCTGCCTAACTATAGTTTGGGCCGCCCTCGGCAGAATCGCCGCAGACTCGCTGCCTGTGGTCAATCACGACCAGACCGCCCGATCGATTCCGACGGATTCCGTGTCGTCCGGGGCAAATAATTTTGGAGAAAACATTGAACACCGCCTACATCTACGACCACGTTCGCACCCCGCGCGGACGCGGCAAACCCGACGGAGCGCTGCACGAGGCCACCAGCATCCATCTCGCGCAAACGGTTCTCGCCAGCCTGCGCGAGCGCAACTCGCTCGACACGCGTCGCGTGGACGACGTCATTTTCGGTATCGTCGGTCCGGTAGGCGAGCAGGGCCAGTGCCTGCCGCGGCTGGCGGCGCTTGCCGCGGGCTATGCCGAACAGACGGCTGGTGTACAGATCAACCGTTTCTGCGGCTCGGGGCTGGAGAGCGTCAACATGGCGGCCGGCAAGATCGCCGCGGGTGGCGCGGAGTTCGTCGTCGCCGGCGGTTGCGAATCGATGTCGCGGGTGCCGATCCTCTCCGACGGCGGCGCCTGGGCGGTCGATCCGGCGATCGCTTTTTTGACCAACTTCATCCCGCAGGGGATCAGTGCCGACCTGGTGGCGAGCAAGTGGGGCTACACGCGCGAGCAGGTGGACGATTTCGCCGTGCGCAGCCACCACCTCGCCGCGCAGGCCTGGGCCGAGGGCCGTTTCGACCGCTCCGTCGTCCCGGTCAGGGATGTGCTCGGCCAGATCCTGCTGGCCAAGGACGAAACCATCCGCCCCGGCTGCAAGCGCGAAGACCTGGCCGGACTCAAGGCCTCGTTTGCCGAGATGGGGCGCAAGGCCGGTTTCGATGCGCTGGCGATGGCGCGCTATCCCGAACTTGAATCCATCGAACACGTGCATCACGCCGGCAACTCCTCGGGCATCGTCGACGGCGCCTGCGCCATGTTGATCGGCAGCCGCGCAGCGGGCGAGGCGGCGGGGCTGAAGCCGCGTGCGCGCATCCGTGCCTTCGCCGAGATCGGTTCGGAACCGACCATCATGCTGACCGCGCCGTCCTTCGCTGCCGAAAAGGCCTTGCAGCGTGCCGGCATGTCGACGAAGGACATCGATCTTTACGAGATCAACGAAGCCTTCGCCGCGGTGGCGATGCGTTTCATCGGGGCGCTGGATCTCGATCCGGCGCGGGTCAATGTGAATGGCGGCGCCATCGCCATGGGCCATCCGCTCGGCGCAACCGGCGCGATCATTCTCGGCACCGCGCTCGACGAACTCGAACGCACCGGCAAGAGCACCGCCCTGGCTACGCTCTGCATCGGCGCCGGCATGGGCGTCGCCACGATCATCGAGCGCGTCTGAACGGGGAAGCCCCGGTTCGCCATCCATCCCATCCGAATTCCGAAAGACTTGAATCCATGATCAGCACACGACTCCAAGGCAGCGTTGCCATCCTGACCATCGACATGCCCGGTCGCACGATGAACGCGCTCGGCGCGGACTTCGCCGGACATTTCGTGCCGGCCTTCGAAGCGGCCGTTGCCGACGCCAACATCACCGGCATCGTCATCACCAGCGGTAAACCCAGTTTCATCGCCGGCGCCGATCTGGCGCAAATGGCCGGTCTGGCCGCGTCCGGCGTCACGCCGGCCGATGCCCTCGCGCATATTGCCGTCTTCGGCGACGTCTTCCGCCGCATCGAGACCTGCGGCAAACCCGTGGTCGCTGCCGCGACCGGCACCGCACTCGGCGGCGGGCTCGAACTGATGCTCGCCTGCCATTACCGCATTGCCGCCGATGCGCCCGCCGCGCGCTTCGGCCTGCCCGAAGTCAAGCTCGGCCTGCTGCCGGGCGCCGGCGGTACCCAGCGCGTGCCGCGCCTGATCGGTCTCGCCGCCAGCATTCCGCTGCTGACGCAGGGCACCGAACTGACCGCCGCCGCCGCGCAGAAAGCCGGCCTGATCCATGAGGTGGTGGCGGCCGAGCAATTGATCGATGCGGCGCTGCGCGCGCTGGCCGACGGCCGGGTCAAAGCCGTGGCGGCCTGGGACGAAAAGGGCTTCCGCCTACCCGGCGGCGACGCCTATACCGCCGCCAACCAGAACACCCTGATGGCCGCCAATGCCGGCCTGCACGCCGCGACGCGCGGCAACTACCCGGCGCCGCTGGCGATCATGCGTTGCATCTACGAAGGCAGCAAACTGCCGATGGACAAGGCGCTCAAACTGGAGCAGAAGCACTTCGTCACACTGGTGCAGGGCCGCGTCGCGCAGAACATGATCCGCACGCTGTTCTTCGCCAAGCAGGCGGCGGACAAGCTGGTGCGCCGGCCGGCCGGCGTGCCGGCGAGCAAGGTGAACAAGCTCGGTATCCTCGGTTCCGGCTTCATGGGCGCCGGCATCGCCCAGGTCTCGGCGCTGGCCGGCATCGATGTGGTGCTGCTGGATCGCGAGCAGGCCATCGCCGAGAAGGGCCGCGCCGGCATCGCCCAGGCGCTGGAGGCCGATGTGCAGAAGGGCCGTCTGGCGGCCGACAAGCGCGACGCCGCCTTGGCTCGCATCGTCGCCGCCGGCAGTTACGAGGCCTTCGCCGATTGCGACCTGGTGATCGAGGCCGTGATCGAGGATTTCGGCATCAAGGCGATCGTCACCAAGGCCGCCGAAGCGGCGATGGGCAAGGAAGCGATCTTCGCCTCCAACACCTCGGCGCTGCCGATCAACGACCTCGCCAAGGTCAGCCTGCGGCCGCAGAACTTCATCGGCCTGCATTTCTTCTCGCCGGTGCCGAAGATGGCGCTGGTCGAAGTCATCGTCGGTAAGGACACCACGCCCGAGACGCTGGCGCGCGCGCTCGACTACATCCGCCAGATCAGAAAGACGCCGATCGTGGTCAACGACGGCTACGGCTTCTACACCACGCGCTGCGTCGATGCCTACGTGCGCGAAGGCATGCGCCTGCTGCTCGACGGCGTCGATCCGGTGCTGATCGAGAATGCCGGCACCGCGCTGGGCATGCCGGTCGGGCCGCTCTCGCTCGGCGACGAAGTGGGGCTCGACGTGATGCACCACATCACCCATTTCTTCCGCGGCAAGGAGCAGGGCGCCTGGGCCGACGACCGTCACCAGCGGGTGAATGCGCTGATGGATCGCTTGAGCGGCGAGCGCCGCTTCGGCCGCAAGACCGGCGCCGGCTTCTACGCCTATCCCGCCGGCGCCGCAAAGCATCTCGACCGCGCCGCCATCGCCGCCTTCGCTCCGCCGGCCGACGTACAGCCGTCATCCGGGCAGATCCGGGAGCGGCTGCTCTACGCGCAACTGGTCGAAGCGGCCCGCTGCTGGGCCGACGGCGTTGCCACCGAGGCGGGCGAAATCGACCTCGGCGCGGTACTCGCCTGGGCCTTTCCGACCTGGCTGGGCGGGCCGGCGGCGGCGATCGACGACATCGGTATGACCGCTTTCGTCGCCCGTTGCGATACGCTGTGCAGCGAACTGGGGCCGCGTTTCTCGCTGCCACAGACGTTCCGTGATGCTGCCGCATCCGGTTTCCGCTTCCACTCCTGAGGAAAACACATGGCCCTCGCCGAACTTTCGATCGATGCCGAACAGGGCGTCGCCACCGTCACGATCAACCGCCCCGACGTGCTCAACGCGATCGACGTACCGACCGCACGCGCCATCCATGACGCAGTGATGCCGCTGGCACAGCGCGACGATGTGCGCTGCATCGTGCTGACCGGGGCAGGGCGGGCCTTTGTCGCCGGCGGCGACCTGAGCCGCTTTGCCGAGGATTTCGAGCAGGCGGCGGGCGTGGTCGACGAGTTGCTCGACGCCCTGCATCCGGTGATCGAGCTGCTGGCCAACCACGATGCGCCGGTGCTGGCCAGCGTCCATGGCGCGGTGGCGGGCGCCGGCCTGAGCCTGATGTCCGGCTGCGATCTGGTCCTGGCCGCCGAGGGCACGCGTTTCCTGCTGGCCTACGACCGCATCGGTGCGTCGCCGGATTGCGGCGGCAGCTGGTATTTGCCGCGCCGCCTCGGCCATGCGCGCGCCAATGAGCTGATGCTGCTGGGCGCCACCTGGGACGCGCAGCAGGCACTCGATGCCGGGTTGATCAACCGCGTCGTGCCGGCCGCGTCGCTGGCGGCGGAAACCGCCGCGATGGCTTCCCGGCTTGCCGCCGGGCCGACCCGGGCCTACGGCCACTGGAAACGCCTGGCGCGCAGCGCCTGCCATACGCCGCTGTCCGAGCAGCTCGCCGCCGAGCGGGCCGCATTCAAGGCGGCCACCCGTTCCGGCGACTTTCGCGAAGGCGTCGCCGCTTTTCTCGGCAAACGGCCGGCACGCTACTCCGGTCGCTGAGCCGGCGGCAAAAACAACTTTTCAAGGAGGAACACATGTCGAATCCATCGCCCGCAGAACTCAAGCGCATCTTCGATCAGCAGAAAAATCACCAGTGGACGATCAAGGCCACGACCGCCGCGCAGCGCAAGCAGAAGCTGCAAAAATTCAAGGACGCCGTCCAGGCCAATGCGGACGGCATCCGCCGGGCGCTGGCTACCGACCTGCGCAAGCCGGCTTCGGAAGCCGAGGCCGAAATCGCCGTCGTGATCGGCGACATCGACGAAGCGATTGCCCATCTCGACGAATGGATGAAGCCGGTGCAGATCGAGTCGTCGCCCCAGCTTGCGGGAACGAAGGCGACCATGGTCTATGAGCCGCGGGGTGTCTGCCTGGTTTTCGGCGCATGGAATTTCCCCTTCCTGCTGCTGCTCCAGCCGCTGGTGCCGGCGATCGCCGCGGGCAACTGCGTCATCGCCAAGCCGAACGAAATGGCACCGGCCACCAGCGCGATCTCGGCAAAAGTGCTGCGTGAAGCCTTCGACGAACGCGAAGTGGCCGTCGTCGAAGGCGGCATCGAGCTTGCCAACGCGCTGCTCGAACTGCCGTTCGACCACATTTTCTTCACCGGCAGCCCGAAAGTGGGCAGGGCGGTGATGGCCGCCGCCGCCAAACACCTAACCTCGGTGACCCTCGAACTCGGCGGCAAGTGCCCGGCCGTGGTGGACCGGGCGAGCGACCTGCCGCTGGCCGCCGCCACCATCGCTGCCGGCCGCTGCTTCAACGCCGGCCAGGTTTGCCTCTGTCCCGACATCGCCTGGGTGCGCGAGGAGCTGGCGGACGAATTCGTCAAGCAGGCGTCCGCCTTTATCGAAGGGACGTATTACGCCGAGGGAAAACTCAACAAGCAGGCCTTCGCTCGCATCGTCGACAAGCGGAACTTCGAGCGGGTCAAGGGCTACCTCGACGATGCGACGAAGCGGGGCGCCAACGTGGCTTACGGCGGCAAGACCGAAGCCGACGATCTCACCATCCATCCAACGATCCTGCGCGCCGTACCGTTGGACGCCACGATCATGAAGGAGGAAGTCTTCGGCCCGTTGCTGACGGTGGCCACCTACAGGGACATCAACGACATCACGGCCTTCATGCGTCGCGGCGGCAAGCCGCTGGCGATGTACGTGTTCAGCACGGATCAGGCCTTCATCGACCGCATGATGCTGGAAACCTCTTCGGGCGGCGTCACCGTCAACGGCTGGGCGACCCACTTTTTCGAATCGCGGCTGCCCTTCGGCGGCGTGAACGAAAGCGGTATCGGCCGCTATCACGGCATTCACGGTTTCAAGGAGTTGTCCCACGAGCGCGCCATGCTTTCGGTACCGGCGGCGGCGTGAATTTCTCCGGGCCGGGAGGCCCGGAGCGTCGGTAAATAAACGTTGCCTAGCAACAGATAAAAAAAGCAGTTCCCCTTCAGAAAGGAAATTCCATGACGACGATTTCATCAAGGCCTCTGGTCGTACCCGATTCCAAAAAGCGCGCCCTCAATGCGCTGACATCGCCGCCGCGCGTGGCGTGGCCCAGCGTTGCCGCACTGGGGATCGTTCTGGTCGGAGTGGGGGCAAGCACCGGGTTGGGCTTGTCGGGCGCGATTCCGCTTTGGGCCGCCTGCCTGCTCAGCAGCGTTTTCCTGACCTGGGAGTTCACCGCCATTCACGAGGCGCTGCATCGTTCGCTGTCGAACAACGTCACGCTGAACGACGGGCTGGGCCACATCGGGATCGCGGTTCTTTTGCCGCACAGTCCGCTGGCGGTGTTTCGCTGGTATCACGCCCGCCATCACCGTTTCACCAACGGCGAAAACGATCCGGACCGATGGACGCACGGACCGTTCTGGCAATTGCCCTTGCGCTGGATGACGATCGATTTCGCCTATCTGTATTCCTTCATCGTCCGGGATCACAAAGACCCGATCGGCCGGAAGTTGATAAAGCGGGCGGTTGTTCATGTCGGCGGCACGCTGGCAGTCGTCGCTGCGCTGACCGCCCTGGGTTACGGAATGGAGGTTCTCCTGCTCTGGTTCCTGCCGACACGCCTGGCCTTCCTCTACATGGGCTTCGCCTTCTTCTGGCTGCCCCACAGCGGCGCCATGGAACGCTACACGCAGCAAACAGACCCCACCCTGGCGAGTTCCATGCGCCTCGGCGGCGAAAGCGTGCTGAATCCCGGCCTCCAGTTTCACAACTACCACCTCATCCACCACCTCTATCCGAGCACGCCGTCCTACCGGCATCCGGCGGTGTGGCGTTTGCTCGAAGAGGAAATCCGCGCCTGTGGCATCGCGGTCAATCACGGCTACGATTTCAAGGCGACCCTCTATCCTCCGCGCACGGAGCCGAATCATGCGTAAGTGGCGCTGCATTTTCTGCGCCCACGTCTACGACGAGAAACTGGGCGATGCGGACTCGGGCATTCCGCCGGGCACGCCGTTCGAGTCCCTTCCCGACGACTGGATGTGCCCCGAGTGCGGGGCCGCAAAATCCGATTATCAGTTGATCGTCGAGTAGCACCACGGCTCGTTTTCCCGGCCGAACACGAAGCGCAGACAGCTGGCTGAAATAACAACGAGGAGACCTGAGCAATGCGTGGAATCAACACCAAGCCCGAACAACAATGCATCGGCGTATTCGGCGCCAACGGCCATATCGGCAAGCCCCTGGCGCGCTTTGCCAGCGAGAAGTCGCCGCAGACGAAACTGCGCCTGATCATTCGCAGCGACGATCATCGTGCAGCCCTGTCGCAGGAATTCCCCGCGGCGGAGATCGTTGTCGCCAACTACTACGATCTCCCCTCACTGGAAAAGGCGCTGGCGGGACTGACCGGGCTCTTTGTCGTTACCCCCGACTTCCTCGACGAAGAGCGCGCGATGACCCATCTGGTTCATGCGGCGCGGGCCAATCCGGGCCTGCTGCAGATTGTCCGTCTGGTCGCCGATCCTCCGGGCATGACGATGGATCGCATCCCCCCTGCGCTGAAGCGCTTCGGTGGCGGCACAGCGGTGCAGCATCTGCGCGCCAAGGCGCTGCTGGAAAAGAGCGGGCTGCCGCTGACCTACATCAATATCGGCGCCTATTTCATGCAGAACTTCCTCACTCCGTTCTTCAACGGGCCGATCCGCGCCGAGCGCATCCTCTCGGTGCCGCGCAACCGCCGCATGGGATTCATCGACACCCACGACATCGGCGCCTGTGCCGCCGCGATCCTGCTGTCGACCAACCAGCGCCATCTCGACCAGACCTACCATCTCGACAACGGCAACGATGTGATGTGGTTCGACCAAGTCGCCGAGTTGATGAGCGAGGTGTTCGGCATGCGGATCGCCTACGACGGCAGCGACGAAACGTTTTTGCGCATCTGTGGCGAGGGCGTCAAGCAATACATCGGGCGGCCGGATGCCGACGAGTATTTTCTGCATTACTTCCAGTTCGAACAGGACAACGAAACGCTCTGGCGCAAGTCAGACATCGTCGAGTTCCTCACCGGTCGGCCGGCGACGACCCTGCGCCACTGGCTCGCGGCCAACCGCGAAGCCATCCTCGGGCCGCAGGACTGAGGAGTGCGCGATCACTCCCCCCCATTAACGAGGGGGGGATTGCCGCCTCTTCGGCCCTAGTCTTCGAAGTTCGTTAAATCGCGGTCACCGGAAATCCGGGCCGCAAAGAACATCGAGGAGGCAGCAATGAACAGTACCAAACGCGTGGTGGTGTACGGCGCCAACGGTTATACGGGCAGGCTGGTCTGCGAATTCCTGCGCCAGTTCCAGATTCCTTTCCGCGCCGTGGGGCGCAATCGCCAGCGTCTCGAAGAGGCGATGCGGCTTGTACCGGGCATTGAGACCGCCGATTACGAGGTGGTCGAGGCCGGGCACGACGTTGCGGCGCTGGCCAAGGCTTTCGCCGGCGCCGAGGTGGTGTGCAACATCGTCGGCCCGTTCGTCCGCTATGGCGAAACGGTGGTGCAGGCGGCGCTGGCGGCCGGCTGCCACTACCTTGATACCACCGGCGAGCAGCCCTACATGCTCAAGCTGCGCGACGAATACGGCGCGCAGTTCGCCGCAAAGGGCTTGCTGCTGGCGCCGGCCACCGCCTACATGCACGCGATGCTGGAAATCGCGGTGGACGCCTGTGCCGAGCATCCGGAGATCGACAGCATAGAGGCCACCTGCATACCGACCGGGACGCCGACCTTCGGCTCGACGCAGACCTTCATCCAGATGGTGCGCGCCAAGGAATATTTCCTCGAAGCCGGCAAGCTTTCCGCCTGGCCGCCGGCCTTCGGCATCGACGTGGCCTCGCCGCACAGCCTGACGCCGATGTTCGCGCTGCCCTGGTCGGGCAGTCCGCTGCCGCTCTGGTTCCAGAACCACAAGCGCATCCGCAACCTCAAGTCGCTGACGAGCTTTACCAACCGCGAGCTGATGCTGGGCATCCACAGCATTTTCAAGATGTACCACGAGAAGCTGGCCCAGCTTCCGGAAGCCGAGCAAGTCGCCGAACTGGAAAAGATCGGTGCCGGCATGCAGCCGGGGATGCCGCCGCGGGAGAATCCGCTGGTCCATCGCTGCTACGACGTGGCCATCGGCACCGGCGCCATGGGCAGCGTGCGCTATGTCGTCTACAGCCACTCGCCGTATCAGGTGACCGGCCTGTTCCAGGCTTATGCGTGCAGCCTGCTGCTCGGCGAAGGCCCGACAGCCGTCGGCTTCCGTAGTCCTGGCCAGGCCTTCGGCACGAAGAACTTCATGGGCCTGCTCGAACGCTTTGGCTACGCTCGCCTGGTACGCGAGAAATAGCATGGCGGTGATCGATTTCTTCGACCGCGGTTTTCGCATTGCCCCGGACGGCGACTACCTGCTCTGCGGCGAGCAGCGCTACACCTACCGCCAGGCGCGCGAGGTCACCTGCCGCATCGCCAACGGCCTGATTGCCGCCGGTTGCGCCAGGGAAGCCAAGGCGGCCGTCTGGGCCACCAACGATCCGCTGGCCTGGCTATGCACGCTCGCCATCTGGCGCGCCGGCCTCGCCTGGGTGCCGGTCAACTACCGCAACGCCAGCGAGGAGAACGGCTACATCCTCGCCGCCTTCGACTGCGAAGTGTTGTTCTTCCAGTCTGCCTTCGCCGAACAGATCGCTGCCCTCAAGCCGGCGCTGCCGAAGGTACGGCACTACATCTGCATCGACGGCGAAGCGCCCGGCGCCATCGAAATGCAGGTGTGGATGGCGGCCCAAAGTGCCGCTGCGCCGCAGGTGGAAACGGCCATGGAAGACGTCTGTGCGCTGATGCCCACCGGCGGCACGACAGGCCGGCCCAAGGGGGTGATGAATACCCATCGCAGCATTTCGACGATGGTGGCGAACTGGCTCTCGGTCATGAGCTACCCGGCAAATCAACGCCCGGTCAATCTGGCCGCGGCGCCGCTGACCCACACCGCAGGCCTGTTTTCGCTGATGGCGGCGGCGCGCGGCGGCACGCTGGTGATCATTCCGCGCCCGGAGCCGGCGCTGCTGCTCGACGCCATCGAACGCCACCGTATTACCGAGCTGTTCCTGCCGCCGACGGTGATCTACATGCTGCTCGACCTGCCCGGCATCGAGCAGCGCGATTACAGCTCGCTGCGCTATTTCCTCTACGGCGCGGCGCCGATGTCGGTGGACAAGCTCAAGCGTGCGCTGCGCACCTTCGGCCCGGTGATGATCCAGGGCTTCGGCCAGTCGGAAGCCCCGGCCGGCGTCGCCTGCCTGGAACCGGCGGAGCATTTCCGCGACGGCGGCTTCGCCCCGGATTCGACGCTGGCCTCCTGCGGCCGCCCGTTCGCCCTGACCCAGGTGTCGATCCAGAACGAGGGCAACGAAATCGTCCCCGACGGCGAAGTGGGCGAGATCTGCGTCCGCGGCGACATCCTGATGAAGGGCTACTACAAGGACGCGGCGCGCACCGCCGAGACGGTGGTGAACGGCTGGCTGCACATGGGCGATGTCGGTTTCATCGATCCCGACGGCTACCTGCACATCACCGACCGCAAGAAGGACATGATCATCAGCGGCGGCTTCAACGTCTTCAGCGCCGAGGTGGAGGGCGTGCTCAACGGCCACCCGGCGGTGCAGGACTGCGCGGTGGTCGGCGTGCCCGACGAGAAGTGGGGCGAGGCGGTGAAGGCAGTGGTGGAACTGAATCCCGGCATGAGCGCGAGCGCCGCGGAACTCATCGCCCTGTGCAAGGAAAAACTCGGCAGCGTCAAGGCGCCGAAGAGCGTGGACTTCGTGGACAAGCTGCCGCGCAGCCCGGTCGGCAAGGTGCTCAAGCGCAGCGTGCGCGAACCGTTCTGGAGCGGCAAGGAACGGCAGATCAACTAGGAAACCATTGCCCCAGTCCGTTCGCCCTGAGCTTGTCGAAGGGCATTGGGAAGCCGCCTGAAATGTTGGTGATCCAGCCCATTCATGGTTCGACAAGCTCACCATGACCGGAGGAAATCCCCGTGGGACGAACGGACTGAATCGAATCTTCTGCAAGGAACAGCTATGGAAAACCTCTACATCGTCGGCGCCGGCATGACCAAATTCGGCCGCCATGCCGCGCGCTCGATCAAGAGCCTGACGGCGGAAGCCGTGCAGGCGGCCTGTGACGATGCGCGCATCGGCCTGGAGAAAATCCAGGCCGCCTATTTCGGCAACGTCACCCAGGGCTATTTCGAGAACCAGGTGTGCATTCCGGGCCAGATCGCACTGCTCTCGATGGGCTTTTCCGGCATTCCGATCTACAACGTCGAGAGCGCCTGCGCCACCGGCTCGATGGCCCTGCATCTGGCGCTCAAGCACCTGCGTGCCGGCGACGGCGAGATCGTGCTGGCGGTCGGCGCAGAAAAGCTCAACTATCCCGACCGGGCGAAGACCCTGGCTTTTTTCGATTCCGGTTGGGATGTTTCCACCGCCGAGGAAAACTACGCCCGGTTGTGCAAGCTCGGCGAAGGCGTCGAGGTACCGGCGGAGTTCCGCCGCGATGCGCCGTATTCGCGCTTCATGGAAGTGTATGGGGCCTGGTGCCGCTACTACATGAAGCACTTCAGCCTGACGGAACGCCAGCTCGCCATCGTCGCGGCGAAGAACCACGAACATTCGCAGCACAACCCCTACGCCCAGTACTGCAAGCCCTACACGGTGGACGAGGTGCTGGCCTCGGCGCCGGTGGTCTATCCGCTGCGCACGCTGATGTGCGCACCGACCACCGACGGCGCAGCGGCGGCCATCGTCTGCACCGAGAAGGCGCTGACCACTTACGGTTTCGACAAACACCGCGCGATTCGCGTCCGCGCCAGCGTGATCCGCTCCGCCTCGCACCGCGAATATGAGGACATGGCCAGCCATGCCTGCCGGCTGGCGGCGATGGAGGCCTACGAGGTGGCCGGCCTCGGCCCCGATGACATGGACTTGGCCGAGGTGCATGACGCTTCGGCAATGGGTGAGATCGTCCAGGCCGACAACCTCGGCTTCTGCAACATCGGCGACGGTGGCCTGCTCGCCGAGAGCGGCGCCACACGCATCGGCGGGCGCATTCCGATCAATCCCTCCGGCGGCCTCGAATGCCGCGGCCATCCGATTGGCGCCACCGGCCTCGGCCAGGTTTTCGAGCTGGTCACGCAGTTGCGCGGCGAAGCGGGCAAGCGCCAGGTGGAAGGCGCGCGGGTGGCGATTCAGGAAAACGGCGGCGGCCTGTTCGGCGTCGAGGAAGGCTCGGCGCATATCGGCATTTTGAGCCGGGATTGAGGCCGGCCACTATTTATCAACCGTTCGGGCTGAGCCCTTCGACTTCACTCAGGACAGGCTTGTCGAAGCCCCTTCCAACTTGGATGAAGCGGCTATGCATGGCTTCGACAAGCTCAGCCCGAACGGTTGCAAGTGCATCGATATAACTCTCTAGCACCTTTCAGGAGTAACACCCATGTTCATCCTCGACGATTACGGGCTGCCGAAACTCGGCGCCACAGGCCTCGACGGCGCACTCAGCGAAGAGCAGGGCGCGGTGCAGGACAATCTGCGCCGCTTCGCGCGTGAAGTGATGCGGCCGGCCGGGCGGGCGCTGGACACGCTCAGTGCGGCCGATTCCATTGCGCCCGGGTCGCCGCTGTGGGGCTACATCACGGCCTTCCGCGACGCCGGCATCCTCGACATGGAAGCGCTTGCCGGCATGTCGCCGGCGCAAAAGGCGCAGATGGTGCCGCTGATCTTCGAGGAACTCGGCTGGGGCGATTGCGGCCTCGGCCTGCTCGGCCTGGTGCAGGCCTTCCCGGCCTTCGCCGCCTACATGTCGGGCGACAGCGAACTCATCGAGCGCTTCGGCAGTTCCATCGGCTGCTGGGTCGGCACCCAGCCCGAGCGCGGCTCCGATCTGGTGGACATGGATACCACCGAACTGCATCCGGGATCGCGGCAGGGTGCCGGCAACCTCACGGCGAAGATCGAGGGCGAGCGGGTGGTCTTCAACGGCCAGACCTCGGCCTGGGTTTCCGGTGCGCCGATTGCGCAGGCGGGCTACGTCTTCTGCCAATGCGATTACGGCGACGGCTTCTGGAACGCCAAGGGCGGCATGAACTACATCGCCGCGCTGGTGCCCTTCGACCTGCCCGGCATCAGCAAGGGCCAGCCGCTGGAGAAACTCGGGCAGCGTCCGCTGCCGCAGGGCCAGGTTTTCTTCGACGGCGTGTCGATTCCGCAGAAGTACGTCGTGGCCGGTCGCGAGCAAGCTTATCCGGCTTTTCTCGGTGCGCTGACTTTCGGCAACATGGAAATGGCCTTCACGTTCACCGGCGTCGCGCGCGCCGCCTTCGAGCACGCGCTGGCGTATGTGCATGAGCGCCGCCAGGGCGGCTGCGCGCTGATCGAGCACCAGTCGGTGCGGCTGCGCCTCTTCGACATGTGGCGCAAGCTCGAAGCCGCACGTGCGCTGGCGCGCCGTGTCGCCGACTACAACTTCGGTCCGCACGGGCCGCATCTGCTGGCATCGATCACCAGCAAGACCTATGTCACCCAGGCGGCCTTCGAGGTGGCCGACGAGGCCGTTCAGCTGCTCGGCGGCAACGGTCTGACCCGGGAGTATCCAGTTGAAAAGTTGTTCCGGGATGCGCGCGCTGCGCTGATCGAGGACGGCGAGAACAACCTGCTTTCGCTGAAGGGGGCGAGCTACCTCAGCGCGTGGTTTAAAGCCGGCCAATAGACAGGCGACTGTGCGCCATCAAATTCCGTACAAAAAAAGCTGTTCACCACGGGGGCACGGGGAACACGGGGAAAGATAAGCAGGAGGCGTTGAGTG
Organism: Rhodocyclaceae bacterium; assembly: GCA_023230455.1. Taxonomy (GTDB): domain Bacteria; phylum Pseudomonadota; class Gammaproteobacteria; order Burkholderiales; family Rhodocyclaceae; genus AWTP1-18. The sequence goes on along the minus strand of JALNXH010000036.1, from coordinate 3,713 downwards.
GGAGGTGTCTGCCGGGGACAGATGATTGAGTACTCCCTGGGTTTCCCCGTGTTCCCCGTGGTTAATAAGAGGTTTTCAGGTTTTACGCAGAGGAGTACGCATGAACAGTCCAGACAATGAATTGCGGCGCGATTTCATCAAGCAGAGCGGAGGCGCCATACTCGGCCTTTCGCTGTCGTCCTTCGTTCCCGGCAGCGGTGCGGGGTTTGTCCGTCAGGCCATGGCGGGCGAGGTGGCGCCGAGCTACGCCGGCTGGGAAGACATCTATCGCCGCATGTGGACCTGGGACAAGGTGACCTGGGGCTCGCACACCAATATGTGCTGGCCGACCGGTTGCAAGTTCTACATCTACACCCGCAACGGCATCGTCTGGCGCGAGGAGCAGACTGCGCATACCGATGCCAGCAATCCTAACTACGTTGATTACAACCCGCTCGGCTGCCAGAAGGGCGCGGCCTTCCACAACACGCTCTACGGCGAGGAACGCCTCAAGTATCCGCTGAAGCGGGTGGGCAAGCGCGGCGAAGGCAAGTGGCAGCGGACGTCCTGGGACGAAGCGACGACGGCGATTGCCGATGCCATTCTCGACAGCTACCAGAGCCAGGGCACCGACGGCTTCATCCTCGACGCGCCGCACACCCATGCCGGGGCGGCGGCCTATGCCGGTGCTTTCCGCATGTCCAAGGTGATGGGCGGCGTCTATATCGACAGTACGGCCGACATCGGCGATACCTATCTCGGCGTCTCCAACACCTTCGGCAAGCAGCACCACGGCTATTCGGCCGACAACCTGCTCGACGCCGAACTGATCATCATGACCTGCTCGAACTGGTCATACACCTATCCCAACGGCTACCACTTCCTCACCGAAGCGCGCTACCAGGGCAGCGAGGTGGTGGTGATCGCGCCCGACTTCAGCCCGACCACGCCGGCCTGCGACATGCACGTGCCGGTCGGCGTCGGCTGCGATGCGGCGTTCTGGCTCGGCGTCAGCCAGATCATCGTCGCGGAAAAACTCTACCAGCCCGATTTCATCCGTGAGCAGACCGATCTGCCCCTGCTGGTGCGGGTGGATAACGGACATTTTCTTTCCGAAGCCGATATGGAAGGCACGGACAAGCGCGCCAACCAGTTCTATCACTACGATCCGGCAACCGACACGCTGCGCCAGGCGGCGCGCGGAACGCTAAGAGTCGATTTCCAGCCGGCACTGGAGGGCGTGTTCACCGTCACCCTGCACGACGGGAAACGCATCGAGGTGCAGCCGGTGTTCGAACGCCTCAAGGCGCATCTGGCGGACTACACGCCGGAAAAGGCGAGCGAGAAAAGCCACGTGCCGGCCTCCATGATCCGCGAACTGGCGCGCAAGATCGCCAGCAAGCGCACCTGCAACTACATCGGCTTCACTTCGGCGAAGAACTACCACGGCGACCTGATGGAACGCAGCCTGCTGCTCACCATGGCGCTCACCGGCAACTGGGGCAAGCCGGGCACCGGCTTCTACATCTGGTCGTTTCCTGAAGACCACATCATGTTCCTCGCCCTGGCGGAAAAGACGGTGGCGGAGGGCGGCCTGCTCGATCTGCTGGTGGCCAATCAGGCCTTCGATGCCAAGGTCAAGGAAGCCGATCCTGATGCCACCGACGAGATCTGCAACATCCTGCACCAGCAGGCAGTGTCGGAAGAGATCGGCATCGTGCCGCCGGCGTTCTGGCTCTACAACCACTGCGGCTACGATACGCTCTACAACAATCTCGCCTGGGTGGACCCCAAGTTCAAGCGCAGTTTCGGCGATTGCCTGAAAGAGGCGACGGAGAAGGGCTGGTGGACCGGCAAGCATCTGCGCCCCTCAAAAGACAAGACGCCGCAGGTGCTGATGCTGATTTCCAATAATCCGCTGCGGCGCAAGCGCAGCGGTGCGCGGATGTATCCGGAGGTACTGTTTCCCAAGCTGAAGATGATCTTCGCGCTGGAGACGCGCATGTCATCATCGGCGATGTTCGCCGACATCGTACTGCCCTGCGCCTGGTATTACGAAAAGCACGACATGACCTTCGGCACCGTCGGCAATCCGTTCTATACCTACATCGACCGTGCGGTGGAACCGCCGGGCGAATGCAAGGAGGAATGGACCGCGATGGCGCTGATCCTGAAGAAAGTCAGCGAACGTGCCAAGGCGCGCGGCATGAGCGAGTTCGTCGATCCGGGTGGCCACCATCGGCGCTACGATGAACTCTATGAGCGCTTCACGATGCGCGGCCAGCTCATCAGCAACGAGGACTGCCTGAAGCAGATGGTGCAGGTCAACGCCCTCACCGGCGTATTTCCCAAGGGCTACACCTACGCGCAGTTGCGCAAGGAGGGCCAGGTCAAGATCCACAGCCTTGGCGCCGGCATTTCGCAGTTCGGTGCGGCCAACGAGTTCGATCCGAAAAAGCCGTTCTATCCGCTGCGCTGGCACGTGGATAACAAGAAGGTGTTCCCGACGCAGACGCGGCGCGCGCAGTTCTACTTCGACCATGAGTGGTACATGGAGGCCGGCGAGGCACTGCCGGTGTTCAAGCAGCCGCCCAACATCGGCGGCACCCATCCGTTCGCCATCACCGGCGGCCATCCGCGGGTCAGCATCCACTCGATGCACCTGGCCAATTCGCACCTCTCGCGCCTGCATCGGGCTCAGCCGGTGGTGCACGTGAATGACGCCGACGCCGTCGAATATGGCCTCAAGGATGGCGACATGGCGGTGCTCTACAACGACTTCGCCGAATGCGAAATCATGGTGCGCACCGCGCCCAACGTGCAGCCGAAGGAACTCATCGTCTATTTCTGGGAGGCCTACCAGTACAAGGACTGGAAGCCCTACGATATCTTCCTCATCGGCCTGCCCAAGGCGTTGCTGCTGGCCCGCGGCTACGAGCAGTTCCGCTTCTTCCTGAACAACGGCAGCCCGCCGCCGGTGACCGACCGCGGGGTCAGGGTTAGTATCCGCAAGGCTTGATGGAACCCATTCTTCGAAAGGAAAGATCATGAGCATTAAACAACTCCTCCGCATTCCCGCGGCCGCGCTTCTGATCCTCGGCCTGGCGCAGGTGGCCTGCGCGCAGTCGACGCAGGTGACGACCGAGTATCTGATGACCTACAAGGGCGAGCTTGCAGCGCCGGACAAGATCAACGACGCTTTCATGGTCGTGAATGTACGCGGACCGGGCTGGATCAAGGGGCCGAAAATCCGCGGCAGGTTCATCGCTCCGGGCGGCGACTGGCTCAGGATAATGCCGTCCGGCGCATTGCGCCTGGATGTGCGGGCAACCATCAGGACCGACGACGGCGCACTGATTTTCTTCTCCTACAACGGCATCCTCCAGCTCGATCCGGCAACCCTGGAGCGGTTGATGAAGGGAGAGACCCTGCGCGGCAAGGACATTCCGTATTTCATCACTGCGCCGACGTTTGAAACGTCGGCACCCCAGTATGCGTGGCTGAACGGCGTGCAGGCGGTCAACAAGGTTGTCGAATTGAAGTTCGGCGAGGATGGCTACGTCATCTACGACACCTTCATTTTGCGCTGACGAAGAATAGGAAACATGCCCCATGACCTACAAAGCAGACGGAACGAAGAGCGAGTTGCGGCAATCGAAGCGCCAGCTGGCGACGGTGATCGACCTGAACAAATGCGTGGGCTGCCAGACGTGCACGGTGGCGTGCAAGAACCT
>JALNXH010000035.1 GCA_023230455.1 Rhodocyclaceae bacterium | reverse complement strand
TTTTCACCGTTGACGAAACCGCTGATGGTTTCACTGAAGGTCGGGTTGGCTTGGCCGTACAGCCGCGTCTGGTTGTCCGCCGTCACCGTCAGGTGCGCTTTGTTGATGGTCAACGTGCCGTCGACATATTCGATGCGGAAGCCGTTCTGATCCGACACTGCCGTCAGCGTGAGTCCGGAAGGCGTCAGTGTGTAGGTTCCCGCGTTGGTCGGGCTGGCGGTGGACGGGGTAACAGTGATCGTGCCGCTGTAATCGCTGACGGTTCCTCCGCTGACCGTCGTGCCGAAACCGGAGACGGCGGTCCCGCTGTAGGTGGTACTCGTTGAGTTGGTGTAGACGAAGATGGGCTGTAACATGCCCTTGAGCAGCGGATATTGGCCGCTACGCAGATCCCATGCGGCGGTATCCCAGCCCGCTCCGGTGTAGTTCGACGGGGTCTGCATCTGCGCAGCGGTTAAACCCGTCAGGAAGTCGGCTCCGTCGCCGCCGCCACTTAAAGCCGGGTTGGCATCGGTATTCCAAAAGCTGCCAAAGATGAAGGGCATCATAAAGCCGCCGTAGGGAATGAGTCCGACGAAGCCGCCGACGTTGGTGTTGCCCGCTACGGCACCGGTCGAGTAGCTGTTGCTGATGGCTGCCGCCGAAAAGCCCACCAGACCGCCGACGGCGTTGTCGCCGGTCACGCTGCCGCGGGAATAGCTGTCTGACACCGACGTACTCACCACGCCGGCCAGGCCACCGATGCCGCCATTGCCGGTGCTTAGGGGATCGCCGCTGGTCTGGTCGCCGCTGGTGGCGGTCACTGTGACGTTGGCATAGCTGCTCTGGATCGGTCCTGCGCTGAAGCCCACCAGACCGCCGATGCGGCCGACGTTGCCGGCGCCGGTGCCTTGCACGGTGCCGGTGGCATAGCTATTGACCACGAAACCATTGTTGTAGCCCACCAGGGCGCCGACGTTCTGCGAACCTTCGATGCTGACGCCGGTTACGCCCACATTCTGAATCAGGCCGGTGCTGCCGCCAAACAGGCCGACATCGACATCGGCGCCGGCATTGGTGTGGGTGAGGCCGGTGACTTTATGACCGAGGCCGTCGAAGATGCCGGTGAAGGGCGTCGCGGTGTTGCCGACGGGCGACCATGAGGTGCCGGGGGCGGCGACGTCGTTGCCGAGCACGTAATTGCCGGCCAGACCGCTTGCCATGTTGGCGAGGGCGGTGGCGTCGTTGATGACGGTGTAGTTGATGGGGGTGCCGTCGCTGGCAGCCTTGGTGCTGAAGCTGGCGCCGGAGACGAGGCCGACCGGGGCGTTGACCGTATAGGTACCCGCCGGGAAATTGGCTTCGACATCGGATTGAGCAAAGGCCAGCACCAGACTGCCGCCCGCACCATTGACGTTGACGGGAGCGTTGATGGCGATGTTGCGCCAGGCGCTGAGGGTGAGGGTCTTGTTGCTGCTCCAGGTCACACTGTCGTTGACGAAGATGTCGCCGTTACCGGCACTGGTCCCCGTGCCGCAGTTGGCGTTTGTGCAACTCACGGCACTGTCGGCGGTTTGGATGGTGACGTTGTTGCTGCCCAGGGCCGCGGCCAGGGTGGCGCCGGTGATGTCGCCGTTGCTGGCGGCGATGGTGAAGTCGTAGGGATCGAGCAGCCACTGGCCGTTGTTACCGTGGGTGGCCGAAGTGTCGATGCTAGCCGTGTCGGCGATCTTGAGGTGGGTAGCGCTGGTCTCGATGAAGCCGCCGTCGCCGGCGTCGCTACCGCCCTTGGCGCTGATGCGGCTGTTCACGTCGGTACGGCTGTTGGGGTTGTCCAGAGACGCCAACAGGGTGACGGAACCGCCCTTGCCAGTGCTTGCGGCGTCGGCATTGATGCTGCCGCTGTGCTCGACGTTGCTGCTGGCCAGCAAGCGCACGGTGCCGCCGTCGGCGCTGATGCCCTTCGCTTCGATGGCGCCCGTGTTGACCACGCGGCCCAGCAGGTCGCTGGCGGATTGGGCGGAGAGGATGACGGTGCCACCGTCGGCCTGGACGAGGCGCTTGTTCTCGACCAGGGTGTCGAAAGTGGCCTTGTCCACCTGTACCTTGAGTAATTGACCGCCGGCGATGTCCAGGGTCACGGCGCCGCCCGCCGCCAGGACGGAGGTGCCCAGGCGGGCCGCGACAATACCTTCGTTGCGAACTTCAGGGGCAAGCAGGGCGATGTAGCGGCCGTAGAGTTCGCCGGCGTTGGCAACACCACCTTCGCTGCCATTTCCGGTGAAGCGGTAATTGCCGTTGAGGAAGTCGGCGTTGGTGATGTTGAGGGTGGAAGCCACCATGCCGCCGACATCGACCTTCGCCCCCTGGCCGAAGAGAACGCCGTTGGGGTTGATCAGGAAGACCTGACCGTTGGCTTTAAGTTGCCCATAGATGGCCGAGGGGTCAGCGCCGAGGACGCGGTTAAGGGCGACGGCATTGCTGGAGGGCTGTTGGAAATTGACGCTGGCCTGGCTGCCGATGTTGAAGCTCTGCCAGTTGAGGATCGCCTTATCCGACCCTTGGCGGACAATCATGGCATTACCGGCCTGGCTGATAACCGCCTGGCCGGCCGCTACCTGGCCGCCGGTAGGCAGTGTATTCGGCGCCGGAGCGGCGGCAACGGCCGCTTGGGCGATCAGAGCGCCGGCCAAGACGCTGACCAGGTGGCGTTTCGGCGAGCTGGGCTTGCCATGGGTGGCGGCGGCTTCGTGGGTGACGATCCAGGCGTTGCGAGCGATGTTCCAGATCAGGCGATGGGTCTTGTTCATTCTGGTTCTCCGGCGATCAGAATTGAGCGTTAAGGCTGAGCCAAACGCGCATATTGTCTTTACGGCCGTCGGCGTTCTTGTTGTTGGTGTCGCGCCCTGGGTTACTGCCCAAGGGGCTGGCAAGGGTGGCATTAAGCAAGACGTTGTCGGCCAAGCGCCAGTCCAACCCGGCACCGATGCCGGCAAGTTCGTAGCGATTGGTCAAGCGTGGGTTGCCCGCATTCCAGCCGGCATAGAGGTTGCGGTTGACGGTGATGCCGCCGGCGTCGAGGAATAACGTGGCAGCCAGTTTGTCGGCCAGGAGGCGTTGAAAATTGAGGTTGAGCAACCAGCCTTCATCGCCGGTTCCCTCGCCGACCGGATAGGCACGCACACCCGAGGCACCGCCCAGGCTGAAGCGCTCCGAGGAGTCGAGGTTCTTGCCGGCAAATTGGCCGCGCAGGATGGCGTTGAGGCTCCACTCCTGGCCGAGCGGGCGCAGGTGGCCAAGGGAGTAGGCGATCTTGTCGTAGTCGCCTTCGACGCGCCGGGCGGCAGCGTCGGCGGCCTGAGCGGCAGCGTTGCGCTGGTGGCTGTTGCCGAGGCTCACCGACGCGCCGAAGGAAGTTTCGCCGCCCCCCAGGAAACTGTCCTGGTTCGGCGTCAGAGAACCATTGAAACCGAGGGTCGTGACGCGCACCCCGCGGTTGCCGGTTTCGCCCGCAATGGTGCGATCCACCAATTCCTTGTTATCCATGCCGGCAGTCAGGGTCAGCTGCAACTCCTGTCTCCGAAACAGGGGATAACTGACGTTGAGCCCGTAGGTGTCAGCAGTACCCCGGGATCGAAGGGCCTTCAGCCCCGCCTGCACCACGTGGTAGCTCATGGTCGAGGCGTTAACCCCAAAACGCAGACCGAAGGCGCCAACCGGCAGACTGTAATCGCCCCGGACATAGGTGTTGCCCTCGGTGGCGGTCGCAAGCAGGGTCGCGGCATCCAGCAGCCCCGAAGGATTATTGAGCGTGAGGGAGCCTTGCGCCTGGTACTCGCCGGTAGAACGCGAGGCCTGGTTGTTCGCACCCAAGGTGGCGCTAACCATCGGCTTGTCCTTGAGGTCGAAGCCCAGGCTGACCTCGCCTTCGTTGCGCCCGGGCAGCAATTCGATTTCCACGCCCAGCCCGGGTTGTTCCTTGAGGATGGCGCCGACCTCGCCCACTTGCGCGAGGTCGAGATATTCGCTGCTGCCTAGGCGGTTTTCGACCAGACGCTTGACCCAGTCTTCGGGAAGTCGGTCGCCCTTCGTCTGAAAGCTCAGGTTGCCGCGCCTGCCTTCGACGATGTGGAAGACGACAACGCCGTCCTTGATTTCCTGCGGCGGCAGGATGGCGCGGGCAAGATAGCCGCGCTCGCCGTAGTAGGCGGTGATGCGGGCGGTGAGCGCTTGTAGTTGCCGCAGACTGAGCTCCTTGCCGATGTTATCGCCGAGCATTCGGCTCAACTCGCTAGCGGCGATCAGTACGGCCCCCTCGAAACGGAATCCCCTGACCAGCACCTTGGGTCCGGCTTCCTGATGGCCTTCAACGGACGATTCCGGCGCACGAATCAGGGCGGGTGCGGAAATCGGGGCCGGGGGCTTGGGTTGTTCCCGCAGCAGGCTGCCCGCGTCGGGGGCTGTTTGAGACTGCGCTGCACTCGCCAGAAACAAGGTCGGCAGCAGGGCAGACAAAAGCCACCCGCTCCCGTAGGTTTTCATCTTCATGGATTTTTCACTTAATGAGAAGTTGCAAATTATTTAAATTGCTATTTTTCTCGAATAATACTTTTAAACCACTACTGTAGTGTTGAATTCAGTTTAGAACTTAAGCAGCTGTTGGCGCGAATGACTTTTTTCAGGATGTCGCGAGCGCTCTTGGTCCAGATGAACGGCCTGGGTTTGGTGTTGTGGTGAGCAATGTACCCATCGATGGCGCCCATCAATTCCGGCACGCGGGTGAACACGTCACGACGAATCCGTTCGGTGGTGTGATGTCGCGGAAGGAGGACTCGGCTCACAGCGACCGGCCTATCAACTAAGAAGGAAGCACCGAACGGTGTGGTTCTTAATCAGCGGATCCCTATAATCAGCGGGCCCCTAATGAGGGAACGAGACATCCGCGACCCGGCCGCCAGTCGCATGATTGATACCCCAAACCCGACGGGCAAGCCATGCCGCCAATGTCACCCGCTTGTCCGAGGAGTTTGATTAGCCGTGGAAAACCCCTACAAAGGCAAGACCGGCCTGCGCCGCCTATGGAACGCGCTGCATTACTCGCTCGATGGCTTTGCCGCCGCCTACCGCAACGAGGACGCCTTTCGCCAGGAAGTCTGGCTGGCCGCGCTGCTGCTGCCGGCCGCCTGCCTGCTGCCGGTCTCCGGCATCGGCCGCGCACTGATGATCGGCAGCGTGCTGCTGGTACTGATCGTCGAACTACTCAACTCGGCGATCGAAGCAGCGATCGATCGCATCGGGCTGGAAAGCCACCCACTCTCCAAGCGCGCCAAAGACATCGGCAGCGCTGCCGTATTCGTCACGCTGCTCAACGTGTTGTTGATCTGGGGCTCGGTGCTGTTCGATACATTCAGATGATGATCGACATCGCCTTCGTCACGCAACTTTATACGCCGGAAATCAACCGTGTCGCCCCGGCCACCCCGACGGCCATCTCGCGTGAGCGGCAGCGGGCTTGCCGCGCAAGGGCTGTGAGGGTTTGGAACAAAACGGTTGACACCGGTACTTCACGAACCAGCGAGCGGCGTTACGGAGAATGCGCGGAATCCCGTAAGCGGGCCGCTCAAGGCAAAGGCAATGCCTTCCTCGGCGGCCGGACGTTCCATTCGCCTGGCCGTCAATTGAATGTCATCGTGCCGCCACCAAAGCTTCATTGACCAGAGTCTCCAGTTGCTCGAAGCCGAAGCTCGGCAAGGGTCGCCCATTGACGAAGAACTCCGGGGTCTTGGTCACTTGCAGTGTCCGTGCATCGGCAAGGTCCTGCGCAACCACCTTTTCGAAATCGGTCGATGTCATGTCGAAGGCCATCCGTTCCATGTCCAGACCGATACCCTCAAGATGCTTCCAGACCAGAGCCACTTGCGGCGTATGGTGTGGCGCCCAGTCGGCCTGACTGGCCAGCAGGGCTTCGAGTGCAGGCCAGAATTTGCCCTGCCGGCGCGCCGCTTCGAGGACCGCAACCACCTTGTCGGACCCCTTGTGGAAAGGCGCGTAGCGCAGTATCAGACGAATTTTGTCGGGGTTCGCCGCGATCAGCTTTTTGACCCGCGGATAGAAAGCCCGGCAGGTTTCGCAAGCCGGGTCGAGGAATTCGACGATGACGACCGGTGCGTCGGCCTTGCCGAACGTCGGCGAATGCAGGCGGATCAGCGCTGCGCGATTGGCTTCGGCCAGCGCGGCGGCGGCTTTTTCCTGCTGGCTGGAATAGAACAGAGCACCGGCAACGAAGATCAGCAGCAGGGCGATTGCGGAAGCGATGAAGACAGTCTTTTGTTTCATTTCGAGCCTTTGAAGTGGGTCGCCGCCAGCAGCCCGGCGACGAAAAGAAACGCGAGCACGGAGAGGTGCGGAATGGTCACGAAGCCAAACCAGGTGACCTGCACGTCGGAGCACGGCACTCCCTGCTGGCACGGTTTGATGCTTTCGGGTACCCAGCCGGCGATCAGCGCCAGATGGAACGAGGCGAGCGCCAATCCGGCCAAGGCCAGCGGCAGAGCGTAGCGGACGACGCGCCGGTCGAACGGGAAAAGACCGGCGGCGAGGACGAAAACCAGGGGGAACATCGCGATCCGCTGATACCAGCAGAGTACGCAGGGCGTATAGCCCATGACTTCACCAAGAAAGAGTGCGCCGAGCGTGGATAGGGTCGCAATCAGCCAGGCGACGAAAACCAGTATCCAGCCGACGGGTGACGCGGCGGGGGCAGAATCGGCGGCGGGCAGGTTCATGGGGCGGGAGTTCCTGGGTCAAACGTACGGGAAGTCAATCGGCCACTCCTATTACAGACTATTGCCGGCGCGGCCTTCCTGTCGCGCCGCCGTCACCAGCTCATGAAGAATGCCGCAATCGGCTGCGATGTGCGGCGTGGCACAGCAACCGCGTAACGCCGCCAGCTGCCGTTCCAATGCACGCAGACTCTTTATGCGGGTGCGGACGCGAATCAGTTGCTGCTCGATCAGGCGGTCCACATCGCCGCATTCGGCCAGCGGCTGGCCGAGAAAATCGAGCAGGCACTTGATTTCGGCCAGAGTCATGTCGAGCGCACGACAGTGCCTGACGAATGCAAGGCATTCCAGATGCGACTCGCTGTATGACCGATAACCGTTGGAATGCCGAGCCGGGCGCGGCAACAGACCAACTTTTTCGTAATAGCGAATGGTCTCGACATCGACGCCGGTGGCTTTGCCAAGTTCGCCAATTCTCATCTTTTCCCCTACCCAAAACGACCGCCAAGATAGCATGCTTGACCCTGAAGCGGCTACAGGGTGTTGAATTCCAATATTGATGCTTCAAGGTGCAGGGAATGGGAAATTGTTGTCACGATAAAGGCTGCGCGCTCGATGCCTTGCGCGCCAAGCAGGGACAGACGCTGCGGATTGTGCTGGCGATCAACGTCACGCTGTTTCTGATCGAACTGATCGCCGGCATCGTTGCCTCGTCGACTTCGTTGATGGCCGATTCGCTGGACAGCTTAGGCGATGCGCTCGTTTATGGTTTCAGTCTCTTCGTGCTATTCCGCAGCGCGCGCTGGAAAGCCGGTGCCGCCTTGCTCAAGGGATTGATCATGCTGGGCTTCGGCATTGCCATCGCGGCGGCGCTGATCGACCGGGCGCTCTCCCCTGTGGTTCCGGTGGCCGGCATGATTGGCGGTTTCGGTATCTTCGCGCTGATCTGCAATCTCACCTGCCTGATCCTGCTGACTCAACATCGAAGCGACGATATCAACATGGAGTCGGTCTGGCTGTGTTCGCGCAACGATATCATCGCCAACGTCGGCGTAATTCTCGCGTCGCTGGGCGTCGCATCGACGGATTCGATGTGGCCCGATTTGCTGGTCGGCGCAGCGATCGCATCGATTTTCCTGCGCTCGGCGTTCTACGTGGTCTCGCAAGCGCTGGCAGAATTGCTGCAAGCGGCGGCGCGGGAATCCGAAGCTCCACCCGTTGCTCGACCAGACACTTGATGAGGAGAAGAACCATGTCATTCCGGCCACCTGATGGATGTACCGACGATGAACGTTTCGTCCTTCGCTTTCTCGACTTTTGGGAAAAACAGGACGTAGACGCAATGCTTGCGTGCTTCACCGAGGATGCGAGCTACATCGACATGCCGCTTCCGCCGCGTCGCGGGAATACCGAGATTCGTACCTACATCGAGCAGGTGTTTTCGGCATTCAGCGTACGCATCGAGACGCTGCACATCGCCTCGGCCGGAAACGTCGTCTTTACCGAACGTGTCGACTATCTCGCGCTCAACGGCGCTGCAAAACCTCCCGTGCCGCTGCCGGTTGTCGGCGTAATGGAAATGCGCGGTGGAAAGATCTTCGCCTGGCGCGACTATCTGGACCTGCGAACGGCCGAGGAAGGGCTTGGCATTCCGATTCGGCCGACGAGTTCCGCGGTGGCATGAAGGCGCGGGCAGAAGGCACAGGAGTCGTTCTGTGCCTTCAACTGCCGTCCCAGAGGTTGTCCTTGTAGAACGGCCTGAGCTTTGCCAGCGCCTGATAGCCGGTACTCCCGGCCGATCGACGTTGCGAGGCCCATCGTCAGCGGCTAGAATGTGTATAAATACATTAGCGGATACACATCATGCGAACCAACATCGTGATTGACGACCAACTGATGAAAGACACGCTGCGTGCAACCGGATTGAAAACCAAGCGCGAAGCCGTGGAGCTTGGGCTGCGAACCCTGTTGCACCTGCGGAAGCAGGAAGAAATTCGCCGTTTCCGCGGCAAACTGAACTGGCAAGGCGATCTCGACGCCATGCGGACCGACGCGTGATCCTGATCGATTCGAGCGTCTGGATCGATTACTTCCGCGGCACCGCGACGCCACAAACCGAAAAGCTGGATGCCCTGCTGGGCACGGAGCCGGTGTTGACCGGAGACCTGATTCTCGCCGAGGTTCTGCAAGGCTTCCAGAACAACCGCGACTTCAACCAGGCCAGGAAGCTGCTGACCTCCCTCGAGGTTATCGCTCTTGGCGGCCAGGACGTTGCGATTCAGGCGGCCAGGAACTTCCGGGCGCTGCGATCATTGGGGATCACCGTGCGCAAAACAATCGACACCGTGATCGCCACGCGCTGTATCGAAAGCAACCTCGCCCTGCTCTACAGCGACAAAGACTTCGATCCTTTCGTGCAACACCTGGGGCTTCGCTCCGCGTTGCAGGGCGCGTAGGGGAAACAGAGAGCTACATGCCCTTTCAAAAAACAGAAATCACTCCGACCCCAAAGACATTAATTAATTTCGAACACGGCCCCTTTGATTGCCCCTTTGATTTCTCCAGGGTTAGGGCGCACACTTTGCATAAGCCTCCAACCGCGCAAAATATTCAGGCAGAAGTTTCTGTCTGCCGGACATGCCAATGACTTGACCTCCCGCAATGAGCCCGAGCGCTCCCGCGACACCGAGAGTATTAGCAAGTTCTTCGTCAGAATACTTTCCCCCGACTCTCCCTCCCGAGTGCCGACGTGATACCTGATGGAATCCGGTATGCGTAAAACCATTCAGGGCGGACCATGCCGTTTCCTTGAAACGTGACAGAACACCGTTGGGTGTACCGATCTTGCCTTCAATCTCTCCAATGAGTTCAGCGAAGCTCTTGTCGAGTTTCCCCTTCTTGAACTTCTGCAACTCTTTGTCAGTGGCACATTGGAGAAGCCACATTCCGCGAACGAGGGACTCAGCGAGCACGCGAAGAAGCGCCATTTCTGAGCCATAGAGTTCCGACGAATGCAGGAGCGCAATCGCGGCCTGATGTTCGATTGCGACGTCAAAGCAACCGACTGCAATCAAAGATCGCTCATCGGCAGGCAGCAACAAGTTCGTAGTGTGCGTGTCTATCCACGCCATTACCTCAAGAAGCTTTGCGTGCTCGGCAGCCGCTTTCATGTGCGCCCTAACAAATGAAGTCGACGTCACTTCGGGAAACATGTTATTGGACTGTCCAATAACATGGGTGGGGCTTCTAAGGCGTTGAAATCAATTTGATTGTGCATATGGATGAGCGGGGCCACGTCCAATAACCTTTTGGCTATGCGAATTACAAGGGATGTTAATTTCCGAAAAGCATAGCCATAAAGCATGAGCGCGTCCATGGGCATTCCCCCCCTCTGTCCCGCCGAGCGCAGGCAGGTTCGCCGGGGAATTCTGGTCGCGTTGTCCGAGCCGCAGGCGAGTTTAGCGGCCAGCCCGGCGAACCTGCCGGAGCGAGGGAAGCCTGATGCAGTCAGGCCGGGGCGGCGGGGCGTGCTTCTCTGCCTACTCTCTTGCCGCGCAGCAAGAGAGTAGGTCGCCCGCCGGGGCGAGTCCCGGCATCCTGTGCGATACGGGGCGGGTAGAAGGCAAGTTGGCCGTCATGCTTCGACAGGCTCAGCACGAACGGAATCGCTGAAGGTGCTTCGACTCCGGGCTGCGCCCTACGCTCAGCATGACCGGAGGAAATATCCTGAAGGGCACACGTCCCGTGGGACGAACGGGGTTATTGAAAGGGCTTCGACAAGCCTGTCCTGAGCGAAGTCTAAGGGCTCAGCATGACCGGAGAAATACCCTGAAGGGCACACGTCCCGTCGGACGAACGGATTGTCCGTTCGATCAATCGATCTCGATCTCCTTCGCCGGCACCATCGCATTCCTCACCACGATTTCTGTCAACGTCGGCGCGCACCACTCGATAAAGCGGTAGGCATAGCCGCGCAGGTAATGGCCCTTGCGCACCGCGATGCGCGTGGTGTTGAGCGGGAACAGGTGGTCGCCGGAGAGCAGGCGCAGGCCGGAGTCCTTGGCCGGATTGAAGGCCATCGACGCAACGATGCCGATGCCCAGGCCGAGTTCCACGTAACTCTTGATGACGTCGGCGTCGAGCGCGGCCATGACGATGTCCGGCGACACCCCGGCCGCCGCGAAAGTACGGTCGATGCTGCTGCGCCCGGTAAAACCTTCGTGATAGGTGATGATCGGATATTCACCGATGGCTTCCAGCGTCAGCGGTGTCACGTCGATCAGCGGGTGGCCCTCCGGCACCATGACGCCGTGATGCCACAGGTAATAGGGAAACGAAGCCAGGGTCGCTACGCCTTCCAGCGCCTCGGTGGCAATGCCCACGTCGGCCTCGCCGGACGCCAGCAGCGCGGCGATCTCCTCGGGATTGCCCTGGTGCAGCACCAGATGAACCTTGGGAAATTCCTTCTTGAAGCGCGCCACCACGGCGGGCAACGCGTAACGCGCCTGGGTGTGGGTGGTGGCGATGGTCAGCCGGCCCTCGTCGCGGTTGGCGAACTGGTCGGCGAGGCGTTTGATGTTCTTGGCGTCGATCAGCATGCGCTCGACGATTTCGAGCAGTTCCTTGCCCGGCTCGGTGAGCCCGGTGAGGCGCTTGCCGCGGCGGACGAACAGTTCGACGCCGAGTTCGTCCTCCAGATCCTTGATGTGTTTGGACACGCCGGACTGGGAGGTGAACAGGGCGTTCGCCGCATCGGTGAGATTGAAATTCCGTCTCACCGTTTCGCGGATGATGCGCAACTGTTGGAAGTTCACGCCGTTTTCCTTTCGAACAGTTTGAGCTTGGCCGGTACCAGACGTACCCGCTGCTCGGGCTGCAAGTTTAATTCGCTAATGCGCGCGCGCGGCAGTTCGACTTCGTAGTGCAGCGGCTCGTCGATGCCGTTCTCGGCATACAGTTCGATGCGCGCCGTGGCACCGAAGGACAGCACCCGCGCCACAATGGCTTCGAGTCCTTCGTCGCTGGACAGATCGGTGACGATCTCCAGTTCGTGCGGCCGGGCGAAACCGACCGCATCGCCGCTCACCGCCTGCGCCGCATCGCCGTGCTGGAGGCGCGCATCGCCCACTGCCAGATGCTCGCCCTCGACGCGGCCGTGGAACAGATTGACGGCGCCGAGGAAGCCATAGACAAAGGGCGTCGCCGGGTGTTCGTAAACTTCCTGCGGCGTGCCGATCTGTTCGACCTTGCCGTGGTTCATCAGCACCACCCGGTCGGAGACTTCGAGCGCCTCTTCCTGGTCGTGGGTGACGAAGATGCTGGTGATGTGCAGCTCGTCGTGCAGCCGGCGCAGCCAGCGCCGCAGTTCCTTGCGCACCTTGGCATCGAGCGCGCCGAACGGCTCGTCGAGCAACAGCACCCGCGGCTCCACCGCCAGGGCGCGGGCCAGCGCGATGCGCTGGCGCTGGCCGCCGGAGAGCTGGGAAGGAAAACGGTCGGCCAGCCAGCCGAGTTGCACCAGGTCGAGCAGATCGCCCACCTTGCGCCGGATCACCGCCTCGCTCGGCCGCTCGCGGCGCGGCTTGACGCGCAGGCCGAAGGCGACGTTCTCGAATACGGTCATGTGGCGGAACAGCGCGTAATGCTGGAAGACGAAGCCGACATTGCGCTCGCGCACATGGGTGGCCGAGGCATCCTCGCCTTCAAGCAGTACACGGCCCGAATCGGCCCACTCCAGGCCGGCGATGACACGCAGCAGCGTAGTCTTGCCGCAACCCGAGGGGCCGAGCAGGGCGGTGAGTTCGCCGCTGGGGAAATCGAGCGAAACATCGTCGAGGGCGACGAAATCGCCGAAGCGTTTGTTGATGTTGTTTACCTGGATACTCATGTCTTCAATTCCACAAAAAACATTCACCTCCGTGCCCGGCGGGCTACTGAGGAAGGTCTGAATAAGTCCGTTCGCACTGAGCCCGTCGAAGTGCCTCTCCATGCGGCACACAGGCTTCGACAGGCTCAGCCCGAACGGTGGTGGGAGCTTGTTCGGCGGTCCGCTAATCCTCGAAATGCCTACTGGCCTGCCATTCGACGAAGGTCTTGACCGCCAGCGTCAGCAGCGCCAGCAACGCCAGCAGCGAGGCGACGGCGAAGGCGGCGGCGAACTGGTATTCGTTGTAAAGAATTTCCACATGCAGCGGCAGGGTGTTGGTCAGGCCGCGGATGTGGCCGGAGACCACCGACACCGCGCCGAACTCGCCCATCGCCCGCGCGTTGCAGAGGATCACGCCGTAGATCAGGCCCCATTTGATGTTGGGCAGGGTCACATGCCAGAAGGTGAGCCAGCCCGAGGCGCCGAGGACGATGGCGGCCTCCTCCTCTTCCTTGCCCTGGGCTTCCATCAGCGGAATCAACTCGCGGGCGACGAAGGGAAAGGTGACGAAGATCGTCGCCAGCACGATGCCCGGTACGGCGAACAGCACCTTGATGTCGTGTTCCTGTAGCCACGGCCCGCACCAGCCTTGCAGGCCGAAGATCAGCACGTAGATGAGGCCGGCGATCACCGGCGATACCGAGAACGGCAGGTCGATCAAGGTGATGAGCAACTGCTTGCCGCGGAACTGGAACTTGGCGATGGCCCACGCCGCCGCGACGCCGAACACCAGATTGAGCGGCACGGCGATGGCCGCAGCGAGCAGCGTGAGCCTCACCGCCGACAGCGCGTCGGGCTCGGCCAGCGCGGCGAAGTAGACATCCCAGCCCTTGCGCAGTGCTTCGGTGAATACCGCAGCGAGGGGCAGCAGCAGGAATACGGCGAAGAAGGTCAGCGAGACGGCGATGATGCTCCACTTCACCAGCGCCGGCTCGCGTGTTGCGGTGCTGCTTTCGTAGCGCTCTGCCAGCGATTCGCCCTGCCAGCGGGCGGCGACGGTTCCGGCCATTATCGATCCCTCCCGCTGCGCCGGGCGGTCCAGCCCTGCAGCATATTGATGGCAAAGAGCAGGACGAAGGACGCCAGCAGCATGACCACGGCAATGGCCGTGGCGCCGACGTAGTCGTACTGTTCGAGCTTGGTGATGATCATCAGCGGGGTGATTTCCGACACCATCGGCATGTTGCCGGCGATGAAAATCACCGAACCGTATTCGCCGACGGCGCGGGCGAAGGCCAGCGCGAAGCCGGTCAGCAGCGCCGGCAACAGCGCGGGGAAGACAACGAAGCGGAAGGTCTGCCAGCGGCTGGCGCCAAGACTGGCCGAGGCTTCCTCAAGCTCTTTTTCCAGATCCTGCAGAATCGGCTGCACGGTGCGCACGACAAAGGGCAGGCCGATGAAGATCAGCGCCACCAGCACGCCGAGCGGCGTGAACGCGATCTTGATGCCATGCGGTTCGATGATCCGCCCGACCCAGCCGTTGGCGGAATAGATGGCGGTCAGCGCGATGCCCGCCACCGCCGTCGGCAACGCGAAGGGCAGATCGACCAGCGAATCGACCAGCCCCTTGCCGGGAAAGCGGTAGCGCACCAGCGACCAAGCCAGCAGCAGGCCGAACACCACGTTGATCGCCGCCGCCAGCAGCGAAGCACCGAAGGAGAGCTTGTAGGAGGCGACCACGCGCGGCGAACTGATCACCGCCCAGAACTGATCGAGACTCAGGCTCGCCGTCTTGATGAACACCGCCGCCAGCGGAATCAGCACCAGCAGCGAGAGATAGACGAGGGTGTAGCCGAGGGTGAGATTGAACCCCGGCAGCACCCGTCGCGGCGAGGCAACGCTCGTGGCACTTGCGACGCTCATTTGCGCTCCCGGTAGTTGGCGATCACGATCTGGTCATAGATCGCGTTGTCGTCGAAATGCACTTTCTGCGCTTTGGCCAGACTGCCGAACACCGACTCCACGGTGAACAGCTTGAGCGACGGGAAATCCCTGGCGTATTTCTTCAGCACGGCTTCATTACGCGGGCGGAAATGGTGGCGGGCGATGATGTCCTGGCCTTCCGCGGAATAAAGGAATTCCAGATAGGCCTGGGCCTGCTTGCGCGTACCCTTGCGCGCCACCACCTTGTCCACTACCGCCACCGGCGCCTCGGCGAGGATGCTGGCCGATGGGTAAACAATGTCGAACTTGTCGCCGCCGACTTCCTTGTCGATCAGCGCCGCCTCGTTCTCGAAGGTCACCAGCACATCGCCGATGCCGCGCTGGGTGAAGGTGGTGGTGGCGCCACGGCCGCCGCCATCGAGCACCGGGACGTTGGCGAACAGGCGCTTGACGAAATCCCGTGCCTGCCCCTCGTTGCCGCCCTTGTGCACGGCATAGCCCCAGGCGGCGAGATAAGTGTAGCGGCCGTTGCCGGAGGTTTTTGGATTGGGCACGATCACCGCAACACCGGGCCTGGCGAGGTCGCCCCAATCGCGAATGGCCTTGGGGTTGCCCTTGCGCACCAGGAACACCGAGGTCGAGGTGTACGGCGCCGCGCCGAAGGGAAAGCGCTTTTCCCAGTCGGCCGCCACCAGCCCGCCCTGCCCCACCAGCAGGTCAATGTCAGTCGATTGATTCATGGTCACCACGTCGGCCTCCAGGCCGCCCGCCACCGAAGTGGCCTGCTTGCTCGATCCGCCGTGGGACTGGTTGATGGCGAGTTTCTCGCCGGTCTTCGTTTCCCAGCTCTTGATGAAGGCCGGATTGATCTCCTTGTACAGCTCACGCGTCACGTCGTAGGAAACATTGAGCAGCGTGGTCGCCGCCTGGGCAAGCATGCCGCTGCCTGCCAGGGTCAGGCCGAGGGCAATCAAGAACGCCGTGCGCCACCACACCGGCTTCGATTCGTTATGCATTGCGCACTCCGTTGTTGGGTATAGACGGCAGAGCTTAATGATCGACTCGCCCAAGCGGAAACAATTAGTTCCGATTTGCTTATTCGATTTGTGCCATTAGCCGTGCATATCCGCGGTTCGGCGCCGTCAGCCGGGAGCACCGAGGCAGCGATTACAATTTCGCCTCATCCCGCCAAGATCGCGCTGCCAATGCCTACCGCCGCTGCCTTAACGCTCCCGCAACACACCCTGCGCCTGCCGCTGAACGACGAGCTGCATGCCCGGCCACCGGTCACGCTCGCCGATCCGACCTGGATCACCCATCTCGTGATGCTGCACGAAAGCCCGGCCGGCACCGCAGAGCGCGTCGCCTCGCTGGACGAGGAGCGGCATTTGCAGGCGCTTTGCGCCCTGGCCCGCGGCCCCTTCGAATCGCAGAAGCACGGCAATCACTGGATTCTCGAAGCCGGCGGATTGAGCCTGAAATGGGAACGCCATAACGAGTTTTCCAGCTACACCTTCTTCCGTCGCCGCGAAGCTTCGGACAGCGATCAAGCGACGGCGCTGGAAGCCTTTCCGCCCGACTGGTGCATGGCGATCCCGGGGCAGTTGCTGGTCGCCAGCCACGTCGAATACTGCACGCCGCGCCAGCGCGACATCGACGCCCTGCTCGACGAAGCCGGCAGCGCCCGCGTCACCACCATCGCCTCGCGCGTCGCCGGCGGCGACAGCCTGATAGTGTCGGACTTCCGCCTGCACGACGGCTACACCCGCCTGATCGTCGTCGATGAAAGCGGGAACGCTCGCCAGGCCGGCGTCACGGTGCAGCAGCTGCTGGAGATCGAGACCTACCGCATCATGGCCCTGCTGTCCTTCCCCGTGGCGCGCGAGGTCAGCCAGCGCCTCGGCCGCGCCGAGCAGGAAGCCGCGCAGCTGATGGCCGAAATGGCCGGTGAGCAGGGCCACGAGAACGAACGCGCGATCCTCGCCCGCCTCACCCGGCTGGCGGCGGATGTCGAGCTTTCGGTATCGCGCACGGCCTACCGCTTCGGTGCCGCCGAAGCCTACTACGCCATCGTCCGCCAGCGCCTCGACGACCTCGCGGAACAACGCATCGGCCGTTTGCCGACCGTGCGCAGTTTCATGGACCGCCGTCTCGCCCCGGCAATGCAAACCTGCCTTTCCGCCGCCAAGCGGCAGAGTGAGCTGTCCAGCCGCATCGCACGCAACAGCGCCTTGCTGCGCACACGGGTGGAAATCGAACTGGAGCGGCAGAACCAGGAACTGCTGACCCAGCTGAACCGCCGCGCGCGCGTGCAACTGCGCCTGCAGGAAACCGTCGAGGGGCTCTCGGTGGTGGCGATCACCTACTACGCAACGCAGCTGGTGCACCACCTCGCCGTCGGCGCCGAAGAGCGATTTCACGCCATGTCGCCGGAGATCGTCACCGCGCTGGCGATTCCCGTCATCGGCGGCCTGGTCTATTGGGGATTGCGCCGCATGCGCCGCTCGCTGACAGCGATTCAAGGCGACGCCTAAGAAAAGGCTGCCCCATCTCCCGTTTGCCCGGACGCGGCGAAAGACAGCGGGCAACCACTTGAGCTATCGCAAATCGGGGCCGTCCATGATTTGACAACCTCATCGTGACCCGAGGAAATCCCGTGCGACGAACGGACTTGATCCATGCTTCCCAACCCACCCTCTGCGAGCGGCACTGCCAGTGCAGGCAGCATTGCCGTCAAATTTCTCACGTGGGATTACAAATCGACATGGTGGCAATACACGCTTCGTACCACCCTGGGCTACAGTGGTCATGTAGCTGTTCCACTTGGTCGCCCTTACTGGAAAAGGAAACCCTTATGAACCGTCCACTCAACTCCCCCCGACGCATTGCCGTCTTGGCCATCGCTGGACTGATCGCTTCCGCACCGGTTTTCGCCGAAAAACCTTCTTGGGCCGGCGGTGGGAAGGATGAAAAGAAACACGAGGAACGCAGCGAAGGCCGACGCAACGGGAAAGATGAAAATCGTTATGACGAAAAACGCGATGGCCGCCACCAGGAAGGGCGCGATACAGATCGCCGTGGTCGCATTGAATTGCGTTTTGGCGACGACAACCGGCGCATCATCAACGAGTACTACGGCCCCATGTTTCGCGCCGGCAACTGCCCGCCCGGCCTGGCCAAGAAGCACAACGGCTGCCTGCCGCCGGGACAGGCGAAAAAATGGGCGCGAGGCCGTCCGCTTCCCGCTGGGCTTGATTACTATGACCTACCGCACGACTTGGTGATCCGCCTCCCTCCGCCCCCTGAGCACCATCGTTATGTTCGTGTCGCATCCGACATTCTGCTTATCGCCATCGGTACCAGCATGGTGGTAGACGCTCTCGAGGATATCGGTCGCTAGCGTGAGCTGCCGGGCAGGCAGTACCCCCTGGTCCCCCTAGCGGAGTTCCGCCGCCCACCATTTCTATTGCCCTTCGGAGTATGGCTTGCTTTACAAATAGGAATGATTCTTATTAAAATATAGTCGGTATTACCAAGCCCCAACCAAAAAATGGAGTCATGATGATTCGGATACCCCGCTTGCTTGCCGTACTCGCCACCGGTTTCGCCCTGTCGGCCGCTCAGGCCGAAGAAAAGGTGCTCAACCTTTACTCCGCCCGCCACTACCAGACGGACGAAGCGCTCTACAGCAACTTCACCAAACAGACCGGCATCGCCATCAACCGCATCGAGGCCAAGGAGGACGAATTGCTCGAACGCCTGCGCAATGAAGGCGCGTCCAGTCCGGCCGATGTGTTCATCACGGTCGATGCCGCGCGACTGGCCAAGGCCGACGAACTCGGGCTGTTTGCCCCGCTCAAGTCGCCGCTGCTGGAATCCCGCATTCCCGCCCATTTGCGCGGCGAAAACTGGTTTTCGTTCTCCACCCGGGCGCGGGTGATCGTGTACAACAAGGCGGACGTCAAACCCGCCGATGTGCAGAACTACGAAGACTTGGCGCTGCCTGCACTACGCGGCAAGGTTTGCAGCCGCTCCGGCAGCCATCCCTACAACCTGTCGCTGCTCTCTTCCATCATCGCCCGCCGCGGCGAATCCGATGCGGAAGCTTGGGCGCGCGGCGTGGTGGCCAATTTCGCACGCAGCCCCAAGGGCGGCGACACCGACCAGATCAAGGCGGTTGCCGCCGGCGAATGCGGAGTGACGATTTCCAACAGCTATTACGTGGCGCGACTGATGCGTTCGGAAAAGCCGGAAGACCGCAAGGTGATCGAAGCCGTCGGCGTGGTCTGGCCGAACCAGAAGCTGCACGGCGCGCACATCAACATTTCGGGCGGCGGCATGCTGAAGACGGCGCCGCACAAGGAAGCGGCGCGCAAGTTTCTCGAATATCTGGTTTCCGACCAGGCCCAGATTTATTTTGCCGATGGCAACAACGAATGGCCGGTGGTGAAATCGGTTCAGGTCAAAAACCCGGCGCTACAGACTCTGGGCAGTTTCAAGGCGGACATGCTGCCGGTGACCGACCTGGCGAAGAACGCCGCGCTGGCGCAGAAGGTATACGACCGCGCCGGCTGGAAATAGTCACCGCCGTCCAAGTCGGCCGTGCGCAGCCGGGGGGCGGCCGTCAACAGCTTGTCGTCGCCCTGCCGCCGGCGATCTGACGCGCCAGCACGATGATCGGCAACAGCCCGACGATAACGATGGCGAGTGCCGCGGTGGAGGCTTCCGCCAGGCGCTCGTCGGCGGCGAGGATATAGGTCTGCGTCGCCAGCGTATCGAAGTTGAACGGCCGCATCACCAGGGTGGCCGGTAGTTCCTTCATCACATCGACGAACACCAGCAGCGCCGCGGTCAATAGACTGCCGCGCAGCATCGGCAGATGCACCCGCTGCAAGGTGGCCGCCGGGCCGCAGCCGAGACTGCGCGCCGCCGCATCCATGCTCGGCGTTATCCGCGCCAGCCCGGCATCCACGGTTTGCAGCGCGATGGTAAGAAAACGGGCGACATAGGCATACACCAGGGCCGCAATCCCCCCGGTCAGCAACAAGCCGGGATGAACGCCGGTCGTCGCCTGCCACACCGCCCCCAGGGCATGATCGAGGCGGGTCACCGGAATAAGGATACCGACAGCGATCACCGCCCCGGGCACGGCGTAGCCCAGGCCGGCCAGGCGTGCCGCCAAACGCGGCAGCCAGCGCCGCGTCCGCGCACCGTAGGCAACAAGCAGGGCGAGTCCGGTTGCCACGATGGCCGCAAGACTGGCCAGCGCAAAACTGTTGCGCGCCAGAATCGCGAAGCGAACGCCGAATTCAGGATCGCCGTCGAGCAACGCCATGCGCGCCAGCAAGAAGGCCGGCAACAGAAAGCCTACAGTCAGCGGCAGCAGGCAGCCAACGATGGCCAGCAGCGCCTGTAGACCGTGCAATCGCTGCCGCTGCAACCCGCGGCGGGCGCTGCCGTCGTGATAACGGGCGCGCCCGCGACTGACCCGTTCCATGGCAAGGAGGAGCAGGACGAAACCGAGCAGCCAGGCGGCCAGTTGGGCGGCGGCCGCGCGATCGCCCAAAGAAAACCAGGCGCGATAGATGCCGGTGGTGAAGGTCGGCACCGCGAAATACGCAACGGTTCCGTAATCGGCCAGGGTTTCCATCAACGCCAACGCCATGCCGGCGGCAATTGCCGGCCGCGCCAGCGGCAAGGAGACGCGAAGAAACGCACGCCACGGCGTGTGGCCAAGCAACCTCGCCGCATCGGTGAGACCGCTTGCGCCTTCAATGAAGGCCGTCCTTACCAACAGGTAGACATAGGGATAGAGCACGCAACTGAACAAGACGATGGCGCCAGACAGGCTGCGAATGTCGGGAAACCAGTAATCCGCCCGACGCCAGCCGAAACTCTCGCGCAGCCAGCTTTGCACCGGGCCGACGTACTGGAGAAAATCGGTATAGGTGTAGGCCAGCACATAGGCCGGCATGGCCATCGGCAACAGCAGCAGCCACTCAAAATGGCGCCGCCCCGGAAACTCGTGAATGGCCACCAGCCACGCCGAACCCGTACCCAGGGCGGCCACACCGACACCGACACCGAGGCACAGCCAGAGGGTGTTGCGCACGTAGTCCGGCAGCACCGTGCTGACCAAGTGAGCCCAGGTTTCGCCGGTACCGCCG
>JALNXH010000034.1 GCA_023230455.1 Rhodocyclaceae bacterium | reverse complement strand
TCCGCCGGCGGAGCGGAAAGGTAGGGGCGCAACTCGGTCACGCCGACCTGGAACACAACCCAATAGAGGAAGATCGCCAGAAGCAGATTGGCCGCAGGGCCGGCGGCGACCACCAGCATGCGCCGCGACACCGGCAGACGATTGAATGCGCGCGGAGCATCCGCGGCGGCGACCGGCGCTTCGCGCTCGTCGAGCATTTTCACATAGCCGCCGAGCGGGATCGCGGCCAACGCCCATTCGGTCCGATCCTTACCCCAGCGCCAGATCAACAGAGGCTTGCCGAAGCCGACAGCGAAACGCAGCACCTTGACACCGCACCAGCGCGCCACCAGGAAATGCCCCAACTCATGAACGATAACGAGTATGCCAAGCGCCACAAGAAAGGCGCCCAGTTGCCAGAGCGGGCCGAGACCGGAGGAGAAAGCGTTCATGCGGCCCGCCGTATCCCTTCGTGCGCCGCACGCCGGCCCGCGGCATCGGCCTCAAACACCGCGTCCAGATTCGCGGCGGCAATCAACGGCACCCGTTCGAGCGCACCGGTGATCACACCGGGTATGTCGGTAAAAGCCAGGCGCCGCTCTAGGAAAGCCTCAACAGCCACCTCGTTCGCGGCGTTCAGTATCGCCGCGGCGGTGCCTCCGGCACGTAGCGCTTGATAGGCCAGGGCCAAACAGGGGAAGCGATCCAGGTCGGGCCGTTCGAAGGTCAACTGGGCGATCTGAAACAGGTCCAACGACGCCACCCCCGCATCGATCCGATCCGGAAAAGCCAAGGCGTGGGCAATCGGAGTGCGCATATCGGGATTACCCAACTGCGCCAGCACCGACCCATCGACATAGTCAACCAGAGAATGAATCACGCTCTGCGGATGCACCACCACTTCGATCCTGTCGGCCGGTGCGTTGAATAGCCAATGCGCTTCGATCACCTCAAGGCCTTTGTTCATCAGGGTCGCCGAGTCCACCGATATCTTGCGCCCCATGACCCAGTTGGGGTGGGCGCAGGCCTGCTCTGGCGTAACGTTCCGCAGCGTCTCCGGCGAGGCGTTACGAAATGGTCCCCCCGACGCGGTGAGTAGAATGCGGCGCACGCCAGAGGCGTTCAGATTACCGGCAAAATGCGCGGGGAGCGACTGAAAAACGGCATTGTGCTCGCTGTCGATAGGCAGCAGGCGCGCACCCGAACGGGCTACTTCAGCCATGAACAAGCCCCCAGCCATGACCAGCGCTTCTTTGTTCGCCAGCAACACCTGTTTGCCTGCCTTGACCGCCGCCAAGGTCGGTCCGAGTCCGGCGGCGCCAACGATTGCCGCCATCACCGCATCCACCTCCGGCAAGCTCGCGATCGTCGCCAGCGCCGCTTCGCCGTAACGCACTTCGACCTGCGGAGCGCAATCGCACAATAGCCCGGCCAGTTCCGCCGCCGCCACCGCGGTTCCGGTAACCGCATACCGCGGACGGTGCCGACGGCACAACTCGGCAAGCTCGGCGATGCGCTGATGCCCGCTGAGGGCGACGACTTCGTAGCGCTCCGGATGTCTGGCCACCACATCCAGAGTGCTGGTTCCGATCGAACCCGTAGCGCCAAGCACGGTGATACGTTTGCGACTCATATCAGCGTACGTGGAGAATGAAGGCGAGGATCGGCAGGGTCGACGTCAGGCTGTCGATCCGGTCGAGCACACCGCCGTGACCGGGCAGGACCGCGCTGCTGTCCTTCAGCCCGGCCTGGCGCTTGAGCAGCGACTCGAATAAATCGCCAACAACGCTCAGCGCAGCAAACAGGAGTAAGCCCAGCGCCACCAAGGCGATTTGCGCCATTGACAGCATGCCCCAAAGACCGGCCACAGGACCGATGGCAAAACCCCAGACAAGCACGCCGACGGCCCCTCCTAGCGCGCCTTCCCAGGTTTTACCGGGACTGATGCTCGGCGCCAGTTTGCGAACGCCCCAGGCGCGGCCGCAAAAATAAGCGGCAATATCGGCCACCCAGACCGTCGCCATGACCGCAAGTAGAATCCAGGTACCGCGTCTGTACAGGTCGACCAGAGCGGCCCAAGTGGAGACGATGAGCAGCGCGCCGAGGAGGTAGCCAAGCATATCGTTGCTGAACAACGTCCACTTGCGCGCCAGCCACAGCGGGGCGAGAAAAACCCAGAACACAGCAGCGGCGCCCCAAAGCACAGGAAACACGTCGGCCTCCCGTACATGAGCCATCCAGCACAACGCCAGCAGGGTGGCGGCAAAAAAATATCTTCCTGCGCGATCGATGCGCATCAGACCCGCCCACTCCCAAGCGGCGACGGCGGCGATCAATGCAAACGCGACGAAGACCCAGTCCGCAGGGGCTGCGAACAGCAGGCCCGACAGCACCGCCACAAGCACCAGCGCAGTAACGACACGGGCCTTAAGCATCGTTCGCCGCGGGCGAACCGGGGCGTTCCAATTGCTGGCTGGTACGGCCGAAACGGCGCTCGCGTCCTCGATAGGAGGCGATTGCAGCATCGAGAGCCGCAGCGTCGAAAGCCGGCCAAAGCTGTTCAGTGAAATACAGCTCGGTATAAGCAAGTTGCCACAGCAGAAAATTGCTGATGCGTTCCTCGCCGCCGGTACGGATGAACAGATCCGGTTCCGGCGCGTAAGCCATGGAAAGATAGGGAGCCAGATCGGCCTCGACGTAATTGCCGGCACGCTCCGGATGTTCGGCACTCAGCCGGTTTACCGCCTGTACGATGTCCCAGCGGCCGCCGTAATTGGCGGCAACGGTCAACGTCAGCCTATCGTTACCGGCCGTCAGCGCCTCGCCGCGCTGGATCAGTTCGACCAAATGCGGCTCGAAGCGGCTCAAATCCCCCACCACCTTGAGACGTACGCCGTTTTCGTTGAGCTTGCCGATCTCGGCTTCGAGCACCGAGATGAACAATTTCATCAAAAAGGAAACCTCGTCCTCCGGACGCCGCCAGTTTTCCGAGCTGAAGGCAAATACTGTGAGGTACTCAACGCCGCGATCGATACAGGCCTTGACCATGCTGCGGACGCTCTCGACGCCGCGCTTGTGACCCGCGATCCGCGGCAGAAAACGTTTTTTCGCCCAGCGCCCGTTGCCATCCATGATGATGGCGACATGGCGCGGCATTTCCGAAGCATCCGGAATATCGCGCGTCGAACTGGTGAAGATCATGGTGGCCGGGAGGCGATCTGCGAATCAGATCGCCATCAGGTCCTTTTCCTTGTCCGCCAGCATCTTGTCGACCTCCACCACGTAGCGGTCGGTGAGTTTCTGGATGTCGTCCTGAGTCCGACGCTCGTCGTCCTCGGAAACTTCCTTTTTCTTCAAGGCATCCTTGAGCACGTTGTTGGCGTCACGGCGCTGATTGCGGATTGCCACCTTGGCGTTCTCACCCTCATGCTTGACCAGTTTTATCAACTCGCGACGGCGCTCCTCGGTAAGCATCGGCATCGGCACGCGAATCACGTCGCCCTGCGTAGCCGGATTGAGGCCCAGGTCGGCATCGCGAATCGCCTTCTCCACCTTGGCGATCATCGGCTTTTCCCACGGCTGCACGCCGATGGTCCGCGCATCGATCAGGGTTACGTTCGCCACCTGGGCGATGGGAACCGGCGAACCGTAGTAGTCGACGTGCACGTGATCGAGAATGCCGGTATGGGCCCGTCCCGTGCGGATTTTGCCCAGATCGCTTTTTAGTGCCTCAAGGCTCTTCAGCATCTTCTGTTCGGTGGACTTTTTCAGTTCGGGAATCATTCCAGGGTCGCTCCTACACGTGCACCAGGGTGCCCTCGTCCTCGCCGAGGATGACGCGTTTGAGGGCGCCCGGCTTGAAGATGGAAAAAACGTTGATCGGCAGCCGCTGGTCGCGACAGAGCGCGAATGCAGTGGCGTCCATGACCTTCAGGTCCTGGCCGATGGCGTCGTCGAAGCTGATTCGGGCGTAGCGGGTCGCGCCCGCATCCTTTTTCGGATCGGCCGTGTAAACGCCATCAACCTTGGTGGCCTTGAGCACGATCTCGGCGCCGATTTCCGAGCCACGCAACGCAGCCGCCGTATCGGTGGTAAAAAATGGATTGCCTGTTCCGGCAGCGAAGATGACGATCTTGCCCTCTTCCAGATAGCGAATAGCCTTGCCACGAATATACGGCTCCACCACCTGCTCGATGTTCAGCGCCGACTGCACCCGGCCATTAAGCCCGGCCTGGCGCATGGCATCGGAAAGGGCCATGGCGTTCATCACCGTGGCCAGCATGCCCATGTAGTCGGCGGTCGCGCGATCCATTCCGGTCGCTGTGCCGGCTACACCGCGGAAGATATTGCCGCCGCCGATGACGATCCCGATTTCCACCCCCAGATCGGCCACCGCCTTGATCTCGCCAACGATGGACGCGAGCATGGCGGGGTTGATTCCGTAGGCATCGTCGCCCATCAGGGCCTCGCCAGAGAGCTTGAGCAGGATGCGCTTATAGGCGGCGGGCATGGACTTCTTCTTACTTTGCCGCGGCGGCGGCAGCAGCCTGGGCGGCGACTTCGGCCGCGAAGTCGGTGACCTTCTTTTCGATGCCCTCGCCGACGATGTAGAGTACGAAGCCGGCGACGGAAGCACCCTTGCTCTTCAGCAACTGTTCGACGGTCTGCTTGCCGTCCTCGGCCTTGACAAACACCTGGCCGAGCAGGGTGACGTCCTTGAGGTACTTCTGCACCGTGCCTTCGGCGATTTTTTCCAGCATCGCTTCCGGCTTGCCTGCTTCGCGCGCCTTCTCGATGGCGATGCGACGCTCGGCGTCCAGCAATTCGGCAGACACCCCCGAAGAGTCGAGCGACTTCGGCTTGGAGGCGGCGATGTGCATCGCCAGATCCTTGGCCAGTTGCTCGTCGCCGCCGACCACATCGATCAACACGCCGATCTTGGAGCCGCCGTGAATGTAGGAGGCCAGTTTGCCCTTCGCCTCCACCCGGGCGAAGCGACGCGGCGACATGTTTTCGCCGATCTTGCCGACCAGGGCGGTGCGGGTGGATTCCACCGTGCCATCGCCCATCGGCAGTGCAGCCAGCGCCGCGATGTCGGCAGGATTCTTTTCGGCAACCAGGCGGGCGCATCCGGCAGCCAGATTGAGGAAGTCGTCGTTCTTGGCGACGAAATCAGTTTCCGAATTGATTTCAAAAATGCTACCGGTCTTGCCATCGGCGGCGATGTGAATCGCCACGACGCCTTCGGCCGCTACGCGGGCCGCCGCCTTGCTGGCCTTATTGCCCAGCTTGACGCGCAAAATCTCCTCGGCCTTGTCCATGTCGCCGGCCGCTTCGGTCAGGGCCTTCTTGCATTCCATCATCGGCGCGTCGGTCTTTTCGCGCAGTTCCTTGACCATGCTTGCGGTAATTTCCGCCATTGCTCTACTCCAGTTCCAAAACCTTAAACCCTTTTAACCACGAGGAGCACGGAGGACACCAGCCGCTTGAGGCAATTGCTTTCCCCGCACTCCCTCGGTTCCCCGTGGTTAACTTTTTTACTCCCCAGTTACTCCCCAGCCTCTTCCTCGACCTCGACGAATTCGTCGTCGCCGGCAAGGGCCTGAACCACTTCATTGAGCGGCTGGTTGCGGCCTTCCAGAACCGCATCCGCCGCACCTCGGGCATAGAGGCGAATGGCGCGACTGGAGTCGTCGTTGCCGGGGATCACGAAATTGACGCCTTCGGGCGAGTGATTGGTATCGACCACACCGATCACCGGAATACCCAGTTTATTGGCTTCTGTGATGGCGATTTTGTGAAAACCGACGTCAATGACAAAGATCGCATCGGGCAAACCGCCCATATCCTTGATACCGCCGATGGACTTTTGCAACTTGTCCATTTCGCGCTGCAGGGTCAGGGCTTCTTTCTTCGACAGCTTCTCAAAGCTGCCGTCCTGAACCATCTGCTCAAGATCCTTGAGGCGCTTGATGGATATGCGGACCGTCTTGAAGTTGGTCAACATGCCGCCGAGCCAGCGCTCATCGACGTAGGGCATGCCGGCGCGCTGGGCTTCCTCGGCGACGATTTCGCGCGCCTGGCGCTTGGTGCCCACGAACAGCACGGTACCCTTCTTGGCGGCCAGTTTCTTCAGGAACGCCATGGCTTCCTGATACTTGGCCAGGGTCTTTTCCAGGTTAACGATGTGAATCTTGTTGCGATGGCCGAAAATATAAGGGGCCATTTTGGGGTTCCAGAAACGGGTCTGGTGGCCGAAATGGACACCCGCCTCCAGCATTTGACGCATAGTCGTACTCATCGAATCGATCTCCGATATGGGTTGAGAACCTCCGCCCAGCCTGATGCTTCCCGCATAAGGGAACACCCATTCGGCGCCGAGCGTGCGAATTTGCCTTCCAGAATTGAAAGACAGCCCGGGATTATAACGATTTCATCGACTTGCCGGCAAGATCGATGGCGATAGCAATACCGTACGCTTACAATTGGTTCCCCACCCCCACTACAGACCAGAAAAGATGGGCATTACCATCAAGACTCCAGAAGATATCGAAAAAATGCGTGTCGCCTGCCGCCTGGCCGGCGAGGTGCTCGACTACATCACCGCCTTCGTCAAGCCAGGCATCACAACCGAAGCGCTCGACAAACTCTGTCACGACTATATGGTGGACGTGCAGGGCTGCATTCCGGCACCGCTCAACTATGCGCCACCGGGTTACGCTCCGTATCCGAAATCCATCTGCGCATCGATCAATCATCAAGTCTGCCACGGCATCCCCAATGATCGGCCGCTGAAAAAGGGGGATATCGTCAATCTCGACATCACCACGATCAAGGACGGATGGCATGGGGACTCAAGCCGCATGTTCATCGTCGGCGAGGCGTCCATCCTCGCCAAGCGCCTCTGTGCGGTGACCCACGAATGTCTCTGGATCGGCATCGATCGAGTCAGGCCGGGGGGGCGGCTGGGCGATATCGGCGCAGCCATCCAGCATCATGCGGAGGCGGCCGGATTTTCCGTGGTACGCGAATTTTGCGGCCATGGTATCGGCGCAAACTTCCACGAAGATCCTCAGGTACTGCATTACGGCAAAGCGGCTACCGGCCCCGTACTCGAACCCGGAATGATTTTCACCATCGAACCGATGATCAACGCCGGCAAGGCTGCCATTTCCGAATTGCCGGACGGCTGGACCATCGTCACCCGCGACCGCAGCCTGTCTGCGCAATGGGAACACACGATTCTGGTCACCGAGCGCGGACATGAAGTGCTGACACTTTCCGCCGGCGCCCCGCCGCGGCCGAGCACCCTGCCCTAAACCATGCCTCAAGCCACCGCAACCGCCGAAACCCAGGCGCTGATCACCGAATACCGCAACCGTCTTGGCGAGGGGCAGAAGGCGCTCGCCGAACGTTATACGCTGACGCACAACGCAAAGGTCCTGCTCCAGGGGCGCGCCCGGTTGGTAGACGCCACGCTGCGCAAACTATGGAGCGACCTGGGGCTGGCGAATTCATTCGCTCTGGTTGCTTCGGGCGGCTACGGACGCGGCGAACTCTACCCATGTTCCGATGTCGACCTGCTGCTGCTGGTGCCCGCCGGTTGCGACCCGGCACACGAACCAGCGATCGAACGCCTGATTGGAATGCTCTGGGATATCGGCCTCGATGTCGGTCATAGCGTACGTACCATCGACCAATGCGTGGAAGAAGCCGGGCAGGACATCACCGTACAAACTTCGCTGCTGGAAGCACGCCTGCTTGCTGGTAACAAGGCGCTGTTCACCCAGCTGACCCAAGCCCTGGGGGAAAAGCGCGACCCGGCGCTGTTCTTCAAGGCCAAACAACTTGAACAGACCGAACGCTACGCACGCTACAACGATACCCCGTACGCCCTTGAACCCAATTGCAAGGAAAGCCCAGGCGGACTGCGCGACCTGCAAGTGATTCTATGGGTATCACGCGCCGCAGGACTCGGCAACAGCTGGGCAAAGCTGGCCGAACAAGAACTTGTCACCCAGGACGAAGCGCGGCAACTGGGTGCGGCCGAAAGTTTTCTGCGTCAGTTGCGCAGCCGCCTGCACCAATTGGTCAAGCGCAAAGAAGACCGACTCCTGTTCGACTATCAGGAAGCACTGGCGCAAGCCATGGATTGCGCACCGACGAGCGCCCGTCGCGCATCCGAAGTGCTGATGCAGCGCTACTACCGCAACGCCAAGTTGGTCACCCAACTCAATACGCTGGTGTTGCAGAATCTGGCCGTCCGTCTGATGCCGCGCTCGCCGGTACCGCCGCTGGTCATCGACAATGATTTCCAAACCATCAGGGAACGCCTCGACATCCGCGATCCGGAACTTTTCGAGCGCAAACCGACAGCGATATTGCAAAGCTTTCTGATTCTCGAACAACGCGGCGAACTCAAGGGCATGACGACACGTACGCTGCGCGCACTGTGGCGGGCCCGCGACCGCATCGACACCGATTTCCGCCGCGATCCCGAAAATCGACGCCTGTTCCTCAAGCTGTTCCAGCAACCGCATCTCATCCACGAGCTGCGGCGGATGAACCAGTACGACATCCTCGGCCATTACCTGCCCGCTTTCGGTCGCATCGTCGGACAAATGCAGCACGACCTGTTTCACGTCTATACCGTGGATCAGCACATCATGCAGGTGATACGCAACCTGCGCCGCTTCACCATGCCCGAATTCGCCCACGAATACCCGTTTTGCTCACGCCTGATGTCGGGCTTCGAACGTCGCTGGCTGCTCTACATCGCCGCCCTGTTCCACGACATCGCCAAAGGCCGCGGCGGCGACCACTCCAAACAGGGCATGGCCGATGCGCGCGAATTCTGCGTCGATCACGAAATTGACGCCGCAGACGGCGACCTGGTGGTGTTCCTGGTGGAACACCACCTCACCATGTCGCAAATAGCCCAGAAAAAGGATCTGTCGGATCCCGACGTGGTTCGCCGCTTTGCTTCCGTGGTCGGCAACCAACGTCGCCTGACGGCCCTCTACCTGCTCACCGTCGCCGACATCCGCGGCACCAGCCCGAAAGTATGGAACGTCTGGAAAGGCAAGCTGCTCGAAGACCTGTTCCGCATGACCTCGCGCCAGCTCAGCGGAGAAGCCACAACACCACTCGCCGGCGTTTCCGAGAACCAGGAGGAAGCGCGCGCCCTGCTGCGCAAACGGGGACTACGCAGCGGGATCGAAGCGCCGTTCTGGGAGCATCTCGACACGGTCTACTTCATGCGTCACGATGCCGATGAAATCGCTTGGCATACGCGCAACCTCTATTACCGCCCGGATACCGACGAACCGGTGGTGCGCGCCCGGCTCAGTCCGATCGGTGCCGGACTGCAAGTGATGGCCTACCTGCGCGACCAGCCCGACCTGTTCGCCCGACTCTGCGGCTTCTTCGCCCGCCACGGCTATTCCATCGTCGATGCAAAGATTCACACTACGCGCCACGGCTACGCGCTCGACAGCTTCGTCATCCTCGATACCCAGGAGCATCTACCCTATCGCGACGTAATCGCCCTGATCGAGCACGAGCTGAGCGTGCAGTTGCAGACGCTGCCACCGCTGGGGGCTCCGCAACAGGGGCGCCTGCCTCGCCAGGTAAAACACTTCCCGCTCTCGCCGGAGGTGGAAATTCGCCCCGACGAGAAAGGCAACCGTTTCGTCATGTCCATCAGCGCCGCGGACCGCCCTGGACTGCTCTTCCTCATCGCACGCATTCTCGGGCGACACGGCGTCACCTTTCATACGGCCAAGGTGGCCACTTTGGGGGAACGCGTCGAAGATACGTTTCTCATCTCGGGACAAGAGCTGGAAAAAAGCGCTACGCTGGTACATATCGAAGAAGAACTTCTGGAGGCTTTGCAGACATGACATGGGTCAAGGAAGAGTTTTCGTTTCACGACACGCAACGCATGCTGTTCAAGCTGGCCGAACGCGTCAAGGCTTTCCAGGGTCTGAAACCGGCCGAGATCGCCGAACTCCTCAGTCGTGCGGAGAAATGCACTTTCGCCCCCGGCATGGATATCGTGAATGAAGGCAATGTCGGAATGCACATGTACGTCATCATCGACGGCGAGGCCAAGGTCACAAAGCAGGGGCGCGACGGCGAGATGGAACTGGCCAGGCTCGGCCCCGCCGACAGCTTCGGCGAGATGGCGCTGGCCGATCAGGAGGTACGCAGCGCCAGCGTCAAAGCCATCGAAGCCTGCATTCTGGTCCGACTCTCAGACAAAGCCATCGACGCACAACCCGCCATCGGCCTCAAGGTCTACCGCAACATCTGCCGCGTAATGTCGGAACGCCTGCGCCAAGCCGACGAAATGCTGGCCTGGCGGCTGTAATTTCCAACCGTCCTGTCCACCGTTCCACTCTGGTCATCCATGAATACCCTGTACGGCATCAAGAACTGCGACACGATGAAAAAAGCTCTCGCCTGGTGCGCGGGAAATGGCATCGAGTACACCTTCTACGACTATAAGAAGCAAGGCGTGCCGCGCGAACGGCTGGTCGCCTGGTGCCGCGCCATCGGCTGGAAGACCCTGGTGAATACCGCGGGCAGCACCTATCGCAAACTCACTCCGGAACAGCAGGAGATCACCACCCAGAGCAAGGCGATCGCCCTGATGGTGGAGTATCCCAGTCTGATCAAGCGGCCGGTGGTTGAAACCGGCAGCGGGCAATTGCTGGTGGGATTCGACCCCAATCTTTTTTCCAGCTTTCTGCGATGACCGATAGCGTTGCCCGCTTCCTCTTCGAGTCGCTCGATATCCGGGGCGCGATGGTGCATCTGGGCTCCGCCTGGCGGGCGATGCACCACGGCCGCGGCTATTCCCCCACGACCCGCGATCTGCTCGGACAAATGGCCGCTGTCACCACGCTGCTCGGCAACAACATGAAGGCGCCGGGCCGCCTCAGTTTTCAGGTCCAAGGGCACGGTGCCGTGCGACTGCTGGTGGTCGATTGCGACGAACAACTGCATCTGCGCGGCATGGCCAAGGCGGCAGCGGATCTGTTGCCGGCCTCCGTCCCGCAGCTTCTCGGCGATGGCCGGCTGGTACTGACCCTGCAAGCCGACGCCGCTCGAGAAACGCCCTACCAAAGCATCGTTCCGCTACAAGGCGATACCCTCGCCGCCATCTTCGAACATTATCTGGCCGCCTCGGAGCAGACACCGACCCGCCTCTGGCTTGTAGCGGACGGCATTCGCGCCTGCGGCCTGCTGCTACAGAAGCTGCCCGAGGCAGAACGCAAGGACGCCGACGGCTGGAACCGTGTCCAGCAGCTCGCGGCCACCGTCACCGCAGAAGAACTGGCAATGGCACCGGACATCCTGCTGGCACGACTGTTCCCGGAAGAAGATATCCGACTATTTGCCTCCCGCAGAGTCAACTACCACTGCCCGCGCGACGAAGGCAAGGTGCTCGATATGCTGCGCTCATTGGGACGGGATGAGGTCGCCTCGATACTCGACGAGAAAGGCGAAATTCTGATCCAGGACGACATCTGCAATCACGAATACCGTTTCGGCAGGGAGATTCTGGAGCATCTTTTCCCGATCACCCAGCACATCCTGCACTGATCGCCGATGGATATCGAAGTCAGCGAAACAGCCGGGGTTCGCTATTTGCATTTCGGCTCGGACTGGATTCAGGGCGCAATGCGCATCGCCCGGCCGTGGGCGCTTGAATTGGACTACACAAGGGAAATGATGGCTGGGTTGATTCTACGAGAGCAACCCACATGGCCGCGCAACGCATTGCTGGTCGGCCTTGGGGCCGGATCGCTGACCAAGTTCCTTTATCGCCACCGACCGCAGTGCCGCCTCCTCGTAGTGGAAATTGCGCCGCAGGTGGTCGCCGTGGCGCAGCAGCATTTCCGGCTGCCCGGTGAAGACGCGCGCCTACACATCGAGATCGCCGACGGAGCGCAGTACATGATGAGGAAATCGCCGCGCTTCGACCTGATCCTGGTCGATGGCTTCGATGCCGATGCCCTTGCCGGTGACCTGGATACCCTTTCCTTCTATCTAAATTGCCGGCAGCGACTTTCGTCGCAGGGTCTGCTGGTCACCAACCTGCTGTCGCGACGCCGGAATTTCCGCGACAGCGTCGCCCGCATCAAAACGGCCTTCGACGACCGAGCAATCGCCTTCCCCTCCTGCGACAGCGGCAACGCGATCGCCGTCGCCGCCACGGGCGCCACCATTGATCGGACCCTGGCCGAACTCGAGGAAGCCGCGGCAACGCTGAAAACGACGACTGGCCTCAAGCTCGCGCCGACGCTGTCGCGATTGGCGGCATCCGGCGTCTTCCGCGGCGCGCGGCTGCAACTCTAGTTGCGAGGGACGCGAAGATGTCCATAATGAACGGCCACATACAAAACCAACCGAGGAGATCCCGTCGATGAAGCTCTACTATTCCCCTGGCGCATGTTCCATGTCGCCACATATCGTGCTCGAAGAAACCGGGCTGCCGTATCAGATCGAACGCGTCGACCTGAAAACCAAGGTCACCGAAACCGGTGCCGACTACAACGCAGTCAACCCCAAGGGATACGTTCCCGCGCTGGTGCTGGACAACGGCGAACTGCTCACCGAAGGCCCGGCCATCGTTCAATACTTGGCCGATCAGGTGCCGGCGAGAAGGCTGGCCCCGGCCAACGGCACCATGGAGCGCTATCGTGTGCAGGAATGGCTCACCTTCACCGGCACCGACCTACACAAAAATTTCACTCCGCTGTTCATGGCCGCCCCCGAGGAGTGGAAGGCCACCGTCCGCACGCTGCTGGACCGCCGCCTCGCCACCGCCAGCACGCTGCTCGGCGACAAACCCTATACCGTGGGCGACAGCTTCAGCGTCGCCGACGCCTATCTGTTCACGGTGCTGACCTGGACCGACATCGTGAAAATCGATATCTCGCGCTGGCCCAACCTGATTGCCTTCCGAGCGCGGATTGCAGCGCGCCCGACGGTGCAAGCGGCGATGAAAGCCGAAGGACTGATCAAATAGCCTTCGCCGTCGCAACGCCTTCGTAGGTGCGCGCAAATGCACGCAGTTCGATGTCGGGCACCGGCTTGCTGAAATGGTAGCCCTGTAGTTCGTCGCAGGTCAGGCCGAGCAGACACTCGGCCTGTTCGCCCGATTCAACCCCTTCGGCAATCACCTGTAGGCCGAGACTGTGGCCCAACGTGATAACCGCCTGACAGATCGCCGCACTGTCGGTATCGGTCATCAGTTCGCGCACGAAGGACTGGTCAATTTTCAGGCGATCGACCGGAAAGCGCTTCAGATAGCTGAGGCTGGAATAGCCGGTGCCGAAATCGTCCACCGCCAGTTCGACGCCCAGCGCCTTCAGATCGCGCAGTGTGGCGATGAACAGTTCCGCGTTATGCATCAGCAGACTTTCGGTCAATTCCAGTTC
Organism: Rhodocyclaceae bacterium; assembly: GCA_023230455.1. Classification (GTDB taxonomy): domain Bacteria; phylum Pseudomonadota; class Gammaproteobacteria; order Burkholderiales; family Rhodocyclaceae; genus AWTP1-18. The sequence continues at coordinate 8,256 of JALNXH010000034.1, read as the reverse complement.
CAGCAAGCCGGGCGGCAAGCCGCTGTGGGCCAGGGCATCAGCCACTGACTGGACCAGATCTTTTTTGAGAAACTGCCTCGCCGATAGATTGACCGCCACCCGCATCGGCGGCAGCCCATCCCGCCCCCACGCCATCGCATCAGCGCAGGCTTGCCGCAACACCCAATCGCCGATGGCGACGATCATCCCGGTTTCTTCCGCCACCGGAATGAAATGCGCCGGCGAAATCACTCCGCGCTGAGGATGGCGCCAGCGCAATAGCGCCTCGACGCCGATCAGGCGATGGCCGGCAGCGCTTACCTGCGGCTGGTAACAGATGAAGAACTGCCCCTGATCGAGAGCCGCGCGCAAATCGGTTTCGATTTCGACGCGCCGCACGAAACGCTGGTCCAACTCGTTCGAATAGGTGCGAACGGCATTCTTTCCCGACTCCTTGGCGTTGTACATGGCAATGTCCGCACGCTGGAGCAAAGTTTCCACCGCCTCGCCATGTTCTGGAAACAGCGCGCAGCCGATGCTACAGGAGAGATTGAACTCATGCGCGCCGACGCGGTAGGGCTGGGCGATCTCTGTCAGGATGCGATCAAGCGTCGTCGCCAGCGACGGGCCTTCGGGCTGATCAAATAGCAGCAGGACGAACTCGTCGCCACCCATCCGCGCCACCGTATCACTGGCGCGGATACAGCCGGCAAGCCGCCCAGCCACCTGCTTCAGCAATGCGTCGCCGGCAGGATGGCCCTGACTGTCGTTGACGAACTTGAAATTATCCAGGTCGATGAAGGCAACCGCCATCGTGCGCCGGTCGCGTCGGCCGTAGGCGATCGCCTGATCCAGTCGATCGCGCAACAGATTACGATTGGCGAGCCCGGTCAGGGTATCGTGGTTGGCCTGATATTCGAGTTCCTGCTGATAGCGCACATTCTCGGTCACATCGTTCTGCACGGCAACGTGGTGAGAAACCCTGCCGAACTCGTCGAGCACCGGCGCGAGGTGCAGTTCCATCCAGAACGGTGAGCCGTCCTTGCGCACGCTATGCAACAGCGCCCGCCCCTCGCGGCCTTCACGAAAAGCGGCCAGCAGCGCCGCCTGCGCCGGCTGCCCTTCGTCGCCGAGGATCGTCTGGCAGCCCTGGCCGACAATCTCGTCACTGCGATAGCCGGTGATGCGCTCGAAAGCGGGATTCACGTACACCACCGGATTCTCTTCTGCCGCATGATCGGTAATCACGATGGCATTGGTGCTGGCCTCCAGCGCGCGGTCACGCAAACGCAATTGGGTCGCCGACTGTCGCGCCTGCTCCAATTTTTCCTTGATCAATAAATACAGCATCCAACTCGACGCAAAAATCACCAATCCGCCGGAGCCTGCCTGATCCCACGGCAAGTCGGCGAACTTGACCTGTTGTAGCAGCAGTACCGGAATGCCGCTGGTGGCCAAAATCCACGCACTGCCGATGGCTGCGTAAATCAGCGCAATAGTCAGCGCATGACGGTGGTCGGCACCGGCAAGCCGACGGTCGGTCTCGGCGGGGTTTCGGATCAAGATATGGAACGCCTGCCGAGACCGCCACGCACAAATCCACTGGCTGTTTTCATCGCTGTATCGAGCCTCCTGTCCCTGCCGAATGCCGCTCTCGGCCGCCGAGCGCGCGCTCGGCCAGCGCGACCCAATAGCGGATGCCGGTGGCAATCACGGCGTCGTTGAAATCGTAATGCGGGCTGTGCAAGGTACAGCCACCGGCCCCAGAGCCGTTCCCCAGCCAGACGTAGCAGCCGGGAACGGCTTGCAGCAAATAGGAAAAATCCTCCGCGCCCATGCTCGGCCGCAACGTCCGATCAACGCGTTCGGCACCAACCACCTCAGTCGCGCTGGCGCTACAGATCGCAGCCGCCTGTGCGGCATTGACGGTCGGCGGATAGCCGCGCTCGTAGCGCAAATCGATCGTTACTCCGTACGCAGAGGCAATCCCACTGCACACGCGCTGCATGCCCTCTTCCGCCTTTTTCTGTACTTCGCTGTGCAGCGTGCGCACCGTGCCGCCAAGCGTCGCCACTTCGGGCAGGACATTGTCGGCATGGCCGGCGTGGAAACGCGTCACGCTGAGCACCAGCGCATCGAGCGGATCGGAATTGCGCGCAACCAGGGTTTGCAGCGCCTGCACCAGCGCACTGCCGGCAACCACCGTATCGGCCGTCTGGTGCGGCATCGCAGCGTGCCCGCCGCGCCCGGTGACGGTGATCTCGAAACGGTCGGCGCCGGCCATCACCGGCCCCACAACGACGCCGAAACTGCCGGCGGGCAAGCCGGGCCAGTTGTGCAAACCGAATACCATCTCCATCGGGAACCGTTCGAACAGCCCTTCTTCGACCATGACCCGGCCGCCGCCCTCGTGCTCCTCGGCCGGCTGGAAAATAAAATACACCGTTCCGTCGAAACGACGCGTCTGCGCCAGCGCTTCCGCCGCGCCGAGCAGCATCGCGCTGTGGCCGTCGTGACCGCAGGCGTGCATGCGTCCGGGATGGCTCGAACGATGGGCGAAAGTATTGAGCTCGTCGAGCGGCAACGCATCCATGTCGGCACGCAGACCGATAGCGCGCTTGCCGTCGCCGCAACGCAGCCGCGCCACCACGCCGGTACGGGCAATGCCGCGGAACACTTCCAGGCCCAGCCGTTCAAGTTCGGCGGCGATCGTCTCGGCAGTACGCCGCTCGGCGAAGGCCAACTCCGGATGGGCATGCAGATCGCGCCGCAGAGCGGCCGTCCGGGCGCTGAGTTCGTCAAGAAGGGCTTCGAGTTCCATGGTCGATTTCGCGGCAATTGCCGCCATAATGTACCACCCGCACCCGAATCGAATCCATCGCCGCCATGTCCCAGCCCATCCTGCGCGCCGACCAACTGCGCGACCTCGAACGCCGGCACGCTTCCGACCATTCGCCGCTGATGGAACGTGCAGGCAAGGCCGCTGCCGAATTGATCGCCCGGCTTCAGCACGGTTTGGCCGCCGCCCCGTTGATCTTTGCCGGCCCCGGCAACAACGGCGGCGACGGTTTCGTCGCCGCGCGGCTGTTGCATCAGCGCGGCCTGCGCCCGCTGGTGGTTTCGCGGGCCGATCCCGGGAGCATGCCGGCCGATGCCCTCCGCGCCTGGAATGACTGGCGTGCTGCGGGCGGACGCGAACATCGCGAGGTTCCACCCGGGCGCTATGGCGTGGTGGTGGATGCGCTGTTCGGCATCGGGCTCACGCGCCCCCTCGACGGCATCTATGGCGAATGGGTGAGCGCGATCAATGCCTACGGCGGCCCGATACTAGCCCTCGATTGTCCCTCGGGGCTGGATGCAAACAGCGGACGCCGTTACGGTGCCGCGGTCCGCGCCAGCCACACGTTGACTTTTATCGCGCTCAAGCCGGGATTGCTCACCCTCGACGGCCCTGACCATTGCGGCGCGCTCAGCGTCGCCGACCTGCAACTCGGCGACGAGGTGAAAACCGTCGCTCGCGGCCATATCATCGGACAGCGGGATTTCGCCGACCGACTGCACCCGCGACGGCGCAACAGCCACAAAGGCAGCTACGGATCGGTGGCCGTGATCGGTGGCGCCAGCGGCCTTGCCGGTGCGGCCTTGCTGAGCGGGCGGGCGGCACTGAAGTTGGGCGCAGGACGGGTGTATCTCGGCATGCTCGAACGCTTGGCGATCGATCCCGGCCAACCCGAACTCATGCTGCGCGGGATTGACGACGCAATCGCAACCGCCGACGTACTGGCAGTCGGCCCCGGCCTCGGCGACTCGGCCGCGGCCGCCGAATATTTGCGCCAGGCGATCGCCGCCGACAAGCCGTTGCTGATCGATGCCGACGGCATCAACCTGCTCGCGATGCATCCGAGTTTCGTCCGTCAGGTCGCACGGCGCACGGCGGCCACCGTACTGACGCCGCATCCCCTGGAAGCCGCACGACTTCTCGGGCGAAATGTCGACAGCGTCCAGGCCGACCGAGTCGCCTCCACGCTTGAGCTGGCGGCCCGCTACCATGCCGATGTCGCACTCAAGGGATGCGGCACGATCGTCGCTGCGGCCAGCGGCGATTGGCGGATCAATACCAGCGGCAATCCGGGCCTGGCCGCGGCCGGCAGCGGCGACGTGCTGACCGGTTTTGCCGCCGCGCTGCTCGCCCAAGGCTGGCCGGCGACCGCTGCACTGATCGGCGCGGTGCATCTGCATGGTGCGGCCGCCGACCGGCTCGCCGAAGCATGTGGCGGCACCGTCGGCATCACCGCATCGGAACTTCCAGACGCCGCACGCGCAACGTTCAACCAGTGGATCGCGGATGCCTGAACAGAAGCACCTGCGCGGGATCGTGCTGCTACTGCTGGCCATCGTCTGCTTCGCCAGCCTCGATGTCATCGTCAAATACCTGTCGACCCACGTGCCGCTGCTGGTCATGGTCTGGTTCCGCTACGCCATCCATTGCCTGCTGATGATCGTTCTACTTGGGCCGACCATGGGACGGAGCCTGCTGCGCACGAAGCGCCCTTGGGCGCTGACGATGCGGGGATTGACGCTGATCGCCACCACCGTGCTGGGTATGGCGGCGTTTCGCGCGATGCCACTGGCGGAAACCACCGCAATCATCTTCCTGTCGCCGTTGATCGTCAGCATCGCCGCAGGACCATTGCTCGGTGAGCGCATCGGCGTAGAACGCTGGATCGCCGTGGCGGCGGGGTTCTCCGGCGTGCTGTTGATCGCACGACCGGGAAGTGGTATCACCACCGCCGGAGTACTCTTCGGACTGGGGACAGCCGCCTGCTACAGCATTTACCAACTGCACACGCGGATGCTGGCCGACAGCGAGAACACCTATGCGCTTGTCTTCTTCACCGCGCTGACCGGAACGGCCGTGGTATCTGCTGGAATGCCGTTTTACTGGCATCCATTTTCCGTCGACGGCTTCGACAGCGCCCTACTGATCGCGATGGGAATGCTCGGCGGCGGCGGACATCTGCTGCTGACGCGAGCCTTCCGCCATGCGCCGGCTTCGACGCTGGCGCCGTTCCTCTACGTTCAACTGGCCTGGGCGACCTTCTTCGGCTGGCTTTTTTTCGACCATCTGCCCGATGCTTTCGCCATCGCAGGCATGGTCGTGATCGCATCCAGCAGCGGCGGCCTTGCCCTGCTGGAACGACGGCGCGCAGCGTCAGTCGGCTAGCTGGGCACCCGATCCTATCTGCGGATAAGGATAGATCATGTTCAAAGCCAAGCTGCGGCCCGGGCTCTGCACAATACGCACGTGCTCACGGCGGAACTCACGCGCATGACGCAAGCCGCAGCTGTGGGCGATCATATCGATCTCCTTGTTCATGTTGCGGCAGTAGCTGGCCACCCGCAAGGATTTCTCCTCCACCACCAGCCCGCGCTGCAACTTGAGGTTATGCGTTGTCACTCCCGTCGGACAGGTGTTGGTGTGGCAGCGTAGCGCCTGGATGCAGCCCAGAGAAAACATGAAACCGCGCGCTGTATTCACAAAATCCGCGCCGCAGGCGAGCGCCCACGCCGCGCGCGCCGAGGTCACCAACTGGCCGGCGGCGATCACCTTAACCCGCTCCTTCAGTCCAGACTCGATCAGCGCATCGACTACCCGCGGCAACGCTTCGTTGATCGACAGCGCCATGTGATCGGCCAAGGCCTGCGGCGCCGCCCCGGAACCGCCCTCGCCGCCATCGATGGCAAGAAAATCGGGGGCGCTGGCAATCCCCCGTCGCGCTACCGCCTCCACCAAAACATGCATGAACTCCCAGCCGCCAATGGCGGTTTTCACACCGACCGGCTTGCCGGTGATGTCGCGCACGCGCTCGATCATGTCGAGCAGCTGATCAGCATTGGCGACATCCGGATGCCGGTTCGGTGAAATCGAATCGACTCCGGGTGGAATACCGCGTATACCGGCAATCTCCCCGGTGACCTTGGCGGCCGGCAGAACCCCTCCCTTGCCCGGTTTGGCACCCTGCGACAATTTGATCTCGAAGGCGCGCACATGCTCGTGAGCGGCGATCTCCTTGAGTTTTTCCGCCGACAAGCGACCGTGCTCGTCGCGCACGCCGTATTTGGCTGTACCAATCTGAAACATCACATCACAGCCGCCTTCCAGATGATAGGGCGCAAGGCCGCCTTCGCCAGTGTCCATCCAACAGCCGGCCTCGGCGGCGCCATGGGAAAGCGCCCGCACGGCGGGCCGTGAAATCGCACCATAGCTCATGCCACTGATGTTCACGATGGAACGGCCGACAAATGGCATCTTGCAGTAACCCTCGCCGATCAGCAGCGGCGGCGTTGGCAACTGATCCTCCTCCAGCACCGGAAACGGCGCATTCACGAACAACAAAGCACCGGGGCTCTGTTTGTCGTAGGTGGTGCCGAAACCGATTATCCCGCCCTCGTTCTTAGCGATCCGATACACCCAGCTCCGCGTCGCCCGATTGAAGGGGCGTTCGTCGCGATCACCAAGGAAAAAATATTGACGGAAATACTCGCCGAGCTGCTCGAAGAAATAGCGCAGATGGCCTATGACCGGATAGTTGCGCAGGATGGAGTGTTTTTTCTGTGTAACGTCGCGTACATACCAATAGGCCAGCACGATGACGATAGCCAGCGCAAACAGCACGCCCAGCGAGACCAGAAGCATTTCAGCCATGGTGGTCCTCCCTTGAATGCTAGAATTGGTGCGCCTTTCAGGAGACACCATAGCATGGAATTTTCGATCTCACTCGCGGCAGAAGTAGAGCGCAACGTCCTTGCCGGCCTCGCCGAGGATATCGGCAACGGCGACCTTACGGCGCTGCTCACGCCCGGCGGCCATACTGCGCGCGGCATCGTGGTAAGCCGCGAAGATGCGGTGCTTTGCGGGACGGCCTGGTTCGATGCCTGCTTCCTTCGCCTCGATCCCGGGGCGCGCATCGCCTGGAAGTTTCGCGATGGCGATCGCCTCTCGGCCGGCCAAACACTTTGTGAAATCGAAGCCGAAACCCGCGCCTTGCTCACAGCAGAACGTACCGCGCTGAATTTCATTCAAGCGCTTTCCGGCACTGCAACCGCAACGCGGCGCTACGTCGATGCCATTGACGGCACCCGTGCCCGCATCGTCGATACACGCAAAACCGTCCCCGGCCTGCGCTTGGCACAAAAATATGCAGTCCGCTGTGGCGGCGGCAGCAACCATCGCTTCGGGCTCTATGACGGCATCCTCATCAAGGAAAACCACATTCTCGCTGCCGGTGGCATTACCGCTGCACTGACGGCAGCGAGAGCACTCGGCCGCGGTGACGTGTTCATCCAGGTCGAAGTGGAAACACTGGAACAGTTGGGCGAAGCGCTAGACGCCAGCGCTTCGCTGATCCTGCTCGACAACATGGATCTGGACCAGATGCGTCAGGCCGTTGCGATGACCAATGGACGCGCCCAATTGGAGGCTTCCGGCGGAGTACGCCTGGATACCGTCAGGGCGATCGCGGAAACCGGCGTAGACCGCATCTCGATCGGCTGCCTGACAAAGGATCTGCACGCCATCGATTTGTCGTTGCGCCACGTCGAGCGATAACGTCTCACTCGCTGGTCCGATCTGTTAGAATCGCGCCTCCCGTTTTTCGCACTGCGAGAAACGTCCGGAGAGGTGGATGAGCGGTTTAAGTCGCACGCCTGGAAAGCGTGTTTAGGATAATATCCTAACGAGGGTTCGAATCCCTCCCTCTCCGCCAAGCACCTTGATTTTTAATGAACTTTGGCAAAATCATCCACGAGGTGGCAGGCCGTAGCAGAAGCAAAACAGCCGACGAAAGTCGGCTTTTTTTGTTTTGAGTGTCTCCGAATTGCCTCCGTTTGTCCCCAGTCGTCCCCGACGGTTTGGCTCCGTTTTGTCGCCACCTCGAATCTTCACGCCGAGATTCACGCCCCGATCCATAGCTAGACACGTATCGGCACTCCAGTGATCCGCAGTAGCTGGTTCACTAATCTGGCCACGTAGGTTTCGCGCTCCTTTCAAGCTGGAGCAAACAATGGCCAAGAAACTATGCGCAGCCTGCGGCAAGGAATTTGCGCCGCGCCCTCAAATACGGAATCAATCGTTCTGCTCGGCACCCGAATGCCAACGTGAGCGTCATCGTCGATGGCAAAAAGACAAGCGCCTGCATGACGCGAAATACCGGAAGATTGACGCCGAATATAGCCGTGCGTGGACGGCTGCGAATTTGGGCTACTGGGCGCAGTATC
>JALNXH010000033.1 GCA_023230455.1 Rhodocyclaceae bacterium | reverse complement strand
TGAAGAGCGGCGAGGGTTCGTCGCCGATGCGATCAAGTCTCGACAATCGACGATTGGAGAACTGCTAACCAGGAAGGAATTCGACCCGTCGGTTGCGGAACGTCTGGCCAAGCTTTCCTGATTCCGCTCGGCGGGTATCAGGCGGCGGTCGCAACGGATTGCGAATCGACAGTTGCTTTCAGGTGGCGCCTACACCAGGCAGTCACTGATAACGCCTTCGTTCGACCGATAGGCCCGGTCGCATGGCAATCCATGCACTCAACCATCCATCCATTGATATCGACTTCGCTGGATTCCACATGCTGACTTCCGCAAAATGGGCACGATTCGAGAATGACCATGGCTCCTCCTGTTGTTTGTCATAAGTATAGTGGAATGTCGCAGATGTCCAGTGGCCGCAGGTGGATTGGACCGCACGGGGACGTACCGTCAGGCATGGTTGGTTTGAATTTCCAGCTTTTCCGCACGTCCACTCGCCCGGGTCACGTCTATGGGGAGATGGTTCTCCGTTCCACCAGTGCGCCGTAATCGATCGATGTACCCAGCCAGATCCTCGACATGAACATAGCGCCGCCGGGCTTGCAGAATGGTGGGAACGGGGAATATTCCCTTGCTGATCTGATTGTGTGCCGTTCGGAGGTTGATGCCGATTTCGCGAGCAGCCATGGCGAGCGGAAGCAGAGAACGGCCGTAGCGCAAGGACAGAATCTCCAGGCTGTTTTCTGTGGTGGCGTGGCTCATTTCAGACTCCATTTTGCGACATCGTGATCGTAGCAATGGAGGGGTGTGGCTTGTGACTGAAATGCGACCGTAAAGTACGCATTTCGGGTGGCACGTCTCGGTTAGCGTGATTTACTGTGTATTCTGCTTAATCCCAGCACCGATAATGGTGCCAAAGGCTGCCACCAACCCAGAATGCCGTCATAAGCGCCACATGAAATGCAGTACCCGCCAGTGACAGCAACTTGCCCCAAAAATGAAGACGAGCGTTGATATGCTGTGACGGCGGAGGCGCTAGCGCTGCGACAAACAACCAGGAGACGGCGATTGAAGGAGCAAGCTTGGTTCGAAATGGTGGATGTTCGTCGTCGACGGTGGGAGACCGCTGTATGGATCCCGCTTAGACGCAGCGAAACCCTGGCACGCGAAGGCGACTATTCAACCCTGGGTAGCCTTGAGGAGTTCGATGGCGTTGGCGCGGTCGCCATCCATCCGGAATTTCGCGAGCTTGCGGAAAAACTGGGGTGGAGCGATTTTGGGCTCATCAACACGAAGTCATACGCGTCAAAGAACCACCCATACAAGCCCGCGGATGTAGTCTGGCACAACGATGGACAGGCCATCGGTTTCTCGCTTGTATTGGTTCATCGCGTCAGCCGGGACCATCCGAGCCAGTGGATAGTTCACCCTGATCTCGTCATCGCGTTGGGCCTGCTGCAGGAAGGCGATTCCTGGCTGAGGGTCGACGAAGGCTATATCGAGGTCATACGCCAGCGTCGCAATGCTGCGGGCGAAGTCGTCGCCATCGAGATCAAATCAGATTTCCTCCGCGACTACCTGTGTGCTCGAGGCCTAGATCTGCGGGTCGCGCAGTTTCATCAGCGGTGGGAAATCGCCGAGGCCATCGACCACCTGAGCTGGGGCGAGAACGGTGCCGAAATCGAGGAGCCTTTCGAGCGACTCAGCTTGGGCGCCCATGCAATCGGTCACGATGGAGGCCCGCCAGATGCCGGCATGGCGGTGTTCAAGGCCTGGCGCACTGACGTCGACCCAGAACAGGATGCACAAGTCTTTGGTGCCGAAACGGATGAGAACACTGACTATGAGACCAAGACCTTTATGCGCCCTGGAGGGCGCGTCGGGTATCGTGTCGAGGGCGGGCTCTGGCGAGAGGCGTGGATCGAGCAGGCTGACCGCAGCATTCGGGTACGGGGCGACAAGCCCAGAGACGTGCTGCGCTTTGTCGTTGACGCGGCCGGCGCCACGATGTCCGCGACGGAGCTCAACCGCGAGGACATCGGCCGCTGGCTCTACTTCCGGCCCCAGGTGGTCGGGGCACTACTCAGCTATCGGGGCAGCGCACTGTCTTGGTACACGGAAAACACAGGATCCGTGCAGTGCTCGCCAAACGAAGGAGTGCACTTCGGTATTGATGCTGCCGGCTTGATCAACGTCTACGCGGAAGACATTGCAAACAAGGCTCAGTGGCAACAGCAGGTCTGGTTGGGGCACAACGTGGTGCCGGCAGGGCCGGCCAGCGCGGAACTGCTCAGCGCGCAGATGAGGTGCGAACCGGCGTCAACGGAAGCTCCGGAGAACTACTTTCAGGAGATGCTGAAACGCCTCGACGCGGCCTTCGTCAAGCTGCACGGCTCGCCACTCTTTCATGACCATCCTGATAAGGACGGCATGCTGGACACTATGCATCGCTTTCGCGGCCTCACTGGACGCGCCGGCGTGTTGTCCTTGGCCAAGGACATCGCCAGGGCGACGGCGGACGCAATCGATGGGGCTCGGATGCGTGCACTCGTGCCGCCCGGCACCAAACCTGGTCTCGGTTCGTTGAAGCTGTTGGACGCCTATCTCGCCGCGAAAGTTGGTGCCGTGAGGTCGCGGGAAATCATGGGGCCACTCGTCGGCGTTTACGACCTTCGTCTCGGCGACGCGCATCCGGCATCAAGCGGCATCGCGGACGCCGTCAAGTTGGCGCGCGTCGATCCGGACGCCGACGGCGTCGAGCAGTGCAAGCAACTCTTTCAATCGGCAGCCCTAGCGCTTCAGTCGATTCTTGAAGCGGTTTGCCCACCAACCGCGCCGTCAGAGCTCAAGTAGCCGACTACCGACTGGAGGCGCTTGATTGGGTCAGGAGAGGCTGGCGCGTTCGCGGTGCCTAGCCTGCGCGACACCTGCCGCTCAATTCGCGCGGGGCATATGGCCGTTCAGGCCGAGTTGTGTGAATTGGCATTCCAGCAGGTTCCGAGGTACAGCAGTCGTCTGGATGGCTGCTTTCCGGAATCATCGAGCGACAGCAGGCAGGTTGCTTCCATATTGCCTGCATCGAAACGCCCGAGTTTAATCGTGTCGCCATTGCAGTATTATCGGTGGCGGATTCATTGGCGGGATTGGAGCAGCGTACGCACTGCACTATCCGTTTTGGCATTCGTGACGGTATCAGCGAGGTGAAAATCTCTTCGGTATTCACGTGCGCTTGATCTGCTGTCGGCTACTATTTCAACGCTTGAGAGCGGTTTCTGAACCAATAGTCTTGAATAGTCAGTACGAGATCGAATTTTCATCATCGCCCGGAAACCCGCATGGATACTGAGCGTTCTTCTGGAGACGGTATTGAAGACGGTATTGAGAGGGGTATCTCTGATGAAACACAGTAACGGCAAGGCTTCCGTGGCCTTTGTAATAATCGAGTGGGAGTGACGCCTAAGTCCTTGATTTTAAAGGACTTTTTATCAAAAATGACATCCGAAGAGCGTTTTCTGGCACGCAATGGTCTGCATCATCAACTGATTGGCAGCACTTGGCAATAGCGAAGTGCCGTATCTGGAAACGGTTGGCAAGCACAGGCATTGCCAAGCAAGATCACCGTAATGTAATCGTGTAGTTCGTCTCCATATCGGCCTGAACGGTCATTGGACACTTACCGATTGAGCGACAGGAACAAGTACGCATTGCCGCTGTTCATCAATTCACCGACAAAATGAATCCTGGATGACCAATCTGAGCGGCAGTTTATCGAAAATTGCTACTCACCCTAAGTGCCCATAACGGCCGTCGCGGTTTCCCGATAGCAGCCAGTCAGCGAAACGCAGGCTATGCGAACTAGGATGCTCCGGTGCGGTCATTGACGACCCCACGCTGCCGGCCATATCCGGCCACTCGATGTGGCCTTCCAATTTGAATCGTCGATGTGTCCTCTGGCCCACCTGAACGGCCGGTTTTCGGCAAGCAAAAGGTTATCGACACTGCCTTGCCCCGGCCAACTGCCGACCTTCGCCTTTCCTCCTGAGCGGTCATTTAGGCGACCGGTTCACTCTGAAACCTGCCTGATGATCTACTTCGGCAACTCGGCCACAGTCGACCTTGGAGGCTAGGCCAAACTCGGGCAGCAATATGCTGGCTACCTGCTGCTCAACCAGTGATGGCGGTCAATGGCCGCTCACCGCTTCAGGCCACAGCCGAACCGACCCGACGCGGTCCCACGTCGTATGGAAAGAGGAGCGTGAAGGTGACCGGCGCTGCGCGAGCGCGCGACACGGTATAGCTGGCCAGATTACAAACAAATTGATGCTGACCAGTTCTCCACCGCGGGGAAGCATGGCCTTTCTTGACGCGGCAATCAGAATTACTTGGCGCCGGCGAGAATCCAGTTGACCAGGGTCTTGATATCCTCGTCCTTGACTGCAGCGTTCGGCGGCATTGGAATCTGACCCCAAACGCCCTTGCCACCGGCCTTGACCTTGGCAATCAGCATCGCTTCATCGCTGGCCGTGTACTTCTTGGCAATGTCCTGATAGGAAGGGCCGATCAGTTTTTTGTCGATAGCGTGACACGTCAGGCAGCCGCTCTTGGCGGCGAGGTCCTTATTGGCCAATGCCGGGGCCGCAGCCGTAGTTGCCGGAGCGGCTGCCGGGTTGGTGGCTGGAGCCGACGCAGGTGAAGCAGCCGGAGCAGCGGATGTTGCCGTGGCCGCTGCAGCAGGTGCCGCCGCTGCAGGAGCACCAGCCGCTGGAGCAGAAGTCGGCGCTGCCGGGACCGGCGGCGGGGGCGGAGCTTCCTTGCCGCATCCCATCAGGGAGGCAGCGGTGATCACGGCAAGGGAAAGAGCTTGGATCCGCACGTTCATGGCAATGCTCCGTTCAAGGGGAGAAATGGCGGCATGGCAGATCGAATGACAAACCAGCCGGGAAGATTTTTGCGTGCGCCTATGGAGTCATAAATGCTACTCCACTTTTACCGTACTGCCGAATGACCGCAATCCGACTGAAGATACGTTCGGCCTCCGGCGCTATCAAGGTGTGCTAACCGGGGTAGACCTGATGACATGATCCAACTTGTCAACACGCAGTTCAAAACAGTGGGAGTCACCTCGAGACCGAGCATCAAAAAGGAGCATGAAGTGTCTGAAAGATAGCGACTTGCTGCTTGAATTGGCGGGAGCCGTCACGTTACTGGGTGTCAGCAGAAGGAACAACTCCGCCATATCTACTGACATGCCGGAAGCGTCAGCACGACCCGCAAACCACCGAGAGGCGAATCCATTAGATCCAGCAGACCACCATAGAGGCGTGCCAGATCATCGACGATGGCCAGTCCCAGCCCGGACCCCTTTACTTTTTCGTCCGCGCGAACTCCCCGGCGAATAACAGCCTCCCGCTTTTCGACGGCAAGCCCGGGGCCGTCGTCGTCAATTGTTATGGTTAATGTGATTTTGCTACTCTGCGCGCTGACTTCGACCTGCCGATTTGCCCACTTGCAGGCGTTATCGATCAGGTTGCCAAGCATTTCCTGCAAATCCTGCGTTTCGCCGCGAAAGCTTAGCGACTCCGGAAATGGCCGAACAATCAACTCCAACTGCCGTTCGGCATGAATGCGGCGCATGGCGCGCGCCAAACCCTCGACAACGGGGTGCAGTGCTGTCTTTGCTCCGGGCACGCGACTGTTTGCCGCCACCTGTGCCCTCGCGAGGTGATAGTCGACCTGCCTTTGTGCGATAGCCACTTGATCCACCACCAGCCGAGCCAGTTCGGAACGTTCGGCATTTCCGGCACGGCCGGCCGCGTTGGCCAGCACGCTCAAGGGCGTCTTCAGTGCATGAGCCAGGTTGCCGGCATGGGTGCGGGCGCGTTCAACGACTTCCGCATTCTGTGCCAGCACGGAATTGAACTCGTCGATCAGGGGCGTGAGCTCATCCGGGAATGTGCCTTCCAGCCTCTGGGTCTCACCGCTACGAACCTTGCCGAGTGCAGTGCGCAGGGTGCGCAACGGGGCTAGTCCGACGAAAACCTGCACCAGCGCGGCGAGGATCAGTCCGGCGGCGAGCACTCCCAGGGCCAGCCACAAGATTCCGCTGAAACGCGCGATGGGATCCGACATCAGACGTTCATCGGCCGCGGCGATCAGGCGAAACGTTCGCGGTTTGCCATCGGCAGCCTCGTCGATGCGCACGCTGCGCTCGACCATGCCAAGCATCTTGCCTTCCGGACCGGAAATCCGATGCCGGTGAATTTCGCCATCGGCCGGGATGCCCGGCGGTGACACCAGTACGTGATCCCAAAGCGATCGCGAACGCAGCTGTCCGGCGACGACGGAATCACCGCCACGGATGTCGCCTACCAGGTCGATCTGCCAGTAACAGCCCGAGTAAGGCCGGCTCAGTCGCGGATCGCTCAGTGGCAGGGCGAGTCGCGGATTTCCCTGCTCGTCGAGCGTCAATTGAGCCGTCAGCTGGTCAAGATGGCTTGTGAGTTCGGTGTAAAACTGAGTGGTGACATGCTGACGGAAGAGACTGGCCAGACCCCAGCCGGCCACGAGTATCGATGCAGCGATCCAGAACAGGGTACCGGCCAGCAAGCGGACGCGTAGCGAGCCACGCAAACCCGGGACATTCATGATGGCGAGCTGAGGCGATAACCGAGGCCGCGGACAGTTTCGATCAATCCCGGTGGAAGCTTCTTTCGCAGCCGGGCAATGAAGACTTCGACCGTATTCGAGTCACGATCGAAGTCTTGGGCATAGATATGCTCGACCAGGGATCCGCGCGAAACCACTTCGTCGCGATGGTGCATCAGATAGGCCAATACGCGGTACTCGTGGCTGGTCAAGGTCAGCATCTGCCCCGCTACGGTGGCGCGGCTGTTGCGGGTATCCAGGGTCAGCGGGCCGCATACCAGTTCCGGGCTGGCATGGCCGCCGGCGCGGCGGATCAGCGCCCGCAGACGGGCCAGCAGTTCTTCCATGTGGAAAGGCTTGGTCAGGTAATCATCCGCACCGGCGTCGATGCCGGCCACTTTTTCATGCCAGCCATCGCGGGCGGTGAGGATCAGCACCGGTATGCCGCGACCGGCCGCGCGCCACTTGCGCAGCACCGTGATGCCATCCATCTGCGGCAGGCCAAGGTCGAGAACCACCGCGTCATAGGGTTCCGTGTCCCCCATGTAGTGCGCATCGACGCCATTGTCTGCGACATCCACTGCGTAGCCTGCGGCGCCCAGCGCTTCGGCCAGTTGTGTGCGCAGGGTCGGCTCGTCTTCAACAATCAGGATGCGCATCAGCGTCCCGTTCCGCTGCGTGGCACGTTTTGGCGCGCCTTGTCGCCATCATCGCCGCCTTTGGTCTTGCGGCGAATGATGGCGCCATCACGGGCGTCGACATTGAGCTTGACCAGAGAACCGCCGGTACGCAATATTTTCACCTCGTAAATCCAGCGCTCGGCGCCGTTTCCGTGATCGCGCTCCAGTTCGACGTCAATGACCTGCCCCGGGTATTCCCGTTCAACGCGATCCAGGATGGCGCGCAGCGGCAGGATCTCGCCTGCCTCCAGCGCCCGGCGGGCACGGTCGTGGTCGTCGCCGGCAATCCCGGTGCCGCTACTGCAGGCGAGCAACCCCGCAGAGAGGATAACAAACAGGGTCCGCAGCTTGCGGTTCCAGAATCGGTTTGGCATTACGCAGATATCCGCTTTCCTTACTCCAGGAGACTACTTTATAGCCTCGCCAAGCTGAACGCAGGATGAACGGAGGATTCACCTTCCGTTAAGTTGGCCCCGCGCATAGTACGCCTCACACCAAACCCGACGAGGAGTACACCATGCATCAAACCCTGAGTGCGACCCTGCTTGCCGCCGCCTTGGCATTGACGTTTTCCGGCGCCGCCAGCGCCGGCCCGCGCGAAGACCAACTGGCCACCTATGCCAGCGCCGCCAAGGCAGCCAATCCGGCCTTCTCCGGATTTTCTGCGGAGCGTGGCAAGACCCTGCATAACCAGACATTCACCGGCGGCAAGGCGGACACACCTGCATGCACTGCATGCCACGGCAAGGATCCGCGTTCTGCGGGACGCAATCTGACAGGCAAGACGATAGACCCGGTGGCGGTATCGGCTGCCCCGTCACGCTACACCGATCCAGCCAAAGTCGAGAAGTGGTTCAAGCGCAACTGCACCGAAGTGCTCGGGCGCGAATGCAGCGCACAGGAAAAGGGCGACTGGCTGAGCTTCGTCATCGGCCAGTAAGAGATCGACAGGAAAGGAATCCGCTATGAACATCCTCAAGAAATTTTCCGGAAAGATCCCTTATCGCCCGCTGGCGCTCGGTCTGCTGGTTCTGGGTTTCTCCGCCATCGTGCTCGGACGGGCACAGGCAGGTGGCAGCCACTTCTACGCGCCGGTGGCTGATCCGGTCGTAAAGGAAGAGTGCGGCAGTTGCCACCTGGCGTTTGCTCCGTCGATGCTGCCGGCCAGTTCCTGGAAACGCATGATGGCCGACCTGAAGAACCACTTCGGCGATGACGCCAGCGTCGATGCGAACACCGCCAAACAAATCACCGACTATCTCGCTGCCAACGCGGCCGACACGGGTGGCCGCCGCTACAGCGACAAGCTGCTGCGCGGTGTATCTGCGACAAATTCGCCGCTGCGCATCACGGAGTTGCCCAAGTGGGTCAGTGAACATCGAAAAGTGCCCGACTGGGAATGGAAGCACAAGGATGTTCGGACCAGGGCCAATTGCGCCGCATGCCATGCCGACGCCGCACTGGGTTACTACGATGAGTGAGCTTCGCCATCCATCCCGCTTTCTGAACGCCGGATGAACAGGCGCTTCAACAAGAATTGGGCGCCTTAGAAACATACCGCATTTGTGTTCCGCCACGAACTGTAACAACCGGAGGTCTTACATCATGAAACTATCAACAATTCTGTCATCACTTGCTCTTGGCGGTGCATTTGCCGTCGGAGGTGCCGTTTCGACTCCGTCCGTTGCCGGGGAGAACCGTCCCGCGGCTTCGGGCGAGCGCCAGTGGTTGTCTATCGCGCAGGTCCATGAGCGGCTGGAAGCAGCCGGATATCGGAATATCGAGAAGATCGAACGCGAGCGCGGCGGTTACGAGGCACGCGCCACTGATCGCAATGGCGAACGGGTCAAGCTCCATGTCAATCCGCAGACAGGCGAGGCCATCGACCAGCGGAACCCCGGCAAGCGCATCACGGTCGCCAGCGACGAGGGGCGACGCGATTCTGCCAACTGCAACAAGCGCCGCTGTCGCGATGACCTGCCGGCGACGTCAGTCAATGCGACACCTGCGACCAGGTAATGCCGTTTCCCTGCGTGCGATCCGATCGCCAGGCACGCCACCACTTTCCTGAGAGAATCCTTATGAAAACTCTGCTCGGCAGTCTGTCAGCCCTCATGGTCCTTGCCTGGGGCTGGGATATCGTCAATGCCGTCCCGGCCGCGGGCCCGCATCAGTTGTGGATCGCGCGTCAGGAAGCCCTTTACCTGAGCGGACTGTTGTCGATAGCCATGATGTCGCTGGCGATGTTTCTCGCCACCCGCCCGGTTTGGCTGGAGTTGCCGTTGGGCGGCATGGACCGTATCTATCGCAGCCACAAGTGGGCCGGGATTCTGGCTGTCTCCTTCGCCGCTTCGCACTGGCTGATCGAAATGTCGGACGACATACTGAAATCCATGATCGGCCGCGAAGGCCGTGTGCCGAAAGAAAAGTACGTCGGTTTTCTGGAGGTCTTGCGCGACTTGGCGAAAGACATGGGCGAATGGGCGATCTATGCGGTATTGGCGATGCTGGTGATCACCTTGTGGAAGAAGGTTCCCTACCGGACGTGGCGCTTCCTGCATCGCGCCATGCCCGTGCTCTACCTGATGCTGGCATTCCATGCCGCGCTGCTGGCGCCGCGGGACTACTGGCTGCAGCCGGTGGGGGCGCTGCTGGCAGTATTGCTGGTGGCCGGCGTCTATGGCGCGATCCATTCCATGCTGGGCGGCATCGGCCGGTCGCGTTTGGCAACGGGCAACATCGTCGCCATCGAAAATCCGTCCGATGACATCACGACCGTGCGCTGCCACCTTGCTCCAGGTTGGCACGGACACCATCCGGGCCAGTTCGCTTTCGTGACTTTCGATGACAACGAAGGAGCGCATCCCTTCACCATTGCCAGCGCCGACCAGGGTGACAACGTCATCAGCTTTCAGATCAAGGCGCTGGGCGACTACACCAGGGGCCTTGCGCGCCGCCTGCAGCCCGGACAGATGGTGCGTGTGGAGGGTCCCTACGGTCGCTTCGACCTTGCGCGTCGCAATCCCCGCGCCAGGCAGATATGGATCGCCGGCGGCATCGGTGTCACGCCCTTCCTCGCCTGGCTCGAGTCGCTGCAGGGAAAACCGGAGCTGGTGCCCGAGGCCGACCTGCATTACTGCACCCGCGACCAGGCCAGGGACAGCTTCGTGCCCCGGCTGGAATCCTTGTGCGCCGGATTGCCCGGCATACGCCTGCACATTCATGATGCACGCCAGGGCGCCATCCTGAAGGCAGACGCGCTGGGGGCGACGAAAGACACCGAAATCTGGTTCTGCGGTCCCAGTGGCTTGGGGAATGCATTACGCAACGGCATTCGCGCCATGGGTTGGACGCCGCGCTTTCACCAGGAGGCTTTCGAGATGCGCTAGCGCGAGGGCAAGGACAGACAGGTTTTACCGGCGAATCGGCACGTCCCGTACCAATCGCCATTATTTTCACCACGAAAGGAAGCTAAAAAAATGAAACGGAACACACTCGTCGTGCTTGGTGCCATGTACATGGGATTGGCCGGCCCCACTTTTGCTGCCCCGGATGTTGCCGCCCAAGATCACAAGCACGAACATGGTCCGACCGCGACAACGGCGAAGCTGCAACTCAATGCGGGCAAGAAATGGGAGACCGACGCGCCCTTGCGTGAGGCCATGAACGCCATTCGCCAGGAATTGGCGGCGTCGCTGCACGGGATTCACGAAAATCGCCTGTCGAACAAGGAATATTCGATATTGGCGCAGAAAATCGAGCGTCGCGTGAGCGACATCGTCGCCAAGTGCAAACTGGAACCGAAGGCCGATGCGCAACTGCACCTGATCGTTGCCGAGCTTCTGGCGAGTGCCGACGCGATGCAAGGCAAGTCGAAGGCAACACCGGGTGCCGGCGCGTTACAGGCGGTCCGCGCCGTAAACGAGTACGGGAAATACTTCAAGCATTCGGGCTGGAAACCGCTCGGCTGAGCCGGCACGGATTAGCACCGGGTTGTGCGGTTGGCCAAGTATGCACTCGGCGGACGTGCAGTCTGTCCAGCCGTGCGGTGCTTGGCGGCACCAAGAACATGCGACGATCCGACTATCTGTCCGCCACTTAAGGAAAGGCAAAATGGGCGATATCCTGAAAACCTCCTTGCTTGATCTCGTCGCCTATCAGGAGGGGGCTGTAGTTAGCAAGACCCTGATCGACAAGAAGACTGGAACTGTCACCTTGTTCGCCTTCGGGGAAGGGCAGGGTCTAAGCGAACACACTGCTCCATTTGATGCCTTGGTTCAGGTTCTCGATGGCGAAGTCGAAATCAGGATCGCGGGGCAACGCTTCCCGCTCAAAGCCGGTGAAGGCATCGTAATGCCGGCCAACGAACCGCACGAATTGAAAGCGATCAGTCGTTTCAAGATGATGCTGACCATGATCCGGCCATAGCATCCGATGCAGGAATCCTGGGGCAGGCTTGGGTGCGCGGTGGGCACGCTCGCCGGATCCGCGAGCGGCCTAGAAAGCCTGGTAGATGAACGCGACGTGAACAGCAGCTTCAGTATCAGTTCAGGTTGGGGTGGGCAGAATGGAGCCCATCAACCACTAAACCGGAATCCATCATGGGCTCATTCAGAAAACGCCAGGCAATCTTCATTGGCTTGTTCAGCCTATTTGTTGCCAATGTAAATGCCGCTGAACCTCAAGCCGAGACGTGCGAACAGATCAGGGCACAAATGAAGGCACAAACCGGTGTGTTGGCCGCACCGGACACTCACTTGTTGGCCAAGATCGGGGCAAACAGTGCGTGTCGCTTTACCTCGGCCGAGGCGTATCGAGCCGCCTATGGCGACAAGCCCCTACCCAAGGGTGATCCTTCCGCAAGGCACCGCAAGCATCACGAAGACAATGACAACTGATTGGAAGATATGTTGAGCCTCCCGGATTTTGAAGCTTGCCTGGATCATCACCGCGTCGCTCCGTTAGATCCGGATCAGAGTCACCCACGGTATCTATCGATGGTTCTTGCCGCATCCATCTCGATGCTTGCATTAAGATAAGCAGAATGGGTACTTTTAGCCTGCCTCTCGAAGGCACAAGGCCGTGACCTCGCTTTCTCTCCTGCTCTGGATTGCCTTCGGCATTGCGATGCAAGTAGCGCTTTGGCTCGCCATTGGCTTCTGGCGCCATTGGCTTGACTATCAGGCGCTGCGCAGTGGCGTGCCGGTGGCGGTTGCCACCGCGTCGACTGAGTCGCGGCTGGGTGTTACTGCCGAGACAGCATCGGTTGCCGCGTGGACCGGTTTTCGGTCGTTTCGGATCGAACGCAAGATTGTCGAGGACGCTGCGCAGTCGATCTGCTCGTTCTACCTTGTGCCTGAGGACGGCCAAGCCCTGCCTCCATTCCTGCCGGGCCAGTTCCTTACCTTCCGCCTCGATGTGCCGGCACTCGGAGGGGCAAATGAGCAGGTCATTCGCTGCTATTCCTTATCGGATGCGCCCCGTCCGGATTATTACCGGGTCTCGATCAAGCGCGTAACCGCGCCGACTGGCAGCGACGTGCCGCCGGGCCGCTCGTCGAACTACTTCCATGACCATGTCGCCATTGGCAGCACCTTGCAGGTGCGGGCACCGGGCGGCCATTTCCATATCGACCGTGGCGATACCCCGGTAGTCCTGATTGGAGGCGGTATCGGCATCACACCGGTACTATCCATGTTGAACTGCTGCCTTGTCGAGCAACCCGGACGCGAAGTCTGGTTGTTCTATGGCGTCCGCAACGGTCACGAACTGGTGATGCGTGATCATCTCGAGGCGCTCGCGGACGCGCACCCGAATTTTCATCTGTGCCTGTGCTTCAGCGACCCGCTGCCGGACGACCTTGCCGGACGCAATAACCGGCATCGCGGTCGGGTCGGGGTCAGTCTGCTCCGCATGCAATTGCCGCTCAAGCCCTACCACTACTACATCTGCGGCCCAACACCGATGATGGAGAGCCTGGTTGCCGAACTCGCGGACTGGGGCGTGCCGGATGCCCGCATCCACTTCGAAGCCTTTGGTCCCGCCTCGATCAAACGCAAGTCAGCCCAGGCTGCCGTGGCGCAAACGGCAGAGATGGCGCCCGGCATCATGGTTACCTTCGCCAAATCCGGCAAAGTCCTGCCCTGGCAAGCCGGCGCCAGCAGCCTGCTCGACTTGGCCGAGGCCAATGGCATCAGAGTCGACTCCGGGTGCCGTGCTGGTGGTTGCGGCACTTGCCAGACAAGCATCCGGTCGGGTGAAATCACTTATTGCCAGATACCGGACTTTGATCCCGAGCCAGGCAATTGCCTGCTCTGTGTCTGCGCACCGAAGACCAATGTGACCCTGGAGGCATAGATGACACCTTCACTCTGGCGCCGGCATGTTCTTCCCTTCACGATTCTGCTGGGTCTGCTCGCGCTCGCCACCATCGCCGGCGATTATCTGCTGCACCGCTTGAATCTGGTATGGATCGGCCGCTATCTGGGCATTCCAGGCACGCTCCTGATTGTCGGATCGCTGGTCTACTCCCTTCGCAAACGCAAGTACATCACTTCAGGCAATCCCAAAACCCTGCTGACCCTGCATGAAGCGGGAACCTGGTTGGGTTCGCTGATGGTCTTGCTCCATGCCGGCATCCATTTCAACGCCATCCTGCCCTGGTTCGCCACCATTGCGATGGGCGTGAACGTCATCAGCGGCATGGTCGGCAAGTTGCTTCTTGCCCGTTCGCGCGAGCACGTGCTGGGCCAGCGCGAGTACTACCAGTTGCGTGGATTATCCAAGGTCGAGGTGGAACGTGCCGTATTCTGGGATGCGGTAACGCTTGATGCCATGACCAAATGGCGCAAGGTGCATATTCCGATCTTCATTGTTTTTTCGGTCCTGGCAATTGGTCACATCATCAGCATCTTCCTTTTCTGGGGCTGGGTATGAATCGGGCGGTCAAGTGGATCCTCGCGGCGAACCTGATCGTCTTCGCCATCCTGGCCTTCGTCTATCCGGACCTGATGGTCGGGCCGGGCAAACTGATTCCGGGTCATGCCAGTCTTGAGACGGATTGTTTCGCCTGTCACGCACCCTTCACCGGTGCCGATTCCCGGCGTTGCGTTAACTGTCACAAACCGGAAGACATCGGCCGCCTGACTTCCCTGGGCAAACCCATTGAGAAGCCGCTGACGACGACACCCTTCCACCAGAAGCTGAAAAGCCAGGATTGCGTTGCCTGCCACAGTGACCATGCCGGTGTGAAGCGCTTCCGGCCGACCGGTCATTTCAATCACCTCTTGCTGGAAAAAGCCACGCGCGATGAATGCCAGAGCTGCCACAAGGCACCAAAAGACACGCTGCATCAGCAGATCACCGGCAATTGCAGCCAGTGCCACAGCGTGGACAAGTGGACGCCGGCGACCTTCGATCACAACAAGTATTTCGAGCTTGACCGCAACCATAACGACCGCTGCGTAACCTGCCATGTGCGCAACGACTACAGTCGTTACACCTGCTATGGTTGTCATGAGCATTCGCAGGAAAACATTCGCCGCAAGCACATCAAGGAAGGCATTCGCGATTACGACAACTGCGTCGAGTGCCATCGCAATGCCGATGAACATGACATTCGTGGTGAGTACGGCAAGACACGCGGTGAACGCAAAGACAGGAAGAAAGGTAAAGACCGCGATCACGATTAAGCACGCAATCCCAGATAAAGTACGGCATTGGTCTGCTCCACAGCAGGCCATATTCGTCATTGAGCGGCTGTGCCTGAGGTGTGACGGTCGTCCACAGTATTGACGCATATCGGCGTTATGAAGATAACTTGACGCTCAAAAACGCTCATCTTGAACCGCTGGTATGGCGATTCCTGACCAATTGTATGCAGTGGCTATCACGCCCGAAAGCGGCCGCACGAATCCCGTAAGGAGAAGCACGTGCAGCCGGCACTCTGGCGGCTAGATTTCGGTCTGCTCCGAGATCTCCAGTGCGTCATCTACCTCGATCCCGAGGTATCGAACGGTGCTTTCGAGCTTGCTATGACCAAGCAAGATCTGAACGGCCCGCAGGTTTTTCATGCGTCTGTAGATTAGTGTCGCCTTGGTCCGCCGCATCGTGTGCGTACCATAGACCGTCGGATCAAGTCCGATGGCGGCAACCCACTGATGCACAATACGGGCGTACTGCCGCGTCGAAACATGGGCAGACTTGGTGAGGCGGCTAGGAAACAGGCATTGCTCTGGTTTCAATTTCGCCTTCTCGATCCACGCTGTGACAGCGGCCCGCGTCGGCTCCGTAAGCTCGAACTGCACCGGCCGTTGCGTTTTCCGCTGCACGACCATCGCACGTGGCAACACCTTGCTGCCATGTGTGATGTCCCGAACATGCAGGTTGACCAGGTCGCAACCACGCAGCTTGCTGTCGATGGCGAGGTTGAACATGGCAAGGTCTCGAACCTGATGCGCATTCTGGAGCTGAATTCGGATTGCCCAGATGTCCTTCGGCTTCAGGGGTGGCTTTTGACCGACCAGCTTGCCTTTGTTCCACGGTTCCCAGTGACGAGTAGATTCCATGACAAACTCCTTCGTTGTTGATCGGAGTCTGATTGTTCTACTTCTGGGCGAAGGGCGGTTTTCGGATTGGATGCTGGGTGCGTACACTCGGCCAGAAGCAGCTGCTGACCATGTTTCTCCAAAGCCGCCGTTGATCCTCTGCAGTCGCCTGGTAGTGATCGTTGAACCTTGAATCAAGCGGCAGCAGGACTGTGATGCCGACGCTTATTCACGAAATCTCGCGTCCTTCCCCCGCCTCTTCCACCGTCCTTCCGTCGCGGATGTGGTAAATCCGCTTGAAGGTAGGAATGATCTTTTCGTCGTGGGTGACGACGATGATCGCAGTCTGGTATTGGCTGGCCATCTGGTTGAGGATGCGCACCACGGCCAGCGCCCGCTCGCTGTCGAGCGGCGCAGTGGGTTCGTCGGCGAGGATCACCGGCGGCTGATTGGCTAGCGCGCGGGCGATCGAGACGCGCTGCTGTTCGCCGCCGGAGAGTTCGCTCGGCTGCGCGCCTGCGCGATGCGCGACATCGAGCGCCTGCAGCAGTTCCAGCGCCCGCGCCCGGGACGCACTGTTCGTGCGCCCCGCCAGCATCGGCAGCAGGGCGACATTGTCGGTGACATCGAGGAAGGGAATCAGGTAAGGCGCTTGGAAGACGAAGCCGATGCGATCGCGCCGCAGTGCACGCAGATCCGGCGTTTTCCAGCCGCCCTGCTCACTGTCGTAGATCACTTCGCTTCCGAGGGTCATGCGGCCGCGCGTCGGTTCGATCACCGCACCGAGGCATTTGAGCAGCGTAGTCTTGCCCGATCCGCTGGGACCGACCAGGCCGACCACCTCGCCGGGAGCGATGCGCATGTTGACGTCCTTCAACGCATCGACGGCGGTGTCGCCCGCGCCGTAGCGCTTGCTGAGTCCTTCGATGTGAATTCCGTCATCCATCTCAGCCCCCGATCGCCGTGGCCGGATCGACCTTCAGCGCCGCGCGAATCGCCAGCGTGCTGGCCAGCGCGCAGACCACCATGACGATGGCCAGGGCGCGCATGGCGTCCGCCGTCTCCAACAGCACATACTTGGGAAATGCCGGCGCCCACAGCGTGGCGGAAATCTTGCCGACGATGAAACCGATCAGGCCGAGGCCGAGCGCCTGTTGCAGAATCATGCCGGCGATGGTGCGGTTGCGCGTGCCGATCAGTTTCAGCACCGCGATTTCGCGAATCTTGCCCAGCGTCATGGTGTAGATGATGAAGGCGACGATGGCCGCGCTGACCACGGTGAGGATGGCGAGGAACATGCCGATCTGCTTGGCCGATGTAGCGACCAGCTTTTCGATCAGGATTTCTTCCATCTGCTCGCGGGTATATGCCTGAACGTGTTTCCAGCGGCGGATCTCCTGTGCCACGTTTGCCGCCGTGTCGCCGGCGCCGACTTTTACCAGCACCGCATTGACGCTGTGATTGATGGTCTGCGACGCCGTCACCGCGTCGAGCAGGCCGGGCACGCCGGGGCGGTTCAGGGCGGGGTTGGCCTCTGTGCGTGCGCGGTCGGCGATGATTGCGTCGTTGTCTTTGAGGAACTGAGCCTCCTGCGCGTCCTTGAGCGGGATGAAGACCATCGGGTCGCCGCCGGAGGACACCATGCGCCGCGTCAGGCCGACCACTTCGTAATCGTGGCGGCGGATGCGGATGCGTTCGCCGAGCTTGAAACCGGTCTTGACGTCGGCGATGGCCTCGAAGTGGCCGCGCAGCAGGCGTCGTCCTGCCACCAGATAGCCCGGCTCGCCGGGCTGCCCCTGTTCGAAGCCGACCACCATAGTGCGACTCTCGCGGGCGCCATGGCGCACCTGCATGGTCAGGTAGGTAACGTTGGCCGCCTGCGCCACGCCGGGCATGCCGAGCAGGCCGCGATACACGTCGTCGCGGATGCTCGACGACTCGGCATACGGTCCCTGGGTGTCCTTCTGCACCACCCAGATGTCGGCGCCGCTGTTCGTCAGCAGTACCCGCGCGTCATCGACCATGCCCCGATAGACGCCGGCCATGGTCAAAGTGGCGCCGATCAGCAGGCCCAGCCCGACCCCGGTGAGGACGAACTTGCCCCAGGAATGCAGGATGTCGCGGCCGGCGAGGCTGATCATGACGGTCTCACGAACCCGTGAGGGTGGAAACCACCTTGATGCGGCTGTCCGCGGTCAGTTCCCCTTCGCTGTACACGATCACTACATCGCCCTCCTTGAGGCCGTCGAGGATCTGCACCCTGCCGTCGGCGCCGCTGGTGCCCGTCTTGACCGCGACAAAACCCGGCTTGCCGGCAGCCAGACGCCAGACGCCGGTCTTGCCGCCGTGCAGGCGCAATGCTGCGCCGGGCACGGCCAGCGCCTGTTTGACGCCCGGCGGGCGCAAGGTGATTTCGCTCATTTCGCCGATGGACACATCCTTCGGCGGCGTGTCGAAGGCCACTTGGGCGATGCGCTCTTCGGTCACGCTGTCGCCGAGCATTTCGATGCGCGCGACCTTGCCGGGCAGCGCCTGGCCCGGCCGCGAGCGCAACACGATCTCAGCCGGGAGGCCCACTTGCAGGCCGGCCGAACGATTCTGATCGAGGCGCATTTTCAGCCACAGGCTGTCGGCTGCTACCAGCCGCACGACGGCCTGTCCGGCGACCACGGTCGAGCCCGGCTCGGCGTCGCGCGCGGTCACCAAGCCGTCGGCCGGCGCCAGCAGACGCAGGTTGCTGCGCTGCTGTTGCGCGCCGGCGCGTTCTGCGTCGAGGCGTGCGAGGTCCTGGCGAGCGCCGGCCAGCGCGGCTTCAGCGGCGGCAAACTGGGCCGACGCGGAATTCATCTCCTGCGTCTTGCCCTCGGTCACGCTGGAACTGACGAAACCCTTGCGGCCTAATTCCTCATAGCGGCGCGCATTGGCGGCGGCCACCTCGCGTCGGGCGACGCTGTCGGCGAGTTGCGCCGCCGCCGTATCGACAGCATTCTTCGCGCGCCTGGCGGCCGCGCTGGTTGCGGCAAGGCGCTGATCGAGGTCGACCGGGTCCATCTCCGACAGCAATTGGCCGGCCTTCACGACTTCGCCGACATCCACGGCGACGTGGCGCACGCGCCCGGCCGTGGTGGGGCCGACCAGATAGCTGCGCCGCGCTTCAACCACGCCGATGCCGAACAGCAAGGGCGCCAGATCGGCCCGCGCGGCCGGCGCGACGGTGACGCGCATCGACGCCAGCGGCCCGCTGCGCGCGACGAACAGCACCAGAGTGGCTACCAGCACGACGGCGGCAGCGATGAGGGTGGTGCGACGATCGAAGGAGAATTTCATCGCAGCTTGCTCCCCGCCGCACTCGCCGTCATGGCGCGCAGGGCAACCAGCGCGACCGCGATCCAGAACAGCGAGCGCAGCGACATGGCGCCGACGGTGCGTGCTTCAAACGCGCCGCCGGTGGCGATGTGCACCGCAAAGGCCAGGAAGACAAGAACCGTCGACACGGCCAGGAACAAGGCCAGCGGGGCGGCCCAGCGTTTGGCCAGTAGCAGCGCCGACCCGGCGAGGACATAGACAAAGCCGGCCAGGAAGTTGAACCAGAGCACGAAGGGCACGATGTTGCCCAGCTCGGCGCGCACCTCCATGCCGCTGAACAATGCGCGGCCACCGCTCAGCACGGTGAGGACGCCGAAAGCGATGGCGGCAATGGGCAGCCATTCAAGTATGCGTGCGGACTTCATGTGATGCTCCTGATTCCGCGACGGTAAATGGCGAAGGCACCCGGCGCGTCGGCGCGCATTTGCCCGGCCTTGCCGCTCAGCAGCGATTGCATGACCAGGCCCTGGATGCTGCCGATGAAGGCGATGACGGCCGCTGCAGTTTCGACATCCGGCGCCACTTCGCCGCGTGCTTTCCCCGTATCGATCAGCCCGCGCAGGCGTTCTCTATAGGCGCCAATCAGGGTGCGCGCCATGCGTTTGGCGGGAGTGTCCTCGGCGCGCTGCAACTCGCCGAACAGCAGGCGCGGCACGCCGGGGTGCGCAACGACAAATTCGATGTGGGCCATGAACACGGCTTCCAGTGCCTGCAGCGGCGAATCCACGCCTTGAATGGCACGATCCACCCGCTGCAGCAGGCGCTCGGCCACCCACTCCATGACCGCCTGCCAGATCGCATCCTTGCTGGGAAAGTGACGGAACAGCGCGCCCTGCGTGAGATTCATTCGCTGGGCAATTGCGGCGGTAGTGATGTCGCCCGGATTCTGCTCGGCCGTCAGTTCGATAACGGCTTCCACGGTGACGGCCCGGCGCTGGTCTGCGGGCAGGTTCTTCGGTCTCGGTTCAATAGACATCGCAAGTCAAAAAGTAAGTAATTAATTACTATCTTATTCTAGAACTCAGGTTTGATCAAGAACTCCTTGCAGAAGCCACGTGTTTCAGGGGTGGCAGATGAAGCTAACCGACCCTTCTTGCCGCAACGCTATTGGCCCTGGCAGCAGCGGGTATTCGTAACTGGGCAATGCGCGCCAGCGCACGGAATTGATTGCAGCGCGCGAAAGTCTGGTTGCCAACGTCGACGCACCGAGCCGCCAGGCCCCAATGGGTCGCTTGAACGCAACCCAACGCTCATGGCTTCGATGAACTACCTGGCCTCGTGAAACACCTCACTGGGCGGAAAGTCTCCTAAAACCGACTCATTCCTGCAGGTTTTGCACTGCTGAAGTTTGTTCGGAATTTTGCTGGTTCCGAATGAATGATGGCTTCGGAGAAATCACCCCAAGCGAAAGTCACAATGGAGGAGTAATGTGACTGACTCTTATATTGGCCGGGGCGAGGCAGTGCCCGCGCAATTTGCTGGCCGAATACCGGACACTGTGTCAGGGCAGAGGACGCCTTAATTATTGAATTTGGGAGCCTGCCTCGAATGGCTGGTCATGGCCGAGAAGGTGAGATCGTCATCTGGCCGCTTCGGAGCATCCCAGTTCGCAGAACCTGGGTTTGGCAGACTGGCCGCTATCGGCAAACCGCAACGGCCGTTATGGGCACCGATGCGACCGTCGCCTTCCAAGATTGATTGCCGAAAAGCGGCCTGTGATTTCGCTTCCTGGAAGCGGCCGGTCGTCACCGCGTACTCGGTGCCCACTGCGGACCTTCTCCATCGTAGCGTTCGGATGGCGTTTTCTGACTCTGGCAACCGGTGCTATCGCCCGCGGAAGCAATGGGTTCGGTGGTAGGCCAAATAGTGTTCTTGCTCCCCAGAGAACGGGGCGCCAATTGCTTCGATGGGCAGCGCCCAATCATCCAGAACTGAATCGATATCTGACGCTACGAGCACATGGCCATTCTGCTCAAAGCAGATGTAGCCTCCATCAAAAAGATGATCAACATGCGGCGAGAGCATCAGCCCATTATGGCAATCCAGACGCTCTCGATTGTCCGAGTCGGCCCACGGTTTGATATGGCTCGCCCGCAAGAAGCGAGCATCACTGACCCCGGTAAGGCGACAATAGGGTTCTATGCCCATCACCCGCCTTCGAAAAACACCTTGACCTCGCGCGCCCGAATTAGGTCTTCCTTCTCGGTCGGATTGAGGGTCGTATCCTCTTCAATCTGTTTCTGTGCCTGATTTGCGCGGGACTCACTATTGTCGCCAGCCTCTGCGGATTCTAGGATTGCATCCAGGGCCTTGGTCAGAAGGGCTCGCTCAACCCTCGGATTGCGGCCGCCTCCTTGCTCAAAATCATACGGGATGCCATTTCTGGTTAAGCAGTCTGCGTGTCGTTCCTCGATGACGTACCAGCGGCCACCAGGATTGTTTACAACCACATCCCATGCAGGCTGGGGCCGGTAAGAACGGCCAAATGAAAGATATCGGCGAGTCTCTCCGTTCTCTCCGCGCCCCCTGTTATCAGGATGGCCCTGCTGTAAGGCCCAATGGAATCCTCTCGAAATGCACGCATCGACAAAGCGGGTTAGTTCATCCCGATGGTTGGCAGCCCGAAGATCCCATCCCCGAAGCAGGTAGCAACACTCATCTTTCGATACTTCACAAACTTTCGCATCGGTGACTAAGGCACCTTGCGGATGAGGCTCAATCGTCAGCTCTATCTCAGGCCATTCCATGGCGCGCCTCTATGCAGAGTCGGTTGGACCTTCATTATCCGGCTTACGGGCAGCTCAGACATGATCGCACCAAGTAGAGGCAGTGTAGATGTCAAATTGCTCGCCGAAGAGCGGGCATTCAACTGAAATTGAGGGTGTCTCAGCTATTGGAATTGGATGGCAACCCCGATCGGCCGCTTCTGGCCGGCAGCGTGGGGTCGTCAATGACCGCACCGGAGCATCCTAGTTCGCATAGCCTGCGTTTCGCTGACTGGCTGCTATCGGGAAACCGCGACGGCCGTTATGGGCACCGATGCGACCGTCGCCTTCCACAATTCATTGCCGAAAAGCGGCCTGTGAGATTTCACTTCCTGGAAGCGGTCGGTTGTTACTGATTGCTCGATGCCCAGACAGTCATACCGCCAT
>JALNXH010000032.1 GCA_023230455.1 Rhodocyclaceae bacterium | reverse complement strand
GATGAATCGCTTTCGTCGCATACTTGTTCGATGGGAGAAACTCCCCGAAACGTTCATCGCCATGTTGCATCTCGCCTGCGGCATCATCACTTGGCGGGCAACCGGCCTACTGGAATAGGCTCTAAATCGCCCGCTCGAAGATGAGGAAGACTGGCGTCGTAGTATTTCTGAAAAAATGCGAAATCGATTGGGACAATATCAAGCTGTAAGACATTATCGAAAGACGGCTTTTCATCCATCTTTGCGAGGCGACCAGAATTTCCGCTCAATTCGCTACGCATAGCAGATGTAATTTCAAACATGCCATACATCGGGATGCGAACAATCGTCTTCGTACTGAGCAAAGCCTCCTTCAAGAGTTTTGCCTGTGCGTGGCGTGGCCTCGTTTCCACGAACATGTCAGTAATCACACAAGTATCAAGGATTACGGTGGGCATCATTCAGCGGCCTTGTAGTAGTTCAAGGTGACCGGCGCTACGCGGCTTCATCGCTCAGCGTCCAGAGAGCGAAGCGAACGGGGTCGACCGCAGGGTTCGGCCTCTGGCGCACGCAACGCTACCTACCTGCAACCGCCAATATTGCTTTGGGATTTGTGCTTGCGATAGCCAGCAAAGTGCGGGCAGCACCGCTCGGCTGTTTGCGGCCTTGCTCCCAACCTTGCAAGGTGCGAACAGATACGCCAATGAGCGCTGCAAACTGCGACTGTGACAGGCCAGTTTTCTTTCGCGCCTCAATGACGGGCGATGAAACAACATGAACCTGACCGGCCTTCATTTCGCGCACTGACTGCAACAGGTCAGCAGCAAGGTCGCGTTTGGCTTCGTGGGTTGCCAATTCCGACTTGGTGAGGGGCTTACTCTTCGAGGACACGGCGAATCTCCTTCAACTTGGGGCCGGTGAGGTTGTCAGTTTTCGACTTCGCGTACAGCGTGAGCAAGACCACTTCACCTTCTGCGTTGCGAGTGAAATAGATCACCCGAATACCGCCCGACTTGCCCGAACCAGCTCTTCCCCAACGCACCTTGCGAATGCCGCCGGACCCGGGCACGACATCTCCGGCAGTGGGGTGCTCTGCAATATACGCAGCGAATGCGCCGCGCTCCTCTTCGGTCCAATAGAGCGGCCACTGGCGCTGGAACAGCAACGTTTCGACTACGGTATGCATTGTGTGACTATACTCCTAAGGCGTATAGATGTCCAGCCCATGATTCAAGAGGCCGAACGTGAAGGTCACCGGCGGAGCGCCGCAGGTGCGGAGTCCGTGTGAACCGACGGGTTGGGCACTTTACCTGACAGGAACAATATCCCCATCCTTCGATTCCATGAAGATGACCGCTGTGCCTTTAGGAATGCACTTTTGCGAGCCGTCACTTCGTTTAGCACAAACCTCATAGTTCATACTTAACTCGGATTTCATTTTGTCCCACTGGTCATATACAGCTTCGACCTTAATTGTTCCCATGTCGACTGCCCATGCCATTGGCTTTAGCTTTTTGTATATTTCACGAATTTCGGCTTCTTTATCTGGGTACTGTCTAATTTCCAGTGGCATATAGTGCTCTTCCTTGCATATCAGCCACCGACTGAAAGAATTCCGCATCTTCGCTGCTCTGTCGGCGATGACTTGGCTGGTACAAATCTGGTTTGCTTGATCCACCTCTGATTTTGTCGGCTTTCCAAGATTGGTTGCACAAGCCGACATTATGAAAATCACCAAGAATGAAATGGCAATATTGCTGTGCGTCATGTACCTGTTCCCGTAGATAGATGATCTGATGCTTCTGCCCAACAGTGTTTACACGGGCATTGGGGTCCGTATAACAGATGATATTGATGACGCGCGATAAGCTGTTCTTTGTCCATGACGTTCAGTCACTTGGAATTCATGCTGTCAGTATAACAACTCCAATATGCCGGACGCCTGTGGATTGTTCTTGGAGTCTGGGTGGCGAGCACGAATGGCCGCACTGGGGAGAAAACGCGAGCAGCCGCTTGGGCCGAGTGGAGACGGCAAATTCGACCCTCCTCCCCTGATTTTCTGGCCCATGAAAGCAAACGGGGCAAGCGCTGCTTGCCCCGTTTGCTTTCATGTGATCGGCTTCGGCTTACTTGAACGGATGCCGCAGCACGATGGTCTCTTCCCGGTCAGGACCGGTGGAGATCATGTCAACCGGCACGCCGCAGACGGTTTCGATGCGTTTGATGTAGGCACGAGCGGTGGCCGGCAGGCCGTCGAGGGTCTTGACGCCGACGGTGGTCTCGGTCCAGCCCGGCAGGGTTTCGTAGATCGGTTCGCAACAGGCCAGGTCGTCGGCGCCGACGGGAAGGATGTCGGACACCGCGCCGTTGATCCTGTAGCCGGTGCAGATCTTGAGCTCTTCGACACCGTCGAGGACGTCGAGCTTGGTGATGCATAGGCCAGAGACACCGTTGATCTGGATCGAGCGCTTCAGCGCGGCGGCGTCGAACCAGCCGCAGCGGCGGGCGCGGCCGGTGGTGGCGCCGAATTCATGGCCCTTGGTGGCCATATGCTTGCCCACCGGGTCCTGCTTGTCCACGGCGTCGTAGAGCTCGGTCGGGAACGGGCCGCTGCCGACGCGGGTGGTATAGGCCTTGGTGATGCCAAGCACGTAGTGCAGCATGCCGGGACCGACGCCGGCGCCGGCCGCCGCCGCACCGGCGACGCAGTTGCTGGAAGTGACGTAAGGATAGGTGCCGTGGTCGATGTCAAGCAGCGTGCCCTGCGCACCTTCGAACAACAGGTTGGCGCCGGCCTTGTTGGCGTCGTAGAGGGCGCGGGGAACGTCGGCGATCATCGCGGTCAGGCGCGGGGCGATGGCCAACGCTGCGTCGAGGGTTTTCTGGAAGTCCACCACCGCGGCGCCGTGGTAGTTCTTCAACATGAAGTTGTGATATTCCAAAAGCTCGGCCAGCTTCTCGGCAAAACGTTTGGGCTTGGCCAGGTCCTGTAAGCGGATGGCGCGGCGGGCGACCTTGTCTTCGTAGGCCGGACCGATGCCGCGCCCGGTGGTGCCGATCTTATTGCTGCCGCGGGCGACTTCGCGGGCGATGTCGATGGCTTGGTGGTAGGGCAGGATCAGCGGGCAGGCTTCGGAAATTTTGATCCGCGCTTCGGCGTCAATACCGGCGGCGCGCAGTTCGTCGAGTTCCTTGATCAGCGCTTCGGGCGAAAGCACCACGCCGTTGCCGATGTAGCAGGTGACGCCGTCGCGCAGGATGCCCGAGGGCACCAGGTGCAGTACGGTCTTTTTGCCGCCGATGACCAGTGTGTGGCCGGCGTTGTGGCCGCCCTGGAAGCGGACGACGCCTTGCGAGTGGTCGGTCAGCCAGTCGACGATCTTGCCCTTGCCTTCGTCGCCCCACTGGGTGCCGACGACAACGACGTTGCGGGCGGTAGTGCTTGTCATGAAAAGGATTCCTTAATTCTCTTCGAGTGTTTCGAGTGTCCAGCGGCCGCCGTTAAGCGTCAGGCGGCGATCGCAACCGGCCTCGCGCCACGACCCTTCGTGTCCGGGCAGCGCAAGAACGACGGTTTCGCCGGCGGCGCGCAGACGCCGCACTTCGGCATGCAACGGATCGGCCGGGTCGTCATTCGCCGGCCATGGCGCCAGCACCGCACCACGTGCAGCTGCCGCAGGCGCGAGACGCGCCAGTTCGCGCAGGTCGACGGAAAATCCGCTTGCCGGCCGACTGCGGCCGAAGGCCTTGCCGACGCGGTCGTAACGCCCGCCGAGTGCCACCGCGCCCGGGCTGCCGGCGCAGTAAACAGCGAAGACGACGCCGGTGTGATAGTGATAGCCGCGCAGGTCGGCAAGGTCGAAACTCACCGGCAGGCCGGTCAATGCATCGGCCAGACGGCTCAATTCCTCCAACGGCGGCCGCACCGCGGCGGGCAGCAGACGTAGCGCACGATCCAGCACCTCCCGCCCGCCGTAGAGCTCAGGCAAGGCCAGCAGCGCCGAACGCAGCGGCTCCGCCACCGACGCCAGGCGCTCGCGCAAACCGGGCTGATCCTTGGCCTGCAACAGCGCGAACACGTCCTCCTCGGCTTGACTATCGAAGCCGGCCGCCGCGGTGAGGGTGCGGAACAGGCCGACATGGCCAAGGTCGATCCGCAGCGCGGGAACCTCGGCGGCGGCAAGCGTTTCCGCCAGCAGGCGGACGATCTCGATGTCGGCCTCCAGGCCGCTGTGGCCGTAAAGCTCGGCGCCAAGTTGCAGCGGCTCGCGGGTCGCATTGAATCCGGCGGGCAGGGTATGCAGCACGCTGCCGCAATAGCACAGCCGCGTCACGCCGCCGCGGTTGAGCAAGTGGGCGTCGATCCGCGCCACCTGCGGCGTGATATCGGCGCGCACGCCCATCGTGCGGCCGGAGAGTTGATCGACCAGCTTGAACGTGCGCAGATCGAGATCGCGACCGCTGCCAGTGAGCAACGACTCGACGTATTCGAGCAGCGGCGGCATGACGAATTCGTAGCCCTGGCGCGCGCAGGCGTCGAGCAGGCGCCGACGCAGGACCTCGATACGGCGCGCCTCGGCAGGCAGGATGTCTTCGATTGCTTCCGGCAACAGCCAGCGATTCATTTCAGCACCCACAACAACACAAGGCCGACCAATATCGACGACAAGCCGATGAAACGAATCTGGCCGTCATTGAAACTGGTGACCCGGCGAAACGTCTCGCGCCAGATGTGCGGCGCGATGAACGGCAGCAGGCCCTCGATTACCAGCATCAGGGCAAACGCCATGAACAGAGTGGTTCCCACGGCGCGGCTTACTTGCTGCCCTTGCCCGCGTTCTTCAGGTATTTGAAGAAGTCGGAATTGGGCTCCACCACCAGCAGATCGCTCTTGCTCTTGAAACTGCTGCGATAGGCTTCCATGCTGCGATAGAACGCGTAGAACTCCGGATTCCGGCCCATGGCTTGGCCGTAGATCGAGGCAGCCTTGGCGTCGCCCTGGCCCTTGGTCTTTTGTGCGTCGCGATAGGCATTGGCGACGATCACCTCGCGCTGCCGGTCTGCATCGGCCTTGATTTTTTCCGCTTCGGCGGCACCGGTCGAACGCAACTCGTTGGCAACGCGCTTGCGCTCCGTTTCCATGCGGCGATAGACAGACTCGGAAACCTCGGAGGGGAAATCGACGCGCTTCAGCCGCACATCGACGATCTGCACCCCCATCGTGCGGGCATCGGCATCGGCCTTTTTCAGCACTTCGGCCATGATTTTTTCGCGTTCGCCGGAGACGACATCATGCACCGTGCGCTTGCCGAACTCTTCGCGCAGCCCCGAATTCACAGTTTGCGAAAGACGCGTACGCGCTAGCTGCTCGTCCCCGCTGACCGAGATGTAGTACTGCTTGACGTCGTGGATACGCCACTTGACGAAGGAATCGACCAGCACCGGTTTTTTCTCGGCGGTGAGGAAGCGCTCAGGTTCGGGCGAGTCCATGGTCAGGATGCGCTTGTCGAACAAACGCACGTTCTGGATCATCGGCCACTTGAAGGCGAGGCCCGGTTCGGTGACCACCTGGCGGATCTCACCCAACTGGAAAATGATCGCGAACTGGCGCTGATCGACAGTGAATACGGTTGCAGCGAAGACCACCAGGGCCATCAGCAGCAGCGAGGCGACAAACGGAATAGAGCGGCGCATTAACGATCCCCCCTTTCGCGGGAGCGCAGGAAATCGCGCGAACGGAGGTCACCGCTGCCGGTGACGGCCGGGGTTTTTTCAAGCTGCGGCGGCGCTTCGCCGGATGACGTTGACGCCTTGGCTGCAACGGGTGCAGGTGTCGCCGCATCGGCCGCCGGCGCTGCCAGCTGGGCGCCGGCGGCCTGCATCACTTTGTCCAGCGGCAGATACAGCAGATTGCCCGATCCCTTCGCATCCACCATCACCTTGCTGGTATTGGTGTAAATCTGTTGCAGGGTTTCCAGATACATGCGGCTGCGTGTGACTTCCGGCGCCTTGCTGTATTCGGTAAGTATCTGGCTGAAGCGCGAGGCATCGCCCTCGGCAGTGGCGACGATCCGCGACTTGTAGCCGTCGGCTTCCGCAAACAGCCGCGAGGCAGCGCCCTGGGCGCGGGGAATCACGTCATTGGCGTAAGCCTGACCTTCGTTCTTCTGCCGCTCTCGATCCTGCCCCGCCTTGACCGCATCGTCGAACGCGGCCTGTACCTGTTCCGGCGGCTGAGTACTCTGCATGGTCACCGAACGAATCTGCACACCGGTTTCATAACGATCGAGGATGTCCTGAATCAGCTTCTGGGTATTTGCGGCGATCACGTCGCGACCTTCGTAGAGCACGAAATCCATTTTGTTCTTGCCCACCACTTCGCGAATTGCCGTTTCAGCGGCCTGGATCACCGCATCGTCGGGATGGCGATTTTTGAACACATAATCGACCGGACTCTTGATCAGGTATTGCACGGCGAACTGCACGCTGACAATGTTTTCGTCATCGGTCAGCATCAACGCTTCTTTCAGCACCTTGTTCTTTTCGGAGCCGCGATAGCCAACTTCAACGGTACGCACTCCGGAAAGATTCACCACCTCGTGGCTCTGGATCGGCCAGGGCAGGCGCCAGCGCAAGCCGGGCTCGGTGGTTTCGAGGTAGCGTCCGAACTGCAGCACCACACCGCGCTGGCTGGCATCGACGATATAAAACCCGCTTGCCAGCCAGATTGCCGCGACGACGCCGATCAGCAGCATCACGCCGCCGCCGAACTGGCGCGGACTCAGGCTGGGCGGGGTGACCCCGCCGAAGCCTCCGCCGCCACCCTTCTTGCCGAAGGCGCCGGAAAGGCGGCGATTGAAGTCGCGCCAGAGTTCTTCGAGGTCGGGCGGGCCTTGGTCGTTGCCCTTGCCACCCTTGTTGCCGTCCTGATTGGAGTTGTTGCCCCAGCCATGGTCGTTAAGGGACATGAGGATGCCAGCGATCACATTGTGCTTTCAGGAATGAAGGGATGAGGATTGGGTCAGGCCGCGTCGACTA
Source organism: Rhodocyclaceae bacterium (assembly GCA_023230455.1). Lineage (GTDB taxonomy): Bacteria > Pseudomonadota > Gammaproteobacteria > Burkholderiales > Rhodocyclaceae > AWTP1-18. Next base: position 15,606 of record JALNXH010000032.1, on the reverse strand, counting down.
CGCTGGTTTCGGTTCCGCTCGTATCTTTTCTCGCCTGAGCCACCTCGGCCAAGGCCGTGCGCAGCAGATCGAGACCGGCCCCGGTGCGGGCGCTGAGACGAACGCGGGTGAGTTTACCATGCTCGTCGCGTTCGACCCCGGGGCTGGCGGCGGTGGCGTCTATCTTGTTCCAGACCAGGATCTGTTCGACTTCGCCGGCCCCGATTTCGTTCAACACCTGACTCACGGCCGACATCTGCTGATCGCGGTCTGGGCTCGACGAGTCGACCACATGCAGCAGCAGGTCGGCCATCGCCGTTTCTTCCAGCGTGGCATGAAAAGCCGCGACCAGCGAATGGGGGAGATCGCGGATGAAGCCGACGGTATCGGAGACGACGATCTGCCCGGCGCCCTCGATATAAAGGCGCCGTGAGGTCGTGTCGAGGGTAGCGAAAAGCTGGTTGGCGGCAAAGGCGCCGGCCTTGGTCAGAGCATTGAACAACGTGCTCTTGCCGGCGTTGGTATACCCCACCAGCGAAACCGACAACACCTCGTTGCGGCTGCGCGAGCGGCGCCGCACGGCACGCTGCCGTTCCATCTGGCGCAGGCGCTCCTTGAGCAGCGCCACGCGCTTGCCAAGCAGGCGGCGGTCGGTTTCCAACTGGGTTTCTCCGGGGCCGCGCAGGCCGATACCGCCCTTCTGCCGCTCCAGGTGGGTCCAACCGCGCACCAGCCGCGTGGCGAGATGCTGCAATTGGGCCAGTTCAACCTGCAACTTGCCTTCGTGACTGTGCGCACGCAGGGCGAAGATGTCGAGAATCAGGCTGCTGCGATCGACCACCCGTCGTTCCAGCCTGCGCTCCAGATTGCGCTGCTGTGCGGGAGACAATTCATGATTGAAGAGAACGATGTCGGCTTCGTGGAGAATCGCCGCATCGGCGATTTCCTGCACCTTGCCCTTGCCGGCGAAAAGCGCCGGATCGGGGCTGCCGCGCCGACCACCGACGACGGCTCGCGGCGCCGCACCGGCGCTGGTGGCTAAAAGCGTGAACTCTTCCAGACGCTCGGCATAATCGCCGGCGCCGAAATCAAGCTGAACAAGGATTGCCGCGTTGCCGCTGGCAGGGCGTTCGAACACTTAACGAATCGGGCCCTGCCGTTGGGGAGTGGGAATCACTCGGCGTCGCTGTCCTGGTTGAAATTAACCGGGCGGGCCGGAACCACGGTGGAAATGGCGTGTTTGTAGACCATTTGGGTAACCGTATTCTTCAGCAGTACGACGTACTGATCGAAGGACTCGACCTGCCCCTGCAGCTTGATGCCATTGACCAGATAGATTGAAACCGGAATATGCTCGCGACGCAGCGTATTCAGGAACGGGTCTTGTAACAGTTGCCCTTTATTGCTCATGGGGAACCCCACTTATGTTTTATTTGGAGGACGGACTTTAATCGATTTTCCCCGGCCTCGCCAGCTTTTGCCGCTTTGCGTAATGCATTTCTGCCGCTGAATAAGCGCACCCGGCGCGTGCCATAAGCTTTCCTTAAGCCAACAGCGGCACCATGGCAGCCTACTTCCATCATCAGGATCAATCGCCATGAACCAACGCATTCTTGTTTGGGATCTGCCGACGCGGGTCTTCCACTGGTCGCTCGCCGCCAGCTTCGGCGTCGCCTATCTGACCGCCGAGTCCGAATCCTTGCATCTGATCCACCTGATCTGCGGCTATCTGTTCTTCGCCCTGATCGGCTTTCGTTTGCTCTGGGGGCTGGCCGGTAGCCGCCATGCCCGCTTCACCAGTTTCGTCCGCGGCCCGGCTGCCGTCGTCGGCTATCTGCGTTCGCTCATGCAAGGCCGGCCGCAACACTTCACCGGGCATAACCCGGCTGGTGCGATTGCCGTCGTCCTGCTCCTGCTGTTGGGCACCGCAACGGCCGTCAGCGGATGGCTGACGTTGAATCAGGTCGGCGGCGAAACCTTCGAAGAACTGCATGAAGCGCTGGCCACCGGCATGCTCGCGCTGGTGGTAATCCACATCCTCGGCGTCGTCGTTTCGAGCAGACTGCACCGGGAGAATTTGGCCGCTGCGATGGTTACCGGACGGAAATCAGGCAGCGAAACCGAATCGATACGCAACGGCCATGGCATCATTGCCGTGCTGCTGGCTGCCGCCCTCACGCTGTTTGCGTGGGGCCTGGCTCAAGGCAAACTGCCCGCCCTGCTCGATCCTGCGGCCATCGCGGCGGAAATCGACGACGGAGCCCACCGCGACAAGGACGATGACTGAATGCGCATATTGATTGTCGAGGATGATCGATTGCTCGGCGAAGGAATCCTCGCCGGGCTGCGTCAGGCCGGATTTCAGCCCGACTGGGTAAGGGACGGCCTCGTCGCCTGGAATGCCTTACAGGCCGAGCCGTTCGCCGCCGCCGTGCTCGACCTGGGCCTGCCGAGGCTTTCCGGGCTGGACCTGCTGCAACGGCTGCGCGCCAGCGGTTCGGCCCTGCCGGTGCTGGTGCTGACCGCGCGCGATACGGCCGAAGACGTGATCAAGGGACTCGACAGCGGCGCCGACGACTACATGGTGAAGCCGTTCGACCTCGGCGAGTTGGCGGCCCGCCTGCGCGCGCTGGTGCGCCGCGCCGCCGGCAGCGCCACCCCGGTGCTGGAACACGGCGAATTGCGCCTCGACCCGGCCGCACATAGCGTGGAATTCAGGGGAATCCCGGTCGAACTATCGGCACGCGAGTTTGCCCTGCTGCATGAACTGATGCTCAACGCCGGCAAGGTGCTGACCCGGGCACAGCTCGAAACCAAGCTCTACCCTTGGGGCGAGGAACTGGAATCGAATGCCATCGAGGTACACGTCCATCACCTGCGCCGCAAGCTGGCCCCGGAATTGATCCGCACGCTGCGCGGTATCGGGTATTCGATGCCCTCATGAGCGCACCCGCCTCATCCCCCAGCCTGCGTCTACGACTTCTCGCCGGCGCGCTCGCTGCCATCGCCGCAACCTGGATTGCGTTGAGCTTTGTCGCCTGGCGCGAGTCGATCCACGAAGCCGACGAGCTGTTCGACGCGCACCTGGCGCAGACCGCGATGGTGGTTGCCGGCTTCGTCGGCGACGAAGCCGACGAAATCGCCCAGCATCTGCCCTCCCACCGCTACGCGCGCAAAGTGGCTTTCCAGATCTGGGGGAACGACCGGCTGCTTGCACATTCCGCCGAAGCCCCGGAAGAAAGGCTTTCTGCCGCTGAACAGGGGTTCTCCGACGCCACCAGCGGCGGCCGGGCATGGCGCGTCTATAGCCTGCGTGACGAATCCGGGCATTACCTGATCCAGGTCGCCGAAACACACGATGCGCGCCAGGCACTGGGCCGCGAGCTCGCCGTGCATTTGGTCGAACCGCTGGCCCTGGCTCTGCCCGTATTGGCCCTGGCGCTAGTGCTATTGATCCGCGCCAATCTGGCCCCGCTGGCGAGGCTCGCCGAGTCCATCGGCGAACGCTCGCCCGACCGCCTCGAAGCGATTCCACTTGCCGGCACGGTGCGCGAACTGCACCCGATCCTGGCTCAGCTCAACCGACTGTTCGAACGTCTGCACCGATCGATCGATCAGGAGCGGCGGTTCACCGCCGACGCCGCTCACGAATTGCGCACGCCGCTGGCGGCAATGCGCGCGCACGCTCAAGTCGCACGCGCCAGCACGGATATCGCTGAGCGCGAGCGCGCCCTCGACAAAGTCGTCGAAGCCAGCGACCGCGCCACACATCTGATTGAGCAACTGCTCACCTTGGCGCGGCTCGATGCCGCCAGCCTGGGCGGAAGCTTCGTCGCCTGCGACCTACAGCAACTGGCAGCGGCCGCCCTGGCCCAGGCGGCGCCGTTTGCACTGAGCAAGCACGTCGAACCCAGTTTGACGGAAGGGCCGGCGAAGTCGGTTCGCGGTGAGCCGACACTGCTCTCGGTGTTGTTGCGCAACCTAATCGATAACGCGGTGCGCTATTCGCCCCCGGACAGCCGCCTGCGCGTCGCCGTCGACACCACGGCAGAGGGGGGCGTCCAACTGGACGTGGTCGATCAGGGGCCGGGCATACCCGCCGCCGATCGGCAGCGGGTGCTGGATCGCTTCACGCGCATCGATGCGAGCGGCGAAAGCGGTTCCGGGCTGGGCCTTTCGATCGTTGCCCGGATCGCCGAACTGCACGCCGCGCGACTCGAACTCAGCGAAGGCGAGGACGGCCGGGGATTGCGTGTAAGGCTGGCGTTTCCGCCGGCAGAAAAACCCTACTTGTCGGCGTAAGGGTTCTTCGAGGATTTGTACTGAATGCGCAGCGGCGTACCTTGCAGCTTGAAGGCTTCGAGGAAACAGCGCTCGAGATAGCGGGTGTAGGAATCCGGCACGTGATCCAGGGCATTACCGTGAATCACGATGATCGGCGGATTGCTGCCCCCCTGATGTGCGTAGCGCAGCTTCGGGCGGAACAGACCGTGACGCGGCGGCGCCTGCTTCTGCACCGCCGTTTCCAGAACGCGGGTCAGCTTCGGCGTCGGCATTTTAGCCATCGCCGCGGCATAAGCCTTGTCCACGGCGGTCAGCACCCCTGCGATTCCCTGGCCGTTCAACGCCGAGATGGTGTGTGTGCGCGCGAAACCGAGGAAGTTGAGCTTGCGCGCAATCTCCTGCTTGACCTGATCGCGCGTGTAGTCGTCCACGGCGTCCCATTTATTCACCGCCAACACCAGCGCACGGCCCGCCTCGATGCAGAAACCGGCGATATGCGCATCCTGGTCGGAGATGTCCTGGCTGGCATCGACCATCAGCACCACGACGTTGGATTCCTCCACCGCCTGTAGCGTCTTGATCACGGAAAATTTTTCCACCGCCTCGAAGACGCGCCCCTTGCGGCGCAAGCCGGCGGTATCGATCAGCGTGTATTGCTTGCCGTTGCGCTCGAAGGGAATCTCGATGGCATCGCGCGTGGTGCCCGGCATATCGAAGGCGATCACGCGCTCTTCGCCGAGCAGGGTATTGATCAAGGTGCTCTTGCCGACATTGGGGCGCCCGACGATGGCCACGCGCGGTCCCTTGGTATCAACCTCCTCGTCCTCGTTCGGATAAGCGTCCAGGGCCAGATCGATCAACTCGCGCACGCCGTCGCCGTGCGCGGCCGAAATCACGCGCGGTTCGCCGCAGCCGAGTTCGTGAAACTCGGCACCGACGATCGATCGCTCCATGCCCTCGGCCTTGTTCACCACCAAATGCAGGGGGCGGCCGCTGCGCCGCAAGCGATCGGCGATGGCCTGATCCTGCGGCGTCAGTCCGGCACGACCGTCCACGATAAACAGCAGCACATCGGCTTCGGCAATCGCCGCTTCCGCCTGGCGCGCCATTTCCTGCACGATGCCGGTCTTGGCCGAAGGTTCGAATCCTCCAGTATCGACCACAAGATAGGGCTTGCTGCCCAGACGTCCGTGGCCGTAGTGGCGATCGCGGGTCAGCCCTGGCAGGTCGGCGACAAGGGCATCGCGACTGCGCGTGAGTCGATTGAACAGCGTGCTCTTGCCGACGTTGGGCCGGCCGACGAGCACCAGGGTGGGTTTCATTGACCTAGATCCGGAAAGTCATCGACTTCAATTGACGCCGATGGCGTAAATACCGCCGTCCTGTGTCTGTACCAGCACGGCATCGCCAATGCGGATCGGAGAGGCGACAATGGCGCTGCCGTCGGTGGCGACACGCCCGGCAAACGCCCCGTCTTCGCGGCGCAGCAGATGCACGTAACCTTTGTAGTCGCCGACCGCGATGTAGGCCCCAATCGCCTGGGGCCGCGACAGCTTGCGGTTGGTCAGCTTGTCCTGCTTCCACAGGCTCGCCCCGGCTTGCCGGTCGAACGCCATCACTATGCCGCTTTCGTCACTGACATAGGCAGTGCGGCTGTCCAGTTCCATCCCAGAGAAGGACGAGGCGTCACGCGCCCAGACAGTCTGCCCATTGGTGGTGTTGAAGCAGGCGGCACGGCCCCGGTAGGCTACGGCGCAGACTTCCTGTCCGCCAACGACCGGATTGCTGGTGATGTCGGTGACCCGTTCCAGTTCGGTCGCGCCTTTCGGCAGAGCCACGGTAAATTCCCACAGTGCGGCACCGTTGTTGAGGGCAATCGCCGCCAGTTTGCCACCCGGGAAACCTGAAAGGATGGCACCAGGCATTGCCACCATTCCCGGTGCGGCACGTACGCTCAGGGCTGGCGCGGTGCGCTGATACACCCAGCGACGTTTGCCGTCGGCGGCGTCGAAGGCATAGATGCGCGCATCGCCACTGCGCACGACGACCAAACCTTCCGTCACCAATGGCGCGGAGAGAATTTCGGAACCGGCCTTGGCGCTCCACAAAAGACGTCCGTCGCTTGCCGAGAGGGCCAGCACCTCGCCTTTGTCGGTGCCGACCGCCACCACCTTGCCATCGCTGCCGACACCGCCCGATACGCGCTTGTCGGTGGACATCCGCCACACTTGTTGGCCTTTGTCGAGACGCGTCACATTGCCGTTTTCGGCTGCGGCATACACGCTCGATTGCGCCACGGCGGGCGTAAATACGTACGCTCCGGCGCTACCGACGGAAGCGTGCCAGAGTATCTTCGGCTCAACGGTCTTGCCCGTCAGTTCAACCAGCGGCGCCGGCAAATTGCGTTGGTCGCCCTTGTTGCCGAAAGGATTCAGGGAATCCAGGCTGGAGCAGCCGCCGATCAGGCCCGCGGCTGCGAACGCGGCTAGCAGTCTTGTCATCATTGGCTTCCAGCCGCCTCCATTTTGAGTTTGAGCAAATCGAGGTAGGCGCCATGCGGCGGCGCGTTGTCGGTCTTGCGCAGGGTTTCCAGCGCGGCAATGCCGGCCTGGTAGGCGGCGACGGCTTCAGCCTGCTTGCCCTGAGCCAGTAGAACGTCGCCCTTGAGTTCCGCATAGCGCGGCGCAAATGCCGATCCCGGCGTCACCGCCAGTTGCTTGAGCGCCTCGTCATAAGACTTATCGTCCAACAGTACTGTCGCCAGGCGCAGGCGGGCGAGATCACGCAGCGCATCGTCGCCGGCATTCTCGGCAGCCCACTGCAACTGGGGCTGAGCATTCTTGCTCTCACCGGCTTCGACTTGCACGCGGGCAGAAAGCATCGCAGCCAAAGGCGCATAAGCGGTACGCGGAAACTTGTCGATCAACTCGCCGGTTAATTGCCGCGCCTGCTTTGCGTCTTTCGCCACGGCCGCTTTTTCGACACCGGCATACAGCGCCGACGCTTGCGTCGATTGTTCGCGCTGCCACCAATTCCAGCCCTGCCAGCCAGCCACTGCGAGCACCGCCACCGTCACCAACGAGGTCACCCGATTGCCGTGCAGCTTCCACCAGGTTTTCAGCTCCGCGAGCTGTTCCTGCTCTTCCAGGTCATATACCGCCATGTTTGCCGTCCCTTATTCTTCCGTTCCGAAAATAACTTCAGCCGCAGCTTCCGCTACCTGTTCCCGTCCGACCGTGCGTTGGTCGCCCTCGCTGCGCAGGGGCTTGAGGCTCACGGCATCCGCTGCCGCCTCGTCGTCGCCAATGATCGCGGCGAGTACAGCGCCGGAACCGTCGGCCTTCTTCATCTGCGACTTGAAACTGCCGCCGCCGCAATGCAGGTGCACTGCGAACCCTGCATCGCGCAACAATTCGGCGACGCGGAAGGCATGGCGCCCAGCGGCCGCCCCCTGGTGTACCACATAGACATCCGGAGCCGGCCTTTGATGCGCGTGGCCCTGCTCCTTCCACAACGCCAGCAAACGCTCCACGCCCATGGCGAAACCGCAAGCCGGCGCCTGCTTGCCGCCGAGCTGGTGAACCAGCCCGTCGTAGCGGCCGCCGGCGCAAACCGTGCCTTGAGCACCCAGGCTGTCGGTGATCCACTCGAACACCGTGAGATTGTAGTAGTCGAGGCCGCGCACCAGCCGCGGGTTGATCTTGTAGGGAATACAGGCATCCTTGAGGATGGCTTGGACGCCCTCGAAGTGTTGCAGCGATTCGGCGCCCAGATAGTCGATCAGCTTGGGAGCCGCCTCGACCAGATCCTGCATTTCGGGATTCTTGGTGTCGAGGATGCGCAGCGGATTGGTATGCAGCCGGCGCTTACCGTCGGCATCGAGGCGCGCTTCGTGCAGGCTCAGATAGGCGATCAGATCGGCGCGGTGCCGCGCCCGTTCTTCCGGCTGGCCAAGGGAGTTAATTTCTAGGCGGATGCCGTCCAGCCCAAGGTCGTCCCACAGACGCTGGCACATCAGGATCTGTTCCGCATCGACATCGGGGCCGGCAAAACCGAGGGCTTCGACACCGACCTGATGGAACTGCCGATAGCGCCCCTTCTGCGGCCGCTCGTGACGGAACATCGGCCCCATGTACCAGAGCCGGCGCGGCGCTTCGTAGAGCAGGTTGTGCTGGAGCACCGCGCGCACGCAGGAGGCTGTACCCTCTGGGCGCAGAGTGAGTTGTTCGCCGTTAAGACTGTCCTCGAAGGAATACATTTCCTTTTCGACGATGTCGGTAACCTCGCCGATGGCCCGGCTGAACAGCGGCGTCGGCTCCACCAGCGGCATGCGGATGGGCCGGTAAGCATAGGCATCGAGCCAGTCGCGGACCAGTTCCTCGAACTGCTCCCAGAGTTCGGCGTCGTCGGGCAGGATGTCGTTCATCCCGCGGATGGCTTGCAAAGTTTGACTCATGGTTTGCGGTTTACAAGCGCGTCGGGTACGTGCGCGCTACGTAGTCTTCGATAATTTGGCGGAATTCGGCGGAAATGTTGTCGCCGCGCAAGGTCACCACCCGCTCGCCGTCCACGTACACCGGCGCCACTGGTTCCTCGCCGGTGCCGGGCAATGAGATGCCGATATTCGCGTGTTTGCTCTCACCCGGCCCATTTACTACGCAGCCCATGACCGCCAAGCTCATATTCTCGACACCGATGCGCTCAACTTTCCAGTGCACCATCTGCTCGCGCACATAGGTCTGGATGTCCTGCGCCAGCTCCTGGAAGTAAGTGCTGGTGGTGCGGCCGCAGCCGGGACAGGCAGCGACCAGCGGAGTGAATGCCCGCAGGCCCATGGTCTGTAGGATTTCCTGGGCGACAACGACTTCCTTGGTACGATCGCCGTTGGGCTCGGGCGTCAACGAAACACGCAGGGTGTCGCCGATGCCTTCCTGTAGCAGCACCGACAACGCCGCCGTCGATGCGACGATGCCCTTGCTGCCCATGCCCGCCTCGGTGAGGCCCAGATGCAACGCGTAGTCACAGCAGGCGGCAAGATCACGATACACGGCGATCAGATCCTGCACTCCCGAAACCTTGCAGGAGAGAATGATGTGGTCGGCCGGCAGACCCAATTCGACCGCCCTGTCGGCCGATTCCAGAGCCGAGGCGATCATTGCCTCGCGCATGATTTCGACCGCATTCTTCGGCACGGCGCGCTTTGCATTCTCGTCCATGATCCGCGCCAGCAGCAACTGGTCGAGGCTGCCCCAATTAACGCCGATACGCACTGGCTTATCGTACTTGCAAGCAATCTCGATCAGCTGCGCGAACTGCTCGTCGCGGCGGGCACCCTTGCCGACATTGCCCGGATTGATGCGCAGCTTGTCGAGCGCTTCCGCGCACTCGGGCACTTCGGCGAGCAGCTTGTGGCCGTTGAAATGGAAATCGCCGACTAGCGGAACATCAATCCCCATCGTCAACAGACGGTTGCGGATTTTTACCACGGCGGCCGCGGCCTCGCGGTTGTTGACCGTAAGCCGGACGATTTCCGAGCCGGCGCGGGACAACTGGGCAATCTGCATCGCGGTGGCGAAATCGTCCACCGTGTCGGTGTTGGTCATCGACTGCACGACGACCGGAGCCTCACCGCCGATCAGCACCTTACCGACGCGAACGCCAAGGGAGCGACGGCGAGGCAAAGGCCCGCGCGGATTGTGGTCAGGCATGGAGAGAATCAATCCACGGTCAGGCGGGCGACATCGTCGCGCGCGTAGGGTTGCAAATCGATTTTTTTATCGCCATCGACCACCCGCACACCCGATGCCTTGCCGATCCACAACTGAAACGGCGGTCGGCCGTTAACCGTCTGCCGGGCCCCCTGCGGAAACTCGCCGGTAAGAATCACTCGATTGCCCGCATCTTTGATTTCCACCCACGACCTGGCGTCAAAGTCCAACGTCAGCTGCTTTTCCCCTGGGCCGGGAGCAACAGACAACACCGGTTGCTCCACCGTGGCCGAATCGGCCCGCACCGAAGACTCCGTACTCGTCACAACGACTGCCGGCGGCGCTGCAACAGGCTCGGCCGGCTCACTCGCCGCGGTGGGGGGTATATGCACAGACTCGGCACCCGTCGCCACTTCCTCGCGGGTCCACAGATAGGCGGCGATCGCCAGCGCCGTCAACACGATCAGAGCGGCAATTGCCGCCTTTTGGTGGCGTTCCATAAATGGCCGCGGCGTCGCTTCGCCCATATTGGCGGGAGCGGCGATCTCGACCTCGATCTGCGGCGCGGTCGCATCCAAACGGCCGAGCAAAGGCTCAGGCGCTATGCGCAGCAGACGCGCGTACGCACGAATGAAACCGCGAACGAAGGTTGCTCCTTGCAACGCGTTGTAGTCATCCGACTCAAGCGCTTCGATCTGCCGCACGCTGAATTTGAGTGTGTGTGCCACATCGCTGAGTGAAAGGCCCTTTTCTTCGCGCGCCTTGCGCAGCAAGTATCCGGGAAGCGGCAGTACCTCGGCGGGCGCGGCGTCGGCAACGAGCGGCTCGATGTTGGTTTGTTCGATCATTCAGAAATGCCCTGAAGCGTTTTTTGCGTTTCGGGAGAATCGGGAAATTTTTGCCTGAGCAGGGCCATGAAACGTGCCTCGTCGCTGCGATCCCCAAGCTTACGGGCCACACGCAAGGCCAGCCAGGAAGTCTCCGCCGTCGGCTCGCTACGACGATGCAATTCACTCAAGCGCAAGCGAGCTTCACCAAAGCGGCCAGCGCGGTAACTGATTTCGGCGGTCAGATATAGAGCGCGAAGATTTTCCGGGTCCAGTTGCAGGATCTGACCCAGTGCGTCGGTGGCCAGAGCATCATTCTTCACCTTAAGCGCACAGGTCGCGGAGTTGAGCAGTGCAATCACCGGCGCCGTATACAGCGGGTTATGCACCGCTGCCTGGAAATAGGTCTGGGCCTTCTGTTCCTGACCGACCTGGCAAAGAAACCAACCATAGCTATTACTGATGTCCGGATCGCCGGGAGCAAGTTGCAGGGCGCGGTGGAATGCCTCCTCGGCGGAAGTTTTTTCGCGCAACTCGGTATAGACCAAGCCGAGCAGATTGTAAGCCAGCGCATAACCGCTATCGATGCCAATGGCGACGCGGGCCTCTTCCAGGGCCGGGCCGAGTCGCTGCGATTCATAATAGGCGAAACCGAGTTCAGCGTGCACGCGCGCCCGGTTGCGCTTGTCGCCCTTGCCACTCTGCTGCGCTACCGGCTGGGATAGCGAAGCACTGGGGGACGTCGCACACCCTGCCATCAGGAACAACACCGACAACAGGAGCACGTTCACTCTCACGATGAAACCTCCATCAGGGTTGGGGTTCTATGGCGGCGAGACTTGTCCCTGACCTGGCCGGCGAGTTGGCCGCAGGCTGCATCGATATCGTCACCGCGCGTCTTGCGGGTCGTGGTGATGATTCCGACACTCATCAGGATGTCGGCAAAGCGCCGAATGCGTTCGCTAGGCGAGCGCCGGTAGGGCGACTTGGGAAAGGGATTGAAGGGAATCAGATTGAACTTACAAGGCACATCGCGTACCAGTTGGATAAGGCTGCGAGCGTCGGCTTCGCTGTCATTGACCCCATCAAGCATCACGTACTCGAAGGTAACGAAGTCGCGCGGCGCATTTTTCAGGTAGCGCTGGCACGCCGCCATCAATTCCGCCAGAGGATACTTGCGATTGATCGGTACCAATTCGTCACGCAATCGATCGGTCGCTGCGTGCAACGACACAGCCAGGGCCACCGGGCAGACTTCGCGCAGACGATCTATTGCCGGCACGATGCCCGATGTCGAGACGGTCACACGGCGGCGCGAGAGGCCGTAGGCATTGTCGTCCAGCATCAGGTGCAGCGCACTTACGACGTTGTCGAAATTTGCCAGGGGCTCACCCATGCCCATCATCACCACATTGGAAATGATGCGCTCACCCTTGGGGTCGCGTCCGAGCGCGCGGTTGGCCTGCCACAGCTGGCCGACGATCTCGGCCACCGTAAGGTTGCGGTTGAAGCCCTGCTTGCCGGTTGAACAAAACGAGCAATCGAGGGCACAGCCGGCCTGGCTGGAGATGCACAAGGTGCCTCGGCTGTCTTCGGGGATGAATACGGTTTCGATGGCATTGCCATTGCCAACGTCCATCAGGAATTTGCGCGTGCCATCGTCCGACAGTTTGTCCGAAATCACCGGCGGCGGCTGAATAAACGCCTCGGCCAAAAGTTTTTGCCGCAGGCTCTTGGCAATGTCGGTCATGCCGTTGAAATCGTCCTGCCCGAAGCGATGGATCCAGCGCTCCACTTGCGTAGCGCGAAAAGCCTTCTCGCCGAGCGCAGCGAAAAGAGCCGTCAGACCAGGTCCATCGTAATCGAGCAGGTTGACGCTCATCAGCGGGCGTAAACGTTCAGCGCAGGAAAGAAGTAGGCGATTTCGACGGCGGCGGTCTCCGGGGCATCGGAACCGTGCACGGCGTTGGCGTCGATGGATTCGGCGAAGTCGGCACGAATGGTTCCGGCGGCCGCCTTCTTAGGATCGGTGGCGCCCATCAGATCGCGGTTTTTGAGGATGGCATTTTCACCTTCCAGAACCTGTACGAAAACCGGGCCGGAGATCATGAATTCGACCAGATCCTTGAAAAAAGGCCGCTCCTTGTGCACCGCGTAGAAACCTTCGGCCTCGGCACGCGAAAGTTGCACCAAGCGAGCGGCGGCGACCTTCAAGCCGTTGGTTTCAAAGCGGCTGATAATCTTACCGATCACGTTCTTGGCGACGGCGTCGGGCTTGATGATGGACAGGGTGCGTTCGATTGCCATGTGTTTCTCCTCGGGGATTTCCCGTCTGGTATTGAAAAAGAACGAGATTTTACCAACTTGCTCCGACGAACTCTAACTGGATTCCATCTTCTTCTGTACTACAGCGAAAAATGTCCGCTACCCCAATGCCAGGTACCCACACCAAGTGCTCTCCGCAGTACATCAACGGCAATCGGTCACGCCACCAGGGCGGAATTCCGGCTTCGCGTAGCAGGTCTTTCAGCGGTCGGGACGACGCGTTCGGTGCGAGTCTGATCCGTTCTCCCCCACCCCGCGGTTGAAAAGTGACCGGCCCATCCAGTCGATGTCGGGCAATGCCCTGCCCCCAAGTAGATGAGAAGACGATTTTGGCTTCGCCCCATTCGACCTCACCAGTGCCGTTCCAGACGCGTCTCGCGGGCACCGGCCACTGCGGCACCAGCCAGACAGATCCTGCATAGCGCCGCAACTGAAGATTTAGATTTCCGATAGTGATCGCCGGTTGCCGGTCTTCAGCGGCTTCCAGCAGCTGATGCAGCGCTTCCGATAGCCATTGCCGGCTGGGAACCGCCACCCCTTGGCGACGCAACACATAGGCAAGCAGATTGGCCGCCCGCGGCCAATCGAGTCGGCGCAACGACTCCAGCGACAGCGGCATGACATCGCCACCGTCAATTCTGGCGAGATCGTCCAGCAGGCCGCGCGACTCGTCAAACACCGCCGCCGCGCGCGCCACGGCAGCCGATGCTCCGGTGAAGCGCTCTTCCGCGAGGGGAAGCAGTCGATGGCGAATGAAATTTCTGCTGAAATCCGTATCGGAATTGCTCTCGTCATCGACCCATTGCAACCCGGTTGCACGCGCATAGCCTTCGAGCTCGGCGCGCGACAAACCGAGTAGCGGTCGCAAATAGCGTCCGCGATGTCGTGCCATGGCGCCTGCACCGCGCATGCCTGAGCCACGCAACAGGTTGAGCAATAGGGTCTCCGCCTGATCGTCACGATGGTGGGCCAGCATGATCCAGTCGCCCGCTGCGCTATCAAGTGCTCGGTAACGTGCCAAGCGCGCTGCCGCCTCGATGCCCTGCGCGCTTTCTCTATCCACCTCGACATGCACTACGGTGAGCGGTACCTCCCAGTCCCGGCATTGAGACATGCAATGCTTGGCCCAGCTATCCGCATGCCGACTGAGTCCGTGATGCACATGGTAGGCCGACAGAACGATGTTCAATTTAGGCTGCAGCTCTTTAGCAGCATGCAGCAGCACGCTGGAATCGAGCCCGCCCGAATACGCTACGACGACCTGCTGCCCGCTGAGGACAAACGGCTGGAGCGCTTGTAGCACCGTTTGCACGATGCCCAGGGAATCAGTGGACCGGGAGTTCCTTGAACTTGCCATAGCTCATCAGTCGATCGAAACGACGTTCGATGAGCTCGGTGGAAGACAGCCCGGAAACCTGCTTGAGCGCGTCCTGCAAAGCCTTTTTCACCGAGCCGGCAATCGCCTTGTGGTCACGGTGAGCGCCACCCTGCGGCTCCGTAACGATACGGTCAATCAGCCCCAGCGATTTCAGTCGCGCCGCCGTAATGCCCATCGTTTCGGCAGCATCGCTCGCCCTGTCCGAGCTTTTCCAAAGAATCGAGGCACAACCCTCGGGAGAAATGACAGCATAGGTCGAATACTGCAACATCAGGACCGCGTCGCCGACCGCTATGGCCAAAGCACCGCCCGATCCGCCTTCGCCAATCACGGTGGTGATGAGGGGCACTTTCAGTTCGGCCATGACGAAAAGATTGCGGCCGATGGCTTCGGATTGGCCGCGCTCTTCAGCGTCGATGCCCGGAAAAGCCCCGGGGGTATCCACAAAGGTAAAAATCGGGATATCGAATTTTTCGGCTAGCCTCATCAGCCGCAACGCTTTTCGATATCCCTCGGGCCTCGGCATACCGAAATTGCGGATGATTTTTTCCTTAGTGTCTCGACCTTTCTGGTGGCCGATGACCATGCAGGAACGGCCATCGAAACGCGCCAAGCCGCCGATGATCGCACGATCATCGCCAAACGCACGGTCGCCGTGGAGCTCCTCAAAATCAGAGAAGATGTGCTCAACGTAATCGAGCGTATATGGGCGTTGCGGATGGCGCGAAACCTGGGCAATTTGCCAAGGGGTCAATTTCGAATAGACGTCCTTGGTCAACGCGAGGCTCTTCGCTTCCAAACGGCTGATTTCTTCGGATATATCAACCGCCGAGTCGTCCTGGACGTAGCGAAGCTGCTCGATTTTCGCTTCCAGCTCAGCGATCGGCTGTTCGAATTCAAGAAAAGTAGTTTTCATGGGGCAACATTCTACCAAGCCACAAACAAAAACCCCCTCCGCGGACCAGCCGGGAGGGGGATTTGCATAGGATGTCTGGCGCTGACCTACTTTCGCGAGCGGGAAGCTCACTATCATTGGCGCGGAGGTGTTTCACGGTCCTGTTCGAGATGGGAAGGGGTGGTTCCGCCTCGCTATGGGCACCAGACG
>JALNXH010000031.1 GCA_023230455.1 Rhodocyclaceae bacterium | reverse complement strand
TTGATTGGATTAAACGCTTTATTTTGTTTCATGGCAAGAAACATCCCGTAGGCATGGGCGCAGCCGAAGTGGAAGCCTTTCTCAGCCATCTGGCCGTCGAACGCAAGGTGGCCGCTTCTACCCCAGGGATGGGTGCAACCCCCTCTGTCCCGCCGAGCGGAGGCGGGTTGGCCGGGGAATTCCGGCCGCGTTGCCCGAGCACAGCGAGTTCAGCGGCTGGCCCGGCCAAGCCGCCGGAGCGAGGGCCGCCTGACGCAGTCAGGCCGGGGCGGTGGGTGCGCTTCTTTGGTTACTTTCTTGTCGCATCCAATGTCACCTCCCCTCAGGGGAGGATGGGTGGGGGAGCGTTATTGGGCCAATGGCGCCGGCTTGCCGGCGCCCGCCGGGGCGAGTCCCGGCAACGGTGGCGATTCGGAGCGAAGAAAAAGCAAATCAGCCGTTGCCCTGCGACGGGCTCAGGACGAACGGAGTGGGAGAGCGAGGGTTTCTTCGACGAGCTCCGGGCGAACGGAGTGGGGAGCTAGGGATTTCTTCTACGTGCTCCGGACGGACGGAGTGGGAAAAGCGGGATTTCACGCCCATCCAACGCATCAAAAAAAACTGGCCCATCGTCGATGGGCCAGAAGACTACGCCCGCCGGCCAATAAATTCCGCCGGCGGGCTGAAACGGTTACGTGAAACGACTCAGCGCGTGCCCTTGCGCCGGATTGCATCCATCTGGAACGCAGCCCACTTGCCTTTGGCATTCCAGGCGTATACCGGCGCCTTGCGCTCGTTCATCAGTGCTTGCGCGATGAAGCTGCCATTGGCGAGGTCATGCACGACGGTCGGGCTCTGGAACATCGTCTGCGTATCGTAGGCTTCGAGGAGGTGCGCTTCGCTTACGCGCCACAGGCTACCGCGGGTATCGTAGATGTCGCCGAGGGCGATCTGGTAGCTGTCCTCGTCGAGGTAGTACACGCGCTTGCCGTAGACGTGCGACATACCCGGCTTCAACGTCGCCTCGACCACCCAAACGCGGTGCAGTTCATAGCGGCGCAGATCGGATTTCAGGCTGCCTTTGTCCATCATGTCGGCATACTTCAGCCTGGAGTCGTTGATCTTGTAGGCGTTGTACGGGATGTACATTTCCTTCTTGCCGACGAGCTTCCAGTTGTAGCGCTCGAACGAACCATTGAACATCCAGTAGTCGTCGGTCGTGCGCATGCCTTCGGTGCCGTCGTCGATGTTGTCGAAGGCAACATCGGGAGCGCGGCGTACCCGGCGCTGGCCGGCATTGTAGATCCACGCCTGGCGCTGGCCCTTGGTGTAGTCGATCGGGTCGTGCACCAGATAGATGGTGCCAAGCAGCGTCGCCGGCGCGTCGTACAGACCGTAGAACGAGAAGATGTGGTTCGACTGCTTGTTGTCGAAATTCTGCCCCTGGATGAATTCCTCACAGAAGCCGACGCGGTAGTACTCGCCGCTGGCACGGGTGGGCAGCCAGTCGTTGCAGCGGTTGTAGCCGCCGAACCACCACAGCTTGTGGTTGAACATCGCCTCGATGCCGTTCTTCGGCATCGGGAACGGGGTGAAGCCCGGCTCGTTGTAGTTCTCGATCCCGTCGCCGCTCGACTTGACCTTCGGCGCGTGGGCCTTGGTCGCATCGTAGACCGCCTGCGGGTAGGAGAAGCTGCGGTGGCTCGGATACACCGGCAGTTTGAAGGTGGCCGGGTATTTTTTCAGCAGGCTCTGTAGCCCCGGCGTCAGTTTGTCCTTGTATTGCTCCATGTTCTGCGCCGTGATCACGAACAACGGCTTTTCGTTGGCGAACGGGTCGACGTAGCCCTGTTCCGGCTTCCAGCCGGCGGGCGGCTTGGTCAGGCCGCCGTCCCAGGCGGGAATCGAGCCGTCCTTGTTGCCGGCTTTTTCGGCGCCGTTCGGGGTCAGGTCCTTGCCCAGTCGGTCGGCCTCGGCGGCCGTCATTTCGGCTTGCGCCAGCGGTGCCGCGGCGACGAGCGCTGCGAACGAAAGAACCGCGGCAGCGGCTTTTAGCGATGTGCTCACAACAAGATCTCCATTTCTCCGGTTGTTGATATAAAAATTCAGCAAAAGCGGACAGCGAAAGGCCGAGTTCGTCCATGTCGGCCAGACGTTCGTCTGGCCGACATGGATAGAAACCGGAACAGTGATTTCGAGTTAACCCGGACCGCGGCGGCGGCTTCGCGACCGCCGGACGTTCAATGCCGAACCGGTGGCTCAGCTTGAAGGCAGATACGGGAACGACGGGGTTATCAGGTCGCCTGAACTCGGTGCATCGCACTCCTCTGACCGCAATTTCCTAACGCGGCGGATGGTAGCGAGGGTGCCGGCGGGCATACCTGTACTTTAGTGCGGTTCGCCGGAGCGCCTCGACGCCAGGAACGCGCAGGGCGCTACTTCAGCACCCGGTGCCGCAACGCCGGCAGCGCTTCGCGCACTTCGGCCAGACGCGCCGGATCGAGATCGGCGACGACCACGCCCTCGCCCTTGTCGAGACGCCCGAGCACCTCGCCCCACGGATCGACGATCATGCTGTTGCCATGGGTCATGCGCCCCGTCGGATGCAGCCCGCCCTGGGCGGCGGCGAGTACGTAGCATTGGTTCTCCACCGCGCGGGCACGCAGCAGCAGTTCCCAATGGGCGCGGCCGGTGGTTTCGGTAAAGGCCGCCGGCAGGGCGAGAAAATCGATGGCGCCAAGGCGGCGGAAGAGTTCCGGGAAGCGCAGGTCGTAGCAGATGCCGAGACCGAGACGGCCCCATGGCAGATCGAGCACCACCGGCGCACTGCCGGCTTCGATGGTCGCGGCCTCATCGTAGACTTCCTCGCCCTTACGGAAGCCGAACAGGTGAATCTTGTCGTAGCGCGCCCGCACTTGGCCGAGATCGTCGAACACCAGGCAACTGTTGCGCAGACGCGCCGGATCGTCGGCCCGCAGCGGGATCGAGCCGGCCACCAGCCACAGCTTGAGGCGCCGGCTGACCTCGGCGAGGAAATCCTGGATCGGGCCATGGCCTTGCGTTTCCCGCGCATTCAGCCGCTCCGCGTCGCCAGCGCCGATGAAGGGAAAATATTCCGGCAGTACCGCCAGCTGCGCGCCTTGCGCCGCCGCTTCGCGCAACAGGCGCTCGGCGCTGGCGAGATTGGGAGCAATCTGCGGCGTCGAGATCATCTGGATAACCGCGACTTTCATGGCGCACTCTTCCCCATTTGAGCCTCCGCCTTGCCCGGGCCGCCGACCTTCTCCACCTTCGGATCGATCCACGCGCCGGTCACCGCGTATTCGTAGGCGAAGATCTGGTCCAGCGGATTGCCGAACAGCTTGTTGAACACCCATGCCGCCGCGCCGGCCGCCGGGTGCGCCAGCAGCACGCCGGTGGCGACCGATTCGCCGAATGCCGGCTGCACCCGCACCCGCAGGTTCTGCGTTTCGCGGGTCAGGTCGATGGTGCCCTGCATCGCCACCCGTGCCGCGGGGCCGGCGATCTCCAGGTCGCGGGTGTCGAGCACGCCGCGAGTGATTTTCGCCTCGCCTTCGATGCGGTCGAAGGCAAACCCTTCGCTGAAGACGTCGCGGAAATCCAGCGTAATCCGCCGCGGCAGCGATTGCAGGCTGATCACGCCGAGCAGACGGCCGACGCCCGGTTCGAGCTTGTTGAACTGGCCGTCGCGGGCGTCGAACCTGACGCTGCCGTTCAAGCTCTGCATGTCGGGCGAAAACGGCGGTCCGTTCCAGTTGAGCTTGCCTTCCAGGCTGGCGCTGCCGCGCCTGACCGCGTTGGGATAGCCTATCCGGTTGAGCATGTTCTCGATGCTGTTGGCCTTGAACTTGAAATCCACCAGGGTATCCGGCGCATCGTCCCCCGGCCGCCACTTGCCTTCGGCATTCACGCTGCCGTCGGCATTCTGTATGGCGACCGTCGCGTGCCAGTCGGTGCCGCGATTTTCGGCCGTCAGCTTGAGTTCGCCGAAATCGCGCTCGCCGTAGATGAAGCGGTCGAAGGTCAGGTCGAGCGCCGGCAGTTCGTCGAGGTCGCCACTACTGACCGCGGTTGCCGCGCTGCTCGCCGAGGGCAGGTTGAACTGGGCAATCCGTCCGGAGAGCCGGCCCTTGCCTTCGCCGATCCAGTCGAAACGGCCGGTGATTTCGCGGCTGCGCAAATCGGCGTTCCAATGCTCGCCGCGGGCAGCACCGCTGAGGCGCAGATCGTGCAGCGTGCGACCGAAGGCGCTGGCTTCGTTGGCCCGCAGGTCGATCTGGCTGAACGCCGGCGCAATGCCTTCGCTACCGCCCGACGTCACATGGCGCAACAGATCGAAATCGATGCGCGGCAGGTTTATCGCCAGCAATGCACCGCGCTCGGGCAGGCGCGCCGCGGCGGCCCCGACGGTGGCAAGGCCGCGCTCGACGCGCAGGCTGCCGCTGTCGTCGCCCACACGCAGCCATTGCACTTGCAGCGCGCGGGCAAGGCTGATGTCGATTTCGTCGCGCACGACGCCGCGGCTAACGCGGGGCAGCAGGCGCGCATCGGGCACCTTGCGCTCGAACAGCAACGGACGGGCCTCGCTGGCCGACTTGTTGAACGGCTCGGGCAGGCTGGAGGCGATGCCGCGCAGATCGGAACTGATACGAATTTCCGGGATTTTCTTCTTTACCCGGATGCTGCCTTCCCAGCGCGCGCTACCGGACAGATAGTCGAACAGCGGCGAAGGCATCTGTTGGCGCAACGAATGGATGCCGATCTCGCCGCGCATATCCACCGCCACCAGACCTTCGTTCTGGGTCCGCACATCCACGCTCAGCGGCCCACCCAGCGCCCGCGCACGAATGTCCTTCGCCGTCAGCGCCTGCTCGGTGAATTCGATGCGTCCGCGGACATCGTCCAGCGGCGGAATACCCGCCGCCACAATCACCTTGTTGCCGTCGAAACGATAGCCGCCGGCCACTTGGGTGGTGTCCATATGGCGCAGCGGCAGGGTCAGTTTGAGGTCGAGTTCGCCGGCGCCGGTGGCGTGCATGTCCTCGGTAAAGTGATCAATGCGTTCCCCGACCGGACTGCTCTCGATGAAGCGCAGGAAAGCGGCCGTCGGCCCCTTGGCCTTGCCTTCGACGATCAGCAGTTCCTCGGAAGCCGCAAGATCGGCGATCTCGGCGCTGACCGGGCCGACCGTGGCGCCGAGAATGCGCCCCTGGCTGGCGCCGATATGCATGCGCGCCGCGTCGAACAGCAGATCGCCGGCGATGTCCTCGATCGCCGGCCAGCCCGGTGCCGGTTTCAGCGTGGCGCCGTGGAAACGGCCCTGGATGCGGAACACGCCGGAGCGGTCGGCGAACGGGAAGCGCGCCAGATCGCCCTTCAGCTGTAGCGTCACCTCGTCGGCACGGCCGGCGGTGACGGCGTCGTGCAGCCAGTTGCGGGTGTCGATATTCACCGCGTAGGGCAGATAGCGCCATACCGCCGCACCCTCGCCGCGCGTGAGCCGGGCGCGCAGATCGATCTCGCCCGGCGTGCCGGCGCGCTCACGCCGATAGCGGCCGCTGGCACTGCCTTCGACATCGGCGTTGCGGAAGCTGGCGCGGCGGATGTCAACGCTGAAATCCTCGCCGGAACGGGTCCAGTCGGCCAGCAGATCGAGACTGGCGAGCGCAATCCGCGCCTCGGGGAAGATCGCCGGCAGCTCGATGCCGGCATCGCGACCGGCGAGTTCCAGCCGGCCGCCGCTTTCGTCGCCCACAATGCTGCCGGAAAGACCGCTGGCGCCGGGAATCCGGCCTGTGGCGGCGACCGCCAGCTGCTCAAAACGAGCGTCGATGCGGTAGTGACGGAAAGCCTGTCCGTCCTCGCCACGCCAACTCAGGGTGCAGTCCTTGAGTCGGCCGTGCGGCGCAAAGCGCGTCAGCCCGTCGCGCATTTCGGGAACCAGCGGCAGGTACGCCGAGAGTCGCGCCAAGTCGCCAAGGTCGAGGCTGTTGGCGATGAATTCGCCGCTCTGCGGCTGCCACCGCAACGTCACGTCGGCCGGTGCGATGGCGACGCCATCGACGGTGGCGAGAGAAAGTTTGCGCGTGGACAGCGTCCATTGTGCGTCGCTACGTTCGAACTGGACGCGGCCGTCGAGGCGCGTCAGTTCGAGCATCGGCAGCGCCGGCGCAAGGCGCAACGCCACGCCCTCCAGGGCCAGGTCGGCGGTCAGGGCGGTCGGCTGCCGCTGCGCGAAATCGAGCCAGAGGCGCAGGCCGCCGCGGCCGCGCGGCAACTCGACCGGGTAATCGATCCAGGTCCGCCAGATGGCCAGATCGGCATTGCCGAGTTCGATGTAGAGCTTTCCGTTCCAGTCTGCCAATGCTGCAAGATCGCTGCCTCGCAGGTCGCCGCGGAGATCGAGTTGCGTCGCCATGTCCGGCGGCGGCGCGGCATTGATGCCGAAGCGGTGGCTACGACCGCTGCTGTCGAGGGCAAAGTTCAACCGGGTCAGCGTCAGCGGGACCGCCGCACGCTGCGCGTCGGTCCAGGTCACCGTCGCATCGCTTACCTCGACGCGCGATTGCCGCAGCAGCCAGTCGGCGAAGCCGGGGCGGGTGGCGCCGGTATCGACGGCGAGCCCGGCGACGAACAACTGGCCGGAAATGTCGCGGCGCACGTCGAGGATCGGCGCATGCACGTGCAGCAAGTGCATGCGCGGTTCCAGATGCAGCAGCGAGCTCCAGCCCAATACGGCTTCCACGTTGTCGAAGCTCAGCGCCGGCCGGCCGGCCGCATCGTGGATCTGTAGCCCGTGCAGCACCAGACGCGGGCGAAAGCCCTGCCAGTCGGCTTCGATCGAAGCCACCGCCACCGGCAGGCGCATCGCCGCCGACAGCGCACGCTCGATGTCGGCACGGTGATCGGCAATCTGCGGCAGGAGCATGTAGCGCAGCACGATGGCGATCGCGGCAAAGCCGAAGTAGCCAGCGACCAGCGACCATAGCGCATAGCGGCCGGCACGGCACAGCCAGGGTCGGCAGTGGCGCACGATGAATCCGCTGAACGGAGAGGACGGGAGGGGAAGTCGCATGAAATCGGCACATGCGCGCCGCCCGTTACAATGCTGTCCCGGCCGACGCACGAAAGGCGCCGATTTTAACTCAGCCACCATGACCCCTCCCGACGATCTGCTGCGCCACTCGCGCTACCTGACCCGCCTGCTGGAAGCCAACCCCGATCTGCGCGAGAGCACCCTCGCGCAGATCGGCCAGGCGCCGGATGCGGCCGTGCTCGACGCCCTGCTGGCGGCGCTGCCGCTCGACGAGGAGAACCTCAAGACCTCGCTGCGCCGCTTCAAGCAATCGATCTATGCCTGGATCGTGCTGCGCGACCTGGCCGGCCGCGCACCGCTCGCCGAAGTCACCGAAACCCTGACGCTGATTGCCGAACGCGCGCTGGTCCACGCCCAACGGGTGCTGACCGCGGTACTTGAGGCGCGCTACGGCGTGCCGCGCAATGCCGCGGGAGAGCGGCAGGAGCTGATCGTCGTCGGCATGGGCAAGCTTGGCGGCCGCGAACTCAACGTCTCGTCGGACATCGACCTGATTTTCGTCTATCCCGACGATGGCGAGACGGATGGATTGCACGATGGCGCGCAATCGATTTCCAACTTCGAGTTCTTCACCCGCCTCGGCCGCCAGTTGATCAATGCCATTTCCGAAGTCACCGAGCGCGGCCTGGTCTTCCGCGTGGACATGCGGCTGCGGCCGAACGGCGATTCCGGACCGCTGGTCTGTTCCTTCGACATGCTGGAGAACTACTTCATCGTCCAGGGCCGCGAATGGGAGCGCTATGCCTGGATCAAGGCGCGGCCGCTGACCGGCGCCCGCTGGGACGAGCTGGAAGCCATCCGCCGCCCCTTCGTCTTCCGCAAGTATCTCGACTTCGGCGCCATCAACGCGATGCGCGATCTGCACGCGCAGATCCGCCGCGAAGTGGCAAAGAAGGACATGGCCAACAACGTCAAGCTGGGCCCGGGCGGCATCCGCGAGATCGAGTTCATCGCCCAGGTATTCCAGTTGATCCGCGGCGGCCGCGATACCGCCCTACAGATCAAGCCGACGCTGGTCGCCCTTGGCCTGCTGCGCGATCGCGCCATCCTCAGTGCCGAGGTCGCCGTGCAGCTCTCCGCCGCCTACGATTTCCTGCGCCGGCTGGAGCATCGGCTACAGTACATCGACGACGCGCAGACGCACACGCTGCCGGGCAACGCGGCCGACCAGGCGACGGTCGCCGGAGCCATGGGCTTCGCCAGCTACGAAGCGTTGCTGGTCGAATTGGACGACCATCGCGGTTGCGTCGAGCAGCATTTCGCGGAGGTGTTCTCCGACCCCAATCGCGACGGCCACGCCCTCGATGGTCTCTGGCGTCAGGCCGACGACGGCGAGCAATGCACGGCCGCCTTCGCCGGCCTCGGTTTCGCCGACCCGCAGGGTGCGGCACGACGGATCGGCGGATTGAAGAACTCGCCACGGATACAGCTCGATTCGCCGCTGATCCGCGAACGTTTCGATGCACTGATCCCGCGCGTCATCGAAGCCGCGGCCGAGACGCCGCAGCCCGACGAAACGCTGGTCCGCCTGCTCGACCTGATCGAAGCGGTGGCCCGCCGCGCCGCCTACCTGGCGCTGCTGCAACAGTATCCGCAAGCGCTGAAGAAGGTGGCGCAATTGATGTCGAGTTCGGCCTGGGCCGCCGAGTACCTGCAACGCCACCCGATTCTGCTCGACGAACTGCTCGATACCCGCCTGCTCGAAGCCAGCCACGACTGGCGGGGATTCCGCGCCGCGCTGGACGCCCAGCTCGACCAGGCGGAACCGGACACCGAGCGGCAGATGGACCTGCTCCGCGAGGCCCATCACGCCCAGGTGTTCCGCCTGCTGACCCAGGATCTCTCGGGACTGCTGGCGCTGGAAAAACTCTCCGACCACCTTTCAGAACTGGCCGACATCATCGTCGGCCTGGCGCTCAAGTTCGCCTGGCGCAAGCTGCTCACCCGCCATTGCGAGGAGCCGCACTTCGCCGTCATCAGCTACGGCAAACTCGGCGGCAAGGAACTCGGCTACGCCTCCGACCTCGACATGGTGTTCATCTACGAGGATGCGGCGGAAGAAGCCGGGCAGAACTATTCGCGCCTCGCTACGCGGCTGAATACCTGGCTCTCGGCGCAGACCGCGGCCGGCCAGCTGTTCGAGACCGACCTGCGGCTGCGC
Source organism: Rhodocyclaceae bacterium (assembly GCA_023230455.1). Taxonomy (GTDB): domain Bacteria; phylum Pseudomonadota; class Gammaproteobacteria; order Burkholderiales; family Rhodocyclaceae; genus AWTP1-18. Next base: position 17,249 of record JALNXH010000031.1, on the reverse strand, counting down.
CCCAATGGCGACAGCGGCCTGGTGGTGGTCTCGCTCGACGGCTTTCGCAAATATCAATTGGAGAACGCCTGGGTATGGGAACACCAGGCGCTCACCCGCGCCCGCTTCAGCGCCGGCGATGCCGCGCTGGGCACGCGCTTCGAGCAGGTGCGCGAGGAAATCCTGCGCCAGCCGCGCGACCTACAAAAGCTGCGCGAGGAAGTGATGGCGATGCGGCAGAAAATGATGGACACCCATGCCACCAAAGGCGACGCGCGCGCGTCGCAGTTCAACCTGAAACACGACCCCGGCGGCCTGATCGACGTCGAATTCCTCATCCAGTACCTGGTGCTCGGCCACGCCCACGCCCATCCCGAGCTCTGCGGCAACCTCGGCAACATCGCGCTGCTGCGAATCGCTGCGACGCTCGGCCTGATCCCCGCGGCACTGGCGGAGCAGGTGCGCAACGCCTACCGCAAGTACCGCAGCCTGCAACACGGACTGCGCCTCAACAACCGCAAGAGTCGCGTCGAACGCGCCGCGGTGCTGCCCGAGATCGCCCAAGTACGCGAACTCTGGGACTTTGTATTCAACCCCTGACGGAGAACGCCATGCCCGTGAATTACGCCACCCCCGCCGCAGACCAGCTCCACGCCGTTGCCGGAGTCCGTCTCGGCGTTGCGCAGGCCGGCATCCGCAAACAGGACCGCTACGACCTGACCCTGATCGCCCTCGATGCCGGCGCCAACGCTGCCGGGGTGTTCACCAAGAACCGTTTCTGCGCTGCGCCGGTGACCCTCTGCCGCCAGCATCTCGCCGCCGGCAGCGACATCCGGGCGCTGGTCATCAACACCGGCATCGCCAATGCCGGCACCGGCGAACCGGGCATGCAGGCCGCCGTCGCCACCTGTGCCGCGGTGGCGAAAACGCTCGGCGTCGAACCGCGCCAGGTGCTGCCCTTCTCCACCGGCGTGATCCTCGAACTGTTGCCGGCCGAGCGCGTCGTCGCCGGCCTGCCCGCCTGCCAGGCCGACCTCCGCAGCGACGGCTGGCATGCTGCGGCACACGCCATCATGACCACCGATACCGTGGCCAAGGCCGCCTCGCGGCACATCGACATCGGCGGCCGCACGGTCACCGTCACCGGTATCTCCAAAGGTGCCGGGATGATCCGACCGAATATGGCCACCATGCTCGGCTTCGTCGCCACCGATGCCGGCATCGCGGCCGACCTGCTACAGGCGCTGGCAAAGGAAGCGGCCGACGCCTCGTTCAACTGCATCACCGTCGACGGCGACACTTCCACCAACGACTCCTTCGTCCTGATCGCCAGCGGCAAGTCCGGCGTCCAGGTGGACCGCGCAGACGCCGCCGCATGGCCGGCGCTGAAAGCCGCGATCGTCGCCGTGGCACAGGAACTGGCTCAGGCCATCGTACGCGACGGCGAGGGAGCGACCAAGTTCATCACCGTTGCGGTGGAAGGCGGCGGGGATGTCGCGGAGTGCCGCAAGGTGGCCTACGCCGTAGGCCACTCGCCGCTGGTGAAAACCGCCTTCTTCGCCTCCGATCCCAACCTCGGCCGTATCCAGGCCGCCATCGGCTATGCCGGCATCGACGACCTCGACGTCAATGGCACGCGCATCTGGCTCGCCGCAAACGGCGAAGAGGCGCTCGTCTCCGAGCACGGCGGGCGCGCCGCCGGCTATACCGAGCAAACCGGCTCGCGGATCATGAAGGCCGCCGAAATCACCGTGCGCATCGACCTCGGCCGCGGTAGTGCCGGCGCCACGGTGTGGACCTGCGACTTCTCCTACGACTACGTGAAGATCAACGCCGACTACCGCAGCTAAGTCGCAGGCAAAAACCACGAAGGCCCCTCGCGGAGCCTTCGTCATCGGCGCAACTGAAATTCTCCGTCGCGCTCAGTGCAGCACGCGCGGCATGGAGAGAACGAACTCGGGAATATTGGCCTCGAACTGGACACCGTCCTCGGCGGTCAGCTGGTAGCTGCCGCGCATGATACCCACCGGCGTCGTCAGAGCGCAGCCGCTGGTGTACTCGAACGAGGTCCCCGGCTGTAGGAAAGGCTGCTCACCGATGACGCCGAGGCCGCGCACCTCCTGCACCTCGCCTTCGGCATCGGTGATCAGCCAGTGGCGCGAGATCAGCTGGGCGGCTACGTTGCCGACATTGCTGATGTTGATGGTATAGGCGAACACATAGCGGTTGTCGTTCGCGTCGGACTGGTCGGGGATGAAGGCGGTCTTCACATCGACCTGTATCTGATATTTTTTCGAATCGGCCATAGTCCGCGCATTGCACACCAAATGGCGGCGGAGTGCAATGCATTGCGGCACGGAAGTAAAATCCGCGCTTCACGACAAGGAAACCCGCCATGACGCGCCCCACCTTCCGCATCGCCCCCAGCATTCTTTCGGCCAACTTCGCCAAGCTCGGCGAAGAGGTGGGCAACGTCATCGCCGCCGGCGCCGACTGGATCCACTTCGACGTCATGGATAACCATTACGTTCCCAATCTGACCATCGGCCCGCTGGTCTGCGAAGCGCTGCGGCCGGTCACCGGGGCGGTCATCGACGTGCACCTGATGGTGAAGCCGGTGGATCGCATCGTGCCGGATTTCGCCAAGGCCGGCGCCAACGTCATCACCTTCCACCCGGAAGCGTCGGAGCACATCGACCGCACCCTCGGTCTGATCCGCGATTCCGGCTGCCAGGCAGGGCTGGTGTTCAATCCGGCGACGCCGCTGCACTATATGGATCACGTCATGGACAAGCTCGATATCGTGCTGCTGATGAGCGTGAACCCAGGCTTCGGCGGCCAGTCCTTCATTCCGGAAAGCCTCAACAAGCTACAGGTGGCGCGGGCGAAGATCGACGACTACGCCGCGCGCACGGGCCGCCGCATCCTGCTGGAAATAGACGGCGGGGTGAAGGTGGACAACATCGCCGCCATCGCCCGCGCCGGGGCCGACACCTTCGTCGCCGGCTCCGCGGTATTCGGCGCCGCCAAGGACACCGACCCGCACCGCTACGATTCGGTGATCGCCGCACTGCGCGCCGAACTGGCCGAGAGCTGACGCTCCGCCCGCGTCCGTGCCGCCCGCTTTTCCGCTTCCCGTCCGTTCGATCACCCTCGACCTCGACGGCACACTGCTCGATACGGTGCCCGACCTGGCCGAGGCGGCCAACGCCATGCTGGCCGAACTCAGTCTGCCGCTACGCGACGAAGACACCGTGCGGCGCAGCGTCGGACGCGGCATCGCCCATCTGGTGCACTGCTGCCTACCCGCCGGTCACCACGCCGACGCGGCGACCCAGGCCCATGCCGAAAAACTGTTCCGCCGTTACTACCGCCTCAGCAACGGCCGCCGCGCGCGTCCCTACCCCGGCGTGATCGCAGGTCTGGAAGAACTGCGCGGCCTGGGCCTGCCGCTGGCGGTGGTCACCAACAAAGCGCAGGCCTTCGCCGAATCGCTGCTCGTCTGTAGCGGGCTGGCCGGCTATATCGAGTTCACCATCGGCGGCGATCTGCTCTCCGAACGCAAGCCGCATCCGCTGCCGCTGCTGCATGCCTGCGACCGCTTCGGCTCGCCTCCGGCGCTCAATCTGCATATCGGCGATTCGCGCCACGACGCCCATTCGGCGCGGGCCGCCGGCTGTCCGACATTCCTCGTTCCCTACGGCTACAACGAGGACGGGGGGCTGCACAATCTCGATTGCGATGCTATAGTTGCCTCGCTTTTCGACGCTGTCGCCCTGATTGCGCCGACCCGCTGACCAGAACGAGACCCATCGTGCTCCACACGCTGCAAACGACAAGGAAATACGCCCTCGGGGCGGAGGCCTGGCCCTGGCGCCGCCTGCCCTGACCCCGTACCCGCGCGCGGCCGTCCCGCCGCGCGATCCAATCCTTGTTCTTCCTGTGTGGAGTGTTTCATGACCGAATCCGAATTCGCGCGGCTCGCTGCCGCAGGCTATAACCGCATCCCGCTCAGCGTCGAGACCTTCGCCGATCTCGACACCCCGCTCTCCGTCTATCTCAAACTGGCCGACGCGCCCGACAGCTACCTGCTCGAATCGGTGCAAGGCGGCGAGCGCTTCGGCCGCTATTCCTTCATCGGCCTCTCCGCCGCAACACGCATCGTCGCCCGCGGCAACGCGCTGGAAGTCATCACCGACGGCAAGGTGACCGAGCGATTCGAAGGCAATCCGATCGATTTCATCGGCGACTACCAGAAACGTTTCCGCGTCCCCGATCTGCCCGGTCTGCCGCGCCTGCCGGGCGGCCTGGTCGGCGCCTTCGGCTACGACACGGTGCGCTACCTGGAACCGCGCCTATCGGGGGTTGATAAGCCCGACCCGATCGGCTGCCCGGACATCCTGCTGCTGCTCTCGGAAGAACTTGCGGTGGTGGACAACCTCGCCGGCAAGCTGACCCTGGTGGTCTATGTCGATCCGCAGCAGTCCAACGCCTACGCCCAGGGCATGGCGCGGCTCGAAGCGCTGGTGGCGCAACTGCGCGAGCCGGTGAACATTCCCCGCGACGCATCGGCCACGCCGCAGCCGGCGCAGTCCGAATTCGGCGAGGAGGCTTTCAAGGCCGCAGTGCGCCGCGCCAAGCAATACATCGTCGACGGCGACATCATGCAAGTGGTGCTCTCGCAGCGCATGAGCAAGCCTTTCCAGGCAACGCCGCTGGCGCTCTACCGCGCGCTGCGGGCGTTGAACCCGTCGCCCTACATGTTCTTCTTCAATTTCGGCGATTTCCACGTCGTCGGCGCCTCGCCGGAAATCCTCGTCCGTCTAGAAGACAAGACGGTCACTGTGCGCCCCATCGCCGGCACACGGCGGCGCGGCAAGACGGCACAGGAAGACGCTGCGCTGGCGGAAGAGCTTCTGGCCGATCCGAAGGAATGCGCCGAGCATCTGCAACTGCTCGACCTCGGCCGCAACGACGTCGGTCGCGTCGCCAGCACCGGCACGGTGAGCGTCACCGAGCGCTTCCTGATCGAGCGCTACTCGCACGTGATGCACATCGTCTCCAACGTCGAGGGGCGCCTGCGTGAAGGCGGGAATGCGCTCTCGGTGCTGCGCGCGGCCTTCCCCGCCGGCACCGTCTCGGGGGCACCGAAAGTGCGCGCCATGGAAATCATCGACGAGCTGGAACCGAGCAAGCGCGGTATCTATGCCGGTGCGGTCGGCTACCTCGGCTTCAACGGCGACATGGACGTGGCGATCGCCATCCGCACCGCCGTACTCAAGGATGGGATGATCCACGTCCAGGCCGGCGCCGGCATTGTCGCCGACTCCAACCCCGACGCCGAGTGGGAAGAAACCCGCAACAAGGGCTTCGCCGCGCTGCGCGCGGCGGAGATCGCCGAAACCGGCCTCGACACGCGTTTCAAATAGGAGACGGCGATGGCTCTGCGTATCTGGCTTCTTCTCACCCTGTCTTTGCAGGCGGTCGGCGTTCTGGCACAGGAGCGGAGCGACTGGCTGATCGCCCGCGACGAAGGCCGCTGGAAACTGGTCGCCAAAGGCCCCGCCGGCCGCGTCGAAAAAACCGCGCCGAATCAGGAAGTGCTGCGCCTGGGCGAAAACGGAATGGTGCTGGTGATGACTCTGCCGCCGGCCGACGGCAACGGCAGCGTGGTCTGCTCCGAACAGGATCGCCGCGACTTCCGCCAGGCCTGCGCCAGCGCGTTTCTCGACTGCAAGGCCGACGGCGGCGGCCTGCTCGCCGTGCTCTGGGGCGTGGCCCGCGGCGGCAGCGCCGCCGCCGAGCGCAACCGCCTGAGCTGCCGCATCGACGAAAACGCCATCCTGCACGCCGCCCTGGCGGTCGGGATGATCGACCGCATCCTGCCGCAAGCGCCACCCGCGACGCCGCAACCGTCTGCGCCGTCATCGGCGCCGTCCGCCCCGTTATCCGAATAGGTGCCGCCATGCTGCTGATGATCGACAACTACGACTCCTTCACCTACAACCTAGTGCAGTACTTCGGCGAGCTCGGCGAGGAGGTACGCGTTTTCCGCAACGACGAGATCAGCGTCGAACAGATCGCCGCACTGAAGCCGGCGCGCATCGTCGTTTCGCCGGGGCCGTGCTCGCCGGCGGAAGCCGGCATCTCGGTCGCCGCCATCCGCGAATTCGCCGGCAAGATTCCGCTGCTCGGCGTCTGCCTCGGCCACCAGAGCATCGGCGCGGCCTTCGGCGGCGAGATCGTGCATGCCAAGCAGATGATGCACGGCAAGACCTCGCCGATCCACCACGCCGACAAGGGCGTCTTCCGCGGCCTGCCGAATCCACTGACGGCAACGCGCTACCACTCGCTGGCGATCCGCCGCGAGACGCTGCCCGGCTGCCTGGAAGTCACTGCCTGGACCGACGACGGCGAAATCATGGGCGTGCGCCACACGACACTGGCGGTCGAGGGTGTGCAGTTCCATCCGGAATCCATCCTCACCGAGCACGGCCACGACCTGCTGCGCAATTTCCTGACGGAGTTCCCCTCATGATTTCTCCGCAGGAAGCGCTACAGCGGGTCATCGAGCACCGCGAAATCTTCCACGACGAAATGCTGCACCTGATGCGGCTGATCATGAACGGCGAGATTTCGCCGGTGATGACCGCCGCGCTGATCGCCGGGCTGCGCGGCAAGCGCGAAACCATCGGCGAGATCACCGCCGCGGCGACCGTGATGCGCGAACTGTGCACCCGGGTGGACACCCCGCACACGCCGCATTTCGTCGATATCGTCGGTACCGGCGGCGACGGCTCGCATACCTTCAACGTCTCCACCACCGCGGCCTTCATCGCCGCGGCCGCCGGCGCCACCGTCGCCAAGCATGGCGGCCGCAGCGTCTCCTCGAAATCGGGCGCCGCCGACGTGCTCGAAGCCCTCGGCGCGCGCATCGATTTGCAGGCGCCGCAGGTCGCGCGCTGCCTGCAGGAGGTCGGCATGGGCTTCATGTTCGCGCCCAACCACCACCCGGCAATGAAGAACGTCGCCCCGATACGCAAGGAACTCGGCGTGCGCACGATCTTCAATATCCTCGGCCCGCTGACCAATCCGGCCGGCGCACCGAACTCCCTGCTCGGCGTCTTCCACCGCGATCTGGTCGGCATTCTGGTGCGCGTAATGCAGCGCCTCGGCGCAAAGCACGTAATGGTGGTCTGGGGCCTCGACGGCATGGACGAGATCACCCTCGGCGCGCCGACGCTGATCGGCGAACTGAAGGACGGTGAAGTACGCGAATACGAAGTGCAGCCCGGCGACTTCGGCTTTGCCGTGACCGACAGCGCCGCGCTGCGCGTCGCCGACGCCGCCGAATCGCGCGCCATGCTGCTCGGCGTACTCGACAACCGCCCCGGCCCGGCGCTCGACATCGCCCTGCTCAACGCCGGCGCAGCGCTCTATACCGCCAATCGCGCGGCCAGCATCGGCGCAGGTATCGCCCTGGCCCGCGAAGCCGTGGTCAGCGGCGCGGCGCGCGCCCAGCTGGACCGCTTCATCCACACCACGCAAAGCGTTGCCTAATGGCCGACATCCTCGACAAGATCAATGCGGTGAAGCGCGAGGAAGTCGCCGCCGCCAAGACTGCCGTACCGCTGGCCGCGCTCCGCGGCGCGGCCGAAGCGCAAGCGGCGGCGCGCGATTTCGCCGGCGCGTTGCGGAACAAGATCGCCGCAGGACGCTCCGCGGTGATCGCCGAGATCAAAAAGGCCAGCCCGTCGAAAGGCGTGCTGCGCGAGGATTTCCAGCCGGCGGCCATCGCCCGCAGCTACGAAACCGGCGGCGCCGCCTGCCTATCGGTCCTGACCGACCGGCAATTCTTCCAGGGTGCGCCCGAGTACCTCCAGGCCGCCCGTGCCGCCTGTGCGCTGCCGGTGCTGCGCAAGGACTTCCTAATCGATCCCTACCAGGTCTATGAAGCGCGGGCGATGGGCGCCGACTGCATCCTGCTGATCGTCGCCTCGCTCACGCTGCCACAGATGCAGGAGATGGAAGCGATTGCCGAAACCCTCGGCATGGCGGTGCTGGTGGAGTCGCACAACGGCGACGAACTCGACCTCGCGCTGCAACTCAGGACGCCGCTGATCGGCATCAACAATCGCAACCTGCGCAGCTTCGAGGTGTCGCTCGACACCACCTTTGGCCAGTTGCATCGCATCCCGGCAGACCGGATCGTGGTCACCGAATCCGGCATCCTCGGCCCCGCCGACGTTGCCCGAATGCGGGAGCGCGAGGTGCATGCCTTCCTGGTCGGCGAAGCCTTTATGCGCGCCGCCGATCCGGGCGCCGAATTGGCGCGACTGTTCGCCTGATTTCCCGCGCCGGGCCGTGCATACCGCTCCCCCCGCAGACCCAAGCCGCCGCTCCGGGAACAGCGGCCGCGGTCCCGCCGGGTCGGCACTTCAGCCTTCCAGGCCGAAATCTTGAAGAAGATCGTTCCGGCCGATATCGTTCTCGGGCAACCGCTCCCCTTCTCCATCTTCGACGAGAACGGGCGCCTGCTGCTGCGTCGCGGCGTGGTGGTCACCATGCCCGACCAGGTCGACCGGCTGATCGCCCGCAACGCGCAACGCGACGAACCCCGCACCCCGCACGAAGCCGTGGCCACCGCCGCATCGCCGCAGACGCCGCCGCCGGCCGAGGAGGAACAATCGACGTTCGAGCAACTTGGCGGTCTGATTCTGAATCTCAAGCATGTGATCGGCACGGCGCTGAAGAATCCCGAACAGATCGACGTCGCGGCACGCATCGGCAAGATCGCCGCCGCGGTCCAGGAACTCTGCGAACAGGACCTCGACAGCGCGCTGGCCGCACCCAGCCTCGATCACCACAACCCCTACATCGTCGTGCACCAGATGATGGGTGCCGTATTGACCGAGCTCATTGCCCGCCGCAAGGGGCTCGATCCGGCCCAGCGGCTGTCGCTGGTGTGCGCCGCACTGACCCGGGATTTCGGACAGATTCGGATCCAGGCCGAACTGGACGGCCACCCCGGACCGCTTCCGGACGCCCTGCGCCTGCGCCTGCAGCAGCACCCCAACGAGAGCGTCGCACTGCTCGAAGCCGCGGGCGTCGCCGACCCGATCTGGCTCCAGGCCGTGCGCGGCCATCATGAGCGATTCAACGGCAGCGGCTATCCGGCGGGTATCCGCCAGGAATTGATTGCCCCCGGAGCCAGAATTCTGGCCGTGGCGGACATCTACGGGGCAATGGTGAAACCGCGTCCCTATCGCGCCAAGGCCCACTTCCCGCAAAGCGCATTGAAGGACATCTACCTCAAAAAGGACGCGGAGATCGATGGCGAGATAGCGCACGCGCTGATCAACCAGATCGGCCTGTTTCCGCCTGGAACCCTGGTCAGGCTAAAGTGCGGCGAAATCGCCGTGTTCAAGAAGCCCACGGTCAAAGCCGAGGAGGCAACCGTATACAGCATCTACGGAAAGAACGGGATGGCGCTGTCGGAGCCGATCCGCCGCGAAACGGCACAAGCGGGCTACGAAATCGTGGGCTTGATGCCGTATGCCGAATGCCGCTCGGCGGCGATCACCATCAAACGGGTCTGGGCAAAATGAGGCATCCGGACAGCTGCGCCACAACCACACCGGCGAAAACTTCTTGCCGACATCAACTTCCACGGAATTGAGGGAACTGCGATGAAAATCAATTTGCCGGTCAGCGGACAGGAAAAGCTCTTCGACCCCGCCATGACCCTGGTGTCGAAGACCGATACCAAGGGCATCATCACCTTCGCCAACAAGGATTTCGTCGCAGTCTCCGGGTTTTCGGAACAGGAACTGGTCGGCACCAATCACAACATCATTCGCCATCCCGACATGCCGCCGGCGGCCTTCGAAACCATGTGGAAAACGCTGAAACGCGGCTTTCCCTGGCACGGCGTAGTCAAAAACCGCTGCAAGAACGGAGACCACTACTGGGTCGACGCGAAGATCGTCCCGATCAAGAAGAACGGCAAGATCATCGGCTACATGTCGGTGCGCCGCTGCCCCTCGCGCGCCGACGTGGCCGGCGCCGAAGCGGCCTACGCGCGCGCCGCGGAGGCGCCGGAAACGCTGGTGGAAAGCACGGCCGCCGGCTGGAAAAAGCATCTGTCGATCAGGAACGGCATCCCGCTGTGGATCCTCTTCGTCACCCTGCTGATGGTCGCCGGCGGTATTCTCGGCATCACCGGCCTGAATCTGTCCAACTCGGCGATCCAGTCGTTGCACGACGAGGAGATGAGCCCGGTGCAAACCATCGGTCGCATCAATTTCCTGATGGCCGACAACCGCGCCCAGATGGTGCTGGCGTTGCACCACAATCCACTCACTCACCCCGATGCACGGCACGATCACCCGCTGGCCGCCCACCTACAAACGATGGACCGGAACAAGAACGAGATCGACCGACTCTGGGACACCTACGCCCGCGGGATCAGGAGCGAGGCGGAAAAAGCACTGGCCGACCGCTACTGGGAAGCGAGAAACCGCTACGTCCAGGAAGGTCTGCTAGAGGCCCGGCGCGCATTCGAAAGCGGCGACTATCCGCAGGCGGAAACGGTTCTGCTCGATCGCGTGACGCCGCTTTACGACACGGCCAACGCCGACGTATCGGTACTGCTAAAGCATCTGTCGCAGCGAGGCCACGAACGATTTACCGCCGTGGCCGAACGCAACCGGACGATCGCCGAAATTGCCGTCGCCGGCATCGCCCTCGGCACCCTGGCGCTGGTTTTCGCCGGCATTTTCTTCTTCCGCGCCACCGTCATGCCGCTACAGAAAGCGGTTCTAGCGCTGGAGGACATCGCCGAAGGCAACCTGTCCGGCCATGTCGATGAAGACGGCTACGGCGAGCCGGGGCGCGTGATGGCGGCCGTGACGGTGATGCAGATGCATTTGAAAGTGATGATGCACGAGATCCGGCAGTCGTCGGACTCGATCTACCGGCAGTGCGCCAATCTGAATCGGACCATGATGAACCTCGCCGAGCACTCCGACGAGCAGCACGACCGGATCTATCAGGCCATCGATGCGATCGGCGAGTCCTGCGCCGGCCTGCGCGCCATGGCGGCAAACGCCGAAGCGCTGATGCAGTCGGCGGTGGGCGATGGCCAGCCCGACATCGCAGACATAGCGACGAACGAACCGCAGGGCAGCGGTCTGGAGCCGATCTCCGCCGAGTTGCTGGCCGTCTTTGGCGACACCCCGGATATGCCCCCGCCCGCGATGGAAGACCGCCGCACCGAAACGGCGGCAGCGGCGGAGCCGGATCAGCCGCCCGCAGATGAAGGCCCCTTGCCGCAACAGATACGGGAACTGGCCGGCGCGGCGCGTTTGCAGACCTTTGCGGTGGACGACGTCGCCGCGCAGTTGAATCAGGTCGCCAGCCTGATCGTGCAGAACCGCGAGGAAGTACAGGGCGCCTGGGCCGCATCGCAGCAGCTGGAGAAGACGGCCGACGAACTGGAAAAGTTGGTCAAATACTTCGAGTAGCCGAAATTAGAACCGCCGCCTCTCCGGACCGCCGCGCGGGGAAGGTTGCAGCGGAACTCAGACGGCGTCAGGCGTCAGGCGCCGAACGCCACTGGTAATCGATCGACTCCTGGGCGAAACGGACGAACCAGTCGATGGCTTCCGGGTTCATCATCGCGTCGCGGCTGGCGGCTTTTTCCAGCGGCCAGCCCATGAGTATCTTGCGCACCGGCACCTCCATCTTCTTGCCGGTCAGAGTGTAGGGAATCGCCTCGACGACATAGAGGCGGTCGGGCACATGGCGCGGGCTGCAATCCTGCCGCAGCTTCGCCGCAATGCGCGCGCGCAGGCCGTCGTCGAGCACGCTGCCGGGCTTCAGGCGAAGGAACAGCGGCATGAAAAAATGGCCGCCGGGCAGCTCGCAGCAGACGATCAGGCTGTCGGCCACTTCGGGCACCTGCTCGACGGCGCGATAGATTTCGGCAGTGCCGATGCGCACGCCGTAACGGTTGAGGGTCGAGTCGGAACGGCCGTAGATATAGCAACCGCCATGGCCGTTGATGCGGATGAAATCGCCGTGGCGCCAGACACCGGGGAAATGCTCGAAGTAGGACTCGCGGTAGCGCTTGTTGTCGACATCGTTCCAGAAATAGATCGGCATCGACGGAAAAGGCTTGGTCACCACCAGTTCGCCAACCTCGTCGTGAATCTCCTCGCCGGCATCGTTCCAGGCATGCACGTCCATGCCGAGAATGCGGGTCTGAATCTCTCCGGCGTACACCGGCAGCGTCGGCACTGCACCGACGAAGGCACTGCATATCTCGGTGCCGCCGGATTGCGACGTGACCCAGAGGTCCTGCTTGACGCAGCGGTAGAACCAGTCGAAGGTCTCCGGCGTGCAGGGCGCGCCGGAGACCAGCACGCCTTCCATGCGCGAAAGATCGTGTTGCTCGCCCGGGCGCAGGCCGGCCTTTTCCATCATCTGGACGAAGGTGGGGCTGGCGCCGAAGGACGTGGCACCGGTGTCGGCAGCGAGCTTCCAAAGGAAATCCGGCTCGGGATACGCCGGGTTGCCGTCGTAAAGCACCGATGCGGCGCCGGTCATCAGCGCCGACATGAGGATGTTCCACATCATCCAGCCGGTAGTGCTGTAGAAGAACATCGTCGAACCCGGCTTCAGGTTGATGTGGAAGTGCATCAGCTTCAGGTGTTCGATCAGTACCCCGACATGGCTGTGGGTGATCGGCTTCGGCAGCCCCGTGGTGCCGGAGGAGAACACCACCCAAAGCGGATGGCGGTGGCCTACGCGCTCGTAGCGGAAATTCTCGCGCAGCACATCGGGATGATCCATCAGGGCGTCGAAGGAGAGCACATTGGGCAGGTCGGGCAGCGGCCCGCCGGCATCCAGATAGGGCAGCCAGATCACCCGTTCCAGCGTCGGCAGTTCGGAGACGATGCGCCGCACCTCGGCTTCACGGCGGAAGTCCTTGCCGCCGAAGCGATAGCCGTCGGCGGCGAACAGCACCTTGGGGCCGATCTGGGTGAAGCGTTCGATCACCGTCTTGACGCCGAACTCCGGCGCCGCCGACGACCAAACCGCGCCGATCGAGGTGGCGGCCATGATCGCCACCGCCGTTTCCGGAATGTTGGGCATATAGGAGACGATGCAGTCGCCGGGCTTCACCCCCAGCGCGCGCAACTGCGTGGCCAGAATCCGCACCTGTCGCCCCAGTTCCTGCCAACTCATGGTCGCCAGCGGGCGGAACTCGGAAAGGTGATGGAACACCGTCTCGCCCGCGGCGGCGCGCTCCTCGTAGCGCAGCAGATGCTCGGTGTAATTCACCCGCGAACCTTCGAACCATTCGGCGCCCATCATGCCGCTGCCGCCGAGCACGCGCGTGTAGGGGGTGTCGCTGCGTACCTCGAAGTAATCCCAGATCGAACTCCAGAAGCCTTCGAGATCGCTCACCGACCAGCGCCACAGGGCGTCATAGTCGGCCGGGCTGTTGCGCCCGGTGCGGTGCAGCCAGTCCATGTAGTGCGCGACGTTGGACTGGCGCGCAAATTCGGGGCGCGGCGTCCACAGCAGCTGGCCTTCCTTCACTCCGGGCTTCGCCGAATCGCTCATGGCATCACTCCTTCTGCGCCGCGAGCAAGGCCTTGAGCGCGTCCACCTCGCCCTCCAGCTGCATGATGCGCACGTCCTTCGGATTGGGCATGAACACGCCCTGTAGCTTGTCGGCGTCCATCACCACGCGCTGGCCGGCGTTGTTGGCGAAGATCTTGGTCGTATCGCCCCAACTGCCGAAATAGGGCAGATGCGCCGGCGGCTCCTCCGTCACCCACTCGGCGACGAAGTCGTCGAACGGCTTGCCGCGCGCGATGCGCGCGCGGCGTTCGGCGGCGCGCAATGCCTCGGTCGCCTCGACATCCACGACCAGATTGCTGGCGTCGTACACCACCTTGAAGATATCGCGCGCCGTCTCATGGAAGATCATCTCTTCGGCGAGATCCTTCATCACCGCCGCGGGGTCGCGCTCCAGCACGTCGCCGTAACCGCCGCCGCCGCCCTGGCAGATCATGTAGATCTCGCCCTCGTTACACAGCTCGAAGGTCATGCCCATGTCCTGGCTGGTGTATTTGCCGCCGGGGATCGGCTGCTCGTTCATCAGGTAGAGCATGTCGAAGCTCTTGATTGCCCCGGTGTCCTTGTCGAGCACATCGAAAACATTGACGCCCTTGATTTTGCACAGCTGGTAGGCCGGGCAGGAATAACCGCCGAACAGGCCCTGCGCGGAGCTGAACTTGGAGCCCTCGCAGCCGGTCATGAAGCCCCACATGTAGGAGCCGCGCATGGTGGCGATCTGCTCGTAGCCGAGGCCGCCGCGGTACTTGCCGAAACCGACGCGGTCGGTGGCCAGGCGCTGGGCACCGAGGCGGATGATCGGCGTGTCCTCCTCGTTGATTTCGTGCTCGCCCGAATCGGCCATGAAGCCGAACACCGGCGACAAGCCGTTCTCGCCGTCGGCGTTGGAGCGCGCGCCCTGGCCGCAGCCGTTGATGTCGCCGCAGAAATTGCCGGTGACGTCGCCGTGCTGGGTGAGGCCGCCGTAGATGAAGGTCGCCGCCTGGTCGTACTGCGGCGCGATGGTCGCCGTGTAGCGATGGGGCAGGCTGTAGTTGAGCTTGTTGAGCGGCACGGTGGGAATGGTGCAGGCCTTGAACAAGGGCATCAGGCTCATCGCCTGCGGCATGTCGCCGTCGGCGTCGATCAGCGAGTTGCGGTCGCTCACCACCTTGATCGGCGACAGCACGCCCATGCCGTGCGGCAGGTCGGGCCAGATGTTCTGCAGGAAGCCGGTGACCAGCGCCGCCTTGAACGAGGCGATGTTGGTATTCACCGAACGGTTCATGAACTGCGGGCTGGAACCGCGGAAGTCGCAGGTCATCTCGTCGCCCTTGACGATCACTGCCATGGTCAGCTTCTGCATGGCGTTCTCGCGCAGGGTCGAATCCATGAAGGCGTTGACCCGGGTGATGCCGTCCGGCAACTCATTGATGCGCCGCTTGACCTCGACTTCGACGTCTTCGAGCCCCTTGCGCAGCGTGGTCACCAGCGCGTCGCGGCCGTACTGCTCGATGATCGACAGCACGCGCTCGCGCAGGCGCATCACGGCATGCAGCTTGACCTTCATGTCTTCCAGTTGCAGCTTGGGGTCGCGCACCGAGTTCTGTAGGAAGGTGAGCAGATCGCGCTTGATCTGCCAGTTCTCCACCACCTTGAACGGCGGCATCTTGAGGCCTTCGTCGAACTTGCTTTCCGCCGCCGCCGGCATGCCGCCCGGCTCGCAGGCGCCGTTCTCGCCTTCGTGGATGGTCGAGCTGATCCAGCAGACGATCTCGCCCTCGTAGTACACCGGCATCATCATCGACTGATCGGTGTTATGCACACCGCCGTAACGCGCGTCGTTATGGATGAAACCGTCGCCTTCCTTGACCCCCACCGTCGGATCGTTCATCCAGTATTTGATGATGAACTTGATCGGGTAGTGGCAGACCGAGGCGAAAGCGACGATGCCGTGCGGCGCAATGATCGACAGATCGCCGCTGGCGGTGAAGATGGCGGTCACCAGATCGCCCCATTTGGCGCCCGGCGCGGCACCCATCTGGTTGACCATGGTGAAGCTCTCGTCGAGCGCCGCCGTCACCACGCCGCGGACGTGATTGATGGTGTGCAGATCGAGCGGCTTGGAGAGCAACTCCTCTTCCAGCGCCGTGCGCGGGCCGATGCTGTGGTTGCGCATGATCTCGGGATCGGGGCCGAGGAACAGACGGTTGTCGGCGAGGAACTTGTCCAGCAGCACCTGGTCTTCAGGCGCCAAGGCAGGGGTATTCACGATGTCGGTCATTGCATTTTCTCCACGTATGGGGCCGCTTCAGTGGCCGCCGCGGGTGAACCAGACCGCGCCCTGGGCGGCGGCGTAGTAGCGCCAGCCGGGTTCGATCAGATAGGTAGTGGCGCGGGTAGTGACGATGGCCGGGCCGTCGATGCGGGTGCCTTCGACCAGTGCCCGCTCGTCGTAGAGGCGCGTCGACACCTTGCCCGCGTGGCCGACGAAGTAGCAGTCGCGCAGGCCCACCGGCTCGACGCTGCGGTTCTTCGCCGGATCGATGCCGAGGTTCTTGAACTGCACCGTCGGCTGCTCGACGTAGGCGCAGACGCGCAGCGTGTTGATGCGCACGCCGGCCTCCGGCGACTGGCTGCCCTCGCCGAAGCGCTCACCGTAGCGGGTGTGGAACAGGTTCATCAGGCGCAGTACGTCGCCCTGCGAATTCAGCCGTGTGAGGTCGCTGACCACCGCCGTCTGCACGCGCTGGTTGCCGTAGCGCATGTCCAGTTCGAGCCGGTAGCGGATGTCGGCGGGTTCCATGCCCTGGCGCAGCAGGTCTTCGCGGCCGCGGCGTTCCAGTTCCTCGACGTCGCGGTTGAAGGCCGCGTAGTCGGTGAAGAAGGCGGCGCGGCCGGAATCGAACAGCATGGTCCAGGTGCTGATCTCGTGGATGTGCATCTGGTTCATGTTGCCGGCGCCGACCGCGGAGAACACCGACGAGAACGGCGGCGCGAGGACCTTGTCCACGCCCAGCGCGGCGGCGATGCCGCAAGCGTGCAAAGGGCCGTTGCCGCCGTAAGTGAGGATGGTGAAATCCTTCGGCTCGTAGCCGCGGGTGCGCAGCTCGGTGGCGATGCCGTTGGCCATGTTGGCGTCCACCGTGCGCTTGATCAGCTGGCAGACTTCGGTCAGCTCCATGTCGAGGTCGTCGCAGAGATGATCCTCAATCGCCTGCTTGGCGCGGCGCAGGTTGAGGCCGATGGACCCGGCGGCGTAATTGGCCGGATCGAGATAGCCCATCAGCAGGTCGGCATCGGTCACCGTCGGCCGCATGCCGCCGCGGTCGTAGCAGGCCGGGCCAGGATCGGAACCGGCGCTCTCCGGGCCGATCTGCACCGTGCCGTACATGCGGTCGAACTTGGCGATGGAACCGCCGCCGGCGCCGAGAGTGACCAGATGCACCATCGGGATCGAGACCAGCCAGCGGTCGATCACCGGGTTGAAGTCGTAGTACTTGACCCCTCCCTGAACGACGATGCCGATGTCGAAGCTGGTGCCGCCCATGTCGGTGGCGACGATATTGCCCAGTTCGGCCTGCAAGGCCAGGTGTTCGCTCGCCGCGATGCCCGACACCGGGCCGGAATGCACCGTCTGC
>JALNXH010000030.1 GCA_023230455.1 Rhodocyclaceae bacterium | reverse complement strand
TGTGCTTCATGGCCGGGGCCAACTCGATCTTCTACGGCGAGAAGTTGCTCACCACAGGCAATCCCGAAGCCGACCGCGACGAAGCCCTGTTCAAGCGCCTGAACCTCTCCCCCGCTCATTGACCATTGACCGCATGCACTCTAGCCCAACCGGCAACGAAGGCATACAGCGTAGGGCAGGCGGCGCTGCCGAGACCGCCCTGCCCCCAAACCGCTACCCCAATTCAGGCTACGGCGAACCTAGATGGTAGAGCCACGCCTGGATGTGGTCGGATCCTACCGCCATGCCACGCCGAAGGATGCTGGGCGAGTGATGTTCATCAGTATTGATCGAATACTTTATTGCGGGTTGCTGGGCATTCGATCGGCGGCTGCACTGGGCTCGATTACCTTGCATGTTTCGTTGGGGAACCCTTTTCTGATCCGCATCGATAAAGGCGCATGGTTCGAAACGCGCAGCGCGCTGATTCAGCCCAATGTTTCCCATCAATTGAAATCGGCCGATGAACTGATCGCCACGCTCTGCGTAGAACCGGAATACGTGGATTGCGCGGCGATACCCTGGATGCAGGCTAATGCCGAGGCTGCGCTGAATCGGGTCGCCGAAAGAATACAGTCGGTGTATGCGCGGGTTGTGCATGAAAATATCCACGATATATCCTCGCCTTTCGACCTCAACAAGGCTCTGTTTGACGGCACCCTGCCGAACCGCCGATTGGATCCGCGCATCGAATCAACGATAGATCGGATGAGGATCAATCCTTATGCACAGATATCCGCCGAGGAGTGTGCGGATAACTCCGGCTTGTCGTTCTCGCGTTTTCTTCACCTTTTCCGCCATGAAGTAGGAATTTCGTTCCGCCGCTTCCGCGCCTGGAAACGGGCGCGCGGCATTCTTCAGCACGTCAATCTCGACGCCAATCTGACTGACATTGCTTTGGCGGCTGGTTATCCTGATGCAACCCACTTCAGCCATTCGATTCGCAGAATTTATGGGATGAAACCAAAGGATATGTTCGCGGGTTCGCGCCGACTTGCGGTTCTCTCCTAGTGCCGCCCAATTTGCCAGCCGGACACGCTGCGAGAAAATCGACCAATTGACGCAAGCCAAAAAGCGACACGGCTTTTAGTCTTGGAGGCAGTTTTCTTCGGCCTGCATGGCGCAGCAATCTCAGCCGTTATCCGCAATAAAAATTTCAGCAGATGGAGCTTGAATGAATACCCTCAGAAACCGAACACTTTTCATCACCGGCGCCAGCCGCGGAATAGGCAAGGCCATTGCGCTGCGAGCCGCGGCGGACGGTGCCAACATAGTCATCGCCGCCAAGACGGCAGAACCTGATCCGCGTTTACCCGGGACCATCTTTACCGCCGCAGAGGAAATCGAAGCCGCGGGCGGACGCGCTTTGCCGCTCATCGTCGACGTACGTAACGAGAATCAAGTCAGCGAAGCCATCGCCAAGGCCGTTGCGAAGTTCGGCGGCATCGACATTCTCGTCAACAACGCCAGCGCGATCAGCATAACCAAAATGCCGGACACGCCGATCAAACGCTACGATTTGATGATGGACATCAATGTCCGTGGCACTTTCGTCTGCTCTCAGGCCTGTCTGCCGCACCTCATGAAATCGTCCAACCCCCACATCCTCACACTGTCGCCGCCCATCGCAATGAAGCCGAAATGGTTCGCAGCGCATGCCGCCTATACAACATCCAAATTCGGCATGAGCATGCTGGTTTACGGCATGGCGGAGGAATTCCGCGAATTCGGCATCGCCGTGAATGCCCTTTGGCCACGAACCATCATCGCCACCGCGGCGCTCAATGTAGCCAGACAGGGAAGTGGGGAGTCCGGGCGGACGCCGCAGATCATGGCGGATGCGGCGCACTTCATCCTGACGCGTGACAGCAAAAAAACGACGGGGAACTTCTTTCTCGACGAGGGCGTGCTGCGCCAGTCAGGCGTGAACGACTTTTCTTCTTATCTGGTGACCCCCGGAACGGAACCCACCATCGATCTTTATGTAGAGCCGTAAAAACGGGTTTGGCCTGAGCGTCAGAGCGACAAACCTCCATCGACCATGATCGTCTGGCCCGTGACGTAGGACGCCTTGGCGGATGCGATGAAGGCCACCACTTCGGCAATTTCACTTGCTTCGGCACGCCGTTTCAGGGCAGCGAGGCTTTGAGCGAAATCGAGCATGTCTCTCGCTGGTCCGGCCGCCAATGCGCCCGTAATCAGGCCGGCATTGGTGACGCCGGGGCCGACAACATTGGCGCGGATGCCGCTGTCTGCCTCCTCCCGTGCGATGTGCTTCACCATTATCGCAAGTGCCGCTTTGGGAATGGCCGACATCGAATCGTTGGGCACAACGCGATCAATTACGGGTGAAACGAGGGCGACCAGCAGAAGCCTCCAGCTGATTGTGTTTAGCTGCCCGAGGCCCCTGCCTTCAGGCGGCAAACCGGTGCTTTCCTCCGGCGACGATAATCCACTCGCCGGTGATATATCCCGCCCACTTGGACGCCAGAAACGTGACCAAGCCCGCTATTTCTTCGGGCTGACCGAGACGTCCCATCGGTATGTCGCCCCGATTGACCAATTGCGCTTCCCCCTCGGCCAGTGAGACGCCGAACTCGTCTTTGAACAGGTCGACAAGTGTCGGCGTTTCGGTATATCCCGGCGCGACAGTGTTGATGGTCACTCCGTCGCGCGCCACGCTGTTGGCGAGCGTGCGCAGAAAGGCGACCGTGGAGGGACGCGCGATGTTGTGCGAAAGATGAGGGAAGCCGAACTCGGGTTCCCTGCCATTGGGCGCGCCGATATGGATGTATCGCCCCCATTTCTTTGCCTGCATGGCGGGAAGTGTGGCTCGCGCCAGATACACCTGGGCCATGGTAAAGGTGCGAAAGACGCGCTCTATGTCTTCGTCGGTGACGTCGTCGAAGCCGCCGAAAGTCATGTCGCTGGTCTGACCCACGACAATATCCGGCGCTGCCCCGAAAACCTTGGTCAGCTCTGCCACTGCCCGATTCACATCGTCGCGACTGCACAGGTCTGCCGAGATACCGACCGCCGACCCGCCCTTAGACTTGATTTCCTCAACCACGGCGTCAATCCCAGGGCGCCCGCGTGCAACCACGCCTACGTGACACCCTTCTTCACCGAGTGTCAGCGCCACTGACCGCCCCATACCCTTGCTTCCCCCTGCGACAAAGGCAATCTTGCCTGCAATTCCGAGATCCATACTTTTTCTCCTCCGTTGAAATTTCTAGGGGTCGTTCTATTCCTGCTCTCCGGGTTCCCATTCGGGAAGCGATTCGATGAACTCGAAGCGCAGACCGCATTCGCGCGTCGCATCAAAGAAAAATGCGTCGCGAGGCGGCCCCTCGACGTCGTACCCGGCAGCCTTGAAGTCGATTGCTCCCTTCCACGCATGAACCTCTTCGACTCCCCGTGCCTTCAAGGCCGCACGGAATTTGTCGGCGCCATTGACCTGTATCGACATGTTGTGGACCGAAGGCCCGACCTCTTTGAGCAGTTTTTCCCAGGACGGCAATGCAGGGCTCGGTTTCAATATCTGATAGACGATTCCACCGAACATCATGTGAATGCATTCGATCTGGAACGTCTTGGCCAACCAGCCCGACCATTGTTTTTCCACCTGCACGGCGCCAAACATGTCGCGCATAAAATCCGCCGCCGCCTGCGGGTTGTCATGCACGATTTCCACATGACTCAATTTGCTGACGATTTTCTTGTTCTCTCGTGCCATGGCTGTGATCTCCTTTAAGTTGATGTTCTTGTATGTGCTGATTTAGTGCTGCTACTGGCGTTCCCGGCGAGCACTGGCCGGGACGGCACGGTTCCATCAAAATTTCTTTCGCGTGCATCGGATCGAGATGCTCGCGTACCCATCAGGATTCCAATCAGGATTCCAATTCTTTCTGAACAAGGGGGCGAGTCACGAAGCTGAGACATGCATCGCGATCGAGGAAGCGATCCTCATCGACCCGAATTATCTCGAGATAGCGGGGTTCATTGAAAGCGGCAACCATCGATTCCTCGCTCTCGAACCAGAGTTCGCCGACACCATCATAGTCAGAGGCTATCCCGAGTACCACGCTATCGCCGGCTTCATCAGACACACACGGGTGCAACGAATATCGTTTCACATATCGGGCAAATTCGGGAACACTCAGCACCAATGGGGCATGTCGATTGATCCAGTGATCGACGAACTGCGCGCGTGTAAGGTCTGACCGACGTCGTGCGGCCACTATCAGGGAAATCATCGTCCAACTCTCCTCTCTTGTACGAATTCGTAGGTTGCAGTCTTGGGTAACAAGGTGTCTCGGCCGGCAATCGAAGCTCGCGAAACGCTTCACCAAAACGTCACGGTTCCATCAAAATTTCTTTTGCGTGCATGGGATCAAGGTATTCGCGTACCGCTTGAATCTTGTTGTCACGAATTTCCATCAGCAGGTGATACTGGTTTTCATATCGTTTCCCCGTCGTGGTGTCGGCGAACGACACTGCCTCGACCGCCACAAAGTCGTCCTCTGCAATCATGTGCTGCGGAATCAGTTGTATCCCTTCGGGAACCACTGGAGCGAGGGAACTGATCAGGTCCACAAATTCGGCTTTGCTTTTGGTGCCGGCGGCCGGAAATCGGTCCGGCTTGCCAATAATCCACCAGGTCGCAGAGTCGGCCATGAACGCCGCCCAGGCGCCGACGTTGTCTTTCCTGGAAAACGCTTTCATGAAATCCACAACCAGCTGCTTGTTCTCTTTGGTACCCATCGGGTGCCTCCATTCATTGGTTACAGAACGCCGCACGCGCCGACCTATACGCCCCAGGTCGGATCGCCCGGGCTCTCCCACAATTGGATGAGGTTGCCGTCCTGGTCGTAGAAAAGAAAAGAGCGTCCAATACTCGCGCAACCCCAGACATAGTCCGTCTGCGTCTCATAGCCTGCCGCCCGCACCTTGTCGAACCAGGCATCGATATCCTTGACCAGCAGACCCAGCTCATGGATTCCGGTGTGCCCATAGCGCAGATTCTCCGGCGGTGTCTTCTGTATCTTCGGAACCTCAGGCTGCTGTAGCTCAATCATCGCGCCCTCGGGCGAAGTCAGCAGCACCGTCCGCGAGCGGGCCCCCTTCACCCCGAAGATGTCTTCGAGAAGTTTGGGATGAATGAAGGTCCCCGGCCCAGGTTCCTTCCCGTCCGGAATGTAAGTATCGGCATTCAACTTGAAGCCCATGACATCGCGCCAAAGCCTCACCGCCGCATCCATGTCGCTTACGAATATCGCCATATGATGAAATCGCATGAACATCCTCCTGATGTAGGTATGACTACTGAAAAGCCAACGTGCTTGCCGACGTAAAAGGCGGCGAATTGGGGAAAACTGCTCAGATAGACGTATATCCGCCATCGACAGGCAGACATACCCCGGTAACGAATGCGGCCGCGTCGGACAACAACCAGGCAACGCCCTCGGCGATGTTCCATGGCTGGCCAATTCGTCCTATCGGATGCATGCGCAGAATGTGGTCTCTTGCCTGCGGATCCTGAAGCGCATCGCGCAGCATGGGCGTTTCAATTGCACCCGGTGCAATCGCATTGACCCTTATTCCAAGTGCGGCGTAATCGCATGAAGCAGCGCGTGTCAGCCCGACGACGGCGTGTTTGGTGGCAACGTAGGCAGCGAGATTGGGAATCGCCGTCATCCCCGCCACCGACGCGATATTCACGATCGAGCCGCCGCCGTTCTTGAGCATATGGGTAGCTTGATATTTCATACAGAGAAACACCCCTGTCTGGTTAACTGCCACCAGACGATTCCATTGCTCGAGCGGTTCCTCATGCAGCGGCGCGTGGGTATTGCTTTCAACGGCGGCATTGTTAAGGGCGCCATGCAGTCCGCCAAACCGCTTTACCGCTTCGGCAACCATCGCCTGAACATCCGCTTCCTTGCTGACATCGGTACGCAGAAAGTGCGCTTCACCTCCCGCAGACTGGATCAGTCCTACCGTTTCCCTGCCGCCTTCTTCATTCACGTCGGCCACCAGCACCTTGGCGCCGCGTCGGGCGAGTAATTGCGAAGAGGCGCGCCCTATTCCGCTCCCTCCGCCGGTTACCGCAATTACACGGCCATCAAGCCGGATACGATCGTTTTGCATTGTGTCCATGGGTGTCCTCATTGGAAAATCCGGAAAAAGTTTTTCAATTACGCTTTCAACAACTCGCCGCTGATGATGATGCGCCGTACCTCGTTGGTCCCGCCGCCGATTTCCAGCAGCTTGCCCGCGCGGTAAAGCCGATTGATCTCCATTTCCCACATCAATCCGCTGCCGCCGTGAATCTGCACAGCATCGTCGAGGATCTGCATGCAGGTTTTGCCGGCATGCAGCAGCGCGGCGGCAGTCAGTTTGTGGATCTCGCCGCGGCCGCCGCCGCCGGTTTCCAGGTCGTTGGCCGCGGCGACCGCGCGGTAGACGAAGCTACGTATGCTTTCCAGGCCGACGTACATGTCGGCGAGCTTGGCCTGGATCATCTGGAATTCGCCGATCGCCTTGCCGAACTGGCGTCGGGTCCGCGCGTAGTCGAGCGACAGATCGAGTGCGCGCTCGGCCATGCCGACGGCGATGGTGGCGAAATAGGCCCGCTCCAGGTTGAGGCCGCTCATCACGATAGAAACCCCGGCATTCTCGGTACCGACGAGATTCGCCGCCGGTACGCGACAATCGTTGAACACCAGCTCCCCGGTCTGGCTGCCTCGCCACCCCATCTTGACCAGTTTCTGCGCCACCGAAAAACCGGGAAAACCCTTTTCCACCACGAAGGCAGAGATGCCCTTGGCCCCCTGCTCCGGCGTCGTTTTCGCATAGACCAGGATCACGTCGGCGATCGGGCCGTTGGTAATGAAGATCTTGGTGCCGTTCAGGATGTAGTGGTCGCCCTCGCGCCGTGCGGTCGTGCGCATGCCGCTCAAGGCATCCGAGCCGGCACCCGGTTCGGTAAGCGCCAGTGCCCCCATCAATGAGCCGTTGATCAACCCTGGCAGATAGCGGTCTTTCAGTTCCTCGCTGGCGTTGCGCAGGATATTGTTCATGCAGAGGTTCTCGCTCGCCCCCCAGCTGAGAGCGACGGCGGGATTCCATTTGCCGAAGGCCTGCGCAACCAGCGAACTGGTAAACAGGTCGAGATCGGCGCCACCCCACTTTTCCGGCGCTGTGATGCCGGTCAGGCCGACGCCTGCGATCTTTTTCATCAGATCGGCAGGCCACCACTCTTCGTTGTCCATCCGCTCCTGGAGCGGATGCAACTGCTCGCGCGCAAACCGGTCGGCCTGCTCAAAAATCTGCCGCTGGTCGGCGGTGATTTCAATCTTCGGAAACGCGTCCAAATCTCTGCTCCTTTGCAAGTCTGTTCAATATGCCGAGTACGAAGCTCTATCGAGCCTCGCTTGACGGGAATTGCTCCCGCAATGTCGTTTTCTTCACTTTGCCGGTGGGCGTCCTGGGCAGGCTGTCGACGAAGGCGACCGCCTTCGGAATCTTGTAGCCCGCCAGCTTTCCCGCGCAATAAGCGATCACGGCCTTTTCGTCGAGCGCAGGATCGCTGCGCTCGACGATCGCCACCGGCGTTTCGCCCCACTTCGGATCGGGCCGTCCGATCACCGCAACCCCGGTGACGCCGGCGAGGCCGGAAATGACTTTTTCGATTTCGGCGGGATAAATGTTTTCGCCGCCCGAAATGATCATGTCCTTGAGGCGATCGACGATGAACACGAAGCCCTCGTCGTCGATCGTGGCGATGTCGCCAGTGTGCAGCCAGCCTTCCTTCAGCGTGGTCGCCGTGGCCTCGGGCAGGTTCCAGTAGCCCTGCATGACATGCTTGCCCTGCATGACCAGTTCGCCCCGCTCGCCCACTGGCACGTCCCTGCCTGCGTCATCGACGACGCGAATGTCGTTGTGGAGGAAGGAACGTCCGGCCGACCCCACCTTGCGCGCCACGTCGTCGCCGGTGAGCTGGCAACCCGGCCCGCAGGCCTCGGTAAGCCCGTAGAGCTGCTGCAATTCGACACCGAGCGTCTTGTAGGCCTCAAGCAGCGAGATCGGCACCGGTGCGCCCGAGACGGCCAGCCAGCGCAGCGAGGAATGGTCGCAACTGTCCTTTTCCGCCGCCTGGAGCATGAGGGTCAGCATCGTCGGCACCATCAGCGAATTGGTCACCCGCTCTGCCGCGACGGTCTTCCAGAAACCGGCCGCATCGAACCCGCCCGGAACGACGGCGGCAATGCCGCAATACACCGCCATCAGCGTGGGCGAAAGTGCGCCGACATGGAACAGCGGCAAGGCCACGAGAAACCGGTCCGTCTGGCGCATCTCCCAGGTCGCCGCCATCGAGGCAATTGCCCACAGGACGGTATTGTGGGAATGGATCGCCCCTTTGGGCAGTCCGGTAGTTCCCGAGGTGTACATGATGTACAGCGGATCGTCTTCGAATCCGGCCGTCTGCGGCTCGAAACCCGGCGCGTGGATTCGCAGGTCGTCGAACGCGGTTGCCTGGGCTTGAGAGCCTGCCCCGCCACCGAGCTCAAGCCATTGCCGTACATCCGTCGCCCCTCTGCCGCGGGCCTGGATGTCGGCGACTAGGCCGTCGTAATGGGCGCCGAAAACCAGCGTACATGCGCCGCTGTCCTTGAGGATGTAGACCAGTTCGTCCGCGGTCAGGCGCCAGTTCAACGGCACGCAGATCGCGCCGATCTTCGCGATGGCGAAAAACAGTTCCATATAGTCGGCGCCGTTCTGGAGCAGCAGGGCGACGCGGTCGCCGCGCCCGATCCCCAGCATCAGCAACGCGTTTGCAGCGCGGTTCGCGCCATCGTTGTAGACGCCGTAGGAAAGCCGCCGGCCGATACCGACATCGACGAAGGCTTCCTTTTCAGGATGCATGTAGGCGCGTTTGCGCAAAAGATTTCCGATATTGTTTTTCAACGAAGCGTCCTCGAAATTGAAGCCCTGTCGGCGACAGCGTATCTGCCGGCCTTGCGTGGCGGATCGCCTAGAGCGCGGTAGCGAACTTGAACCAAAGCTTGTCGCCCTGAAAGCGATTCTTCACTTCGGTTTCCCGTTGCCATTGGAAAATGAACTGCGAGTGGTCCGCCGTTTCGTATTTGAAGCTCGGCCCGACCGCGAATGCCTGTCCCCGATTGCCGTCGCTGCCCACCTTGACGCCGGCCACCCTGTCGTCCTCGATCTGCTTGAAGTAGTAACCGGCCAGGCCGACCGACCACGGCCCGAAATGCTTTCCGACCAGATAGTCGACGTGAAAGTCGTCGCCGGATCGGTAGTCGGTATCCCGGTTCCGCGTCTTCGCGTTGTGCATCAGTTTCCCCGATACTTCCCAGCCATTCCTGTCGAGGTAGGTGAATACGAAAATCGACTCCAGGCTGTAGTAGTTGGCGCCGATGTTTTTGCCCGGCGCCGCCGCCTTGTTGAAGGCGCCGGTCGGCAGGAAGACGTCGAATCCCGCAGCGAAGTGCCATTCCGGGAAATGCCAGGACAGAATCAGCGGCGTCAGC
Organism: Rhodocyclaceae bacterium; assembly: GCA_023230455.1. Taxonomy (GTDB): domain Bacteria; phylum Pseudomonadota; class Gammaproteobacteria; order Burkholderiales; family Rhodocyclaceae; genus AWTP1-18. The sequence goes on along the minus strand of JALNXH010000030.1, from coordinate 17,642 downwards.
ACCGAATCGGCCATTCCGGTCCGGCCGCTCTCGGTACCCGCAAGATCGACGGACAGATCGGCGACCGGCACGATGACCGCCCAGCCGTACGTCGCGCCGAACAGGGTGGCTTCGGTAATCCTGACGTAGCGAAGCGCATCGAACGTCGCGCTGACCTTGATGTCCCTTCCGCCTGGCCGAACCTTGTTGCCGCTGCCATCGCGCAGAGTCGCGGAATAGTGGCCAAGGTAATTGATGAAGTAGGTTCCAGGTGGCGGCACCGCACCGGCCAGCCAGCTCTCCGCCCCGTTCTGGCTCTGGTCGGAACCCTCCTTGGCCTGAGCGGACGCGACCGCCAAAGCACACCCTATCGCCAAACCCAATAGCCAATTTGTCATCCGGTACCCTAAGGGAATAACTGATTAAGTCCGTTCGCGGTGAGCCTGTCGAACCATGAATGGACTTGATCACAATCATTTCAAGCGCTTGCCTCCCTTCGACAAAGCTCAGGACAGGCTTCGACAGGGCGGACGGGAGACTTATCTAACCGAGTATCAAGCCACCATCGACCACCATATCGGTTCCGGTGACGAACGATGAATCGTCCGAGGCCAGGAACAAAGCGGCCGACGCTAGCTCTTCGGGCCGGCCGAGTCTCTTCAGCAACTGTTCCTGACTCAGCGCATTCCAGAAAGCGTCCGGGTCCGCCTGTTTGGCGGCAAAACTTTCCAGCAGCGGCGTTCGAACGATGCCCGGGTTCAGCGAGTTCGCCCGAATCTTGTGGCTCGCCAGCTCGACGGCGAGCACCCGGGTCAGAGCGATGACGCCGCCCTTGGATGCAATGTAGGCACCCAGGTTCGGCCAGGCGAGTCCCTCGTGGGCGGACGCCGCCGTGGTGTTGATGATGGAGCCGCCGCCGGACTCGATCATCAGGGGAACGGCATACTTGCAGGTCAGGAACACGCTCTTCAGGTTGGTGTCGATGACGCGGTCAAGTTCGTCCTCGGGAGTATCGACAATCGACTTCCCCGGCCCCTCGTAGGCGGCGTTGTTGAACACGATGTCCAGCCGCCCGAAGGCGGCGGTATGCGCATCCACCATGCGCCGGATGTCGTCCGCCTTCGAGACGTCGGCCTTGATGAAGACCGCCTCGCCGCCGGCCTCCCTGATTCGCTTGACGACCCCGTCCCCTGCCGATCCCCGTGAAGCCACCGCCACCTTGGCGCCTTCCCTGGCGAACAACAGGGCGGTCGCTTCTCCTATGCCGGAGGTTCCTCCGGTGATCAACGCGACGCGTCCTTTCAACTTCATAGCTTTCTCCTCAACATAGTCGGCCGAAGGATCACTCGTTGGAAGTGCCCCCGGGCGGAACCGGAAACTCTCTTCATTCGCGTCCGTAGGAATACAAGGTCGAATACAGCGGCGGCGCTTCCGACACCATCGAAGCCGGCTGGTTGCCGACGTGGCAGTTGTAGTCGATCATGCCGTGCCCGACAACGCCGTCCGAGCGCGTGAAGCGCTGAAACGTCAGGAACATCAGGCTCTGCGATTTGCTGGCATCGGTATCCAGCTGGCCGCCGTCATCCGGTGCGGCGCCAAGGGCGAGATGGTTCTTGCGTTTGAAAGCCGTGACTTCGACGACGCGACCCTGATCGTCGGTGTAGCGAATGTGCCCGTTCTCGGGCGGTCCCTTCGGCCCGGCGTAGACGATTTCGCTTTCGAATTTTGCGATTCCACGGGTTACACCATCCTTGTGGATATAACCGTGCAAACGATAGGTTCCGTCCGCCTGCATCAATGAAAAGGCATGAATCGCCACGTCGTCGGGAAATTGAACGACATTCCACAGCGACACTTTCAAGGGGCCATAGTTGCGATCACCCCAGGCACGGTCGCGCTCGCCGTATCCGTTGAACTCGATCTTGCGGCCACCCACGACACCCTTGCCATGCACCTTGCCGGCCAACTGGTAATGTTTTGAATTGGTCAGATCCTCCCATTCCCAGTCGCAGACATCGGAGAGCTGGCGCCAGTCGATTTCGAACCAGTCGCTGCCCTTCTCGTAGCGCACCGTCCAGTGCTTCCAGGGCTCGACGCAGGTGAACACCGAATTTCCCGACTTGCACCTGTCGGCCGGATTGTCGCTGACCACCGGCACCTTGAAATCCACCGAGCGGATCAGGTCGGTGGCGCCGTCCACCAGCAGAAATACGGCTTCGCCGTGACCCGCATTCGGACGAACGCCTTGCCAGAACACGCCGCACAGGTTGCTCTTCTCGTCGAAAAAATTGCAGTAATAACTTTCGCGCCAGTCCCAGCCATCGCCTTTTGCGTGCGGGTTTGCGTCGTCATCGAATACGAGGGCCATGCTTTTTCTCCTGAATTTTTATGTAATAGGGCGCTGCACCGTTGCCGGCGGCTTCATGCGAGTGCCGGAACGCTTGTGAAACTTTACTGGCGGAGCGAACTTAATACTTGCACGCACTCGCTATCGCGCTTTACAGCAATCCAATCTCCGACACCATGAACGCACCGAGCCCTCCGCCTTCGCCCAGGACAAGCCGGCCGGAGGGCCCGTCCTGAGCGAGAGGGGGCGACAGGCTCACCATGAACGGAATTCCTTCGGCGCCGTTCGTCCTGTCGAAGGGCCTGCCCCGCACAAAGTCGAGACTCGGGGCCCGTCAGATCAAATCAAGGTCGTAGTTCGCCATCGTCCATTGATTGGCTTCGATCGACCCTTCCACCACCCGGTTGGGAAGCCCGTCACGCAGCAGTTTTTCCACCGGATGCCCGCGCATCAGGCCGTAGCCACCGAAGAGATACGCCGCATCGTTGGTCACTTCCTGCACCATCATCGCGGAATGGAATTTCGCCAGTTTGGCAAGCTTGCCCAGGCCGTCCTGCGCCAACTTCGGATTCATCGCCGCCCAGGCCAGCTTTTCCGTCAGCGCCCGGCACGCCTCGATCTTCATCCGCATGTTGACCAGCTTCGACGATACGGCCTGGTGCTCGATGATCGGCTTGCCCCAGGTCACACGTTCCTTGCAATGAGCCAGGGCCAGGTTGTAGGCCGCCCGCATGGTCCCCAGCGAAATCGCCGCAATCCCCACCGCATTCTCCAGGAGGATGTTCTCGATCACCCAGAACCCCTCGCCTTCGGGGCCGACCCGGTCTTCCTCCGGAATCCACATGTCGTCGATGTAGATCGTCGTGTTGGTCGATGTCCGCCAGCCGACCTTGTGCTCGTATTTGCCGATCGAATACCCGGGGGTGTCCTTGGTGAACATCAACCAGTTGCAGCCGTTGACGTTCGAACGATCCGGTCGCGTCCGGCAATTGAGCATGTACACCTCGGCGACGCCGCCGTTGGTGATGAAAACCTTTGTTCCGCCCTTGATCCGGTAACCCTTGCCGTCGCGCACCGCGGTCGTATGGATTCCCAGCTTCGGATCGGGCAGCGGGCAGATCATCTCGTTGCCGCCGTAGGGCTCGGTGGAGACGAATGCCCAGATGTATTTGCCGGTTTCATCTTCGCCCGTTGGTCGCAACCATTTTTCCTTTTGTTCCTCCGGCGAGTTCAGCAGCAGTCGCGGTGCGCAGGCTGTGACCATGGCGCTGAGGGCGAATCCGGAGTCGACATAGCCGATCTCTTCGCAAAGAATCATGAATTCGATCAGGCCGGCTCCCGTGCCTCCGTACTCCTCAGGAATGCATAGCTTTCCATGCCCCGCCTGTAGGCTCTTCTTCGCCACCGGCGCAAGTAAATCCCAACATTCCTTTGGGTCTTCCATGGCATCGGCTTTGGCAACCAGCGGCTTCAGTTCCCTTTCAGCAAATTTCTTGACGGAATCCTTGAATGCTTGCTGCTCTTCGGTCAACGTGTAGTCATACATCTAGGCATCCTCCTGTCTGTTTTTAAATCTTTCGCTTACGGCCGATTCGGCATCTCGCAGATTCATCGAATCTGTCGGGATAAATTTATAACCAAGTATAAAAACACAGTCAACAATTATTTATAATTGGTTATAACTTTTACAGATTGATCTGATCGCACCTGGTTGAACATCGGATATGATTCGCCGCGCACGTGGGATGCTGGCAGCCGGAAATTGTCATCCGCAAAGAAATCACAACCCGGACGGACTTGATGGTCAGAGAGACACAAAAGGAAATGCGACGTCAGCGCACGCTGGACGCCGCCGAAGCATTGATACGTAAGACGGGGACGACCGAATTCTCGATGCAGACACTGGCCAACAAGGCGAAACTGAGCCTTGCCACGCCCTACAACCTGTTCGGCTCGAAAAGCGCCATTCTTTACGCCCTGCTCAACCGCTCCCTGGATGAAATCGCCGAGGGCGCCGAAAAGGCCTTTGCCCATCCCCACCCGGTCCAGCGCGTGCTGCGGGCGGCCGCATCGAGCGCGGCCTTCTTCGTTTCCGCACCGGACTTCTACCGCCCGCTGTACCGTTTCCTGCTCGGCGTCGGCGATACGGTGCACCGGCCGGCTTATATGGAACGCTCGCTCGACTACTGGAAAACGGCACTGCTCGGCTTCGTGCAGCAGGATTTGCTGCCGAAGGAAGCCGGCTGCGAACACCTGGCCCGGCAACTGGTCATCCAGTTTGTCGGAGCGCTCGACCTGTGGGTGCAGGAAGAACTCGACGACATCGAATTCAAGGCCCAGATCAGCTACGGCACGGGCCTGTTGCTGCTGGGCGTCGCCCGCATCGAGGACAGGGAACTTCTGCTCAAGCATCTCGGCACGCTGAAAAGAAAGCTGCCGCGCCAGTCGCCTTTCGTCCGCCCGCCAATGACCGGGAATCCTCCAGGACCGCCCTCGCCGGGGCATTGAGCGCTGCCCGGAACGGGGACGGACTCGCGTTCAGCCCGGTGGGGTGCCAGGGTCGAAGCCATCGACCAGTACGACATCGCCGCCGGTAGTCAGCGTCGTCATCCGATATTTCCTGAACGGCGCATATTCGTCGCTGAAGTACCAGGCATCGGCCAGGCGGCGACTCGGAAAACGCAGCACCACGGTCCAGTTGTAGCACGCATCGCCTTCGACGACGGCGGCCGTGGACGACGCAACCAATACCTCGCCTTGATACTTGGCAACGATGGGAATGACCGGCATGCCATATTCCGTCATGTAACGATTGACATCGCCGTCCTTGATGCTCACCCGTGCGATGAGATAGGCCGGCACATCCGTGCCAACTTCAGTGTCTGTCATGGATTTTTCCCTGTCGATGACGGGCATCCGGGAGTGCCCGTCAATTTTCAATACCGTGCGCCCGAAGCCGCCTGGGCGGCTTCGGGCGCACTCGTTTGCGGAAAGCCTTCAGGTGGCAAGACCGCCATCGACCATCAGCATCTGGCCGGTGATGTAGGACGCGCGGCGCGAGGCGAGGAAGACCACGGCTTCGGCGACCTCGAGGTCCGTACCTGCGCGCTTCAGCGGCGTGATGTCCACCGCGTAATCGAGCAACGCCTTCGCCGACGTTTCCAGCATGGGCAGCACCATGCCGGCATGGATCACGCCGGGACCGACGCCGTTCGCCCGGATGCCGTAGCGCGCCTCCTCCAGCGTGATCTGCTTCAACATCGCCGCAAGAGCCGCCTTCGGCGTGCCGGACAGCGTGTCGCCGGGGTAGGTGCGGCTGACGGCCGTGGTGATCAAGCCGACGTAGGAGCCGCCCCCGCTCTTGCGCAGATAAGGCAGCGTGGCCTGGGCGACGTTGAAGAAGCCGATCACGTCGGTTTCGACGACGTTGCGGAAATCCTCGGGGTCGGTGTCCGCCAGATCGGGGGTGCCGAAGACCAGCCCGCCGGTGGAAATGACGCTGTGGATGCGCCCGAATCGCTCGGCGACGGCCTGCGTTCCCTTGCGCACCGATTCCGCATCGGTCAGATCGACCTGCACGGCCATCGCCTTGCCGCCGCGGCGCGTAATCTGCTCCACCACGCCGTCGGCCTCGGCCTTGCGCGACCGATAGGTCACGGCTACCGTGGCGCCGCGCGCCGCCAGCAGGCGGGAAATGCACTGCCCAAGCCCCCCCGAACCGCCAAAGACGATCGCCGCGCCATCGGGAAAATCGGGAACATCATCGAATTCTTTCGTCATATCCACTCCTCCAGGTTTGCCTGCTTCTGAAAAAAGCGTCCCCATCCGCACGTCGATCGGGAAGCTTGAAATCGAACCGGAAGCCGCATGTGCCCGACGCCCGGGCACATGCGGATCGAGAACTCAGGGATTGCCGGTGACAGCCTGCAACAGCGACTGGATCTCGGGAATCAGCGTCGGATCAGGCTCCCAGCCTTGCGGTAGCATCAACGAGCGATCGCGCAGCAACTGTTCCCTGGAGAGGGAAAGGACAGCCTTCTCGACGACGCCGAGCGCTGCCGTATCCCGGCCGCTTGCCGCCGCGGCCATTAGTTCACCGGTGGCCTCGCGCAGGTCGCGAACCGCCGCCGTCAGCTCCGCGGGATCGCCCGCGCAGCGTTCCAGCACGGCCGCCGCCGCCGCGCAACGGGTGCCGAGCGTTTTGTTCGCCTCGCCGATGGAGGGATCGTCCGTGCTCAACCCCGAAAGACCTTGCGCACAGTCGATCAGGCGCTTCAGTTCGTCGCGGTCGAAGCGGAACTGCACCGGCAGCTGATGGACCATCAGGTTGAGCAAGCCGACGATCAGATGCGCCTGCTGGATCGCCAGGTCGTTCTTGGCATCGATGGATGGAATGACCACATCCTTCATCGCCTTGATCATGCTGGCAAGCTTGATTTCAGAACGCAGTTGCATCTCAGAGCCCCTCCTCGATCTGTTCCATCATCTGGTTGAGAAAGATGTGCCCCGTGCCGATGAGCGAGGTGACCAGCACGTCCTGGTGGGTCTTCCCGTTCCGGGCGATGCGATAGCAGGTGCCGATGGTCATCACGGCGAGGCTGTAGTTGTTGTACACCTTGTACCAGTGCAGCGTTTTCGGGTTTACCTTCAATCCCGATTCCCGCTCGTAGTCTTCGATGAATTTCGACTCTGGAATCATGCCGCCGATGAGGAAGGTCTTGTAGTCGTCGTCGAGGCCGCCGAACATGTGGCTGGTGGACCAGGCCAGATCCTGGTGGCGGTCGCCGATCAGGCCCAGTTCCCAGTCGAGCAGTGCGGTGATCCGGGCATCGTGTTCGGTGAACAGGAAGTTGCCGGTGCGGTAGTCGCAATGAATGATCGAGTGCCGGTCGAGCGTGGGCATGTTGCGCCTCAGCCAGCCGGAGGCGAGACGCAAGAGGGGAATCTCCTCGTCGGCGTCCTCCTCCCAGATCCGGTCCCAAAGATTGATCCCCCATTCGGCGCACTGGGTGGTGCCGAGCTGCGGAACGTCGAACGCAGTGAGGCCGGCGTCGCGATGGTCGCGGGTGTGGATTTTCGCCAGGCAATCGACGAACTGGCGCGCAAGGTCGGTGCGCAGCTCCGGCGGAAACCAGACGCCGACGCCGGAGGTCGTGTTGCGCGAACTGTTCGGCCGCGTCTTGGTGGGTTTGGCGATGCCCTCGGCGAATCCGTAGATCAGGGCCGGATAGGGCAGGAACTCGGCCTCCGCATCGCACCAGAACAGCGGCGGTACGGGCACGATGCCGTCGAACGCCTTGATGAGCTGGAACTCGCGCAATCGGCTGGTTTCGATGATCGACTCCGCGGGCTCCATGCGCAGCACCATCTTCGTCTTTTCGCGCCCGACGCCAGGCCGATCCCATTCCAGCGTGAACGCCATCTGTAGTTTCGACGAGCCGCCGGTCATCCAGCGTGCGTCGCCGAACTTGTACGGCTGCTTGCCGAGCTTGGCATGCAGCAGCGATTCGACCCTGCGGGTCAACTCTTCCAGGGGAATCGGCGAGAAACCTGGGCCACTGCGCCGCTCCATCTTGCGGGTGAGCACATGGTCGATTTCAGCCTCGACCGGATAGCGCGCACGAAGCGAACGTATCCATTCCGCCGAGGGGCTGTTTTTGTCTGGTTTTTGCATAAACGATCCTGATTAGATTCTGAAGGTCCAATTTCAACTGACCCGTAGGCCTCGTATCAAGCCCCGAAACCACCATCCGCGGCAAACTCGCCGCCCGTAATGAAACTGGCCCGGTCCGAGGCAAGGAAAGCGACGATCCCTGCCACATCTTCGGGTTGCCCGTTACGTCCAAGCGGGGTCATCGCTCCCATGGCAGCAATCTGTTCCTTGGTTGCCTGGGCGGCCAGCATGGGCGTTTCGATCACGCCGGGGAACACGCAGTTCACCCGGATACCGTCCCGCGCCAGTTCCATGGCCGCATGTCGGCTCATGCCGCGTATTGCCCACTTTGTCGTTCCGTACATGCACATGTCGGTCAGCCCGCGCAGGCCCGACGTCGAGCTGATGTTGACGATGGAACCACCTCCGCCGGCACGCATTACCGGAATGACGGCCTTGGTTCCTAGAAACGGACCGGTCATATTGACCCGATAGAGCAGATCGAACTCTTCGAGCCGGGTATCTTCCAGGCGCCTTAAGGTCGCAACCCCTGCGTTATTCACCAACGTGTCCAGGCGACCGAATCTGGCCTGCGCATCGGCAACCACCCGCTCCCAATCCGCTGCCTGGGTGACGTCCAGCTTCATGAACACGGCGACGTCCTTGCCAATGGCGGCCGCCACATCGGCACCTGCCGGATTGACATCCGCGACGACCACTCGCGCACCTTCGGCGGCAAAAAGCCGCGCCTCAGCGGCGCCCTGACCGCTTGCGGCACCCGTAATGATTGCAACCTTTCCATCCAGCATATTTGCCATCGCACCCTCTCGATTTCACTGCCTTGCAGCGGTTACAGTTTCAGTCTAAAAATCCCTTGCGCTTCGACAAAGACCCCACTCGCACATCCGAAAATGTCTACACATGAAAGCGCTGCCCCTTGGCGGAGGGCGAGCATTCCCGTTTTGATCACCGCCTCTCCGGAGTTTCCTTCTGGCGAGGTCGGGTTAACCCATAAACTTAGAATGCGTTATAAGATACATCCGGAAATCGGGGAAATCTTGCATCGACTTGTCGAATTACCAGCTAATCACCCCGAGACATTCATGAACGATTGACTATAGCGGGAGGATTTCTTAAATACCCCGAATCGCGCCGTTCCAATGGCAATTTTCATGAATCGCGAATACGTTTGCCGGATCCAAGCAGCAGGCCAAGCCGCAAGGCGGCATAAGTTGAAAATGAGTAATGGAGAGAGGTCCCTGTGGCGCAGAAGATGAACAGAAATTCACGGAACGCATCAGATTTCCCGCAGCAAAGCAATCGACCGCCCAAGTGGCTGCTTTTCGTTACCCCCGACCGCATCGCCTACGTTGGTTTGTTGGGATCGCCAGGAACCAGAATTCTCGGTGCGACGACCTTATACATATCGCTCGGCAGCCCGTTTCGCTTGTCGCAGAACGGCGCCAACGTCGAGGAAGCCCTATTTGCGATCGTTCCGGCCTACACGCCGCATCGTATCCAGACGCCGGATCGAAACATTGCCGAGATACTCATCGAAAATGAATCGGTGACTCCGGAGACGGTAATCGCACAACTCGCCGACACTCCCTGTCGTGTCGAATCCGCAGCCAATCGCGTTCTCGATGGATTCAGGTATTTGCAGGAAAAATCTGCCGCTGACAGCGTGCCGGATTTGGACGCGTTGTTCTTCGACACACCGCTACAGCAGCGAAAGCTCGACCGTCGCATCGCCGCCGTTATCGAACGTATCAACGCGAACCCAGCCGAAAAACATCCGGCGGAATTGCTGGCGGATCAGGCGGGGCTCTCCTTTTCACGCTTCACGCACCTGTTTTGCGAGCAAACGGGAACCACCTTTCGCAGTTTTCGCGCCTGGAAGCGGGCGCGTGCCGTAATGCACTTCTTCAAAAGAAACAGCGACAATTTGTTGGATGCTGCGCTCGACATGGGTTATGCCGACTCCACGCATTTCAGCCATGCCTTGCGTCGGTTCTACGGCCTCTCGCCGCGAGACATGTTTGCCGGCGCCAGGGGTGTGGCGGTATTCGAACAAAACCCAGTGGCCATGCCGGCCTTCGCCCGATAGGCGTATTCGCGCGCGGAGCATCGCTTGATGCGATGGCCGACTGCAATTCAAGCAGCGGCTCGATGCAAGTTTTACGTCCGGCCGATACCTATACTCACGTGGCGAGATCCGGCGTCGGAGCTTCGGCCATCCCCTGACCCAGGAAAACTGGGAGGCTGATATTGCGGAATTCGCAGCGTGCAGAGTGGAAAAACTTCACGACGCACGGAATTTCCAACCTATTCCAATTTCATCGAGGAAAAATGATGTCTAACACGGAAAAAAACAAGGAAACGGTTCGGCAGATGTTTGCCTCTTTCGCCACTGGAGATATTGAACGGGTTCTGGCCTTCCTCGACGCAGAAGCCACATGGTGGGTTGCCGGATCGATGCCGATCTCAGGGACGTATACGAAGCAGAAATTTCGCGAGCTCTTGGAAGGTATCTCTACCCAGATCGATGGCCCGATCACGATGACGGCGCATGCATTCACCGCAGAAGGGGATCGCGTCGCGGTAGAGACCGAATCGCTCGCCCATGCCAAGAACGGTCGGACCTACAACAACTTCTATCATTTCCTGTTTGAATTTAGGAACGGCAAGATACTTCGCGTAAAGGAGTATCTGGATACCATGCATACGTTCGCCGTCTTTCTCGCACCCTAGGATCCGGGCGGTAAAGCCGCTTTAGTTGAGCATCGGCCCAATTCGCCCGCAGCTGCCGCGCGCCCCCACATCCCGGCAGGAATGCGGGGCGACTGACTGTTAGAGTTTCCGTTCAAATACGCCGTGCGCGTGCCGAACGTAAGCGGACGGATATTTAGGCGCTGGCTCCAATGACCCGTTCGTCGGTTTTGGACAGCGGATCGGGATTCCCCATGCGACGGCCCACTTCCTTGATCATGCAGATGCTGGCGATGAGGTACCACCCGAGCCAGCACAAATACGGGATGTAGTAGCTCAGCATGCCGTTCCAGGCAAACGGTCCGGTTTTCAGTACCCCGGTCAGGCTTGCGGGCAGGAAGCTCAAGCCGCACCAAATGGTCAGAAAGCAAACCCAGCGGGGAAACAGCGGGACCGGTCGTTTGTCGGCCAGGCCCACCAGCGCGGCGGCCACCATTTGCAGGGTTGTACAGGCGTATTGCAGATCGATGCACAACCATCCCAGATCCGTCAGCAGCTGAATCAGGGCCGGATCGCGCTCGGGGCGGAAGGCAGCGGCCACCCAAAAGAATGCGCTGAACGAAACGACCATTACGGTTAGCCCGCCGCCCAGCAATTGCAGATAGGCGAGTACCGGATAACGCCCTTCGATACGGACCATCTGCGCCGCAAGTACCGCGCTCCATGGCAGATACAAGACCACGGTTATCAGCGCACCGATGAATCCGAAACGTATCTCGGCCAGATTGTCCGCGTAGCGCGCCGCTAGTTCGGTTGCCGTCAGGGCAGGTGACGGGTTTGGCAGGTTGTGGCCGAAAATGCCCCACAGCACGACGAAAGTGACCAGGAAGGCCGGTCCGCACCAGGCGCTGATCAGTTGATATCTGAGACTCGTTTTCTCATCCATGATGATTTCTCCTCTGGGTGTCGCGTTTGATTTGTGGATCCGAATTGCGGCTTCAATGCCTTACGCAATTGCCTTCAGCGGTTGAGCGCCTTTGTCAAAGGACGTAATGGTTTTGCGCAGGAGTTTTTCCATCACGGCAAATTCCTCCGGACTCAAGTCCGAAAACGCCCTTTTCAGCGGTTCGATCATTTTCGGCACGGCGTCATTCGCCGCCTTTAATCCGGCCCGGGTGATCTTGATGACGTGGCGCCTGCCGTCCCGGGTCTCGATGGTGCGGGACACGAGGCCCTCGCTGACCAACGCATCGAGAATTCGGGTCATGTTGGCCCGACTGGTGCCAACCAGTTCGCTGAGTTCGCTCGGCGAAGCGCTGCCTTCCTCGGCTGCCACCAGGAGGCAAAGCACGTGAAATGAGTTCTCCGTCAGGCCGAGCCGGCGAAAGACCGGTTCGAAATAAGTTCCCAATCCGTAAGCACTGATCCTGAGCAGCCGGATCATGACCGTTTCCGGCATCGGCAGATCGGGCAGTGCCGCCGCCATGGCTGGAGTGCTCCGCTTCACGGCAGCAAGGCGTTCGATTCCTCGCATCGACTGATCCTCTGATGATTTACATGTTAACTACTGCTGAATCAGCGCACGAGTATGACGCTGCAACGTATTTTTGGAAAGAAGAATTTGAGCCCGTTCATTAAAAACGCCGTACTCGCCAGCGAACCTGAATCAGGCCCACCGAAATCAACCCAATGGAGGTTAATTCAGCGACAAAGAACCTCTCACCGTCTAATTCCAGTCATTTTTCACAAGAACTGACTGCCTCACAGCGCTACTGTATCTGCCCGTTGGCAAGCGGTAGCCATAAGGAATTCAGGGGGAAGGCAACTATGAGTATCAATTTCGATCGTCGCGGATTCCTCAAGAGCAGCGCGGCGACGGCTGGCGGCCTGGTGCTGCCGAACTTTGTGGTACACGCGGCGGAGGTGGCGGCAGGCAAGCGTGTGCCGCAATACCAGTCCTGGAAAGATGTCTACAAGCAGCAATGGACCTGGGACAAGGTGACACGGTCAACCCATTTCCTTAACTGCTGGTATCAGGCTCACTGTTCCTGGGACATCTATGTCAAGGATGGCGTGGTCTATCGCGAAGAGCAGGCTGCGGAGTATCCGCAGGTGAATTCGTCGGTGCCTGACTTCAACCCGCGCGGCTGCCAGAAGGGCGGCTGCTTCAGCGAACGGATGTACGACCCGACACGGATCACTCATCCGCTGCGTCGCGTCGGTCCGCGCGGTTCCGGAAAATGGGAACGGGTGACCTGGAAGGAAGCCTTGGACGATATCGCCGAGGCCTACATTGACGCCACCGTCAACGAGGGCACCGACCGGACCATCTGGGACATCGGTCCCGGCATCGATGCCGGGGTCAACATGGCGGCAATGGGCCGCTTCAGCGCCTACACGCAATCGGTCGCGCTGGACATGAACGGCGAAATCGGCGACGGCCGCCGCGGCTGCGGCGAGACTTTCGGCAAGATCGTGATGGAACGCTCGGCCGACGACTACTTCAACTCCGATCTGATCCTGTTCTGGGCTGGCAACCCGGTGTATACGCAGATTCCGCAGGCGCACTTCTACACCGGTGCGCGTTACGCCGGTACCCGGATCATCTCGATTGCGCCCGACTACAACGCCTCCGCCATCAAGGCCGATCTCTGGGTGCCGATCAAGCCGGGTACCGACGCGGCGCTGGCGTTGGCGATTGCGCATGAGCTGGTCAGCGCAGACACGATCAAGCACGACTTTCTCAAGGAGCAGACCGACTTTCCGCTGTTGGTGCGCAGCGACACGCGGCGTTTTCTCAAACAGGCCGACATCGAGGCTGACGGCAAGGAAGATCGCTACGTCTTCTGGAGCGAAGCGTCGAACGGGCTGCGGGTTGCCTCGTTCGACACGCTTTCCGCCGAGGGAAATCCGCGTCTCGATACCCGCGAGACGATCCGGCTGAAAGACGGCACCTCGGTCGAGGTACGCAGCGTGTATTCGCTGCTGCGCGACCGACTGGCCGAGTACACCCCGGAAAATGCGTCGAAGCTCTGCGGCGTCAGTGCGACGATGATCCGCACCCTGGTCAAGGAAATCAGCCGCGCCAAGGCCATGTCCAATGTGGCGCAGAGCGTGATGAGCAAATACACCTACGGCAATCTGGCCGAACGGGCGATCATCCTGATCTTCTGCCTGACCGGCAACCTCGGCCGCCGCGGCGCCGGGTATTCGGGATTCCCGCTGCTCGAACCGGATGGCATGGACAAGTTCACCCTGCTGCCGTCGATGGCGGACGCCGAGAAAATGCTCGGCATGCTGCATGGCATGGCGGAACAGCAAATCGCCGCCGGTGCGACGGCGGAAATGGTGTCTTACGGCCTGGGCACGGCGCTGTTTCACCCCGGCAGCCTGCCCTTCCGCACACCGGTACTGGCCAGCGGCACCCTGTTCTGGCAGGTGCACGGTGGCCTGATGGATCTGGCGAAGGATGCGCAGAAATGGGACCCGCACCTCAAGCGGCCGATTGCCGATTCGATCAACGAAGCGCTGGACAAGAACTGGCAGCCCTTGAATCCGCCGCGCGGACGCACCCCGCGCATCCTGTTTTCGTTGGTCAGCAATCCGCTGAGGCGGTTGCGAGGCAGTCAGAAGGTGCTCGAAACCCTCTGGCCGCAATTGAAGAAAATCGTCGTTCTCGACTGGCGGATCACCTCGACCGCGCGCCATGCCGATTACGTATTGCCCTCCGCCCCCTGGTACGAACGCACCAATCTCAAATGGGTGACGCCGCTGTCGCCGTTCCTGACCACATCGGAAGCGGCGACCAAGCCGCTGGGCGATTCGAAAGGCGACTGGGACATCATCGTACTGCTGGCGAAACACATCCAAGAGCGCGCCCGTGCCCGCGGCGTCAAACCGCTGAAGAGCCCTCAGGGCGTAGTCGTCAACCTGGCGACGCTCTATGACGATATGACCATGCAAGGTATGTTCAAGGAAGGCGACGAAGCCAAGGTTGCCAAGACTATCTACGAACTCAGCGGCTCGTTCAAAAAGCAGACATGGGAAGAGACCACGCAAAAGGGATTTGTCCGCTTCGAAAAACTGCCCGAAGATCCGGTGTCGGTCGGCAATATGTGCGAATTCCCGGAAAACGACACGATTGCGCCGCTGACCTTCCACGTCCGCGACAAGGTGCCCTACCCCACGGCCACCCGGCGCATCCAGTTCTATCTCGACCACCCCTGGTACGACGCTGCCGACGAACTGCTGCCGCGCTACAAGGCGCCGCCGAAGAGCGGAGGCAGCTACCCGCTGATGATGACCGGCGGCCACACGCGCTGGAGCATCCACTCGGCCTGGCGCGATAGCCCGATGATGCTGCGCCTTCATCGGCCCGACCCCTTCCTGTTGGTTTCGCAGAACGACGCAGCACAACGCGGCATCAAAGACATGGACTGGATCCGCGTATTCAACGACGTCGGCGCATTCCAGGTGCGTGCCAAGGTGGCGCCCAGCCTGCAGGATGGGCAGACCCTGATTTATCACGCCTGGGAGAGCTACCAGTTCCGCGGCAAGGGCGACATGAACAGCGTCTGCCCGACACCGGTGAATCCGGTCGAACTTGCTGGCGACTACGGGCATTTCAAGCCCAAGCTGATGTACGGCACGCCGTCGGTCTTCGACCGCGACACCCGCATCGAGATCGAGCGCCTGCCCGATGCTGAACAAGTGTAGGACTGCCGGGAAATCACCAATGAATCGCATCGACAAGAATCGCCCCGACCCTGCGTGGATCGAAGATTTGCGCCGCCGCTTCCCCTGCGAGCGCGAAATCGACCGAGTCCTTACCCGCAAGCTCCATCGACGCTCCGGTCCGGCGTATTCGCCGATCGCCATCAATACCCTGGTGCAGGGCATCGATGCGCTGTTGCGTAAAAACTCGGTGACCGATTTCAGAATCTCCGATCCGCGCTGGCTATCCGGCGGAGCTTCGAAGATTCAGATGGCTTTCGCGCTGGAGTGGGATGCACCCGACGTCGGCCGTACGTCCACCGACCTGGTGCTGCGCATGGAGCCGCCCGAGTCGATCGTGGAAACCAGCCGTCTGCGCGAGTTCCAGATCATCAAGGCGTTCACCGGGCGGATTCCCGTGCCGCCAACCTATTGGGTCGACCCCGACGGCGAATGTCTGCCCCATCCGGCGATTGTCTACGGCTTTGCCCAGGGCGTGACCAAACCGTCGAATGCCACCAGCGGGGTCTCAGGCCTTGCCACCAACCTCGGCCCCACGCTGCGCCCCCTGCTCGGCCCGCAGTTCGTCGAGCATCTGGCGGCGATCCATTGCTTCGACTGGCGCAGCGCCGATATCGACGCCTTCGATAAACCGACCCACCCGACCCAGACCGTCGAATGGCAGTTGAACTGGTGGGAACGGCTGTGGAATGAAGACGCCAATGAGGACGTTCCACTGATGCGTCTGGCCATGGCGTGGATGCGCAGCAACATGCCGGCGGTGGATCATGTCTCGATGATCCACGGCGACTACCGCACCGGCAACTTTCTGTTCACCGAGGAGGACAACCGCATCTCGGCCTGGCTGGACTGGGAGCTCGCCCATCTCGGCGACCGTCACGAGGACTTGGCCTATGCGACCAATGTCGCCTGCGGCCATCTCGCCGAAGACGGCAAGACCTTCCTCATCAGCGGGCTGATGAGCGAAGCCGAGTTCTACGCCGCCTATGAGCGGTCTTCCGGCCTGTCGGTAGATGCCCGCCGTCTGGCCTTCTACCGGATATTCAACGCCTACAAAGCGGTGGTCATCACGCTGGCGACAGGCTACCGCATCGCGCGCAACGCCAAGACCCATCAGGACATTCTCATCGCCTGGCTGATGGGTGTCAGCGGTCCGCTGCTCGAACAATTGCGCGATGCGCTCGACCGTGCGATCAATGCGCCGGATGATCCGGTCTAGCTGTAGAGGCGCAAGCGGCGCGAACCGGCGAAGATATCCTTCGGCTTCAAGCCGTATATACGGCGGATCGAATGGCTGAAATAGGTCGCATCCGGATAACCTATGTCCAGGGCAAGATCGGTGAGATTCGACGGATGGGTAACATAGCCGAGAAAGTTCCTCGCCCGCTTCCAGAGCTTGAAGCTGCGCAGAGTCACGCCCAGTTCCGCGTTGAACAGATGGATAAAGCGGGAGGGGGAAAGCGCGACCTCGCGCGCACAGTCCCGCGCCGAGAAATTTTCGTCGGGATGCCGGTTGATACGGTCCACGACCTTGCGAATACGCGGATCGAGTTCCCGCCGCGGCAACGGGATGTCGAAAAACAAGGCTTCCAGATTGGGTTCCGGCAACTCGCCATGGCGGTCGCTGGCGTCCAGGCGGCCGAGCAATGCGTTAATGCGTTCGCCGATGCGTGAGACGAGCGCATTGCCCTCCTCGCCTCCGAATTTTTGCAGCAACGCCGCGATGTCGATATTTTCGGTTTCGACCATCAGCACGCGATATAGCTTGTCCGTCGTCGTAACCCGATGCGGAACGTAAGGCGGGACGACTGCATAGCCGCACAATTGCCAAGGTTCGTCGTTCAGTTGCACGCTCAGCGAATGGTCGAAGGGGAAATAAAACGTCAGCGCACCGAACGTACGCTCCGACGGCGATCCGTGCAGCCCCACATAGAGCAGCAGATCCCGGTTGATGATCAGGATCCGGCCGGGTGTATCCAAGGTCGAACTTGACATCTCGCGATGCGCTTTTTTATGGCTTCTCAAACTGCCCTCCTCCGCACTGCATATCCCCGTCGCCCCGCTACAAGCCGAAGCCACTGAACGGATGAGGGGAACCTTCCTGGGAGACATCCACGATCGGAATCCACGATTTACGGGGAGTGCCGCTTTGTGCCTCGTGCTGAGGGACCCACGGCGCAGCGGGTTCGAGGCGGCGGTCGAGGAGGTGCAGATCGGCCG
>JALNXH010000029.1 GCA_023230455.1 Rhodocyclaceae bacterium | reverse complement strand
CTGCAAGGGCAAGGTCGTCCGCTACGAGATCCCCAACCTGCAGGCGCTGAACTTCATCCTCCACGACTCGCTCGGCGGCGGCGGTACCGATACGCTGATCACCGATGCCCAAGGCAAGGTCCATGGCCTCGCCCTGCTGCATATGGAATTGGATGTGCCGGATAATTTGCTGAAGTAAGGCACCGGCGATGGGCATACTGGAAAAGCTGCGCAGTCAGGCCGCAAAAAATCCGCGGCGCGTGGTTCTCCCCGAACAGGGCGACCCGCGCGTCGTCGAAGCCGCCAGGATGCTCGTCGCCAACGGCTGGGCGCAGCCGGTTTTTCTTGCGCCTGCCGCCGAGCCTATCGAAGGTGTCGAAGTCATTAGCGAGCGCGCCGACAGTGCCCAGGTTCTGGAAAGCGCTGCCGCGGCCCTGGCGGAGGTTCGTGCCAAAAAGGGCATGACAATCGAACAGGCTCGCGAAGCGCTCAAAAACCCGCTGACGCTCGGCGCCATCCTGCTGCGCATGGGCCATGTGGATGCCGGTGTGGCCGGTTCTCTCGCCACTACCGCCGACGTGCTGCGCGCCGGCATTCAAGCGCTGGGCATGGCCGCCGGATCGGGTCTCGTCTCCAGCGCGTTCATCATGGAATTTCCGGATCGGGTGTTCTGCTTCGGCGACTGCGCCGTCGTGCCCGACCCCGACAGTTCGCAACTGGCACAAATCGCCGTTTCCAGCGCCAGAACATTCCAGCGCTTGAGCGGCGAAACCGCCCGCGTGGCAATGCTGTCGTTCTCCACCAAGGGCTCGGCCGAGCACGCGGCTGTCAGCAAGGTACGCGAGGCTACCGCGCTGGCGCAAACCCTGGCGCCAGACCTTGCCATCGACGGCGAATTACAATTCGACGCCGCGCTCCTTCCCGCCATCGGCGAACGCAAGGCTCCGGGATCGCCGGTCGCCGGGCAAGCCAACGTTTTCATCTTCCCCGACCTGGGGGCCGGCAACATTGGCTACAAGATCGCCGAGCGCCTCGGCGGCGCCAACGCGATTGGCCCGATCCTGCAAGGCATGGCAAAGCCGTGGATGGATTTGTCGCGCGGCTGCAAGGCGGAAGACATCGCCAACGTCGCGGTGATCGCTTCGCTCCTCGCTGGCCGCTGACGCCCGCCTGTTCTTGGCGGGCGCCGCGCATCGATGGTGCCGGCTATCGGATTCGAACTGATGACCTACCGCTTACAAGGCGGTTGCTCTACCAACTGAGCTAAGCCGGCACAAAACTGGCTGCGGATTATAGCCGAGGCGGCGGTCATTCCAGGCAGCATCCGCTACACTTCAGCATCCTGAGCAACCTCACCCGCCTAGCGCCCGATGGCCGTCTCCGTCAAGACGAAAGATCACAAACTAAGATTGTTACTTGCCGACCACCAGGACGGCAACCAGGAACAGTTGCAGCGTTTGATCGCCGCCGCAGGCTATTTGCCCGATATCACCCGCATCGAATCGACTGCACAGCTGGGCGCCGCGCTAGCCTCACTCGGCTGGGATGCGCTGATCTGCGCCGATAACGAACCTGCCCTGCCGCTGTCGGCGGTTCTGCAACACGTCGCCAAACTCAAGCTCGACTTGCCGATTCTGATCCTCGCCGCGACAGGGGAGGAGGAGCACGTCATTCGCGCCATTCAGAACGGCGCCCACGATTGCTTCGGTAGCGACCGACTGCAACGCCTCGTCCCGGCGCTAGAGCGCGAGGTACGCGAAGCGAGGCATCGCGCCGATCATCGTGCGGCGCTGGAAATGATCAAAGCCAGCGAGGATCGGTTCCGCGCCCTGGCATCGAACATGCCGGGCATGGTATTTCAACTCGCGCGCGACGCGAACGGCGAAATGCGCTTCCTCTACGCCAGCGAGGGTGGCCACAAATTGCTGGGACTTAATCCCCACGAACTGCTGGGCGGCTTCGACCGTTTCATCGACGTGATTGCCGCCGAAGATAGGGCGGCGTTGCTTGCTGCGCTATCGACATCGGCCGAGGAGCTTGCCATCTTCAACTGGGAGGGACGCATTCGCCACCGCGGCCATCAGAAGAGCAAGTGGGCCAATCTGCGCTCCTCGCCGCAACGGCTGTCCGACGGCAGCATCCATTGGCATGGCATCGCCACCGACATCACGCGCAGCAAAGAGACCGAAGCAGCGCTACGACGCTCGCGGGAGCAGTTGGCCGAGCTGTCCTCGTACCTGGAAGCCGCCAAGGAAGAGGAACGCGAACGCATTGCCCGCGACATCCACGACGAGTTGGGCAGCATCCTGGTCGCGATCAAGATCGAAGCAGCGCTGCTTGCCGGCAAGCTGCCGCGGGAAACCCCCCATCTGGCGGAAAAAGCCCAGGCCATCGAGGCCTTGCTGGACCAGGCGATGGGTACCGCCAGTCGGGTCGCCCGTGAGCTACGGCCGGGCATCCTCAAGGAATTCGGGCTCCAGGCTGCCCTTGAATGCCAGGCCGAAGACTTCGCGCAGCGAACCGGCATCGGCTGCCGGTTCCAGTGCGAAGACGACATCGATCTCGACGAACAACGCTCGCTCGCGCTGTTCCGCATCGTCCAGGAAGCGCTTACCAATGTCGCCAAACATGCCCATGCATCGTTGGTGGCCCTGCGCCTTTACCGCGATGGCCGTCATCTGGTGCTGGAAGTGCGCGACAATGGCCGCGGTATTTCAGAGCGTGAGATAAACAAGCCGAAAT
The DNA here is from genome assembly GCA_023230455.1 of Rhodocyclaceae bacterium. GTDB lineage: Bacteria > Pseudomonadota > Gammaproteobacteria > Burkholderiales > Rhodocyclaceae > AWTP1-18. The sequence continues at coordinate 26,060 of JALNXH010000029.1, read as the reverse complement.
CCTTCGGCATACGCGGCATACGCGAACGCAGCCGCAGCCTGGGCGGCGAATTCCGTATCGAAGCGGGCGAACAGGGCGGCACCCACATCGCCTTGCGCCTGCCGCTACACTTTTCCAGCGCACAACCTCCGGGCGAAGAAGCCATTCAGCAAAACCTGTTCTGACCATGTCCGAAAAAATCCATGTGCTGATCGCCGACGACCACGCCATCGTGCGCCAGGGCCTGCGGCAGATACTTTCCGAAACCGACGATCTGGTGATCGCCGGCGAAGCCGACGACGGCGCCGATGCCTTGCGTCTGGCGCGCAACCAGCGCTGGGATGTTTTTTTGCTAGACGTTTCGATGCCCAACCGCAACGGCATCGATACCTTGAAGCAACTTAAGAAGGAATTTCCCCGTCAACCGGTGCTGATGCTGAGCATGCACCCGGAGGAGCACTATGCCGTGCGCGCCATCAAATCCGGCGCCGCCGGCTACTTGACCAAGCAGAGCGCCCCGGAATTGCTGGTTACCGCAATCCGCCAGGTCGCCGCTGGCAAGCGCTTCATCAGCCCGACGCTGGCCGAGCAGCTCGCCGCGGCGATTGCCGACGATCATGAAAAAATGCCCCATGAGCGCATCACCGACCGGGAATATCAGGTCCTGGTTCGGATTGCCTTAGGCAAAACGCTCACCCAAATTGCCGAGGAGCTCAATCTAAGCGTGAAGACAGTCAGCGAATACCGCAAGCGACTGCTGGAGAAAATGCGCCTCGAAACCACGGCGGAATTGATCCGCTACGGCGTAGAGCACGGATTAGTACAATAGCCCCCGCCGCAAACAGCACAAACAGATAACGCCGAGCCCGATGCCCGACTTCACCCAGCCGTCCGAAATAGCCCGCGAAGTTCTGCGGCGCCTCGCCCAGCGGCGGATTCCGCCGACGCCGGACAACTATCTCGCGCTTTATCACGAAATCAGCGGCACGCCACCGACAGAGGTATTCCCGGAGCGCCGGTTGAAGAGTATCGCCGCCGCAATGCCGCGCGAGGTTCCCGAACAGTTGCGCCTGGGCCGGCTGCTCGACCAGTCGATCGCTGAGAAGAACTGGGTTTCGCTGAAGCAGGCGCTCAGTGAGGCATTCACCAAGTTGGGCGCATCGCCCCCCAACTGGTCGGCCCTGTTGCGCGAACTGATGGGGCAGCTGGACGCACGCAGCACGGGGGTGACCACTGCGCAGAAACGCGAGGCCATGGATCGTGTACTTGCCGCGTCGGCCACCCCGGATTTGCTCTTCCAGCGCCTACAGGGTCTGCTGCGAAACTGGGCGCGCGCACCGGAAGATTCTGCGCAGCCGCTCGCCGAAATGCCTGGCGATATCGTCCTACCGGCAGCCACGACGAGTGCCCCCCCGAGGGCGGTCGCGCCCTCCGCCGAACGCGGCGGTGCCGAATGGCGCGAGCTGATTGCCCTGATTCTCGATAACGCACTGCCGCCTTTACTTGCCGATGCCCCGGATTTGGCGGAGGAAGCGGCACAACTGTCGACCGAAATCCGCAGCCCGGAAATCACCGCGCAAGTCCACAGTTTCTCGGTGCGGCTGAAAAAATTCATCTATCGCCTGCATTTCATCGCCGAGGATCAGGCCGAACTGAAGGCGGCGTTGTTGAGCTTGTTGCGACTGCTGGTCGAAAACATCGACGAACTGGTAATCGACGACGAATGGCTACAGGGGCAGGTCGCCGTTGTCTCCGACCTGGTGAATCAACCGCTCAATCTGCGCCGCCTCGACGACGTCGAGCGTCGCCTGCGCGACCTGATCTATAAACAAAGCACGCTGAAGAAAAGTCTCAACGATGCCCGCGATCGACTCAGATCAATGTTGGCAACATTCGTCGACCGCCTCGCCGACATGTCCGCAACCACCGGCGACTATCACCAGAAAATGGAACGCTGCGCCAGCCGTGTCGGTGCTGCACAGGACATCGCTGAGTTGACCGACGTACTCGACGAGGTCATGCGCGAAACGCGCACCATCCAATTCTCTGCGCTCAAGTCGCGGGATGACCTGAGCGAAATGCGCTTGCGCGTCGACGAAGCGGAAAAAGAGGTCGCCCGACTCCAGGAGGAACTGGCGCAGACCAGCGATATGGTCCGTATCGACGCGCTCACCGGCACCCTCAACCGCAAGGGCATGGATGAAGCACTGGAGCGCGAGGTCGCACGGACTCGCCGCCAAAGCGTTTCCCTCTGCGTCGCCCTGCTCGATATCGACAACTTCAAACACCTCAACGACAACCTGGGCCACGAAGCCGGCGACGAAGCGCTGAAGCATCTGGCGCAGGTAGTGCGCGAAGCCATCCGGCCGCAAGACACGCTCGCCCGCTACGGCGGCGAGGAATTCGTCATCCTGCTGCCCGACACGCCGTTGGATGCCGGTGTCAGCGCCATGGCCCGCGTACAGCGGGAACTGACGCGAAAATTCTTTTTGCACAAAAACGAAAAACTGCTCATCACCTTCAGTTGCGGTGTCGCCGAGCTCGGCAACGACGAAGCCTCTGCCGCCGTCCTCAACCGAGCCGACCAAGCCATGTACCTCGCCAAGCGCGCCGGCAAGAACCGCGTGGTGGCTGCCTGAGAAAAAAATCATGCAAACCCTGTTCATCACCGGCGGTGCCGGTTTCATCGGCTCAGCCCTGGTTCGCCTGCTGATTGCCGAAAGCGATTATCGTCTGGTCAACATCGACAAACTTACCTACGCCGGCAACCTCGAATCCCTGGCCGCGGTGGCCGACGATCCGCGCCATCTGTTTTCCCGTACCGACATCTGCGATCGCGCGGCGCTGGATGCCCTGTTCTCCCGCCACCACCCCGCAGGCGTGATCCATCTGGCCGCGGAATCGCACGTCGACCGTTCCATCCATGGCCCCGGCGATTTCATCCAGACCAATATCGTCGGCACCTACACCCTGCTCGAAGCCAGCCGGGCCTACTGGAGCGGACTCGCGGAAGAGGAAAAACGGGGATTCCGCTTTCACCACGTCTCTACCGACGAGGTCTTCGGTAGCCTCGGCGAGACCGGGCAGTTCAGCGAAACCACCGCCTACGATCCACGCTCGCCCTACTCCGCCTCCAAGGCGGCTTCCGATCACTTGGTGCGCGCCTGGCACCACACCTATGGCCTGCCGGTGCTGGCGACCAACTGCTCGAACAATTACGGTCCCTATCATTTCCCCGAGAAGCTCATCCCGCTGATGCTGCTCAACGCCCTTGACGGCAAGCCGCTACCGATTTACGGCAAGGGCGACAATGTGCGCGACTGGCTGTATGTCGAAGACCATGCTCGCGCACTGAAGCGCGTGTTCGAAGGCGGCCGTGTCGGCGAGACCTATTGCATCGGCGGCAATGCCGAGCGCACCAATATGCAGGTGGTCGATACGCTGTGCGAACTGCTGGACAGGTTCCGGCCGCGCGCCGACGGCCAATCGTACCGAACGCAAAAGACCTTCGTCGCCGATCGCCCGGGTCATGATCGACGCTATGCGATCGATGCCGGGAAACTGAAAACCGAGCTGGACTGGTCGCCGCGCGAAAGCTTTGCCAGCGGCCTCGAAAAAACCGTGCGCTGGTATCTCGACCACCCCGACTGGGTCAGCCATGTGCGGAGCGGCGAATATCAAACCTGGCTTGAGCGGAATTACGCGGAACGGAGGACGGCATGAAGCGCAAAGGCATCATTCTTGCGGGCGGTGCCGGCACCCGGCTGCACCCGGCAACCCTTGCGGTTTCCAAACAGCTGCTGCCGATCTACGACAAGCCGATGATCTACTATCCGCTATCGACGCTGATGCTGGCAGGAATCTGCGACATCCTGCTGATCTCCACCCCGCAGGACACGCCGCGTTTCGAACAGCTGCTCGGCGATGGCCGGCAATGGGGGCTCAATCTCAGCTACGCCGTACAGCCCTCGCCCGACGGCCTGGCACAGGCTTTCCTCATCGGCCGCGCGTTCATCGCCGGAAATCCTTCGGCGCTGGTGCTGGGCGACAACATCTTTTACGGCCACGATCTGGCCGGGCAACTGAAGCGGGCCAGCGGGCAGGACTGCGGCGCAACGGTATTTGCTTATCCGGTACACGACCCGGAACGCTACGGCGTAGTCGAATTCGATGCCGAGCGACGCGCTGTCAGCATCGAAGAAAAACCGGTCCAGCCGAAATCGCGCTACGCGGTCACCGGACTTTATTTCTACGATAACCAGGTGGTCGACATTGCCGCTGCACTGAAGCCGTCGCCGCGCGGCGAACTGGAAATCACCGATGTCAATCGCCGCTATCTCGAACTCGGCCTGCTGGATGTCGAAATCATGGGGCGCGGCATGGCCTGGCTGGATACCGGCACCCACGACTCGTTGCTCGAAGCCGGGCAATACATCGCCACCCTGGAGAAGCGCCAGGGACTCAAAGTGGCCTGCCCGGAGGAAATCGCCTGGCGGCAGAAATGGATCGACGATGCGGCACTTGAATCGCTTGCCGCACCGCTCGCCAAGAACGGCTACGGTGCCTACCTGACCAGTCTGCTGCGGGAGAAAGTTTTCTGATGCGCGCCGTTGCCACGTCCATTGCCGACATCGTCGTCATCGAGCCGAGGGTGTTCGGTGACGAGCGCGGATTCTTTTTTGAGAGCTGGAACAAGCGCAGCCTTGCTGCCTTGGGGATCGACGCTGATTTCGTCCAGGACAATCATTCGCGATCGGCGCGCAACGTCCTGCGTGGTCTGCACTACCAGGTAGAACGCCCGCAGGGCAAGCTGGTCCGCGTGATCGCCGGAGAGGTTTTCGATGTCGCTGTGGATCTGCGTCGCAATTCGTCGACGTTCGGCCGCTGGGTCGGCTTCACCCTTTCGGCGGAAAACAAGCGCATGGCCTGGATTCCGCCCGGCTTCGCGCACGGTTTCTGCGTCACCTCCGACTATGCGGAGTTCCTCTACAAAACCACCGACTATTGGTATCCGGAACACGAACGCACCCTCGCCTGGAACGATCCGGCCCTGGCCATCGACTGGCCTCTCGCCGGACAACCGACCCTCGCCGCCAAGGACGCCGCGGGAGCATCGCTCGCCGACGCCGAGGCCTATCCCTGATGCGCATTCTGCTTACCGGCCGGAACGGCCAAGTCGGCTGGGAGCTGGAACGTACCCTGGCGCCGCTCGGCGAGATCGTCGCTTTCGACCGCCATGGCCTCGACCTCGCCGATGCCGACCGGCTCCGTACCGTCGTCCGCGAACTGAAGCCGCAACTGGTGGTAAATGCGGCCGCCTATACCGCCGTGGACCAGGCGGAACATGAAAGCGCACTCGCCGAGGCCATCAATGGCACCGCCCCCGGAATCCTCGCCGAAGAGTCGAAACGGCTGGGTGCCCTGCTGGTCCATTACTCCACCGATTACGTCTTCGACGGTACCAAGCCCGCACCGTACACCGAAGACGACCGCCCCCATCCCGGCAACGCCTACGGCCGCAGCAAGCTGGCCGGCGAGCAAGCGATCCAGGCAGTCGGCGGCCGCCACCTGATTTTCCGCACCTCCTGGGTCTATGGCCTGCGCGGCGGCAACTTCCTGCGCACCATGCAACGATTGGCCCGCGAAAGGAATGAACTCCGCGTAGTAGACGACCAAGTCGGCGCACCGACTTGGAGCCGGATGATCGCCGAGGCCAGCGCACTGGCGATCGCTACTCGGCACGCCGAGGGACTCTACCACCTCAGCGCGGGCGGCCAGACCTCGTGGTACGGCTTCGCCGAGCGAATACTGTCGGCCATGGGCTGGCACGGTCAATTGCAAGCCATCCCGAGTCGCGACTACCCGCTGCCCGCGCCGCGCCCAGCGAATTCCCGCCTGTGCTGCGATCGCCTGGCGGGCGACGCCGCCATCCGTCTGCCCGAATGGTCAGAAAGCCTCGCGCTTTGCCTCGCCTTGAGCTAAAGAATCCCTATAGCCGGCCGTAAAGACCGCCAAGGAGAAACGCCATGGACGTCACCGCACTCGCCTCCGTCGCCACCCAAATGAGCCAAGCCCGCACCGGCGAAGCGGTACAGGTCGCGGTTTTGCGCAAGGCCTTGGACGTCCAGGCGCAGGGCGCACTACAATTGATCCAGGCCGCCGCCCTTCAGACCAACAACCCGCCCCACCTCGGCAACGTCGTCGACACGTTCGCCTGATCTGCTTGCGCCGCTTGTTCCTTAGCACCTAAAGTTTTTTTCGGCGCTGCCGTTTAAGCATCTGAGGGCCGGCCTGACCGGCGACCGAAGATAATCATTCGTGCAGATCAACACCAACCTCTATGCGCTGAACACGACCCGCCATATGCAGCGGTCGCAAGCCGATTTGCAGCTCAGCCTGCAAAGATTGTCCTCCGGCCTGCGCATCAACGGGGCCAAGGACGATGCCGCCGGGCTCGCCATCGGCGATCGCATGACCACGCAGGTTCGCGGAACCAGTCAGGCGATTCGCAATGCCCAGGACGGCACGTCGATGCTGCAAACGGCCGAGGGCGCCCTCAACACCATCAACGACAACCTCCAGCGGATTCGAGAGCTGGCCATTCAGGCGGCCAATGGAACCAACAGCGCCAGCGACAAGAAAGCCCTCCAGGGTGAAGTCAATCAGTTACTGGCTGAAATTGACCGAATCGGCGAGACCGCAGCCTTCAACGGACAAAAGATTTTCGCCCAGTCAGACGCCAGCATTGCCGGAGATACCGACAAACGGGCCGTAACGGATGGGCTCAAGCTGGGCTGGCTGGAAACCTCGGTAGCACGCATCCAGCAGTACTACGGCATCACGGGCGACGATGCCGAAATCGACATTCAGCTTTCCGATTTCACCGATGGCGCGGGGGGCGTAGCGGCCCAGGTCGTAGGCTCCTTCGCCGGCTATTCGGGCAAGGGCTCGAATCTAAAGCTGCAAGTGGATATGGCCGACTTCAACCCGCCCAACCTGCCCAACGGCGGCACCGAGCCGTTCTTCAACGACCGCATCATCCAGCATGAATTGGTCCATGCGGTGATGTACCGGGCGATGAACTTCGGTTCCCTGCTGAACCCGGTCAGCTCGCAGGCAAGCAACTGGTTCATCGAAGGGATGGCCGAATTCATCCACGGTGCCGACGAGCGTATCGCCACCGATATTCAAGCCGCCGAAGCCGCAGGAGCCGCCGGGCGAGCCGTGCTGACCGGCACCGCAAACCTGTCGGCGACCACCGATCTGTCCTCAGCGGCCAGCAAACAATTCACCCTGACCTACAACGGCACCGACTACACCATCGATCTGGCTGGAGAAACGTTTAGCGGGGCAGGCGACAACGCCGCCACCCAGGCCGAAATCGTCACCGCCGTGCAAAACCGAATCAATGCCGACGTCAATCTTTCCGGCAACATCGCGGTCAGCGCCTCAGGAAACTTCGTCCGCCTGGTGACGACCGACAACGGCCCCACCACCTCGTTGCAAATCAAGGCCAGCAGCGGCGGTACGGGCCATACGGCCATTTTTGGCGGCGCAGTGGCCAGAGTGGATGCCGGCGACTACGACCTGCAAACTCTGGTCAACAACATCGCCGACAGCGGCGGTACGCCGACCTGGGCACTGGATTCGGCCCACTACTCTACGGGCTACGCCGCGGTGCGTTTCCTGCACCAAAAGATGAAGGATGCGGGAGCCACCGACGGCATCAAGGAATTCATGGTGTACCTCAACGAACACCAGGACCAGTCCGGCCTTGGCGGCGCCTTCGACCATTTTTTCGGCACCGGCGCCGGCAACCCCGCCTATACCGAAGCCAGTTTTCTACAGGAATTCCGCGACGACGGCGTGAACTTCATCAAGACCCGTATCGATCTCACCAATACCGATACCGGAGCAGTCGGCGGGCTCGACGCCGACAACGGGATTGCGCTGACGGCCGATACGGTGGTCAACGACAAAGGCAGCAAAATCATAGATTCGGAAGTCACCGGATTCACGCTCAACTTTGAACAAGTGGGTATCGGCGCATCCACAACCACTGCGCTGGCCTTTCAGGTGGGGTCCGATTCGAACCAGACCATTCTCTCCCAGGTAGGAGCGGTCGGAGTCGCCGTACTGGGCCTCAGCGGCACCGATGTCAGCGCCTCAGCCGAAGCCGCCCTGCTGAGGGTGGACGACGCGATGGAATATGTACGCGCACAGCGGGCCGAGATCGGTGCACAGCTGTCGCGTTTCGACTCGGCCATCCACAACCTCCAGGAAACCAACATTAACGTTTCCGCCGCCCGTTCAAGGACGATGGATGCCGACTATGCCCAGGAAACCGCTGGACTGGTGCGCAGCAAGATTCTCCAGCAAGCCTCCACCGCCATGCTGGCGCAAGCCAAAGCGCTACCGCAGATTGCGTTGCAGCTCCTGCGCGGCTGACTTCTTTGGCGCACCTGCCGTGCCGCTTTCCGCCAGCGCGCGGAGAAATGCATCCACCGTTTTTGTCCTACCGTTAATTAACCGGCTTTCCCCCTGCATTTGCGGGCATCCGTTCACGGTCTGATACGTTAAAAGGACGTATTCTGTCCAACCCCGAGGGGACAACCATGTTTAATGACCGGTCAGTGCTCGTCACCGGCGGCACCGGATCTTTCGGTCGCCGCTTCATTCGCACGCTGCTGAAGCAGCACAACCCGCGCCGCGTGGTGGTGTTCTCGCGCGACGAACTCAAGCAGTACGAAATGCAGCAGGATTTCGACGATCCGCGGATGCGCTTTTTTCTCGGCGACGTGCGCGACCGGGAGCGCCTGGTGCAGGCCATGCGCAACATCGACTACGTGGTCCATGCCGCCGCCCTGAAGCAGGTGCCGGCAGCCGAATACAACCCCACCGAGTGCATCCGTACCAACGTCAACGGCGCCGAGAACGTGATCCATGCCGCCATCGAAAACGGCGTCGGAAAAGTCATCGCACTGTCCACCGACAAGGCGGCCAGCCCGGTGAACCTCTACGGCGCCACCAAGCTGCTTTCCGACAAGCTGTTCATTGCCGCCAACAATATCACCGGCAACCACCCGACCCGCTTTGCCGTGGTCCGCTACGGCAATGTGGTCGGTTCCAGGGGCTCGGTAGTGCCGTTGTTCAAACGGCTGATCGACAGCGGCGCGAAAGACCTGCCGATCACCGACGCGCGCATGACCCGCTTCTGGATCACCCTGCAACAGGGCGTGGACTTCGTCGTCCAGGGCTTCGGCCGCATGTACGGCGGCGAGCTGTTCGTCCCCAAGATTCCGTCGGTGCGCATCACCGACTTGGCCGCCGCGATGGCGCCGCAACTGCCCCATCGCATCATCGGCATCCGCCCCGGCGAGAAGCTGCACGAGTTGATGATCTCCCGCGACGACAGCCTGCACACCCTGGAATTTTCCGATCATTACGTCATCACACCGAGTATCCGCTTCATTGAGGATCGCGAATACTCGACCAACGCCCTCGGCATATCCGGCACGCTGGTAGATGCCGGGTTCAAGTATTCCTCGGACATCAACCCGCATTTCCTGAACATCCCGGAAATCGGCAAGCTCAACGAGCTCGCATGATCCCCTACGGCCGCCAATCCATTTCCGCCGCCGACAAGGCCGCCGTGCTGGCGGTGCTGGACTCGGATTGGCTGACCCAGGGGCCGGCCGTCCCGCAGTTCGAAACTGCCGCCGCCGCGCTCTGCGACGCACCGCATGCAGTGGCTGTCAGCAGCGGTACCGCCGCCCTGCATCTGGCCTGCCTCGCCCTCGGCATCGGTCCCGGCGACCGGGTCTGGACCAGCCCGATCACTTTCGTCGCCTCGGCCAACTGCGCCCGCTACTGCGGGGCCGACGTTGACTTTGTGGACGTGGAGCCCGACAGCGTCAATCTGGACCCCCGGTGTCTGGCCGACAAACTGCACGCCGCACGCCGCGACGGAACGCTGCCAAAGCTGGTGATCCCGGTGCATTTTGCCGGCCGCTGCTGCGACATGGAGGCCATCGGCGAACTATCGCAGGAGTTCGGTTTCCATGTCGTCGAAGACGCCTGTCACGCCTTCGGCGCCGAGGACGGCCAGGGCGACCGGGTCGGCGCCTGCCGCCATTCGGACATCGCCGTCACCAGTTTCCACCCGGTGAAAATGGTCACCACAGGCGAAGGCGGCTTGCTCACCACCCGCGCTGCGGCCCTCGCCGAACGCCTGGCCCGACTGCGTTCCCACGGCATCGTCCGCGATCCGAAAGATATGGGCGGCGAGCCGGACGGCCCCTGGTACTACGAGCAGATCGAACTGGGTTACAACTACCGCATGACCGACCTGCAGGCCGCGTTGGGCAGCAGCCAGCTAAAGCGCCTGCCTCAGTTCCTGGCGCAGCGGAGGCAACTCGTCGGTCGCTATCGCGAGCTCCTCGCCACGCTGCCCGCCACCCTTCCCGCCGCAGGGGCCGACGACGCCTCGGCTTGGCATCTGTTCGTGGTGCGCGTCGCCGCGGCACGCCGGCGAGCCGTATTCGAAGCCCTGCGTGCCGCCGGCATCGGGGTCAACGTGCATTACATCCCGGTCCATTTGCAGCCCGACTACCGCCGGCTGGGTTTTGTCCCCGGCATGTTCCCGGAAGCCGAGCGCTACTACCGCGAAACCATCACCCTGCCGCTGTTTCCAGAACTGACCGAGGACGCGCAGAGCCAAGTCGCTGCGGCCCTCGCCGAGGCGCTGCAATGAAGATCGCCATCGTCCCGGCGCGCGGCGGCAGCAAACGCATTCCCCGCAAGAACGTCAAACTCTTCGCCGGCCTGCCGATGATCGCCCACTCGCTGCGCGCGGCGACGGCGAGCGGCCAGTTCGACCGCATCCTGGTCTCCAGCGAAGACGACGAGATTCTCGCCGTCGGCCGCGAGCATGGCGGTGAGTCCCTGCGCCGCCCGCCGGAACTTGCCGACGACCATACCGCCACCATTCCCGTCATCCGCCACGCCATCGGTTGGGCGGAAGCACAGGGCTGGCCTCTGGAAGCGGTCTGCTGCATCTACGCTACGGCCCCTTTCGTCCATGCCGACGACCTGCGCACAGGCTGGCGCCTGCTGCAACAGCCGGGAATGGATTTCGCCTTCGCCGCCACCACCTTCCCCTATCCGGTGTTTCGCGGCCTGTTGCGCGAAGGCAAGGGCGTGCGGATGATTTTCCCCGAACACTTCCCCACCCGCTCGCAGGATCTGCCGGAAGCCCTGCACGACGCCGGCCAGTTCTACTGGGGTACGCCACGCGCCTGGAAGGAAGAGGAACGCATCTTCTCCGAACGCGCGGCGCCGGTGATGCTGCCCCGGCATCGCGTGCAGGACATCGACACCGAGGAAGACTGGCAGCGGGCCGAACTGCTCTGGCGCCTGCTGGCGGCAGAGCCCTCCTGAGCGGAGCAAAAACTTTCATGCGCTTCGCTTTCCGTGCCGACGCCTCCAGCGCCATCGGCAGCGGGCACGTGGTCCGTTGCGCCGCCCTGGCGGACGAACTGAAACTTCGTGGCGAGCAAACCGTTTTCTTTTGCCGGGAAGCGCCGGGCCATTTGTGCGACTGGCTGGAAGCCAAGGGGCACGAGGTAAGGCGCCTTCCCGATGCGGAAGCGTCGCCGGCGCAGGAGATCGAACAGATGCAGGCCGCGCTCGGCGGCGAGCGTTTCGACTGGCTGATGGTAGACCACTACAGCCTCGACGCAGACTGGGAACGCGCCGTGGCGCCGGCGTTCGGCGCCCGCTGCGCGATCGACGACATCGGCCGCCGTCACGACTGCGAGGTGCTGCTGGACCAGAACGTCCTCGATGACGACAACGCCTACCGGGATCGGACACCGCACGGCTGCCGTCGTCTGCTGGGTCCCCGCTACGCCCTGCTGCGCGCCGGGTTCGCCGCCGCGCGGGGAATCCGGCGATACTCGGGCCGCATGGAGCATGTGCTGATCGGTTTCGGCGGCGCCGACCCGGGCGGCGAAACGGCGAAAGCCATCGAGGGCTTCATCGCAGGCACGCCTGAAGGCATTCAGGCCAGCGTGGTACTGGGGAAATCGAATCCCCATCGCGATGCGCTGATGCAGCATTACGCGCGGCATCCCCGACTCCAGCTGATCGAATACTGCGAGGACATGCCCGGACTGATGGCGTCCTGCGATCTGGCCATCGGCGCCGGCGGCATTTCCACATGGGAGCGGGCCTGCCTGGGTCTGCCGTCGATCGTCACCGCGATTGCGGAAAACCAGCGGCTGATCGCCGAAAGCGTCGCCCGGCGCGGCGGGCAGGTCTATCTGGGCACCCGGCCCACAACGGCCGACTACGCCGATGCCCTGCGGCTGCTCTCGTCCAATGCCTGGCTGCGCGAAAGTTGCGCCCGCATCGCCGCGCGACTCTGCGACGGACGGGGTTGCGGGCGCGTCGCCGCCGCCCTGCTGCCGCTGGCACTGGACTTGCGCCACGCCCGGCTGGACGACGCGAAAAACCTTCTCGCCTGGCGCAATGCCGAAATCAACCGATTGCCCAGCTTCGATCCGACACCGATTGCCCTCGACCGCCATTTGGCCTGGCTGCAGGCCACCTTGGCCGATCCCCGGCGCGTCCTGCTGATCGGCGCAGACCGCGACGCCGCGGTGGGTGTGCTACGGTACGACATCAACGACACGGAGGCCGAAGTGTCCATTTATCTGGTACCCGGTTGCCACGGTCAGGGCCGGGGCGAGCAATTGCTGAGGGCCGGGACGCACTGGTTGAGGCTGAACCGGCCTGGCGTCGCCCGCCTCAAGGCCCGCATCAAGGCCGACAACCGACGCTCCCAATCGGTTTTCTGCGCCGCCGGCTACGTGCGGGAAGCGGCCGAGTTCGTTCTCAACGTCAACTGAAGATCATGAAAATCGCCCATCGCCTCGTCAACCGCGACCAGCCCCCCTTCGTGATCGCCGAAATGTCCGGCAACCACAACCAGTCGCTGGAACGCGCGCTGGCCATCGTCGAGGCCGCCGCCGCCGCCGGTGCCCATGCGCTGAAGCTGCAAACCTATACCGCGGACACCATGACGCTGGACATCGCCGGCGCCGGCTTTTCGATCCAGGACGGCAACAGCCTGTGGAACGGACGCAGTCTCTACGATCTCTACCGAGAGGCGAGCACCCCCTGGGAATGGCACGGGCCGATCTTCGAGCGCTGCCGGACGCTTGGACTGATTCCCTTTTCCACCCCTTTCGACGAAACCGCCGTCGACTTTCTCGAACAACTCGGCGCCCCTTGCTACAAGGTGGCCTCCTTCGAGAACACCGACCTGCCGCTGATCCGCCGCATTGCCGCCACTGGCAAGCCGATGATCGTCTCCACCGGCATGGCCACGGTGGCCGAACTCGACGAGAGCGTGCGCGCCGCACGGGCGGCGGGTTGCCGCGAACTGGTGCTGCTCAAATGCACCAGCACCTACCCGGCGACGGCGGAGAACAGCAATGTGCTCACCGTCCCCCATCTGCGCACGCTGTTCGACTGCGAAGTGGGCATCTCCGACCACACCATGGGCGTCGGCGTGGCCGTGGCCGCCGTCGCCCTCGGGGCATGCGTGATCGAAAAGCACTTCACCCTGCGCCGCGCCGACGGCGGCGTGGACTCGGCCTTTTCCCTGGAGCCGGAAGAACTGCGTGCATTGGTCGTCGAAAGTGAACGCGCCTGGCAGTCGCTCGGCAGCGTCCGCTACGGTCCCACGGCGGCGGAGAAGAATTCCCTCGCCTTCCGCCGTTCGCTCTATGTGGTGGCCGACGTCAAGGCCGGCGAAGCGTTCACGCCCGACAATCTGCGCGCGATCCGTCCGGGGCTGGGGCTGGCCCCGAAGCATCTGGACGTATTTCTGGGCAAGAAGGCCGGTCGCGACATCGCCCGCGGCACGCCGCTGTCCTGGGACATGCTCTGAATGGCCCTGCGCGCCGTCCTCATCGGCTGCGGCAACATCGGCAGCGCCTTTGCCGACGATCCGCGCATCACCGACATCTACACCCACGCCGGCGCCTGGAGCGCCTGCGCCGATGTCGAACTGGCCGCCGTCTGCGACGCCAACGCCGAGCGGGCGCAGCGCTGCGCCCGGCGCTGGCAAGTGGCCGCACACTTCACCGACGTGGGCCAGATGCTCGACCGCGTGCGCCCGGAACTGGTCAGCATCTGCACCCCCGACGCCACGCATGCGGCGATTCTTGCCCAGGTCCTGGCGACACCCGGCGTCCGCGGCGTGCTCGCCGAGAAACCGTTGGCCCTGAGCTGCATGGACGGCCGCACCCTGGTCGCGCAGGCCGAAGCCCGCGGCATTGTCGTTGCCGTGAACTACTCCCGACGCTATGCCCGGGGACAGCGCCAGTTGGCGCAGCGGGTGAGAGACGGTCTGCTCGGCGAACTGCGCCAGATCCGCGGCTGCTACACCAAGGGCACGCTGCACAACGGCACCCACTGGATCGACTGGGCGCGCATGTTCGCCGGCGAAATCGCCGCCGTGCGCGGCTTCGACGCGCTCGGCGAGAACGGCGACGACCCGACCCTGGATGCCCGGCTGGAATTCGCCGGCGGCGCCGTCGGCACTCTGACCGCCCTCGATCACCGCGACTACAGCCTGTTCGAGATCGACCTGCTGGGTTCCCGGGGCCGACTGCGGATTTTCGACTCCGGCCACCGTTTTCAGCTCGATCTGGCCGGCGACAGCCCACGCTACTCCGGCTATCGGGCGCTGCTGGAACAGGAAAGCGGCGAAGTGGATATGCGCGACACCCTGTTGCTCGCCGCCGGCGACCTGCTGACCGCGGTGGCGCAGCGCCGCCCACCACTGTGTTCCGCCGCAGACGCCCTGGAAACGCTGGCGGTCGCCGAGGCGGCAAGGCTGTCGGCGAAACGGGGCGGCTTGGCCGTTGCGGTAGGCCGATGAATCGCGACGCGGCCTCGCGCCCGACCGTCGTCGCTGTCGCCGGCGATCCGGGCGGGGCGGCGGCACTGGCCCCCGTGGTCAGGGCGCTGCTCGACGAAGGGCGCTACCGGGTGATTCCCTGCGCCTATGCCCAGGCGGTCTCGCTCTGGCAGTCGCAGGGCATCGCGGCAATCGAAGCCGGCGGCCTGGCCGCCGCGCTGGCGGACGCGGACCTGCTGCTGGCAGCCACGTCGGTGAATGCCGAGAACCTCGAACTGGACGCCGTGGCCCGGGCGCAAAGCAAAGGCATCCCCTCGCTGGCCGTCCTCGACTTCTGGAGCAACTACCGGCGTCGCTTCCTCGCCGACGGCCGGCGGGTGCTTGCCGACAGGCTCGCCGTCATGGACGAACTGGCCCGTCGCGAGATGATCGACGAGGGATTTCCCGCCGACCGCCTGGTCGTCACCGGACAACCCGCGTTCGACCGGCTGGCACTGGCCCATGACCGTTTCACGCCGCAACGTCGCCGCGCCTTGAGAAGCGGGATCGGAGCGGACGCCGACGCACGTCTGGTGCTGTTCGTTTCCCAGCCTTTTGCCGACATTCACGGCAGCCCGGAAGCCGCGCGGGCCGCCCTCGGTTTCGACGAACACGACGTACTGGCGCTCACCTGCGCCGCCCTCTCGCATCTGGCAAAAAAGCACGGCACGCCGATCATCCTGGCCCTGCGTCCGCACCCGCGGGAATCCGACGACAAGTTTGCCGAAATTCAAGAAGACGATTTTCGTGTCGCTATCTGGAAGACGCAGGATCAGCTCGAAGCGGCCCTGAGTGCGGACTTGGTGCTGGGCATGAATTCGGCTTTGCTCTATGAAGCGACGCTGATGGGTTGTCCGGTGGTCAGCCTACAACCGGATTTGAAAGGACTCGATCCGCTGCCGAGCAACCGCAGCGGCCGCAGCATTGCCGTCTATGACCCGGACAAACTGCGAACTGTGCTCGAAAAGCTACTTTTTGGCCCTGATCGCCAAAGCATCGACGGAGTATCTTCCGGGAGTCTCCCGCCGGCCGGTTGCGCTACGGCGGCGGTGGTCGAGGAAATTCGTAAACTTCTCGGTGAAGCCTAGGAAAACACTGAACAAGTACCCACCGTTCGGGCTGAGCTTGTCGAAGCCCTTGATTTTGCGGGCGCGCATTTCGGCGCCCCGGAGGAAATCCCCTTGGGGGACAGGCTCAATGCGAACGGACTTATTCGGTGCTTCCCTCGCCGCACACAAGGAAAACCTATGTCTGACCAATCGTCCTTCAAGACCGAACAGGAAGCCTTCTGGGCTGGCGACTTCGGCAACGAATACATCGGCCGCAACAACGCACCCGAGCTTTTGGCCGCCAACCTGTCGCTGTTCTCGGAAATCCTCGGCCATGCCCAGCGAATCGGCTCGGTGATCGAATTCGGCGCCAACATCGGCATGAATCTGCGCGCGCTACGGCAACTGCTGCCGGCAGCCACGCTGGCCGCCATCGAAATCAATGCGCAGGCCGCCGCCGAACTCGGGTCTCTCGGCTATGTCGATGTGCGCCACCAGTCGATTCTCGATTACGCGCCGCGCGACAGCCACGACCTGGCCTTCATCAAGGGGGTGCTGATCCACATCAACCCGGAGCATCTGGGGACGGTCTACGACGCAATTTACGCCAGCAGCCGCAGGTATGTCTGCATGGTCGAGTACTACAACCCGACCCCGGTCAGCATCCCTTACCGGGGACATGAGGAGCGCCTGTTCAAGCGCGACTTCGCCGGCGAAATCATGGAACGCCATCCCGACCTGCGCCTGCTCGCCTATGGTTTCAAATACCGGCGCGACCCGCGTTTCCTGCACGGCGACGAGACTTGGTTCCTGATGGAAAAAACCGCCGCTGCAAACTAGCGGCCGGACAGCCATGCGCTACTGCAAACGCTGCGTCAATCCCGATACCCGGCCGAACATCGTGTTCGACGACGAGGGCGTTTGCCTGCCCTGCCGCCATGCCGAAGCCAAGGCCAACGAAGCCATCAATTGGGACGCCCGTCAGCGCGAGATCGAGGAAATCGCCCGCTGGGGCAAGGCCCACGCCCGCCACGGCTACGACTGCATCGTCACGGTCAGCGGCGGCAAGGACAGCACCCGCCAGGCTCTCCATGCCCGCGACGAACTGGGCCTGAAGCCCCTGCTGGTGAGTTGTGTCTATCCGCCCGAGCAGCAGGCCGAACGCGGCGCCGACAACCTGGCCAACCTGATCGAGCTGGGTTTCGACACCCTCAGCCTGAGCCTCAACCCGCAGGTCTGGAAGGCGCTGATGCTGCAAGGCTTCCTGCGCTATGCCAACTGGTGCAAGTCCACCGAGATGGCGCTCTACGCGATCCCGATCCACGCCGCCATCGCCTGGCAAATACCGCTGGTCTTCTACGGCGAGAATCCGTCCTTCACCATCGGTGAGCGGACCAGCGGCTACGACGGCGACGCCGGCAACCTGCGCAAGGGCAACACCATCGCCAGCGGCATAGACGAACTGGCGCCCGCCGACATCGCGGCGCAGGATCTGCACTTCTACCGCTACCCGAGCGTCGAGGAAATGGGGATGGCCGAACTGCGGCTGGTCTATCTGGGTTACTACATCCCCAACTTCAACCAGTACGAGAATGCCCGCATCGCCATCGAGCATGGGCTGAAAATTCGCACCGAACCGCCCGAAGCGATCGGCGACATCAACGGTTACACCGCACTCGACGAGGACTTCGTCACCGTCAACCAGATGATCAAATACATCAAGTACGGTTACGGGCGCGTCACCGACCAGGTCGTGGAAGGCATCAATGCCGGACTTTACGACCGCGCCGCCGGCATCGAACTGGTCAAGCGCTACGACGGCAAGTGCGACCCTTCGTTCATTCGCCGCTATTGCGATTACCTTGGCATCGACGAGCGCACGTTCTGGGAGGTCGTGGAATCCCAGCGGGGAGGACAGGACATCTGGAAAAAAGCGCCTGACGGGACCTGGCAACTCGCCGTAGACATCGACCGGACCTGACGATGAAAATCGGCATCATAGATTACGGCATGGGCAATACCGGCTCGGTATGCGCCGCCTTGACGCGACTGGGCGCCGCGGCCGTTCTCTCCAGCGCCTCCGATGACCTGGATGCCTGCGCGGGGCTGATCCTCCCTGGCGTCGGCGCCTTCCGACCGGCGATGGAACGCCTGGCCGCACAAGGTCTCGACAAAGCCATCCATCGCTGGGTGGACCGCGACCGCAAGCCCCTGCTGGGCATCTGCCTGGGCATGCAACTGCTCGCCAAAGACTCCACTGAAGGCGGGCTTTACCGCGGCCTGTCGCTGGTCGAGGGCCATGTAGTGCAGCTCGAGCCGAAAGGCGATTTGCGGGTTCCCCATGTCGGCTGGAACGAAGTGCATGCCGACCCGGAAAACGTACTGTTCCACGACATCGCACCGGGTAGCCATTTTTTCTTCGATCACAGCTATCACCTCACGCTGTCCAGTCTCGACATCAGTTGTGCCATCTTCGATTATGGTGGCAAGGGGCTGGCGGCCTTCCAGCGCGGGCACCTGTTCGGCGTCCAATTCCATCCGGAAAAGAGCCAGTACGCCGGCGCGGCATTGCTGAAAAATTTCCTCGCCTTCGTTGCCGGGAACACGCCGGTTCACCATGGAGACGGTCATGCTTAAGCCCCGCTTGATCGGCCTGGTGCCGGTGCGCCAGGGCATCGCCGTGCAAAGTCTCCAGTTCCACCGCTATCTGCCGCTGGGCCGGGCGGAAATTGCTGTCGAATATCTGGATCGCTGGGGCGCCGATGAAATCGTCCTGCTCGACATTTCCGCCAGCAGCGAACAACGCAGTATCGATCCGGCGCTGGTGCGCCGCTGCGCCGCCGTCTGCCGCACGCCGCTGACCGTCGGCGGCGGCATTGCAGAAGTCACCGCCGCATCCGCCCTGCTCGCGGCGGGGGCCGACAAAATCTGCGTCAACAGCGCCGCCGGCCGCGATCCCGATCTGGTTGACCGGCTCGCTTCGCGCTTCGGCGAGCAGTGCGTAGTGGTGTCGGTCGACGCACACCGCACGTCCTCCGGCTGGCAGGTGTTGACCGCCGGCGGCACAACGGCCGTGCCGCGCAGCCTGGAGGAAACCCTGTCCGTCATGCAATCCCACGGGGCCGGCGAAATCCTGCTCAACAGCATCGACCGGGATGGCAGCCGCCAAGGCTACGACCTGGAATTGATCCGCTACTGCGCACCCCGTATCCGCATTCCCTTGATCGCCGCCGGTGGCGCCGGCCATCCCGCGCATCTGGCGGCGGCCCTCGCGGCCGGTGCCTCAGCCGTGGCGGCGGCGAACATGCTGCATTACACGGAGCACAGCGTCATCGTCGCCAAACGACACATGCAATCGGCAGGCCACGCGATGCGGCTGGATTCGCCGGCGAACTACCCGGACGCCGGCTTCCTCGATTCCGGCCGACTTGCCATGGCCGACGAAACCCGACTCGACGCCGAGCGCTTCAACAAGCTGCCCGCGGACCCCGTATGAGATATTGCACGCGCTGCCTCTACCCGGAGAACCACCCGCTCCACCTCACCTTCGACAACGCAGGCGTGTGCAGCGGTTGCCGCGTCCATGAAGAGAAATACACCCTCGACTGGGCGGCACGCCTCGACGATCTGAAAAAACTGGCCGACGCCTACCGCAGCCGCAAACGCAGCGTCCACGATTGCGTCATCCCGGTCAGCGGCGCGCGCGACTCCTGGTTCATCGTCCACACGGTGAAACACGTGCTGGGCCTGCATCCGCTGCTGGTCACCTACAACAAGCACTACAACACCCGGCGCGGCATCCGCAATCTGGCCCTGCTGCGCACCCGCCTCGGCTGCGACATTCTGAGCCAGACCGTGGCCCCGCAGACGGTGAAGAAAATCACCCTCGAAACGCTGCGACTGCGCGGCAGCCTGTACTGGCACTGTCTTGCCGGTACGACCTCCTTTCCCGTTCAGGTGGCGGCGCGCTTCAGGATTCCGCTGGTGATCTGGGGTGCGCATCAAGGCCTCGATCAAGTGGGCATGTTTTCCCACACCGACGAAGTCGAAATGACGCGCAAGTACCGCAAGGAACACGACCTGATGGGCCTCGAAGCCGAAGAGCTGGCGCAGCAGAGCGCAGGCCGGCTGACCCAGGAAGAGGTAGCGCCCTTCGCCTACCCGAGCGACCGCGAGATCGCCGCCAGCGGCGTCCGCGGCATCTATCTGGGAAACTACCTCCCCTGGGACAGCAAAGCCCAGCACGAAGCCATGCTCGACCTCTACGGCTACGAAACCGCGGCCCAGCAGCGTACCTTCGACAGCTACAACGACGTGGACTGTTTCCATTATTCGGGCCTGCACGACCACATCAAGTTCCTTAAATGGGGTTACGGCAAAGCCACCGACCATGCCTGCCGGGAAATCCGGCTCAAACGCCTCAGCCGCGAAGCCGGCATCCGCCTGGCGCTGGATCATGCCGCACGGCCGCCACAGGATCTGCCCCTGTTCCTCGACTGGCTCGGCATGGAACGCGCGGAGTTCGACGCCCTGATCGATGCCCAGCGCGATCCGCGTGCCTGGGCGCAGCGCAACGGGCGATGGGAGTTGCAGGATTCGGTAGCCCACCACGCCGACGCCCCCGGTGTTGACGACGTGCGCCTTGCAAGCGGAGGCCCCTGCGACTTCCGCATCACACCCAACCGCCAGCCGGATATTCCCGACGACCGCTACATCCTCGTCGGCCGCGGCTGGGTCGACAACGAAACGAGATGACCATGTCCAAGCTTGCGCTCCTGGGCGGGCAACCGCTACGCCGAAAGCCCTTCCCGATCTACCGCACCCTCGGCGAAGAAGAAAAGCAGGCCGTGCTCGCCGTGCTCGACCGCGGCGTCCTGTCGCAATTCCTCGGCACATGGAGTCCGGACTTCAACGGCGGTCCGGAAATCCGGGCGCTGGAAAAGGAGTGGGCCGACTACTTCGGCGTACGCCATGCGGTAGCGATGAACTCGGCCACCTCCTGCCTCTATGCCGGCGTGGGGGCCGCCCATATCGGCCCCGGCGACGAAGTCATCGTCTCGCCCTACACCATGAGCGCGTCTGCCTCGGCCGCCCTGGTCTACGGCGGTATTCCGGTCTTCGCCGACATCGACCCGAACACCTTCTGCCTCGACCCGGCCAGCATCCGCCGCTGCATTTCGCCGCGCACCCGGGCCATCATCGCGGTGGATATCTTCGGCCATCCCGCCGCCTTCGACGAGATCATGGCCATTGCCAGGGAGCACACGCTGGTCGTCATCGAAGACTCGGCCCAGGCCCCGGGCGCCAAACTGGGCGGCAAATATGCCGGCACCCTGGCCGATATGGGCGTGTTCAGCCTCAACTATCACAAGACCATTCATTGCGGCGAAGGCGGCGTCATCGTCACCGACGACGACGCCTACGCCGATCGCCTGCGGCTGATCCGCAATCACGCCGAGGCGGTGGTCAAGGCCAAGGGCCATCGCGAACCCGATGCGCTGGTGAACATGCTCGGCTTCAATTACCGGATGACGGAAATCGAAGCCGCCATCGCGCGGCAGCAGTTGAAGAAGCTGGAGCGCCTGCTCGAACCGCGGATTGCCGCCGCCGGCTATCTCGCCGAGCAATTGGCCGCCATCCCCGGCCTGAGCGCGCCCCGCACCGTCGCCGGCGCGCGCCACGGCTATTACGTGTTCGCCATCAAGTACGATGCGGCCCGGATCGGCCTGCCACGGGCGCGCTTCGTCGAAGCCTTGCGCGCCGAAGGCATCCCGATCGGCATGGGTTACGTCGAACCGCTCTATCTCCAGCCGATGTACCAGCAGCGCATCGCCATCGGCCGCCACGGCTTTCCGTTTACCGAAGCCCGCCCCGAGGCTGTACGCTATGAACGCGGGCTGTGCCCGGTCGCCGAGGCCATGCATTTCGAATCGCTGCTGACTACCGACCTTTGCCATGCCGACATCGCGCAAAGCGATCTGGACGATTTCGTCGCCGGCATTCGCAAGGTGATCGACCACCGCAACGCGCTCATGGAGGCTGCGTAAGACAATGACTGTGCCATTTCTCGAAGGAACCCGGATCTACCTGCGCGGCCTCGAAGACGCCGACGCCGACGGCAGCTATCCCGACTGGCTCAACGACGCCGAAGTGTGCCAAGGCAACGGCCACCATGTCTTCCCCTATGCGCAGGCAGAAGCCGTCGAATACATCCGCAACACGCGGGGCAACCGTTCCGCGCTGGTGCTGGCCGTCGTGCTGCGCGAGGGCGACCGGCATATCGGCAACGTCGCCTTGCAGGCCATCCATCCGGTCCACCGCAGCGCCGAATTCGCCGTCCTGATGGGCGACAAGACGGCCTGGGGCAAGGGTTACGCCAGCGAAGCCGGCAGACTGATCTGCCGCCACGGCTTCGACGCATTGAATCTGCAGCGCATTTACTGCGGCACCTTTGCCGATAACCCAGGCATGATCGGCCTCGCCAAATCCCTGGGCATGAAGGAAGAGGGCCGCCGCCGGCAGGCCGTCTTCAAGAACGGCCGCTACGTGGACGTGGTCGAGTTCGGCCTATTGAGTGCCGAATTTCAGCGCTAGCTCGCAGGAGAATGGCTTTTCTCCACCGCCAAGGTCAGCCCTTTCACCAGTACCTCGCGGGCTTCTTCAAGGCGCCCGAGCTTTTGCAGGGCAAGCCCGAGATTGCGATAGGCATCGGCGTAATCCGCCTGTAGATCGACCGCGCGCTGGAAATGCTCGCGGGCTTTTTCCATCTCGCCTTTGCTGGCGTAGGCTGCACCGAGCGTATTGGCCAGACGCGCATCGCCGGGCCTATCCGCCGCCACCGCCTCAAGATGTTCGATCGCCTCATCCTGTTTGCCGCCAGTCATCAGAAGCGCCTTGGCCAAATTGAGACGCGCGGCCGCCAACTTGGGGTCACCGAATAACGCTCGTCGGTAGGCGGCGATGGAGTCTTCAATACGGCCGCGGCGACCGTATAAACCGCCCAGATTGTTCCAGGCTTTCGCATGGTGCGCTTCTCCCTCGACCACGGTCTCATACTCGGTCAGCGCTTCGTCGATGCGGCCGACATGCTCGAAAGCCAGAGCAAGGTTATAGCGTGCGAGCAGATAGCCGGACTGGGTGGCAATGGCACGTTGGTAGCAATCAATTGCGGAATCAAATTCCTGTCGAGCCACGTAAGTGTTCCCCAGATTACTCAGTGCATCCGGATATCCTGGCCTGATTTCCAGCGCCTGCTCGAAAGCGGCGGCGGCAAGGTCAAGTCGGCCCGAAGTCAAATAGAGCGCTCCCAGTTGATTGTGCGCATCGGCCAGCAGGGGGTCCAGCCGGATGGCCTGAGCAAATACCCGCTCAGCCTCCGCGGCATTGCCCAACAGGTCTTCCGCCACGCCGAGTAGCAGCAGGGCGTCCGAATGATGGGGGCGGACGACAAGGATCTCTTTGAAAATGTCCCGCGCACGCAACGGCTGGCCGCCATGAATGAAGAGCGTCCCGCGTGAAATCCGTTCTCGCAGCAGGTCGCGCTCCGCTTCGGCATCCAACCCGACAACTTCGCCCTCCTGAGCGCGCTGCCGGCTGCGTCGCGCAAGCTCAACGGACAACCCGCGCAAAGCTTCGGTCCAGGCATGGTCCCAGGGACGGAAGAATAATTGGGCGCTCGGATACCAAGGATGGTAGTCCTTGCCATGGCAGCTCCAATATTTGCTGGGCACAAACTGAAGAACGGGAATGTTCATAGCCCCGGCCATGGCGCCGACTGTATTGTCCGGCGCGATGACAATATCCAGCTCACTCATCAAGGCCGCCACATCGTCCAGACCGTCCTTCAGGTCGATATCCTTGAAATTATGAATAGCAATTCCGTTGGCGGCCTGCGCGGCGTCGAGTTCCTTCTGGCATTCGCCATATTGGAGGTTGATGAAGTGCACACCGGGAACGCTGAGGATATCGCCCCACTGTTCGAGTGCGGTGTAGCTGTCGCTCCGGGTGCCAGCAATGTTCATGCTGCGCCAGGAAATACCGACCTTCAGACCCGGTCCGAGTTGCGCAATCCGCCAGCGCCAGAAAGTCCGGCGCTGCGGATCGGGCACCAGATAACCTAGCTTCCCCGGGAATTGCGCAAAATCCCTACGCAGGTAACGGGCGAGGCTCATCCCCAAGGAGCTGTAATCGACTGTGATTTCCTTCGGCACATACACCGCATCGGGCAAGCGCGGGAGTATCGTGGCCGTGGGGAATGAGCGGGAATAAAGGGTCACCAGCCGAGGTTCGCATTCGATCAGACAATGCCCGGCCGCCCGGATCACGTCGTCGAACATGCTGGCGGCCCATATTTCATCGCCAAGCCCCTGTTCCGCCAGGATCAGGATCGACTTTCCAGCCAGCGGCTCCCCCCGCCAGTCTTCATACGGCAGCGTGTGATCGCGCAACTGATGCATCTTGCGGCGAGCTTCATAAGCCTCCCAGCCCTCATCCAAATTACCGATCAGCAAAAGTGCTGTCGCCAGATTGAAGCGTGCCTGATCGCAGCCAGGGTCGAATTCCAGATATTGCTGGTAATGGGTGATGGCTTCCCGCACCCGGCCCGTTTCCATGAGGCCAACGCCAAGATTAACGTTGGTGGCCACATCCTTCGGATCCAGCCGCACAGCATGACGATAAAAGGAATATGCCGTCTTGAACCGGCAGCGCGCGCGATAGATCGCACCCAGCAAGGTGAAGCCGGTCGCCCCGCGGGGCTTGACCTTGATCGCCCGCTTCACAAAGGGGATCGCCTCGTCGAATCGGTCGGACTCCATCAACAACTTGCCGAGCAGATACAGCCCCTCTGGTTCGTTGGGATTGATCGCCAAAGCTGTGCGCAACAGTTCTTCGGCGCGCGGCAAATTTTCTTCATCCGAATAAAACGCACTGCGCACCTTCAGGGCGGTATAGCAGCGGGGATCGCTCTTAAGTATCTCGTCGAGTTCGGCTTTCGCATCGTCCTTGCGCCCCAGCTTCATCATGGCCAGGGCGCGGTGGGACCGCATCTCCCCGTGGTCCGGAAAAACTTTGAGTACGGCGTCGAAGTGCTCAAGGGCTTCGGCCGGTCTGCCGTTCGCCATCTCTATCTGCCCCAGCAGGCTATGGGGGCCGGGATCGTCGGGGCCGGTGAGCAACAGTTCGTTGGCTTTTGTCGCTGCCGCCGAAAGATCGCCGGCGTTGAAGAAACGGACGGCGTCGACAAACCGGGTGTCCTCCGCCCCCGCGGATGCAGGCGCCTCGCCAGCGCTACCTATCCTTTTGTTTTTATTTGATTTCATTCAAGCCCCGCGAATTAAGTAATGGTGGCACCCCGCCTTGGAAGTCCATCTCTGCAAATGTCGCTAAAGTTTATGCGTAGCGCTCCGTAAATGAACCTGTAGGCGGCAGCGACTTTACAGGCTATGGCCGTTGCCGGGTCGAGTTGATCCAATTAAGGAGATCCATAATGGCACAGGTAATTAACACCAACGTATCGTCGCTGAATGCCCAGCGTAATTTGAATATGTCGCAAAGCGCTCTGGCGACATCGCTGCAACGGCTGTCTTCCGGCTTGCGCATCAACAGCGCCAAAGACGATGCCGCCGGCCTCGCGATTGCCGACCGGATGTCCTCGCAGATTCGCGGCCTCAACCAGGCCACCCGCAACGCCAACGACGGTATCTCGCTGGCGCAGACGGCCGAAGGCGCGCTCGGCGAGACCAACAACATCCTGCAACGTATCCGCGAATTGGCCATCCAGTCCGCCAACGCCACCAATTCCGCCTCCGACCGCGTCGCCCTACAGTCCGAAGTCAATCAGCTGATCGCTGAAATGGACCGTATCTCGAACACCACCTCGTTCAACGGCCTCAAGCTGCTCGACGGCAACTTCTCCGCACAGACCTTCCAGGTCGGCTCCGAAGCCAATCAGACGATCTCGGTCTCGGTCTCCGGTGCCGACTCGACCAGCCTCGGGGTCAACAAGACCAACACCAATAACACCACGCTGGGCATCACCAACTCCACCGGCGGCAGTTCCT
>JALNXH010000028.1 GCA_023230455.1 Rhodocyclaceae bacterium | reverse complement strand
GGGCGCGATCCTCTCCTACATCATGTGCCGGGCGATGAACCGCAACTTCATCAGCGTCATTGCCGGCGGCTTCGGCACCGGCGGCGGCACCCCAGCAGCGAAGGGCGATGCGGCGCAGCCGGCCGGCGAAGTGGTGGCGGTGAGCAGCGTCGAAACGGCGGAGCTGCTGCGCGAAGCCAAGAACGTGATCATCGTTCCGGGCTACGGCATGGCGGTTGCCCAGGCCCAGCACACGGTGTATGAAATCACCAAGCTGCTGCGCGAGAAAGGCATCAATGTGCGCTTCGGCATCCACCCGGTCGCCGGTCGCATGCCGGGCCACATGAACGTGTTGCTGGCCGAGGCCAAGGTGCCCTACGACATCGTGATGGAGATGGACGAGCTCAACGACGACTTCCCGGACACCGACGTGTCGATGGTCATCGGCGCCAACGACATCGTCAATCCCTCGGCGCAAGACGATCCGGGCAGCCCGATCGCCGGCATGCCGGTACTCGAAGTCTGGAAGGCGAAGACCTCCATCGTCATGAAGCGCAGCATGGCCTCGGGCTATGCCGGCGTCGACAATCCGCTGTTCTACAAGGAGAACAACCGGATGCTGTTCGGCGATGCGAAGAAAATGCTCGAAGAGGTGCTGGCCGCTTTGCGCGGGTGAACGCCGGGGGGCTAACGTCACCCTCCCGGTATTGCCGCGCCCCGGTCGGCCGCAGAGAATTTGCGGCTAGCCGGGGCGCGGTGTTATCGGGGCCTTGCCGAAAGCCACTTTTTTCTTCGGCGCTTCGATCTCGGTCACTTTGAGGATGGCCAGCGAGCAGTTATCGCCACGCCCCTTGGCCCGTTCGCGGGCGCGCTCGATCAGCGTCCCGGCCGCTTGCCGTGCCGGCATCGCGGCAAGCACATCGGCCATTTCCTCGTTCTTGAAATAGGCCCACAACCCGTCCGAGCACAGCAGAAAGCAGTCGCCGTTCTGTAGCGCCTCGGATTCGCCGTAATCGATTTCCGGCATTGCCTCGTCGCCGAGACAGGAAATCAACAGGTTCTTGTTGGGATGCGCCTCGGCCTGCTCCTCGGTCAGATAGCCCGGCAGTACCATCTTGCGCATCACCATCGAATGGTCGACGCTGCGCGATATCAGCTCGGAACCGCGGAAATGGTAGATCCGCGAGTCGCCGCAATGCGCCCAGTCGATTCGCCCCGGCTGTAGCACCAGAACGCAGACGGTGCTGTGCGGTTCCAGATTGCTCGACAGAGCGGCGAGGCGGATGCCGTCGTGGGCGTCGTAGATGGCCGCCGTGAGCAGGTCGCGAACGTTGCCGCCGGGACCGAAACGGGCAAAGGCGTTGCGTGCAGCCAGCACCACCTGCTCGGCCGCGAGCGAGCCGCCGCTCAGTCCCCCCATGCCGTCGGCCAGCACCGCCATCGCCGCGCCCTTGTAATCGGGATGGGGAAACAGGGCGACGCGGTCCTGCTGTTCTTCGCGGTCGCCGATATGCTGGGCGACGCAGCTGTCGATAGTCAATGGCATGGCGGATGGCTCGGGATCAGGGGGCCGGCGTGCGGCCGGAATGGAATACCCGCTGCGCTGCCGTCACCATGACGACCAGCGCATCGGGCGCCAGCTGCGGGAAACGTTCGTGCAGGGCACGGTAGGCGAGGTGCTGATGGTCCTGCCCGGCCCACTGATTGGCTGGATCGAAGAAGGGTAGGAGCACATCGTAAACGTCCAAAAACAGTTGGCGCTGCGTGCTGTCGCTACGACGGTCCGTTTGCGGCGAGTCTGCGGAATCGGTCATGATGGGCTGTCAGAGTGGTTGAGCGAGGGGGCATCGGGTCGCCAAGGGGCGATTATGACCGATCGCCCCGGCCGCCGCGCGTCCGCCATGCAACTTGGGACGGCCACGTATAATCGCCACATGGGACATCGACTTTCGAAAATCTATACGCGCACCGGCGATGCTGGTACTACCGGCCTCGGCGACGGATCGCGCACCGGCAAGGATTCGTTGCGCGTCGATGCGATGGGCGACGTGGATGAGCTCAATTCGACGCTCGGCGTACTCCTCTGCGAGGGGCTGCCGGAAGATCTGGTGACACTACTGACCGACGTGCAGAACGACCTCTTTGATCTCGGCGGAGAACTGTCCATTCCCGGTAGCAGCCTGCTCGCTGCCCAGCGCGTGGACGCCATCGAGCGGGCGATCGACCGCTACAACGAAACACTGCCACCGCTCAAGGAATTCATCCTGCCCGGCGGCAGCCGCGCCGCGGCGCTGACGCATCTGGCGCGCACCATCTGCCGTCGCGCCGAGCGCACGGTGGTCGGCCTGGCGACCGGCGAAGCGGTGTCGACACCGGTACGCCTCTATCTCAACCGGCTCTCCGATCTGCTGTTCGTCCTCGCCCGCGACCTCAACCGTCGTGCCGGCCACGGCGACGTGCTGTGGAACCGCCAGCGCACGAGCTGAGCATACGGCTTTCACACGCGGGCTAAGCTACCTCCGCAAGGCCTGAGGAATACGCGGAACTTGTCCAGCAGCGCGGCCGGTTCGAAGGAAAGCTTGGTCTGGCGGAAATTCGGGTTGCCGAGATCCTGCTCGAAATTCAGCCATTCCAAAGCATCCCCCGCCTCGCTACAGTGCACCTGAAACATATAGGGATAAATTCCGACACAGGCCGCCGTACCCTTGGCGAAGCGAACTACCGCGGTCTGCGCTGCGAAGGACTGGGTCAGAATGAATCCGGCCGGATCTCCACTCGCGTAAAAAACTTGGCCGGATAAGCCGAAGGCCGCAGCATTAAGCAAGGCTTCGCGGCAGGCTGCCTCGTCCGCCTCGCCGCGGGCCTTGCCTTTATCGTGCATCCACACCTGCAATACCGCCAGCGCATCGTCCAGCGTCGCCGACGACAGGGCACGGCTGGCGATCTCCCGATCCGCCAGCATGGACCTCACCGCCTGACGCTTCTTACGCAACCGCGCGCCGCGGTAATCGACAAATTGCCGCGCCGGATACAGATAGTCGGCATCGTCGCGCGCTGCCCTTGCATCGAAAACACATTGATCCAGGTGTGCCAGATCGGCGGCGGCAACGGGGTAAATGCAATCGTGGCCGGCAAGTAGTTCGGCAAGTGCAGCGGCAGGCGCCTCCGCCGGATCGAACAGCGGCAGCGCATGGGTCGCCCCGTCGTAGGTAACACCGCTGATGAACGGCCAGTGGTCGGGATGGTAGCGGTATCGATGCGCGGCGCGAAACAGGTAGAGATTGGCAAAGGAAAACTCGGACGGACAGGCATGGCCGAGACGGCGCCTCGCGGCAGCAAGCGGCGGCTCGATTTCGGCCATCAGTTCGGGGGTCAGCGCTACGTTCGGATGCTCCATGCAGACATTCTCCACGGAATTCGGCGCGTGAAACGCCGATAAGGATTCCTTAAGCTGCATCGCCGAAGATGCGCTCCATCATCGAATCAAGGAGCGATCATGAAACTTCCCATCCTGAGCGCGTTAACACTGGTGCTCACCGGCTTCGCAAGTCACGCCGCGGCCACCACGGCGCGGGAGTATCAGGCGACTCTCGTCGCCGAGGCGCGCGCAGGCGATGCGGCGTTCCAGGGGTTTTCCGCAGCGCGCGGCGATACCTTCTTCCACCAGCGCCACAATGGTGACTGGAGCTGCGCCACCTGCCACACCGACAATCCCGCCGCCTCTGGCCTGCACGCCGTCACCCACAAGACAATACGGCCGCTGGCGCCGGCAGCGAATGCGGAACGTTTCACCAGCCCCGAAAAGATCGAGAAGTGGTTCAAGCGAAATTGTAACGACGTGCTCAAGCGGGCCTGCACTGCCCGCGAAAAGGGCGATCTGATCGACTTTCTGCTCACCGTCAAGCCCTGAAAGGAAATGCCATGAAAATTCTCAGATTGTTGCCCTTGCTGCTCGCCGCTGCGGCCAGCACTACATTTGCCGGTGAGCACGTCTACGCGCCCTATACGGAACTCTATGTGCGCGAATGCGCGAGCTGCCATCTCGCCTATCCCCCCGAATTGATGACAGCCCCGGGCTGGAAGCGGGTGATGTCGCAACTCGATCGGCACTTCGGCAGCGACGCCAGTCTCGACACGCCGACGCGCGACGGCGTTGCGGCGTTCCTTGCTCAACGCGCCAGTTCCCGCGAAAAACATGCGCCCAGCGAAAACTCGGCACGCATCAGCAAGACGGTCTGGTTCGTCCGCGAACACGGCACCGCGCCACCGCCAAAAATCTCCTTCGCGAACTGTAGCGCCTGCCACACCCGTGCTGAACAGGCCGATTTCAACGAACGCAGCCTGCGCCTGCCGGCCGGCTTCCGCCATTCCGAAAGGGATTGAATATGGCTGCCCGCGCCCTCGTCTGGGATCTGCCGGTTCGGGTTTTTCACTGGACGCTGGCCATCAGTTTCGTCATCGCTTTTCTCAGCGCGGAGTCCGAGCGCTATCGCGACATCCATGTGCTCTGCGGCTACCTTACGCTGGCGCTGATCGGCTTTCGTCTGGTCTGGGGCATGGTCGGCAGCCGTCATGCCCGCTTCGCCAGTTTCGTCCGCGGACCATCGGCGGTCTGGCGCTATCTTCGCTCCCTGCTCAGCACACATCCTGAGCACCACCTCGGACACAATCCGGCCGGTGCGGTAGCGATTCTGCTGCTGCTCGCACTCGGCAGCGGTAGCGGCCTGACCGGCTGGGCCACATTCAACGAACGGGGTGGCGAAGCGGTTTCAGAACTCCATGTGAGCTTCGCCAATGCGATGCTCGCTTTGGTCGTTGTCCACCTGGTCGGCGTGGCCGTCTCCAGCCTGCTGCACCGTGAAAATCTGCTCCGTGCCATGGTGACCGGCTACAAGAACGCGGCACCGGAAGATGGTTCGCTACGGAAGCACGGCGGCGTCGCCGCGCTGCTGATCGTTGCGCTGGTTACGCTCGGCTGGGGCCTGACTCCGTGACCCGACATGGAATGAGCGCCGCCGCTCCTCCGCACCGGCCTCAGAAAGCAGAAAAGCCGCTCTAGGAGCGGCTTTCCCTGGGGTAGTTTGGTGGACCGGATGAGGATCGAACTCACGACCTCCGCATTGCGAACGCGGCGCTCTCCCAGCTGAGCTACCGGCCCCTGACCTTGAAAGGCGACGAATTATATACGCTCAGGCCGCATCGGCCACTTCCGGCAGCAGAACCGAACGCGGGACGCCACGCCCGTCGCCCAGGCTGACGAGCAGTTCCTTCATGTCGAGGATGAGGACGATCTGGCCGTTGGACAACGTCGTCACGCCGGCGACGCCCTTGGGGCGGAAGTCGTCAAGGGATTTGATCACCGCATCCTCGCGCCCCATGAAGCCGTCGATGGCAAGAATGAACGTCTGTTCGGCGGTCTGCATCAGCACGCCGTAACACGGCACGCCGGCGGCAGGCCAGCCGAGCAGGTAGGAGAGCGGGTATACCGGCATGACTTCGCCACGTACGACCATGGTGGCGCTGCCGCCGACCTCCTGGACCGCATTCACGTCGATCGGCAATATCTCGCGCACCATCGACAGCGGCACGGCAAACGGCTGCTCGCCGAGCTGCACCAGCAGCACCGGCAAAATCGCCAGGGTGAGCGGCAGGGAAATGACGAAAGTCGTCCCCTTGCCCGGCTGCGACTTGATGTCGATGGAGCCGTTAAGTTTTTGGATGTTGGTCTTGACGACGTCCATGCCGACGCCGCGGCCGGAAACATCCGACGCGACGTCCTTGGTGGAGAAGCCCGGCAGCAGGATGAGGTTGAAGCTCTGCCGCTCATCCATGGTGTTGGCTTCTTCATCGGTGATGATGCCTTTTTCCAGCGCTTTGGCGCGCAGGCGTTCGGCATACATGCCGCGGCCGTCGTCGGCCACGATGAGAACGATGTGGTCGCCTTCCTGACGCGCTTCGAGGCGCACCTGCGATTTCGCCGGCTTGCCCGCCGCAGCGCGGTCCTCGGGCGACTCGATGCCGTGATCGACGGCGTTGCGGATCAGGTGAATGATCGGATCAGAGAGATCTTCGATCATCGTCTTGTCGATCTCGGTCTCTTCTCCGGAGAGCACCAGTTCGACGTCCTTGCCCAGCGAACGGGCAAGGTCGCGGGCGATGCGGGGGTATTTCTGGAACAGCCGGCCGATCGGCTGCATGCGGGTTTTCATCACCGCATTCTGCAAATCGGAAACCAGAAGATCGAGCTGGCTGACGGCTTGATCAAGCGCATGCAACGTGTCGGTGTCGCTGCGCCCATTGAGGATGTCGGAGCGCAGCGAAGTCAGGCGGTTTTTGGTCAGGCCGATTTCGCCCGAGAGATTAAGTACCTGATCGAGGCGCGAGGTATCGACGCGAATCGAGTTGTCGCGTGTCTTCTCGGTTTCGCGCCGGCCGACCGGAGCCTGGGCGCCGGGCTTGTCGGTAGAGCGGCGGCCAATCGCCGCCTGAATGATCTGCTCCGGGGTTTCGTCGAGGACTTCGTGATGCATTGCAGGCTGTCCGGCGACAGGCGCGGGTACCGCCGGTTGCGCCATCGCAGCGAGGAACTGACCCCAATCGGGCTCGCTGGCGGCGGCGCTGGTCGCGGCCACGGTAGCAACGGCGATCGGTGTGGGAGCCGCCGGCTGGGCGGCAGGGGCCGCGCCGGGCTGCCCGCTGGCGATCGCCGCCTTGAGGTTGGCAATCAGTTTGGGGTCGGCGGGAGGAGGCTGAACGCCACCCTCCAATGCGCCGAACATGTCGCGCACCGCCGAGGTGGCGTCGAGGATCGAATCCATGAT
Organism: Rhodocyclaceae bacterium; assembly: GCA_023230455.1. Lineage (GTDB taxonomy): Bacteria > Pseudomonadota > Gammaproteobacteria > Burkholderiales > Rhodocyclaceae > AWTP1-18. The sequence goes on along the minus strand of JALNXH010000028.1, from coordinate 32,139 downwards.
GTCGTGGCGCACTTCGAGGGCTCCGGTGCGCAGCAGATCGAAGAGGTTTTCGGTCAGATGGCACAAGGTCACCAGTTCGGTGGCATTGAGGAACCCCGCCCCGCCTTTGATGGTATGGAACCCGCGAAAAATCTCGTTCAGCAGGACGCGGTCGTGCGGATTCTGTTCCAGATCGACCAGCTTGTTGTCGACTCCGGAAAGAAGATCGCTGGCCTCGACCAGAAAATCCTGTAGCAGATCTTCCATTCCTTGAAAATCACTCATTGCGCTCTCCTATCCCTGTCGCCCGCGCTTGGATCAGAACCCAAGACTTTCGAGCAAATCGTCGACCTGGGTCTGGGTCGTCACCACGTCGCCGCGACCTGCGGCACTTACCACCGGACCGTTGAGCAAGCCTGCCGGCGCCTCGTTTTTCTTTTCCTCGGGAATTACCTCGATCAGCAGCCGGTAAAGCTGCGTTTCGAGTCCCTGGACGATGTCCACCACCCGCTTGATGACCTGGCCGGTGAGATCCTGGAAATCCTGCGCCATCATGATTTCGAGCAATTGTTCGTTGACCTTGCCCAGTTGTGGTGGGGCCTCGGCGAGGAAGGCGCGCGTGTCACGCGCCAGCGCCTTGAACTCCTCAACCGAAAGCTGGTTGGCGAACATTTTGTCCCAGCTTGCGCGCAACGCGTTGGCGCGGGCGATCTGTGCCTCCTGGATGGGTTTGGCGATATCGGTTGCATTGAGCACCCTGCTCGCCGCCTGTTCGGTCATCTGGGCGATGTAGACGAGACGCTGGCGCGCATCGGGAATCTGGCGCGCCGTATCCTCCAGAACCCGGTCGTAGCCAAGCTCGCGCATTCCGTCGTGGAGTTCGCGCAGCAAATGACCGAGGCGCTTGAATACGACGTCGCCCGTGCCGGAATCCGCATCCACCGCAGGCGCATCGCCGGTGGCGACTTCCGACGCCACGCTGTCGAACAAGGCCTGGAGTTCGTCCGAGTCGCCGAAGCCGCCCGATTCGGCAGCCGGCGGCGGAACAGGGATCGCCGGTACGGCAGCGATGCTGTCGAATAACGCTTGCAGATCTTCCGAATCACCCACCTCGTCGAGCTTGACTGGCGTTCCCATGGCCGCAGTTCCTCAGAGTCCGAGTTTTTCGAAAATCTTGACCAGCTTCTCGTTGAGAGTCGCGGCAGTGAACGGCTTGACGATGTAGCCGGAAGCGCCCGCCTGTGCCGCCGCGATGATGTTTTCCTTCTTCGCTTCGGCGGTGATCATCAAGACCGGAAGGTGCTTCAACGCCGGATCGGCACGTACCGTTTGCAGCAGGGTCAGCCCATCCATGTTGGGCATGTTCCAATCGGAAACGACAAAATCGAAAACGCCGCCTTTCAGTTTCTGTAGCGCTACAGCGCCATCTTCAGCCTCTTCGACGTTGGTAAAACCAAGCTCCTTCAGCAGATTGCGGACGATGCGACGCATCGTTGAAAAATCGTCCACAACAAGGAATTTGATTTTGCTCGGATCAGCAGGCATCGGGTTCTCCAGGGTCAATCGCGTTGTGATTTGAGTAGCAGCGGACGCAACGTTTCCGCCAGCGCGTCGGCATCGAATTTAGCCACGTAGGCATCGACGCCCACGCTCTTGCCCATGGCGCGATTCGCCTCGGACGAGAGCGAGGAGTGCATGACGACGGGGACGCCGTCGAAACGGGAGTCGGACTTGATGTTCTTGGTCAACACGTAACCATCCATTTCAGGCATTTCCGCATCAACCAGAATCAGGCTCACCTCGTCGGCGATGCTGCGGCCGGTCTGGTGCGCAGCAGCGGCCATGCTCGAAAGTCGGGTCCAGGCCTCCAGCCCGTTTTGCGCATGCTTGTGACGAACCCCCAGCTTGTCGAGCACTTCGATGATTTTCTTTCTGGCCACCGACGAGTCGTCCACGAAGAAGACGTTGAGCTCATGCGCCTCATGTATCGGGTCGATCTGCCCGACCAATGCCTCACCGAAGGTATTGGCCATGATTTGTTCGACGTCGACGATGGAAACCAGCTTACCGTCCGCCAACTCGGTAATGGCGGTAATGTAGGCGTGGGCGCCGCTGGTCACCGCCTCCGGCGCGCGGACCCGGTCCCATTCGACGCGAATGATGCGATCCACGCCATGCACCAGAAAGCCCAAGGTACGCTTACTGTATTCCGCCACCATCATCGACTGGGCAAGACCGCCGGGGGCATCTTTGAGCCCCATCACCTTGGACAGAGAGACCACTGGAATCACGTTGCCGCGCAGGCTGATCAACCCCTCGACGCCGCCCGGCATATTGGGGGCCCGGGTGATGTTGGGCGTTTTGCTAACTTCCCGCACCTTGAAGACGTTGATGCCGAAAGTCTCATGAGTGCCCAGATCGAACAGCAGAATCTCCATCCGATTCGAGCCGGCCAGCTTGGTACGCGCGTCAACGCTGTCGAGCACGGAATTCATGTTGGCAGACCCCGCAGGATTTTCCATCGAGGAACTTCTCATGGCGATATCCATAGCTTATTCCGCTGTCGCAACGCTGGTGGATTGGTGCTTGAGCAGGATTCGGGTGACCACCTCGGCCAACCGCTCCGGCTCGAACTTGGAAACATATTGATCGACGCCCACGGAATGCCCCAGTTGCTGGTTCGACATGGACGACAACGAGGAATGCATGACGACCGGAACACCGGCAAAGCGCGGATCCGACTTGATGTGTTTGGTCAGGATATAGCCGTCCATTTCCGGCATCTCGACGTCAGTCAGCACCAGATGAACCAGATCTTTCACCGGACGTCCCTGCGCCTCCGCGTTAGCGGCGATTTTCTGCAATTCGTCCCACGCCGCCCGGCCGTTGATCGCCGCCACATAGCGCACGCCCAAAGCATTCAGCGTACGTTCGATCTGACCGCGAGCGACCGACGAATCATCGGCGAAAACGACCACTACATCGTCGCGATTGAGCGGCACGATGTTGTTGAACAGATGTTCGTCGTCCCGCTTGGCAGTTTCGGCAAGCACCCGTTCGACATCCAACATCATGACCAGACGCGCGTCGGGCAGTTCGGTCACGGCGGTGACCAGCCCTCCCATATTGCTGGTGAGCATTTCGGGGGGAACGCGCATCTGCGCCCAGTCCAGGCGCAGGATCGTATCCACAGCTTCGACCAGAAAACCTTGCGTATGCGCGTTGTATTCGGTGACGATCATGATGTCGCGCGGCGTTTCCGGGTTCATGCCGACGTATTCGGCCAGGTCGACCACCGGCACCAGCGCGCCGCGCAGACTGACCATGCCCTTGACCGAACTCTGCATGTCCGGCGCAGCGGTTATCTGCGGCGTACGCATGACTTCGCGCACCTTGAACACATTGATACCGAACGTCTCGCGACGCCCGGTACGGTGATCCACCCCCAGCGAAAAAAGCAGGATCTCCAGCTTGTTGGTCCCGGCAAGCCGGGTACGCGCATCGATATTTTTTAACAATTCGGACATTATTTCAGCCTTTCTGCCCCCGCCAACGTTGGGCCGGGAACGCCCCCAGTGCGCGATCTTACGCGATTTCACGGTATTTTTCTGTGCCTGCGATGCGGCCACGGAGGGCTTAGCAGAGCCATTCCCCCGCCGGCCCACGAGTACGTCGCACGCGCAACCTCAGGCGTCGCCCTGCCTGATAGTTGAAGAGTCACATATCCAGTATAAGCGCCGCCTCCCTCTACGCGCTTTTGCGCAACCGTTCCAGCAAGCACTCAGCGATGTTTGTCAGCGGAGCCATCGCGTCCAGCGCTCCGATTTCGGCCGCCGCCCGCGGCATCCCATAAACGACGCAGCTGGCCTGATCCTGGCCGATGTTCCAGGCGCCCGCACGGTGGAGTTCGAGCATGCCGGCCGCCCCGTCGCGGCCCATGCCGGTAAGGATTACGCCGAGGGCATCGGCGCCGAGCTCCTTTGCCGCCGAGCTGAACAGCACGTCCACCGAAGGGCGATGCCGATTGACCGGCTCCGCCTTCGAGAGCACGGTGACGACGCCGGTACCCTGGCGCTTCAGCAGCAAATGGGAATCGCCCGGGGCAAGATAAGCGTGGCCGGACTGTAGGCGCTCGCCACCCTGGGCATGCACGACCTTGAACGGCGATTGGGTATCGAGTCGCTGCGCAAACGATGGGGTGAACGCAACAGGCATATGCTGCACGATAACGATCGGCGGCATTTCCGCCGGCAGGCCGCACAGCACCTGCTTGATCGCTTCGGTCCCGCCGGTCGACGCACCGATCACCACCACGTTGCGATTCAACACGGCCGCGGGCAATGCGCCCCGCACCGGCTGATTTGCCGAAGAATTGGGCGCAGCCGTCAAGCGGGGCGCCGAAAGGCGGGCACCCAGCGCCGCACGGATCTTGTCCCGAAGTTCTTCAGCGTATTGCTGAAGCTGCACGCGGTTTCCGGCCGGCGGCTTGGCGATGCAGTCCACCGCCCCGAGTTCAAGCGCCTGTAGCGTCGCTGCCGATCCGCGTTCGGTCAATCCCGACACCATCACCACCGGCAACGGCTGCATGCGCATCAGGCGGCGCAGGAATTCCAGCCCGTCCAAGCGTGATATTTCGACATCCAGCGTCAGCACATCGGGCGTCCATCGCTTGATCATTTCCAGGGCGCTCGCCGGATTGGCAGCCGCTCCGACCACCTTAAGGTCGGGTGCGCCGCCAATCAATTCCGACAACAGGTTACGCATCAACTCCGATTCGTCGAGGATCAACACCTTGATGGGCACGCAGCGCTTTCCTTCAGCCGGAATTTCAGTTTCTCCCGTGCCGCCGTGCCGCAGCTGGGTCGTGTCTGCCGTGGCCAACGATCACTTTACCGACGGCCTGACAGGGGCATACACCGTGCGGCCGAGCGAGCGAAACAACTCGGAGGCATGGAGAAAGCTTTCCGAATGGCCAGCGAACAGCAGGCCATCATCGCGCAACAACGGGTTGAAGCGCTTTAGCACTGCATGCTGCGTTGGCTTGTCGAAGTAGATCATTACGTTGCGGCAAAACAGCGCATCGAAACGGCCGTCCAGCGCATAACGCATATCCAGCAAATTGATGCGGCGAAAGTCGACCAGTCGACGCAGTTCGTCACGCACCTTCGCCTGCCCGTTGCGCAGCGCGGAGTCCGGCGTGAAAAAGTGCTGCACGCGCTCCTCCGACAATTTCCCGAGTTGCTCCCTGCCATAAACGCCCTGCTGTGCCACCGACAGCACCTGTGTGTCGATGTCGCTGGCAATGATGGTTACCGGCGGGGACAGACTGGAGAATGCCTCGCAGGCAGTCATCGCCAGGGAGTATGGCTCCTCGCCGGTCGAAGCGGCGGAGCACCAGATTCGATAAGGCCTGCTGGCGCTTGCCCGCAGGTGGCGTGCCAGCGTTTCGAAATGATGGGCTTCGCGGAAGAAATAAGTCAGGTTGGTCGTCAGCGAATTGACAAAGGTTTCCCACTCGTTGCGTTCGTTTCTTTCCAGCAATTGCAGATAGGCGGAGAAACTTTGCAGGTTCAATGCGCGCAAACGGCGCGCCAGACGGCTATAAACCATATCGCGCTTAGCCGGCGCCAAGGCGATTCCGGCATGCTGATAAATGAGCGTACGAACCCGCTCGAAGTCAGCGTCGGTCAGCTGGAACTCGGGATCGGCGGCACCTAAAGTCGGGGGCATGGAAATCTCAGGACCAGGGCGGGACAGGATGCGGGGGCAGCTTCGAGGTGAGGCGCTTGTAATACCCTTGGCTCAAGGCACGGTGACCGCCGGCTACCGGGTGCCCGCTCCATTCGTCTGCGTCACGGCGGCGGCATCGCTAACCTGTTGCCCGGGGTCGTCGCTAGCGACATCGGCGACTTTGCCATCGCGCAGGATCGCCTCCTCGGTGCGCTTGTTCATGACGATGATGCTGATACGCCGGTTGATCGGATTGTACGGGTCTTCCTTGTCGTAGAGCACCGTGGATGCCAGGCCGAGCACCCGCATGACCTTCGAGTCGCTCATGCCACCGGCCACCAGTTCGCGCCGGGAGGCGTTGGCGCGATTGGTTGACAACTCCCAATTGCCAAACCCCTTGTCGCCACCGGCGTAGGGCGCTGCATCCGTATGTCCCGAAAGGGAAATGCGGTTTTCCACCTTGTTCAGCGCAGCACCGATTTCCTTCAGGATTTCCTTGGTATAGGGTTTCAGCTCGGAGCTTGCCGAGTCGAACATGGGACGATTTTTCTCGTCCACGATCTGGATGCGCAGCCCTTCGCTGGTCAGGTCAAGCAGCATTTGGCTCTTGAACTGACGCAATGCTGGGGTGGCATCGATCATCTTTTCCAGGTCGCCCTTGAGCGATTCGAGGCGTTCGGTTTCCCGACGTTCAAAGTCGGCTTTGAGCGCCTGTAGATTGATATTGCGTTTCTGCGCATCGATATCGCCCCGCTTCACCTGTCCGTGGGCTCGACTGAGATCTTCGCCGCCCCCCTGGATCACCGAGGACGAGTCGCCCGAACCCGAACCACCGGCCATGGCGACCTTCAGCGGCGTCGAGAAATAATCCGCGATGCCCTTAAGGTCACCCTGGGTGGTCGAACCGAGCAACCACATCAAAAGGAAAAACGCCATCATCGCCGTTACGAAATCGGCGTAGGCGATCTTCCACGCGCCGCCATGGTGCCCGCCGCCACCCTTCTTGACGCGTTTGACGACTATCGGTTGCTGGGAATCGTCGCTCATAGCTCAGCGCGGAAATGAACTGTCGCCTGACATATATGGAGTGGTGATCACGGTGACCGCCCCGAATTCGCTCACTACTTGCCCTTGCGTGCCTTGAGATCGTCTTCCAGCTCTCTGAAACTGGGGCGCTCGGTGGAGAACAGCACCTTGCGGCCGAATTCGACCGCCACCTGCGGCGCGTAGCCGTTCATGCTGGCAAGCAGCACGACCTTCATGCATTGGTATATCTTGCCTTCGTCATGCAGCTTGTTTTCAAGCGCCGAGCCGACGGGCGCAACGAAGCCGTAGGAAAGCAGAATGCCGAGAAAGGTACCGACCAGCGCCGCGGCGATCAGCTTGCCCAATTCGGCCGGGGGCAGGCCTACCGATTCCATAGTGTGCACCACACCCATCACCGCCGCGACGATACCGAAGGCCGGCAGACCGTCGGCGACGCGAGCGAGTGCATGCACCGGGATCTCGCCCTCGTGATGGTGCGTCTCGATCTCGCTGTCCATCAGGTTCTCTATCTCGAACGCATTCAGATTGCCGCCAACCATCATACGCAGATAGTCGGTGAGAAATTCCAATAGGTGGTGGTCGGAGGCGATACCGGGATAGCGAGCGAAGATCGGACTCGACTCGGGATTTTCGATGTCGCCCTCGATCGACATTAGGCCTTCCTTGCGCACCTTGGCAAGGATCTCGTAGAGCATGGCCAGCAAATCGAGATAGAGCGCCTTGCTGAACTTCGACCCCTTGAGCACCGTCGGGACGGCGCTCAGCGTGGCCTTGATGACCTTGGGCGGGTTGGCAACAAAGAAAGCACCCAACCCGGCGCCTCCGATCGTGAGGAGTTCCGTCGGCTGGATAAGGGAATGTACGTGTCCGCCCGCCAGCACGAAGCCGCCGAGAACCCCGCCGAGAATAAGAACATAACCGATGATGACGAACATTCACCGCCTCCCGCGGGTCGTATATTTGCGTTGCCGCAATGATAGCGACAAACCCCTACCCGCGGGCTCAAAAGCAGAAGTCCCCGCGCACGGGGACTCTACCTGCCAATCGGTTACGGATTGCTTACACGGCAAGCGCCGCGGCTTCGCTGGCCTTGCGCGTTTTTCCAGCGCGTGCCGGCATATGGCAGAGCCCGCAGACATACCCCTTGGTGGGGTCGAAGGCGTGGGTGACGAACTCACCGCCGCATTCCTTGCAGGTCGCCATTTGCAACATATTGGCTTCAAAAAAACGCACCATGGTCCACGCCCGTGTCAGCGACAGCACCGTTTCCATGCCGCCGCGACGTACCTGATCGAGATACATCCGATAGGCCTTGATGATCAGCTCCAGCCCCTTCAATCCGGTGTGCTTCTCGAAAAAACGGAAATAGGCCATGAACAGCGAGGCATGAATGTTCGGCTGCCAAGTCATGAACCAGTCAGTGGAAAACGGCAGCATGCCCTTCGGCGGCGATTCGCCCTTGACTTCCTTGTAGAGCTTGAGCAAACGCTCTCGCGAAAGTTTGGTCTCGGCTTCCAGCAGTTGCAGGCGGGCGCCTAACTCGATCAACTCGACCGCTAAGCGAATGTCGCGGGCTTCCAGAATAACGGACTTGTTACGCATAAGGGGCCTTAGGTCACAGTCTCGACCGGCTTGCCGGCGGCGAGAATGGCTGCGTGAACGTGTGCAACACCGCGCTCCCGCTCGTGATTGGCGAGCAGATTCAGCAACAGCGTGTCGTTGAAGCGGAAACTGCACAGAAGCACGTCGGAACCGGCCATCTTGAGAATCTGCCCCGGCGTGAGTCGATCCAGGATGTCGGCGATTTCGTCACTGATTCCCAACCGGAAAATGGCCGCCGGACGATCCGAACGAACCATACTCTGGGCAAGCATCAGGTAGGCGAGATTGACTTCCTTTATATCGTTGTAGGTGTCGGTCGGTTTCATCATGCGCTCCTTGAAATTTCGCCGGTAACTTATTGAGGCGATGGGCGCATTCTGGGACAGCCCCTCAGCAAGGGCCAGTATTGGGTGGCGGGATTTTGGGTAGGATAAAGAAGGATATACGTGTAAGAAAAAACCTTACATATATGTCCTTTTATATTGATTTATAGGGGAATTCGAGCTAGACCACCTATCGAGAGCGCCTCTGTAGGCGGCATGTGGGTGAGCAATACCCCCCACTTCTCTCTTGAGGAGAATACTAGCATGCAAGGATCCGGTCTGGCCCCGACTCGATCCCCGGAGTTCGGGCACAAAGACCGGCGATTTCCGCGCAGAAGCGGCTACCGTGATTTGGATCCGATCTGTACGGCGGCGATCCGATTCCGCCCGCTTGTCTTGGCCACATAGACGCCTTCGTCGGCGCGCTTTAAGGCTATTCTGATCGAGCATCGAGGCCACCCGCTGGGCGACGCCGATGCTCACCGAAGACTTGAGCGGTCCATTCGGGATTTCGATCTCCACACTCGCAACGGCCTTGCGCAACCGCTCGGCCCCGACCAGCACTGCATCGAGCGTGGTATCCGGACAGATCACCAGAAATTCATCGCCACCCAGGCGACACACCACGTCCTGGGCACGCAAAGCCTCCTTGAGCGCAGCGGCCGTCCGCTGCAACATCCGGTCGCCGACATCGTGCCCCCATGTGTCGTTGATCTGCTTGAACTGATCCACGTCCACCATCATGCATGACAGCGCGCGCTTGGTTCGGTCACTCACCGCCCACTCTTGCTGCATCCGTTCCATCGCGTAGCGGCGATTGGGAAACCCGGTCAACGCGTCGGTCAGAACCAATTGCTGTAGCTTGCGGTTGGCGACAGCAAGCTCGGCGGCGAAACGGCGCAACTCGTCGCGATCCTGCTCCAACTCCTGCTGTAGCCGAAACACGCGCTGACCTGCGCGCATGCGTGCTGCAAGCACCTCGGGCTTGAGTGGCTTGGACATAAAATCGTCCACACCGCTGCGAAACGCCTCCACCAGAGCCGGCTCGCCTTCCGCCAGGATCAGGATATAAATGCCACGGCCAACCGGATTCTCCCTAAGCGCACGGATCAGATCGAGTCCGCTCATCTCTGGCAGAGACCAGTCAGCGATGAGGATCTGTGGGCGTAACTCGGTCGCCAATTCGAAAGCGGAACGGCCATGTTCGGCCTCGATCACATCGAGCCCCGCATCCCTCAACAGACCTATCAGCTGCGCGCGCAGCGATGGGTCGCCGTCGGCCACCAGCACACGCATCCTTTCCGTGCCTTCGAGCAGAGCGCTTTCGGATAGCACGGACATGGCCGGGGGTTGCGTCATTTCGGCAAACGGCGGCATGGACTGGGTGGAAACGCTCAACAAGACGCCCCACTCCTGCCATTCACGAACCGCTTGGTCGCACAGTGCATCAGGGTTTCAGCATCGATCGACAACCGGCTACCCATCAGCAGCAGCATCGGCATCATCGCGCGCCATTCGTTTTCCGGAGCACCGCAGACGTCCGCCACATATTCGGCAAGCGTCAGGAAATGGGCGAACCGATAGTTTCTGCTGCCCTCCTCATACGTGCACCGCTCCGGCCACTCGTGAAACAACACCAGTTCCGCCAGCGCCTTCGGCAAGCCCCAGTCGAGCAGCATCGCCACCGTCAGCTGCGCATGATTGAGGGCAAACGCGCCCGCCTCCATTTCAAGCATCGAAGACACTGACGCACCTTTCGCATCAGCGATGAGTTCGCATACTCGTCGGGGTATGCCGTCACCAAAGCAAGCTGTCCGACGCGCGCCAGCAACCCGATGCAGAAAGCCTCGTCGGTGGCGGCCAGGCGGGCCCACTTTACCAATGCCTGCAAGGCGATGGCGCAAGCCAGCGAGTGCGACCAGAAGCGTTGATAGTCGAATGTCGGACACGGCCCCCGACCATAGTCTGAGAGCAGCGAGAAACCCAGCGCCAGCGAGCGTACGGAAGCGATGCCGAGGGCCGACAATGCGTCCTGTATCGAAGCCGCCGGCCCGATGCCTGCGCCGCATTCGCCGCTTTGATAAGGCGGCCGACAAAGGCCGGGTCCGCGCTGATCGCATGCGCCAGCTCGGCCAACGAAACATCATCTTTTTGCGTCAGGCGAACGATCGCGAGTGCGGCGCCCTTGGGCGACGGAAGTCCGCCGCTGGCTTTCAGTTGCTCGAACGTATTCAGATCTATCGGGATCATGGCTGAACTTCAAATACCCTGCCTCCGCAGGGATCAGCGGCGGTTATATCATAGGAAAATCGATGCTCGCTGCGTATGAGTGCGGCGCGGTAAAATCCCCGGACCATGGATCCAGCCATTAATTTTTGCTCCAGTTGCGGTGCCCGTGTCGCGCTACGTATTCCCCCAGGCGACACGCTGCCGCGTCATGTCTGCGATCAGTGCGGGGCCATTCATTACCGCAACCCGCGGGTGGTGGTCGGCGCCCTGCCGATCTGGCAGGACGAAGTGCTGCTCTGCCGCCGGGCGATCGACCCGCGCCTAGGCAAGTGGACACTCCCCGCAGGCTTCATGGAAAACGGCGAAACCGTGGCACAGGGCGCCATGCGCGAAACGCTCGAAGAGGCCTGTGCGCGCATCGAGGTTGGAGAAATGTTCTCGCTGGTCAGCGTCCCCGGGGTAAATCAGGTCCACGTTTTTTACCGCGCACAATTGCTTACCCCCGAATTCGCGCCGGGCGAAGAATCACTCGAAACGGCGCTGTTCAAGGAAGAAGCGATCCCGTGGGACGAACTCGCTTTCCGTACCGTCGAGTTCACCCTGCGCAAGTTCTTTGCAGACCGCCGCAGCGGCCGCTACGGGTTCCACAGCACCGACATCGAAACCCGCCGCTAGTCCGGGTTTCCGCCAACAGGCCGGACATCGCCGCACTACTGCAAACCGGTCGTGCGAGACTTCCGCCGGCATCGCCTTGTCATTTTTCGTCATTCCGCGCGGGTCCGCGTGCCTAGTAGGCGCGCAGCGGAAAGGAACCAGTAGTGCTGTGAAATGTCACAGAGTTTGTTACTCTTTGAAACTGGGCAATGTTTCGGAGCGTAGCTAAAGCACGACTGGAACCCAAAATGAGCGTTTTCCCGCTGATCCTGACTCTCGACCAACATGGCGTCCCCCATCGCTGGGTGAGCTGGCAGCATGCGTGCTTCTACTACGCGCGCAATCAGGTTGCCTGGGTCGTCGGCGAGAACAGCTTCGTTATCCACGGCGGCATCAACCGCATCACTGGCCTGCGTTCCGAAATCCAAGCCAACAGCATTATCGCGATCCGCGGCAAGGCGCTCGCCGGCAAATCCTTGCACCAAGTGCCGCCACTGACCAACCGTGAGCTGTTCCACCGCGATCGACACATCTGCGCCTACTGTGGCGAAGAGTTGTCCAGCAGCCGGCTGACGCGCGACCATATCAATCCCGTGTCGCAAGGCGGGCGCGACACCTGGATGAACGTGGTTGCCGCCTGCCGCGGCTGCAACCAGTACAAGAGCGGGCGCACGCCGGAGCAGGCCGGCATGGAGCTGCTCTACGCGCCGTACGTGCCGAACAAGGCCGAATACCTGATCCTCTGCAACCGCAATATCCTTGCCGATCAGATGGATTTTCTGGCCCGACATGTCTCGGCACAAAGTCGGCTCAAGGCGATCTGAACCGGCTTAAAATCGCCGCCCCTCGGCCAGCGCCGCGATCAATAAACGGGTTCCGCACCCGCCCCCATGGAAGCCAAAGCCCTCAACTCGTACCGCCCCTATTGGGCCAAGCGCTTCGGCATCGCGCCATTCCTGCCGATGTCGCGCGCCGAAATGGATCAGCTGGGCTGGGACGCCTGCGATGTCATCCTGGTCACCGGCGATGCCTACATCGACCATCCCAGCTTCGCCATGGCCTTGATCGGACGCCTGCTCGAAGCTCAGGGCTTCCGCGTCGGCATCATCAGCCAGCCCGACTGGCACAGTGCGGAGGATTTCAGAAAACTGGGTAAGCCCAATCTGTATTTCGGCATCACCGCCGGCAATATGGACTCGATGGTCAACCGCTACACCGCCGACCGCAAAATTCGCAGCGACGATGCCTATACGCCCAATGCGGAGCCGAACAAGCGGCCCGATCGGGCGGTGTTGGTGTACGCCCAACGCGCCCGCGAAGCCTATTCCAGCGCCAACATCGTAATAGGCGGCATCGAAGCCTCGCTGCGCCGCATCGCCCACTACGATTACTGGTCGGACAAGGTCCGCCGCTCGATCCTGCCCGACAGCAAGGCCGACCTGCTGCTGTTCGGCAATGCCGAACGCGCACTGGTGGAACTCACCCATCGCCTGGCGAAGGGCGAGCCGATCGAAAACATCCGCGACCTGCGCGGCTCCTCTTTCATGGTGCCGAGAAACTGGCGACCTTCAGACGAGTGGATCGAAGTGGACTCGACCACGCTGGACATGCCCGGCCGCGTCGATCCACATCCCGATCCCTATGCGATGGAACCCGGCAAGACCGAAGCCGCCGCAGTCGCCAAGGAGGGTCCGCAACCCATCCGCATCGTTACCGCTGCCGAGCGTATCGCCGCCCGCAAGGCGGCGCGCAGCCATCAAGTGGTGCGCCTGCCCTCCTTCGACCGCGTCAGCGAAGACCCGGTGCGCTACGCCCACGCCAGCCGTACCTTCCATCTCGAATCCAATCCAGGCAATGCCCGCGCCCTGGTGCAGGGCCACAGCGACCGCGATGTGTGGCTCAATCCGCCGCCGCTTCCGCTGACCACGCCGGAGATGGATTACGTCTTCGGCATGCCTTACGCGCGGCGACCGCACCCGGTTTACGGCGAGGCGAAGATTCCCGCCTGGGAGATGATCCGCTTCTCGGTGAACATCATGCGCGGCTGCTTCGGCGGCTGCACCTTCTGCTCGATCACCGAGCACGAGGGCCGCATCATCCAGAGCCGCTCCGAGCAATCGATCCTGCACGAAATCGAAGAAATCCGCGATAAGACGCCGGGCTTCACCGGCGTGGTGTCCGACCTCGGTGGCCCCACCGCCAATATGTACCGGATGGCCTGCAAGGATCCGCAGATTGAACAGAGTTGCCGCCGCCTGTCCTGCGTCTATCCCGGCATCTGCGAGAACCTCAACACCGATCACGCACCGCTGATCCAGCTCTACCGCAAAGCCCGGGCGCTGCCGGGGATCAAGAAAATACTGATCGGCTCCGGCCTGCGCTACGACTTGGCGGTGCGCTCGCCCGAGTACGTCAGGGAACTGGTCACGCACCACGTCGGCGGCTATCTGAAGATCGCACCGGAGCACACGCAGGAAGGCCCGCTGTCGAAGATGATGAAGCCGGGCATCGGCGCCTACGAACGCTTCAAGCAGATGTTCGAAAAGGCCTCCAAGGAGGCCGGCAAGGAACAGTACCTGATCCCCTATTTCATCGCCGCCCACCCCGGCACCACCGACGAGGACATGCTCGAACTAGCGCTCTGGCTGAAGCGCAACGATTTTCGTCTCGATCAGGTGCAGACCTTCCTGCCGACGCCGCTGGCCCTGGCGACGGCGATGTGGCACACCGAGAAAAATCCGCTGCGCAAGGTCACACGCGAATCGGAAAGCGTATCCATCGTCCGCGGCGGCCGCCAGCGCACACTGCACAAGGCCTTCCTGCGCTATCACGACCCGGAGAACTGGCCGCTGCTGCGCGAAGCGCTACAGGCGATGGGCCGCGCCGACCTGATCGGTCCAGGCAAGCGCCATCTGATCCCGGCAGCGCAGCCCGGCAGCACTCGCCACACTCGGCGCACTGTGAGCAGCGTACCGCCGCGCATGCCCGGCGCACAGCGGCGCAGCCGCTAACCGCCCCGTCAGGGCTCCAAAGCGATCAACTGACGCAGTTCGGGCAGTACGGCCTCGGTGGCGCGACGGCCTTCCTCAATCGCTTCCGCCGCCCGATGGAAATCCAGCAGTCCCAGACGCCCCAGATGCGGCGATACCGTCGCGTCCGGCGGCTCCCCGGCTAGACGACTACGGGCGATACGGACCTGCATGATGTTGATGCTTGACACCATTACGTCGAGCATCGAAGGCATCCTCGGCGCTTGAGGTTGCTTCCGCCGCGGCCACAGCATATCGAGCTGCCCCCGCATCTTGCGCAGCCATTTTCCTGAAGAACTTGCCGGCAACTCGGCTTCCTCGCGGATATGGCGGCCGAGAATGTCGGAACTGAGATCGACGGCGATCACCACGTCAGCTCCCATCGCCCGCGCCAGCGAGACCGGTACCGGATTCACCAGCCCGCCATCCACCAGCAGGCGGCCTTCGCGTAGCGCCGGAGAAAACAGCGCCGGCATGGCGATCGAGGCGCGTACCGCATCCGCGGTCGACCCGTCGCGCAGCCACACCTCGGCGCCGCTGCGCAGTGCGGTCGCCACCGCCGCGAAAGGTACCGGCAGTTCCTCGATCGGCCGATCGACAAAGTTGCGGCGAAAAAAGTCCATCAGGCGTTCGCCCTTCAACATCCCGCCGTTGAGCCCGACGTCGATGAAGGCCACCACGTCCTTCATCCGCATCCCGAGCAGCCACCGCTCGAAGCGATCCAGTTCCCCCGCCGCATAGGCGGCTCCCACCAGCGCTCCGACCGAGGTACCGCAGACCAGATCGGGCCGGATGCCCGCCTGCTCCAGCGCCCGGATCACGCCGACATGCGCCCACCCCCGCGCCGAACCGCTGCCGAGGGCCAGGCCGACCCGCGCTCTGCGCGGCGCCCCGGTGGATGCTGCATCGGCTTGCTCATGGCCCATTACGGCACTCCTCCGTGATCGCCCTTATAGCGCCGCACCGCATCGAGGAAGGCACGACGCAGCTCCGCCGTCGGTTTGCCCCGGGCCTCGGCTTCCCCGATCCGCCGCAGCAGTTCGGCCGGATCGTTGGCATTCACCGTCGTTGCCGGTGCGGCATAAACCACCTCGGCGCGTTCGCCGCCGGGATTTCTGCGTTCGGCGGTAATCACCAGCCCGGCCGGCGCCTTGGCCGCCTTGGGCTTCGCTGAACGAGACGTCGGCTTGGCCGACGCGTCGCGCTTGAACTCGTTCACCGCAGCAAAGAATAGCTTGCGCAGTTCCGCCGTCGGCTTACCCTGCCCTTCGGCAATACGTATCTGCCGCAACAGATCGGCAATCCGCCCCGGTGGCGGTACAGAACGGATCGCCGCACCGAAACTCTGTGCCGGCATCCGCGCCGCGGCGGCGAACTGGTCGGCGCTGGCCACCATCCGCGCGATGCGCAGGTTGCCGTGGCGCATCGCCCAGATAAGCGCGTTGTCGCCCGATTCGTTCTTCAGCGTCGGATCGGCGCCGGCATCGAGCAGCGCTTTCGCCAGATCCTCATGGCCCTCGCGCGCCGCCATCATCAGCACCGAAGAACCGTTGGGCGACTGCGCGTTGACGTTGGCGCCGCGCGCGAACAACGTTTTTGCCAGATCGCCATGCCCGGCAAACACCGCATAGTGCAGTGCGCTCCACTCCCTGCCGCCGCGATTGATGCGGGCGCCGTGGTCGAGCAACCATTGCAGCGCCTTGGTATGGCCCTGCCAAGCGGCCAGTTGCAGGGCCTGTTCGCCGTTGGCGTTGATCAGGTTGATGTCCGCGCCGCGCTGAAGGAACAGTTCCATCAGCGCAATATTGCCCTCCCAGGCGCCGATCATCAGGCCGCTACCGATCCGGTCGGCGATGAAATCCGGCGCCAATCCCTCATCCAGCCAGGCACGTGCCTTCGCCGTATCGCCCACTTCCATGGCGACGCCGAACGTGGTCGGATCGGGCAATTCGGCGCGGGCCGCGAATGCCGAAAACAAGGCAAGGGCGGACGCAGCCGCCAGGGTTTTGCAGTATCGGTTCAAGTGCTGAATCCTCCGGGCGGCGATAATACGGGCAATGCCTTCTTCGCGCACACCCTCTCTCCGCCTCGGACTCTCGTTTCTCGCCTCGCTACTGCTACATGGCCTGCCCCTGTCGGTCGCCGGGCTGTGGCTACAGGTTGCAACGCCCCCGCTACCGCTACAGGTGGCCTTGCCGCCGCAGAAGGAAGCCGCGGCGACGGAAAGTCTGCTGAAAAACACCCTGTCGGACAACGCGTCCACACCGGCACCCACGCAGCCACCCGCCGCCATGGCGCCAACTTCTTCGACCGCAAATCGGCGTCTACACCTAGCGGCGGCCCAGCGCAAACTGGCAGAACAGGTGTTCTACCCTGCGGAAGCGGTTGCTGCGGGCTGGGAGGGCGAAGTGCGGCTGCTGCTGACCCTCGATGGCGAAGGGCGCATCGTCGACGTGGCGATAGCCGCCGGCAGCGGCCACGCCGTCCTGGACGCGGCAGCCGAGCGCGCCGCCTGGTCGATGGGACGCATTGAGGGAATCGGAAAACGGGAAATGCTGCTGCCGGTCGAATTCAGACTGCGCTGATCAGCGCATGCCGATGCGCTTCTGCTTGTCGGCCATGCACTTCATCAAGTCGTTGCTCACCACACGCAAGCGCTGGTTGAGCAGCATCAGCAACTCCATCAGCAGCTTGACGCCCATGCGCGGTTCCTCGGCGAGGATACGCGACAGATTTTCCCGATCAAGCACAGCGAAGAGGACGTCTTCTTCGGCGATGCAACTGGCGAAGCGCGGCTCGCCGTCGATCACCGACATTTCGCCCAGGGTCTTGCCAGGACCGGCCAGACCGATGCGGGACGGCAGCCCGTTGATCCCGACCTTGACGATCTCCATGCTGCCTTCGATGATCAGCAGCAGGTAATTGCCCGGCTCCCCTTCGTGGATGATCTCGGTGCCGCGCGGCGCTCGGAAACAGGTCAGGTACTGCGCCAGCGCGCCAATCTCGGACGCGTCGAAATCCTCGAACAGCTTGATGTGTTCGAGGATTTCGAGGATGCGTTCGACGAACGGCGTCGCATCTCCGAGCGGAGCCAGACTGGGAATCAGGGCTTTATCGACCATGGCGAAATCATTATAGCCTTCCGGTCAGTACGGCAAGCACCGTCGCCAACCAGCCGGCCACGGCCAGGATCAGGTGCGGGTCGGTGAGCAGGTCGCTGGCCGTGTCGCCGCCGCCGCCGCGCTTGTGCAGCAGGAACAGGTAGCGGAACATGCCGTAGAGCACGAAGGGCAGGGTCAGCAGCAGATGCGTGCTGCCGTGCAGGGCCACGGTTTCCGGGCTGACGGTATACAGGCTGTACGACACCACGGCGCAGGCGGCGGCAACGGTGGTGAACTGGTCGAGCATGGCCTCCGAATAATCTTCCAGCACACGGCGGTGGGCGGCCGGATCGTCGGCCACCGCCGCCAATTCGGCGCGGCGCTTGGCGAAACCGAGGAACAGGGTCAGCATCAGGCCGCAAAGCAGCAGCCACTGTGAGGGCTGGATGCCGAGGCCGAGCGTACCGGCGAGCAAGCGCAGCATGAAGCCGGCAGCGATGAGAAACACATCGAGAACGACGACGTGCTTCGCCCCCAGACTGTAGATACCGTTGATCACCAGATAGGCGACGAACACCCAGGGCGCGCTGCCGGCGCGGGTGAACGCGATGGCCAGCCCGCACAGCAGGCAGGCGGTGAGCAACGCCAGTGCCGCCGGCAAAGCTACCGCGCCGCTGGCCAGCGGCCGATGGCGTTTCTTCGGATGCAGCCGGTCCTGTTCGCGGTCGAGGAGGTCGTTGAAAACATAGACTGCCGACGACAGCAGGCAGAACGCGGCGAACGCCCACAGCCCCTGCTGTAGCTTCAGCGGATCAGTCCAGGCGTGGCCGAACAACAGCCCGACCAGCACGAAACCATTCTTCACCCACTGGTGGGGCCGCAGCAAGAGGATCAGGCGGATCAGCGCGGCCATGGCAGTTCCGGCCAGTAACGGTCGAGGAAATAGCAGGTGCCCTGCGGCAGCCAGCGGGGAATCCGATAGTACTTGTCGCGCACGGCAGTCAGCACTTTCTCCCTGTAGGCCGCATAGTCGAAGCCGCGGCCGAAAATCGCGTAGAAGGTCACTCCATCGAGGACAAAAGTTTCTGTCTTCAGTTCCGCGAAGTATGGCGCGTATTCGTTGTCGCCCGGCGCGCTTTTGCGCAGGATGAGGATATTGCGGCCGTCAAGTGCAGAAAAATCGGTGAGGATGTCGTCGTGGCGCGCATGGCTTGACGCCGTGCCGAAGACCAGAAAATAGCGCCGTGCGTTGTAGCCAAGGGTCACCGCGTCGGCATAGCCGTTGCTGGCGAAGGCGTAATCGGCGGCGTAAAGTTCGAGCCGGCGCACGATTTCTCCGGCCCGGATAGCCAATACCGCACTGTCGTACCACTTGGTCTTTTGCCAAGCATCGAGGCGAGTAACGCTCGCACCGACGATCAACGCCACATGCAGCGCAGCAAAACCGAGGAAGAACAGGCCGACGCGGCGCAGCCTTGCGGCCGGCAAAGCCAGCGCCAGACCGATGAAGGCGAAGGGCAGGAAAGACAGCACCCAATGCAGGCCAACGGTCTTTTTCAGCGAGAGCACGCCGAACAGGGCGAACGGTACCCAGGCCAGCAGAGTGAGCGAGATTACCGTTCGGGCTGAGCTTGTCGAAGCCCCGAGTGTCACGCCCTTCGACAGGCTTAGGGCGAACGGACGGTGTCTGATCAGCGCCCACACGCCCGCCGGAGTCAGCAGATAGACCATCATCAACAGATAGGTGACGCTGTTCTTCCAGCCGAAAGCGGCGTTGCCGTGGCGGTTGACGAAATTGAACATGTAATTGGGCCAGCAGTGGCCAGCGTTCCACCACGCCATCAGGGCCAGCGCCGGCACGCAACACAGATAGGCGAGCAACAGGCCCAGCACGCCGCGGCGGGTCGGACGCAGCGCAAGGTCGACCAGATAGGCGAAGCCGAGGAAGGCGACGAAATATTTCGACAGCACCGCGCCCGCCAGCAGCAGACCGCAGAGTAAATACCAGCGCAGGTCGTCATCGCGCCGCGCGCGCAGCCAGCACAGGCCGGAGAACACCGAAAAATAGATCAGCGGCGTATCGGTGGTGATCAGCACATTCCAGACGAAGGCCGGCGCCAGCAGCACCAGCAACGCCGCCCACCCGCGCCGCGCCGCATCGACGCCGGGCGCGATGCGCGGCAGGAACCAGAACACGCCGCCGGCAAGGGCAAAAGGTTGCAGCACCGAGCCCAAGCGCAGCCACCACGCAGCATCGCCGAGCGACAACTGTGCCGCCAGCCACCAGCCGATCATCGGCGGATGGTCGTAGAAACCCCAGTCGGGAACCTTGCCCCACCAGATAAAATAGGCTTCGTCGCCGGTGATCGGCAGCGCGGCGGCGAGCCAGAGGCGAAAAACCAGCAGCGAACCGAGCAGCCAAAAGAAAAGACGGCGTGGGGACACGCCGTCTTTTCTTACCGGGCCGGCAGCAGCGGCGTCAGCCAAGGGGAGCCTACTTATCCTCAAGCACCAGCCGGCGCTTGCGCACCGCGTCGGCGAGGATGTCGAGCACCGCCACGCTGTCCTCCCAGCCGATGCAGGCGTCGGTGATGCTCTGGCCGTATTCGAGGGGCTTGCCCGGCACCAAATCCTGGCGCCCTTCCTTCAGATGCGACTCGACCATCACGCCGAAAATACGGTCGTCGCCGGCCGCGATCTGGGCGCCGACCTCCTGCGCCACGTCAACTTGCAGCTTGTACTGCTTGCGGCTGTTGGCGTGGGAAAAGTCGATCATCAGCTTCGACGCCAGTCCGGCCTTGGCCAGTTCGCTGCACGCCGCCTCCACCGAATCGGCGTCGTGATTCGGCTCCTTGCCGCCGCGCAGGATGACATGGCAATCCTCGTTGCCTTCGGTCGACACGATGGCCGAATGGCCGGCCTTGGTCACCGAGAGGAAATGGTGCGGGCTGGCGGCGGCCTTGATCGCATCGACCGCGATGCGGATGTTGCCGTCGGTGCCGTTCTTGAAACCGACCGGGCAGGACAGGCCGGAGGCCAGTTCGCGGTGCACCTGCGACTCGGTGGTGCGCGCACCGATGGCGCCCCAGGAGATCAAGTCGGCAGTGTATTGCGGCGTGATGGTGTCGAGAAACTCGGTACCGCACGGCAGGCCCAGCTCATTGATCTCCCACAGCAGCTTGCGCGCCAGGCGCAGGCCTTCGTTGATGCGGAAGCTGCCGTCGAGGTGCGGATCGTTGATCAGCCCCTTCCAGCCCACCGTGGTGCGCGGCTTCTCGAAATACACCCGCATCACCACGACCAGATCGGCAGCCAGGCGCTCCTGCTCGGCCTTGAGGCGGCGGGCGTAGTCGAGCGCGGCCTCGGCATCGTGGATCGAGCAGGGGCCGATCACCACCACCAGGCGATCGTCGGCGCCGTGGATCACCCGATGCACGGCCTGGCGTCCTTCGTAGGAAGTGATCGCCGCCGCCTCGGTGGCCGGGAACTCCCGCAGCACGTGGGCCGGCGGAGCCAGTTCCTTGATTTCGCTGATGCGCACGTCGTCGATTTCGTATTTCATGGCAGCAAAAATTGCAGAGGGATATTCGCGATTGCGGCGCCTAAACCCGCGCCACCTCGGGCAGCACGATGTTGACTTCGAGCACTTCGTAATTGTCCTGTTTTTCCAGCGACACCTTGATGTCGTTGGGGTTGACCTTGACGTACTTCGAGATCACCTGCACCAGTTCCTGCTGCAAGGCAGGCAGGAAATCCGGCGCGCTGCCCGCGCCGCGTTCGCGCGCGATGATCAGCTGCAGCCGCTCCTTGGCGACGTTGGCGGACTTGGGCTTGTTGCCGAAGAGGAGATTGAGCAGCGACATCTCACTTGCCCCCGAAAAGACGCTTCAACAGGCCCGGCTTCTCGTAGTCCACGAAACGCAGCGGCTTCTCTTCGCCGAGGAAACGGCCGACCATGTCGAGGTAGGCGCTGGCGACGTCGGAATCCTTGATATGCACCGCCGGCGTACCCTGGTTCGAGGCATGCAGCACCGATTCCGATTCGGGAATCACGCCGATGATCGGCACGCGGAGAATTTCCTGCACATCCTTGTAGGACAGCATCTCGCCGTCCTCGACGCGTTTCGGCGAATAGCGGGTGATCAGCAGGTGCTCCTTCACCGGTTCGCCGCCGGCCTGGGCGCGCTTCGACTTGGCCTGGAGGATGCCGAGGATGCGGTCCGAGTCGCGCACCGAGGACACTTCAGGATTGGTCACGACGATCGCCTCGTCGGCGAAGGTCAGCGCCATCACCGCGCCCCGTTCGATGCCGGCCGGGCTGTCGCAAACGATGTAGTCGAAACCCATGTGCTCCAGATCCTTGAGCACCTTCTCCACACCTTCCTCGGTCAGCGCGTCCTTGTCGCGGGTCTGCGACGCCGGCAGAACGAACAGGTTGTCGCAGTGCTTGTCCTTGATCAGGCCCTGGGTCAGGTTGGCTTCGCCGTTGATGACATTGATCAGGTCGTACACCACCCGCCGCTCACAGCCCATGATCAAATCGAGGTTACGCAGGCCGACGTCGAAATCGATCACCGCGGTCTTGAAGCCGCGCATGGCGAGCCCGGAGGCAAAGCTGGCACTGGTGGTGGTCTTGCCGACCCCGCCCTTGCCGGAAGTCACGACGACGATTCGGGTCATGAGCGACGCTCTCGAAAAAATAGGGAAGCGGCGATTTTACAGTCCATCCGCCGGCCCCATCGGCACGAATAAGGGGGAATATGGCCCGGATCAGCGCAGCGCCAAGGGGGCGATGTGCAGTTTCTGCTGCCCTTCCTCGCCGTCGAGCCGTACCTGCACCGGCTTCTGGTCCAGCTCCGGAGGCAACCCCTGCTCGAAAGTACGATAAACCCCCGCCACCGACACCAGCTCGGCGGCGAAACAGGTACACCAGACGCGGGCACCGGCATTGCCGGTGGCGCCGGCCAGCGCCTTGCCGCGCAACGGCGCATAAACATGGATGCTGCCGTCGGCAATGACTTCGGCACCGGCCGACACCATAGCGGTCAGCACCAGATCGCCGCCGCGGGCATAGATGCGTTGTCCCGAACGCAGCGGCTTGTCCACAATCAACGTCGGCGCAGCGGCATCGGCCGGAGCGGCCTTTTCCGCAACGGCCTTGCGCGTCGGCCGCGCCAGTTCCTCGGCGGCCAGGACCGGCAGTCCGGCAGACCCGGCGCCGCGCAGCAGTGCCGCGTTGGCACCGCAGACGCCCACCGGCTGTAGCCCGTAATCGCGCAGCAGTCCGAGCACCGCCGCCCAGTCGGCTGTATCGTCCGCTACCGCGGCAAGATCCAGGACTGCCGCATCGCCATCGAAAAACCGCCGCTTACCACCGGGCATTGCCGCGATCGCGGCTTCCAGTACGGGCGCGGAGATACTCCGCAGGACAACGGACACCACCGACAGCGAGGTGCCCTTGAATTCAACGGGCTTGGGTGCAGGAGCATTCATGGGCGATGAGGAGCGAAGCAAAGTCGCGCAGTCTACTCAACGTTCGAGCGTCGGTCCGTTCGAACGCAGGTTCTTCATCGCTCCCCCATCGATTCCGAAAGGGTTTTGGTGATCGGCTTGGTCAGATAGCGCAAAACGGTTTTCCGCCCGGTCATGACTTCGATGGTCGCCGTCATTCCCGGCTGGATGCTGATGTGCTCGCCTTTGTGATCGGCAAGGCTGTCCTTCTTGGTCTTGATCTGCACCCGGTAATAGGGTTGCTCGACTCCCTGAACGGTTTCGGTCAGCGTATCTGCGCTGATGTAACTGACCTCGCCGTGGAGGACGCCGTAAATCGAATAGTCGTAGGCGTCGAGCTTGACCGTCGCCGGCAACCCCGGTTTGACGAACGCAATATCGGCCGGCCTCACCTTCGCTTCGACAACCAGATCGTCGTCCACCGGCACGATTTGCATGATTTCATCGCCGGGTCGGGCCACCCCGCCCAACGTGGTCAATTTGACGTTGCGGACGATGCCGTCCATCGGCGAAATTACTTCCGTGAAATTCAACTGTTCCTTGCGCTGGGTGACGACCTGCTGAATCCCGGCCAAGTCTTCCTCGGCCTTGACCAGTTCGGCCTGGCAGTCCTGTAGATACTTGTTGCGCTTATTGGTTATCTGGCTGCGCACATCGACCACCTGACGTTGCAGCTTGATGATTTCCGCACGGCTGACATCCCCCGTTTTAAGCAGGGGGAGGTTCATCTCCAGCTCCTCCTTGATCAGCTCTTCGGCTTTTCCCAGCGACGCGACTTCCTCACGCAAGGCGCCCTGGCGCTTTTTAAATAGAGCTAATTGATTGGCCCGAAAATCCGCGTAGTCCGCCAACTCCTTGGGGAATTTCGGCTCACCGCCGAAAATCTCCGCATTCAGACGGGCCACCGCGGCCTTCAATGCCGCCTCCTTCGCCAAGCCTTCCAGGTAGCTGGCTTCGGCCTTGGTCTTATCGAAGCGCGCCAGCACCTGCCCGCGCTTGACGACCACACCCTCCTTGACTGGAAGCTCGGCCAGCACACCGCCTTCCATCACCTGAATCACCTGATTCCGCGAACTGACGATGACCTGCCCGCTGGCACGCGTGATCTCGTCCAGCTCCGCCCAGTTCGCCCAGACAAGGAAAGCGACGACAGCGCATGCGCTGCCCCAAATCAACACACGGCTGGTACCCATTTTCATCTGCTTGATCACGCGACCGACTCCTGCGACACCGGCTGTGGCTTGCCGGAAATTCTGGTCAATACCGCATCGCGGGGCCCGTCAAGCTGCACCCGCCCACCGCTCAACACCACCAGTCGATCGAGGATCGGCAACAGCGCGGTCTTGTGCGTGGTCACCACCAGGGTGACACCTTCGCCGCCCAGTTCGCGCAGCAGGTTCACCACGCGGGCCTCGCTTGCCGAATCCATCGCGCCGGTCGGTTCGTCGAGCAGCCAGACCTTCGGTCGGGCGAGCAGCATCCGGGTCAGGGCGATCAACTGCTTCTGACCGCCGGAAACCCCGCGTCCGCCTTCGGTCAATTCGAGCGCCAAGCCGAGGGGCTGGCCGAGAATCAGATCGATCAAACCGGTGCGTTTCGCCGCCGCCAGGATCGCCTCCTCGCCGGGATCGGGCAGGCCGAGCAGCAGGTTGTCGCGCAGGGTGCCGCTGAACAGCCGGGTTTCCTGCGGCAGATAGCCGATGATCTCGCGCGTCACCGCCGGCGCCAGAGTGGCCAGATCGATCCCGCCGAGGAATACCTTGCCCTCGATCGGGCGATACAGGCCGGACGCGAGCTTGAGCAAGGTGCTCTTGCCGGAGCCGATCGGGCCGATCAGGCCAATACGCTCGCCCGGCCGGATATCCATCCGTTCCACCTCCAGCGCAAGCCGTTTGGTCGTGCCGTAAACGAAACGCGCGCGCTCGAAAGCCAGGCTGCCGTCCAGGCTCTGCGGCATCAGTACGGTGTGCGCATCGTCGGCCTCGTTCGGCAGCGCAACGATCTGCTCCAGCCCGTCCAGCGCCGCCCGTGCCAGCGCCCACTGCACCATCACCCCCGGCAGTTGCACAATCGGCGTCATCGCCCGGCTGCCGATAATCGAGCAGGCGATCAGCGCCCCCATCGTCATCTTGTTTTCCGCCACCAGATAGGCACCGGCGGCGACGAGCGCAATGTAGGCCAGTTGCTGAAGCGCGACCGTCATGTTCTGCGACAGCGCCGTGTAGCTTCGCGTCCCCTGCTCCGCCTCGCTGGTTTCATCGACCAGGCCGTTCCAGCGCGCCTGGACCGCCCATTCGCCGCTGTTCGACTTGAGCGCCTCTGCACCGTCGACAGCTTCGACCAGCAAACCTGCCTTGCGGTTGCTGGCCGAAAGATTGCGCCGCGTATGTCGCTGAATGACCCCCTGGAAGACCAGGCCGGCAAACAGCGCAATGGGCATGGCGATGAGAGGAACCGCGACCACCCAGCCGCCGACCAGGGCGATCACGATCAGGAAAAGGATCGCGAACGGCACATCGGCGAGTACGAACAACGAGGTCGACGCCAGCACCCCGCGCACCATTTCGAATCCCTTGACCTGCGACGCCAGGGTGCCGACCGACGGCGGCCGCACTTCCATGCGGATGCCGAGCATGCGGCTGAAAAACCATTCGGACAATTGATGGTCGATCGCGTTGCAGGTGCGATCGACGATATGGCTGCGCAGTTGCTTGAGCCCGAATTCGAGCAGGATCGACAAAGCGACGCCCACCGAGAGCACCCACAAGGTATTGAACCCGTGGTGCGGAATCACCCGGTCATAAACCTGCATGGCATACAGCGAGGTCGCCAGGGCAAGCATGGAAACCAGCCCGGTCGCCAGCACCGCATCGGCGAACACGCGCTTGTGCGCCCACAGCGCGTTCCACACCAACTCCAGCGCCTTCGGCCGGTCGCTGGCCGCCTGCGAACGGCGCGGCAGCGAAATGCAGATGCCCAGGCGCAGATCGGGAAGGTTCAGGTCCCCGCCATCGAGGCTTTCGCCACGCCAACGGCCATCCGGACTGCGCGCGACGATCAACGCCCAGCCTCGATCCGCCAGATGAACGGCGAATGGCAGATCGGCCGGGGTCGGGTCGCTCAACGCGGCCGGCGTGCCATCGAGCTGGGCGAGCCGCCACGCTTCGGCGAAGAGGGCAATCGCCGACCCGCCGGGGAGCTTTTCGCCGACCCGCCGGTCGAGGTCGTTCAACCGTTCCCGGGCAACCCGCTGCCCGGCCAGCCGTGCCGCGCGATCCAGCAACCGGCCTATTCCCGCATGGACATCGCCCACACCGGAGCTCACCATCGAAAGATCCAAAGTTTCGTTCATTCCGTTCTCGACAATTGCATCTGTGCGCGCAAGCGCATCGCCGCAGCCACTGTTTGGGTGCGTGCATCCTCAAGCGTGTATTTCGCCTGTACCGCTTCGCGCACCGAATTGAGCACGTCAAGCCACGATTTCCGGCCGATCACGTACTGACGGGTGTACGAATCGAATACCTCGCTCGACATTTCGCTCGAGCGCATCGCCGCCTCCGTTCTGGAGCGGGCGGCCAGCATCTCGTCCCAGTCGAGCGCAATGCGTTGCCGCACGTCCCGATCCGCCCCCTCCAGCGCCTGGCGGGCGGCTTCGCGCCGGGCAACGGCAGCATCCACGCCGGACACCGCGGAAAGCCCAGCACCCGGCTGGGCCAGCAGCACGATCATGGCGCGGCTGTCGGCGATCGTCCCGCCGCCCGCTTCCCGCTCCAGCCGCAACGCCAATTGCGGCATGTAGGCGGCACGTTTCAATTCAATGTCCGAGGCGGCCGCCTCTTCCTCATGCTTCAAGCGCTGCATGGTCGGCGACGCCTGCAAGGCCGCGTGCAGCGCCGCCTCGAAGCTCGGCGGCGCATCCCGGTCGCCGAGCCCGCTCCACGCGACATCGTCCACCCGCTCGCCGCTCAACTGGCTCAACTGGGTCAAGGCGCTCCTCAGTGCCTGGCTGATCTGCGAGAGTTCGTTGCTCGCCTGATACAGCCGCGACTCGGCCAAGCGCTGGTCGGTCTGCGAACTGACCTCCTGCTTCGCTCGGCGATTGATCATGTCGAGCAGCTTTTCGTGTTCGCGCACGCCCGCGCGGGCATGGCTCTCGCGGCCCTTTTGCCGCAAAGCTTCCAGGTAGGCGGTAATCACCCGCAGCGAAAGATCGAGGCGTGCTTCTTCCACCGCGGCATCGGCCGCATTCAGCCGACGTTCCGCCACGTCGATTCCCGAGGTGATGCGGCCGCCGGTCCATAGAGGCTGGTCGATGCGCAACAGCCCGGCGCCGTCGGTACCGCCGCGCCGCGTCGCCTCGACGCTCGGCGTCGGATAGCGGGCCCATTCCGCCCCCTCCTTGTCGGCCTGCGCCGAGGCCTGAAGCGAACGCTTGCCAAGTACCGCAGGGTGCTTGGTCAGTGCGGCGGCCAGCACTTGATCGTAGGTCGTCGGCGGCGCCGCCAGTGCCGAACCGGCGGCAAGGCACAGCCAAGCCAGACCAAACGCAATCAAACGCACGTCAACCACTCCAAGCGATCCTCCTGCACCGTTGTCAATGCCGGGTCGGCTGCGCATTTTGCGCCGCCGTCGCCGCCGTTTGAGCGCTCAACTGCGCCGCGTGACGCGCCCGCACAGAGTCCAGTTGCGCCCGCTGACTCTGCTGGAGCGCCGCCAACTGATGCTCCTGCTGTTTGACCAGCGCAGCCAGTTGCGCCTGCTGCTGTGCCTTCAGCGCTTCCGACTGCTTGTTTTGCTGTTCGGTGATGGCTTCGATTTCGCGCGCCAGTTGCGCTTTCAGGGCTTCGACCGCATCCGTCATGGTTCTACCTTTCAACAATATGTCCTGCATTAAACACGAAACCGCCCGCAGAGGCGGGCGGTTTCGTTGCTGGCTCGTTACCGAGCCGGGGAACGCCTGTCAGACGTGCGCGATGTAGTTGCTGCCGATAGAGTACTCGAGTTGGTTCCACCAGTCCCCAACACCACTCAGGACCAACCCGGTTTGCACCACGGTGTTCGCGGCAGAATCGCCGTCATACACCACCAGCGTGTCGTGCCCATTTGTTGAGCCATCGACGCTGAACGTGCCATTGCTGTAGTTCCCCCGGATCATGAAGAAGCCTTGGTCGGTGGCCAGCCCGTTATCCGGCTTGTAGAGCATGTTCGGATCGCCATTCATCATGCCGATGCCCGGCACACCGGCCTGGTCCGTTTGCAAGTTGAGGCTGTCGCCTGCGGAGAAGTCGGTAATGATGTCCGCACCGCCGCCGAAAACGAAGGTGTCGCCAAAATCAAGGAAAGGCGTACCTCCACTCGACTCCACAAATGTCAGCGTCGGCGAATCGCCCTGCACGAAACCATACTCGTCGGCGCCCGCACCGCCCGTCAACGTATCGGCACCGGTGCCGGCCTCGATCCAGTCGGTTAATGCCGTACCGATCACCGTATCGTTGCCGCCGTAGGCCATTACGTCATAGCCTAGCTGGGTGAATACGGAAGAATTGCTCAGGTCGATGCTGTTGTTGCCGTCGTTGCCGTCCACCCAGAAGCCTTCGCCATCCTCGCCGAGCATGGCATTGCCGGCCGCGTCGAAGAAGCCGTTCGCGGAGCCGGTCGCCGTGTAGCTGCCCATCCACCAGTCGGTATCGGTAAAGCTGGTATTCATCGTCAGCGTCAGCGAATTCGTACCCTCTCCGCTGATGTTGGTGAACGCCACCGGAGCGGTGCCATTCTTCGATATGGTGAAAGCCACGCTGTCGGGAACGGAAACCGCCTCGGTGAAATCGAGGGTCATAATGTTTCCGCTGATCTCCATCGCAACCACTTCCGGCCCCTGTTCATCCACCAATTGCACCACACCGACTCCGGCGGTGTTGCCCAACACGGCCGAACCGATGCCGTTCAGGTTTTCCAGCACCACCACAGTATCCGTCGCAGCGCTGCCGCCCTGCGTTGCCAGCGTGCCGCCATCCTGGAACACCAGCAAGGATTCCACCGTTCCGTTGTTATCTCCATCAAACTTGAAGGCGACCGTCGTACCGGGATCGACAATGTTCTGCATCAGGTACGCCACGGCGGATTCGACATTAGCCTGTCCGCTAACCGTAACGGTGCCGCTGGCAGTACGGAAGCTCACGATGCCGTCTGCAATGTCGTATCCAACAACGCTCGCCCAGCCAAAGCCATTGGTCCCACTGACCGATGCTGCATCGGCTGCTATGACATTCGACGGTAGACTCAATGCATCGGGATTGGCGGACAGGATATCGAAACCGGAGCCTGCATCCGTAGTGCCCATCACCATATGGGCCAGCCCCCCCCCTCCTGACATTCCGTCGTCATTCGGCGTAATTTGAACGACATCCCGGCTGTAGGGGCGAACGATGCCATCTTCCACCAACACAAAGCCATCCTCGCCGCCGCCACCCACCAGACGGTCGGCACCGATGCCGTCCACCAGCAGATCGCTGGCCTCCGTGCCGATCAGCGTATCGTCGCCGGCGCTGCCGCGTAGCGTGATCGGCAACCAGCTGCCGTAGTTGCTGAGATCGATCGCATTGTTCGCCGACCCGCCCATCCACACCTCGCCAGCCTCAAGCAGATTACCCGCCGCATCGGCCAGCATGGCACCGCCCCAGTTGTCGCCCCAGTACTGGAGCAGCACGACATCCGCGGCCGATAGCGCAGGGCTCGTTGATGCCGTGAGCGTGAGGGTATTGCTTCCCCAGCCGTTAATAGCGCTCACGGAGATTGTGAAATCATCCCAATTGCCCGACGTATCGAGATTCTTGAACAGCCGCAGGCTGACAAACTGACCAAGCGGTTCGACAATTGCCTCGCTGAAGACAAGCGTAACGGTGTTGGTTCCGTCCTCGGCAAAACTGGCCCGTTCGAGAACCGGCGCGGTCGTGTCCGTCCCGCCACCGCCGCCTGTGGCGGTACTGTTGTTGGTAACCGTGTAGGACACAATACTTGCTGCGTCCAGCCCGGCAGTGTTTTGGATAAGGTCTTGCGTCCCATCTGCCGAACTGCTCGGATCGGTGTATGTCACCGTCACCGTAGCGCCTGCCGGCACCGCGTTGGATAGCATCAAGATCACTTTGCCACCTGTCGGGGTCGTGCCAGACGTCTGCCCGCCGATGACCGTAACACTGCTCACCTCAACCGGACTTCCGGCGACATTCACCGTAAAACTGCTGGAAAGCGGTGTGACGGCGGTATCGAGCGGATCGTCGAAGCTAAGGACTACCCGCGGCATGCCCTCGGCCGGCACCGTCGCGCTTATTAGCGTCGGCGCGGTCGTGTCGCCGGTGCCGGTGCTGGTTCCGCCACCGCCCGCCTCAGGCAGCGGCAGCGTCACGGTATCGATCTGGCCCGACACAGTGTCAAACGTTGCCGAGCCGTGGATGATGCCTTCGCCGCTGGTGTCGGAAACGACTTGGATCGTCATCGAGGTCGGGCCGGAAGGACCGTTGGTCCAGTCGGTGATTGTCAGCACCTCGGTCTGCGAGGACGCTGTTCCAGAATCCGTTACGGTCTGAATCCTGTCGGGCGTCATCCCGTCGCCGGTGGTATCGATCAGGGAGATGTCGAGGTGATGCGTCAGCCCGCCGTCCTGCGTCTCATCGAAACTCAGCGTACCGATGATCATGCCACCCTCTACGCTGATCGGTACACTCAGCCAGGTAATGGGGATGGGCTGGGAGCCATCGTCATCGACCACCGAGCGCGGCCGGCCATTGGCATCGTAGTCCGTACCGAAGGTAAGGGTCTCGGTGCGATGGCCGGTCCAATCCGTCCCGCTCCAGTCGACGTGGAAGGTATCTGTGCTGCTACCTGACATGATTAACTGGTCGATGGTGCCATCGTGATTAGCGTCATGCAGCTCGACCTTGGTGCCTTGCCAGGGATTGAACGACCCGATCAACGTATCGCCATCGTCGGGGGTGCTGTCCAAGGTGACATCAAAGGTATTCGAACCGGTCCCGCCGCCACCAATGGGGTTCCAGCCGGCGTCGTATTTTGTCGTCACGCCATTGTGGGTGTCCTGGCCACCCAAATGGGTCCCCGTGTTGTCGTTGACGTAGTAGTGCTCGAAGCTGCTGGTTTCCGTGTTCCAGGTGTTCCCGCCGCGCTCGACCTTCACTTCCTGCGTCGTGTCGGGCGTGTCCGGATTGCCGTCGAAGTCGAAGGTGATGTCTTCTACCGTCCGCGTGTTCCAGCCGTTGTTGCCGTTGCTGTCACTCCATTCCGACCTCAGCAAGTTTCCATTGGCGTCGTTGTATGAGAGGCCCTCGCCATCCGGCCACGCGTAGGCGTAACCCGAACCGATCTTCTCGCCAGTGGCGGCATTGTAATAGGTCGTTTCGCTCGAGTTTGCGTCCCAGACCTTGGTCTTGTACAGCGCCGCGCCAAATAGCTGGAATGCCGTCCCATCCGCTTCGGTGAGCACCGACAGTCCCGTTAAATCGACGATCTCGTTCCAGTTCGCATCGTAGGTCGTCGTCTCGCCGTTGCGCGTCTCCGTGCCGCCCAGGAAGGTCCAACTGTTGTCGTTGGCGTAATAGCGCGTGAACTCGCTGGTCTCGCTCTGGCCATTGTTCGTCCAGGTGTTCGAGCCACGCTCGACCTGCACCGTCATCGCGTCGGCGCTATCCACAGCGCCATCGCCGTTAAAGTCAAACGTGGTGACCTCCTCGACCGTCCGCGTTTCCCAGCCCTCGTTGCCGGCAGTGTCGCTCCATTCCCGCCCCAGCCAGTTCCCGTCGGCGTCGTTGTACGAGGTGTTGGTCGAGGTGATCTCGTTGTTCTGCCAGTCCGTCCACGTGTTCGTGTTCGTGTAGCTCGACCCCAGCTTCTCACCCTCAGCGTCGTAGTAGGTCTTCTCCGTCG
>JALNXH010000027.1 GCA_023230455.1 Rhodocyclaceae bacterium | reverse complement strand
GGACAGCGCCAGGTACGAATTCGGCCGCTTCGCTTCGTTCAGCTTGATCAGGCTGCCCGCTTCCACCATCTGCGCAAACAGTCCCTCCGCTTCTTCCTCCGTCCCATCACACCAGACCACCGCTTCAGGCTCCGTCATGGCCGCTACTTCGGCAACCCAGGCCTTCAAACGAGCGTGCTGGACATAAGACGGGGCATTACAAGGATCAACGACTTCGTTGCCGTGGTTCATTGGAAGAGACTCCTTTTTGCGAAGTAAGAAACTCGGTTCTATTTTAATATTATTATAATATCACGCACATAAAAGCTGCTTTATAAGCAGCACATATGCTAATCTTTGAATCATTCAAGTCTGACGCATACGCAACAAGATGCGCCAAAATAACGCACCGTCCCGCACCACCCTCTTGTCGCCACGCCCATGGAAAATCGAACTGCCCGCCTTACCGTACTGATCGATCCGGACAAGAAGAAACTGTTCGACGACATCTGTGCCGCCAAGGATTTGACGCCATCCCAGGTCGTCCGCCAGTTGATTCGGCAGTACATCGTCGAAAACGCCGGGAACCGCGAAATTCCGGAGTGGCTGCGCTCGAATGTGGCCAACGCGGAGTAGCGCGCTGGCGCGGGAAAACATCGCAAATCGAATTGCGCCGGCCGCACATCTAATAATGTCCAATCCCGGAGTTTTCGACTCAATGCGTCGCCTTATGGAGGAGATAATCCTCCCCGATGAAGCCCCGTCGCCCACCCTGCTCCCGGCGTTGCCCCCGACGCTGTCCTCGCACGTAAATCGGACCTTCGGATAATGTCCCGCGATGCTTGACTGGTTAGCGATCGACTGGGTTCTGCTGGTTATAGCGATTTGGCTGGGCGTCGGCCTGGCAGGCCTATTTGCCCTGCGGCGGTTTTCCTTCGTTGCGCGCATCCTGTTTCCGCTCGGCAGCATGGGTGGTCTGATCCTGGCCGCGACTGCCGCCTTCGCCATAGCCGACGATGTGCAAGTCGCCATCCTGCCCCTCGGTCTCCCGCAACTGCCGTTTCACCTGAGGCTGGACGCGCTCGCCGCCTTTTTTCTTTTCATCATCGGTGCCGCCAGCGCCGGCATTTCTGCCTTCGCCGCCGGCTACTTTCGCAAGGGAGAGGGCACGCCGCCCGGGCTCCTGTGCCTCGAATATCATTTTTTCCTCGCCGCCATGGCCTTGGTGGTGCTGGCCGACGATGCCTACGCTTTCATGGTGGCGTGGGAAACCATGGCGTTGGCCTCCTTCTTCCTCGTCACCGCCAATCACAAAGTCCCGGAAATTAGACAGGCGGGCTTCCTTTACTTGTTGATCGCGCATGTAGGCGCATTGGCGATCCTGCTCTGCTTCGGCGTACTCCAGGCGAATTCGGGGAATTACAGTTTTGCCGGCATGCGGGCGCAGACGCTCTCGCCGTTCTGGGCGTCGGCCGCGTTTCTGCTGGCAACCCTCGGCTTCGGCGCCAAGGCGGGGATGCTGCCGCTGCACGTCTGGCTTCCGGAAGCCCATCCGGCAGCGCCTTCACCGGTCTCGGCGCTGATGAGCGGGGTGATGCTGAAAACCGCCATCTACGGTTTGCTGCGCGTGTGCTTCGACCTGCTGCACATGCAGCTTTGGTGGTGGGGCGTGGCGCTGCTGTCGCTGGGCCTGGCGACCGCACTGTTCGGTGTGGTTTTCGCAACCGCGCAGAGCGACATGAAGCGCCTGCTGGCCTATTCGTCGATCGAAAACATCGGCCTGCTGCTTGCCGCCATCGGACTCGGCTTGATCTTCAAAGCCTATGGCATGGCGATCCTCGCCGCATTGGCATTAACTGCCTGCCTGTATCACGTCGCCAGCCACGCATTCTTCAAGAGTCTCCTGTTTCTCGGCACCGGCGCCGTGCTGCACGCGACCAACGAGCGTAGCCTCGGCCATCTCGGCGGATTGATGCGTTACATGCCCTGGGTGGCCTGGCTGATGTTGATCGGGGCGCTGACCAGTTCGGGCCTGCCGCCCTTTTCGGGATTCGTTTCGGAATGGTTGCTGCTCCAGAGCTTCCTGTTCACCCCTGGGCTGCCCGACCCCTTCCTCAATATGCTGATTCCGATCGTGGCCGCCGCCATTGCGTTGATTGCTGCGCTGGCAGCCTATGCGATGGTCAAATTTTTCGGAGTCATTTTTCTCGGCCAGCCGCGTGAGGAAAAACTGCGCGATGCCCATGACGCCGACTTCCTGGAAAAACTCGGGATGATCTGGCTGGCCGCGTGGTGCATCGGTTTGGGCTTGTTTCCGACGCTGATGATCCGGTTTATCGACCCGGTCACCCGGGTGCTGGTTGGCCACGGACTCGGAGCTTCCGCCACGCATTGGTGGCTGCTGGCGCCGACATCCATCGAGCGGGCGAGCTACGGACCGCTGTTTTTCCTGCTCGGCGTGTTCGCTTGTCTCTCGCTGGCCTATTTGCTGGTGCGCCTGCTTTATCACGGCCGCCTACGCCGCGCCGCGCCATGGGATTGCGGCCATCCCTGGCAGACGGAGCGGATGCAGGACACGGCGGAAGGCTTCGGGCAACCAATCCGGCAGATCTTCGAGCCCTTCTTTCGTCTCGAACGCCATCTCCCCCTGCCCTCCGACAAGCAACCGGTTTACCGAGTCGTGGTCAGCGATCACTTCTGGCATCGGCTGTATTTGCCGCTGGCCCGGCTGGTGGAGCGCCTCGCGCGCCAAATCGGGCGCCTCCAGCAGGGCCGCATTGCGATCTACCTGCTCTACAGCTTCCTGACCCTGCTGTTCATGTTGATGCTGGTGCCGCGATGACGATCTCCGGCACGCTTTCCCAGTTGCTGGCGATCTTCACCGCGTTGGTCGTCGCGCCGCTGCTGCTCGGCTGGGTCAACCAATGCCGGGCATGGTTGCAGAACCGATCCGGTCCTGGCCTGTTCCAGCCCTACCGCATGCTGAACAAACTGTTCAACAAGGAGTCGGTGGTCGCCGAAACCGCCTCGCCGCTGTTCCGCATCGCGCCCTACGTGGTTTTCGGCTGCATGCTTTTGTCCTGCGGGATCGTCCCGACACTGTCGACCGACCTGCCTTTATCGCCGGCGGCCGATGCGATCGCCCTGGTCGGCCTGTTCGCCATGGCCCGCGTCTTCATCTCGCTGGCGGCGATGGACATCGGCACCGCCTTCGGCTCGCTCGGCGCACGACGCGAGATGCTGATCGGCTTCCTCGCCGAACCGGCGCTGCTGATGGTGCTGTTTACGTCGTCGCTGATCAGCCAGTCCACTGCACTGACCGGCATCGTCGAGCATATGGTGCACAAGGATCTGGCCATCTACCCCAGCCTGGCGTTTGCGGGGATTGCCTTCAGCATGGTGTCCTTCGCCGAGAATGCGCGGGTCCCGATCGACAATCCCACCACGCACCTCGAACTCACCATGATCCATGAGGCGCTGATCCTCGAATATTCCGGACGGCATCTGGCGCTGTTGGAATGGGCTGCGGCGCTCAAGCTGTTCGCCTACTCCTGCATCGGGCTGGCATTGTTCCTGCCTTGGGGAATCGCCGAAGCGCAGGATCCGATGACCTTGCTTTTCGCCTTGCCGGCCATGCTGATCAAGCTGGCGATAGGCGGCGCATTATTGGCATTGATCGAAACCTTGAGCGCCAAGATGCGGATATTTCGCGTGCCGGAATTTCTCGCCACCGCCTTTTTGCTCGCCGTCATCGGCATGCTGGTCCACTTCCTGCTCGGTGCCTGAATCATGGCGGCGCTCGTTCCCCAGCTCATCAATCTGTTTGCCGCGATCATCCTCATGCTGGCCTTCGCGATGCTCACCCAGCGCCGCATCCTGAGTTTGATTCACCTGTTCACCCTGCAAGGTCTTGCGGTCGTCGGCTCCACCGTGGTGGTTGCCTACGTCACGAATCAGCACCATCTGTATTACTCGGCTGCACTGACGCTGACGCTCAAGGTGTTCCTGATTCCCTACATGCTGCATCGCCTGATTCGCCGCTTGAATGTGCGCTGGGACGTGGAAACGCTGATCAATATTCCGACGGTGATGCTGATCGGCATCGTGCTGGTCGTGCTCGCCTTCAACCTCGCGCTGCCCATTTCCCAGCTTTCCAGCTCGGTCGCGCGCGGCACGCTGGGCATCGCCCTGGCCTGCGTGCTGCTTTCCTTCATGATGATGATTACCCGGTCGAAAGCGGTGCCGCAGGTCATCGGCTTTCTCTCCATGGAAAACGCTCTGTTCTTCGCCGCCACGTCGACCACCTACGGCATGCCGATGGTGGTCGAACTCGGCATCGCGCTCGACATCCTGGTCGGCGTGCTCATCATGGGCGTGTTCATGTTCCAGATCCGCGAGCAGTTCGACAGCCTGGATATCCGCAATCTCGAAAAGTTGAAGGAAGATTGAGAGCGGAATGAAACCATGAGCGCCTTCCTCTTCGTCCTCGGCATCCCGCTCGTCGGCGCTCTGATCCTGGCCCTCGTCGGCCAGCGCGACTACGCCCGCAACATCAATGTGGCGCTCAGCCTGGGCACCTTCCTCGCCGCCGCCGCACTGACGGCACAAATCATCTCGAACGGGCCGCAATTCGCCTGGGACAAGCTGTTCTTCATCGATCCGCTGAACGTTTTTTTGGTCACGCTGACAGCATTCGTCGGTTTCACCACGTCGATTTTCTCCCGCCCCTACATGCGCGTGGAGCAGGACCACGGCAAGATGACACCCAACCGCATGCGCCTGTATTTCAGCATGTACCAGCTGTTTTCCTTCACCATGCTGCTGGCGCTGACGACCAACAGCATGGGCATGCTCTGGGTGGCGATGGAAGCCGCCACGCTAACCACCGTGCTGCTGGTGTCGATCTACCGCACCCCTGCCAGCCTGGAAGCCGCGTGGAAGTACTTCATCCTCTGCGGCGTCGGTATCGCCCAGGCGCTGTTCGGCACCATCCTGCTCTACATGGCGGCGGAGCGCGCGATCGGCGACGGCAGCCACGCGCTGTTATGGACCAATCTCGAAGCCGTCAAGACGCAACTCAACCCGACCATCATGTCGCTGGCCTTCGTCTTCCTGCTGCTCGGCTACGGCACCAAGGTCGGCCTCGTTCCCGTACATAACTGGCTACCGGACGCCCACGCCGAAGGCCCCACGCCGATCTCGGCGGTGCTGTCGGGCTTGCTGCTGAACGTCGCGCTCTACGCCGTAATACGCTGCAAGGTACTGACCGACGGCGCGCTGCACACTCGTTTCGCCGGCGACCTGATGATCGGCTTCGGTTTGCTCTCGGCGGTCGCCGGGGCCTTCTTCATCTACCGGCAGAAAGACGTGAAGCGGATGTTCGCCTATTCGTCGATCGAACATATGGGATTGATGACCTTCGCCTTCGGCATGGGCGGCCCCGTGGCCAACTTCGCCGGGCTGCTGCACATGACCCTGCACTCGCTGGTGAAGTCGGCGATTTTCTTTGCGGTAGGGCATGCGGCGCAAAAAGCCGGAAGCCAACTCATGGAAGACATCCGCGGCCTGATCAAGGTCAGCCCGTCCGTGGGCTGGGGATTGATGCTGGGTTCGCTGGCGATCCTCGGCATGCCGCCGTTTGGAGTATTCGCCAGCGAGTTCCTGATACTGACCACCGCAATGCGCGACTTTCCGTGGGCCACACCGTTCCTGCTGCTGACGCTGGGGGTCGGCTTTGCCGGAATATTCAGCCGCGTCCAGCCGATGGTCTTCGGCCACACCACATTGAAACCGCTGGCCCATCCGCCGTCGCTGCTGCCGGTATTTGCGCATCTGGGCCTGGGCCTGATGCTGGGCCTGTATATCCCGCCCTACCTGGATGCCTGGTACCAGCAGGCGGCACGCATGATGGGGGGCTGAGCGCATGCCTTTATCGGACCTCGGCATCGCCCTGACGCCGCTGACTGCACCGCTGCCCATCTTCCGCGGCAACGTCGGCCCCGCCGACTGGATCGCCGTCGCCGCGACCGTCGCCGCGGGCGGCGGGCGGCTGGTTTCGCTGTGGGGCAGCGATCGCCGACAGGAAAGCGCGGCGGCTTTTGTCGTCGCGGCCAGTTACGCACTACAGGAAGGCCTGGTCTGGATCGAACTCCCATTGACCGGTGCGGACTCGACCTACCCGGATCTCTCCGACCTGTTTCCCGCCGCCGCGCGCATGCAGCGGGCGACCGCCGATCTGCTCGGCATTCGTGCCGCGGATGCCGAGGATCGGCGTCCGTGGCTGAACCACGGCGCTTGGCCGCGCGTGCATTTTCCGCTGCGTCGCGAAGCGACGGGAAATGAAACTTTCCCGGATCAATCGGTGACCGACTATCCCTTCGTGCGCGTCGAAGGTGACGGCGTACATGAGATCGCCGTCGGCCCGGTCCACGCCGGAATCATCGAGCCGGGCCACTTTCGCTTCTCGGTCGTCGGCGAAAAAGTGCTGCGGCTGGAAGAACGGCTGGGATATACGCACAAAGGCACCGCAAAGCGCTTCGAGCGATTGCCGGCGTCCACCGCTCACCGGCTCGCCGGGCGCGTGTCGGGCGATTCGACGGTGGCTTTCGCCTGGGCCTATTGCATGGCGCTGGAAGCCGCCCGTGGCATGGCGCTGCCGTTACGCGCCGCATGGCTGCGTGCGCTGTTGCTGGAACGCGAACGGGTTGCCAACCATCTCGGCGATCTGGGCGCCCTCGGCAACGATGCGGCGTTTGCGTTCGGGCTATCGCAATTCATGCTGCTCAAGGAGGACTGGCTGCGCCTGAACCGCTCCCTGTTCGGCCACCGCTACCTGATGGACTGCATCGTACCGGGCGGCGTCGCAACCGACATCGACGCAGCGGGCTGCGACCAACTGGTCGCCCAGTGTGAAGCCGTTGAGCGCGATGTCCGCCTGCTGCGCAACATCTACGAAGACCATGCCGGTTTGCAGGACCGTTTCATCGGTACCGGTCGCGTCAGCCCGCAATTGGCCAACCAGTTGGGAGTCACCGGCATGGCCGGCCGCGCCAGCGGCATGACCGCCGACCTGCGCGCCGATTTCGCCGTTGCTCCCTATTCCGAGCTGGAGTTCAAGGTCTCCAGCCACCGCAATGGCGACGTTGCGGCGCGGGTCATCGTGCGCTTTGAGGAAGCGCTGGAGTCCCTGCGCCTGATCCGCGCTATCGCCCGCGGGCTGCCGGAGGGCCCGCTGGTGAGCGACCAGTTTGCCCACCGCGCAGGCGTCGGCGCCGGCTGGATCGAGGGGTGGCGCGGCGAAGTCTTTGTGGCGCTGGAAGTCGAGGATGAGCGCATCCTGCGCTGTCATTGCCACGATCCGTCATGGCACAACTGGCCGGCCCTCGAACATGCGGTCATCGGAAACATCGTTCCGGATTTCCCGCTGATCAACAAATCCTTCAATTTGAGTTACTCGGGGAGCGATCTCTGATGTGGAAGACGCTCAAGCAAATCGTCAAAACGGGGATGCGCAGCGAATCGGGCGCAGCATTCGTCCCTGCGCAGGAGGCTGAAAGCGCGGCCGAGGCCGGCCGCATACAGGAGGAAATCCTCTCGATCCTCGGCAAGGCACTGACCATCCGGCAGGTCGATGCCGGCTCATGCAACGGCTGCGAGCTGGAAATCCACGCACTCAATAACGCGTACTACAACCTAGAGGGCTACGGCATCAAATTCGTCGCCAGTCCGCGCCATGCCGACATGCTGCTGGTCACCGGACCGGTCTCGCGCAATATGGAACTGGCGCTGCGACGCACCTACGAGGCGACGCCGGAACCCAAGCTGGTCGTCGCTATCGGCGATTGCGCCTGCAATGGCGGAATTTTTGGCGAAAGCTATGCCTGCATCGGCCGCGTAGACCGGGTCATCCCGGTGGATGTCAGCGTGCCCGGCTGCCCCCCGGACCCGCTCGCACTGCTGCAAGGAATATTGGCGGCGGTGCACCGGCGGGAC
Organism: Rhodocyclaceae bacterium; assembly: GCA_023230455.1. Taxonomy (GTDB): domain Bacteria; phylum Pseudomonadota; class Gammaproteobacteria; order Burkholderiales; family Rhodocyclaceae; genus AWTP1-18. The sequence continues at coordinate 32,691 of JALNXH010000027.1, read as the reverse complement.
GGCCAAAACACAACGTGTCGCGATAGCCGTAAATAGTCCTCGCTCCTGAATCGCTCCCACTCGATTATTACAATCGCAACGGAAGCGAAAGCCATGCCGTTACTGGGTGCCATCAGAGTTATCCCATTCCGCCGATCAGGCCTTCATCGCATCGCAGGAACGGCTTGCCCGCCCCCCGCCGCCGGCCTGATCCTGAACCAGATCGCGTACAAGGCCGGCAAGAACACCAGTGTCAGAACCGTCCCGGCGAAAGTGCCACCGATCAAGGTGTAGGCCAGCGTTCCCCAGAACACCGACTGGGTGAGCGGGATGAAGGCCAGCATCGCGGCGAGGGCGGTCAGGATGACCGGACGGGCGCGCTGCACGGTGGCTTCGACGACGGCGTCGAAGGGCGTCAGTCCCTCCTTCTCGTTGCTGCGAATCTGACCGATCAGGATCAGCGTGTTGCGCATCAGGATTCCGGACAGCGCAATCAGACCGACCAAGGCGTTGATGCCGAAGGGCTGCTGGAACACCAGCAGGGTAGGCACGACACCAATGAGGCCCAGCGGCGCGGTGGCGAACACCATCATCATCGCGGAGATCGAGCGGACCTGGAAGATGATGGTGATCAAGGTCAGGGCGATCATGATGGGGAACAGCGGCGCCAAGGCGCGATTGGCCTTGCCCGATTCCTCAATGGAGCCGGCCATTTCGATCCGGTAGCCGGCCGGCAGCTGGGCGATGAGGGGCTGCAGCTCCTTCCACACCGCGCTGGATACATCCGGCGGCTGCAAGCCCTCGGCGATGTCTCCGCGCACGGTGATCGTCGGTGTGCGATCGCGACGGCGCAGGATGGGGTCTTCCATGCGCACGTCCACACTGCCGACCTGCGACAGCGGAATCCGCTGGCCGGTGGCGCCAACCAGGGTGAAGTCGGCAATCCGGCCCGGGTCGAGCCGCTTGCTTCCGGCCGAACGGGCCGTGACCTGCACCGAACGAATGTCTTCGCGCACCTCGGTGACCGGGATGCCGTTCAACAGGAACTGAAGCTGCTGGGCCACATCGGTGGACGTCAAACCGATGCCCTGCAGGCGATCCTGGTCGAGCGAAAAATGCAGTGCGGGCACGCGCTCGCCCCAGTCGGTGTTGACCGTCCGCATCTGGGCGGCGGCCTGCATGACGCCACGCACCTCTGCCGCGATGTCACGCAGCTTGTCCGGGTCCGGCCCCATCACGCGGTAGGCGACGGGAAATGGCGAGGGCGGGCCGAACACGATCTGGGTCACGCGCACCCGCGCCTCGGGCGCCAAGCCGTCGGCTACCGCCTGGCGCAGTCGGAACTTGAGGGCTTCGCGTTCCTTGTCGTCGCCGGTGAGGACCACGATCTTGGCGAACGACGGATCGGGCAGTTCAGGCGACATCGCCAGGAAGAAGCGCGGAGCGCCCTGACCGATGTAGGCCGTCACGACCCTGGCCTCCTTCTGCGTCGCCAGCCAGGCTTCGACCTTGGCCGTCGCGGCGCTGGTTTGCGCGATAGCGGTGCCATACGGCATCTGCACCTCGACCAGCACTTCCGGCCGGTCGGAGGTCGGGAAGAACTGTTTGTTGACCACGCCCATGCCCAGGATGGCGACGACGAAGGCGCCGATCACGCCCGCCGCGACCAGCCATTTGCGCCGGATCACCCCGCCCAGCAGCCGGCGGAAGCGCTCGTAGTTCGGCGTGGCGTAGAGGGCCCCGTGCTCGCCGGCGTGCTTCTCGTAGTTCGGCAGCAACTTCACCCCGAGGTAGGGCGTGAACACCACGGCAACGACCCACGAGGCGATCAAGGCAATGCCGACGATCCAGAACATGTTGCTGGTGTATTCGCCGGCGGTGGACTTGGCGAAGCCGTTCGGCATGAAGCCGATGGCCGTCACCAGGGTGCCGGCCAGCATCGGCGCGGCGGTGTGGCTCCAGGCATAGGCCGCGGCACGGATGCGGTCGTAGCCCTCCTCCATCTTTACGACCATCATCTCGATGGCAATGATGGCGTCGTCGACCAAGAGCCCGAGGGCCAGGATCAGGGAGCCCAGCGTGATGCGGTCGAAGTTCTTGCCGGTCGCCGCCATGATGATGAAGACCACGGCCAGGGTCAGCGGCACTGCGGCAGCGACCACGATGCCGGCGCGCCAGCCCATGCTGAGGAAGCCGACCAGCATCACCACGCCGAGGGCGACCAGGAACTTGACCATGAACTCGCCGACGGCCGATTGGATATTGACCGACTGGTCCGTCACTTTGGACAGGCTCATGCCGAGCGGCATTTCGGCGTTGATTTTCACCGCTTCCGCCTCCAGCGCCTTGCCGAGATCGAGGCCGTTCCAGCCCTCGCGCATGACCACGCCGAGCAGCAAGGTCGGTTCGCCGTTGTTGCGGATCAGGAAGGTGGCCGGATCTTCGTAGCCCCGCTTGACTTCGGCGATGTCGCCGAGCTTCAGCGTCCGGCCGCGCGCCGCGACCGGCGTATTGCGGATCGCCTCGAGATCGTCGATGGCGCCTTCCAGGCGGATGAAGACCTGCGGGCCCTTGGCTTCGATCGAGCCGGCCGGCGTCATGACATTGCGGCTATTGAGCGCGGCGAAGAGGTCGCGCGGCGAGACGCCCAGCGTCGCCAGACGGTCATGGGAAAACTCGACGAAAATCCGTTCGGCCTGCTCGCCGATGATGTTCACCTTCTTGACGCCGGGCACGTGCAGCAGGCGCTGACGCATGGCCTCGGCGTCGCGCACCAGGTGCCGATGCGGCTCGCCCTTGGCTTTCAGGGCATAGAGCGCAAAGGTCACGTCGGCGTATTCGTCATTGACCATCGGGCCGATGACGCCACGCGGCAGTTTGAGCGCCTCGTCGCCGAGTTTCTTGCGCGCCTGATAGAACTGCTCGGGGACCTCGGCGGGCGGCGCACTATCGACGAGGTACACCGTGGTGAAGGCCAGCCCCGGTCGCGTAAAGGTCTCGGTTCGGTCATACCAGCGCAGTTCCTGCATGCGCTTTTCCAGCGGTTCGGCGACCAGCTCTTCCATCTCCTTCGCCGTGGCGCCGGGCCAGGCGGTGATCACGGTCATCTGCTTGATGGTAAAGGCGGGGTCCTCGGCGCGGCCCAGGGTCAGGAAGGCCACGACGCCGGCGACGAAAATCGCCAGCATCAGGAACAGGGTGACCGGGCGCTCGCGTACGGCGAGGGCGGAAAGGTTGAAGCCGCTCATTTCTGTGCCCCGCCGGCCGCCGCCACGCTTTGCGCGGCTTCGCCGTCAGCCAGTCGAACCGTCTCGCCTTCGTGCAGCAAATGGGCGCCGAGCACGACGACACGGTCGCCCGCAGCCAGGCCACCGGCGATTGCCGCGGATTCGCCGCTGAGGCCGGCGACCTGCACGGCGCGCCAGGTGACCTGAAGCTCCTGCCCTTGGCCCTCCGGCTCTTTGATCAGCCAGACGCCGGGCCCCTTGCCCGGATCGAACAGCGCGCCGAGCGGCACCTGGAGCGTCGGGGTCGAGCGGCCGCCTTGAATCTCGACGGCGACGGTCGAGCCGAGCGGTGCCTCGGCCAGGTGGCCCTCCAGTACATAGCGCGCCTCGAAGGTGCGGGTCTGGGGATTGGCTGCATCCGACAACTGACGCAGTTTCGCGGCGCCGGTCAGCCCGCTGCCATACAAGGTGGCGCGCCCCGCCGAGCCGATCGCCGGACGCAGGCTTTCGGGGAGCGCAATGACCGCTTCGCGGCGCCCGGCATGCGCCACACGAACGACGACCTGGCCCGCACTGACCACCTGGCCCGGCTCGGCCAGGGTATCGACCACGACACCGTCCGCATCGGCGAGCAGGACGGCGTAGCCCGTTTCGTTGCGGGCAACGTCGGCCTGGGCCTGGGCCGCCTTGAGCTCGGCTCGCGCCGAATCGGCGGCCGCCTTGATCTTGTCGTAGGCAGAAGCCGACACCGCCCCGGCCGCAACGAGATCGCGATATCTCGCCTCATCCTCAGCGGTCTGGCGCGCGCGCGCCGTGGCGGCGGCAACGGCCTCGTCGTGGGCACGCGTGGCGAGCCGCAAGTCGGTGGGGTCGATGCGCATCAGCGCCTGGCCGCGCTTGACGGCCTGGCCGGCATCGACCAGGCGCTCCAGGATCTTGCCGGGAACGCGAAAACCCAGGTCGCTCTGCACCCGCGCCGCGACGACGCCGCTGAACGAACGCTCAGCCTGGGCGGCGCTGGCTACCGGCGCGACCCGGACGAGGGGAATCCGGGTCCGCGGATCGATTGAAGAAGTGGCGTCGCTGCACGCGGCCAGAGCAAAGGGCAGCAGACCGACGACGGCAAGGAAGGGAATAGTGCGGCGCTGAAACATGACGACCTCCGTTAAGGCGAAGGCCTTCATCTTCTATCGAGTGACCATTATTGTCAATAGTCACAAGCGCAATCGTTGAACCCGCTAGGGCGCCAGGCTGCGCAGGATCAGGTTCGAAAGCTGTGTCGGCGCCTCCTCGACGAGGTCGAGGTTGTACTGGAGCAGCAGCGGATTGGCAAAGGGCAGCATGACGAGATAGATCGCGTGCACCGTCTCGTCCAGTGGCGTCTTGCGTTCGAATTCGCCCACCTCTCGCCCTTCGCGGACGATCTCCGTCAGGACCTGCCGGAGACGTTCCCCGTAGGCGCGGGCAGACGGCCATCCTTCGCCGGCGGAATGCGCGGCAATGTCGTACAGCTTGCGATCGTTGAAGAACAGACTCACGCTGGTCGCCACCAGGGTCTTGAATAGTCGACGGAATTTTTCCGTCGGTGTGGCGGCGCCGGCCACCGCCTCATCGACCGCCGCGGCGATGGTGCTCAGGGTCTGGGCGCAGATGGCCTCGCCGATCGCCTGCTTGGAATCGAAGAACTTGTAGATATAAGCCTTGGAAAAGCCGATCGCCTTCGCCAGGTCGGAGACCGTGGTCTTGTCGTAACCGTAGTGGCTGAAGTGCTCGCCGGCCGCCTCGACGATCTGCTCGCGAACGCTGTGGTCGGCGGGGCCGCGCGCCTGGGGGGGGAAAGATTCGATTTCGCTCATGGGCAAAACAATAGCGCTTCAGCGGCTGCTTGACAACTAGTGACCATTTTATATTATAGTCACAGCCACAGTTCAATCCCTGAGGACTCCCATGCACGCCCCTCTCCGCTCCCTCGCCCTGCTTCTGAGTGCCGGCATCTTGACGGGCTGCGCCGTCGGCCCCGACTACCGGTCGCCTGAAATCGCGCTGTCGTCCACCTTCCTCGGCCAGCAAGCGGTCGATCTCCGGCCGGTTCAGCGCCAGGCCGACCTCACGGTTTGGTGGGCCGCCTTCGACGATCCTCTGCTGACCCACTTCGTCTCGCTGGCTCTCGAACAGAACCTGGACATCGCCCAAGCGGCGGCGCGCGTCGCCCAATCGCGTGCGGCATTGCGCTACGCCGACGCGGCGCTGCTGCCTGCGGGCAACATCAGTGCCAGCGCGGCGCGCGCCTACCAGTCGGTCGAGACCCCGCTCGGGCAGGTACTCAACGCCACACCCGGCTTCGACCGCAGCGGCAGCCTGTACGAGACCAATCTTGGCGCCAGTTGGGAAATCGACGCCTTCGGCGGTCTGCGGCGCGAACGGGAGGCGGCACGCGCCGCCTACGAGGCGTCCGCAGCCGGCGCCGTGGCGACACGGCTGGCCATCGCCGCGCAGACCGCCGACGTGTACGTCACGATCCGGGGCTTGCAGGCGCGCATCGCGATTGCCCGGCAGCAAGTGGACACCCGCCGCCAGTTGCTTGCCATGGTCAAGCTCCAGTACGAGAAGGGGATCGCCGCCGAACTCCAGAAAAACCAGGCCGAGGGTTCGCTGACCCAGGCCGAGGCGCAGATCCCCATCCTGGAGGCCGGCCTCGATTCGGCGATGAACGCGCTCGACGTGCTGCTCGGCGTGCAGCCGGGAACCCACCGCACAGAACTGGCTCCGCTGAAGCCGATCCCGGCCGCGCCGGCCCTGGCCGAGACCGGCACCCCGGCCGAGATGATCCGGCGCCGGCCCGACCTCATGGCCGCCGAACAGCGCTTGGCTGCCGCCAATGCGCGCATCGGCGTGGCGGTTGCCGAGTATTACCCCAAGTTCTCGCTCGGCGCCCTGCTCGGCAGCGCCACCGCGATCGCCAACGGCAACCTCTTTACCGGGGCCGCCAGCCAGGCCCAGGACGTCCTCGGGCTGCGCTGGCGGCTGTTCGATTTCGGCCGCGTCGATGCGCAGATCGCCGCCGCACATGGCCAGGAGGCGGAAGCCCTGGCCGCCTACCGGCTGGCGGTGTTGCGGGCGGCCGAGGAGGTCGAAAATGCCTTCTCCGCCCTGGTCAACCGCGAGGCCCAGGTCGGCATCCTGACCCGGGGTGAATCGTCGTTTGCCCGGGCGCGCGAGAACTCGTTTGCCGCCTACCAGGGTGGCGTCGTCAGCCTGATCGAGGTGCTCGATGCCGACGGCAACCTGCTGCAGGCACGCGACGCGAAGGCTCAGGCGCAAACCGAGGCAGCCCGTGCCGCCATTGCCTCCTTCCGCGCCCTGGGCGGCGGCTGGGATGCTCGGGATACCGACGGCCAGCGCCTTGCCGGCAATCTTTCCAGCACCAACGACAGGTAAGCAAAATGGCCCAAAAAGACCATTCATGGGTGCTCATCACGGGCGCATCGAGCGGCTTCGGCGAGGAATTCGCCCGCCAATATGCCGAGCAAGGCCACCCGCTGGTCCTGGTGGCGCGCCGGCTGGACCGCCTGCAAACACTCGCCGAGACGCTACGCCGGCAGTACCGCATCGAGATCGTCGCGGAACAGGTCGATCTCTCGGATATTGCAGCGGTCGTTCAACTGCATCAGCGCCTGCGCGAGCGCGGCATGGCCATCGACATCCTGATCAACAATGCCGGCCATGGACTGCAAGGCCCGTTCGTGGATAGTCCGCTGGGCGCGACGCTGGCGATGGTGCAGCTGGATGTGGCGAGCCTGACCGCGATCACCCATGTCTTTGCCCAGGACATGCGGGCGCGCGGACGCGGGAAAATCCTGCTGGTGGCCAGCCTGCTGGCCTATCAGGGCGTGCAGAACTTCGCCGTCTATGCGGCCGCCAAGGCCTACGTATTGCGTCTGGGTGAAGCGCTGCATCGCGAACTCAAGCGCGATGGCGTCACCGTGACGACGCTGTGCCCCGGCATGTCGGACACCGGCTTCGCCACCGCAGCGCAGCAGAAGCTCACGCCCGCATTGAAGCTGTTGATGATGCAGCCCGCCCCCGTCGTGCGCGCCGGCATCCGCGCCTTGCAGGCCGGACGCATCAGCGTCGTGTCCGGCTGGGCGAACAAAGCCCTGGTGATCCTCACTTGGGCGACGCCACGCTGGGTGCACCAAGCCTTTTTGTCGCATGCGATGAACGGATGAGCACGATCAAGCTCAGCAGCGAGCACTACTTGCCAGGTCTTCGACCAGGCTTCATAGAAGATCGGAACGAAAGGCTTCGGCCTGGCTCGCGCTTCGACCAAAGTTGCGCATCAGAGATTTCGGCTTGGAGCACCTGGCAACGCGGATGTGCCGGGGCGAAAAACGTCGACGGTGTAACGCCGCTTCATATGGCGGCTTTTGCTCACACCACTCACTCCCACTCAATTATCAACGAGCCTATGAACCCCGCATGAATACTGGGTTCTGCTCGTTTTACCCCCGTTGATACCGTCACTGATACCGTCAAAAAAAGGACGCTTAGTATTCATGCGGGTTTCCGGGCGATTGTGGAAAAACAAGCTTTCGCGGACATTCGCCGACGTTCAGAAAATCGACGAATTATCCATGTCACGAATGTAGCAGACATCCGCCTCATTTGTGACGGTATCGGCGTGATACTGGTCAGTTTCTGATACCGTCAAATCGCCAGAAAACCCTTGCACTGACTGGTTCTCGGTAATCCCCTACCCCTCCTCCACACGCTCGGCGTATCCCGCTTCGCGCTGGCTGCGGATCGCCAGCACAAAGACGATGTCCATTTCCGGTACATAACGATAGAGCGCGAGATAGCCTCGGGTACGTCGGCCAATGACAAGTTCCCGCTTGCCGTTCGCCACCGGACGACCGATCAGAGGGTTCTGCTCCAGGACATCCAAAGCAGCGATGATTTCCCCAATGCGCTGGCCAGGATTCTCGACCTGATAGGTTGCCAGGTGATCCAGGATGCGGTCAAAGTCCTCCGCAACCTCCGGGGCCAACTCGATTCTGGCCATTTCAGCGTGCCAGTTTTCTCGCTACGGGACGCTTGGCAGGTTTTCCGGCGACACGGGCTTCAAGATACTTCCGCATCTCTGTCCAAGGAATGGTTTTACCGGAGGACACAATGTCGGCATAACGCTGCTCAGCCACCGCATCAAAGTCCGCCCTGAGTTCAGCCTGCTGCGTCTTTTCGGCAATGGCCTCCAGAATGAATCCATGGGCTGTCGTCCCGGAGCGTTTCGCTGCGGTTGCCACCCGTGCTTTCAGATCTTCGGGCAGGCGAATGGTCGTGGTGGTCATAACTGACACTCCGATTCAGAGATTGGAGTCTTATGGTAGCACTTATGTGCTACAACAGGCGACCATGTTTTCTCCGCGCTATTTGCGGAGATTGATAGTGCTTATCTCCGCTCAGTCATCAAATTACTGCCTACTCCTCATCCCCATCTGGCTTTGCAGGCAGATGAAATACCACCTCGATCCCGTACCGACGGCACACCTCCAGCACCTTGCCGATTTGGGCCGTTGGCTTCCCCTGCTCCACTTGGTTCAGGAATGGCAAGCTGACATTGCACAGCCCGGCCATGTCCCTTTGCGTGAGCCCCGTCTCTTTGCGCAATAGGCGAAGAATGGTGCCAATATCGGTGGCAGAGGTAATCGAAACGGTACGAGAGGTCATGGTCAGATGATAAACGGTCGTTGATTATCCGCATCAAAGTAGCTCGATTCGGATAAATACTCAACGAGCGTTGATCCAGTTTTCCAGGTCAGATCTGGCTGATAGCAGACAAGTCATCATGCGATCCTGATCGCTCAATGTGCGACAGGAATGGCATGGTATCGAATGACGACAGTGGATTTGACTACTTTGTTCGCGAGCGACAGTCCGATCTCAAACGGATCGCCCGCCACACTCGCGGCGAATACCAATTCGATGATGTAAAGAGCGAGGCGTGGGTCATGGCCCATGCGATTTACTCAACCAAGAACATCCAGATCAACTTTTCGGATCGGGATTATCAGGAACGGCTCCTGTCCTATCTTTATCAGGCGTTGGTACGTTATACCGAGACTCAGGTTCGGCATGCCATCCGTCTGGACCATGGCAACGCAGACAATGACGAGGACGTACATCCGCTGATGAGAACATTGGTCAGTAATGACGGAAGCGATCCCTTGGTTGAATTATTGGCACGAGAAGCTGCGCAGGATGCCGAAACAATTGATGCCGGATCTTCGCTGGCCGCTGCTTATGCGGACCTGCTACGTCAGTTCGACAATAAGTTGCAGGCAGTCGCCGATTTTCTGTTGATTTCGGTATCGGAGTTTCGGCGGCACTATGCCAGGGCGGTATGGTTGGTCCAGCATCAACGTTCAATCCCGATCGCTCACCAGGACGGTTCCCGATTCAGGCTGAGACCCTGGCGCCGATTCCGTTTCCGGCGCGAGCCAGTACAACTGGAGTTGCCATTCGTACTCAATGAGGAGTTGGCTCTGGAGTACATGCCATAACCTGACTACGATTATGCAAGCGCCTCCTGCTCCACGGTAAAACCTGCCTCAGCAACTGCCTCGCCAAGCGCAGACCAGCCAGCAGCAGTAGCGAAATGCTGAATACGACCCAGCACATAGGAAGTCGCCTTACGCCTCACATCGGAGGGAATGTCGTCTGGATGCATCTTCCACGGCTGTAGTGAGTGACCAGCCAAACGGGCCTCCCGCGACAGTGTCGCAGCAATCCGAAAGCCACCTTCATCAACATCACCCCAGTGAAAAATCGGCGTTTCTCCAGGCACATCCCTTAGGACGCGACCATACATCGCTCGCCAGGCTGGCGAAGGCATCCCCGCAGTGTAGATGAGCAGAACATCCTCGTTACGCAGACGCTTCGCCTCGCTGTGGAACGTCGTCAGGTTTTCGATGGTCATCACTTGGCGAGGAACGCTTTCCAAGCCATGTATGGTCGCCGCAGGCAGCCCCACGTAGGGCACGTCAAGGCAAGCCGTCACGCGTTCCCGCCTGATGATCACATTGCCAGCAAGCAGTACAGGGTGTTCTTCTCGGAACAGGCCCAGTTCCCCCCATACGGCAGCAGGTTCCCGGGGTACCGCTTCGACGCTACCACACAGCAGCACATCGACCGCACCAGCCAGCTTCTCGATGCGTTTGCTGTCCTTGAAGACGCGGTAGCTTGCTTCCCGGATCGGAACCGAGATCGTATCTGCAGTTACGTCACGCGCCGAATCAATGACCTTCACCGCATCCAGCCAGTCCTGTACCGAGGTTGGCGTCATCGTCCTGACCGTGCGCAATCGAGTCCAGCGTTGCAACACGTCGTTGAGAACCGGGAATCGCTCTACGTAAGGCGCAAACTGCGTTCTGGCGCAAGCTAGGATGTCGGCAAACAGCGTATGACCAAGAAACTCGGCCAAGGCTCTCGAATCGACAAGGCCTACTCGTTTGATGAAGCCGTTTCCCTCCTGCGGTTCATCCCAGATGAGGCTGATTGCGCCCTGGGCTCGTGCCGCCTGCATGGTGGTCTCGAAAGACTCCTTGGCCTGCAAGGACCGCTGCTTGCTGTAATCCGCGAGGCTCGACTGCGTAAGCGCAGCAGCTCGCGAACGGACGCCCGCATCGGCTTTATCCCCGTCACGAAGCAGCTTCTCGAGTAGCTGGCGCGCGTGCGCATCCATAGTTTTAGACCGTCACAGCGCCCTGAGTGGCCGACGTGCCGCGACGCATCGTGACGACCTCCTGATCAACCAACCCAGGGTTGAACTCAGGCAGGTCCTCACGGAACATCGCCCGCGTCTCCGAATGAACATCCCGGCCTTCAATCATCACGGCGTTATTGTCGACATCACGTAGGATGTCGTAGTAGCGATGCAGGAATGCCGTCAGGATGCCAAGATTTTCACCGGGGCTCGCCATGAACACCTGTAGCCCCAACTCTTCCAGATAGCGCATCGTGGCGATGATGTTCGTCGGATCCATCTTGTTGAAGGCCTCGTCGAGCAGCATCAGCCGCAGCCCATCCTTGTGCCCACGGTCGAGGCGATAGGCCGACGCCAATGCTGCGCCGGCGATAACGTAAAGTGGTGCACGATGCTCACCACCTGAACCCGGCCCCAAGCGCTTGCTAAGGTGACCTACGACCTTGGGCACCTTAGTCAGCGGATCCTCGCGCAAGATCTCGATGTCGAATTCGAAGAACTCGCGGTAATCATCCAACGGACTACGCACACCGGTGGCGCCGGGTGCAACTTTGTCCTCGAGCAGCGCCCGGAATTCCTCAGGCAGCTCGCCAGGGCCGCCGAGCAGATCTTCCGTCGGGCCATAAGCTGCGACGTTCTTCACGAACTTGAGCAAGGATTCCAGCTGCGGCCGAACCACCCGCCGGAACCGGTAGCGCTCGCCATTCGAGAAGGTCGGGCACTCGCGCAACACGGCGTTTAGCCGATCCATAGTCTCACCCACCCACTCAAGGTTGTTGTTGAGCGCAATCGCCACGTCGTTGCGAAAGGTCTCCTGCGAGGTACGGTAGGCCGCATCCATGTCGGCCTTGAATGGCGCAAGCTGAGTGTCATTTAGCTGCTTCAACAGATCCTTCAGCCACTCCCGGGCCTTCAGCCAATCGGCGGCAATGTCCTGAGGCGCGTGCTCCCGGTATTTCTGCAGGAAGATGCCAAGCTCTTTGGTACCCGCGTTGATGGCTCCCGCCATGCGCCGACGGCAGGCTCCCTGCTGGTCGTCTGCTTGCTGCATCATCGCCGAGTACGCGCTGCAATGCTTGTCGAGGAGCTCATCCCACTTGCGAGCCTCGAAGTCCTTATCAACCTCGGGGTGCTGGCGAGCTTCCGTGGCCTCAGTGTGTGCAGCGTTCGCTGCGGCTGTCGCCGCCACTTCCCTACTTTCACATTGCGCGAGCCTGGCCTTTGCGCCACCGATCTCCTCAGCCACTTCACGAAGGCGCCCCTCGGCTGCAGCAGCCCGCTGTCGTGCTGCCGTCTCTTCCTCGCCCAGACGCACATAGTCCTCGTCTGCCGCTCCCTTCAGCAGTTCGGTCTTGCTGGTCACTTCATGCTGCGCATCTTCCATGGCGCTCCACGCGTCACTTACGTATTTCAAGACTGAGTCTTCGTGAGCCACATGTTGCAGCGCACTGACCAGACCATTCAATGCTCTCTCCTGGCCTTCCAACTCAAGAATCGTCTTCTGCGCGCGCTCCAGTTCGCCCTGAACCGCACTACGGTGGCTGGTGCTGCCCGCACCAATCCGGAATTGCGCAGGCGACACGGGACGCAAGCGCTCGATCTCGCCACCAGACACCAGCATCCCGTCCTTGGTGAGGGTACGCTGCCCGGCAAGTGCGTCCTTGTCGCTGTCAGCACAACGCAAATCACCGAACTGGCGCTGCAAGTAAGCAACGGCCGCTGGATTGTCGCCGTCGATGAGTTCGGCGACCGAACCCTGCTCCAACCGCTTGCTGATGGTTTGGCGACTCTCCATGGCAATTTTGGCACCATAGACGGCCTGCGATCCCGTTAGGCTGCGATAGATGCGGAAGGCATCCTTCTCTTGGTCGGCAGAAACCAGCAGAGCCTCTATATTGCGCTTCAGGTAAGACTCGATAACCGGCTGCCATTCCGGATCGACGATGCGTACCAGGTCGCACACCGGGGTTGCCTGAACACCGTGGTCGCCCAGTTCCGTGAGGAGCCGCTGAGCCTCTGTCGACAATGGGGCGCGGCCAGCCCGGACGCGTGCCAGGTTCTCCTTGGCTTGTCGCTCTGCATCCCTTGCGTCGTCGAGGGCACGTTTAAGTGTGCCGCCTTGGCTGAACAGTTCGTTGAATGCGACATGTGCCGTCTTGACGGCCGGGCGCAGAGCGGCCACGACCCCATCCCGAGTGGCCGTACCGTCGTCTACTTGGCCCTTCAACTGATCCAGCGCGCTCACCGCAATCTTAAGCCCGGATACTTGCGCCTTCAGGAAATCCGAGCCGGCAGCCTCGTTCAGCGCCCGCCGTACCAGTTGGATGCTATTGGCGACTTCAGTGCGCTTCGCCTGTACTCTACCCTCTGCAGCCTGGATCGTAGTCTGTAGCGCCCCGTAATCCTTGTGAGCAGCATGTGCCTCGCGCTGTACGCGCGCGCGCTCCGCAGCCGTCTTGGCGTCGTTGGCTTCGAGTTCCAGCGCGGTCTTCTTGTCCTCGCAAACTTGCACAGCTTCCTCGGCTTTTTCCGTGGCAATGCGCGCCTGCTCAAGGTTCTCGTTGGCGACCTGGGCTGCCGCCATCTTCGAGAGCGCATTCCAGGTCACGGCACGCTGAGATTCGTCAGCGGCCTTGTCGTATTCGACGCTAACCCGCTCACCGTCTGCGATCTTGGCTTCCACCTGCGCGACCATTTCCGCCAGTCGCCGGAAGGACTCAGTCACCTCCTTGAACTTCTTGATGTTGGTCGGCCGAGCCTCCAGCACATCATTGCGCACGATCTGGTCAACCGTCTTGTCGAAGCGCATACGCAGGGCGAACCGGAAGGCCCGCGTGAAGGCTTCCGGCACTGGAGCACTGCCTGCACCCCGCAAGGCCAGCAGGGCTGCCCGGATGTAACGGTCGGAATCCGCAAAGAGCGGATCCTGACCGGAGACCTTGGATCGCTCGATCAGCTGGTGACGAAACGTCGCCCAAGCCCGCGGCCGCTCCTCGCCATCGACGACTTCGAGGTGATCACCCATGGACAGCTCAACGTCCGGCAGAATGTAGCGTCCCAGCACGTCATGGCTGTCACGCTCGGCAGAGGCGTACAGGCATACGCCCATGGACAGCGGAGCACCAGTCTCAGTGTCTCGCCAGATCAGGGTAATGTAAGTCGTCGCGTTGTCGCGGGCGCGGTGCTCAGGGCTCTCGCCGTACTGACCAAGGCAGTAAGCCCGCAGCGAACGGGTTGTCGCTTGCTCGTCAGCCTGCGCGTTGAGGGCGCATAGACGGCTGTTGGCGCCAAGCATGGCGATCTGCACCGCATCAAGCAACGAGCTCTTGCCACTGCCGTTCGGGCCAAAGATGCCTGTGATTTCACCCAATGGTACGTCCTGCTGTTCGAAAAGAAAGAACTGCACTACCTTAATTTGCTCGAGGTACTTCATGCTTGACTTACTCCCTCGTCAGGAACCAGCACAGCAACATCTGATTCAGTGGTATCCGCCGAAGTCATGGTCTTGAATTGAATCAGGCGTGCCAGCGCGGCCTCGCCCAGCACGTCGGTAATCGCGGGACGAATGATTACTGCATAGGGCTGGCCTGCAAGATCGTCGCCATCTTCGATGCTGTGATCATCAGACTTCTTGGCGATGCCCCAGCGCTTCATGGTTCCCATGAGTGCTTCCAGCTTTCCTTTTACGGGAAAATCCTCGCCGGACATCAAACGATACTTCTCAGCGAGTTCCACGAGGTCACAAACCACCTCGCCATCGTCTGTCAGTTGCCCGGTGCTGGCTGACTCGTCATAGATCGCACGAAGGACCAGCGCAAAAACGGTTTGTGCAATGGACACCGCACCAGCCTTGGCGTGCTTGGGCAAAGCATAGGCATATCGCAACTGGCGGTTCACCTGAACATCAATACCCAGAGGTGCAAGCGCCATCCGGAATTCACGCTCATAGCGCTCGATCATCCAGTAGGCCGTCCGGCTATGGCGATCTGCGTAATAGAGGACCTGCTCTACTGCGAGCCGGTAAGCAGCCATCTCGAGCTCTTCGCTCGTGTGCTGACCATCTGTTCGCGAGGCCAGGGATTCCCAGTATTGGCTCATCAAGCTTTCTCCACCGGCGTCTTGCGCCGTTCAATGGTGAAGGAACGACCCGCTATGAGCGCTCCGTCATGCTCGGTGTCATCCGCCATCGAAACACGGAATCCCTTTGCCATAGCTGCGGCCGAAAGCTGCAGTCTCCGGCTATCCGAGCTCATAGCCAAACCAAGCCCTGCCAAGGCCTGATAGGCCCGAACGTCAGAAATGCTGGCAAGCACAAGACTGTCACTAGACAATTTGTCGGCGCCGGCGAGACGGCCAATCACAAACTCTGCAAGCTTAGGCGGCGTCATGCTTCGGGCTTCCCGTGCGCGCAGCATGATGTGGGCTCGGGCGACCTGTACATCCGAGGGACGCTCACGGCGCAGGTTCGAAGGCGGCGCACGGTCGACAGTCCTCCGCGGCTCGGCAAGACGGTCTCCGCTGATCATGTCACCCGGCGGAAACGGGTCGCTGATTGCCGGGAGATTTCCCGCAAGAGCTGTAGCGATAGCTTGTTTGACCAAGTGATCCACTGGTCGCAGCGAACGCAACCGGTAGTCGAGGTAGGCCAGCGCACGCCTATTGGCGCGACGGATCTCGTCGTCGAGCCTATCGAGGTATTCATCAATCCGATTCAGTTCAAGGAGGCGATGAATGTCCTTCTCGAAAAGGACTTCCGCTTTGTGGCGATCACCGGTACAGCGTTTAGTCTCATACCAAGTGATCAGCCGCGTCCGGTGAGTCTCTGACGAATAAAGCTCATCGACAGCTCGAATGATCTGTTGGCGACGTGACAGCGGATGCTCCTTGGTCCGCAACTCGCGGTAGTCACCAATGAACACCTGTTCGATGTAGTCGCTGAAAAATCGCCGGACGTACTCGGCCGTAGTGGTCTCGTGTGCGAGGGCCTCCATGATGTCCCGGATATTCGTCCCGGTATTGCGCACATGCTCCAGGAGATGGCGCGCCTGCTCGGCGGTCTCACTCAGCGTGTCACCATCAGCCTTGCCTTCGACAACTTGCTGAATATTCAAGTCAATAGAGCGAATTTTCCCCGACAGGAAGACGGGGCCGGTTTCTGCGAACGACACCAGGATCGTCAGAAACTGATTGACGGTTGGGCGCATGGCGACACGTTTCTCGACACCATGTTTCTCCAGACGAAACCAACCGGATTCTTCAAAACGATGGAAGACCTGATTAGCACGGATATTGATGGGCGTCTCTGGCGAATGTCCATCTTCGGCGTCCCATATATCTTGGGTATACAACTCATCTTCGATGTCCTGCACGATCTCGCGCACGGAGAAGCCATGGCTGGGCGGCAACGGCGCATCGGGACCGAAGCGCTTCTCATGCAGTCGGCAGAGCAAGGCCCAATACCGTTGTCGGTTAACCGATGAGAGTGGAGCAAAAAGCCGGTCAGGCAGTCGATCGAACAGCAGTGTGGCTGCCGTCGTACCAGCGCGCCGGGCAGCCTGTGTCAGTTGGGGAAAAGCCAAGGCCTCACCTCATCAAGGTTGGCCACAGCCAACTGGTAGTCCGGCGGACGCTGCTTCTTGACGTCCATTGCCGCGCGAACATCCTGAATGAAGTAGCTCACTAGGGCTCCGCGGCAGGTTTCCACTCGTGCTGCGGTATTGCCGAAATATTCGAAGCGAATAAGCGATTCTTGCTCTGGCGTTAAATCTGGATGGGCTACTAGCCGCACCCGGACTCCAGTTAGCCAAGCCTTGTCGTCCTGCTCGCCCCGGGTTACCGGTGCCGGCAGTAGCTTTGCCTCAACAATCCGACCGAGCGCGTAGTCTCGGAAATCCTGCCTGGTATCGCAATAGGCCCGCACATGCCAACGGCGCCCGGCTCGAATCAGATTGTGCGGCGAGATGATTCGCTGATGGGGTTCCGGATTCTGCATGGACCGATAGGTCAGCTGCACGGCACGGCCAAGGCGAATCGCCTCTGAAATGACGGAAAAGTGCTGCGGAGATGGTGTCGAGAGGTCTGGAAATGCTGCCAACAGGCCACCCTCACCTGGCTCTATGCTGGTAACCGCGTACGGCAAACCGACCAACGCGAGGTACCGGGCTAGGGATGAGGCGTCAGCCAGCCGTCGGGGATCAGAAGCACGCCAGGCTTTGAATGCCGCCGGCGTGGCGTGAAAACTCCGAGTCTTCGTGTCCCAGGAAAGCCAGTCTGGGTGCTCTTCGCGGAACTCTCGAATCCAGACGCTGGCCCAGTTAGCACCGAGATCGAAGAGATCCATAAGTCGGCCACGATTCAAACGTCCCTCCCAGATAAGCAGGAGCTTAAGCATTGCCTGGCGTTGATGAATTATTTCGTCTTTACGAACCATACCTAAATATACACCATATCTTTTTGATTATCATAATTCAAGTGATACGATAATTTCAGTGTGATGATTCTTAGGACATAAACCAGAGAACCTTATTTCAGCCAAAGTCGGCCTTGGGACGGCGGCACATATATCCGCCGATGCCCGATAGCTGCCGTTTGGTATTCTGATCGGCCACATTGGTAGAGCCAGCCTTCCCGGAAAAAAGCGGGCGAAGCGATCTGGCGGTTTCCAGAACTGCTATTTGTCTTCTGGGCGGTAACATTATGAGTATCCACAAGATATATCGCTGCACATGACATTGGACGAAATCAAGAAGCACCTGCAAGATCACCTCAGCGACGGTCTGGTTACCATCATCGGGTCAGGTCTTTCTTGTGCTGAAGGATTGCCAGGCATGGGTGAGTTAGCGGATCACTTGTGTGCCACCATCGGCGCCGGGCTGGATGTAGCCGATTTGGCTGCTTGGGCATCCATAGTCCCAGTTATCAAGACAAAGGGATTGGAAGGTGCTCTACAAGAAACGGTGCCGACAGCGGCCCTAGAACTGGCGATATCGACTGTGACAGGCGCAATGATCGCAGAGCGAGAACGGCAGGTCATTACTGAGGTTTTCAACGGTACGCGGCAACTGCGGCTGACTCGACTGCTTGGGCATATGCTCAAGCCTTCATCCGGACTGCCCATTGTGACAACGAACTACGATCGTTTGGTCGAGGTAGCAGTTGAAGAGGCAGGAATTGGCGCTGACACGATGTTTGTTGGCCGATTCGTCGGTGCTCTCAACGAGCGCGAAAGCAAACTGAGCTTCTGCCGCAACGTCACGTACAGAAAGCCGAACGTAACCTACCACTACAAGCCACGGGCATTGATCTGCAAGCCGCATGGCAGCCTTGATTGGTATCTTCGAGGAGATAGGCCTGTGTGCTACGCGGGCGACTTGACCGATGCGACGCGTCTGATCATCACGCCTGGGCAAAACAAGTTTCGCAATGGCTACGAAAGCCCTTTCGATCATCATCGGGCCAAGGCTAACGACGTAATTGACCGAGCCAGTCGATTCCTATTTCTTGGCTATGGATTCAACGACGATCACTTGGAGACACACTTGTCTCCCGCGATCAAAGGTGGAAAGCCGACCCTAATGCTGTCACGAAATCTTACACCCAACGCTGCCGCGATTTCGCTTGCCAATACAAACGTAACTACACTGGAGCACCACGTTGAGGCTGGTGTCACGGGCACTCGACTCACTGTCAACAAGACCCAGCAGTTCATCCCAGGGCTCGCACTATGGGACGTAAACGCATTCATTGACGAGGTTCTTGAACCATGAACAACACCCCCGCCACTTTGCAATTCACGGATGCAGAGCTGCTAGGCAAAGTTTCCGCAGTGGACACGAGCCGTGTCAGTATCGATGTTTCCAACTCCGTGCTCCTCACTCGCATTGGAATCGGCAATCTGATCGCCGTACGCGGAAGCACAGAGCGGGAATACCTGATCGCAATAACGGAGCGCGTCACCAGAAGCATGCGCGACGAACTTGCGGAAGATCTACCTGAAGATGGCGAAGAAGCAGAACTTGTCTCTGTACCGACAGACCTCGTGCGTGGTGCCTTGATTGGGACTTTCAGGACTGTCGATGGTGACAAGAAGAACACCTTTAAGCGTGGCGCTGACAGCTTCCCACAAATTGATCGTGAGTGTTACGTTATCGATGCTGCCAACCTGCAGCGCTTCATGGGCATTTTGGGCGCAGATTTTCCCGAGAACGAGCGTCTTAAGCTAGGTGTATTCGTTGCCGACAGAAGCGCGGAAGCCATTGTCAGTGGTGACAAATTCTTTCAACGACATGCTGCGATTCTTGGTAGCACGGGATCAGGCAAGAGCTACGCCGTAGCTTTGATCCTAGAGCGAGCGGCCAAACTTAAGTTCCCCAATATCATCGTATTCGATATGCATGGTGAATACACTCCTCTGGCTGACGCCAAGAACGGTGGCTTTGCGAAACGACTCCGCATTGCTGGCCCAGGTGACCTTGAGCACCCTGGTGACGACGCACTATTCCTCCCGTACTGGCTATTGAATCGCGACGAAATGCTTTCCATGATTCTGGATCGCAGTGACCAGAACGCGCCGAACCAAGCATCACGATTCACTCTGCACGTCAGAACTTTGAAACAGAAGACCCTTGAGGATGAAAACAAACCCGAGGTTGTGAAGACATTCACCGTCGATTCTCCTGTCCCCTATCCGATTAAGGATCTCGTCACGCTTCTCGACACCGACAACACAACCAAGGGCCAAGGAAAGACAGGACCGATCAAAGGTGAATGGGAAGATAAGCTGACCCGGTTCATCTCCCGCCTTGCAGCTAAGTTGGATGATCGTCGCTATGGGTTCATGTTCACGCCCCCGGCCAAGGCCAACACGTATGGATGGCTCGCAGCCCAAGTTGCCCAACTCCTTGGCTCTAACGGCGGCGATGGGATCAAGGTTATCGACTTTTCTGAAGTTCCGTCAGATGTGCTTCCAGTCGTTACTGGCACGCTCGCTCGGTTACTTTACGACGTTCAGTTCTGGATGGAACCGGGAAAACGCACACCTATCACGTTACTTTGTGATGAGGCGCATCTGTATTTACCTGTCCGCGATGATGCTGACGCCGTACAGCGCCAAGCGCTTGGTGCTTTTGAGCGCATTGCCAAGGAAGGCCGAAAGTATGGCTTTTCACTGTTAGTGGTAAGCCAGCGACCATCGGATGTCAGTAAGACCATCCTGAGCCAGTGCAACAACTTCCTCTCCCTGCGTCTGACGAACGACACGGACCAGGCCGTTATCAAACGCCTGATGCCGGATTCCTTGGCGGGCCTTACTAGCATCCTTCCGCTGCTGGACACTGGCGAGGCTTTGATGCTTGGCGATGCAGTCCTTCTCCCATCACGGATTCGGCTTGATAAACCAGCGATCACTCCTGATAGCGCGACCCGCGATTTCTGGAAAGAATGGGGTATACAAGCTCCCGATGTTGCTGCCATAAACCTCGCAGTCGAGGCGCTACGCAGTCAAACACGCCCTAAGACAGTTTGATGCTTCTGTCCCATGGCCAATCGTGTGTACCTATGCCGTTGGTAAGGAGATTTGCACTACCCTGCTAGCAGCGAATGTTCGTTTTGATAGAGTCGATCCACTGGGATCAACGACCGGATCGGGTCGAATCCAACTGTAGCCTGAAGTGCCAATCAGTCACTGACCGCCATCAACGACTGAACGGCACGAGATTGGCGATTTGCCGGACCGAGCCAGAGCGCAGGCTCTAGGTCCGCAGTGGCCGAATTGAAGGCATAGTGACAGCAAAATTAATACCGATTCCGCCAATCTGAGAATTGAAATGCGCCCGAAAAGGGCGCATTTCAAAAACGCAGACGATAGCCTGAATACTATGCTGCGTACATCACAGCTGAATATGGATCGCTCTAACAGGCTGACCACGCAAACCATAGCCCCGCCGCTAGGGACCGGTCACTCCCACTCGATTATTACATCGCCACAGGAAGCCTTGCCGTTATTGGGTTCCATCAGACTCACCCCTCACAATACCGTCACCGATACCGTCTCCAGAAGAACGCTTAGTATTCATGCGGGTTTCCGGGCGATGATGAAAAACGAACCTCGTACTGACTATTCAGGACTATTGATTCAGGCTAAATGTCGATTTTGGCCTGCCGGCTGCAGAATATAACTCGGCCGCTGTTACCGTGCGACAGCAACGTCACTGCCCTGATCGGTCAAGTTCTTCGGGTAGCCGGAAAACGATCTCGACCCCGTACCGCTGGCACACCTCCAGCACCTTACCGATCTGTGCCGTCGGCTTCCCCTGCTCCACCTGATTCAAGAACGGAAGGCTGACGTTGCATAAACCGGCCGCATCGCGCTGCGTCAGGCCTGACTCCTTGCGAAGCAATCTGAGCGTATCTCCCAGTTCGGTGGCTGAATGGATCGTCACGACTCGTTCTTTCATGGACATCATGATAAACGATCGTTGATCCACCTCGGGAATCATGGACGCCGGCCCCGCAAAGTGCTCGCCAACATTGAAAGCATATCGGCAATTTTCCCCACTGCTTCAGGCGGTGGCAATGGCACTTTGATACTTTGCACTCCGGTGCTTGGGTCTCGCTCGATCCATGGATGCGCTGAAGTAGCGGGATTGTTGGCCGCTCCGAGGGCAGAAATCAACTGAACGCCAGCCTGTACCAAAAGTTGCCAAGGATCAGCTTCGTTGCGCGGCTCCTGTTCCGACGCATCTCGCCCATCATGCCCAAGGACCGACGGCTCATCAGCGCCAGCTTGGTGCGCGCTCTGCGCCACTTTCAAGTCGCTTTCGTGAACTTTTGTATCCGCATTCTCTTCCGACAGGGATAAGGCTTCGGCCACGGCCGCCCCGCCCACCGCTTCTTCGGCAGGTGTCATGGCCTCGCCTTCCCCCATGCGGCCAGTAACATTCTCGACGTCCTTCATGAAGCGATTGAGGCGCGAGCCGCCCAGCGATATCTCTCCTGCTCCGCCATCGAGAATTCCCGCCGACAGCGACCGCTTGAAGGCCAGCACTGAGAGCATGCCCTCCTCGATCGTGCCTTTGGCGACGAAATTGACGATCTGAACGGGTCGCTTCTGACCCATGCGGTGAATCCGGGCGATGCGTTGTTCGAGCAGTGCGGGGTTCCAAGGCAAATCCATGTTTACGAGCGTGGATGCATGTTGCAAATTCAAGCCCGTCGCCCCGGCATCGGTCGACAGGAACACGCGGCAGTCGGGATCGTCACGGAAACGCTCGACAAGCGCCGGGCGCTTCTCCGAGGGGACGCCACCATGGAAGCTGACGTAGCCAATGCCGCGGGCTTCCAGACGACGGATCACGATGTCGTGGGTGCGCGTCCATTGGCTGAACACCACGGCCTTGGCATCCGGTTGCTCGAACAGGCCATCGAACAGCGCCGCCAGTTCGTCGGCCTTGACGCCGTGATCGCTTTCCTGGTCGAGCAGATAGGTGCTGTTGCAGGACATGCGCATGTTCTGCAGGGCGCAGGTCAGCCGCCGCTGGTCCTTGTCAGAAAGAAATTTCATCTTGCGCCAGCGCTGCACGATCTTGGTCACGATCTCCGCGTTTTCCTGGTGATAGACCATCTGCAATTCAGTCATCGGTACCAGCAGGTTTTGGTCGGTGCGCTCCGGCAACTGCACCAGGACCTCAGACTTGCGGCGGCGAATCATGATTGGCGCCAGGGTCTGGCCGATTTTTTCCAGCCCGGTGTAGCCGGTCACGCGTCCGCTCTCATCCTTGACCTGATGCTCGTGCAGCAATTTCCATGTTGGCCCCAAGCGGTGCTGGTCGACATACTGGACGATGGAGATCAGTTCCTCGATCTTGTTTTCAAGTGGTGTGCCGGTGAGTACGACAGCGTAGGGGCTATCGATTCGCTTCAGCGCGCGAGCGGCGATAGTGTTCCAGTTCTTCACCCGCTGTGCCTCGTCGACAATCACCAAATCTGGTGACCAGGCAGTAATCAGGTCGAGGTCGGGCTGGAGTTTTTCGTAGTTGGTGATTTTGCAGAAGTCGTCGCGTGCGTAATCCTTCTGCCGTTGCGCACGACCGCCTGCAATGACGAGAGAATCGCGGCCGGAAAAGCGCTTGATTTCGCTTTGCCACTGGTACTTGAGCGAGGTCGGACAGATCACCAGTACTTTCGAGACGCCGAAATGCCGGGCCAGGATTTCGGCGGCGGCGATGGCCTGGATGGTCTTGCCCAGGCCCATCTCGTCGCCGATCAGCGCCCTACCCGCCCGCACGGCGAACAGCGCGCCTTCGGCCTGATAGGGATACATGGGCACTTTGAGCAATTTCTTCAGCAAAACATCGGTGCTACCGCGCGAAAAGACTCCGTCGAGTGCAGCAGCCCGCCGATCGGCATCGCGCCGCCCGGCCACAAAGTCCAGGGCGTCGTCATAGGCGCGCAAGTCATGGCCGCTCTTGGCCACGGCCGAAAGAAATCGCTCCAGCTCGCCGAACTTCTCCTGCGGCAAAATCCACCCGTGCGCCGCGTCGAACAGCAGGCCGGCGGCTTTCTGCACCAGCGGCGGACAAACCGTCCCGGGACGAAAATGGATGGCCCTTCGGCCGTCGTTGCGCAAATACAGCTCGGAAAAAGCCGGCTGATAGCCCCGTGCGAACGCCGCCTTGGCACCGCGCTTTTTTTCCAATGTGGCGAGAACAAACTCGATGTGCTTGCAGGTGCCCAACTCATTGGTAGCGTAATCCGGACAGGCGCAGAAGTTGTCACCCGGCTGTTTGCCGCGTATTGCCACACGGTAGCGGCTCTTCGACTGCGGGTTGCTGACACGAAACTCGGAAAAGAACGGCTCTGCGCCGATATTTTCCAATCCGAACGCCTGCTCACGGCCAAATTGACGGCGCAACACGCGCTGCCATTCAAGCGGAGCAATTTCCGCTGGGGCATGGGTTCGGGAAAGCATTTGTTCCTTTGGCGGCTTGCTTGTCTTGGTGCCACGTGACTTTGACGATTTGTTCTTCATGAATGCAACCTCTCTTCAGCAAAGTTTTTCCTGGGTGGTGTCGATCTGGTATCCCATGGCACGATAGCCGCGCTGCCTCTTGTCCCACATGCGCTCGAGCGCCACGTTACCGGTATCAACGTAGTCATAGATAAGCACCTCCGATTTGCTGGCGTGCTCACGGTGCAGGCGGCCGGCATATTGCTGCAAAGTGCCCTTCCACGAAATCGGCATCGCCAGCATCAGCGTATCGAGTGGTGGGTGATCGAATCCTTCACCGACCAGCCTGCCAGTAGCAAGCAATACACGCGGAGCATCCCCAGGCAGGGCTTCAAGCGCCGCCAATAGCACGTTGCGTTGTTTCCTGGACATGCGGCCATGCAAGGCGAACAGGTTTTCAATTTGGCCGGTAAGGGCCAGCTCCAACGTAGCGAGATGCTCGGTACGCTCCGTGAGGACGAGGATGCTGCGACCAGATCGATAGGCGTGGAGCACATCGTCGACGATCCGCTGACTGCGCTCGGCGCTGCTGGCAAGCTGCCGGAAGATATCCTGAATAGGCATGGCAGGATCGCCGTTCGCTTGCGTCGCCAGGGTTCGCGGAATCACCTTCAATGATCTTGGGGCGCCTTCCGGCCGGCTGGCTTCATGGCGAATGGGGCCGCACTGCATGAAGATGATTGGATGCTGGCCGTCGCGGCGGATCGGCGTCGCAGTGAGTCCGAGCACATAGCGCGCCTTGAACGCTTTGAACAATTTTTCGTATGAGCGTGCGGCGAGATGGTGACACTCGTCGATAACGACATGGCCATAACGTTCGATCACGTCGCTGACTTCGTCGTTGCGAACAAGTGACTGCATGGACGCGATATCGATCATCCCCGTCGGCTTACGTTTGCCGCCGCCGATGGTGCCAAGCTGGTCTTTGTCCAGTCCAAGAAAAACGCGCAATCGTTCCTGCCACTGCTTGAGTAGTTCATTGCGGTTGACCAGGATCAGTGTGCTGACGCCGCGCCGGGCAATCAGCGCCGCTGCGGTCACGGTTTTGCCAAACGCGGTGGGAGCGCAGAGAACGCCGGTATCGTGGGCCATCATGGCCTTGACTGCTTTTTCCTGATCTGGGCGAAGCTGGCCGGTGAATTTCAGGGGCAGCAACTCCCCGGCAAACCGTTCGTCGGCGAGATCGAGTCCGATACCGTTTTCGTCGAGCAACTTTGTCGCCGCATCCAGACAACCACGCGGCAAGGCAATGTGGCGGGGATAGTTTTCGGCACAGCCAATAACGCGCGGGAATTCCCAGGTTGAGCGACGCATGGCCTGCGCCCTGTAAAACTCGGGGTTCTGGAATGCCGCGAGCCGGATCAGGCGATTCATCAACGCCTGTGGCAGTTGGGATTTCTCGAAGTAGATCTGGTTAGCAAGCACGGCGGTGAGCTTGTCGGGCAAGGGACCGGGCAGTTTCTTGGGGATAGGCCGACGCTTCCAAGGTTCGTGCTCGTCCTCTTCGGTGATGAACGCTACATCCAGCGGATGGGCACCGCCTGTAGCGTGCAGGATCGTGGACTCCAGATCAGCCAGCGACATCGGGCGGACGGAAGCCAGAAATGTCCACTGATCGGCATGCGGCTTGAGCTCGTCATCGACGAACAGGCTGAAGCCCTTTTCTCGCGCCTCCTTCTGGAGTGGCAGCGCGATCAGGTTGCCGAAGCCGCCCTTGGGCAGCGTGTCCTGGTTGGGGAACAGCCGGTCGTACGATTCGAGTTTCAGCTGCCGGGTTCTGGCGCAGGTATGGCTGATGATGGCGGAACCGAGGCGGCGCGCATCGCGGGCAGATACGGTGGACGAGAAGAAGATCCAGGCATGGGCGCCAGCGCCGGAGCGGGATATTTCGATGGCGACTGGCACACTCAACTCGTGACAGGAAACGGCAAAGGCCTTGGCATCGTCGCGCCAGTCGGCCTCGTCAAAGTCGGCAGCGAGGAAATGGCAGGTGTCATCAACGAGCAATGGATAAATGCCGACAACATGCTCGCCGGCAAGGTGGTCGTAAATCACATGGTCCGCGAGTGGCAGCAGCAGGCGGTTTCCGCAGTCGCTGCATTTCACCCGTTTCTTGTCGCAGAGCCCGGCTTTCCATTCGTTGCTGCAGGCCGGTGTGTAGCCAGCCTTGCTACCGTCTTTTTTCTCCCAGCGGATCGGGTAGACATCGGTGCGACCATGGAACAGTTTCCGGAAAAGCGCGATCTTCTGTTCGGTGCTGAGGTTCGAGTTGGCCCGAGGTGGTGAGGCTGACGGCGCCAGCAGAGGCGGCTCGACGAAATGAGCGATGCCGTGTTTTTCCAGCAGGGAAATCAGGCGGGTATTTTCGGCGCGCAGTTGTGCGCACTCCAGCCCTTTATCGGCGAGTTGTTGATCGAGTGGCTTCACTGTGGAACGCGGGCAAAACGATCCTTAAGTTCGGTGGACTGAAACTCAAACCGGGTTTTATTGGTTGTGCGCAGCTTTTCCAGATTGAGCAGTTTCCAGCGGATCGCAGGCATGTCCTTGAGATGCTCAAACGGCATCAGCGACCAGTCGGGTTCCGCGCGCACGAAAGAGAGCAGAAAGTGACGGTGCGTATCGGTGAGCACCTTGGGCAGTTCCTGCCGGATGTACCGCCGGGTTTCGATCAGCCGTTGCAGCGAAATCTCGGCAGCGGTCATGCCGACAAAATCGGTGTTGAAAATTTCATCCAGCGGCAGGTCGTTCGAGAACAGCACCTCATGGACCGGGCGATTGTGTCCGGCGAGGTAGGCAACAAAACAGTCGACCATTGTGGCTTCGAGGTCAAAACCGTCAATCATGGCAGCAACGTCAAACCAGTCACGTGGATGCTGGCGATCCAGCGCGGCAACCAGCTTGCTGCCATACAGTTCAGGAATGGCAAGAACCGGCAATTCCATCGAGGTGGTGAACAGGTTGCGCGCCGAACTCACCAGAGTGCGCGGCGCCACGGGCAACAGAGTTCCCCGGAAGACGAAATTCACCTCGACCTTGATCTGGCTGAACTGATCCGCCACCAGCAACTTGGCCTCGTCACCCTTTTGCGTTTTGCGGATCGTGGCCGAATAGCCCATGCGTTCCAGCTTGGCTTTGGCTGTCTGGAGATCATCACCGATCGCAATGAGGGCCGATTCGCGCTCCATGACGTGATCGGTGAAGACGACATCGATATCGACCGACAACCGGGGCAAATCCTGCACGAAAAGGTTGAGTGCAGTGCCGCCCTTCAGCGCAAAGCGCGGCGACTCGAATATCACCGGTGCGACCGTGAGCAGCAGGCGGACGGAATCGACGTATTGACGATCCATTATTTCTTCAGGCTCAGGAGTTCGCCGTTGCGAGTACGAAGCATCCAACGCCGATCACTGCCCATGCGCTGGCTGTGCGGGTGGACGATTTTCGCCCAGGGCAGTTCGAGTTCATCCGCAAACTGGCGCGCCAGTCGGACCACCTTGATGCGCATGCAATGAGTAAGCAGCATGTCGAGCACTTCCGGGCGCGGATTGCGTAGGATCTCGGTCAGGTGTCTAGCCTCGTCGACTGACTGATGCTTGCCGACGTTGCACAGCATCTCCAACAGCGCGCGCTCAGGAACAGATACCAGAGGACCATTCAGTTTTTCGGGCAGGGACTGTAGTCCAAAATCGCTGGGCAAGCCGACATCGAACAATCGGGTCGTCTGGTAGCGGCTGGGATAGTGCTCCGTCAGCCAGACAGGCAGCCGCAGCGGCTGGTCGCCCCATAGTTCCAGTTGCTCGCGGGTGACCAGATTGTGCCGGACGCCCCGCCAGGCGAGCGCTGTTTTGCTTCCGACATGGAATCCGGGAATGCGCCGCGCCAAATAGGTCAGGCATCCATCCCGACTCGGTTGATCACCGACCAGCAAGTACAAACCGCGCGACAGATGCTGCAACCATCCCCGCTTGGCAAGGTAGGATGCCAACTGTGGAGAAACGCCGTGCTCAGCCAGCGTCGATGTTTCCACGGGCTCGCCACGCGGCAGGGCCTCAAGTAGGCGCTGTATTGAACTATGTGACCGAGTTAAAGCCATGCTTTAACTATCTCAAATAATTCAATCAAGATCAAGCCACATCAATGCCATCAGCTAGAAATGCCGGTTGCCAATGCCACTTTACAGAACACTGTGGCACATTTGCCTGAAATATCAGGGAGGTTTTTGAAACATGCCGCAGCGGAAAAACACTGCGAATGCCACACCCGACCGGCGATGGAAGCCGCTAACCGGCAAGGTTTTCCGACGTAAAGACCTGGCCGATCAGCTGCCCAGCGTTGACCGGGAACTCGCTCTGGCCGTGAAGGCCGGAACCGTGCGAAAAGCTGCTCAGGGGCTCTATTACGTCCCCCGAAGAACGCCGTTTGGCGATGTACCGCCAAGCGAGGAAGCGCTCGTCGAAAAATTTCTCGATGACCATCATTTCCTGATGTTCAACCCGAGCTGCTACAACGCCTTGGGCCTGGGTACCACGCAGCTATACGACAAGACCGTCGTCTACAACCACAAACGCCACGGCAAGTTCGCCCTGGCCGGGTTTGAATTCGACTTTCGCGACAAACCGCGTTTCCCTTCGCGCAAGCAGGTCAATCGCGAATACCTGCTGGTCGATATGCTGAACAACCTGACCGATCTGGCCGAAGATCCGGAAACCGTGCTGTCCAATGTGCGCCGCAAACTCGATACCTTCGACGAGAGCCGTCTCGAGAAGATGCTTGCCGATTACGGATCGGCTAGGACGCGTCGCGTTTTTCGGCAACTGAAGTCGGGTGTTCTGCCTAAAACTGCGGCTTTTCTGCACGGCCTCTCAATTTCACAGACCTGACCGAATGATAAACACTCGTTGAATATTCTCGCCAAAACGCCTCAAAATCGACACAAATTCAACGAGCGTTGATCTTGATTTCACAGTCAGACAAGCAAACGGCCAGCGATCCTGAACGTTAGTAATACAAGGCAGACTGATCGAAAAAACAGGAGCAGTACCGTCAAGAAGCGATAATCTTAAAAGCTTTCGTTGAGTTATCCCTTTGTTTTGCAAATGAAATATTCTTGTTGATGATTGATGGTGCATCATCAATGCGCCAGACAATTTCACTTATAAAACAAACGATTACAACCACCCGTCACTCCCACTCAATAGTTAACAAGACTCCCAGTGGCTTGTTTTGTATCGAATATTTATTGGCACCATTCGGAAATACCATGATTAGTACCATGTTGAGAGGCTTGCCTGTCGTTGCCCGTCATTGCCTGTAGTCGCCAAACAACAGCAGCATTTCTCAGCTTACCAACAACCGACTGCTGAAATTCGGTTTTGAGACAATCATGGTATCGGGAATCGCGATTTCGGAATAGCCGAAGGTGAGTCGGTTCTGTCGCCGCGAGTAACTACAAGAGGCACTCATGGATGTCCTTGGTCATCAGGTACAGGTGATACGGATCGAGTGGCGATGGTACGAATCCGAAGTGCTGATAGAACTCGACGGCTTGGTCATCCTTGGCATGTACCACCAAGGCACGCGCAGCGATGATCGATTGGGCTTGCAGAAACCGCTTCAGCGCATCCTTGAGTAGCCCCGCACCAATACCACTCCCCTGCTCCTCCTGATCCACGGCCAGCCTCGCAAGTAGTGTCAGTGGGATCGGGTGTTGGGCCAGTCCTTTGGCGATTCGCGCCGGCACGGTTTCGTATTCGGCTGACGCAGCCGCTAGCGAGTAGTAGCCGATGACATGCGTTTCGCCACGCAGGGCTACGTAAGTTCGGGCACTCTGGTTGCGCTGATTTTGCAACGCATAGCGATGCAAGAAGCGATTTAGCGCTTCGTTGCCGCAGTCGAATCTGGAAACGTCATGGGTCTCGGTGAGAAGCTCGGGACCCCGTAGCGGTAATTTCATTTAGCCTCGAAAACGCTCGGTTTCTTGAGTAGTTCCTTGAGACGTGGAATCGACTTGGCCGGTTGATCGAGGGCAGCGTAGAAGGCATTCATCTGTTCTTCGGGCAAGACGAAGCGTGTCTGCGAGGCCAGGGTTTCGTCGGCAACGGTACGTACCGCGCGGAGAACGAACTCGCTGACATTCTGGTGCGAAAGGATTGCAGCCTGGCGAATGCGCTCCTTCTCGGCGGACGCGAGACGGATTTCGATGCGTTCTTCTTTGACGGTGGCGCCCATGATGTCACTCCTTACGTTGTCCGGACAGTATACGGACTCTTGACGACATTGCAAGCTTGAAAAACCTACCGTGAATGCAAATCAACGAGCCTAATCTCCGCACGTTATGCGGAGATTAGGCTCAGTTTTCTCCGCACAACGTGGACCGCTATTCGGCCTGAACTGCCGTCGCCGGAATCAGTGCGACAGGAGTGAATGACCGCAATGCGGAAATCCGATGAACTCACACTCTCGGCCACAACCAGCCGGTCAAGGTAATCGTCCAATTTCTAAAAGCGAGGCGCCATCTGCCGCCGCTGAATGTCCGGATTACAGCGAGCAAATTGACGTCGACTGCTTCGACTCGGCAGAAGCGGCCAACGCTGTTAAACACAATTGAAGCGATCAATTGTCCGGTCTACCGGCGGTACGAGGCGTCAATCTTCGTGTCGCAATGACACTTCAGTGCCCAGGTAGATGGATAGTGCGGACCTGACCGAGAGCGGCAGCGCAGATAAGCTACCATTGGTCGAAAGTATTTTCGTCGTTACCACCATGCAATACCGCCTACATTCCCAAACCCCAAGAGCCTTCTGACGTGGATCAAGTCAATACCCTGCTGCTGCTTTCGGGCGTCCTGCTGTTTCTCGGCGTGCTGGCCAGCACACTTTCGGCGCGCCTCGGACTTCCCTTCCTGCTGATATTTCTCGTCGTCGGCATGCTGGCCGGCGAAGACGGTCCGGGGGGAATCCGCTTCGACGATTTCGGTGCCTCGTTTTTTGTCGGCAATCTGGCGCTGGCGATCATCCTGCTCGATGGCGGCCTGCGCACGCGCATCTCGACCTTTCGCGTCGCGCTTTGGCCGGCGACGGCACTCGCCACCTGGGGCGTGATCGCCACCGCCGCGCTGCTGGGTGCATTCTGTACCTGGCTGCTCGGCGTGGACTGGCGCTACGGACTGCTGATGGGGTCCATCGTCGGTTCGACCGATGCCGCCGCCGTCTTCAATCTCTTGCGCCACAGCGGCGTGCGCCTCAACGAGCGGGTCGGCGCAACGCTGGAAATCGAATCCGGGGCCAATGATCCGATGGCCATCCTGCTGGTTACGGTGCTGGTAGGCATCATCGCCGGCACCGGCGTGTCCACGCCGGAGGGTGTCCTTCTGCAACTGGTAACGCAGTTCGTGATCGGCGCCGCACTCGGCATTGGCGCTGGGCGCTTGCTTGCCGAGTTGCTGCGGCGCGTGCGCCTGGCCGAGGGGCTTTACGCCTTGTTGATCATCTCGGGCGGCCTGACGGTGTTCGCCGCCACCAACCAACTGGGCGGCAGCGGCTTCCTTGCGATTTATCTTGCCGGTGTGATCGTCGGCAACCAGCGCACGCGCGCCACCTCGCACGTGCTGAAGGTGATGGACGGCATGGCTTGGCTGGCGCAGGCCGGCATGTTCCTGCTGCTCGGCCTGCTGGTGACGCCTTCGCATCTGGTCAATTATTTCTGGGAGTCGCTCGCCGTCGCGCTGTTCCTGACCTTCGTCGCGCGACCGCTGGTGGTCGCCGTGACGCTGAAGCCATTCCGCTTTCCCAATCGGGAAATCGCCTATATCTCATGGGTCGGCCTGCGTGGCGCAGTCCCCATCGTGCTGGCCGTGTTCCCGGTCATGGCGGGCATTCCCGAGTCGCGCCTGCTGTTCGACGTCACCTTTGCCGTGGTGCTGTTTTCGCTGCTGGTGCAAGGCGCCACGGTGCCGTGGGCCGCGCGCCGACTGGATGTGGAAGTTCCCCATGGCGCCGAACCGCTCGAATCGAAGGAAGTCTGGATCGGACGGGAAACCGTGCTGGCGCTGGTCGCCTTCCGCGTCGAGGCACAGTCGCTGGCCATCGGCATGTTGCCGAGTTCGCTCACCGATCTGCGCGGCCGGCCGGTGCGCTGCGCCGCCCTGGTGCGTCGGGGGCGTCCCTTGTTGGCGCCCAGCGCGACGGCGCTCAAGGCCGACGACATCGTCTGGCTGCTGGCCTCGCCCGAACAGGTGGAAAATCTCACCGCGCTATTTGGTCGCCAGGAACAAAGCGGCCACCTCGCGGTGCGCAACTTCTTCGGCGAGTTCGTGCTCGACGCCGACTCCTCGGCAGCGGCACTGGCGGCGACCTATGGCATGGAGCTCGACGCTGCCGAATCTGAGCGCAGCATTGGCGATCTGTTGGCGAAACGACTGGGCCGTCGCCCGGTGGTTGGTGACCGCGTCGGGATCGGCAGCATGGAACTCACGGTGCGTGCGATAAGCGGCAACCGTGTCGACTCCGTCGGCCTCAAGATGTCGAAGAGTCACTAAATTGTTAGGTTGCATTGATCGACATCGCGGAGCCCTTGCACGTCCCTTCGCCATAGCGATGGCGGTATGACTGTCTGGGCATCGAGCAATCAGTAACAACCGACCGCTTCCAGGAAGTGAAATCTCACAGGCCGCTTTTCGGCAATGAATTGTGGAAGGCGACGGTCGCATCGGTGCCCAT
>JALNXH010000026.1 GCA_023230455.1 Rhodocyclaceae bacterium | reverse complement strand
TCCACCTTACAATCCCCATAACGACCGTCACGCCGGC
Source organism: Rhodocyclaceae bacterium (assembly GCA_023230455.1). Lineage (GTDB taxonomy): Bacteria > Pseudomonadota > Gammaproteobacteria > Burkholderiales > Rhodocyclaceae > AWTP1-18. The sequence continues at coordinate 42,237 of JALNXH010000026.1, read as the reverse complement.
GGTTCAGTCCAACGAGGTTTATCCGCCGCCATGACCCTCCGTGCTCTTCCCGTTCTCCCTCAGCGGCGGATAAACGCTATTCGTTAGCCGCCATCATGGCCAAGCCCCGCTATTTGCGCACCGATGAACGAGAGGAGGCAGTTCGTTCACTCGAATGGGCTGAGCAACAGGCTAGGGCGCTTGGCGATGACCCATATCTGTGGAAGTGGGTTCTTATCGCACTCCACAACGCGGCACAAGGTTTTATGGTTCTCGCTCTCTGGAACGGCAACGGCTTGCTTGCGCTTCGTGACCGAGTTGCCGCGAAGTGGCTGGATGCATACCGGAACGGTGGGCCGTACCCAGTTGAGAAGCTCGACGAGTTTCTCAACCTCTACAAGAAGGTTAAAGACAAAGAGAACTTCCACGTCATTGGCGCAGGCCCGTTCGTACCGGGCTCGACCCACGACGACAGCCTTTCGCGCCTTAACGAGTATCGAAACGAGTTCATCCACTTCACGCCGAAGGGCTGGTCGCTTGAGGTGGGTGGCCTGCCTCGGGTCTGCTTGGACGCCCTGGATCTAATCCAGTTCTTTGGCTGGGAATCCACCGCGGTGTTGTGGCACAAACAAGTGCTGGTCTCTCGCGCTAGGCGCGCTGTGAAGGGACTCCGCGAAACCCTCTCTGCCCTAGAGGGAACATATCAAGAACAACAAGGGACAGACCACGATTTCTCAAACGGCAGGACTGGAGCCGGCTGGACGACGGGATAGGGTCCGTCTCGGGTTGAAGGCTGCGGCCCTCAGCGCAGCGCGGCGCTGAAGGCCGGCCGTTCGACCACGCCCGGCTTGCCGATATGCGCGGTGGCCGCCGTGATGCCAAAGGCACCCACCGCCCAGTCGCCGCTATCGCCGTAGTCGCGCACCCAGTCGAAGACCACCTTGCGCAGCGCGATGCGCCATTCGCCGTTGCGGCAGGCGAAGCTGTCGAGATAGCGCGCGCCGATCACCAGGTCGGCCTGGCGTCCGTCGGGCTGCGGTACCTGGTGCAGCGCATGCACGTAGGTCTCGCCGTCGGCGCTGGCGCCGTTCACGCGCAGGATGCAGTTGCCGATGAAGTGCATGGTGACGCCCATCCCGATCCCGCCGAACAGTTGCTCGATGACGGTGGCGAATCCCGCGCCGCTGTCGTTGTAGAGACCGTATTCGAGTTTCGAGTCCGGCCAGAAGACGCCGTTGAGCACCGCCCAGTCGCGCCGGTCGATGCCATGGCAATAGCGGTAGATCACATCCCGGATGGCCTCTCGGGCGGCAAGTTCGCCAACGGCCGCGGCAAGATCGGACGGGGTTGTTGCGGTCATGCTTTCCTCCCTGATTTTTTGCCAGCATGGCAACCAGCGCGTTTTACGACGGATTCAACAAATGGGCGACTTCCCGATCCAGCAGCTGCGGGTCTCCCGCATTCAGCTCCACCAGGCGACGCAAATGGGTAATGCTGTCGAGATCGATGTGGTCGCAACGCAAGCCGACCTGGGTTCCCTTGATATGCACCACCGTCGCTTCGAGAATGATCGAAACCGCGGCGCTCAGTTCGAGCGTGAGGCGACATTGATCGCCCATGCCGCCTGACCAGTTCTGCGGCGCTTCCACCAAAGCGCCGTGCAGCGAAAGATCGATCACCGAAACCGTCGTGGTTCCGCGGTCGTCGATCAGGCGCGCCGGAGCATTGAACGCCGCACGCCAGAAACGGCGCTTTTCGGCAACGGGCGACATAGTCATCTCCTTTCCGTGACGGGCTCGATGTCCCTTGATTCGCATTGGCGACCGTCGTGGGCCGATCCTTTGCTGAGTGGCGACAACTATACTAGCTCCCCACCGACCGGACACGCCTGTAAAAGAATCGCCGGACTCCCACAGTGACAGCCGAAGCACATACCCGACATGAAGATAGCCACCTGGAACGTCAACTCTCTCAAGGTCCGCCTGCCCCATGTGCTCGACTGGCTGGCCGCCCAGCAGCCGGATGCGCTCTGTCTGCAGGAGACCAAGACCGAGGACACGGGGTTCCCGTTCGACGCGCTCGCCGCGGCCGGTTACCGGGCGATCCACAACGGGCAGAAGACTTACAACGGCGTGGCGATCCTCAGCCGCAGCGAGCCCGAGGACGTTCTGCGCGACATACCGGCTTTCGCCGATGCACAGAAGCGCGTGATTGCCGCAACGGTGAAGGGCGTGCGCCTAGTCTGCGTCTATATCCCCAACGGGCAGGCAGTCGGCGCCGAGAAATACGAATACAAATTGCGCTGGCTGAACGCGCTACAGGATTGGCTGGCGGACGAAATTGCGCGCCATCCGCGTCTAGCTTTGCTCGGCGACTACAACATCGCCCCGGAAGACCGCGACGTGCATGATCCCGTCGCCTGGCAGGGACAGATCCTCTGCTCGGATGCCGAGCGCGCAGCATTCCGCAAGCTGGCCTGCCTCGGGCTGCGGGATGCTTTTCGCCTGTTCGACCAGCCCGAAAAGAGCTTCAGCTGGTGGGACTACCGGGCGGCTGGTTTCCGTCGCAACCTGGGCTTGCGCATCGACCACATCCTGCTCTCCGGGCCGCTGGCCGAACGCTGCCGGACCTGTTTGGTGGACACCGCGCCGCGCAGGCTCGAACGCCCGTCCGATCACGCCCCGGTGCTGGCGGAACTGGCGGATTGACCCCGAAATTCAAACCCCATAGGCATGTCCGATATATGCGCCTATACTGGCCGCTCACCTTAATCCCGGAGGTAGGCCATGAAAGCAAATGTGGGCGGCATTGATCGTGTATTGCGCATCGTCGTTGGCTTGGCACTGGTTGGCTGGGCGCTAACGGGTGGCCCGCTGTGGGCCTGGATCGGCCTGCTGCCGATCGCCACCGGAACGACCAAATTCTGTCCGGTTTATCCGCTGCTCGGCATGAATACCTGTTCGACCAAAAAAGACGAAAGCGCCGCCACTTAAGCGCCAAAGGAATCGGCATCGAATATAGCGGCCCGTCAGACGGGCCGTTTTTTATTTCCCCGCGGCCAATGCGTTGGCAAGTCGCACGTAGTCGGCAACCGCAATGGTTTCCGCACGGGCGGTCGGCGCGATGCCAAGCGCAGCCAGCGCCGGCTCGGCGATCAAATCCCTGAGCGTATTGCGCAACATCTTGCGCCGTTGGGAAAAGGCAGTAGTGACAACCCTGCTGAAGCATTCGGCATCGATTGCATTCAACTCCATCGCAGGACGTGGAATCAGCCGCACGATTGCCGAATCGACTTTCGGCGCAGGCGTGAACGCCCCGGGCGGCACGATGAACAGGCGTTCGATATGGAAACGGTATTGCAGCATCACCGAGAGCCGTCCATAGTCGCCCCCCCCGGGCGCGGCAGCCATGCGATCGACCACTTCTTTCTGCAGCATGAAATGCATGTCGCGCACCCGGTCGGCGAAGGTGGCCAGATGGAACAGCAGCGGCGTCGAGATGTTGTACGGCAGGTTGCCGACCACGCGCAAATCGGCGCCGAGGGTGGCGAAATCGAATTCGAGCGCATCGCCCTCGTGAATGGTCAGGCTGTCGCCAGGAAATTGCTGCTTGAGCCGGGCGATCAGGTCGCGGTCTATCTCCACCACATGAAGACGGTCGAGCGCTTGCAGCAGGGGTTCAGTCAGCGCCGCCAGTCCCGGTCCGATTTCGACCATCAGGTCGCCGGGCCGGGGAGCAATCGCCGCGACGATCTTGCGGATGACTCCGGGCGAATTAAGAAAGTTCTGGCCGAAGCGCTTGCGTGGAAGGTGATCTTTCATGCGGGAAATTTCGCCTCCGGCGGCCTAGCGACCGGCCACGATTTCAGCCGCCATCCTGACCGCGGCGAACAGGCTGCCGGGGTCGGCACGGCCGCTGCCGGCCAGATCGAGCGCGGTTCCATGATCGACCGAGGTGCGCAGAATCGGCAGGCCGAGCGTGATGTTCACGCCCTCCTCGAAGGCTGCGTACTTGAGCACGGCCAGCCCCTGATCGTGATACATCGCCACCTGTGCGTCCGAACCTTCCAACACGTTGCGGGTAAATAGCGTGTCCGCCGGTAGCGGGCCGACGATGTCGAGGCCTTCGGCGCGCAGCGCATCGGCCACCGGGCCGATGATTTCGATCTCCTCGCGGCCGAGATGGCCGCCCTCGCCGGCGTGGGGATTGAGCCCGGCGACCAGGATGCGCGGACGCAGAATGCCGAACTTGGTGCGCAGCTCGGCGGCGACGATGCGCAGCGTGCTCTCGACCTCGGCGCGGGTAATGGCTTCCGGCACGCTCCGCAGCGGTAGGTGGGTGGTCACCAAAGCGACGCGCAGTCCGCCGCCGGCAAGCATCATCACCACCTTGGGCGTCGCCGTACGCTCGGCGAGATATTCGGTATGTCCGGTGAAGGGAATGCCGGCGTCGTTGATGACGCCCTTATGCACCGGCGCGGTGACCATCGCGGAATACTCGCCGCTGCGGCATCCTGCCAGCGCCACATCCAACGTTTCCATGACATAGGCGGCGTTGGCCGGATCGAGCCGGCCCGCCACGCTGGGCACGCGCAGCGGAACGTGGCGGATGTCGAGCGCGGGGGGCGGACGGCCGAGCAGTATCGCGCGCGCCTCGATCAAATGGCGGTCGCCGACCACGGTGACGCGCGCCGGCAGTTGCAGGTCGGCGAGGGCCAGGCAGATGTCCGGGCCAATCCCGGCAGGATCGCCGGAGGTGACGACGATGCGCGGCGGCGATTTCTGCTGCGCCACGGCCCGCTCCGCGCTACTCGTCGAGCTTGTATTCGACATACGCCCGGTCGCGCAGCTGACGCAACCAGTCGTCGTAGGTTTCCGCGGCCTTGCGCTCCTGTAGCGCCTGACGCGCGACGCGGCGCTTGCGCTCAGGCGAGCCTTCGTCGGTACGGCGCCCCAGCACCTGGATCAGGTGGTAGCCGAAGGGCGACTTGACCGGCTGGCTGTATTCGCCGATCTTCAGCGCATCCATGGTGCGCTCGAAATCCGGCACCGTGTCGCCCTGGTAGAGCCAACCCAGATCGCCGCCCTTGGCGGCGGACAGGTCGTTGGAATACAACCGGGCCAACTCGGCGAAATCGGCGCCGTTGACCAAGCGCTCACGCAGGGCGTCCAGCTTGTGGCGGGCATCGGCATCGGAAACCACTTCGTTGATCCGTATCAGGATATGGCGAGCGTGGGTCTGGCGCAGGGCCGGCAAGCCGGATACGCCGCCGTGCCGGTCGATCAGCTTGACGATGTGGAAACCGGCCGGACTGCGCAGCACCGGGCTGATCTCGCCAGGCTTCAGTTTCTGCGCGGCTTCGGCATAGATGGCCGGCAGGCGGTCCGCCGAACGGGCGCCGAGGATGCCGCCCTTCAGCGCATCGGGAGACTCGGACGTCGCCGTCGCAACCTGGGCAAAGTCCTCACCCGCCTTCAGGCGCGCAAGAACCTGGTCGGCATGCTTGCTCAGCTGCATCAGTTGCTCCGAGCTTGGCTGCTCCGGAATCGCAATGATGATATGGGCCATTTCGAGCTGCACGTCTGGGTCGGCACCGGCGGCCACATTGGCCAGATAGTTGTCGATCTCTCCATCAGATACGGTGACCCGGCTGGTGACATCGCGATCGCGGAGGCGGCCCACTACAATCTCGCCGCGCACTTCCTCACGGAACTTTCTCCACGACACTCCGTCCCGTTCCAGTGCAGCGCGAAAATCGGCCACCGACAAACGGTTGTCCTCGGCGATCCGGCGCACGGAAGTATCGAGTTCCTCATCCGAGACCTCCAGTCCGGTCTCCTGGGCGAACTGGATCTGCGCCCGCTCGACGATCAGACGGTCCAGAACCTGACGTTGCAACACCGCCTTGGGCGGCAATTGCTGCCCCTGTCCGGAAAACTGGCGTTCGACGTTGGCAACGCGCGCAGTCAATTCAAGCATGGTGATCGCTTCGTTGTTGACCACCGCAACGATACGATCGGCATCAATCGGTGCAGCCGTCGCCAACAGCGGGGCCAGCAGAAACAGGGAACGGAGCAGGCATTTCATGGCGTAGCGGCGCATGGGTGGATTCAGTAAGTGAAGAGCGGATCGGCGGCCGACGGACCCAGACGGCCGTAGCCGGGCACGTTCCGCCGCAGCACATCGGCCGGGCTGGAACCGATGCTGGAGAAACCGTTCAGCTCGAGCTGAAGGAAGAAAGCGGTACTGGAACTGCTCACCGTCCTCGCCAGGTGCTGCATGACGAAGCGTACCGCCCAGCAGGATTCGTTGTACTCGAGGCCGGCGACGGTTTCCACCGGGCGGCGTTCCTCGAAGGAATAGTTGTAGCGGCCGACGCCCGACCAACCGCCGCCCAGCGGCCACTGGCCGGAAACGTCGAACTGGTTGAGCCGGTTGAGCGCCGTATGGTTATAGCGGTAGCCGGCATTGATCAGTTTGCCGAGTTCCGGCTGGTAGCGCGCACCAAGATTGAAGCGGTCCATCCGCCCGTCGCGGGTGTTGTATTGCAGCGCGCTGTCGACATACACCGCCCGGTCGATCTGGGCGGTCGCCGCAGCGAGAATGTCAGAATTGCGGTTGGTGCGCAGCGGAATCCCCGGCACCGTGACGCGCTGGTCGGAGAAATAGTAACGCTCGCCCACCATCACCTTGGCCAGTTCGCTGCCGGTGGACGGATCGAGCAGGCGCGAGGTCAGCGCAACCGTCGCCTGATTGGCGTCGGCAATGCGATCGTTGCCGGAGAAAACGTTCTCGGAAAAAATCTGCGCGAAATTGAAATCGGCCAGCCAGCTGTCGAAATTCACTCCTCCGCGATCAAGCATGGTCTGGTCGCGGAACGGCGTACGCAGGTAGTACAAGCGCGGTTCCAGGGTCTGCGTAATAGTACGGCCGAACCAGCCGCCGGTATCGCGCTCGAAAGTCATGCCGCTATCCAGGCTGAAGATGGGCACGTTGCGCGTCAACTGATCCGGCGTCCCGGCGGCGGGCCTGTCCAGATCGTAGCGCGTACTGTGCACGCCAATCTTCGGTGTGACATAGTACGCTGCGCTCTGCATCGGCAATGACAGCTGCGGATAAAGCACCGTGCGCTTGCCTTCGATCTTGGCCATATCCGGATTGCTGAAAACCGTGTAGTCGCCGCGGAAATCGAGCCACAACCCCAAGGGCATGTCCGGGCGGGTAGCGTTGACCGTGATGTGCGGCACGCGTTCGTAGGGATGCTGTACCGGCGGCTGGGCCGGATCCTGCAAGGTCTGGAAGCGCTGCGTCATCATGCTGGTATTCCACCAGCCGCCGCTGTAGTTCAGCCGCCCTTCGCGCAGCAGGGTGGTCTGCGAGATATTGCTGAGTCGCGTCGACAGATCGGTGAAATAGGTGTCGTCGGAGACCCGGTTGAGGTTCAACGTTCCGGACAGGCCGTCTGCAAAGGTCTGCTGGTGTTGCCAGGTCTGGGCGCTGCGGGTGGTGTGCGAAACCTGGTCGTTGGGCAGATATTCGCCGCCGACCTGTCCACCGTAGCCTTCGCCCAGATAGCGGAACTCACCGCGCAACTGCACGCCGCGCTTAGTCATCAGTCGCGGTGCGATGGTCGCATCCATGTTCGGCGCGATATTCAGGTAATACGGCAGCGTGAGTTCCGCCCCGCTCAGCGTGGTGCTGCCGAAGGTCGGCGTCAGCAGCCCGCTCTTGCGTTCGCGGTTGAGCGAGAACGACAACCAGGGCGAGTAGATGATCGGCACACCCTTGAACACCACGGTCGCGTCGTGCGCCTCGGCGCTATAGGTCTGATAGTCCAGCGACAGATCCGAAACCCGGGCGAACCATTCGGGGCCGTTGGCGCCCGCCGCACATGTCGTGTAAGTGGCATTGGACAGCGCGTAACGGTCGGGCCCCTCGAAAACGATGCGCTCGGCGGTGCCGCGTCCGGGCAACGACGGCTTGCCCAGTTGAGTCGAGGCCGCCGCACCGCTGATTTCATAGCTCGGGTTTTCGAACGTACCTACGCTCTCGCCGATCTTGAGTTTCAGACGCGGGCCAGCAATCTGCTCACCGTCACGTCGCAGTCGGACGTTGCCCTCGGCTTCTACCTGATCCTCCGCCTCGCGATAGGTGAGCTGATCGGCGTTGAGCTGGCTGTCGGCCTTGCGCAAATCGACCGACCCTTTGGCCACGACCTCGACGCCGCTCTTGCCCTGAATATCGTCCGCACTGACGAAAACCGTACCCTGCTTGCGCTCCTTGGCCGAGAGCAACGGCGCGTCTTCCCCTGCCGGTCGCGGCGGCTGGGTGACGACCGACTGCCGTGCCGGTGCGGAAAGCGCCGGGGCCGCTAAAGCGGGAGCACCCGGGGCTGCCGGCGCGGCTGGCAGGTCGACGGCCGGTGCAGCCAGGATTGGCTTGACGGGCGCCGTTACGGCGCCCGCAGCGGCGGGGGCCGGCTTCGGCAGACGGACAGGCGGCAAACCGAGTAGCGCCGGGTCGACCTTTAGCAATGGCATGTTCTGCGCCCCGTGGGCATTGCCCATGGTTGCGAGCAACGCGGAGAGGATTAGGTGTCGACTGGGGAAACTCGCCATGCCCGATTGTGTAAGGTGAAAAGCCTGCCAACGTTGCCGCCGGAGGCATTCCGGCAAGGCGGCTGACATGCGAATGTTAGAATTTTGCATTCTATCATCAGCCTATAGCGCGCCCGACGGCCCCCCATGGAGCGACAAAAACGCATTGCCGACTGGCTGGCCGAACGCCACCCCGGTCGCCCCTTCGAGTTGGCCCCGGCGTCCGCCGATGCCAGTTTCCGCCGCTATTTCCGCGTCACCTTCGCCGACGCGAGCAGCCGCATCGTGATGGACGCCCCCCCCAGCCACGAAGACGTTCGCCCCTGGCTGCATGTGCAGCAGCTGTTCCGCGCGGCCGGGGTGAATGTGCCCGAGGTGCTGGCCAGCGACCTGGAGCAGGGCTTCCTGCTGCTCTCCGACCTCGGCAACAGCACCTATCTCTCCGCCCTGACGCCCGATAACGCGATCGACCTCTACCGTCAGGCCTTCGACGCTCTGATAAAAATCCAGGCCGCCAGCCATCCGGATGCGCTGCCGGCCTATGACCGGATGCTGCTCAAGCGCGAACTCGACCTCTTCCCCGACTGGTATGTCGCAAAGCACCTCGGTGTAACGCTCGGCGACAAACAACGCACCGCGCTGGAACAGGTGTTCGAAAAAATCATCGCGGTCAATCTCGCCGAGCCCAGGACGTTCGTCCACCGCGACTACCATTCGCGCAACCTGATGCTGGGCAACGGATCGCCCGGCGTCATCGATTTCCAGGATGCGGTGTACGGTCCCGCCAGCTACGATGCCGTTTCGCTGCTGCGCGACGCCTACATCGACTGGGACGAAGAGTTGGTCCTCGACTGGCTGATCCGCTACTGGGAGCGGGCGCGCAAGGCCGGCATCCCGCTCTCTGCCGATTTCTCCGCGTTCTACCGCGACTACGAATGGATGGGCGTGCAGCGCCACCTCAAGGTGCTCGGCATCTTCGCCCGACTCTGGCACCGCGACGGCAAGGATGGCTATCTGAAGGACATGCCGCTGGTCGCCAAGTACCTGCGCAAGGCGGTCGAACGCTACGACGAACTGATTCCGCTGCGTCGCCTGCTCGATCAGTTGGAAGACAAGGTGACGGTGCTGGGACAGACGATGAAGCGTGAAAGCTCAGGAGCAGGGAGTGACGCGTAACTTCTCAGTCTGCGCCCCGCGCGGACTCCGTTCCGTCGCCCCCTGCCTCAGGAAGGGGGTTGGGGGAATGACTTGCATGGATGATCCGGAGGATCATGGCTTTCACAGGGGTTCTCTGTGAAAGCCATGATCCTGGCTGCAGGCAGGGGTGAAAGAATGCGGCCGCTGACCGATGCCGTGCCCAAGCCCCTGCTCCCGGTCGGCGGCAAGCCGCTGATCGTCTGGCATCTACAGCGTCTCGCCGCCGCGGGCTTCAAGGATGTCGTCGTCAACCATGCCCACCTCGGCGGGCAGATCGAAACCGCGCTCGGCGACGGCTCCGCCTTCGGACTCTCGCTGCGCTATTCCGCCGAACCGGAAGGCGCGCTGGAGACCGCGGGCGGCATTGCCAATGCACTGCCGCTGCTCGGCAACGCGCCGTTTCTGGTCATCAACGGCGACATCTATTGCGACTGGGACATGCGCCGGGCACTGGACTTCCCGTCCGCCGAAGACCTCGTGCATCTGGTGCTGGTGGACAACCCCGCGCATCACCCGGCCGGCGACTTCCACCTGCATGACGGACGCGTCGATACCGGCGGGGAGCCCAAGCTGACTTTCGCCGGCATCGGCATCTATCGTCCCGCCTTCTTCTCGTCGCTGCGTCGCGGCGAGGCTGCAAAACTCCTTCCCCACTTGCTCGCCGCGATGACTGCGGGCACAGTATCGGGCGAACGGCATCGCGGCCGCTGGACCGACGTGGGTACTCCACAACGGCTGGCGGAACTGGATGCAGAACTCCGGCGCGGATAAATCCATGGACATCACTTCCTTCAAAAGCCGGCGTACCCGCCTGATGCAGCAGATGGGCGAAGGCGTCGCCGTGATACCCACCGCAACGGAGAAAATCCGCAACCGCGACGCCCACTATCCCTATCGACCCGACAGCTACTTCCATTACCTTTCCGGATTTCCGGAGCCGGAAGCGGTGATCGTGCTGATCGCCGGCGCACAGCCGCGCACGCTGCTGTTCTGCCGCGACAAGGACATGGAGCGCGAAATCTGGGACGGCTTCCGCTACGGACCGGCCGCTGCCGCAGACAGCTTCGGCTTCGACGAGGCCCACCTGATCGGCGAATTCGACGCACGCCTCGCCGACGTGCTCGCCAACCAGCCGACGCTCTGGTACTCGCTCGGCCACGACAGCGACTGGGACCGGCGCATCGGCGCGACACTGAATGCGGTACGCGCCCAATCGCGCGCCGGCAAGCGAGCCCCGGAAACGCTGCGCGACGTGCGCGCAGCGCTCGACGAAATGCGTCTGCTGAAGGACGCAACCGAGCTGGAGCTGATGCGCCGTGCAGCGGAAATCGCCGCCGCCGCCCACCGACGTGCGATGCGTGCGGTGCGCCCCGGGTGCTTCGAATACGAACTGGAAGCCGAATTGCTGCATGAGTTCCTCCGTCAGGGCAGCCGCTTCCCCGCCTACAGTTCGATCGTCGCCGCCGGCGCCAACGCCTGCGTGCTGCATTACGTGGAGAACGCCTGCCGCATCGCCGCCGACGACCTGATCCTGATCGATGCCGGCTGCGAACTCGACGGCTATGCCTCCGACATCACCCGCTGCTTTCCGGCAAGCGGTCGCTTCTCCGGGCCGCAGGCCGACGTCTACGACCTGGTGCTCGATGCGCAGTCCGCCGCCGTTGCCGCCACCCGCGCCGGCGCACGCTTCAACGACCCGCACGATGCCGCCGTCAAGGTGCTGGCCCAGGGCATGCTCGATCTCAAGCTGCTCAGCGGTTCGCTCGACGGCGTGATCGAATCGGAAAGCTACAAGCGCTTCTACATGCACCGCACCAGCCACTGGCTCGGCCGCGACGTACACGATGCCGGCGAATACAAAGATGGCGAGGACTGGAAAATCCTCCAGCCCAACATGGTGCTGACCGTCGAACCCGGCTGCTATATCCGTCCCGCCGACGACGTGCCGCAAGCCTTCTGGAACATCGGCGTGCGCATCGAGGACGACGCCGTGGTCACATCGCACGGCTGCGAACTGATCACCGCCGCCGCACCAAAAAAAATCGCCGACATCGAAGCGCTGATGGCCGACGCGCGAAATGGCTGACCCGACCTCCCACACTGCGAGCCCAGTGAGCCCAGACAGTCGCTCCCTTCCCCAGGAAGGGGGATGGGTGAATGGATCGCCGTCAAGGGCGGGCTTCGCCGGCGATGACAAGCAAACGATCGCCATCGCCGGCGGCGGGCCAACCGGACTGGCGTTGGCCCTGGCCCTCCATCGCCACGGCCTTCGCGCGGAAATCTTCGATGCCCGCGAACGCCATGCCGGCCTGGCCGACCGCCGCATCCTCGCCCTGTCCTACGGCACCCGGCAGACGCTGGAATGGCTGGGCGCATGGGAGGGACTGCCGGCCACCGCGATCACGAACATCCACATCTCGCACCGCGGCGGTCTCGGCCGGGCGCGGCTCACCGCCGCCGAGCAACAGGTGCCGGCACTCGGCTATGTAGTTGCCGCCGCCGACCTGATCCGCACCCTTGACCGCGCCGTCGCGCAACTCGGCATCCCGATCCATGCGCCGCATGCCGTCAGCGATGCGCGCAGCGAAGGAGAAGGCATCCGCTTCACGGCCGGCGACAGCGAACGCACCGCACGCCTGCTGGCCTACGCCGAAGGTGCCATCGCAGACGGCGCCGAACTGCGCCGGCGCGACTACCGCCAGCATGCGGTGCTGTGCACCGTTGCCACGCGCGAGCCGCACCACGGACGCGCCTGGGAGCGCTTCACCCCGCTCGGCCCGGTCGCGCTGCTGCCCTTCGCAACGGAAATGGCCGTGGTCTATACCTGCCCCGATGCCGATGCGCCGGCACTGGCCGGACTCGACGATGCCGCTTTCCTTGCCCGCTTACAGGACCAGTTCGGCGAACGCATCCATTTCACCGCCGTCACTCCGCGCAGCCTGTTCCCGCTCGGACTGCGCTATCGCACCACAGCCGTCGGCGCGCGCCAGGTCTGGCTGGGCAACGCCGCGCAGACGCTGCACCCTGTCGCCGGCCAGGGCTACAACCTGGCGCTGCGCGACATCCGCCAACTGGCGCGAACGCTCGGCGCCGCCGCCGATCCGGGCGCCGACGACACGCTAAGTCGCTACGCCGCCAGCCGTAGCCTCGACCGTAACGCCACGATCGGCTTTACCGACACCCTGGTGCGCCTGTTCAGCAACGACCACCCTTTGCTCGGCCACGCCCGTGGCGCCGGCCTGCTGGCGCTGGACCTGCTACCACCGCTGCGCCGCTTCGTTGCCAACCGGATGATTTTCGGCGCCCGCGCCTGGCCCTGAGAAATCCGTCACGGGCGACGAACGAGGCGCGCAACGGGCTGCCCATTATTTAAGCACTGGGGTAGAATCCGCCCCCTTCCCATCGCTCCGATCCCAGACCATGGACTTCGCCGGCTTCACGCTGCGGAACAACCTTTTCGTCGCGCCCATGGCGGGCGTCACCGATCGGCCGTTCCGCCAGTTGTGCAAGAAGATGGGCGCCGGGCTGGCCGTGTCGGAAATGGTCACTTCGAATTCCCTACTCTACGGCAGCGCCAAGACGCGCCGCCGCGCCGACCATGCCGGCGAGGTCGATCCGATCTCGGTGCAGATCGCCGGCGCCGATCCGCGCATGATGGCCGACGCCGCACGCTACAACGTGGACAACGGCGCCCAGATCATCGACATCAATATGGGCTGCCCGGCGAAGAAGGTCTGCAACGTCATGGCCGGTTCGGCGCTGATGCAGAACGAAACGCTGGTGGCGCAGATTCTCGACGCGGTGGTCGGTGCAGTGCCCAACACCCCGGTGACGCTCAAGTTCCGCACCGGCTGGAACCGCGACAACAAGAACGCCCCGACCATCGCCCGCATCGCCGAGCAGTGCGGCATCCGCGCCGTGGCCATCCACGGCCGCACGCGCGCCGACCAATACACCGGCCAAGCCGAGTACGACACCATCGCAGCGGTGAAAGCGCAGATCCGCATCCCGGTGATCGCCAACGGCGACATCACCACACCGCAGAAAGCCAAGTTCGTGCTCGACTACACCGGCGCCGACGGCGTGATGATCGGCCGCGCCGCCCAGGGCCGGCCCTGGCTGTTCCGCGAGATCGAACACTACCTGACCCACGGCACGCTGCTGGCGCCGCCCAAGACCGGCGAAATCCATGCCGTGCTGCGCGAACACCTGCTCGACCTGTACGCCTTTTACGGCGAGGAAACCGGCGTACGCATCGCGCGCAAGCACATTTCCTGGTACACCAAAGGGCTGGTCGGCTCCGCGCATTTCCGCCATGCGATGAACCAACTCGCCACGGTTGAAGAACAGCTGCGCGCCGCGGACGAGTTCTTCCTCGCCCAGGCGGCCAACGATCGATTGCATTACGAAGACGAGGCCCTGGCCGCCTGACGCGGGATAGAGCCCTAAGGGAGAGAAATAAAATGAGCAGTGAACTCTACGACTGCGTGAAGCGCACGCTGAACCGCTACTTCCGCGACCTCGACGGCCAAGCGCCGCACGCCGTGTACCACATGGTGCTGGAGTGCGTCGAACGCTCGATGCTGGAAGTGGTGATGAAGCAGGCCGACGGCAACCAGAGCGCCGCCGCCGATATCCTCGGCATCAACCGCAACACGCTACGCCGCAAACTTACCGAACACGATCTACTCTAAGCTCCTCATCATGAAAGTCACTCAAGCCCTGATCAGCGTTTCCGACAAACGCGGCGTCGTCGACTTCGCCCGTGCCCTCAACCAACTCGGCGTCAAGCTGCTGTCCACCGGCGGCACCTCGAAGCTGCTGCGCGAGTCCGGCCTGCCGGTGACCGACGTTTCCGACTACACCGGCTTTCCGGAAATGCTCGATGGCCGCGTCAAGACCCTGCATCCCAAGGTGCACGGCGGCATCCTCGGCCGCCGCGACCTGCCGGAGCATCTGGCCACCATGCAGGCCCACGACATCCCCGGCATCGACCTGGTGGTAGTGAACCTCTACCCCTTCCGCGAAACCGTGGCCAAGCCCGGCTGCACGCTGGACGACGCGATCGAGAACATCGACATCGGCGGTCCGGCGATGGTGCGCGCCGCAGCCAAGAACCATGGCAACGAGAAGGGCGGCGTCGGCATCGTCACCGACCCGGAAGACTACGCCGCGCTTCTCGACGAGCTGAAATCCAATGCCGGCGCGATTTCCTACACGACCCGCTTTGCGCTGGCGAAGAAGGCCTTCACCCATACCGCCCGCTACGACTCGGCCATCGCCAACTGGCTGACCGCGCTGGACGCGGAGAACAAGCCCGGCGTCTTCCCGGAAAAGCTTCAGCTCGCCTTCGACAAGGTCGAGACCCTGCGCTACGGCGAGAACCCGCACCAATCCGCCGCGTTTTACCGGGAAACGGCGACGGTGCCGGGGAGCATCGCCAGCTACCAGCAGTTGCAGGGCAAGGAGCTTTCCTACAACAACATCGCCGACGCGGATGCCGCGTGGGAATGCGTCAAGGCTTTCGAGGCTTCGGCCAGCGTCGCCGCCTGCGTCATCGTCAAGCATGCCAACCCGTGTGGCGTGGCCCTCGCCACCTCAGCCGCGGAAGCCTACCGCAAGGCCTTCAGCACCGATCCGACCTCGGCCTTCGGCGGCATCATCGCCTTCAACGTTGCCATCGACAAACCAGCGGCCGAAGCCATCGCCGGCCAGTTCGCCGAAGTCATCATCGCCCCGGCGGTGACCGACGACGCCCGTGCGGTATTCGCCGCGAAGCAAAACCTGCGGGTGCTGATCGTTCCGCTCGGCAGCGCCAGCGGCGCGTTCGACTACAAGCGGGTCGGCGGCGGCCTGCTGGTGCAGAGCGCCGACGAAGCGCGCATCGCCCGCGCCGATCTGAAGATCGTCACCCGGCGCGCACCGACCGAACAGGAAATGAACGACCTGCTGTTCGCCTGGCGAGTCGCCAAATACGTCAAATCCAACGCCATCGTCTATTGCAAGGGCGGCATGACCGTAGGCGTCGGCGCCGGCCAGATGAGCCGCGTCGATTCGGCCCGCATCGCTGCCATCAAGGCCGAGAACGCCAAGCTGACGGTGAAAGGTTCGGTGGTCGCCTCCGACGCCTTCTTCCCCTTCCGCGACGGCCTCGACGTACTCGCCCAGGCCGGCGCCACGGCGGTGATCCAGCCCGGCGGATCGGTACGCGATGCCGAAGTGATCGCCGCGGCCGACGAACAGGACGTCGCGATGGTGTTCACCGGATTCCGGCATTTCCGGCACTGATTTACATGAAACTCCTCGTCATCGGTTCCGGCGGTCGTGAGCACGCCCTGGCTTGGCGTCTGGCCCAGTCGCCCAAGGTGCAGAAGATTTTCGTCGCCCCCGGCAACGCCGGCACCGCGCGCGAAAACGGCCTCGAAAACGTCGCCATCACGGCCATCCCCGATCTGATCGCCTTCGCGCGGAAGGAAGGCATCCACGCCACCGTGGTCGGCCCGGAGGCGCCGCTGGCGGCCGGCGTGGTCGATGCCTTCCGCGCCGCCGAACTGCGCATCTTCGGCCCAACCCGCGAAGCCGCTCAGTTGGAGAGCTCCAAGGATTTCGCCAAGCAGTTCATGATCCGCCACAACATCCCGACCGCCCGCTTCCGCACCTTCACCGGCGCCGAAGCGGAGGCCGCCCACGCCTACATCGAAGCCGAAGGCGCACCCATTGTGGTCAAGGCCGACGGCCTGGCCGCTGGCAAGGGCGTGGTGGTGGCGATGTCCACCGTCGAAGCCCATGCCGCGATCGACAACATGCTCTGCGGCAACACGCTCGGCGCCGCCGGCGCGCGCGTGGTGATCGAGGAATTCCTCGACGGCGAGGAAGCCAGTTTCATCGTCATGGCCGACGGCCGGCATGCGCTGGCGATGGCCACCAGCCAGGACCACAAGCGCCTGCTCGACGACGACAAGGGCCCCAACACCGGCGGCATGGGCGCCTACTCGCCGGCGCCGGTGGTGACGCCCGACATCCACGCCCGGGTGATGCGCGAAGTCATCATGCCCACGCTGCGCGGCATGGAAGCCGACGGCATTGTCTACACCGGTTTTCTTTATGCCGGACTGATGATCAAGCACGACGGCTCGCTCAAGGTGCTCGAATTCAACTGCCGCTTCGGCGACCCGGAAACCCAGCCGATCATGATGCGGCTGAAGAGCGATTTCACCGAACTGATCGATGCCGGCATCGACGGCCGCCTCGACCAGGTGGAGGCCCAATGGGACCGCCGCGTCGCACTCGGCGTGGTCCTCGCCGCCGCCGGCTATCCGGACAACCCGCGCAAGGGCGACGCCATCCATGGCCTGCCCGAGCGGGCCGCCGCCGATGCCCATGTGTTCCATGCCGGCACCGCAACGGCCGCCGGCCATGTCGTCACCAGCGGCGGCCGCGTGCTTTGCGTCACGGCCCTCGGCGACACGGCGAAACTGGCGCAGAACCGTGCCTACGAGCTGGCCGAGTCGATTCACTTCGACGGTGCGCAGTACCGCCGCGACATCGGTTATCGCGCCATCAAACGCTGATTCCGGGCGCATCGGCATCATGTTGTCCGTCAAGCGCATTTTCCTCAGCCTGAAAACGCGCTTGATCGTTTTTGCCCTGCTGCTGGTGCTGGTCGGTCTGCTCATCCGCTTCAACGTCCTCTCCAGCTTTCTCCAGGACGAATTGCATCAAGTCGTCGCCAACCAGCAAACCTCGCTGGCCAGCTACGTCGCCGAGGACATCGACGCCAAGATCAAGGTCCGGCGGGACCTGGTACACCGCCTTGCCGAACAACTGCCCCACGCGCTGTTGCGCCAGCCCGACGCGCTGGCCGCCTGGCTGGCCGACCGGCACACGCTGCTGCCGCTGTTTTCCGCCGGCATCCTCGTTGTCCTGCCTTCCGGCGTCGCGTTCAGCGATCATCCGCGCCTGCCGGGGCGGCGCGGCACCTCCTATGCCGACCGGGACTGGTTTCTCGCGGTCCGCAACAGCGGGCTCGCCGCCATGGGAGCGCCGACCGTCGGGCGCGCCACCCGACGGCCGGGCATCGTCATGGCCGCCCCGATCAAGAACGCCCAGGGGCAGCTCATCGCTATTCTGGCCGGGGTGACCGACCTCGATGCGCCGGGCTTCCTCGATTCGCTGCAAAAGAACAGCATCGGTGAAAGCGGCGGGTTCCTGCTGATATCGCCGAAAGACAAGCTCTTCGTCATGGCCACCGACCCGTCCATGACGCTCCAACCGCTGCCCGGTTCCGGCATCAATCCCCTCCACGACCGTGCCATGGCGGGTTACCGCGGCAGCGGCATCACCACCAACGCGAAAGGCGTCGAGGAAATCTCGGCCATCGCCAGCATTCCAAGCAGCGACTGGTTCCTGGTGGCGCGGATACCGACGCGGGAGGCCTTCAATCTGATTCCCCGCCTGCAAAACTTCCTGCTGCGCAACAGCCTGGTCGTCGCCGCCGTCGTCTCTCTGTCGGTATTTCTCTTTCTGGCCTGGATTTTCCGTCCGCTGGCTTCTGCAGCGCGGCAGGTGCACGCCATGGCCACCGGCGCCATGCCACTACGCGCGCTGCCGGTGGCGATACAGGACGAAGTGGGCGAACTGACCGCTGGCTTCAACCTGCTGCTGGGCAAACTGCGGGAGCGGGAAGCCGTGCTCGCCCGCATCGCCCACCACGACCCGCTCACCGCCCTGCCCAACCGTTCCGCGTTTCTCGACCGATTGAGCCAGAGCATCGCCCTGGCGCAGCGCCAGGGCAAGCGGCTGGCCCTGCTGTTCCTCGATCTGGACGGATTCAAGCCGGTTAACGACGACCACGGCCACGAAACCGGCGACCAATTGCTGCGCCTGGTGGCCCAGCGCCTGCAAGAGCTGGTGCGTAAGTCCGACATGGTGGCGCGCTTCGGCGGCGACGAATTCGTCATCCTGCTCACCGACATCGGCGATCCGGACGCCGCCGGAATCATCGCCCAGAAATGCGTCGCCGCCCTGTCGCAGCCGATGCAGATAGGCAAGCTCAAATTCCAGGTCGGCGCCAGCATCGGCATCGCCTTATTTCCGGACCACGCGGACAACGCCGACTCGCTCCTGGCCCACGCCGATGCCGCCATGTACGACGCAAAGCATGCGGGGCGCAACGGCTACCGGTTCGCCCCGCCCCCGCAAAACAATTAAAAAGCCATGGACACCCAACAGCTCAGAGACTATTTCACCGACCTGCAGAGCCGCATCGTTTCGGCGCTGGAACGCTTCGACGGCAAACCGTTTCTCACCGACAGCTGGGTTCGGCCCGAGGGCGGTGGCGGATCGTCACGCCTGATCGAGGAAGGCAATTTCTTCGAGCGCGGCGGGGTCAATTTCTCCCACGTCACCGGCACCCGGCTGCCGCCCTCCGCGACAGCCCACCGCCCGGAACTGGCCGGTCGCCGCTGGGAGGCCATGGGCGTTTCGCTGGTGCTGCATCCGCGCAACCCCTACTGCCCCACCGCCCACGCCAACGTGCGCTGTTTCATCGCAGAAAAAGCAGGCGAGGCGCCGGTGTGGTGGTTCGGCGGCGGCATGGACCTGACGCCGTATTACGGTTTCGAAGAAGACGCGCAGCATTTCCATCGCACCTGCCGCGATGCGCTGGCCCCCTTCGGCGACGACGTCCATCCGCGCTACAAGAAATGGTGCGACGACTATTTTTTCCTCAAGCACCGCAACGAACCTCGCGGCATCGGCGGCGTGTTCTTCGACGATCTCAGCGACGGCGGCTTCGACCATTGCTTCGGCATTGCCCGGGCCGTCGGCGACAATTTCCTCGACGCCTACCTGCCCATCCTGGAGCGCCGCCGCGACCTGCCCTACGGCGAGCGCGAACGCGACTTCCAGGCCTACCGCCGCGGCCGTTACGTCGAGTTCAATCTGGTGTGGGACCGCGGCACGCTGTTCGGCCTACAGTCGGGCGGCCGCACCGAATCGATCCTGATGTCGCTGCCGCCGATCGTGAAGTGGCGCTACGACTGGCACCCCGAGCCGGGCAGCGAAGAGGCGCGGCTGTACAGCGACTTCCTGCGCCCACGCGACTGGGTGTGAGCGGGAGCGTACCGGTGGCAGCGCCACCCCGACTCACCGGACAGCCCCCCAAGATCGCGCCCGGCAGGCACGCCCGATGAGTCCTGGCATCCCCGCTTCATCCCGGAGGTCATCCTTGTATATTGAATGGTAGTATTTTAATATACGATGATGATAAATCGGAGGCTTCTTCCCGCAATCGAGCGTTCGCTGGCCGCGTTTCCCGCGGCCGCCCTGCTTGGCCCACGACAAGCCGGCAAAACCACGCTGGCAAGGCTCATCGCCGACGGACGCCCCGGCAGCCTGTATCTGGACCTTGAACGCCCCTCCGACCTGGCGCGGCTTGCCGACCCCGAACTGTTCCTCTCGCGGCATGCGGATCGGCTCGTCGTGCTGGACGAAGTCCAGCGGCGACCGGAGCTGTTCGCCGTGTTGCGCGCATTGATCGACGAGAAACGAACGCCGGGACGCTTTCTGCTGCTGGGTTCGGCCTCGCCCCCGTTATTGCGCCAGGCCTCCGAATCGCTGGCGGGGAGAATTTCCTTTCACGAACTCGCCCCGTTCGATCTCAGCGAAATCAACCCGGCCCATCGCGAATTGCAGAATTTCTGGCTGCGGGGCGGCTATCCCTTGAGCTGGCTGGCGGAATCGGATGCCGCCGCCTTCGACTGGAGGGAGTCCTTCATCGTCACGCACCTGGAGCGCGATATCCCCGCCTTCGGCATCCGCGTGCCCGGCACGACATTGCATCGTTTCTGGCAAATGCTTGCGCACCTGCATGGACAACTCTGGAACGCCTCCCGCCTGGCAGCGGGATTTGGCGTATCGGCGCCGACGGTCCAACACTATCTGGACATCCTGGAAGCGACCTACATGCTGCGCCGGCTTCAGCCCTACATGGCCAATCTTGGCAAACGCTTGGTGAAATCGCCCAAAATCTATTTGCGCGACAGCGGAATCCTGCACGCGCTGCTGGGCGTTGCCAGCCTCGACGATCTCGCCGGGCATCCTATCGTGGGAGCGTCCTGGGAGGGCTGGGTGCTTGAGCAGATCGCCCAGTTGCTCGAACCGCAATGGCAGCTATCGTTCTACCGCACGGCAAGCGGTGCCGAAATGGACGTCGTCGCCGAGCGCGGCAAGCGAAAAATCGGCTTCGAAATTAAATTCTCCAGCGCGCCGACGCCCACCAAAGGCTTCTGGTCGGCATTGAACGACCTGAAACCGGACCGGACCTACGTCGTCGCCCCCATAGAAAACGGCTACCCGCTTGCGCCAAACGTCGAGGTCGCTCCTGCAACGGAATTGGCAAACGTGTTGCAGGCTATTGGATGAAATTGGGATTCATGCCCGATTGCTTACGAATTCATCGAGGCGACAGCGCGGGCCAACTATCCGGTGGACGCGTGGAAGCGCGGCATCGACGATCCCTACTTCGCACCGAACGCCTGAATTTGCGCTCACGGGAGCGCACGGGCGGTTCCGCTCAGTGCGCCGCGGCGGCGCGGTAGTGGCGATTCGCCGCTTCGTTCTGTCCCAGCTGGTCGAGTAGCCCGGCAAGCTCGAGGTGGGCGGCGCGCGTCGGCTCGACTGCCAGCGAAGCTTCGAGATAGCTCTGCGCCTTGCCCCACAGCTCACGGTGGCGGCAAAGGCGGCCAAGGGTCAGCAATAGGCGGGCATCGCGCGGATGCTCGGGCAGCCACTGCTCGGCATGGGAGATGCGGCCGAGCACGTCGCCGCCGTCCTCGCCATACAGTTCCACCAGCGCGGAGTCCCATTGCTCGGCGAGGGCGTCCTCGATCAGCCGTGCGGCTTCGCGCGGATTGCCGGCGGCGAACAACGCCTCCGCCGCGGCATACGCCAGACGGCTGTCGCGGCGGTCGCGCGCATCCATATTGCGCAGATAGCGTTCGAGCGCCGCGGCATCGCCGTCGAAGCTGCGCAGATTCTCGCGATGGGCGCGCTGGCGCAACACGGCGGCCTGTTCCGGGGTCATGGCGCGATGTTTTTCCAGCTGACGCAACAGACGCAGCACCGCATGCCAATTGCCGAGGCCCTGCTGCGCGCGTAGCGAGAGGCGCAAGGCGGCAATGTGGCGGCCGCTTTCGCGCGCCAGCTGATCGAGCGCAACGCGGGCTGACTCGAAATCGCGCTCCTCGACCGCCATCAGCGCTTCCACCATCAGCCGGGTAGTGCGGTTTTCCTTGTCGTGCTCGGCGGCGCGGCGGAGCCAGAGCGCGCGGCGCGCGTCGTCGTGCATGTACTGGGCGCAGCGTGCCGCAATCAGCGCCGCCAAACCCGCCGCGTGACCGGCGTCGTAAGCCGCTTCGGCACGCCGCAAAGCGTGGCCGTAGCGGCCTTCGAAGAGTTGGCGCATGGCGTCGCGCAGCGCCGATTCGGCGCGCAGCTCGAGCGAACGGGCACGGAAGGCGGCCACCCGCGCAGGCAGCGCAAGCATCGCGGTGAGCAGACGCAGGCCGAGATGGAGTGCGAGGAAACCGCCCAGCGACAACAGGATCAACAGATTCAGCGAGAGTTCGACGCGCCAGGGCGGCAGGACGAACAACGCATAGCCTTCGTTGTAGCGTGCGGCCAGCGACAGCCCGACGGCGAGGGCGGCGAGCGCCAGCAACCAGAACAGAAGACGCATCATCAGCGTTTATCCCGCGGCAGCTTGAAGTTGCGCACGGCATTCAGCGTGTCGTCGAGCGCAGGCAGGTCGCGCGCGATATCGAGCGCGGCGAGGCCCTTCACTGTCGTCTGCGCCGACTGCACTGCGCGGTTGCGGCCATCGAAATAGCGGTCCAGCCATTCGCCGGCCTGGCGCAGATCGTCGCGGAAGCTGCGGCCGTCGCGGGAGAGCAGCGCCAGCCGCGCGTTGACTAGACGCAACTTGAGATTTTCGCGCAGGAAAAAAGCCTGGCTGGGGGAAATCAGCGTCGGATCGGCGCGGTCCACCCGCTCGACGCGGACCAGTTGCCGGACTTCGCGCCACCACTCGGCCCACAGCGCCTCCCACCGGCTACCGGCGGGTTCCTTGCGGGCATTGCCGGCGGCCGGCTTCGGCCGCTGCTCGAACGCCAGCGGCAGCGTATCGACGCTGGCGACGAGGCCTTCGAGCTTCACCGCCACGCCGGATATGTCGGCCAGCGGCAGGGCTTTCAGGCGGTCCATATCGCGATTGATGAGTTTGCGCAACGGCAGCAGTTGCGGCTGTGCGGCGCGCGCCAGGCGCGCATCGGCGCTTTGCAGCGCGATCAGCGCCGCTTCGGCGTTGCCGGCGAGTTGTAGCTGCTGCGCAGCGATCGCCAGCGATTGCTCGATCTCCGCCAGCAGGCGTTCGTCGCGGCTACGCGAAAGCTCCTGATACATCGCTTCCAGCGCCAGTTGCTGGCTTTGCGCCTGGGCCAGATTGGCTTCCAGCGCGCCGACCTTGCCCTGCAGCGAGAGCAGCGACTCCTGGCCCTGCTTCGCCAAGGCGCGGCTCTCTTGGGCGGAGGCGTCGGCGGCAGCAAGGCGGCGGGCCAGCTCTTCCTGCAGAAAATCCAGGCGGCTGCGGGTTTCCAGCCACTGCCAGACGAGCAGGGCGAGGGCAACGGCGGCGATGACAACCGCCGGCTTGCGCAAAGCGTTGCGCAGACGTTGGCGCGGGGTGATCGGTAAATGCTCGGTACTCATAGGCTGGACTGTAATGCAGGGGGCGGGGAGTCGGAAGTGGGGTACGGCGAAAATCGCCGCCGGCTAACCACCGGCGGCACCCCGGGGTTGTTCGAAATAGGTTTCCAGGCCGGCCAGCAGGCCGCTGTCGCCGGGGCCGGTGGCAATCACCTGGGCGATCCCCAGATCGTGCGCCTGCTCGGCAATGCGGGCATGCGGCACGAATACCGGCGTCTGCCGCAGGCGGGCCTGGCCGAGCTTGCCCACCATGGCGTGGAGATTGCGCAACCCTTCGCTGCTGGTAAGGGTGAAGGCGTCGAGGCTGTGCCGGGTCCACAGCGCATGCAGCGGCGCCGGATCGAGTTCGGGGCGGGCGCGGCGATAACAGGCCACATACTCGACACGGGCGCCGCGCGCGACGAGGGTGTCGCCGAGCAGTTCGCGGCCGCCGTCGCCGCGGAAGACGATGACGCGTTTGCCGGCCATCTGCTGTAGGGCCGGCAGGGCCAGCAGGGCCTCCGAATCGAAGCGTTGGCGCGGCGCGATCACCTCGCCGATGCCATGCCGCGCCAACGCCTGTTCGCTGGAAAGACCAACGGTAGCGGCGCGCAGGCCGGCCGGCCAGGCACGGCGGGAAAGAATCACAGCCAAGGCCTTATCCACCGCATTGGGACTGACGAAGACGGCGAGATCGAAGCTGTCGAGGCGCAGCGCAATATCGAGCAACGGCGCGATGTCGTCCATGTCGCAAATGGCCAGCACGGGAAACAGCACCGGAACGGCACCGCGCGCCACCAGCGCTTCGGCCAGGTGCGCCGCCTGGCCGGCGGGGCGGGTAACCACGATGTGGCGGCCGGTCAGCGGCCCACCGGCCTGCTCCGTCATTCAACCGCCCAGGCTGGCGAGGATTTCGTCCGCGCCCTGTTTGCGTAACTCAGCGGCGAGTTGCAGGCCGAGAACCTCCGCCGCGCTGCGGTCGCCTTCCAGTTCGGCCGCGGCCATCCGCGCGCCGTCCGGCGTGGCGACGAAGCCGCGCAGCCAGAGGCGGCCGCTGCGCACCTCGGCGTAGGCCCCCAGCGGAACCTCGCAGCTGCCCGCCAGCGCCCGCGACACAGCGCGCTCGGCACGCACGCAGGCGGCCGTTGTCGGATCGTTGAGCGGCGCCAGCCACTGCGCCACCTCGGGCCGCGACGCCAGCGCCTCGATGCCCAGCGCGCCCTGCCCGGCAGCGGGGAGGGAATCCTCCGCCGCGATCACCGAGCGGATGCGCTCCTTCAACCCCAGCCGGGTCAGGCCGGCGGCGGCGAGGATGATCGCGTCGTACTGGCCTTCGTCGAGCTTGCGTAGCCGGGTATCGAGGTTGCCGCGCAGGCTGGTCACCGCCAGGTAGGGGTGGCGAGCATGCAGCTGGGCTTCGCGGCGCAGGCTGGAGGTACCGACCACGGCGCCCGGCGGCATATCGGTCAAGCTTTCATAACGGTTGGAGACGAAGGCGTCGAGCGGCACTTCGCGGGCGCCCGTGGCGATCAGGGCGAACTCCGGCTCCAGGGTCATCGGCACGTCCTTCATCGAATGCACGGCGATGTCGGCACTGCCGTCGAGCAGCGCGGTTTCCAGTTCCTTGACGAACAGCCCCTTACCGCCGACCTTGGCCAGCGGGCGGTCGAGAATCTGGTCGCCGCGGGTGGTCATGCCCATCAGTTCGACGCTGCAAGCGGGATACAGCGCGCGCAGTTGCGCCTGGACGTGTTCGGCCTGCCAGAGGGCGAGGCGGGATTCGCGGGTGGCGATGACGATGCGTTGGGGGAGGTTCACAAAAGGCTCAGCACGGGGCTAGGAAGGAGGGACAGCGGGGGATTTTAGCCAAAAGACGCCCGTTCCCCCGCTTCCGCCGGGTCAACCCGGCAACTTGAAGAAATTATGGATGCGGCCGAGGATCGATTCGCGCCGCCGCGCGTGCTCGCGATCGCGCGCCGATTCGTCCATCTCGACACGGGCCTGGGCGAGTTCGGCCTCGCGTGTCGCGAGAATGAAGGAGATGTCCTCCGCAATAGCCGGGCGGCTGCCCATCAGCGTCGCCAGACCTTCCTTGCCCAGGCGATAGGCGTCGATATCGGTCTTGGCGATCACCGTCGCGGTACGCGGCGCGCCGGTCATCAGGCCCATCTCGCCGAACACCGAACCGGCGGTGAGCGTGGTCAGCAGGCGCCGATCGTCGCCGGCACCCTCCAGCCACACCTCGGCCTCGCCAGTGACCAGAATGTAGAGCCAGTGGGCGATCGCTCCCTGGCGCGTCACCGTGTCGCCGCGGGCGAACGGTGCGTGGACCATGTAGGGTGCGAGCAGCGCGAGTTCCTCTTGCGACAGGTTGCGAAACAGCTCCACCTTGCCCAGCGCCTCGACGCGGCGCTGCATTTCCTTCGAGGCCAGGGCATGTTCGTGGGCCTCGTTCTCCTTGACCATGTGGCGTACTTCCTCCGGCAACGCGAGCGCAATGCCGGCACGTTCGAGGGCGGTGAAGACGTGGATGCGCACTTCGGAATCGGTGGGATCGTCATGGAGCGGATCGGTCAGCCAGTAGCGCAGGGCATAGCGCGCGTAGCCAGCGCCGAAATCCATCAGCACCACGCTGGGCGCGGGATCGCGGGCGACGTTGGCGATATTGGCATCCACCACGGCGGCGGTCACGGCCTCGACGACACGCCGCGGCGGATGGTCGAAGCCGACGTTGAACCAGATCCAGCGTCGCCAGGCGTCGACCTTGCCGCCATAGATGCCGACCACGCTGAAGCGGTTCTTCATCAGGAAACTATTGGGCACCACCGCCTTCTCGCCGTTGCGGGTGGCGATCTTGGTATACCGCCAGCGGATGTCGATCACCCGCCCGGAAAGGCCATCGGCGACCACCCAGTCGCCAATCTCCACCGAATGATCGAGGTGGATCGCCAGTCCGCCGAGCACGTTGCCGAGGGTGTCCTGCATGGCGAAGGCAATGATCGCCGTCATCACCGCGGAGGTGGCGACGATCTGCGACAGGTCGAGGCCGGCGTAGCGCAAGCGGATCAGCCCCCAGGCACAGTAGGCAAGCGTGACGGCGATGTCCTCGAGAATTCGTGGCGCCTCGAAACGCAGCGCCGGCATCACGCCGCGGAACAGCAGCAGGCCGCCGAAGCGGATCAGGGCAATGCCGACGCCGAGGCGGGACAACTCGAAAAAGGCCAGAGCCCCGCGCTCCCAACCCATGGCACCCATGAAGGCGGCACCGAGTTCGCCGAACAGGCAGAGGATGAAAAAAGTGATGGTCTGCTTCAGCACGTATTGGCTACCCGCCGGCAGCAGCTGGCGCAAGGCCAGCCAGCCGACGAATCCGCCGAGGATCAGCCAGGGCTGCTCCGGGCTCCAGAACGCCGAGAAAACCTCCGCAAGAAACCGTTCGATGGCGATCACCCCGTTACTCCCCCTTGATTGCCGCTTTGACCTGCGCCCATTGTCGCCGACTTACCGGAATTTTTTCCGTCGAGCCCTGCAACAGCAGTAGCCATTGCGCCTCCGTCTCGCCTTCTTTGGGCGTGCCGCGTTCGTAACCGGCGATGGCGTTGCGCGCCACCAGGCAATTCCGATGTACGCGCAGAAAGCGGGCGCCGAATTCGCTTTCGAGCTGGGTCAGCGATTCTTCGAGCAAGTGCTCGCCGCGCGCGGTGCGCACGGTGACGTACTTGAGTTCGGCCTTGAAGTAGAGCACCTCGTCAAGCGGGATCATCGATACCCGACCGCGTTCGCTGCATCGCAGTTGCAGACGCCCTTGCGGCGCCAGGGAGTGCAGCGACACATCAGAGAAACCGCGGCGGATCTTGCGCAGGGCCTCTTCCAGGCGCTCGGCGCGCACGGGTTTGAGCAGGTAGTCGACGGCGGCCAGCTCGAACGCCTGGACAGCATATTTGTCGTAAGCGGTGACAAAAATCACCGCCGGCGGCTGCGGCAAGCGTGCGATGTGCAGCGCCAGTTGCAGACCGTCCAGGCGCGGCATGCGGATATCCACCAGCACCACATCGACCATCCGTTCCGCCAGTTTTTCCAGCGCTTCTACACCGTCGGCCGCTTCATCGACCACGCGGGTGGCAAGGCGCGCAGCCAAGTCGTCGAGCAACTGACGCAGCCGAACGCGGGCGGGTTTTTCGTCGTCGACCAGGAGAATGCGCAGGGGGGTCATGGCAAACGAAAAAATTGCCGCAATGGTATGCGAATCATCGGGCCGCACTCTCGTAAGGCACGACGATCCTTACCGTATATCGGCCGTCGCGCATTTCTGCATTCAGGTAGGCCGCCAGGCCGTAATAAATTTCCAGCCGCTCGCGGATGTTGGCCAGGGCCATGCGATTGCCCCGCTCGTGAGTATTCCCCGCCTCATGGGCATTGCTCAGTTCGATCACCAGCATGCGGCCGGCGGCGATCAGGCGGAAGGCGATCGGCGCCGGCTGGCTCATCGGTTCGACCCCATGATAGACCGCGTTCTCCAGCAGCGGCTGGAGCATCAGCGGCGGCACCAGCGCATCCGGCGGACAGTTGTCGATGTCCCACTGCACCTGTACCCGGTCGCCCAAGCGCAGCCGTTCCAAGGCCAGGTATTTGCGGCACAGCGCGATCTCGTCGGAAAGGGGCGTCAGTTGCCGCGGGTCGTTCATCAACGCGCGAAACAACTCGGCCATTTCCTCCAACGCCGTCTCGGCGGCGCGCGGATCGTTGCGAATGGTGCCGAGGATGGCATTCAGGCTGTTGTAGAGGAAATGCGGCCGGATGCGGGCGGTCAACGCCATCAGCCGCGCTTCGTTCATCGCCGCAGCCTCCGGCTCGCCTTTCCCGCGCCAATCGATCGCGGCAGCGGCGGCGAGCGCGCTGGCGATCAACGCCCAGGCCGCCGCTCCGAACTGTATACCCAAGCGCACTGCCGCCGAATAAACCAGCGTCGTCGCAGCAACCACGGCAACGAAGCGCAACAGCGGCCATCGCTCGATCCGGCGGCGAAGCCGCGTCAGAACTGAAAATCGGCCGGACAACCGGGTCGCAGGCGCTTCGGTGAATTGCCGTATACTTTCGTCTTTCAAGGCCATTGGCCGATCTCATTGATTTAACGGCGATTCGATTATGACAGAACACGCGGCCGGCGCAGATGCCGGCAAGGCCTGGTCGGGAAGGTTTTCCGAACCCGTCACCGAGCTGGTGAAACGCTACACCGCCTCGGTGTTCTTCGACCGGCGCATGGCCTTGCAGGATATCCGCGGCTCGCTCGCCCATGCCCGGATGCTGGCGAAGCAAGCCATCATCTCCGCCGCCGACCTCGCCGCCATCGAGCGCGGCATGGCGCAGATCCAAGGTGAAATCGAACGCGGCGAATTCAACTGGAACCTCGACGACGAAGACGTCCATCTCAATATCGAAAAGCGCCTCACCGCGCTGGTCGGCGATGCCGGCAAGCGCCTGCATACCGGCCGCTCGCGCAACGATCAGGTGGCGACCGACATCCGCCTCTGGCTGCGCGACACGCTGGATACGCTGGACGGACTGCTCGCCGACTATATGCGGGCGTTGCTGGTGCTCGCCGAGCAGCACGCCGAAACCCCGCTGCCCGGCTTTACGCATCTACAGGTGGCGCAACCAGTGACCTTCGGCCATCACCTGCTGGCCTACGTCGAGATGGCCGGTCGCGACCGCAGCCGGGTACGCGACTGCCGCGCCCGCATGAACCGCCTGCCGCTCGGCGCCGCGGCGCTGGCCGGCACCACTTTCCCCATCGACCGCGAATTCGTCGCCCGGGAACTGGGTTTCGACGGCGTCTGCGAAAACTCGCTGGATGCGGTGTCCGACCGCGACTTCGCCATCGAGTTCGCTTCCGTCGCCTCGCTGATCATGGTGCATGTCTCGCGCTTCTCCGAGGAACTGATCCTCTGGATGAGCCCGCGTGTCGGCTTCATCGACATTGCCGACCGTTTCTGCACCGGCTCGTCGATCATGCCGCAAAAGAAGAATCCCGACGTGCCGGAGCTGGCCCGCGGCAAGAGCGGCCGCGTGTTCGGCCACCTGATGGGCCTGCTGACCTTGATGAAAGGCCAGCCGCTGGCCTACAACAAGGACAATCAGGAAGACAAGGAACCGATTTTCGACACGGCGGACACGCTGATCGACACGCTGCGCATCTTCGCCGATATGGCCACGGGCATCCGCGTCAAGCCGGAGGCGATGGCCGCCGCACTGAAGCAGGGCTACGCCACCGCCACCGACCTTGCCGACTATCTGGTGAAAAAGGGCCTGCCCTTCCGCGACGCCCACGAGGCGGTCGCCCAGGCGGTGCGCGCCGCCGAGAAACGCGGCTGCGATCTCCCCGAATTCACGCTGACCGAGTTACAGGTGTTCTCGCCGCTGATCGACGACGACGTGTTCGGCGTGCTGACCGTGGCCGGTTCGCTCGCCGCCCGCGACCATATCGGCGGCACCGCACCGGCCCAGGTGAAAGCGGCCATCGCCCGCATCCGCGCCGCACTCTGAACGGGACGCCCTTGTCGAACATAACCAGGATCGGCAAATACGAGATCCGCGAGGAACTCGGCCGTGGCGCCACCTCGACGGTCTATCTCGGCTACGACCCCTTCGCTCAGCGCGACGTGGCGGTCAAGCTGATCCTGCCCGAAGTGCTGCACGACCGCGACAAGGGCCGGCTCTACCGCCATCTGCTGGTCAACGAAGCCTCGCTGGCCGGCAAGCTGAACCATCCGCACATCGTGCAGATTTACGACGCGGTGGTCGGCGAGGAGGAGAGCTACATCGTCATGGAGTATGTCGCCGGCGGCACCTTGGAGCAGTTCGCCGCAACGGACCGACTGCTGCCACTGGAGCGGCTGGTGGAAGTGATCTTCAAGTGCACCCGCGCGCTCGACTATGCCCACCGCCTCGGTATCACCCATCGCGACATCAAGCCGGCCAACATCCTGCTCGCCAAGGCCGACAAGAGTGGCGACATCAAAATCTCCGATTTCGGCGCCGCCCTGCTTGCCGATTCCGACCAGACCCGCACCCAGGTGACGGGCGTCGGCTCGCCGGCCTACATGTCGCCGGAACAGGTGCAGGAACAATCGCTCAACCACCAGAGCGACATCTTTTCCCTCGGCGTGGTGATGTACCAGTTGCTCACCGGCCGCCTGCCTTTCCAGGCGACGAGCAATTACGGCATGATTTACCAGATCAGCAATTTTGATCCGCCACCTCCGTCCACCTTCCGCAGCGACATCCCGCCCGCACTCGACACCATCGTCGCCCGGGCGATGCAGAAGCAGCGCGAAGCGCGTTACACCAACTGGGACGAGTTTTCCCACGACCTGGCCCAGTCGTTCCGCAACAAGCAGCTTTCGGCGCAATCGCAAGAGTTGCCGGACAGTGCGAAATTCGAAACCCTGCGCGCACTACCCTTCTTCCGCGACTTCACCGATGTCGAAATCTGGGAGGTGGTGCGCTTCTCGCGCTGGGACGATGTAGCCCCCAATACGGTGCTGATGCGCGACGGCGAGACCGGCGACTTTTTCTGCTTCCTCACCGCCGGCGAGGCGCGGGTCGTCAAACGCGGCCATACGCTGAACGTGCTGGCACCGGGCGAGTGCTTCGGAGAAATGGCGATCATCGGCCGTGCCGCACGCCTTCGCGGCGCCGACGTCATCACCCAGACCCAGTCGCGCGTCATCACGATCCGAGGCGATGCGTTGCACCACGCTTCGGACGCCTGCCGGGTGCATTTCTACCAGGGCTTCCTCGAAGTCCTCAGTGCCCGATTGAGCCTCGCCAATTCCCGCCTCGCCGCCGTCTGACCCGGCAACAGGCCGAATTCAGAGCTTCTTCTGTAGGAAGAGGGCCTGCCCGGCCTGCGGGTCGAGTTGGTAGGGACGAAAGCCGGCACGCTCGTACGTCGCCAGCGCAGCGGCGTTGTGCGACAGGACTTCGAGGGTGAGCTTGCAGCAGCCGGTTTCCGTCGCCACCGCTTCGACATGGGCGAGCAGAGCGCGACCGATTCCCCGGCCGCGATAGTCCGCGTGGACGACCAAGTCGTGGATATTGAGCAGCGGTTCGGCCGCAAAGGTTGAAAAACCGAAGAAACCGTCGATCAGCCCCACCGCGCGATCATCGGCAAAAGCCAATGCGGCATAGAAATGCGGAATCTCGCGCAGACGCTCGACCAGCGTTGTCTTCACAGCAGCCGTCAGCCCCTGCCCGCCGCCCATCGGGTCGTGGGCGTAATGATCGAGCAGTTGCAGCAGGCCGGCGCCATGGCCCGGGTTGTCGAGGTCGAGGGGAAGGATGTCTGCGCTCACGGTGGTTGTATTTCCATGCGGGGTGGGGTGCTCGGCGGCGCCCATGATAGCGCCCGGGCTGGCATCGAGCTGGAATACGCCTGGAAGCAATTGCACACACACGCGCACACAAGGTCAAGGCGCTGCCGGTGGTGAACTGCTTCAAATGCCTGCTCGGCATCGCCACCCAATCCGATATCATTGCCGCACCCTACAAAAACATCGCACTTGCAACAGCTTAGCCAGGAGAATCCTCGATGAATACAGCGAAAAAACCCCTGCCCCCGGGACAACGGGAATATCCGTCATTCGACCGCTTCGGCCTCGGCTTATTTGCCAAGCGCTTCCCTGCAAATCCGGACTTGGTTGAATTCACCATCGGCGGCGACGTTGCGCAATCGCTCACGATCGGCAGGGAAGACCTGGCGGCGCTGCCGCGCGTCGAGCAGGTGACGGATTTCCACTGTGTCACCACATGGTCGGTGCGCGACGTGCGTTGGAGCGGCGTGCGCTTCTCCGACTTCTACCAGCAAGTGGTGCTGCCACGGGCCAAGCCACAGGAGGGCGCCGACTTCGTGGTGCTCCGCGGCCAGGACGGTTACGCCGTCAGCATGCAATTGGCCGATCTCATGGAACAAGACGTCCTGCTAGCCGATGGCGTCGAGGGCCACGGACTGGGCCTCGAGCACGGCGCACCGTTGCGCCTGGTGGCTCCGGCGCACTACGGCTACAAGAACGCCAAGCACATCGGCAGCATCGAATTCCGCCGCAGTCGCGGCAACTACCGTTTCCCTTTCCCCTACCCGGACCTGATGGACCACCCGCGCGGGCGGGTCGCCTACGAAGAGCGCGCGCGCTTCTTGCCGATGTGGCTGATCCGCATTCTTTATCGCGCGCTACAGCCATCGGCGCGCAACAAAATGCGCAAGGCGCTACAGGCGCATCTCGCGCGCAAGGGAAAATAGGCAGCGCCGATGCGGCCTCGGCCCGGCTTAACCTCTGCAAAAAAACCCGCGGAATGGGCCGCGGGTTTGGGAGGTACCTCAAGCGGTTGCCGTTCCCTGGGGCGCCCTAAATGGGGGCCTTTCCAGCGTCAAGCCACTCCACTGCTCGACGCCCATAGCGCGACGATCAGTCCGGCGCACAGCCACATCCAGACCTCGAAAGCTATGCGCCACGCGCGCGGCGCGACCTTCAATTCCATGAAATACAGGATCACCGCGCGGCCCTTCAGCGCGGCGACGAACATGACCGCCACGGCCGTCCAGCGACCGGCGAACCCATGGTGTTCGGCCAGCCAACCGCTGCACAGCGTGGCGGTAACGAGAAACAGCCAGACGCCGACCGCCTGCCTGGGAGATACGTGATTCATCGCGGCCCCAATAGATAAAGCATAGGGAAAATGACGATCCAGAGCAGATCGACCATATGCCAGTACAAACCGCCGGATTCGATCCAGCCGAACAGTGGGCCATTCACCTCCTCGCGGCCCGCCCGGAACCACAGTACGGCCAGCACGATCATGCCCGCAACGAAGTGCACGAAGTGCACGCCGGTCAGTACGTAATAAAACATGAAGAAGTCGTTGCTGAGCATGGTGATGCCATGCGTCAGCTTGTCGCTGTATTCGATCGCCTTGTTGATGCCAAAGCCTGCGCCGACGACGAACGAAGCCAGCAGCCAGCGTCGGGTGGCAACTGATTGGCCCTGGCGTGCCGCATGGACCGCAAGCACCACAAACAATCCGCTCGTCATGAGAATGAGCGTATTGAGCAAGCCCAACTGGACATCAAGGGCAGAGGAAGAGCTGTCGAAGAGGGCTAGCTGGCCTGACCGCTCAAGCATGAACGCCAGGAACAACACACCAAAGACGGCCACGTCGGCAATGATGAAGGTCAGGATGCCGGGCGCAGAAGCGCCCGCCTTACCTGAGGCACCGGCTACGGGTGCCCCTTTTAATACAAGCTCAGTCATGAAGATCGGCTCGTCTAGCGATCAAGCATTCGCAAGCTTCGCAGCACGTTCCTGCTCCAGCCTGGGAATAGCCTTGAAAACATAATAGGTGATCAGCAAAATGTAGAAGAACCACACGAGGAACTCGACCCAAAAGTTCAGCCAGCCCTGACGCGCGAACAGACCGGTCTTGAAAAAGGGCATCAGCAGTTCGAACAGGAAACTCAGGCCGGCCCAGATGGAATACCAGCAGGCCCAGCGCGGGAAGAGCGGCTTTTCTCGCTTGTCGGTCAGGCCGGCGACGCCGATGGCCACCATCGGAATCGTGGTGATCGCGTAGAACATGTCGATCAACAACCACCCCATGTCATAGAGCATCTGCAGGGTAACCGGTTCGAGCACGTCGGGGCGGAAGGCGCCGGTCAGCCAGAAAACCGAGGACGTCACCAGCGGTACGACAGTGAGGCCGCCGCCCCACATTTGCAGCGTGGATACGATGTTGTTGTGATCGGGATTGATCAACTCCATGACTTTGGTGATGGAGAGCGTCCAGGGCAGATAGAGCACGCCGAAGAGCATGGCGCCTGCCATGCCGGCGCGGACTTCGTTGTAATGGGTGCGAAAGAACTGCGCCATCTGGTCGGGCGTGTGATCCGCCGGAATCGGCGGAATGTTGTAACCCAGCATGCCCCAGCACAGGAGAAAAGCAGTAAGGAACACCGGCCCCATGGCCGCACACAAGCGCCAGTACTGGAAATAGCGGGCATTGCTCATCATTGGATTCATGAACCGTCTCCTTCGTTATTAACTTGTCGATCACAAGAGGATGCCTCTTGGGCCATTCGCAATCCATAACGTTCCGCACGGTCCAATGACCACCAAGAATCGGAACGCGTCGGCACGGATTGTTCGATTTCCGAACAGTTTATCCGACAAGCCATGTACGATCAACTGCTTACTTTCTTCATTGTGGGAGCAATCGGGAAGCAGTGCGGCTATCGCCACAGTCAAAGCCCCAACTGGTCCCAGATTGAATCAACTTTCCTTCGCACGGCCAAATCCATCGTGATCGGGGTACCCCATTCGCGCTGCGTTTCGGCGGCCCACTTGTTGGTGGCATCGAGGCCCATCTTGCTGCCTAGGCCGGCCACTGGCGACGCGAAATCAAGATAGTCGATCGGCGTGTTGTCCACCAGCACCGTATCGCGCTTAGCATCGACCCGGGTGGTGATCGCCCACACGATCTCCTGCCAGTTGCGGATGTCCACGTCATCGTCGACGACGATAATGAACTTGGTGTACATGAACTGGCGCAAGAAGCTCCAGATGCCGAACATCACACGCTTGGCATGGCCGGGGTACTGCTTCTTCATACTGACGACAGCCATTCGATAAGAACAGCCCTCCGGCGGCAAATAGAAGTCGGTAATTTCGGGAAACTGTTTTTGCAGCAGCGGCACGAACACTTCGTTCAGCGCCACGCCGAGCATCGCCGGTTCGTCCGGCGGCTTGCCGGTGTAGGTGCTGTGGTAGATCGGATCGCGGCGCATGGTGATGCGCTCGACGGTGAATACCGGGAATTCGGCCCGCTCGTTGTAATAGCCAGTGTGATCGCCATACGGTCCTTCCAGCGCCACCTCGTCGGGATGGATCACCCCCTCCAGCACCAGCTCTGCGCTGGCCGGTACCTGCAGGTCGCTGCCGAGGCACTTCACCAGTTCGGTGCGCCCGCCGCGCAACAGGCCGGCGAACTGATATTCCGAGAGGGCATCCGGTACCGGCGTCACTGCGCCGAGAATGGTCGCTGGGTCGCAGCCCAACACGACCGCCACGGGATAGGGCTTTCCCGGATTTTTTTCGCAGTGCTCGCGATAATCCAGTGCGCCGCCGCGGTGGGCCAGCCAACGCATGATGGTCTTATTGCGGCCAATCACCTGCTGGCGGTAGATACCTAAATTCTGCCGCGTCTTGTTCGGGCCGCGCGTCACCGTCAGGCCCCAGGTGATTAACGGAGCAATGTCCCCCGGCCAGCAATGCTGGATCGGCAACCGTGCCAGATCGACTTCCTCTGCGTCCCAGACGATCTGCTGGCAAGCGGCGGACGACACGACCTTGGGTGTCATGTTGAGTACTTGCTTCAGCAGCGGCAGCTTATCCCACGCGTCTAGCAGGCCCTTCGGCGGTTCGGGCTCTCTCAGTGCCGACAGGGTACGTCCAACTTCGCGGAGCGCAGCACGCCAGTCGCCTTCCACGCCCATCCCCAACGCCACGCGTTGCGGCGTACCGAAGAGATTGGCCAGCACCGGCATCGACTGCGGCACGCCACGAGTGACCGGCTGCTCGAACAACAGGGCAGGCCCCCCGGCGCGCAACACGCGGTCGGCAATCTCTGTCATTTCAAGGTGGGTATCGACAGCGACAGCGATGCGCTTCAACTCGCCGCGCCGTTCAAGTTGGGCGATGAAATCGCGCAGGTCGTGGTATTTCATGGCGGGATGATACGTCAGCCGACTGGGGTGAAAGGGGCGAGGAAGTCGGCCGCGATACCTGCAAAAACGGCTGCCCCGAACCAGTTGTTGTGACGGAATGCTTTGAAGCAGTCCATACGTTCCCGCTCTCGAATCAGCGTGTAGTGATAAAGGGCAATGGCGCCTGCGACGAGCAGGCCGGCATAGAACGGCAGACCCAGCCCGCCACGCGCGCCGATCGCTGCCAATAGCAGCAATGCGGCACCATAGCAGAACATCACCATAACGACATCGAAGCGGCCGAAGGTGATCGCCGACGTTTTGATACCGATCTTCAGATCGTCGTTACGATCCACCATCGCATATTCGGTATCGTAAGCAACGGCCCAGAATACATTGGCCAGCAGCATCAACCAGGCATCGGTGGGCACCTCGCCTTGTATCGCGGCATAGGCCATGGGAATGCCGAAACCGAATGCCAGCCCGAGATAGGCTTGGGGAATGGCGAAGAAGCGCTTGGTATAGGGATAACTGGCAGCAACGAACAACGCCGGGGCGGAAAGCCAAATCACCAGCGTATCGAGTGGCAGGATCAGCAAAAATGCGCAGAGCGCAAGCACCGCCGCCAGCACCAGAGCCTCCTTCGGCCGTACTTTACCGGCGGCCAACGGCCTGTCTTTGGTGCGCTCGACATGGAGATCAAACTCGCGGTCGGCGTAATCATTGATCACGCAACCAGCCGAGCGCATAAGCACGGTGCCGAGGCAGAAGATCGCCAGTATCAGCAGCGGCGGCTTGCCATCGCCGGCCAGCCACAACGCCCAGAGCGTCGGCCAGAGCAATAGCAGGGTACCGATCGGCTTGTCGAGCCGCATCAACTTTTCGTACGAATCCAGGCGTTCGACGATGGAGGAAATCGTCATCACAGAAGCTCGCTCAGGGAGGGAAGGAAAACTTCTGTAACCAGCAACGGCTTTCCCTTATGGCGGAACACCGCACGTCGCGCCCAAAGCCGCTTCGGCAACCGTCCGTATACGCGCTCCATGTGCCGATACAACGGGTGACGGCTATCGAGCGCGCGAAACGCCAGTGCGCCGCGGCGAATGCTTGGGTCGCGAAACAGAACGCTGCCGAGAACGCCTCCGCCGAGCCGCCCCATGAGGCGCCAAGGTCCGAGCAAATGACGTGGATGGGTAACGCTGTGGGCGAAAACCAGCGGCGTGGCACCGGCGCAAAGCTGAACCTCGCGCACGCGCATGCATTCGCCGCGGCGAGCGCCGACCAGCACGGCCTCGTCGCGCGTCGCCGTTGCGCATCCGCTGAACAACAGTTTGAGATTGAAGGGCTCTGCCACCGGGCATGCAGCGGCAATCCTCGCACTCAGCGACCGGCGCTCGTCGAGCCAGCTACGCAACGCTCCCGCAGCCCTTGCCTGCGGTTGCCAGCCACCCGCATCGGGGCCGCGCAGTTTTCTGAAATATTCGCTCATGCTTTCAACAAGTCTTCGCGTCCGCCCAGCCAGCGCTGTAGATGACGTTCTGCCAGTTCGGGATGATCGCGCAGCAGCAACTCGGCCGCATCGCGTGCGCGCTCAACCAGTTCAGTGTCGTCGAGATTGGCATAACGCAACAGCGGAACACCGCTTTGCCGCGCCCCGATGAATTCACCCGGGCCACGCAGAGCCAGATCCTGGCGCGCAATCTCGAATCCATCGCTATTCTCGTAGATGATTTTAAGCCGCTGCCGCGCCGTTTCCGACAGTGCGCCACCATATAGCAGAACGCAGGCCGACTCTGCCGCTCCGCGCCCGACACGGCCGCGCAGCTGGTGGAGCTGGGCCAGGCCGAAGCGCTCGGCATTCTCGATCACCATCACGCTTGCGTTAGGCACATCCACCCCTACCTCGATTACCGTGGTCGCAACCAGCACCTGCACCTCGTTGCGGACGAACGAGGCCATTACAGCAGCCTTTTCGGCCGGCTTGAGTCGGCCGTGAACCAGCCCAATGCGTAAACCCGGCAGATCAGCCAGAAGCTGCGCATAGGTTTCCTCCGCGGTCTTTAGCTGCAGCGTCTCACTTTCCTCAATCAACGGACAGACCCAATACGCCTGGCGGCCGGCAAGGCAGTTGTCGCGTACCCGTGCAATCACTTCAGCACGCCGCGTTTCCGCCGCCAGGCGAGTGGTAACCGGAGTGCGTCCCGGCGGCAACGCATCAATTACCGAAACGTCGAGGTCGGCATAAAAAGTCATCGCCAGCGTCCGCGGAATCGGCGTCGCCGACATGGTCAGCTGGTGCGGTGCCTCGCCCTTGCGTTTAAGTGCAAGGCGCTGATGGACGCCAAAGCGATGCTGTTCGTCGACGATGGCGAGACCGAAACGGGAAAAGCTCACATCGTCTTCCAACAGAGCATGGGTACCGACCGCCATCATGATTTCGCGGTTGGCCAGGGCAGCGGTGAGCGTAGTCCTTTCTCGCTTCTTCTGACTACCGGAGAGCCAGGCGATGCGCTGCCCAAGGGGCTCCATCCAGGCGGCCAGCTTGCGGTAATGCTGCTCGGCGAGGATTTCCGTCGGCGCCATCAGCGCCGACTGATAGCCTGCCTCGACAGTTTGAAGCATGGCCAGGGCAGCAACGATGGTCTTGCCGCTACCGACATCGCCTTGCAAGAGACGCTGCATCGGATGCGGTTGAGCCAGATCGGCGGCGATTTCCCGCCATACCCGCTGTTGTGCGGCGGTAAGCGTGAATGGCAATTGCTTCAGCAGCGCATTGGTCAGCCGCCCGTCGCTGCTTATAAGCGGGGCGCCGCATGTCCTGCGGGCCGCGTAGGCGCGACGCATGGATATCTGCTGCGCTACCAGTTCATCGAACCGTACGCGCTGCCAAGCCAGCCGGGTAACACGCTGGATAGCATCGACGGACAGCGCTGGCGGTGGATGATGGAGAAGATCGACAGCGATGGAAAATTCCAGCAATTCCTGCTGCACGACCAACGCGCGTGGCAGCGTGTCGATAAGTTCGGTGCGTGCCAAAGCCGCCTCGATGTGGCGACGCAAAATGCCTTGGCCCAACCCGGCTGTCGTAGGGTAGACCGGCGTCAAGCTGGCTGGTAGCGGAATGCCGTCGCGCACCGGGGTGCAGCGAGGGTGAACGATTTCGTCACCAAAGAAACCGCGACGCACCTCGCCATATACGCGTAGCCGCGCGCCCTGGGCGAGCATTTTTTGCTGACTGGGATAAAAATTGAGAAAACGCAGCATCAACTCGCTGCTCGACTCGGCTACATCTCGGACTCGGGAAATCAGTTGACGCCGGGGACGGAAGGCGATTTCGGTTGAAATAACCTCGACCTCGAATTGTGCGGCCACCCCCGGCTGCGCCTCTGCGAGCGGGGTGATGTACGTTTCGTCTTCATAACGCAGGGGAAAGTGAAGTACCAGATCGTCATCGGTCCTTAGACCGAGACGGGCCAGCTTTTCCTTCAGCGCCGGACCGATGCCTGCAATGCGGCGAGCGTTGGAAACTTCAGTCAACAACGAGGACGGCATCCGCCTCGACCAGTGCGCCACGAGGCAGTTCCTTGACGCCTACAGCGGCACGCGCCGGATAGGGCTGCGCGAGATAGCGGGCCATGATCTCGTTCACCTTAGTGAAATGGCTTAAATCGGTGAGGTAGATATTGAACTTCACTGCATCGTTGAGGCTGGCACCGGCGGCAGCGGCCACCGCCTTGAGGTTTTCGAATACACGGATGATCTGCGCATCGATTCCCTCCACTAATTGCATTGAAACCGGATCCAAACCGATCTGGCCGGAAAGGTAAACGGTGCTGCCTGCTTGGACAGCCTGAGAATAAGTGCCAATGGCCGCCGGTGCCGATGGCGTCGAGATAATCGTCCTGCTCATGATGATTTGCTCAATGTAAGTCTTTCAATTTCCCGACTTAAGGGTAACTTGGTAATCGAGACGGGAAAATACGTGTTGCAGCCCCAGACGTGATCGGAGATTGATTACCAACGGGGCCTTCAAGTTGGCCTTGACCGCGGCAGTCGCAGACACCCCGGAATCCTTCAGCAACATGACGACGACTGCCGCATCAAGCGGATCGGTGAGATCAATGCTTGCCGATTCCTCGTCCGACAAGGAAATCTCGTAAGTAAACCCCAGTCTCATAGGGTCCACCACGGTAAAGACTACATCCGACTGCTCCATTGACTGGAGGAGAAAATACTTCGGCTCTTCGCCTTCCGGATGGTAGAGGGAAAATTTTCGCAGGTCCTCGAACCCCGGCAATCCGTTAGGGAATTCGATCACTCTCTCCGGAGCGACTTCCAACTGGCCGAGACGCGGGCTTTGGATCACGTGAATCTCCTCGTACATGGTTATTTCCTGGTTGCCGTCAGAATCCCCGGATCCACGCCCAGCGCGGTCAGCTTCGTACGTGCAGCCTCGGCCTCTGCCTTGGTCGCAAACGGCCCAACCTGAACGCGTGCTTCGATCTGGACAGGGATATTTGCAGCCTCGATCTTCGCTCGCAATTCTTCCGCATTCGCTAAATTGTTGAATACCCCCACCTGCACGACAAAGCGACGGATCGCGTCGTCAATTCGGCTCAGAGGTTTGGAGGCTGGCGCATGGCGTAAAGCCTCGACCGTCGGGACGATGCGGGCCAGTTCTTTCGCGGGCTCGTGGCGGGGTGCGGTGGTAGTCAAACTTGGCTTCAGCGATGCGGGCCTGGTTTGTGCCGGAATGGTCAAAGGTTTGAGTAATTTTGCCTCAGCGGCTGGAGGCGGTGTTTCCGTTTTCTCCGGTTCAGCCTGCATTCCCACCACCGATTGATCTGCGTTTTTTTCCGCCTCCGAATCACCCGTTTCTGCTGTCGCCACAACGTCGGTCTTTTCCTCGGGAGAGGCAGCCATCTTCGGTGCCGGCACCGCCGGAGGCGGCACGTAAAGGGCATCGATAATCGCCAGCCCCCCCAGCAAGGCGACGATCATCACTGCGGCAATCGCAATTCGGTTGACCAGACGCTTGCGCAGTACATCTTCCTCACTGCTAGGCGTTTCAGGCAACTCTTCTTTGAGCGGATCGGCCATGTAAATCCTCGTCCAGATATTCGTCGCTCGCAGCGTTCGACTTTGTCGCCAAAGCGGCTACCAGTTCTGCTTCCGCAATCGATATGCCACAGCGGGCAGCAATGCCGTCCGCGTCGACTCCCTGCTGCGCAAAACCCATAGCTTCGTTGTACAGCGGCGACACGTGGCGTGCAGCCCGCATTTTTTCGTGTTCGTCGCGAAGAGTTTCAAACTCCCTGCGCAGGATTTGCAAGTCGTGCTGTAGCCGATGAACCTCGGCCTCCAGCCCCGATTTGCGCAGATGGTCGGCGAAACTAGGTGACAACGATGACGACTCTTCCACTTTTGGCTCGATAAGCGAGGCTCCTGTCGCGGGGGTGAGCCATTCAATAACGGTATTCTCCTGTAGAGAGGACGGCTTAGGCGCAACAACAGAAGAGCGCCTGCGCCGTAGCTGTGTTAGACGCAGCCACATCAGCACCAGATACACCCCCGCCACCCCCGCAATCAGCAGGATCACATCATGTAGTCCGAAGCCGTAAAGGTCGATCATTGATTCAGCAGGTTGGTTGGTTAGATTGAATCCATGGCCAATGGTAGCCCCAGTGTACGCGGGCAAAGAGTTAATCAAAGTAGGGTTTACGCCATGTTTTCGCTATGAAGCGACACGGTAAAGAGGTGGCTGCCATCAGGCGGCGCAGGGACATGAAGCGGATATGTGGCTGTAGAAGTACAAAAGCCCGCGCGAGGCGGGCTTTTGTACTAATAGGATGTCTGGCGCTGACCTACTTTCGCGAGCGGGAAGCTCACTATCATTGGCGCGGAGGTGTTTCACGGTCCTGTTCGAGATGGGAAGGGGTGGTTCCGCCTCGCTATGGGCACCAGACG
>JALNXH010000025.1 GCA_023230455.1 Rhodocyclaceae bacterium | reverse complement strand
CCTTCATCCTCATGCAGTACGTCGGCATGTCGGCCAACCTGATGTCGCTGGCCGGCCTGGCGATCGGCATCGGCATGATGGTCGACGGCGCCGTGGTGATGGTCGAGAACGGCTTCCGCCTGCTCTCGCATCAGGCCGGCAAGACGGTGAACCGGACGCACGTCATCCTTGAGGCGGCACGCGAGGTGATCAATCCGATTGCCTTCGCCATCCTCATCATCATCGTCGTCTTCCTGCCGCTGTTCTCGCTCACCGGGCTCGAAGGCAAGCTGTTCAAACCAATGGCGC
This sequence comes from Rhodocyclaceae bacterium, assembly GCA_023230455.1. GTDB lineage: Bacteria > Pseudomonadota > Gammaproteobacteria > Burkholderiales > Rhodocyclaceae > AWTP1-18. Next base: position 51,591 of record JALNXH010000025.1, on the reverse strand, counting down.
TGACCATCACCTTCGCCATGGTCGGTTCGCTGGTCCTGACGCTGACGCTGGTGCCGGTGCTCTCGGCGCTGATTCTGAAGCCGAAGGAAGAAAAGGACACGGCCTTGGTGCGCTGGGCCAAGCGCCTGTACCTGCCTTTGCTCGACCGGGCACTGGAGAACAAGAAGACGGTGATCTGGGGGGCCGTGGCGCTGCTGGTCGCGGCGCTCGCCACCTTCCCCTTTCTCGGCAAGGAGTTCATGCCCAGTTTGCAGGAAGGGTCGATCATGTTCCGCGTGACCGGCATTCCCTCGACCTCGCTGGAAGAAAGCATCAAGGTTTCGCAACGCTTCGACACTTTGTTGAAGCAGAGCTTCCCGCAGGTGAAATCGACGCTCGCCATGATCGGTCGCGCCGAAAAAGGCGAAACCGCCGATGTCAATTACATGGAAATTCTGATCGAGGTGAAACCGGAGAGCGAGTGGCCGAAGAAGATGCCGATGCCGGAACTTTCGGGCCAGATGCAGGAGTTCATGGAAAAGGCCATCCCGACCGTCGTCCTGAGCGCCACCCAGCCGATCCAGATGCGCGTCGAGGAGTTGATCTCCGGCGTGCGCGCCACCCTGGCCCTGAAAATCTACGGCGAGGATCTGACCACGCTCGACCGTCTGGCCGGCGAAGCCAAGGCGGTGCTCGACAAGGTGCCCGGCGTTGCCGATCTGGCGCTGGAAGCGAACAAGGGCAAGCCGCAGCTGGTGATCAAAGTCAACCGCGACGAGGCCGCGCGTTACGGCATCAACGCCGACGAGATCCTCGAAGTGGTGCAGGCCGGCATCGGCGGCAAGTCCGTCAGCACGGTCATCGACGGCGTCAAGCGCTTCGACCTCCAGGTGCGGCTCGATGCCGCTTTCCGCGACAGTCCGCAGGCGATCGGCGACATTCCGATCCGCACCCAGTCCGGCGCGCTGGTGCCGCTGTCGCGGGTCGCCACCATCGACACCGATGAAGGCTACTCCTTCGTCCGCCGCGAGCAGTTGCAGCGCTATGCCGTGCTGCAACTGGACGTCAAGGGCCGCGACGTCGATGGATTCGTCAAGGAAGCCGATGCCAAGATTCGCAGCCAGGTGAAGCTGCCCGAGGGGTACTGGCTGGAATGGGGCGGCGCCTTCGAGAACCAGCAGCGGGCGATGGCCCGGCTCGCCGTCATCGTGCCGCTGACGATCGGGCTGATCTTCCTGCTGCTGTACACGGCCTTCAATTCGCTGGCGCACGCGACGTTGATCATCGCCAACGTGCCCTTCGCGGTGATCGGCGGCGTCTTCGGACTGGCGGTGACCGGGCAATACGTGTCCGTGCCGTCGGCGATCGGTTTCATCGCCGTGTTCGGCGTCGCCATGCTCAACGGCATCGTCCTGGTGTCCTTCCTCAACGACCGGCGGCGACAGGGATTCAGCATCCGCGAGGCGGTGCGTGGAGGGGCGGCGCTGCGCCTGCGGCCGGTGCTGATGACCGCCTCGGTGGCAATCCTCGGCCTGATCCCGATGCTGCTGTCGCAGGGCGTCGGGGCGGAGACGCAGCGGCCATTGGCGACGGTGGTGGTAGGTGGATTGTTTACTTCTACCGCACTGACCCTGCTGTTGCTGCCACTGATGTACGAGTGGCTGGAAACCCGGCGGGAACGCAAAGGCGCATCGGCTTAATCAACCCATCCGGCGGCCCGGCTTCGACCGGGTCGCCAACGGAGAATCATCATGAAAGAAATCAAGGCATACATCCGTCAATACCGCATCGCCGACGTGCTCCAGGCCCTGCGCGACTCGGGCTTGTGCGAGCTCGGCCTGGGCGCCCGATGTCACAACATCACGGTGGTGCAAGTGCTGCGGCCGCTGGCAAGCGCCGATCCCTCGCAGCAGCACTACTCGACCGATCTCGCTGAAGCGGTAGTCACCGAATACAAGCTGGAACTGGTCTGCGCTGACGATACCGTCGATGCGCTATCGGGAATCATCGCCCGGGTGGCGCATACGGGGCAATCCGAGGCAGGATGGATTTTCGTGAGCGACATTCAAATCGCAACCGAGATTCGGTGAGCGCTCGAAGACGAGCGCGATTCGCGAATCATCGTGGTGGCGAGCGCGGGTATCCGTCGAACCCTGGGCAGACATACGAAGACACGGCAGCGGGCGGTCCCCCGTGCCCGAAGTGCGGCAAACCCCGGGGTGAGTGGCACCAAGTCGGCGGATAGCGAATCGGGAGTCATTCTCCAGTGAAATGAAGAGCGGCAATGAGTACGACAATCCCGCACCCCCGCTAATTCGAAATCCAATACGAAGGATGTTTCGATGAAGAACGAAAAACTCGAACTGGACTTGCCGCTGGTCCTGCCGGACGTCCCCGACGAGCGCGACCGCTGCGTGGAGCGGCTGACTCGATTGCTGCAGGCCGAAGGGCTGGAAAAGGTACACCTGATCGACGACAACGGCCACGCCCGTCTTTGCCTGCACTACGACCCGCAGCGCTTCAGCGTGAGCCGCCTGCGCGAGCTGGCGCAAGCGGCCGGCACCACGCTCGGCAAACGCTTTCACCACGAGAGCCTGCGCATCGACGGCATGGACTGCCCCACTTGCGCCACCGTGATCGAGCACGCCTTGCAGCGCACGGACGGCGTGCTGGAGGCTTCGGTAAGCTACGCGGCGGAACGCCTGCGCCTTGAATTCGACAGCGAGAAGATCGCCCGCGCGGCGATCGTCCGGCGCATCCAGGCGCTTGGTTACACCGTGCTGGAAGAAGGCCATGAGGCGGGATGGTTCGCCGAGCACCGCGAACTCCTACTTAGCGGCGCAGCCGGCGTGCTGTTGCTGGCCGGCTGGTTGACAGGCCTCGCCGGTGCCCCGCGCGGCCTCTCGTTGGGCCTCTTGCTGGGCGCCTACGCGGCGGGCGGCTTCTATACCCTGCGCGACGCCTGGCAGAGCTTGAAGAGCCGCCGCTTCGACATCGACACCCTGATGATCGTCGCGGCGGCGGGGGCGGCGGCGCTCGGCGCCTGGGCAGAGGGCGCGCTGCTGCTGTTCCTGTTCAGCTTGGGTCATGCGCTGGAGCACATGGCGATGGACCGGGCTCGCAAGGCCATCGAAGCGCTCGCGGAACTGGCGCCGAAGATCGCGCTTGTGCAGCGGGGTGGTGCGGAAATCGAGGTACGGATCGAACAACTGCTGCGCGGCGACCGGGTCGTGGTGAAGCCGGGAAGCCGCATTCCGGCCGACGGGCAGGTGGTGTCAGGAAACTCGGCGGTGGACCAGTCGCCGGTCACCGGCGAATCCATTCCGGTGGACAAGCAGCCGGGCGACAAGGTGTTCGCCGGGACGGTCAACAGCGAGGGCGGACTCATTGTCGAAGTCACCAAGCTGGCGGGCGAGAGCACGCTCGCGCGCATGGTGAAGATGGTGGCCGAGGCGCAGACGCAGAAATCGCCCACGCAGCGCTTCACTGACCGCTTCGAGGGCATCTTCGTGCCCGTCGTGCTAGTGGGCTCCGCGCTGCTCATCGTGCTGCCGCCGCTGTTGGGCTTTCCCTTCGCCGAATCCTTTTACCGCGCAATGGCAGTGCTGGTGGCGGCTTCGCCCTGCGCGCTCGCCATCGCCACCCCGTCGGCGGTGCTCTCCGGCATCGCCCGGGCCGCGCGTGGCGGCGTGCTCATCAAAGGGGGCGCCCATCTGGAAAACCTCGGCATGCTCACTGCTATTGCCTTCGACAAGACCGGCACCCTAACCGTCGGCAAGCCAAAACTGACAGATGTTTTCTCGGTCGGCGACGACGAGGCGCGTCTGCTGACCATCGCCGCAGCCGCGGAAAGTCGCAGCGCCCACCCGCTCGCGCTCGCGGTGGTAGCTGAGGCGAAGCGCCGGGGTTTGACCTGGACCGAGGCCAGTGAGGTCGAAGCTGTGACCGGGAAGGGATTGCGCGCCCAAGTGGATGGCCAGAAAGTGATCATAGGCAATGCCAAGTTGTTTGAGAACGAAGCAATCCCCGAAGAGATACGGCAGCAGGCGATGCGCCTAGAGGCCGAAGGAAAAACCACCATGCTGATCCAGGCCGATGGCCGGTTTCTTGGCGTCGTGGCCGTGGCCGACACGCCGCGCGAGAGTGCGCGGGCGGTGCTGGCGCGCCTGCACCAGATCGGTATCGGCAAGACCATCATGCTCACTGGTGACAACGAAAGCGTGGGCCGCGCGATCGCCAAGGCGATCGGTCTGGACGACGTGGAGGCACGACTGCTTCCGGAAGACAAGGTAAAGGCCATAGAAGCGCTCGGACAGCGCTACGGCTTGGTGGCCATGGTCGGCGACGGGGTCAACGATGCACCGGCGATGGCGCGCGCAACAGTGGGCATCGCCATGGGGGGCGCCGGCACCGACGTGGCGCTGGAAACCGCGGACGTGGCCCTGATGGCCGATGATCTTTCCAAGCTCCCCTTTGCCGTGGCATTGAGCCGCGCATCGAAGCGCATCATTCGCCAGAACCTGTGGGTGTCGCTGGGCGTGGTGGCGGTGCTCATACCCGCTACGCTGTTCGGCTGGGCCGGCATTGGTATCGCCGTGCTCATCCACGAGGGGTCGACGATCGTTGTCGTCGTCAATGCCTTGCGATTGTTGGCATATCGTGAAGATGAGGAGCCGGTGCAGGCATAGCGTCCGGCGACGACAACTGGTAACCGATGGCGCAAAACGGAACATTATTGAAAAACTGCTATGCATAATCTATCCAACTATGTGCGTAAAGACCTGCGCATCCTGATTCGTGTGCTGCCACTCATCCTGGTGATCTTGGTCATCAAGCTCGGTCTGCATTTCGCTAACCTTGAACTGCTTTCCATCAATGCCATTTTTTCTGGATTGATTGGTGCCAATGTTTTTCTGATGGGTTTTTTATTGAGTGGGGTGCTTGCCGATTATCGGGAAAGTGAGCGTATTCCAGGTGAAGTTGCGGCAACATTGCTAACTATTGCGGATGAATTCCAGATCAACCATCAACGAAAGCCCTGTCGGCAAACCGCCAATGCGCTAAATCACATCCGGGATGTTGGGCTAACCATATATGAGTGGCTTCACAAACGGGAGAAGTCCTCTGTGGTCATGGATCGGCTTTCTCAGTTGAACCGGGACTTCTACGCACTGGAACCAATGACGCAGATCAACGCTATTACGAGGTTGAAACAGGAGCAAAATGCCCTGCGCAAGCTCCTTATCCGCATTCACACAATCCGGGAAACAAATTTCATTTCCTCGGGATACTTCATCGCTGCAACAGCTACGGTTCTGCTCCTGATTGGGCTAACGTTTGCTCGTATCGAACCGTTTTATGAGTCACTTTTTTTTGTGTTCGTGGTTAGCTACCTACTTCTATACCTCCTGTTTCTCATACGGGATTTGGACAATCCGTTTGGCTACTATGAGCTCAGTTCGTCAGAAGACGTGTCTCTGAAACCGCTGGATGATGCTTTGCGTGATTTGGGTAAGCGGGCGAGCGACGGCATAGCACTGCTTGATAGTGGTATCACTCCAATTCAATCCACGTAAGGACATGCTTCCACCGCTGGCCATGCCGCGCGACCATGCCCTCCTGCTGGAGTTGATCGAGCACGGGTTCGGCTTGACCTTGTCCCCGGATATCAAGCGCGTGATGCTCAACCTGTCGGAAAGCGCGACGAGTGCGTTGCCGACACTGAGCGCCATGGAGAACTCGCGCAATCTCGCCCTTGTCCCGGTAACGACACTACAGGGGCAGGCGTCATGATCGGCGAATCGTCCTCGCGGCAGTGGAACCAGTTCTTTGTCTGTTGGCTGATTGCCGTCTCGGCCACGCTGGGCAGTCTGTTTTTCAGTGAAGTGATGGAACGGGTGCCCTGCGTGCTGTGCTGGTATCAACGTATCGCCATGTTCCCGCTCGCCATCATCTTTACCGTCGGCTTGCTTCCGCTCGATGTCCGCTGCGTACGCTATGCCCTGCCTTTTGCCGTGTCGGGATGGGCGCTTGCCCTGTACCACTGCCTGATCTACCTGGGCTTCATTCCCGAAAGCCTGCAACCGTGCACGCAAGGCGTGTCCTGTGCGGACGTCCAGATCGAGCTGGTGGGCTTCGTGACCATTCCCTTGTTATCCCTTCTTGGTTTTACTTTCATCATTGCACTGCTGCTGGCAGTGCGGAAAGGCATCAAACAATGAAAAAGCCCATCCTCGTCGCCGGGGCCACCATCGTCATGCTTGGCGCGTTTGTCGTCGGCAAGAACATCTACAAGGACCAGCAGGCGGACAAGGTGAGTCAGATCGCCGCGACGGACAAGGATTCCCCCTTCAACCGCCAGGATGCACCGATGATCGGCACGATCATGGCCAAGGTGGAGATCGTGGAATTTTTCGATCCGGCCTGCGAGGCCTGTCGTGGCTTTCATCCTTACGTCAAGTCAGTGCTCAATGCCCACAGGAGTCAGGTGCGTCTGAGCTTGCGCTACGCCACCCTGCACAAGGGTTCCGACTATGTGGCGCAAGTTCTTGAGGCCGCGCGTATGCAGGGGCTGGATATCTATTTGGCAAGCCTGGAGGCGGTGCTGGAGGGGCAGCCGGTTTGGGCCGAGCATGGACGTCCTCAGCCTGAGCTTGTCTGGACGCTACTCACGAGTACTGGCCTGGATATCGAACGGGCCCGGCGAGAAATGAACGACCCCAGGATATTGGCGCGCTTGAAGCAGGATGCGGCCGACATGGTCAAACTCGATGTGCGTAAAACGCCCACCTTGTTCATCAATGGCAAGCCCCTGCGCGACTTCAGCCCGGAGGGGTTGACGTCACAAGTGGCCAATGAAATTCGTATCGCCTACAAATCCTGATGCGCGTCACTTTGGCAACCGGCCTTCACGCTGTGGTAAAGGTCGTCGATCTGACGAAGGAGAGAAATCATGAAATCGTGGTTCACAGTAACGGTATGCCTGACAACGCTGATACTGGCTGGCTGCGCCGGGCATACGCACAGTCTGATTCGAGATGAGAGCGATCGGGATATTACGATCGGTACGTTCCGGCACGAGGGGCCAGAGGGGGCGTCGATGGCCCTGGAATTTCGGGGCACCCGCTTTGAAGCGAGCGGTTTTGCCATCCAGCGCAACCAGAATCTGGCGGAACTGCGACGGAAATATTATCCGGGCAAGCATTACGACCGGATTTTTTCCGGACTGGATAGCGATCATTACGTGTATACGGCCCAGCCCGAATTGCATTCAAGCAATGGCACGACCTTGCGGTGCTCCGCTGTATGGCGGTCAGGCGGCTCTCCGGCAGGACATTGCGTGACTGCGGAGGGTTCGCACGTAAACTTCCGGTTCGAGTGAGCTGGCGACAGATTGCAAATTGAACGAAGGAGAACCCGCATGAAAGAAATCAAGGCATACATCCGTCAATACCGCATCGCCGACGTGCTCCAGGCCCTGCGCGACTCGGGCCTATGCGAGCTCGGCCTGGGCGCCCGATGTCACAACATCACGGTGGCGCAGGTGCTCCGGCCGCTGGCAAGCGCCGATCCCTCGCAGCAGCACTACTCGACGGATCTCGCCGAAGCGGTAGTCACCGAATACAAATTGGAGCTGGTCTGCTCTGACGATACCGTCGATGCGCTGTCGGAAATCATCGCCAGGGTGGCGCGTACGGGGCAGCCCGAGGCAGGATGGGTTTTCGTGAGCGACATTCAAAGCGCAACCGAGATTAGTTAATCTATGGCATCGCCATAGTTCGACCCATTCCCTATCCGTCATCCTGAAGGAGCCCCTTTATTGATGTCCAACGGAAAGGACAAGAAAAATGATCAAAGCGCTATTGCCTTCGCTGCTTATCATCGGCCTTGCCGGCTGTGCCGCTTCACCGGATTTGTCTTCGACGTATGCGTTGGATTCCAGCAGGCCGGAGGGCTTAGCTGTCGTATCTTTGACGCTGAGCGGCAAGCCACTGGAGAAGGTATCGAGCTACGAATATCAGATCAGGGAAGTATTGCCGCGCGGGGAAGCCTACGCCGTCGTTTCGCAGCATTATGCGTCGGTGCGACAACATGCGCGGGCGGTACAGGATGCGGGCAAGGAGCGCCCGGTTACGCATTCGGTAGTGGTTAAGGGGCCGAACAATACCGATGCGCTTGACATTCAGGATGCCGGCAAGACAACAGGGCGATTGGCTGCCATTCGACTGCTACCCGGAGATTACGAATTCCACATGTGGCAGGTGCGTGAGTCAAGTCCCTATGGAGAAACCGAGTATCGGCCAGCACGTGATTTTGTTTACCGCTTCAGCATCAAGCCTGGAGAGGCGACATATCTCGGTCGCCTGAATCTTCATCTTGGCGAGGGCAATATCCAGCGGATCGCCATCGAAGATCGGCAGGCTGAGGACGCGAACCTGCTCGGCCAAAAATATCCTGCACTTCGCGTAGCAAGACTCACGGCTTCAATTGGAACCCTTCAACGGTGAGCCACTGTTGAAACTAACGCCGTTCGCAGGTCATCGATCAATTTTCAGGAGAAAGCACTATGTTCAAGTCGCTTGTGTTCGTCGCCGGCACCTCGTTGGTTCTCGGAGGCTGCGCCTCCCATTCGCACTCAATCGCTGAAGGAGCTGCATCTGGTTTTTTGAAAGGAGAGTTGGTACATCTTCAACCAAGTCGCCTCATTCTTGAGTCTGAAGAACGGAAATATGTTGCGGAAGGATTCGAGGTTCAACGACATCAAAATAGGGCTGAACTTCGCAAGCGTTATCGAATGAGCGACCCCAAGCACTGGGATCGTATTGCTTCCGGTCTCGACAAAGATCATGAAAGCTATTCGGCAGTGGCGAATCCCAAGGCCCAGGACGGCAGCGAGTTGACTTGCCGGTTGGCATGGCGGGCCGTCCAGACCCCCCAAGGCACATGTCAGGACAATTCAGGCAAGGAATACGTTCTTAAATTTGACTGATCAGACAAAAATGGAGAAACCCATGTTCCACAAGATCATTTCCCCGGTCGTTACATGCCTTGCGCTCGGTTTCGGTTCAATCGCGGATGCCGCCCGCAAACACGGCCACAATCACGATAAGCCGTTGCATGGTGGCATCGTCGTCTAAGCGGCCGATCTTGATTTTGAGTTGGTCGCGAAGGCTAACGGTCTTACGCTCGACATCACTAGCGATGGCAAGCCAGTAGCGACTGCTGGCGACAAAGGCACGACAACGGGGTATGTCGGCAGCGAGACTTTACTTTTCAAACGAAAGATAGAAAAGAATGCCGTTGTCTTTTCTCGAAGGGCCAACTCCGATGGGGAAACTTACCCCGGAAACCATTTGCCAGCCAGATTCGTAGTTCTTGGCGTAGCGCAAGCCTGGGTTAAGGAATGCGGACTTTTCCCAAGTCTTTGATCCGTCGGGCTGGACAGTCTGATTCTCGTTCCTGACGTACTCAACCAGGAAGTTAAGGTTTTCGGAATGGAGGTAAACAAGGCTTGCGCCATGATTGTTTCCTCGAATATCCGCTCTTACGCCGGAGGCTTCACGAGCGTTGGGCGTAAATGTTGCTCCGGCGTTCCAATGGCTTACCCACTTGTCAGCAAGATCGACGCTGAGAGGGATATTGACCTGGTAGCCCGTAGCGCCATTTCCGAGCCCCTTCTTGTACTGGCCTGTGGGGAGGATTACGGATAACCGAGGTGCCACCGCAACGTCATCGGTCTTGACGAGTTGATAACGATAGTTGATTCCAATGTCGCCTAGGCCGGACTGAAAAGTGGGGTCGACGCCAACGCGTGCCAGTGGCACCGTGTAAGAAAACTGGTGCGTCTGATTCGGCATTGGAATTTCATTGGTGAAGGTATAGAGCCACTTCTTGGTCTTCCTCGAATACTGATACGACTGAATATATTGAATGACGCCTTCTTCCTGGTTGTACGCCTCTTCGAGCAGAAACGAGTTGTCTTCGATGCGCTTTGCCTCCTCAGCGGAAGCATTCAAAGACGAAAGTAGGCAGGGCACGATAAGTGCGATGCTTACAAAACGTGAGGAGTTGATTTTCATGATGGGCGGGCTGGAAATTCGAGTTTGGGTAGCGTGAAAAAGCAAAAATCGATGGATGGGTAATCGTCGAGCGTAGCGAGCCAGTAACCACCTCCCCCGCGAGGGGGACGGGAGGGGGCGGGCCTTTATATCCGCGCTTTTCATGGCACTGGGGTGGCGCTGGCGACCATGCGCGTTAGGTAGGCGGGATGCTCAACTGGCGCAGATTTTTTAATCTGATGCGAACCGTTGCATTCTACCAACACAAGCCCTACGCCAACAATTACGTGATTCAGCGAGCATCATTTCAGGATGGACATCAACTGCGCAACAGTCGAAGTCCGTTCGCCACAACCAGCAGGCTTGCCCCCATGTCGGCGAATACCGCCATCCACATCGTGGCGTTGCCGAACAAGGCAAGCGTCAGGAATACAGCCTTGATACCAAGGGCCAGCGTGATGTTCTGCCAGAGCACGGTATGGGTGCGGCGTGACAGCCGAATGGCCTCGGGAATCCGTCGCAGATCGTCGTTCATGATCACGATGTCGGCGGCCTCCATCGCGGTATCGGTTCCTGCTGCGCCCATTGCCACACCAATATCGGCACGGGCCAGAGCCGGCGCGTCGTTGATTCCGTCGCCGGTCATGGCGGTCAAACCATAGCGGCCTTGCATTTCCTCGATGGCCGCCAGCTTGTCTTCGGGCAGCAGGTTGCCGCGCGCATCGTCGATGCCGGCCTCGCGAGCGATCGTGCGGGCCGTCGCGCTGTTGTCTCCGGTGAGCATCACCGAGATGACGCCAAGTTGATGCAGTTCAGCAATGGCCGTGCGGGAGCTGTTCTTGATCGTGTCGGCCACGGCAAAGATCGCCAGCACCTGCCGCTCCGAGGCCAGCAGCGTCACGCTGCGCCCCTGCGACTCATGCACCTCCAACCAGGCCTCGATTTCCTTGCTGCACAGGCCACGCTCCTCGATCAAGCGATGATTGCCCAGCGTCAGCCGTTCGCCATCGGTGCGTGCCTCGATGCCTCGCCCGGGAAGCGCGACGAAATCCTTGAGGCCATTTTCGGGCAGGTTGAGTCCGCGCGCTATAGCCTTAGAGACGGGATGATCGGAGTGCCCGGCGAGACTGGCGGCCCACGCCAACACTCGGGCTTCAGGCACGGCTGAAGACAATACCTCGGTCGCCACCAGCCGCGGCTTGCCTTCGGTGATGGTGCCGGTCTTGTCCAGCGCGATAGTGCGCAATTTGCGCGCTTCTTCCAGATAGACGCCCCCCTTGATCAGAATGCCGCGCCGGGCCGCCGCCGCCAATCCGCTGACCACCGTGACCGGCGTGGCGATCACCAGCGCACACGGGCAGGCGATCACCAGCAGCACGAGCGCCTTGTATAACGCGTCGGACCAGTTCCAGCCCAGCAGCCAGGGCGTCAGCAGTGCCACCGCGACGGCCATCGCGAACACCGATGGCGTGTATATCTCGGCAAATCGATCGACGAAACGCTGAGTCGGTGCCTTGGTTCCTTGGGCTTGCTCCACGGCATGAATGATTCGAGCCAGCGTCGTGTTGGTGGAGATCGCCGTAACCCGGAATTCGAGCATGCCGGTTTCGTTGATCGTGCCGGCGAACACCATGTCGCCCTCGGCCTTGTCCACCGGGATGCTCTCGCCGGTGACCGGGGCCTGGTTGACCGCGCTCGTTCCCGCCGTGACGCGGCCATCGAGCGGAATTCGCGCACCAGGCTTGACGCGCACGAAGGCGTCAAGCGTTACCTGCCCGGCAGGGACTTCACGCCAGACGCCATCGGCCTGCCGGACCTCAGCCGTATCGGGTGTCAGATCGAGCAGGCTCTTGATGGCATTGCGCGCCCGATCCACCGAGCGCGCCTCGATCAGCTCGGCGATGGCATACAGGGCCATGACCATCGCCGCCTCGGGCCATTGTCCGATGAGGAAGGCACCGGTGACGGCGACCCCCATCAGCGCGTTCATGTTCAATTGGCCTCGGCGCAATGCCGCCAGCCCCTTGGTGTAGGTCGACAACCCGGCGAGCCAGATGGCGATGGCCGCCATCGCCATGCCCAGCCCCTTGAACGGCAGCGTATCGGGCGCAATAAAGTGCACCAGTTCCGCACCCGTGGCCAGGGCCAGCGCCAGCACGGCTTTCCACAAATCGCCCTTTGCGGAACTGCCTTCACTTGCTTCGTTGCCTGCGGCGAGTGTCTTGGTTTCGTAACCGGCCTGCCGAATGGCCTCGACCGCGGCGGGCAATACCGAGTCGGGGGCGTCGATGGACAGCGTCCGTGCTGAAAGCTGGAAACTCAAGGAACGAATGCCACCGATATCCGCCAGGGCGCGGCGAATGTCGTTTTCCTCGCTGGGGCAATCCATCGCCGGAATCAGCAGCACGGTTGCGCCAGCCTGACCAGCCGCGACTTGCGGCTCTGACAGGGAAGGCGTTGTCGAGCAACTGTTGCTGCAACCGCAGCCGGAGGATTTGATCGGAATTGTGTGTTCGGATGTGGGCGATGTCATGCGAAATCTCCTTGCTTGACTACATTTAAAACCCTGTAGCGGCTATAGAGTCAAGAAGCTACAATGATGACGGGAGGAATAATGATGATGGAGTTTTTTAGAATATCTGGTCTCTTCGTCATTACGGCGTTGGCTGAGATTGTCGGTTGCTATCTGCCGTGGCTTGTCTTGACGCACGAACGTTCCCGCTGGCTGCTCATCCCAGCCGCTCTGTCATTGGCAGCATTCGCTTGGTTGCTCACTTTGCACCCCGGCGCTGCCGGGCGTATCTATGCTGCCTATGGCGGCGTCTATGTTGCCATCGCCATGCTCTGGCTTTGGCAGATCGACGGCCTCACTCCGACACGCTGGGATCTAATCGGCAGCGCAGTGAGCCTTGTCGGCATGGCCATCATTGCCATGCAGCCGGATCGCAGCGTTTAGGCGCTCATGAAGATTGAGGAACTTGCCCGCCATACCGGCACCCAGGTGGAGACCATCCGTTATTACGAACGCGAGGGTCTGCTGCCCGAACCCGCGCGTACCGACGGCAACTACCGCATCTATGGGGCCACGCATGCGGACCGACTGCGCTTCATCCGCAACTGCCGCAGCCTGGACATGACGCTCGACGAGATTAGGTTATTGCTGTGCCTCAAAGATTCGCCGGCGGAAAATTGTGGGGGTGTGAATGACTTGCTCGACGAGCATATTGGCCATGTCGCCAGCCGTATCCGCGCACTGCGTCAACTGGAACGGCAACTCAAAAGTCTGCGCGAACTTTGTCAGGATGCCAGCGATGCGGGCCGTTGCGGCATCCTCAACGAGTTGAAGCAGTCATCCCTCCAACCGTCCGACAGAAATGGCCACATGGAGGGAACTCACAAGGGTGGAAACTTCCATTCTTCAGCCGCGAAGTCCCGGCGACGCTGATGCATCAATGCAATACCGAAATTTTCAGATTAAACACGGTGACACCTTCAGCCGACTGAACCGACACAGTTCCACCGTGCGCTTGAATGATCGAACGTGTGATTGCCAGCCCCAGACCAGCCCCATCGGCGAGACGTTTTCGTGAGGGGTCGGCCCGGTAGAAACGGTCAAAGAGATGCGGCAGATGTTCCGGAGAGATCGTTTCGCCAGTGTTCTCAACCTGGATCGTTGCCATTCGATCTCTATCCATGCCAATCCGAATGCGCACATAACCCCCTCGGGGTGTATGCCCGAAGGCATTCGATAGCAAGTTGCCAATGGCCCGACGCAACATCAACCGGTCTCCGGCTACGGTGACGCTTCCATCTACCGTCAGAGTAACGCCGTTTTCCTCGGCGACAGCTTCGTAGAAAGAGGCCAGCGCCTCCGCCTCTGCCCGAAGATCAACGGCTTCAAGATTCGGAATCACCAGATCGTTGTCGGCCTTGGCGAGGAACAGCATGTCGGCGATCATTCTCGCCATACGTTCAAGTTCCTCTGCGTTTGACGCGAGCACATCCTGATATTCATCGACCGTTCTGGCGCGCGAAAGCATGACCTGGGTCTGCGTCAGCAGGTTGCTGACCGGAGTTCGCAATTCGTGGGCAATGTCCGAGGAGAAATCCGACAAGCGACGGAAGGAATCCTCCAGACGGGCCAGCATCTGATCCAGGGTTTCGGCAAGGTCCACTAGTTCGATCGGGATCGATTCGGTAGACAATCTGGAGTGCAGTCGATCCGCCGTAATGGCCGCCGCCTTCCGCCTGATCGCGTGCAAGGGCGCCAGCCCTCGCTTGACGGCCATCCAGCCAAGAAATCCGGTTGTGAGTGCAGCCAGAATCACTACAGACCATAACGTGAGTCGAAACGAACTCATGAATTGCTCGTGGTGAGATATGTCCGTCGCCACGGCGACGACAGCGGGCTTTGAACCTTGGATGCCGGTTTTGACCACTTCCGAAATCCCGCGAAGAGGTACGCCGTTCTTCGATTTCCAGATAGTCAGGCGCGAGTTACCCGTTGCAGGATTTCGCGCAAGCAAGACTTGTGGAAATTCGGCACCGCTCGTGACAAACAGGGTCTGTCCTGAAGGGGCCACTACCACGACCGCCAAGCCATGATGCCCCACCAGGGAGTCATCCAGTTGCTGCGGCAACGCATCCAGATCGCTTTGCGAATGAACCTTCTCCAGCGCGTGCCGGGTCAGTTCCAGTTTGCCGGTCAGTACGTCCATGTCCTGCTCTTCGAAATGGTGTTCGACCGATCTGCCGATCAACAGTCCGAGCACAAGCAGCACAGCGGTCGAAACCGACGCAAATAGTAGCGTCAGGCGGTAAGTGATGGATTTGCGTCCGGCTAGGTTCACTCCGTGATCTCCAACACGTAACCCATGCCGCGCACGGTGCGGATCAGCTTGGGCTCATAACCATCATCGATTTTCGCGCGCAGGCGTCGCATTGCGACTTCAATCACGTTGGAGTCGCTGTCGAAATTCATGTCCCAGACCTGCGAAGCGATCAATGAGCGCGGCAAAACCTCGCCCTGGCGCCGCAACAGCAATTCCAGCAAGGCGAACTCCTTGGCGGTCAGGTCGATGCGTTTGCCGGAGCGGGAAACCCGTCGCCGCATCAGGTCGAGTTCGAGATCGGCGATGTGCAGAAATTCGGATTCCTTCGCTTTGGTGCCTCGCCGCAGATGGATGCGCACCCGCGCCAGCAGTTCAGCAAAGGCGAAAGGCTTCACCATGTAATCGTCGGCACCCAGTTCCAGTCCATTCACGCGATCCTGCACCTGGTCGCGTGCCGTCAGGAACAACACGGGCATGTCCTTGCCGGCCCTGCGGATACCCTGTAGCACCGCCCAGCCGTCGATGCCTGGCAGCATGACATCCAGTATCGCTAAGTCATAGGCATCGGTCAGCGCGAGATGTAGCCCATCGAGTCCGTCGCGTGCCAGGTCGACCACAAATCCAGCCTCGGTCAAGCCTTGCCTCAGGTAGTCTCCAGTTTTGATTTCGTCTTCGACGACCAGTATTTTCATGTGCACTCTCCCGTGTCGCTATTTGCATCATTGTGCGCTGGCAACATGGGCAAAGCCGAAAGATTACCGAAATGTAATCTGAAGGTCAGCATGGCGTTAGGTAAGGTTGCGCAGAATTCGCTCATCGTCGAACAGGAGCGAATGCTGTGGAAACTCATATTCATAATCGTCAGGAAGTTGCGAGCCGTCGCGTATTCCTGCTTCGATCTTCGCGGCAGACATGAAACCCACCTTCTCCCGTCAATCACGCCAACTGAGGCTAGTGGCGGTTTGCGCTGCCGGGTTGCTCGCCGGTCTTTCCGTGCAGGCGGCAGAAACGTCGAAATCCGGACTGGCGACAGCCGTGGAACAGGCCTGGCGCTTGAACCCGCAAGCCGCCGGATTGGATGCCCGCGAGGCCGAAGCACGCGCTGCGAAGGATGTCGCAGCCGGACTGACGCCCGAGCCAGGCTCGGTCAGCATCGGTAGCCTGAACGACCGGCTCAACCGCAATCAGGGCAAGCAGGAATACGAGGTCGAACTGGCGGTGCCACTGTGGCTACCCGGCCAGAAAGCAGCGCGTGAAGGCGAGGCGGCGAGCCGCATCGACGAAGCCGTTGCCAGACGAACTGCCGTGCGCCTGGAGGTCGGCGGCGAATTGCGGGAGGCGTGGTGGGCGTTGGCAGCAGCGCGCAGCGCCAAGGTGCTGGCGGCACGGCGCCTGGAAACCGCACGCGCCCTTGAAACTGATGTTGTTCGGCGCTACAAGGTCGGCGAACTGTCCCGCATCGACGCTAATCTGGCGCAAACCGAAACCCATGTTGCCAATGCGGAGCTGATCGAGGCGGAGGCAACGCTGCTCCAGGCTGAGCAGGCCGTGCAAACCCTTATCGGTTCCCCGGCCCCGAAGGATCTGGACGAAGAGTCACCGACGACCCGGCGACTGATTGATGAAACCGGCGATACAGCCGCATCCCATCCGTTGCTGGCCGCTACCGCCGCTTCTGCACGCAGTGCCCGTGCGCGCGTCCAGGTTGCCGATGAATCGCGCCGTGCCGCGCCTGAACTGGCGCTGCGGGTCGTGCGCGAGCGCGGCGACTTCGCTGAGTCTTTTTCCAACAGCGTTGGGATCAAACTCAAGATTCCGTTTTCATCCGGTTCCCAGGTGCGTCGGGAAACGTCGGCGGCGCAGGCCAAGGCGAACCAGACCGATGCCGACCTGCTGCGTACCCGGACCCGGGTTCGGCTCGACGCGGAGCGTGCACAGCGCAATCTGCAGTCGGCGGAACGTCAGCTGACCATGGCGCAGGAACGCCGTCAGCTTTCCGCCGAGAACCTGCGGCTCGCCGAGAAAGCCTTTTCGCTGGGCGAATCCGATCTGGCGACCTTGCTGCGCATTCGGGCCGCCGCCTTTGATGCCGATGCCTTTTTAGACCGCCAGCGCGTGGCCCGCGCCGCCGCGATATCACGTTTGAACCAAGCCCTGGGAGTGTTGCCGTGAAGCATGTGAAGAAGTTTTTTCTTGTGACGCTCGTCGCTTTTTCCTTGCCCGTCTGGGCAGGCGGGGACAGTAGCGATGGGCATAGCCACGCGGCACCCGCACCTCTCCCGGTCAGTCAGAGCATCACGCCGCGTGCCGCCGCAGCGACCGAGGAATTCGAGGTCGTCACCTCGCTCGAAGGCAAGACGCTGGTGGTGCATGTGGATCGTTTCGCCAGCAATGAACCGGTGACACAAGCCAAGGTGGAGATCGAGGGGGCGGGGCTGAAGGGCGTGGCCAGCGAAACCACACCCGGAACCTACGTGCTCGATGTCGCCACCACTCCGCCGCCGGCCAAGCACCCACTGACCATCAGCGTCGAGGCCGGCGATAGCGTCGACCTCCTCACCGCAACGCTGGATACCTCCGCTTCCGTGGCCAATGAGGTGCATACCCACGGCTGGAGCGAGCGGGTCGTCTGGGGGATTTCCGTGGCGCTACTTCTGGTCACCGGAATATTGTTTGCCGTTCGGCGTCACAAACGCGCCAGGAAGGGAATTTGATGATGCGCAAGATCGATTTACATGTGCTGGTGGCAGCACTGGCATTGGGGTTGGTCACGGGAACAGCCTTGGCCCACGGCGACGAAGATCACAGCCAGGACGCCAAGAAGAAGGCGCCTGCCGCCGTTTCGGCGGTAGGAACAATGGGGGCAGCAGGGGTGACTGCAGCGCTGCTGCGGCTGGCAGACGGCAGTCTGTTCGTGCCGAAGCCGGTGCAACGTCAGCTAGGTTTGCGCACCCAGCCGGTGCGTATCGCCGAGCTGGCGGCGACGGTTGAATTGAACGGCCAGATCATTCCCGATCCCGAAACCAGCGGGCGGGTGCAGGCCATGTTCGCCGGGAGCGTGATTCCCGGCCCGAAAGGCATGCCGACCGCTGGGAGGAGGGTCACCAAGGGCGAAGTCCTGGCCTACCTGCGCCCGATCAGTGGCGCCATCGAACGTGGCAACCAGAAAGCAAGTCTCGCCGAACTCGAAGCCCAGTTGGCCATCGCCGAGGGCAAGATGAAACGCTTTGAGCAGCTTGAAGGCGCCGTGCCGCAGAAAGAGATTGAGGCAGCGCGCATTGAACACACAGCGTTACAGCAGCGGCGGGCATATGTTCGGGCCAGCATCGACTCCTCCGAACAGCTCGTGGCACCGGCGACCGGCATCGTCAGCGCCTCGCACCACTTGTTGGCTGGGCAGGTGGTCGATGCCAAGGAAGTGCTGTTCGAGATCGTCGATCCCGCCCGCCTCGCCGTGGAGGCGCTGGCTTACGATGTCGGCATCGCCAAGACCCTGGTTTCCGCCAGCGCCTTGGCAGATCAAGCGGCGCTGGACCTCAAGTTTGTTGGCGGAGGCCAGCAACTGCGCGAGCAGGCCTTGCCCTTGCTGTTTCGCATCACCAACCCTAACGCGGCAGTGGCCGTTGGTCAGCCGGTCAAAGTGATCGTCCGTATCGACAAAGGTGTCAAGGGCGCGACTGTGCCACGGGCGGCACTGACCAAAGTCGGCGCTGGCGAGACGGCGGTTTGGGTCCATACCGAGGCGGAGCGCTTCGTCGCTCGCCGGATTCGCCACCAGTCGCTCGATGCTGCCAACGTCGCCATCCTCGATGGACTGCATGACGGCGACCGCGTGGTGATCATCGGCGCCGGTCTGCTCTCGCAGGTGCGTTGACATGTTCGACTACATCATTCACGCCGCGCTCAAGCAGCGGCTGATCGTTCTAGGCATCTCGCTGCTGCTGATCATCTATGGCGCGATCACCCTGCGGCAGATGCCGGTCGACGTTTTCCCCGATCTCAACAAGCCGACGGTAACGCTGATGACCGAGGCCGGCGGCATGGCTCCGGAGGAAGTCGAGCAACTGGTCACCTTCCCCATCGAGTCGAGCATGAACGGCATGCCGGGCGTGACGCGCGTGCGCTCGGTATCGGGCATTGGCCTGTCGATCATCTACGTCGAGTTCGAATGGGGCTCCGACATCTACCGCAACCGCCAGCAGATCGCCGAACGGCTGAACCTGGTGCGCGAAACCTTGCCACCCGGCATCGTGCCGCAGCTCGGGCCGATCTCGTCGATCATGGGCGAGATCCTGCTGATCGCGCTGCCCATCGGCACAAATGAGGACCCGGCCAAGATCAGTCCGATGGCGGTTCGTGAATACGCGGACTGGGTGGTGCGTCCGCGTCTGCTGACGATTCCCGGCGTCGCCCAGGTGATCCCGATCGGCGGCGAAGTGCGGCAATACCGCGTCGAGATCAAGCCGGCGCAGCTCCAGGCGCTCGGCATCGAGCGGGAGAAGCTGGAAACTGCCCTGAAGGACTTTGGCGCCAACACGAGCGGCGGCTTTCTCGAAGCCCAGGGTCGCGAATGGCTGATCCGTCAGATTGGTCGCAGCTCGCGGATCGAGGACTTGCAGAATCTCGTGGTGACGGTCAAGAACGGCCAGCCAATCCTGCTCAAGCAGGTGGCGGACGTGAAGCTCGCCCCGGCCATCAAGCGTGGCGACGGCAGTTACAAGGGTAAGCCGGCAGTGATCCTGTCGGTGCAGAAGCAGCCGGCCGCCGACAGCGTCAAACTGACCCGCGAAGTCGAAAAAGCAATGGCCGAGCTTGGCAAGAGCCTGCCCAAGGGATTCGATACGCCGTCCTTCCTGTTCAAGCAGGCCGACTTCATCGAGCATTCGGTAAACAACGTTGAAGAGGCGCTGCGCGACGGCGCCATCCTGGTGGCTGTGATCCTCTTCATGTTCCTGCTCAACGTGCGCACCACGCTGATTTCGCTGATGGCGATTCCGGTGTCGCTTCTGGCCACGGCGCTGGTCTTCCATTACTTCGGCCTGTCGATCAACACCATGACGCTGGGCGGCCTGGCCATCGCCATCGGCGAGCTGGTGGATGACGCGGTGGTCGGCGTGGAGAACGTGTTGCGGCGCCTGAAGCTGAACCGAACCGCCGAGGCTCCGCGTCCAGTGGCAGAAGTCATTGCCGCCGCCACACTGGAAGTACGTTCCGCCATCGTTTATGCGACCGTGATCATCGTCCTGGTCTTCGTGCCGTTGTTCGTGCTGCCGGGCATTGAGGGACGGCTGTTCACGCCGCTCGGCATTGCTTACATTGTCTCGATTCTCGCCAGCATGATCGTTTCGGTGACGCTAACGCCGGTGATGGCCTATTACCTCTTGCCGCGGATGAAGCAGCTCCACGCCGGCGACAGCCCGCTGGTAATTTGGCTCAAGCGCTGGGATGCGAAGCTTCTGCATTGGTCATTCGGTCATGCGCGCAGCCTGCTGGCCGGCGCCGTGGCACTGGTCATCATCGTCGCGGCGAGCGTACCCTTCTTTCCGCGCTCCTTCCTGCCGCCTTTTAACGAAGGCACGCTGACAGTCAATGTCCTGCTCAATCCCGGCACTTCGCTCGCCGAATCCAACAACATCGCCACCCTGGCCGAGCAATTGGTGATGCAAGTACCCGAGGTGACACAGGTCGGACGCCGTACCGGTCGCGCCGAACTCGATGAGCATGCGGAAGGCGTGCACTACACCGAAATGGACGTAGACCTGAAAGCCTCGGTGCGTAGCCGCGACGAAATCATTGCCGACATCCGGCAGCGTCTAGCCAGCCTGCCAGCAGCCTCCAACGTCGGCCAACCGATTTCGCACCGGCTCGACCACCTACTCTCTGGTGTGCGTGCCCAAATTGCGCTGAAGATTTACGGCGACGATCTCGATACCTTGCGCGGACTGGCGGCCGAGATGCGCGACCGGCTGGCGCGGATTCCGGGAGTGACCGATCTACAGATCGAAAAGCAGGTGCTGATTCCGCAGATCAAGATCCGCCTCGACTACGAGCAGGCGGCGCGCTATGGCGTCGCGCCCGGCAGTCTGTTGCGTGGGCTGGAGCAAATGATCGAGGGCGAGAAAATCACCCAGATCATCGAAGGCAACCGCCGCTTCGACCTGCTGGTGCGCTTGCCGGAGTCCGCGCGCGGACCGCAGGCATTGGCCGACCTGCTGATCGAGACGCCGACCGGCTACGTGCCCTTGTCCAAGATCGCCATCGTCGAGGAAAGCGACGGCCCCAATCAGGTCAGCCGCGAGAACTCGCGCCGCCGTATCGTGCTCTCAGCCAACACCGATGGCCGCGACATGTCGAAGGTGATTGCCGACATCCGCGCCGAGCTAGCCGCCAAACCTTTGCCCGAAGGCTATTTCACCGCACTCGAAGGCCAGTTTCAGGCGCAGGAGCAGGCGGCAAAACTGATTACCTTGCTCGCGCTGGTGTCGCTGACGATGATCTTCATGGTTCTCTACAGCCGCTACCGCTCGATGGCGCTGACGTTGATCATCATGGGCAACATCCCGCTGGCGCTGATCGGCAGCGTCATTGCCCTGTGGATTTCCGGGCAACCACTATCGGTCGCGGCACTGGTCGGCTTTATCACGCTGACCGGCATCGCCACGCGCAACGGCATCCTCAAGATCAGCCATTACATCAACCTGTGCGCCTTCGAAGGCGAAACCTTCGGTCAGCCCATGATCGTGCGCGGATCGCTGGAGCGGCTCACACCCGTGTTGATGACCGCGCTGGTGGCTGCCTTTGCACTGATGCCGCTGCTGCTCTCCGCCGACGCCCCGGGCAAGGAAGTGCTGCATCCCGTGGCAGTGGTGATCTTCGGCGGCCTGGTCAGTTCGACCCTGCTCGATACCCTGCTGACCCCGGTGATGTTCTGGCTGTGGGGACAACGCCCCCTGGAGCGTTTGTTGGCCAGCCAGGAAAAAGAAAGTTTCTGACCCCTTCCACCCACCCAAGGAGATGTTTGCCATGAAGAAAGCCCTGTTCCTGATCGCCGCCGCTAGTGCATTTGGTCTGGCGAGCCCGACGTTGCTTGCCCACACCGCCGAAGTCCTGGATACCCAGAAAGCGCCCAACGGTGGTCAGCAGCGCATGGCCGGCATCTATCACTACGAACTGATAGTCGCCAAGGACAGCAAGGAGGCGAGGGACAACGCGGTGGTCGTGTATGTCACCGATCATGCCGGCACCAAACTACCGACGGCCGGTGCGAGCGGCACGGCGACCATCCTGGCCGGCAAGGCCAAGGCGACCGCGACACTGGCTCCGGACGGCGACAATCGGCTCAAGGGGGTGGCCAAGTACCTGTCGGCGCCGGACATGAAGGTCGTCGTGTCGATCACCTTCCCGGGCAAGGCAGCCGAACAGGCACGCTTTACCCCGCTGGCTGCCGCGAAAGATGGACATGCCGACCACAAGCACTGACCCTGATGTTCGTGCGCAGGGGCGAGAAAAGAAATGGATTACAGATAACAGAAATGTAATTTCCGGGTCAGCTTCCTGTCGGGATGAATGGGTCAGACTGCTTCCATCCGAACAACCGAGGAACTCCGTCATGAAGCTCAACCGACATGCACTACTGTTGATCTCCCTTCTGGGCGCTTCCGCCGCCATGGCGCAAGCCACTGTGGTCGAGGTATTCAAAAGTCCGTATTGCGGATGCTGCGGCAAATGGGTCGAGCATTTGCGGCAGAACGGCTTCGAGGTCAAGGCGCATGACGTGGAGGACGTACCTGCGGTCAGGCAGAAGCTCGGCATGCCGGACCGGTTGGGTTCCTGCCATACCGCCAAGATCGGCGGGTATGTCGTCGAGGGCCACGTCCCCGCAGCCGACATCCAGCGTCTGCTGAAAGAGAAGCCGAAGGCCCTGGGCCTGTCGGTTCCCTCCATGCCGCCCGGCTCGCCGGGAATGGAAAGTTCGAAGCCGATGCCCTATCAGACGCTGCTGGTCCAATCTGATGGATCGACGCGCGTCTTCGTCCAGCATTAACCACTACGCCAATGGAGAGCACCATGAAAGCTATTGCCACCATCGCCATTCTGATTGCAGCCGGTTTTTCCATGCCAGGTATTGCCGCAACCGATCACGATTCGCACACCGGACACGGCACGATGTCCGCTAGGCCAAGTGCGGATGCTCCACTGATCGATGGCTTGGTGAAGAAGGTCGACAAATCCGCCGGCAAAGTCACGGTATCCCACGGTCCATTGCCGAATGGCATGCCGGCGATGACCATGGTCTTCAAGGTCAAGGACATGGCATGGCTCGACCAGATGAAGGATGGCGGCAAGATCCGTTTCGCGGCCGACCATATCAACGGGGCGATGACGATCGTCCGCTTCGTGCTGGAGCAATAACATGGCTCGCCAAAAAATCGCCGTCATCGCCAGTCTTGCGATACTAGGGTTGTCCGCCGCACCGGCCCAGGCGTTTGGTCCCATGATGATGGGTGGTCATCAGCACGGCGGCGATACCAGTCATAAAGACTCGACGGCTGGGCGTGCCGACGCACCTCCGGCCCCAGTCTCCTCGAAGCACGATGAACCAGCGGACGAGGGGCGATCATCCAGCAATTCGCCTGTCGCCCCGCAACATGTCGCTCTGCGTGACGCACACCGGAGCGATGCCGAACACGGTCGATGAGCATCCGTATCCACCACATCGAGAATGCGCCCCCGGCATTACTTGATTACATGATTTACGGCAGCCTCATTGGCGTCGTCATTGCCTTCGTCATCGTTTTTCATGTCAGCAGGAAGCCGCAGTCGGGCCAGAAAAATCGCAATCAGCGCGAAAACAAGCGCAGACGAAGTGCCAGATAGACAACGTGGATAGAACAACCAATGGACATGCTTTTCAAAGGAGGGGTAAGTCTATGTATGTTGTTGTCACCCAGCGCAGCCTGTTTGCCGATTTCTGTTCATTTCACAAAGGAGAATCACCATGCGTAAATTTATTCTTCCCCTGCTGATGCTGTTGTCCCTGTCCGCACTTGCTGCCGAAGAACGGGTCAAGCCCGGGGAGACCATCGAGCTCAATGACGGCGGCAAGGTCATGGTCCAGAAGGACCGAACCATGGTCCACATCGATGCCGCGGGCAACCGCGTCAAGATGCGGGACAACGTGGCCATGGAAGCCAAGGACGGGACCAAGTTGGTGATGAAGAACAACGCCATTTGGAAGACGCTCACCGAAAAGGGCACCCTGAACCCGAAGTTTTGAGCCTGCGGAGGACGGCCCGACGGCCGTCCGCCATCATCCGACGACAAGAATCGATTCTTACCCGTAGTGAAAGGAAGCACCATGAAGCAATCCGCAACGTTCACCCTCTTGATCACCCTGGCCTTCGGGGCGGGCACCGCTTTTGCTGCCGACAAGATGGGCGACATGAGGAGCATGGACATGGGCGACCAGAAGGCCATGGCTGGCGCCACCCATAAGGCCGTCGGCGTGGTAAAGGAAATCGATGCCAAGGCCGGGATGGCGACCTTCGCCCATGAGCCGGTAAAGAGTCTCAACTGGCCGGCCATGACCATGGGCTTCGCCGTCAAGGACAAGGCGCTGCTCGACAAACTGGCCGTGGGCAAGAAGGTCGAGTTCGAATTCGTCAAGGAAGGCAAGGGGTACGCTGTGACGGGCGTGAAGTAGGCGCCAGCCTGTCGCAGGGAAGCCCACCGGGCAGACAAGAAAAAGATATCGCGTAATGCCGTGCCAGTTTTGTGGCATTCCGTTTTGATTGAACGAACTATCCGATTTCAATGGGAGGTTGTATGCGAGGCGTGACTACCACGCGGACATTGGCGATGCTATTGGCCTTGGCGGCATTTCCTGCTGTCGCGCAGGAAACGCCGCCGGGACGAACGGTCGAGAGCCTGCTCGACTATGCCAAGTCGCGCAATCCCGAGTACGCCGCCATGCGTCTGGAGGCCGAAGCAGCAGGCGAGCGGATCTATCCGGCAGGAGCCTTGCCCGATCCGGTGCTGCGTACAGAGTTGCAGAACGTGACCAACTTCGGCGCCGAATCCGGTACCAGTTTTAATCTGCTGCCAAGCCGTGTTGGCAGCACCAAATACACGGTGATGCAATCGCTCCCGTTCTGGGGTAAGCGCGATCTCAAGCGCGAAGCGGCCGAAGCGGAAGCCCAAGCTGCGCAGGGTAAGGCCGGCCTTACCTGGGCGGAGCAGGCAGCTCGCATCAAGACGGCGTATGGCCAGTATTTCGCAGTCGCGCGGCTGATCCGGCTCAACCAGGAAGTTATCGACCTTATTGATCGCATGGAACGCATCAGTCAGGCGCGCTATGCCGGCGGGTTGGCTCCGCAACAGGACGCGATCCGCGCCCAGGTCGAACGCACCTCCATGCGCAACGAACTGATCCAGATGGAGACAGAACACCATCACACGCGCGCACGCCTCAATGCGCTGCTGGCACGTCCCGCCCAGTCGCCGCTGGCTGATCCTGAACAACTGCGGTCGGTGCCTAGCCCCGCCAAGCTCGACTATGTGACGCTGGAGGACCGGTTGCGCGGCAAGAATCCGCAGCTATTCACTGACGACGCCAAGATCCGTGCGGCGGAAAAGAACCGTGACCTGACCTACCGCAACCGTTATCCTGATTTCACTGTCGGCGTTTCGCCGATCCAGACCCGAAACCGGGTCAATGAATGGGAAGTGATGTTCGAACTGAACATCCCGCTGCAACAGGAAAGCCGGCGCAGCCAGGAACGCGAGGCCGAGAAAATGCTCGATGCGGCGAAGGCGCGCAAGGAAGCCACAGCCAACCAACTGCTGGCTGATCTTTCGGAAAACCTCTCGGGCATTGACGCGGCGCGCCGTCTGGAACAACTGGCGCAGACAAGCCTGCTGCCGCAGGCCGAACTCACCTTCAAGGCGGCGCTGGCTGGCTATGAGACCGGCAAGGTGGACTTTGCCACGCTACTCGATGCCCAACGACAGATCCGAAAAGCCAAACAGGATGTCATCAAGGCACAAGCGGAACAACAGGGTCGCCTGGCGGATATAGAACGATTGATCGGAGAAGAACTATGAAACAGGGAGCGAGAGTGGTGCTGGCGGCTGTCGTGGCGGTTTCGGCGGCGGGAGGCGGCTATTGGATGGGCACGCGCAAGGGCGGTGAACACGGGGCATCAGCAATGCCGGTGCAGTCAGCAGCAGCGCCTGCCGCCGAAAGCAAGCCGCGCAAACTGCTCTTCTACCGCAACCCGATGGGACTGCCCGATACATCGCCAACTCCGAAGAAGGATCCGATGGGGATGGACTACATCGCGGTCTATGAGGGTGAGCAGGACGATGAACCCGCTGCCGCCAACCAGATCAGGATCAGCACCGACAAAGTCCAGAAGCTCGGCGTCAGGACCGAAACCGCGAAGCTGCGCTCGCTTGACCGCGTCGTCCGTGCCGCCGGCCGCATCGAGCCGGACGAACGGCGCACCTACGCCATTACGCCCAAGTTCGAAGGCTATGTTGAACGGCTGCATGTGAACGCCACTGGGCAACCGGTTGGCAAGGGGCAGCCGCTGTTCGAGGTCTACAGCCCCGAACTGGTATCTGCCCAGCGCGAATACGCGATTGCCGCGCAAGGTGTCGATTCGTTGAAGGACGTCGGCGGTGAGGCGCAACGCGGGATGCGCCAGCTAGCCGATTCGAGCCTGATGCGCCTGAAAAACTGGGACATCTCCGAAGAGCAGTTGAAGGCGTTGGCGAAATCCGGCGAGACCAAACGCACGCTGACCTATCGCTCGCCGGTCGCCGGCATCGTTATCGAAAAGAAGGCGCTCCAAGGCATGCGCTTCATGCCGGGCGAGGCGCTTTATCAGGTCGCCGACCTGTCCGCTGTCTGGGTGGTGGCCGACGTGTTCGAGCAGGATATCGGCTTGGTGAAGCCTGGCGCCAAGGCAACGGTGCGAATCAACGCCTATCCGGACAAAGCCTTCACCGGCGCTATTACCTACGTCTATCCGACGCTGAACGCCGAGACACGTACCGTCCCTGTTCGCGTCGAGGTGGCCAACCCCAGCCAACTGCTCAAGCCGGGTATGTTCGCCCAGGTGGAATTGCCGGTGGCTGCCAAGGGCTCGGTGGTGACGATACCCATCTCGGCTGTCATCGATAGCGGCACCCGCCGCATCGTGCTGATCCAGGCCGGAGAAGGTCGCTTTGAACCGCGCGAGGTCAAGCTCGGTGCCCGCAGCGATACCTATGTTGAGGTCATCGAAGGCGTCAAGGACGGCGAGCCGGTGGTGGTGACAGCCAATTTCCTGATCGATGCCGAAAGCAACCTCAAGGCGGCGGTTGGCGGTTTTGGTCATGCCTCCCACGGCGGCGGGGCGGCGGCGGCACAAGCCGCACCGGCCGCTGCTGTCGGTTCCGAGAGTCGTGAGGGCGCCAAACCAGCCAGTGCCGATCATCGCGGCGAGGGGAAACTCGACGCTATTGATCTGAAAGCAGGGACCGTCACCATTACCCATGGCCCGGTCGCCACGCTTAAATGGCCAGGGATGACGATGGACTTCACGCTGGCCAATTCTGGCCTGATCGGTAATCTCAAGCCGGGGGCGAGCATCGAGTTCACCTTCGTCGAACGCAAGCCCGGCGAGTGGGTCATCGTCAAACTGGCGGGAACCGGCGCCGCGCGCCCGGCGGCCCATGCCGCTCACTGATCCGCCACGGAAACGGGTAACGCTATGCTAGCCAATATCATCGACTGGTCGGGCAGGAACCGCTTCCTGGTTCTGCTCGCCACGCTGTTCATCATCATCTGGGGCGTCTTCGCCGTACTGCGGACGCCGATCGACGCGCTGCCGGATCTTTCCGACGTTCAGGTCATCGTCTATACCGAGTACCCCGGGCAGGCGCCGAAGGTGGTCGAGGATCAGGTGACCTATCCCCTGACCACCGCCATGCTGTCGGTGCCGAAATCCAAGGTGGTGCGCGGCTTCTCCTTCTTCGGTGCATCCTTCGTCTACATTATCTTCGAGGATGGCACCGACATCTACTGGGCACGCTCGCGTGTGCTCGAATACCTGAATTTCGCGTCCAGCCGCATGCCCAAGGGCGTCACGCCGTCGCTCGGGCCGGACGCCACCGGGGTTGGCTGGGTCTATCAGTACGCGCTGCTGGCCAAGGACAAGACGCTGGCCGAGCTTCGCACCATCCAGGACTGGTACGTGCGCTACCAACTGACCAAGGCGCACGGCGTCGCCGAAGTCGCCTCTATTGGTGGCTTCGTGCAGACCTATCAGGTCACGGTCGATCCGGTCAAGCTGCGCGCCTACGGCATTCCGTTGATGAAAGTGGCGCAGGTGATTCGTGACTCCAATCGCGATGTCGGTGGGCGCGTCGTGGAGATGGCCGAGACCGAATACATGGTGCGTGGCGAGGGCTATCTGACCGGCCGTGGCGACATCGAGATGCTGGTCGTCAAGAGCGACAAGGGCACACCGGTGCTGATCCGCGACATCGCCCGCGTCGAACTGGCGCCGGACGAGCGGCGCGGCCTGACCGAACTCAATGGCGAGGGTGAAGTGGTGTCGGGCATTGCCATGGCCCGCTATGGTCAGAACGCGCTGGAAGTCATCCATAACCTGAAAGCCAAGATCGCCGAAATCGGTCCCGGCTTGCCCGAAGGGGTCACGATACAGACCGTCTACGACCGCTCGGAACTGATCCACCGCGCCATCGACACCCTCAAGCGGACGCTGCTTGAGGAATCGATCATCGTCGCCCTGGTCTGCATCGTCTTCCTGCTGCATGTGCGCAGTGCCCTGGTCGCCATTCTGATGTTGCCGGTTGGCGTGTTGATCGCCTTCATCGCCATGCGCTCCCTGGGCATGAACTCCAACCTGATGAGCCTGGGCGGCATCGCCATCGCCATCGGCGCCATGATCGACGCCGCCATCGTCATGATCGAAAACGCACACAAGCATCTGGAGCGCCTGCCCGAGGGGCACTCGACCAGTGATCGCGCTGATGCCATGCTCGCCGCCTGCAAGGAAGTCGGGCCGGCACTGTTCTTCTCGCTGCTCATCATCACCGTCTCCTTCCTGCCGGTCTTCAGCCTTGAAGGACAAGAGGGACGATTGTTCTCGCCGTTGGCATACACCAAGACCTTCTCCATGGCCGGCGCCGCCCTGCTGTCGATTACCTTGGTCCCGGTGCTGATGATGCTGTTTATCCGCGGCAAGATCATGCCCGAGGCGAAAAACCCGGTGAACCGCTTCCTGATCTGGGTCTATCGCCCGATCATTGCCTGGGTGATGCGCTGGAAGAAGATGACTATCGCGCTGGCGCTGCTCGCCCTTGGTGTCTCGATCTATCCGGCCGCAAAGCTTGGTTCCGAGTTCATGCCGACGCTCAATGAGGGAACCCTGCTTTACATGCCCGCGTCCCTGCCAGGCATGTCGATCACCAAGGCAGCGGAACTCATGCAGACGCAGAACAAGATCATCAAGAGTTTCCCCGAGGTCAGCTCGGTATACGGCAAGGCCGGTCGCGCCAACACGGCAACCGACCCGGCGCCAACCGAAATGTTCGAGACGGTAATCAACCTCAAGCCTGAATCCGAATGGCGCCCCGGTATGACCACCGACAAGCTGATTGCCGAACTCGACAAGGCCCTGCAATTTCCCGGT
Source organism: Rhodocyclaceae bacterium (assembly GCA_023230455.1). Lineage (GTDB taxonomy): Bacteria > Pseudomonadota > Gammaproteobacteria > Burkholderiales > Rhodocyclaceae > AWTP1-18. The sequence goes on along the minus strand of JALNXH010000025.1, from coordinate 22,017 downwards.
GTTGCCAATGCCTGGACCATGCCGATCAAGGCGCGCATCGACATGCTGTCCACCGGTATTCGGACGCCGATCGGGATTAAGGTTTTCGGCAAGAACCTCGATGAAATGGAGAAGCTGGCCAAGCAAATCGAAGCTGCCGTGAAAGCCGTTCCCGGCACCACCAGCGCCTTTGCCGAGCGCATTACGGGCGGCTTCTATATCAACATCAAACCGGACCGCGAGCAGCTAGCCCGCTATGGCCTGGCGATTGGCGACTTGCAGGACGTGATCGGTACCGCCTTGGGCGGTGAAATGGTGACTACCACGGTCGAGGGGAGGGAGCGGTTCGGCGTCACCGTTCGTTATCCGCGCGAGCTGCGCTCCGATCCGGAGCAGATCGCCCGTGAGGTACTGGTGCCGACCATGGGGGGCGCAATGATCCCCTTGGGTCAGTTGGCGAAAGTGGAGGTGGCCAAGGGGGCGCCGTCGATCCGCACCGAGAACGCGCTGCTTTCCGCCTATATCTACGTCGACATCCGCGACCGGGACATCGGTGGCTATGTCGCCGACGCGAAGAAGGCCGTGGCCGAAAACGTCAAGTTCCCGCCCGGCTATTACGTCACCTGGAGTGGCCAGTTTGAGTACATGGAGCGGGCCATTGAAAAAATGAAGGTCGTGATCCCGGTAACGCTGTTGTCGATCTTCCTGCTGCTCTACCTCAACTTCAAGCGCCTGACCGAGACCTTCATCGTCATGCTCTCGGTTCCCTTCGCACTGGTCGGCGGGGTTTGGTTGATGTGGCTACTCAACTACAACCTGTCGGTAGCGGTGGCGGTGGGTTTTATAGCGCTGGCCGGGGTCGCGGCAGAAACCGGCGTCGTCATGCTGATCTACCTCGACCATGCCTGGGAAGCCGCGAAGCAAAAGTCGGTGCTGGCGGGACGGCAGCCAAACACGGAAGACCTCTATGCGGCCGTGATGGAAGGTGCTGTCGAGCGCGTGCGGCCGAAGATGATGACCGTCGTGGCCATCATGGCCGGTCTTCTGCCCATCATGTGGGGCACTGGAACTGGATCGGAAGTCATGAGCCGGATTGCCGCTCCGATGGTCGGCGGAATGATTTCGTCGACGGTGCTGACGCTGGCGGTTATTCCAGCCATCTATGCGCTGGTCAAGCAATGGTGCCTGAAGCGCGGGTTGGAGAAATAGGTGGTGGGAAATGGAACGAAACTCGCTGATCCATCAGCGATGCTGGGAAATCTGGACAGAGCTGAGCTTTCCCAGCATCTTTCCGACTTGTGGGTTGGCCACAATCTCGGATCGGATATGGCATGCAAGCCCTATGGAAGCGCTGAATAAGCGGCCGAGAAGTCTGGTGACGAGTTCCTGTTGAGAGAAAAAGTTGAACCGAATCGATTTTTCATCCGACCAATCGCCGTTTCGGGGCCGAAGCGGGGGGTATTTCCGTGCTTTTCGCTCATACCAGACGCACCTCTCCCGTCAGCGGTCGTCCCCACTTGCTAATGTTCAGCATTGCCAGCATGGCAAACGCCCGATTCGCATTCTTCGCCAATCCGCGGTAGCGCACCTTGGCAAAGCCCCACAGGCGCTTCAGGGTAAGAAACGGATGCTCGACCCTGGACCGCACACTGGACTTGCGCCGATTGGTTTCCTTGTCGGCGTCCGTCAGTGGACGATTCTTGTAGGCCCGTTTGTTGGTGAAGTCTTTGGCATTCGGCGCAATCTGCTTGAGCCGCGCTCGCTGATTCTTACCCCGGTAGGCGCTGTCGCCATAAAAACGGGTCTCGTCGCCGTGCAGCAGGTTAGGCACTTGGTGGCTGTCGTGGACGTTGGCCGCCGTGACGCTCGCGCGATGAACCAGCCCGGTCTTACTGTCGGCGCCGATGTGCAGCTTCATGCCGAAGTGCCACTGCTTACCTTTTTTGGTTTGGTGCATTTCCGGATCGCGGCACTTCTCCTCATTCTTGACCGAGGGCGGTGCAGCGATCAGCGTGGCATCGACGATGGTGCCGCCAGAGAGCCGCATACCATTGGCCATCAGCAATTCGCCGACCTTGGCAAACAGCATCGCGCCCAGTTGATGCTCTTCCAGCAGGTGGCGAAATTTGAGCAGCGTCGTGGCATCCGGCGCCCGCTCTCGCCCGAGGTCGATCCGGCAGAACTCGCGGAAGACCGGAACGTCATAGAGCGCATCTTCGCAGGCTTCGTCGCTCAAGTTGAACCAGTTCGCTACGCAGTACATGCGCAGCATCCGCTCCAGGCCCACCGGCGGCCGACCGTTTCCCGCCTTCGGGTAGTACGGTTCGATCAGCCCACAGAACTCCGCCCACGGGATCAGGCTTTCCATGCGCGCCAGAAATTCCGCCTTGCGCGTCGGGCGTCCGTGCTTCTCGAATCCTCTTCCTGCGGCCAGCGTCAATTGCTTCATCGTTTTATCTCGTGCTGTTCGAATCCACCGTCTGACTCATCGGCCGGAAAATCGTTCACCACTTGTTCAGTGTTTCCCTATCTGTCTGACAGGTGGGGCAGGGTATACCGTGAGTTCCTGACGGGAATGTAATCAGCGAGACATCTGTCTGACAGCTACGAAGGCGCAGACTGTTCGGTGTCTGGATCACTACGCGAGTCGGCGATGTAGTTTGCTGATAGTCACCCGTTTAAGGAGCGCACATCATGTGGAAAACCAACTTGGCTACTTTAGGCTTGTCGCTCGTGCTCGGTGGTTGTGCAGCCAGTCCGTATCAACTATCGAAAGATTCGTCGCCGGAGCTATTGAGGGGTGAGTTTTTGCGCGGGCAACAAAATCGCTTGGTTCTTGAGTCGGCAGAACAGAAGTATGTTGCAGAAGGTTTCGAGGTTCACCGTGACACCAATCTTGCCGAACTACGCAAACGCTACAGGAACTCGAACCCCAAACACTGGGATCGAATCTTCGCTGGGTTCGACAAGACCCATGAAGTTTATTCGGCAGAGCTAGTACCAAAAGCGCAGGACGGATCTGAATTGTCGTGTCGCCTGACGTGGGCATCGGGAAGCGCGCCTCAAGGCATTTGCCTGGACAAGGCTGGAAAGGAATATCAAGTTCGTTTCGATTGAAGTCGTCAGGCGAGGGAGATCAAGCACGAAGCCATTATTCAATTCAAGGAGAAAGTGATGTCGAATAAGATGTGGATTGTCGCTGTAGCAGTGGCAGTGGCCGCGGTATTGTTGGGTGGCTGCGGTACTGGTGGCGGATATTATGGGGGAAGCTCCGGCAGCGGATCGAGCGTTGGTCACTCCCACTAACATGTTCCGGCGGTTACGGAAATCTGTTCGCTGTCGGCGGATAGTTTTCCGCGCGTGATGCGCTGAAAGCCTTGCTGCTCGGGCGTCTTGTACCGCCATCGTCTAAAGGGTAAATCGAAATGGCCATCGATCCGGTTTGTGGCATGACCGTGGATGAAGAAACCGCAGCGGGTAGCTTGCGCGATGGCGAAGGTGTTTACTATTTTTGTTCCACCGATTGCCTGAAGCAATTCGCGGCAAAGATCGAAGCGATTGCCCGGCTTACCAGCAATAGCGCGCAAATTGGGACCATTAGCGAGGTTCACGGTCCGGTGGTGGACATTGTCTGTGACCGCCTGCCGCCGCTGCATCAGGCGCTCTACACGCAGATCGATCACGAAACCTATACCTTCGAAGCCCATCAACACCTCGATGAAAAGCGCGTTCGCGCCATCACGCTGAACCGGACCAGTGGACTACAAAGAGGCATGCCGGTCTTCGATACCGGAGCGGCCCTACAGGTTCCAACGTCACCCCAGTGCCTGGGACGCCTGCTCAATGTTTTCGGTCATCCATTGGATGGTGGCTCGCCCCTGCCGGTTGGCGAAACACGGGGCATCCTAGCCAAACCGGCACCGCTGCACGAAACCGTCAATGCCAAGGGAATCCTGGAGACCGGCATCAAGGTGGTCGATCTGCTGGCGCCCTTCATCAAGGGTGGCAAGACCGGACTGTTCGGCGGCGCCGGCGTGGGCAAGACCGTACTCATCATGGAATTCATGCATGCCATCGTCGCGTTGCACCAGGGCGTCTCGGTGTTCGCCGGGGTTGGTGAACGTATCCGTGAAGGTCACGAACTGTGGCACGAGATGCAGGACGCCGGTGTCATGCCGCAGACCCTAATGGTGTTCGGTCAGATGGACGAATCGCCGGGTGTGCGTTTCCGTGTCGGCATGACAGCGCTGACTTACGCCGAGTACCTGCGCGATACCCTGCACAAGGAAGTCCTGCTGCTGATGGACAACGTTTTCCGCTTCGTCCAGGCCGGCAGCGAGATATCGGGCCTGCTAGGGCGTATGCCTGCGACCGTCGGCTATCAGCCAACCCTGATGACCGAAGTGGCTGAACTACAGGACCGCATCATCTCCACCACCGCCGGCGACATTACCTCGGTGCAGGCGATCTATGTTCCAGCCGACGACATGACCGATCCGGCGGTGAGCGCCATCCTCAGCCACCTCGATACCACGGTGATCCTGTCGCGGCTCCAGGCCAGCAAGGGCATTTACCCCGCCATCGATCCGCTGTTGTCTACCAGCAAGATGATGGACCGGCATTTTCTCGGCGACCGCCACTATGTGGTCGCCGAAGGGGTGCGCGCCCATCTGGCCCGCTATCGCGAGCTCGAAGACATCATCATGATGCTGGGCATGGAGGAGCTGTCTGAGGCTGACCGCACCATCGTCATTCGGGCGCGTAAACTCCAACGCTATCTGACCCAGCCTTTCCACGTCGTCGCCCAGCACACTGGGATCAGCGGCGCCAGCGTGCCGCTCGCCGACACCCTCGACGACTGCGAAGCCTTCCTGCGCGGCGAATATGACGAGTTGCCAGAAGACCGCTGCTATATGCGCGGCAGCATGAAGGCCGCATCATGAACACCTTCGTCCTGCATCTACAGAGCGGCACTCAGTACGAGCGCATTGATGATGCGGTCAGCTTTATTGCAGCCGACGAGTCGGGCAGTTTTGGCATCCTCGCCGGGCATGCACGCATGATGACTTCGCTGGCCACTGGTCTTGCGCGTTTCCGTACCGCCGACGGCGCCTGGCGGTTTCTGGCTCTGCCCGGCGCGGTACTCTATTTCGTCGACAACGAGCTTTACGTCAACACCCGGCGCTATCTCTACGATCCTGATTACAAGCGCGTCAGCATGGCCTGGCGTGAGGAGTTGCGGGCCGATGAGGAAAAGCTACGCGCAGTCACGGAAAGCATGAATCGTCTGGAGGACGAGATGCTGAAACGTCTATGGACCCTGCAACGTGAGGCTAGGGGCACGGTATGAGCGAGGAGAAAAAACTTGCGGAACAGGTCGAAAAAGAGGCCGAGCGTTTGGAACGTGCCGAGAAGGAGCGGCCGACTGTGCTGGCACAAACCGCCTATGTCGGCATCCTTGGCTTACTGTTCGTACTGCCGGTGATCGGAGGCGCTTACCTGGGGCGCTGGATCGATGGTTTTTTCGAGGGCTATTCGATGCGCTGGACCCTTAGCCTGATCTTTCTCGGCATCGTTCTCGGGGCCGTTAACGTCTATTACTTCGTGCGGGAATAGGAGTTCGTCATGGCCAGTTCAAGCAGCTTCATCACCGAGGTTTTCCACATCGGCCCGCTCTTCATCACGAATACGGTAATAGTAACCTGGGGAATCATGCTGGCCTTGACGGCAGCCGCGTGGACAGTGACCCGAGGTATTCGCCTCAGGCCGGGGCGGTGGCAGGTGGTGGTCGAAGGGATCGTTGCCGCCATTGAGGATGCCGTCCGCACCGTGCTGCCCGACCACTACCGACAGGTCATGCCTTTCATCGCCACTTTGTGGATATTCATCGCCGCTGCCAACTTGGTGAGCCTGATTCCCGGGCTGCGTTCACCCACGGGGGACTTGTCGCTGACGGCGGGATTGGCAATCCTGGTGTTCCTCGCCGTCCACTGGTACGGCCTTCGCAGCCATGGTTTGAAGAGTTACCTGCGCCATTACTTGCAGCCTAACCCCATCCTGCTGCCGTTTCATCTAATCAGTGAAATCACCCGTACCGTGGCGCTGGCCGTGCGTTTGTTCGGCAATATCTTCAGCCTGCAAATGGCAGCCCTTCTAGTGTTACTGGTGGCGGGCTTCCTGGCACCGGTGCCAGTGCTGATGCTGCACATCATCGAGGCCGTGGTGCAGGCCTACATTTTCGGCATGCTGGCATTGATCTATGTCGCCGGTGCCATCCAGTCGCAGCAACTCAAACACAGTCAGGAAAAGGAGTGAGCCATGAATGATTTGACCTTGTTTACCACCGCATCGACTGTCGCCGCCGCTTTGGCGGTGGCCATTGGTGTGTTCTTTCCGGCGCTGGCCATGGGGCGTGCTATCAGCCAAGCGCTGGACGCCTTGGCACGGCAGCCAGAAGCGGAAAAAGCCATCACGCGCACCTTGTTCATCGGTCTTGCGATGATCGAGTCGCTCGCGATCTATGTACTGGTGGTGGTACTGATCATCCTGTTCCGCAACCCGTTGCTCGAATACCTGCTGAAGTAGCGAGGCAACCATGGAATTCGACGGTACGACCTTCGCGCTCGAAATCATCAACTTTCTGGTGCTGGTGTGGCTGTTGCAGCACTTTCTGTACAAGCCGGTAACGACCGTCATTGCACAGCGCCAGGCCGGAATTGAAAAGACCCTGGCTGACGCCCAGGCGACGCAGAACGAGGCCGACGTGCTCAAGTGCCAGTACGACAACCGGACGGCCGAATGGGAACAGGAAAAGGCGCAGACCCGTCAGCAACTGCAACAGGAGATGGATGCGGAACGCGCCAGGCTGATGACGGTTCTGCAAGCTTCCTTGGACGAGGAGCGCAACAAACTGCGTGCCATAGAGCAGCGGCGCAACCTGGAGCAGCGGCAGCGGCTGGAGGAGGAGGCCCGAGCCGAGGGCGGACGGTTCGCTGCATCTCTGCTGTCGCGTCTTGCCTGCTCCGAACTGGAAGAGCGCATACGCGGCGTGCTGCTCGAAGATATGCCGCACTTACCGGACCAGCAGTTGCAGGCGTTACGCACTGCCGGACAGAGGGACGGGGTGAATATCTCCAGTGCCTACTCTCTGGACGAGGCTCAACGCGCCGGCCTTAATCAAGCCCTTGACCATCTGCTGGGAAGGCCGGTGGCTTGCACGTTCAAGCACGCCCCCGAACTGATGGCGGGACTACGTCTTAGCATGGGCTCTTGGATGTTGCGCGCGAGCCTGTTGGACGAACTGCATTTTTTTGCCGAGGCCCAGCATGCCGACGCCAAGCGCTAGTCTGACGATTCCTCACGCCGACGCATCGGACTGGTTAACCCGCTATCAATTCGGGTTGCGAATGACTGAACAAGGACGGGTTATTTCGATTGGCGACGGTATTGCCTGGATCAAAGGCTTGCCATCGGCCGCCATGGATGAGATTCTGAACTTGGAAGACGGTAGCCGGGCACTGGTTTTCCATCTCGAAGAGGAACTGCTGGGTGCGATTCTTCTGCAGCAGAGCGCGGCCTTGAGTGCCGGCGCACTGGCTTATCGCTCTGACGAACGTCTCGGGATCGGTGTCGGCGACGCCTTACTGGGCCGAGTCATCGATCCTCTTGGTGGACCACTCGACGGCGGTACCGCCCCAGCATGTGATGGACGCCGCGAACTGGACGTGCTGTCGCCGCCCATCCTAGCGCGGGACTTCGTTGACCAACCGCTCTACACCGGCAATAAGATCATCGACACCGTAATTCCTGTCGGCCGCGGTCAGCGTCAGTTGATCATCGGTGACAACGGCGTCGGCAAGAGTTCGCTGGCACTCGATACCGTCATCAACCAGCGGGGGAAGAACGTCTATTGCGTATATGTCGCCATCGGGCAGAAGCGTTCCAGTGTCATCAACAGCCTCGACGTGTTGCGCGAATCCGGTGCTCTCGCTCATACGACCGTCGTCGTGGCCGAGGCCACCGCCATGCCCGGCCTCAAGTATCTGGCGCCCTTTGCTGGTTGCGCCGTGGCCGAGGGCTGGATGTGGCAAGGGAAGGATACGCTGGTGGTCTACGACGATCTAACCACCCACGCTCGTACTTACCGTGAGCTGTCTTTGTTGCTGCGCCGACCGCCAGGTCGCGAAGCCTATCCCGGAGACATTTTCTACCTGCATGCTCGCCTGCTCGAACGTTCCACCCGTCTGGCCCCGGTGCACGGCGGCGGCAGCATGACTGCACTGCCGCTGGTGGAAACTGAGCAGGGCGAGATCGCGGCCTACATTCCCACCAACCTGGTATCAATCACCGATGGCCAGATCTATCTCGACCAGAACCTGTTCGCCAGCGGCTGCTTGCCGGCGATCGATGTAACCAAGTCGGTTTCGCGCATCGGCGGCAAGGCGCAACATCCTCGCATCAAGGAGGAGGCAGGGCGCATGAAGCTCGATTACCTCCAGTTCCTTGAACTGGAGGTATTTAGCCGCTTCGGTTCGCAACTGGAAGCGTCGATGGAAACCAAAATCCGTCGCGGCCGGCTGCTGAGAGAAATATTCAAGCAGGAGCGGCTGGCGCCGCTGCCCATCGAGTTCCAACTCGCCTGGATGGTGGCCTATAACGAGGGGCTGTTGGACACCCTGGCCGCGAGCGCGATTTCCGACTACCTGGGCCATTTGGCCCAATGCGTCGCACAAGGGCCACTGACCCTCGGCGACAGTCGCGAAGATTGGCGGCAGGCAGTGACGGCATGGATGCAGGAAATGGCCGTGCCATGAGTAAGCGCGGGCAAATCCAGAAGCATCTGGCAACGCTCAAAGACATCGGCGGCATCATGGGGGCGATGAAAAACATATCTCTCATGGAAACCCACAAACTGGCCCGCTTCCTTGCCCATCAGCACCGGGTGCTGGCCAGTATTGAAGGTACGGCTACGGACTTCCTCGCCCACCACCCGGAAATCGGCTATCGCTCCGAATCGGCTACGCCGGGTATAGTCGTCGCCATCGGCTCGCAACGGGGATTCTGCGGCGACTTCAACGAATCCTTGGCACAGGCTCTGCGCGACCATTGGCGACAAACTGCGGGCAGTCCTTCCGATGTGCTGGTGGTAGGGCGCCGGCTTGCAGCGAAACTGGGAAGGGAGCCGCGCATAACGGCTACCTTCGATGGCCCCAGCGTCGCCGAGGAGGTACCGCCAGTGCTACAGCGCCTTATGGATGCGCTCGGTGAATTGCAGCCGCGAGTGGGTGAACACGGACTACTCACCATATCAGTCTACGCTCATCGCGAAGGGGAAAGTCAGGTGGGCGCGCGCTCCCTCCTACCGGCGCCGAATCCTGGACAAGTCGTGCCGCGCTTCGCTTATCCACCCCAGTTGACCTTGGCGGCTCCGAAGTTCTTTGCGGAATTAGCCCGTCACTACCTCTGGGCTCAGATGCACGACGTGTTCTTCGGTTCGCTGATGGCGGAGAACCGCCGTCGTCTACAACACATGGAAGGCGCCATGCAGCGCATGGAAGAAAATGCCGACGAGTTGCAGCGCAAGTACAACCTCTTGCGCCAGGAAGAAATCACCGAGGAAATCGAGGTCATCATGTTGAGCAACGAAGCCTTGCAGCGGTCTCGACAAACCGCCAAAGTCCGTAAAATTTAGAATAGAGAATCCTGCAATGACTCAGCACTCGCATCACCATGATTCAGCGCAGCATGGGTTGAACAATGCCTCTATCGATCCTGTCTGCGGCATGACGGTCGAGCCAGAGTCTCCCCATGCATCCCACTATCAGGGGCTGCACTATCGGTTTTGCAGCGCCAAGTGCAAAACCAAGTTCGATGCCGAACCCACTCGCTATCTGGCTCCATCGCCAGTACCGGCTCCCGTGGTCGGAGCCGAATACATCTGCCCGATGCATCCGGAAGTGCGACAGCCCGGTCCGGGCACTTGTCCCAAATGTGGCATGGCGCTGGAGCCGGTTTTGCCGTTGCTTGACGACGACGAGGAAAACGCCGAATACCGGGATTTCCATCGCCGCTTCTGGTACAGCCTGCCAATGACGATCATTGTCGTTGCGCTCGCCATGCTGGGACACCAGTTGACGGTCGTGTCGCCGACCCAACGGACCTGGTTGGAGCTGCTGCTCAGCATGCCCATCGTGCTGTGGGCCGGCTGGCCTTTCTTTGTGCGGGGCTGGCAATCCGTCGTCTTGCGCAGCCCCAACATGTGGACCTTGATCGGTCTCGGCACCGGGGCTGCCTTCGCCTACAGCGTGGTCGCCACCTTTGCCCCTGGGCTGTTTCCGGACTCGTTCCAGGCTCACGGCCGCATTGGTGTCTATTACGAGGCCGCCGCCGTCATCATTTCCCTCACGCTGCTCGGGCAGATGCTGGAATTGCGAGCCCGCTCCCAGACCTCGGCGGCGATCAAGTCTCTGCTGGGCCTGGCGCCGAAGACCGCCCGCCGGATCAGGGCGGACGGCAGCGAGGAAGACGTTCCCCTGAATCATGTCCATGTGGGGGATCTGCTGCGGGTCCGGCCCGGCGAGAAGGTGCCGGTGGACGGGGAAGTCACTGAGGGTGGCAGCGCGGTGGATGAGTCGATGCTGACCGGCGAACCATTACCGGTGTCCAAGCACGCAGGCGACAAGGTCATCGGCGCCACGCTCAATACCTCGGGCAGTCTGGTGATCCGCTCCGAAAAAGTCGGCTCCCAAACCGTGCTGGCGCAGATCATCCAGATGGTGGCACAGGCCCAGCGCTCCAAGGCCCCCATGCAGCGGTTGGCCGACGTGGTGGCGGGCTATTTTGTCGTCGGCGTCGTGCTGATTGCGCTGTTGAGCTTCTTTGCCTGGGGCCTGTTCGGCGGGGAGCGGGGCTGGGTCTTCGGGTTGATCAACAGTGTCTCGGTGTTGATCATCGCCTGTCCCTGCGCTCTGGGCCTGGCCACGCCGATGTCGATCATGGTGGCGACCGGCAAGGCGGCCACCCAAGGCATCCTGTTCCGCGACGCGGCAGCCATCGAGCGCCTGCGCGAAGTGGATACGCTGATCGTCGACAAGACGGGCACCCTGACGGAAGGAAAACCCAGTTTTGAGCGAGCCGTGGCCGTTCAGGCAGGGCAGGAGGAGGAAATCCTGCGTCTGGCCGCCAGTCTCGACCAGGGTAGTGAGCACCCCTTGGCCGACGCTATCGTGCAGGCGGCGCGGGCGAAAGGGCTGGTGCTGGACAAAACTGACCAGTTCGAATCATCGAGCGGCATCGGCGTGCGCGGTATCGTCTCTGGGCGGCGCGTAGTGCTCGGCAATACAGTGTTGATGACTCAGGATGGCATCGATGTCGCGGAGCTTGGAACTGCCGCCGAGGCTCTGCGTCAGGAAGGCGCCAGCGTCATGTACTTGGCGACCGATGGTCGGCTGCAGGGATTGCTGGCCGTCTCCGATCCGGTCAAGCAGAGTACGCCCGACGCCCTGGCCGCTTTGCGGCAAGCTGGCATGCGGGTCATCATGGCTACCGGCGACGGTCTCACTACCGCACTGGCAGTCGGCAAGCGACTGGGCATCGACGAGGTGCACGGGGAAGTCAAGCCGGCGGACAAGCTGGCACTGGTCGAGCGCCTGCAGCAGGAAGGACGAGTTGTCGCAATGGCGGGCGATGGCATCAACGATGCCCCGGCGCTGGCCAAGGCCGATGTCGGCATCGCCATGGGGACGGGAACGGATGTCGCCATGAACAGCGCGCAGATCACCTTGGTCAAGGGCGATTTGCGGGGCATCGCTCGGGCACGCGAGTTGTCGATGGCCACGGTGGCCAACATGCGACAGAACCTGATGTTCGCCTTCCTCTACAACGCCCTCGGCGTGCCCATCGCCGCCGGCATCCTGTACCCGGTCTTCGGGCTGGTCCTGTCGCCGATCATTGCGGCGGCGGCCATGAGCCTGTCGTCTGTCAGCGTCGTAGGCAATGCCTTGCGTCTGCGCCGAGCCTCTTAAAGGGCTACATCCGACATGCTTACAAAAATGTAATCGTGCAGTCATTTCCGCGACAGCAAGATGGGCGCAAGCTATACCTTGTCTCACGGATTTATCCCTTTCTACTGACTATTGGAGCCTGATTATGAAACTGCACACTCTCTTTGCCGGCCTGCTGCTTGCTACTTCTGTCTACCTGTCCGCCGGCGCACTTGCGGCCGATGGCGACAAGCCTGCTGCCGACGCCCCAGGCGAAAAGGCCACCACGCCCGCCAAGAAAAAAATGAAGCCCCACTCCCACATGGAAGAAAAGGGCGGGATGGCGCCGGCATCCGCGAGTGCCGATGCCGACAAGAAGACCGATACACCGACAAGCGACAAGCCGAGAGCCGATAAGGACAAGTCGAAACATCTTCATCCCCGGGATGGCAAGTAAGCCGAGGATCGAATCGGATGCCCCCTGAAGCCATGCCAATCCTGAAGCGGCATGGATTGCGCCCTGCAGCGTCGGCGACCTTCAATGTCGACGAGGCCAGGATTAGGATTGCCAGGCTCCAGGGGGTCATTTCGTCGAGTTGGAATGGCGTTGACTTGGTCGTCGAATATGACCTGCGGCGGATAACCCTGGGCCAAATTGAGAATGTAACCGCTGGCGCGGGCCTGGCGCTCAAGGGTGGATGGCATCGACTACAGCGCGATTGGTGGAAGTTCGGGGAAACCAACGAATTGTCGAACGCCACCCGCAGCGGTGATGGAGCTTGCTGCAATCGGCCGCCCGCACGGCGATGATGAACGCCTGGAGAAATCATGGTCAATGAACAACCGCGACAAGAACCGGCATCGGAGACAACGGATCACGATCATCGCCATGCCCGCAGGATGGCGTGGGGTTGGTGGGTCTTTGCCGCTATCGCGCTGTTTTATCTGCTGACCGAACATCGCGCCCACCTGTTTGGAGCGTTGCCCTATTTGTTCCTGCTGGCCTGTCCTTTGATGCACTTCTTCATGCATGGCAAGCACGGCCACCATGGTGGTGGAAACGACAAGAACACGGAGCGCGAGCCATGACGCCCGAGAACTACGATTACGGCCTGTGGCCCCTGGTGCTGATCAACTCGGTCTTCTTCATTCTGTTCGCCGCCAGCTTCTTCAAGCCGCAGTCGAAACAGGACTGGCGAACGCTGGGCATGTTCTCGGCCTTCATCGTCGCGCTCTTCACCGAGATGTACGGCTTCCCGCTGACGATCTACCTGTTGTCCGGATGGCTGACTGAACGCTTCCCCGACATCAACTGGCTATCCCATGATGCGGGTCATCTACCGGAGATGATCTTCGGCTGGAAAGGCAATCCTCATTTCGGACCGTTCCACCTGCTCTCCAGCGCCTTCATCCTGGGCGGCTTCTGGCTGCTGTCCTCCGCCTGGCCGGTGCTGTACCGCGCACAGCGCGCCGGCAAGCTGGCCTGCAGCGGCCCATACCAGTGGGTCCGGCACCCTCAGTACGCTGCCTTCATTCTGGTCATGATCGGATTTCTGTTCCAGTGGCCGACCTTGATCACCCTGACGCTGTTTCCCATTCTGGTAATCATCTACGTCCGACTGGCCAAGCGGGAAGAGCAACAGGCTCGGGAGGCTTTCGGTGACGCCTACCGGGCCTATGCGCAGGCGACGCCGGGGTGGTGGCCCCGTTGGAGCGGCCTGCTGAATAGCCAACGCAACTAGCGATTCGTCGTTGATCGGGCATGACCGGCGACGGCGATCTCCACCGGTGTTGCGTTACTGAACAGGTCCAGCACCGGGCAATGGGCATCGACCACCGCCTTGAGACGGGCGAGTTCCTCCTTGGAGGCAGAACTATCAAAGTGCACTTCGCCAGTAATCCGACGAAACCCCGGACGCACCCCTTCAGCCGCACCGAAAAATCCGCGCAGATCCAATTCCCCTTCGAGTCTGACCGACACATCGCGCAAGGGGATACCCAAGGCATCGGCATGCAAACGATAGGTGATTTCCTGGCAGGTAGCGAGCGCCGCCAAGGCGTATTCGACCGGGTTGGGGGCCTTGTCCTGGCCGCCGAGAGCTGGCGGTTCATCGACTTCCACGCTGAAGTCGCGAATTCTGACTTCGCGGTGTAGCCCGTTCTTGCCCTGGCTGGAGACATCGAAGCGGGCTATCGCTTGAGCTTCATCTCCAGACAATGCACTACGGGTGTCCTTGAACAACTGGGCAAAGCCTGTCATGACGCATTTCCTTTCCTGAGAGTTCGTGTCGCCGCATGTCGAACGACGCGGTGGGAAATGACTATAGGGTCAGTACAGTCGCCGGGCAAACAACTTATCGCGCAATCCATATTCGCTGCGGCGATATACGGCAGGTGGGGAATCATCGATAATCTTGCCAATTTCATACATTCGCCGTTGCCATGACTGACCCCATCGGTACGCTCATCACCCGTTGGAAGGATGATTCCCGCAGCACTTTTTCGACCTGGTTTTTGTGGTCGGAACGTCTCAAAAACTTTCGCTCCATCCGTCGCGGCATTGCCGAAGTCGTCAGGGATATCGAAGCCGGCACCTTTGGCAATGCCTATCGCGGTTCCTCGCTGGAAACGGTTGTGGCATCGATTGCCGAGCAGCGGCAAATCTTCAAAGGGGCAGACCACGCTTTCCTGTGGAAGCCGAAACTGCGGATTCCCGATATCTACGAGCATCCCGCGAACCAGAAAGCCTTCGCCCGCCTGCTGCATACCTGCAATTGCTGCGATACCGAGGAGGCTATCCTCCAGGCCATCAACCAGATTGACTCCCTCGCCATCAAGGGATTGGGGCCTGCGGTCGCAAATCTGCTGTATTTCATTCACCCGACCTTGGTCCTGCCGTTCAATACCGCTATCGTCAACGGATATAACGCGCTGACCGGCGCCAAGGTGAAGCTCGGTCGCTGGGATCACTATCTGGCGATGCGGCAGGGAGCCCTCGCTCTGAATGGCCGTTATCGACAGATGCTGTCCAATGATCTGGGTGCCTTGGCCGGCTTGCTGTTCGATGTTGGCAGCAAGCGTTATCCCGTACCGCCGCTTGATGGTGACGAGACTGCCGAACTGGCATGGCGGCAGGACTTGGAGCGAGTCCGGGAAGAATCCGCCGCGCAATCCAAAGCGGCCACGTCCGCGTCGGCGGGTGATCAATCCCATACCCAGATTCAAGGCTGTCTTCGCGATATCGGATTGGCGATGGGGTTTGGAGTCTGGATTGCCGCCAACGACCGCAACCGTGCCCACGAGACGGGTGTCCTGGGCGATGGTTGCCTGACTGCGTTGCCGGACCATCTGTCCGCCGTGTCGGGCGCCGAGTCGGTGAGAATGATCGACGTGATCTGGCTGGACAGGGCGATTGGCAACGTCATCGCAGCCTTTGAGGTGGAGCATACGACATCCATTTACTCGGGCATCGTCCGCCTTCTGGATTTGGCCTATGGCAATGAACTTCGGACATGCCAAGGCTTGTTCCTGGTGGCACCGGATGGCCGCGAAAACGACGTCTTGCAACAGATTCGCCGACCGGCATTTTCCAAGATCGGAGAGCTGAATTTCCGGTATCTGCCCTATGGCGAGTTGCTCGATCAACAAAAAGCCATTGTCCGCTTTGGCTCGGGACTGATGCCGATATTTTCCATCTCAAAATCCCTGTCTCGGTAAGGCGACCAGTTCCGAACCTTGCTGAGGGATGGACGTTGTGGCCGTTTATCCTGACATTTCGGTGACAAAGATGTAATCAGGCGGACATGCTTTCGTCAGCTTGCCAATCCTAAGCTCCCAAGAAATTCAGCTAGGTCTGCCGACTCGATGCGAGGGAGGCTATCTGCGAATACTCTGGATTCATCTCTATAGGGAGCCCGCCCATGAGGCCCGCAATTGAGCAGCTACGAAACCACTATCAATCCCAGCTTGATCTGATATTTCGTATCAGTCGCGCAGGGTTGGGATACTGCGAAAAAACCGTGGAAGCCAACACGGCGACGGCTCGTAAGCTATTGGCGATTCCGATCACGGAATCCTCGAATCAAGGGAATCTTGCCGAGGTGCTTGTCACTGGCGGAAAGATCGCAGCTGCCCACTGGACCGCCTCCGTCTCGCACGGAATCGATTTTCAGCGGCAGATATTTGCCAGTCTGACGAATAGGTAAAAGTCATGGATACGCGCGCTTCCTCGATCAATAGGAAACACGCCTCCATCTGGCGTTCCGATTGCGGTCAGGCGATCTCCTGTGTCGAGAAGATCAAGGTACTGAACGAGAACATCGATGAACTCTCGCAGATCGCGCAGGATTACCTTGAGGATGGCCTGTTGTTGGGCTGCTCGGAGCCGCAACTCCGGCAGGCCTTCCATGAAGTGATAGACCGCCTGATCAACCCTTATTCGCAAGTCAATTTCGACCGCAAGGAGGCATAAATGGGCAAAAACAATTCCGCAGGGAAAACCAAGACCGGCGAGCAGCCACAGCAAGCGAGCCAGGCAAGCGATGCTGCCGCCATTCCGCGCGAGCAGTTGATTTCCGAAGCCGCCTATTACAAAGCCGAGCAGCGCGGGTTCCAGCCTGGAAACGAGATGGCCGACTGGTTCGAGGCCGAAGCCGACGTGGACAGTATGCTTGGAAATTCTTCGGCTACAGGCGGTTTGTAGCTGATGGTTGCATCTCATGGTCTCGTGGCAACCGCAGCGAAGACGACCTTCGTGAGCAGTCCCGATGCCTTGCCCGTTTTGTGGCAGTGCCCGAACCGCCTTGCAGGAAATCGATCCCGGCGGCTGGATGGTCGAATGTCTCGGTTGCCAGCCACCGGACCGGTCAAGACATCGGCCATGGCTGCGGAGCAGGCATGGAACCGCTGCCTTCCGCACCTCACGCCTCGTGACCAGTCGTGATGACAATAATGTAATCCGGCGGTCACCTTGTTGACGGCCACGCAAGGGCAGACTTCGTCATGTCGGACTTTGATGACACCTCGGATTCACCCCGCACTTACTTTTGGAGAAATTGCCATGAAACTGAAATCCCTCCTCGCAACAAGCCTGCTGGCGATCACTGCTGCACTGTCCACAGGCGTGCAAGCCGCCTCGGATACAAATACACCTGCGGCCGCCCAAACTCCGGCAGCGGGAACGCAGGGCGACAAGGCCATGAAACCGCATTCCCACATGGAAGAAAAGTCTGGCGTGCCGCAGACGGCGCCGGAGGCAAAGGACAAGAAACCAGATCCGACGAAGGACAAGAATCGTCACCTTCATCCGCGAGATGGCAAATAATCCCATGCATCACGAGGCCCCGAATAGGGGCCTTGGCATTTATAAATGGCGCAACCCAAACATGTTGACCACGGCAACCGATGTTCGTGTCGTTTGCTTGCCGAGGCCATTGGGTGCAGTCCCAAGACGGTTCGTTACGCCTACTGCCATGCGGTTCTGGTGAGGCGCTGGATTGTCGATGCAACCATGGATGTTGCGATGAGGCGGTAGTCGCCGGACGCGATGATAAATGGCATGACGTGGGACCGCTGGATCCGGTCAAGGCGATTCTGATCATGAACGAGTGAGGCCAATCATGCATTCCTCTCACGAAATCGGGTATCCATCGGCTGAAACATCAAGCTCCAATACAGAAACGCTTTCGAACCATCGTCCCGGTGTCTCGGCGTCGGTTGCCAAAGAATCGTTTGCGCGAGCACTTGCGAGCGCAATTGCCCACAACACCACAATGACGGGTAGCGCCACGCAAGACACCAATGCTCCTGGCGAGGGATTGCAGCAGCGGTTGGTAGCGGCAATCCTCGCAGGAGCCCATGGGACTGGTGGCACAGCAGCGTTTTCCCTTGTGACCAAGGCATCTGGACACGTTCAATGGCAAGGCCAAGCAGAGATTTCGGCATTCTCGGCCGATGCGCAAGCCAAGCATGGCAGTCGATGGCATCATGAACTGAAGCCAATCGGGCCTGTCAAGGTGGCCTGAGAATGGCGCCGGTCGCGGGAGTCGGGAGTGTGCAGCCTACCGCACCTGCATCCAATGGCGGTGGGCATGGGGATCATTCCGCCGGTCAGTCGTCACCTACCGCGGGACAAACCTTTGCTTCCGCGCTATCGCAAGCCATCGGCCAAGCGCCGGCCGGCGGACATGCCGGTCATGGGGCTGGCCCAAATACTCCCGCTCTCCCACGTGCCAATAGCTCGCAAGCCGCTGCTGGTGGTCAAAGCGGAAGCACTCATTCTCGGCACTTCACCATTGGAGAAAATCATCAAGGTGAAAATCACGGCATTCAGGAAACGGTGCTCGGGGTGCGCGCCTATCGACAAGAGCTGATTGCGTCGAACATCGCCAACGCCGATACTCCGGGGTACAAGGCAGTGGATATCGACTTCCAGGAAGCGCTACGGATTGCTCGGTCCCTCGCCAATACGACGCCGCTTTCGCTTGCCACAACGGCCCCCGGTCATGTTCAAGGCCAGGTCCAGAACGGTCTTGCCATATCGCTCAAATATCACGTTCCAACGCAGCCCAGCGCCGATGGCAATACCGTGGAAATGGACGTCGAGCGTTCGAAATTCGCCGAGAATGCCGTAATGTGGGAATTTTCGCGTGATCGCGTCAGCGGGCATTTCAAGATGATGATGGAAATGCTCCAGAGCCTGAAGGATTGAAATGTCCATTGCACTGCCCGAAAGTCCTAGGGATCTTCGCTGGCTGCTTGCCCGAAGGATGGGGACGGTCGCGGTTGTCATTGGGCTGGTCGCGGGCAGTGCGTCATATCTGGTCGAGAGTCATCAAGCCGAGCAAGGTGCCCTTGATTACGCACTCGACAGTGCCCGTCACTTCGAATCGCCTGCCATGCAATTGGCAATCAGTGTCGGCTCACCGACAGACCACGGAGAACTCAACCGCTTACTGGATCGCAACCGGTTTATCGGGATTCGCATATTCGCCAATGACAAGAAACTAATCTACGAGTCCTGGGAAGACGTTCCCATGGTACTCATCGAAGCGGCAAAATCCCGAAAACATGAATGGCCTGGGCGCGGTCAGAGCCACACAAGCTGGATCGAGGCATCCGAAGAACGGCTCATACAAGTCATTCTTCCATTGTTTGGAACCGACGGAGAACTTGCAGGGTATCTGGACGGCGTTAGCCGCCTCGACAGAAAAGCCCTGAAATTGCAAAGAGTGCAAATCCGCAACGGGGCATTGACGGCGTCCATATCCGTCTTGGTTACCGCGCTTCTTCTTTACCCGCTGCTGCTGGCCATGCTGCAACGTTCAGTGGGGCTGTCGCGTCGCCTGCTGGATTCCAATCTGTCCCTGATGCGCTCATTGGGAAACGCGATCGCCAAACGCGACTCCGATACCGACGCCCATAACTATCGGGTAACGTACTATGCGGTTGCACTCGCCGAAGCGATGGAACTGCCAAGACGCGAAATCGCCGATCTGGTCGCGGGCGCCTTTCTTCATGACGTGGGGAAAATCGGTATTCCCGATAGCATTCTGCTCAAACCGGGAAAGCTGACCGATGATGAGTTCCGGATCATGAAGACCCACGCGCTCCTGGGCATCGAAATCGTGGCGGACAACCCGTGGCTGACTGGCGCGGCATGCACGATACGGCATCACCATGAACGTTTTGACGGAACGGGTTATCCCGACGGACTGGTGGGCGATGCAATCCCGCGTATCGCCAGGATATTCGCTGTGGTCGACGTTTTCGATGCGCTGACCTCGGAGCGTCCCTACAAGAAGCCGATGGGGCTCGCCGAGGCGCTCTCCATCATCGAGCAAGACTCGGGCCGACATTTTGATCCAGTCGTTGTGGCAAGTTTCAAAGGGATTGCCGGAGACCTGTACCAGAAGATGATCCAAGCCGATGCGTACGATCTGCAACAGGGAATGCGAGGTATGCTCCCTAAATACTTCAACGTGGAAGTGGCTCCCGAAGAAGCCACTCCATTCCACATGGCGCGCTGATCAGCCTTCGTGCCCCTTCCGTAGCAACGAATCCAGGCGCATCACTTCATCGCCATGCATGATGATCTTTTGACCATCCTTGGTTTCCATGACGGTATCTTTCTTCATCCGAACAGCATTACCGTACTTATTTTCCATGGCCATCTTGCCATCCTTGAAAATGTAGACCGTCGAACCATCTTTGAGATCAATTACCTGCTTAGCTTCGGCACGGGCAGCATCACCTGCGAACGCGGAAACGGCGGCAGAACTGATTGCAACGACCAGCAAAAATTTCTTCAGCATTTTTCATGCTCCTATGTGGAAACTTCATAAAACGCGGAATTGTCATACACCGCAGAATTCATTTTGCTCGCCCCATCCTAACCGGATGCTTACCGAATGATTACATCTATGTAACCACCCGGTAAGCAGATCAACCGCCAATGTAGGCCGGATTTTCTGCAACGTAGACCGTCACTCCGTCAGTTCCAGGAATGATCTTGGAAAGTGGGAACGGTGCCGTGCCGAGCGTATCGAACATCCACGTGATAGTTTTCCCGCCGGCCTTGATTTGGACCGTTTCGAGGCGTGTGACGTTCAGGTATTTTGTGCTGCTGTCAATGCTCACCACACGCGCTGCGGCGGCGGTGGATTGATACCCGAAGGGAGCAAGCTGGTTGGCTGTCGGTTGGCCCTTTGATTCCGAAGCGTGCGAGAGCCAATGCAGGCTTCCGCTTTCGGAATAGTCTTCGTGGGCCATTGCGGCTGTCGTGCCAATGGCGCTCAGGGAAGCGATCAGAGCGATTTTGGTAAGCGTGGTTTTCATGGTGTTCTCCTAGTGACATTGGGTTGTTAGCGCCGGATATTTCTCGTCCGACGGTGATGCCATCTTAGGAATCGCATACCAACAGGAAGATGACTCGGAAATTACCTTTCGGTCAGGTTGTTGTCTCCGAGAGGAGCGATGCAGCCTACACAGCGGAGAGAAGAATTACGAATCAACGATATCGCCGGTAATGCGGTGGTCATTTGTTGTCGTTGTGAACTCTCTGATTGTCACTGACTCTTTTTCCTCCGCTGCAAGTTCCACGGTTTCTTTCTTGCGCGCCGCCAGAATCGCGCGCGTGGCCAGGGTGCGAATTTGCCCGGCTACTCGAAGGATCCTGCGTTTCCATTGATAGGCCTCGATGGAGTAGTGCGTGTCGTCGATGAGGCAGGCAAGCCATAAAGTATCCATCGCGGCTATCAATTGATCGAACTCGCGGATGATGGCCAGGAACCTGATCGAGCGTGGCGAGGTGATCTGAATCTCGACGGTACGGGCATTGGTATATCCGATCATCGTCTCGCAGCCATTGGCTTCGCTCATATCCTGCATGCGCTTGATCTCCTGGCGAATCTCCTCCAGCGTTTTGTTGAGCAGGTCATCAACCATTGCTTCCACTGCCTGGGCCTGTTCTTCAGTACCGATGAAGCGTAAAACGACGGTCAGCGAGAACAGCCCGTTGGCACACATGTCGTAACCACGCTCGAATACCTGCTGGGCATGCAATGAATTCAGCATGGTCTTCTGGGTGATGAATGGCCGGCTATTGCTTAGCCTGACGGTAGGAATGTTGGTTGAAAGCTTGTACTGACGTGTGGCCATGACTGTCTCCCGGTTGATATAGCCTCGGGAGAGTAGTCAGGACGCCCCATCTATGGCGTCTGAAATGCGTCCAAAAAGGGCATATTTCGACTGCCTGAACATTTTTCCGATGGTCAGAATGCGACCATCTCACGTCCTCCTTATGGCGGGCATGGTGAAGGTAGCTGGCCTTCCGAAACAAACAGCATTTTCAAACCCCGGCGGGGATACCCCGTCAGGTAATGACGGCCTTCCTGCCAATTTCAACTTTTGTCAGGAGGTAGTCATGGCATCACTCAACAGAGTCACCCTCATCGGCAACTTGGGTGCCGACCCTGAGGTTCGTTACACGCAGAACCGCGAAGCGATCGCAACGATTCGGATCGCAACGACGGAGACGTACAAGGACAAGTCGTCCGGT
>JALNXH010000024.1 GCA_023230455.1 Rhodocyclaceae bacterium | reverse complement strand
TCGAGCACCACAACACCAAACCCAAGCCGTTCATCTGGACCAAGAGCGCTCGCGACATCCTGCAGAAGGTCATCCGCGCCAATAGCCGCTTAAGTTCCAAACAGAATGAAACACTGCACTAGTGATGGTCGACGGACGCTCCGTGTATTCGCCTTTCACGCTTGGCGACACCCACTACGGGCTGACGGGGGTAATCCTGGAGGACATCGAGCGCATCGAAGTCCTGCGCGGCTCCAACTCGGCCGCCTACGGCGCCAATGCCATGTTCGGCGTGATCAACATCATTACCCGCCACAGTCTGGACACGCGGGGCGGTGAGGTTTCGGTGAGCAGCGGCGAGGGCGGCATTTTCGACAACCGCGTGCGTATCGGCTGGGGCGATGACGGAGCCAGCTACCGTATCTCCGTCGGCCGCCAGCAGGACAACGGCTATCGCAATGCCTACGACGACAGGGGTGTGAACCAATTCCATTTTCGCGGCGACCTGCGCCCGGACCTGGGCAACGACATCCTGCTCGAAGCCGGAACCAACGAGGCTAACGGCGGCGAGGGAACGCTCGGCGACGATGCCCATACCGTGACATGGTACGACACCTACTTGCATGGCCAATGGCGCCACCAAGTATCGGCTGCCGACGAATTCAAGCTCAGTGCCAGCTTTAACGAGGAACACCGGCGCGACCGCTATATGAACTCCAGC
Source organism: Rhodocyclaceae bacterium (assembly GCA_023230455.1). Taxonomy (GTDB): domain Bacteria; phylum Pseudomonadota; class Gammaproteobacteria; order Burkholderiales; family Rhodocyclaceae; genus AWTP1-18. Next base: position 52,323 of record JALNXH010000024.1, on the reverse strand, counting down.
CTGCCGCTGGGCGGGGCCATCATCGATCAAAGTGGCAGAGGACGGCGCTTCAATCTCGAAGCCCAATACCAGTTGAGCCTGAGCGAGCGCTTGCGCGGTGTGGCAGGCGTCGGCTATCTGTACCAGGACGTTCGATCCCGGCCGCTCTACAACCGCGACGACACCGTGTCGTCGAATGAAACCCGCGTCTTCGGAACTCTGGAATGGCGTTTCCATCCGCAATGGTTGCTCAACGGCAGCGTATTCATCGGCCGCAACCGCTGGACCGGCAGTTATGCCGCCCCACGGCTGATGGCGAATTTCAGCCCGGTTCCGGATCAGACCTTCCGTTTTGGCGTTGCCAAATCCGAGAGAACGCCGAATTTGGTCGAGCTGGCGGGCGATATGCGGGTGATGCTCGGCGGCGTGATCCCGGTTCAGTTCATCGCCGCAAGCGGCAAGGTCAGGCCGGAAACACTGCTGACGCAGGAACTGGGCTATTTGGGCAGCTTCCGCGAATGGAACCTGACGCTGGATGTGCGCGCCTATCATGAAAGAATCAAAAACGTCGTCGCTACCGACGGAGTTCCTGCCGACTTCGTCAACAACCAGTCGGTGATGGCCAAGGGCATGGAATACCAGCTGCGCTGGCATCCGCTGGAGGAAACGGAATTCTGGCTGAATCAGAATTTTCAGCGTTACGAGTACCGGGACCGCATTCTGCGGACCGATCGACAGCCACCGAGCCACGCCACCACCCTGGCCCTGTTCCAGAAACTCCCGGCCAATCTCGATCTGACATTGACCTATGCCCTGGCCGGAAAAATGAACTGGCGCGGCCGAAGAGACGAGTTCAAGCCGGAGCGGCTGGATGTCCGCCTCGGCTATTCCTTCCTTCTCGGCAGCCATCGTGCCGAACTGGCCGTGGCCTTGCAGTCGGCGTATGGCGACCAGCCCGTCTTTCTCCCCAGCAGCAATTTTCTATTCCAGCGCCGCGCTTTCGCCACTTTGCGACTTGAGTACTGAACCGTCCCCCTTCCTGCGGCGCCCGTTCTCGGCCTGGGTTTTCGCCCTGGTCCTTTGGCTGCCCGGCGTCGCCGCCGGCGAAGAGAGCCTAGTCTGGCTGGCCCTGTCCGATCGCGGTGGCATCTATGGCGAAGCGGCGGCGGTGCTGGCCGGCGAAATGGCGAGAGACGCGCGGCGTACGGAACTGCAAACGCTGCCGTGGCAGGAGTTCCAACCGTCCCCGGCAAGGCTGCCGGAACTGATCGTGACCCTTGGCGCCGGCGCCTTTCGCGGCATGGTCGAGCGTACGAGGAAGGAACCGGCGCTGGCCGGCGTCCCCATCCTGGCTGCGCTGCTGCCCCAGGCCAGCTACGAGGCCGTTGCGCCCAAACCGCCCTTCGCCACCTCGGCGGTCTTTCTCGATCAGCCGGTGGAACGCTATCTGGATCTGATTCGCCTCGCCATGCCCGAACGGCGCAAGATCGGCATACTGTTCGGTTCCGACTCTTCGACTCTCAAGCCCGCACTTGTCAAGGCGGCCGGCATCCGTGGCATGCAACTGGTAATGGCTTCGGTCGAGGAGGAGTCCAAGGACATCTACCCGGCCCTGCGCTCGGTGTTGGCCGAGGCGGATGTGTTGCTGGCCCTGCCCGATCGCCAGATCTTCAATGCCGGCACCTTGCAGTTCATTCTGATCGCCTCGTATAACCAAAAAATACCGGTGGTGGCATTCTCCGAGGCTTATGTGAAAGCCGGTGCGGCCCTCGTCCTCCATACGTCGCCGGCCCAGGCGGCGCTCCAGGCCGCTTCCGCACTGCGCAGTTTCCTGCTCAACCGCACGCTGCCGCCACCACGCCGGTCGACGACCTTTTCCGTCGCCTTCAACAACCCGGTGGCCCGCTCTCTCGGGCTGATTCCGGGCGAGCCGGATCAGCTGGCCGCAACGCTGCGCCGCAAGGAGGATGCGCGATGAAATTCGGGATACGTCTCCGTCTATTGCTCGCTGCCGTATTTCCGGCAATCGTCGTCGTTTCCCTGCTGCTGTTCGGCTTTCTCGACCGCCACGCGGCCGATCTGGTCGAGGCGCTGCGCGACCGTGGCCTCGCCTCGGCACGGCAACTTGGCGTTGCCGCGGAGTTCCCGCTCTTCGCCAATCACACCGAGGGTCTGCAACGGTTGACCGACGCGGCAATGGCCGGCGATCGGCAAATCGTCGCCGCCGCGATTTACAGCGCCGAAGGAAAATCGCGCAGCGTCTCGGGACGTTTCTCGTCGCCACCGCCGCCCTTGTCCGCGAGAGAAGAGAGCATTGTTGGCAATACGCTGCGGGTCGTGGTACCGATCCGCGCCGCGGCGCCGGTAGACGATCCGTTCTCCGACGCCGGACTGGCCGCCTCGTCGGGAGGCCAGGGTGCCCTGCTCGGCTACGCGGTGGTCGAGCTTTCGCTGGAAGTCCTCAACAAACAGAAGCGCGACCTGTTGAACTGGTCCTTCGCCACCACGTTCGTCGGCCTGCTGATTGCCGTCATGCTCTCCACGCTGATTGCCGCCAGCGTCACCCGGCCGATCGATCACATCAGCCGGGTCGTGGCGCGCATCGGCGAGGGCGAACTGACAACCCGTACCGATGTCGGCAAGACCGGCGCGCTGGCTTCCCTGGCGCGCGGCATCGATGCGATGGCAGCGCAGGTCGCCGTGACCCAGGACGAGCTGCGCCAGCAGGTGGCCCTGGCCACGGAGGAATTGCGTCAGCAAAAGGAGGCCGCCGAACTGACCGCCCGCGTCGATCCGCTCACCGGCCTCGCCAGCCGCCGCGCGTTCACCGAGAAAGCGGAAATCGAAATGCTGCGCTCGTCGCGCTATGGTGTGCCCTTGTCGCTGATCATGATCGATCTGGATCATTTCAAGGCCATCAACGACAACCATGGACATCCGACCGGCGACGCCGTGCTGGTAAGCTTCGCGCGCACGCTCACCCAGGTGGTGCGCGAAGTCGATGTCATCGGCCGTCTTGGCGGCGAGGAGTTCGCCGTGCTGCTGCCCGACACGGGGGCGGCCGAAGCGGTGCAGGCGGCGGAGCGCATGCGCCAGGCCGTCGCCGGTAGTTCGCTTTACGTGCGCGGCCAGCAGCTCTCGTACAGCGCCAGTTTCGGCGTTGCCGCCTTCGACCAGACGGAGCTGAGCCTGTCCGAATTCCTCGCCCGCGCCGATGCCGCGCTTTACCGGGCCAAGGCAGAGGGACGCAACCGGGTGGCGCTGGCGGACGCGCCGGCATAGATTTCGGCCGCACGGGGCGGCCGGCCTGGGTGCCGTCGCGCTTCGCCATCGATCGACGTTGGCCCTGAACCGGGCAGGTACATCGCGTAAAATCCGTCCCCTGCCTTCCCGTCGCCTGCCGTCATGAAAAGCTCCGAAATCCGCCAGAAATTCCTCGACTTCTTCGCCTCCAAGGGCCACCAGATCGTCGCCTCCAGTTCGCTGGTGCCGCACGACGATCCGACCCTGTTATTCACCAATGCGGGCATGAACCAGTTCAAGGATGTCTTTCTTGGCTTCGACAAGCGGCCCTACAGCCGCGCCACCACTTCGCAGAAATGCGTGCGCGCCGGCGGCAAGCACAACGACCTGGAAAACGTCGGCTACACCGCGCGGCATCACACCTTCTTCGAGATGCTCGGCAACTTCAGCTTCGGCGACTACTTCAAGCGCGACGCGATTCACTACGCCTGGGAACTGCTGACCGAGGTGTTCAAGCTGCCCCAGGACAAGCTCACCGTCACCGTCTATGCCGAGGACGACGAGGCCTACGACATCTGGACCAAGCAGATCGGCGTGCCGACCGAGCGGGTAATCCGCATCGGCGACAACAAGGGTGCCCGCTACGCCAGCGATAATTTCTGGATGATGGGCGACACCGGCCCCTGCGGCCCCTGCACCGAGATCTTCTACGACCATGGGGCGCACATCTGGGGCGGCCCGCCGGGCTCGGCGGAGGAAGACGGCGACCGCTTCATCGAGATCTGGAACAACGTGTTCATGCAATTCAACCGCGACGAGGCCGGCGTGATGCATCCGCTGCCCAAACCCAGCGTCGACACCGGCATGGGCCTGGAGCGCATCTCCGCGGTGTTGCAGGGCGTGCATGCCAACTACGAGATCGACCTGTTCCGGACGCTGATCGCCGCCGCCGCGCGCGAGACACAGCAGACGGAACACGACAACCCATCGCTGCGGGTGCTGGCCGACCACATCCGCGCCTGCTCTTTTCTCCTCGCCGACGGCGTAATCCCCGGCAACGAAGGACGCGGTTACGTGCTGCGGCGGATCATCCGTCGCGCCATCCGCCACGGCTGGAAGCTCGGCGCCCGCAGCGCCTTCTTCCACAGAATGGTGCCCGATCTGGTGGCCGAGATGGGCGACGCCTATCCGGAGCTGAAAGCCGGCCAGCCGCGCGTTACGGAAATACTGAAGCAGGAGGAAGATCGGTTCTTCGCCACCATCGAACACGGCATGGCCATCCTCGAAACCGAACTGGCCGCTATGACCAGCGCCGGTTCCAACCTGTTCAACGGCGAGACCGCTTTCAAGCTGCATGACACATTCGGTTTTCCGCTCGATCTGACCGCCGACATCTGCCGCGAGCGCGGCGTGAATGTCGATAGCGACGCCTTCGATGCGGCGATGACGCGACAGAAAGAGCAGGCGCGCGCCGCCGGCAAGTTCAAGATGGCGGCCAACCTCGACTACGCCGGACCGGCCACCGCCTTCCACGGCTACGAGTCGCTCGACGCCAAGGGCAATGTGCTGGCCCTCTACAAGGACGGCGTCGCAGTTAATGAGTTGAGCGAAGGCGACATCGGAGTCGTGGTGCTCGACGACACTCCGTTCTATGCCGAGTCCGGCGGCCAGGTTGGCGACCAGGGCGAACTGCGTTCCAGCCATGGCATCTTCGCCGTGGAAGACACACAGAAGATCCAGGCCAGCGTCTTCGGCCACCACGGGGTGGTCAAGACCGGCAAGCTCACGGTGGGCAACGGCGTCAGCGCCAAAGTCGATACCGCCGCGCGTGCGCGCACCGCGCGCCACCACTCGGCCACCCACCTGCTGCACAAGGCCCTGCGCACGGTGCTCGGCGGGCACGTGCAGCAGAAGGGTTCGCAGGTCGATCCGGACAAGACGCGCTTCGATTTCGCCCATACCCAGCCGGTGACGGCGGAAGAGATCGCCCGCATCGAACGCCTGGTCAACGACGAAATCCTCGCCAATGCCGCCACCGTGGCCGCCGTGATGGACATCGAGAGCGCGCAGAAGACCGGTGCGATGATGCTGTTCGGCGAGAAGTACGGTGACGAGGTGCGCGTGCTGACCATCGGTTCGTCGAAAGAACTTTGCGGCGGCACCCACGTCGCCCGCACCGGCGACATCGGCCTGTTCAAGATCACCCTCGAGGCCGGTGTCGCGGCCGGCGTGCGCCGCATTGAAGCCGTTTGCGGCGATGTGGCGATCGGGCTGGTGCAAAAGCAGCAGGCGCTGCTCGACGGCATCGCCGGCAGCTTGAAAGCGCAGCCGCAGGAGCTGTTGCCGCGGGTGCAGCAGATTCAGGACAACGTCAAGGCGCTGGAAAAGGAACTCGCCCGCCTCAAGAGCAAGCTCGCCTCCTCGCAGGGCGACGATCTGATCGCGCAAGCGGCCGAAGTCAAGGGCGCCAAGGTGCTCGCCGCGATGCTCGAAGGCGCCGATGTAGCGACCCTGCGCGAGACGCTGGACAAACTGAAGGACACGCTCAAGTCCGCCGTGGTCCTGCTCGCGACGGTGAACGAAGGCAAGGTCAGCCTGATTGCCGGCGTCACCGCCGATCTCACGGCCAAGGCCAAGGCCGGCGAACTGGTGAACTTCGTCGCCCAGCAGGTCGGCGGCAAGGGCGGCGGCCGCGCCGACATGGCGCAGGCCGGCGGTACCGATGCGGCGGCGCTGCCGGCGGCGCTGGCGTCGGTCAGGGGCTGGGCGGAACAGAAACTATGAGCCGCTTGCGGCCGGGCCTGAGGCCGGAGCATTTCCACGAGCGCGGACGCGACTGCCTGCCCGGCCGTTTCGGCATCGAAGCGCTGGAGCTGGCTGAAGGCCGGCTACGCGCACGCATGGCCGTGGCGCCGCACATGCTCGCGCCGAACGGCTTCCTGCATGCCGCCTCGGTAATCGCGCTGGCCGATACTGCCTGCGGCTACGCTACCGTGGCGCACCTGCCCGACGGTTGCGAGACGTTCACCACGCTGGAACTGAAATCGAATTTCCTCGGCACGGTGCGCGAGGGTGCCGCGACCTGCGAAGCAAGGCTGGCCCACTGGGGCAAGACCACGCAGGTCTGGGATGCGACGGTCAGCGACGAGGCCACGGGGCGAACCGTGGCGCTCTTCCGCTGTACCCAGATGATGCTCTGGCCGAAATAGCTCCGACGTGCCTCAGGCGTCGACCAGCTTGCGACCGAAGCCGACCATGTCCAGTTCGGCGGTATCGAGGAATTCGATGATTTCGACGATCTCGTCGCCGCGGACACGGGTCACCCAGGCGTAGAAGGGCTGCTCGTAGGGCGTTCCGGTGGGCCCGATGCCCGTGCCCGCGCCGAGCATTACGGCGCGGTCGCCTTCGACGATGGGCGCAGCGAACTTGACCTGCGGCGGCGCTTGGAAGCCGGCCAGCATCGGCACCAGCTCCTCGAAGATCGCCTTGCGGCCCTGGTAGGTACGCGAGGCCTTGGTCTTGCCGATGATGGTCCAACTGCCGTCTTCGGCGATGACGCTGAAACCTTCGACAAACTTCATTGCGCCGATGTTGTCCATGAAACGTTGGATGACCTTACGGGTATTTTCTGTAGCGGACACTGTTTCCTCCGGGAATATTTGATGGGCGACTAAAGCGAAAGATGAAGGCGGATCGCCAGCACCGTCCGGACATAAGAGTCAGCGAGACTGACCAAGATGTCAACTTGCCGGGGAATCTTGTTTCAACGCGTATCACAGGCATACTTTTCCCGTCGGAGTGGGATAAAGTAGCCGGCCGCACGCTCCGCCCAACTAAACATACACGAGGAAGACCCATGTCGAATGCCCGCATCTCCCGTCTGCTTGCCACGCTATCGATTGCCGCCGTTACCGGACTTGCGCCCGCAGCGCTCGTTGCCGCAGAAACGGCAGTCACGGTAAACAACAAGCCCATCCCCAAGGCCAAGCTCGACGCGATGCTGAAACAAGCGGCGCGAGAAGGTCAGAAGGACTCCCCCGAACTGCAAGCCGCGGCAAAGGAAGAGCTGATCGGCCGCGAACTGCTGCTACAGGAAGTCGACAAGCGCGGGCTGGGCAATTCGGAAGAGGTCAAGACCGCGCTGGAGGCCGCCCGCTTGCAGATTCTGGCGGCGGCCCTGGTGCAGGACATGACCAAGAAAAAGCCGATCAAGGACGATGAAATCAAGGCCGAATACGAGCAGATCAAGACCGCCGCCGGCGACAAGGAATACCACCCCCGCCATATCCTTCTGGAAACCGAAGATCAGGCCAAGGCCACCATCGAACAGTTGAAAAAGGGCACCAAGTTCGAGGATCTGGCCAAGCAATCCAAGGACACCGGCTCCGCTTCAAACGGCGGCGACCTTGGCTGGACGACACCGCGGGCATTCGTCAAGGAATTCGGCGAAGCGCTAACCAAACTCGGCAACGGCAAGTTCACCGACACCCCGGTGAAAACACAGTTCGGCTACCACGTGATTCGCCTCGATGAAACCCGTCCGCTGAAAGTACCCGCTCTGGAAGAGCTCAAACCGCGCATCGTGCAATCGATACAGCGCCGCAGGCTCGCTCAGCTACAGCAGGAACTTCGCGCCAAGGCCGTCATCAAGTAAATGTGATGAGGGTTCGGCGAACGCCGGACCCTGCCCTACTCGCCAACCACGTCAGCCCCTTTGGGCACGGCAAAACGGAACAAACCTGGCGCCAGGGCGGAATTAGGTTCGAAGCGCGTAAAGCGCAACAGCGTGGTCTGACCGAAGTTGTCGTTGATTTCCATTGCCTGTGGCAAGCGGTTCTTCAGGCCGATACGCACCTTCTGAAACGAAGCATCCTGAGCGCGGGGCGTGGCCTCCACCCATTCCAGCCCATCGGCGTTGCCTCCGTCCTTTAGCTCGAAACTGCTTTCCAGATCGCCGCCAGCCAACAGCGCGGCAGGGCTTGCGCCAAGCGACTTGCCCAGCTTGCGGGTAACCACCTGATTCAGGTCGGGGTCGTAACTCCAGAATGTTTCACCGTCGCTGACCAACAGTTGCGGATAGGGTTTGTCGTAGCTCCAGCGGAATTTTCCCGGCCGGTGCAGGGCGAACGTACCCGACGATTGCTTCGGTTTGCGACCGGATTTGGCCACCACGGTCTGGCTGAAGCTGCCCTGCGCGGTTCGGGTCTCCGCAATGAAGGCATTGATCTGATCGAGGCCCGATGCCTCGGCAGCTAACGCAAGAAACGGGAAAATGCAGAAAAGAACTAGGCGAATGGCGCGATGCATGGCTGAAGCGTCCGGTCGGAAGGGCAGACGCCCATTCTACGTGCCTCCCGGCACCGCGCTCAGTCGCTCCTTTCGGGCGCCAATACGTCGCGACTGCCGGCACCGTTCATCGGCGAAACCAAGCCTGCATGCTCCATCGCCTCGATCATCCGCGCCGCGCGGTTATAGCCGATACGCAGATGACGCTGCACCAGCGAGATCGATGGCCGCCGCGTCTTGAGCACGATCTCCACCGCCTGGTCGTACATCGGATCGGCCTCGGCGTCGCCGCTGGCCTCGCCGCCGCCGGCCTCGGCGTCGCTTGCCGGCGGGTTGACGATGTCCTCGATGTAATCCGGCTCGCCGACCTTGCGCAGGTGATCGACGATGCGATGCACTTCGTCGTCGGCAACATAAGCACCATGCACCCGAATCGGCAGACCGGTTCCGGGCGCCAAGTAAAGCATGTCCCCCTGCCCGAGCAGAGCCTCGGCGCCCATCTGGTCGAGGATGGTGCGCGAATCGATCTTGCTGCTCACCTGGAAGGCGATTCGGGTCGGGATGTTGGCCTTGATCAGGCCCGTAATCACGTCGACACTCGGCCGCTGCGTGGCGAGGATCAGGTGAATGCCGGCGGCGCGGGCTTTTTGGGCGAGGCGGGCGATGAGTTCCTCAACCTTCTTGCCGACCACCATCATCAGGTCGGCAAGCTCGTCGATGACCACCACGATATGCGGCAGAGTCGCCAGCGGCTCGGGCGATTCAGGCACCAGTGGGAACGGATTGGGGATATGTTCGCCCGCCTTTTCGGCCTCGCGCACCTTGCTGTTGAAACCGGCAAGGTTGCGCACACCGACCGCCGACATCAGCTTGTAGCGCTTCTCCATCTCGCCGACGCACCAGTGCAGCGCGTTAGCCGCCTTGTTCATATCGGTGACCACCGGCGCCAGCAGGTGCGGAATGCCTTCGTAGATCGAAAGTTCCAGCATCTTCGGATCGACCATGATCAGCCGCACGTCCCGTGGCTCCGACTTGTAGAGCAACGAAAGGATCATCGCGTTGATGCCCACGGATTTTCCTGAACCGGTGGTGCCGGCCACCAGCAGGTGCGGCATCTTGGCCAGATCGGTCACCATCGGCTGGCCCGAGATATCCTTGCCCAGCGCCATCGCCAGCGGCGAATGCAGCGCATGATAGGCCTTCGACCCGATGATCTCGGAGAGGCGCACGGTCTGCCGTTTGGCGTTCGGCAGTTCCAGCGCCATGCAGGACTTGCCCGGCACGGTTTCGACGACACGCACGCTGACCAGCGACAGGGAACGGGCCAGATCCTTGGCCAGGCCGACGATCTGGCTGCCCTTGATGCCGGTCGCCGGCTCGATTTCGTAGCGGGTGACGACCGGGCCCGGCAGGGCCGACAGCACTTTGGCTTCAACGCCGAAATCCGACAGCTTGCGTTCGATCAGGCGCGAGGTAAATTCGAGCGTTTCGCCACTGGGCAGATCGTCGGGGTTATGGCTCGGCTCGTCGAGCAGATGTAGCGGCGGCAGGGCTTCGCCCGGCGCGTCGTAAAACATCGGCGTCTGGCGCTCTTTTTCCGCCCGCGCCGCCGCTTTCGGCGCCACGGGGATGTCGAGCTCAACCGCCTCGATCTTGATCGGCGGCGAGGGGTTCTCCTCGATTTTCTTGCGCTCGACCACCACCACCGCCTCGCGCCGCTCCGCTACCGCACGGCCGATGCGCCGATCCTGCCAGGTCTGCCAGAGGCGAATCGACCCCAGCCAGCTTGCTTCGAGCAACTGCCCAACCCGTTCGCTCAAGCCGATCCAGGACAGGCCGGTCAACAGCGAAATGCCGGCGGCGAACAAGGCCATCAGGATGAGAGTGCCGCCGTTGAAACCGAGAAATTGCGTCGTCCAACGGCCAACTTCGGCACCGAGCAGGCCTCCGGGCGCCAACGGCAAGGGCGCTTGCAGGCTCCAGAAGCGCATTGCCTCAATGCCGCTGCTGCTCGTCAGCACGACGACAAAGCCAGCTACCGCGATCAGGAAGGGGCGGCGGTCGCCGGAAAACCAGCCTTCAAGGCGTCGATAGCCCCACGCCACCAGAAACAACAGGAAAACCACCCACCACCAGGCCGAAAAACCGAACAGATAAAGCATCAGATCGGCCATCCAGGCGCCCAGGCGACCGCCGGGATTGGTCGTCCGCTCGATCAGGGCGGCATGCGACCAGCCGGGATCGGCGTAATTGAAGCCCCAGAGCACCAGTGCGAGGTAAAGCGCCCCGGCGGCCACCAGCAGCCAGCGCGCCTCATTGACGAGGGCGACGATTTTTTCGGGAAGCGGTTGCGGCGCAGGACGCGGCGAGAAATTGACAGCCATGAAATTCCGATCCACTACGGGACATGATGGATTATTGGCGGCGGCGGCCCTGAAAAAACGGCAAACAGGCGTCGCTTTGGCCGGCTATCCGAACTTTGCCCAGAGTCGGAACTCAGGGGCTCAGTTCGGCATTGAGGACAAAGCGGCCATCCACTTCGTCGATCAGCCCCTGCTGCTGCAAATCCTTCATCACGCGGCTGACCATTTCGCGCGAAGCGCCGATCATCTTGGCGATGTCCTGCTTGGTCAGCTTCTTGGCAACCACCTTGCGCCCGTCCTGGTCTTCCGCCAGATCGAGCAACAGCCTGGCGACTCGACCGTAAACGTCCATCAGCGCAAGACTTTCGATCTTCCGGTCGGCCTCGCGCAGACGCTGGGCGAGGCCGCGCATGATGAACAGCGAAACGTCGAAATTAGCGCTCAGACAAAGCTGGAAATCGCTCTTGGCGATGGTCACCAGATCGCTGTTCTGCGTCGCCACCACGGTCGCCGAGCGTAAATGGTCGTCCAACACGCCCATTTCACCGAACAGCTCGCCCGGTCCGAGCATGCAGAGGATGACTTCGCGGCCTTCGTCGTCGGAAACCAGCACCTTGAGTCCGCCATTGACGACGAAATAAATGTTGTCGGTACGGTCGCCTTCGCGCAACACCACGCTGCCGCGGGCAGCGCGGCGTAGCGCCGCAATCTGCGCGATCGGCTGTAGCCGGGCGTCATCAAGCGTATCGAAGATGGGCAACGCCCGCAGCAGAGTGATTGAAACTGTCATCGATATGGTTCCGCCCGAGTAATAGTCCAGGACAATAGCGCGCGTTGAAATAGCCTATCTGGTGCGTCAGTATAATTCCCTTCGTCTTATCCCTCAGCCCCTCTTCTGTGAGCCCGCCATGAACGCACCCGTACGTCATTCCCGCCTGCTGATCCTGGGTTCCGGCCCGGCCGGCTATACCGCAGCGGTATATGCCGCTCGCGCCAATCTCAATCCGGTCATGATTACCGGTCTGGCACAGGGCGGCCAGCTAATGACCACCACCGAGGTGGACAACTGGCCCGCCGATGCCGAAGGCGTACAGGGCCCCGAACTGATGGCGCGCTTCCAGAAACATGCCGAACGCTTCAATACGGAGATGATCTTCGATCACATCCACACCGCCCGGCTAACCGAAAAGCCGTTCCGCCTGATCGGCGATTCCGGCGAATACACCTGCGATGCGCTGGTCATCGCCACCGGAGCCTCCGCCCAATACCTGGGCCTGCCCTCCGAAGAGGCCTTTGCCGGCCGCGGCGTATCCGCCTGCGCCACCTGCGACGGCTTCTTCTACCGCAACCAGCCGGTCGCCGTGGTCGGCGGCGGCAATACCGCCGTCGAGGAAGCGCTGTATCTGGCCAACATCGCCAGCCATGTAACTGTCGTCCATCGCCGCGACAAATTCCGCGCGGAAAAGATCATGCAGGACAAACTGTTCGAAAAGGAAAAAGCCGGCAAGGTCACCATCAAATGGAACTCGGCCCTCGACGAGGTGCTGGGCGACAAGAGCGGCGTCACCGGCATGCGCATCAAGCACGTCCAGACCGGAGCCACCGAGGACATCGGACTCCAGGGCGTGTTCATCGCCATCGGCCATAAGCCCAATACCGACATCTTCGAAGGACAGCTGGCAATGGAGAACGGCTATCTGGTGACCCAGGGCGGGCGCGAGGGCTTCGCCACGCAAACCAGCATTCCCGGCGTATTCGCGGCCGGCGACGTGCAGGACCACATCTATCGTCAGGCCGTCACCTCGGCGGGCACCGGCTGCATGGCGGCGCTCGACGCCGAGCGTTACCTGGACGGCCTCGGCAACTGAATGGTGGCTTGAGATGGCTAAGCGGCGCGCGAACACGGTTGACCCGGAATCGCGCGCCCTGTTTCGGGCGGCCGTGGCCGATGCGCAGCCGCTGGTCAACGACCGGATTCATCATGAACCGCCCGCACCACCGCCAATACCGCGGCAGCGCGAGCGGGACGAGCGCGCAGCGCTGCATGAAACTCTCCACGGCGACGCCCTGCTCGACCTGCATCTCGAAGGCGGCGACGAAGCCGCCTGGCTACGCCCGGGGCTGCCCCGCAGCGTGCTGCGCGACCTGCGGCGAGGCCGCTGGGTGGTGCAGGACTATCTCGATCTTCACGGCAGCAACCGCGACGAGGCGCGTAGCGCAGTCAACCAATTCTTCAGCGATTGTGGCAAACGGGGCTTGCGCTGCATCCGCATCGTTCACGGCAAGGGGCTGGGTTCGCCCGACCGCGAGCCGGTGCTGAAAAAACTGGTCTTCGGTTGGCTGGCGCAAAAACGCGAAACGCTGGCCTTTTGCCAGGCCCCCGCAGCCGAGGGCGGCGCCGGGGCAGTCGTCGTTCTGTTACAGGCGCAAAAATGAACACGGCGCACCCAAGTGCGCCGCTGCTTTACGTTCCCTACGTTCCCTGCGAGGAGGCGGTCAGATCGCCGATTCGTCGGTTTCCCCGGTCCGGATGCGCACGATCTGTTCGACCGAGGTGACGAAAATCTTGCCATCGCCGATCTTGCCGGTCCGTGCGGCCTTGATGATGGCTTCGATGGCCGCATCCACTGAGTTGTCGGCGACAACCACTTCGAGCTTGAGCTTGGGCAGAAAATCCACCACGTACTCGGCGCCCCGGTAAAGCTCGGTATGCCCCTTCTGCCGGCCGAACCCCTTGACCTCGGTGACGGTGAGCCCGGTAACGCCGACTTCCGAAAGCGCTTCACGCACTTCGTCGAGCTTGAAGGGTTTGATTACGGCTTCGATTTTTTTCATCTTGTCTCCTTGGATCAATACTCGTCCTGATACCCCGATGTTATCGGATATCGCCAGTCCTTGCCAAAGCCGCGCCGCGTGATGCGGATGCCGACCGGCGACTGGCGGCGCTTGTATTCGTTGCGTTTGAGCATGCCCACCACCCGCCGCACGGTCGCCTCGTCGCAGCCGGCGGCGACGATCTCGCGCGGACTGCGATCCTCTTCCATATAGGCCTCGATGATCGCATCGAGCACCTCATAGGGCGGCAGCGTGTCCTGATCGGTCTGGTCCGGCTTCAATTCGGCCGATGGCGCACGAACGATAATGTTCTCGGGAATCGCCGACGATAGCGTATTGCGATAGCGGGACAGGCGATAGACGAAGGTCTTGAAAACATCCTTGATCACCGCGAAGCCTCCGGCCATGTCGCCGTACAGCGTGGCGTAGCCGACCGCCATTTCGCTCTTGTTACCGGTGGTCAGGACGATCGACCCGGTCCGGTTGGAGAGTGCCATCAGCACCATGCCGCGAATCCGCGCCTGGATGTTTTCCGGCGTCGTGTCGGCCCAGGCAGTCGGCGGCAGTCCGGCGAATAGCGGCTCCAGCATCGCTTCGTAGGTGGCCATTGCCGACGCGATGGCCACTTCGTCGTAGCGCACGCCGAGCGCCTTTACCATCGCGCGCGAATCGTCGAGACTCATCTGCGCCGTATAGGGCGAAGGCAGCATCACTGCGCGCACCCGGTCCGCGCCCAGCGCATCGACGGCAATGCACAGCGTCAGCGCCGAATCGATGCCGCCGGAGAGTCCGATCAGCGCACCGGGGAAACCGTTCTTGCCGAGATAGTCGCGCACGCCCAGCTTCAGCGCCTCATAGACTTCGGCTTCGATCGACAGCTCGGGCTCAACGACCGCCGATAGCACCTTGCCGGCATTGATTTCGACAATCTCCAGCGCTTCGGCGAACGAGGGCAGGCGATGGGTCAGGCGGCATTCCGCATCCAGAACGAACGAGGCGCCGTCGAACACCAGCTCGTCCTGCCCGCCCACCAAGTTAGCGTAGAGCACCGGGATGCGGATGTCGGCAATACGCTCGGCTACCACTTGCTGTCGCACCGAGTGCTTCTGCATGTAATAAGGCGATGCGTTGAGCGCGAGCAACAGCTGAGCCCCGGCGGCGCGGCTTTCTTCGGCGGGACCGGACTGCCAGATGTCCTCGCAGATGACGATGCCGATTTTTGTGCCAGAGATTTCGAACACGCACGGAGCGGCTCCGGCGGAAAAATAACGCTCCTCGTCGAGCACATCCGAGTTCGGCAGGCAGCGCTTGCGATAGGTCGTTTCGATGCGCCCGTTGCGCAGCAGCGAGGCTGAGTTGTAGCGCCCGCCGACAAGCTGCTCCGGATGCCCGACCACGGCAGGCAAACTCAGCTCAGCTGCGAGCGATTCCAGCGCGGCTCGCGACGCCCGGTAGAAATCCGGGCGCAACAGGAGATCTTCCGGCGGATAACCGCAGAGGGCCAGTTCCGGCGTCAGCAGCAGGTCGGCGCCGAGAAGGCGTGCGCGCTCGGCGGCGGAAAGAATCCGCCGAGCGTTGCCGGCGAGATCGCCGACGACGCAGTTGATCTGGGCAATTGCAATTTTCAGGCTGTACATAACCGACGAATATACCGCAGCGATTCAATGAAAAAGGCCCGACGACGCGGGCCTTTGCTCGATAACCAACGTAATCAGAAGGCGGGTTTTTCCCTTGCCTCGTTGTAGGCGGTGACCCCGGCCATGATTTCCTTCTTGGCCTCCTCGATATCGCTCCAGCCCATCACCTTGACGAATTTACCCGGCTCCAGATCCTTGTAATGCTCAAAGAAATGGGAAATCTGATCGAGCACGATCTGCGGCAGATCGCGCGGACTGGTGACGCTACGATACATTGGGGTCAGCTTGTCCACCGGCACGGCAAGTAGTTTGGCGTCCTCGCCGGCTTCGTCGATCATCTTCAGTATGCCGACCGGCCTGCAACGCACCACCACCCCCGGCGGCAGGGCGAACTGCGAGACCACCAGAACGTCTACCGGATCGCCGTCACCGGCAATCGTATGCGGGATATAGCCGTAGTTGCAGGGATAGTGCATCGCCGTCGACATAAAACGATCGACGAAGATCGCTCCCGAATCCTTGTCGACCTCGTACTTGATCGGGTCCGAATGCATCGGGATTTCGATCACGACATTGAAATCGTTGGGCAAATCCTTTCCGGACGGTACTTTTTCCAAGCCCACGGACGGCTCCTTCGTAAAAAGGCGTTGATTATACGGACGCCAACCTTACCGAGTAATGACGTCCGGACGCATAAATCGCCTGCGCACAGTACCTGAGCGCCGCCTTCGGTCAGCACACAGCCGCTTCTGCGCTATGGCCGCACCGGTGCCCCAGGCCGCTGTGAGGCTGTGTCACGGATGCCTGGCAGTGAGTAGACCTACAATACCGGCCTCCCCCACCCGGCCATTGCTTCCGAGTCGACGGCCGATCCCGACAAGATGGTCCCTCTCGAATCACTCATCGCAACACCAGGCAACGATGCCTAGACGGAGATCCCCCAACGCTAACGCCCGCCAGTGGCCGGGCGCTTCTTTATGGCGCAGGCGTATCGGATGGATGCTTGTTGCGTTGACCGGGCATGGGCTGGCCTTTTGGCTGGTGGCCAACGTGGCGCCGGAGGCTCCGGCTTCAGCGCCCCCCCCGCTGATGGTCACCCTGCTCGCGCTGTCGAAAGAACCATCTGCGCCGCAGATATCTCAAGCCCGGCCGCAACCCATCCATGCTCCGCCTGCCGCCGTGGCGACGCCATCCACGCCCCCTCTTGACGCTCCCGCGGCCGAGCTTACCGCGGCCCCGGTAATCCCGATCGCCGCGGCGGCAAGCGCACCGCCCGAATCGAGTCCGGCGGCACCTGTCGTCCTGCCGCGTTTCGACGCCGCCTATTTGAATAATCCGCGACCGACTTACCCGGTATTTTCCAAGCGGCTCAACGAACAGGGCACGGTCCAACTACGCGTCCATGTGCTGGCCAGCGGCCTGCCCGATCAGGTCGAAATCGGCCGCAGCTCGGGTTTCCCGCGCCTCGACAACGCGGCACGCGACGCCGTTCTGCAATGGCGCTTCGTTCCCGCCAGGCGCGGCAGCGAAGCCGTGGCCGAATGGGTCATCGTCCCGCTGGCATTCGTTCTGGAGCGGTAGCCCGTTCCGGTGCTTGTCTATATCCGCAGCCGGTGATTGAGCCAGAGCACCACTCCGAACAACACCATCGCCCCGGCCTGATGGCTGGCGGCCAGCACCAACGGCACGCCGTTGAGGAGGGTGGCAATGCCCAGCGTCAATTGCAGCGTCAACATAGCCAATACGGCAAACACCGCCGGCCGCGCGGCGGGCACATGCCTGACAACGCTCAGGCAAAACGCCGGCAGGCCAAGGAACAGACTCCAGGCGATCAGCCGGTGATCGAACTGAATAGTGCTGTGATGCTCGAACGGCGCCTTCCAGGCTGGCGCGTAGTCGAACAATTCCGGCGGCACCCAGTGACCGCCCATCAGCGGAAAGGTGTTGTAGATAGCGCCGGAGTGAGTGCCCGCAACCAGTGCGCCGGACAGCACCATCACCAATACCAGCAGAGCAAACCCGGCCCCCGTGCGTTGCAGGCAACGCAGCGACGAACCGGCAGGTACGGCAACGCGCCTCTCCAGCAATCCCAGCGCCGTCCACAGCATCAACCCGAAGATCAGAAAAGCCATTCCCAAATGCGCCGCGAGGCGGTACTGCGACACCCGCGGATCGTCGACCAACCCGCTTTTCACCATGTACCAGCCCATGGCCCCCTGCATGCCCCCCAAGACGAAAAATCCCAACAGCCGCACCGTCAGCCCGGGGGGAATCCTCTTTTTCAGCAGGAACCAAAACAACGGCAATAGAAACACCAGGCCGATCAACCGCCCCAGCAGGCGATGCGTCCATTCCCACCAGAAAATATATTTGAAGCCATCCATGTCCATCGCATTGTTAACATGGATAAATTCGGGGCTTTGCCGATACTTGGAAAAAACTGCCTGCCAGTCGGCATCGGTCAGCGGCGGAATGACCCCCAACAGCGGCTGCCACTCGACGATCGACAGCCCGGAGTGCGTCAGACGCGTCACTCCGCCCACCACCAGTGTCGCCAACACCATGAAACAGCAGACAAACAGCCAAACGGCAAGGGAACGCGGTGAAGGCATGGATAAGTCGTCGAAATGTAATAATTTAATTATAAAGTGCGGCTTGCGTGAGCCCACCTAACTCTTCGATTCAAAGAGTTAAGTGGAAAACATATGCCCCCCAGCTTTATGTTGTGGCTCAGCAACACCCCGTCTATTGCGTCGCACAAAAATGTCATTTGGGCGAAGCGGCAGAGGATAATGCGCCCAGCTTCCCGCAAGGGAGCGCTGCCCGGCAGTGACCAACACGTGAAGTCATTGTTGTGCGGTATTAACCTTCTAGGAGATTCATTTATGCAAAAGAAACTGATCGCCTTGGCAATCGCTGGCCTGTCCAGCGCTGCCTTTGCCCAAACCAACGTTACTCTCTACGGCATCGCCGATGTGGCTTTTGAAAGCGTCAAGGCCTCCGGCGGCACGGCCGATCCGACGGGTACTATTACGGGCATGCTCGTTACCGGCGACGGCTACAGCAACTTCAGCCGCGTTGCCTCCAATTCTTCCTATATTGGCTTCAAGGGAGCGGAAGATCTGGGCGACGGCCTCAAGGCTGTGTTCCAGTTTGAGACTGGCTTCAACGCCGACACCGGCGTGTGGTCTGGCGCAGCTCGCGACACCTACGCCGGCCTCGCCGGCGGCTTCGGTACCGTGGTTTTCGGCAATCTGACCGGCCCGACCCGCGCTCTGGGTGGCCGCATGGAAATGCTGCCCGGCAACACCAACGCCGGCACCGCCGTATCGCTGCTCGGTAACGCCGCAAACTTCTTCAATACCGGCACCACCGGCACGTTCGACACCCGTCTGGCGAATTCCGTTGCCTACATCTCGCCCGACTTCAACGGTTTCAATGGTGTGATCGCTTATTCGTCCGGCGAAAACAAGAGCCTCGACAACGTCGCCGCCGGAGCCCAGTTGAACACCAAGGCCTACGATCTGGGCCTGAACTACGCCAACGGCCCGCTGGACCTCGGCCTCACCTACGGCAAGGTTGATACCGACACCGACTCCGCTGCCGGCGGCGTCACCGGTGCAGGTGCCCTCACCGGCGTCAAAGACATCAAAAACATCCGTTTCGGTGCCGGTTACAACTTCGGCGTCGCCAAGGTGACCTTCCAGTACAACAAGCAAACGATCAACTTCGGCAGCGGTGATGATCTTGACCACAAGTCCTACAGCCTGCAAGGTTCCTACAGCATCACCCCTGCCGGCAAGCTGATCGCCGACTATACGGTGGCCAAGGAACTCGAAGGCAGCCTGGTCACGGGCCTCAACGACTCCGGCGCCAAGCTGGTCACCGTCGGCTATCTGCACAGCCTGTCCAAGCGCACCACGCTCAAGGCTGTCTGGACCCGCCTGACCAACGACAGCAACGCCCGCTACAACTTCTCCAGCTCCGCTATCGGTGCTACGGGTGTTGGCGGCTTCGGCTACGGTGCCGATCCCCAAGCTCTGTCGATGGGTTTGCGTCACTCCTTCTGATCCCGGTTTCGACCGAGTTTGGAATCGAAACGGCCGCCTTCGGGCGGCCGTTTTTTCATGGTGCCCGGCACGCAGCATGTTCTATCTCAAGAAAATCCTCACCGCACTGGCACTGCCCCCGATCGGGCTGATTCTGCTCGCTCTGCTGGGACTCTGGCTGGCCCGCCGCCACCCCCGTTTCGGACGTCGCACCGCGGTGCTGTCGCTGCTCGCACTGCTCACCCTGTCCCTGCCCTGGATAGCCGACGCATTGAGCCACAGTCTGGAATCCCGACCGCCGATTTCCGACCGACAACTTGCACGGACCCAGGCCATCGTCATCCTGGGCGGAGGCACCTACCCCGCCGCGCCGGAATACGGCACCGACACCGTCGGCCGCTGGACCCTGGAGCGGGTGCGCTATGGTGTATATCTGCAAAAGCAGTCGGGACTGCCCATCCTGGTCAGCGGCGGCGCCCCTTTTGGCGGCGGTACGGAAGGCGATGCGATGAAGGCAACGGCCGAGCGCGACTTTCACGGCGGGGTGCAGTGGGTCGAAAACGTTTCCCGCGACACGGCCGAAAACGCCGCTTATTCGGCACGAATGCTCAAGGCCGCAGGAATCACCCGTATCGCGCTGGTCAGCCACGGCTGGCATTTGAATCGCGCAGTCGCGCTCTTCGCCCGCGAGGGTTTGGAAGTCATCCCGGCACCCACCGGCTTTGCGACCGGTTCATCCTCATTGTTAGAGCAGATCCTGCCCACCACCAAAGCGCTCGACCAAAGCAACCGCGCACTGCGCGAATGGCTGGGCATCCTGGTTCTACGGATTCAATCCGCCGGATAACTCCGCCATCACTTGGCCAGATCGCCCAACCGGGCACGCAAGTCCGCGGGTGCGAAGAACACAAACGCATTCCCGCGCCTGTCCTTCTCCAGCAAACCCAACCCGTGCATTTCCAGCAAGTCGTTGCGGGCGGTCTGATAGGCAACGGCATGCGAACGCTGATGCGCATCGACCCGATACCCTTCGCCAGGGCTTTTAAGCGCATGTGTCAGCAATGCAATTTGCCGATGATTGAATCGGGTACGAAGTTTCGGCGATGCCGAAAGCAGGCGCTCGGTTTCCTTCTGCTCGCGTACCTTCCTCGCCAGATATGCATGTAACGCTATGATCGCGCGACGAATGGTGGAAAGCTGGTGTAACAGAAAATAGGTTGTGTCGTTGTTGTCCGTTTCCGTGTAGAGATAAGCCCGCATGTATTTCGCCGGGCCTTTGCGCAGGATGTGGCTGATCGACATGTATTCCATCAGCCAATAACCGCTTCGCGCCAGCGACCAGTAGAACAATGCTCTCGCGGTGCGGCCGTTACCATCCACAAAGGGATGGTCGTAGCCAATCATGAAGTGCAGCAGGATCGCGCGCAACACTGGATGCACGAATGGCAACGAGCTTTCGTCCGCATTGGCGAATGCGCACAGCCGCTCCAGCCGTTCGGGCAATTCCGCACAGGCAGGCGGCTGATGAACCACCGCCTGGTCACGAATATCGACCACATGTACATCGTCGGTTTTGCGCAGCCTGCCAGCATCCTGCGGATCTTCCAACGTCCCTTCGGTCAGGATGCGGTGCAGGTCGAGAATCAACTCGGGCGTGATGGCATCCTTCTTCAATGAACGCAAATGCTCCATCGCCCGGTAGTTGTTGAAAATCATCGCCTCGCTATGGTCGCGAGGCTTGCGCCCGGCGCGCAACATCTCGGCTGCGACCTGGCGTGTCGTTGAAGCACCCTCAAGCTGGCTGGAAGTGATCGCCTCCTCGATGAGCGAATTCATCAGGTATCGATTCGGGTCTTCGTGAATCGGCTCCCCGGCTGGCATGTCGATCTGTCCCGCCGCGTCCCGGTCGATATGGTGCAAGTCGATAAGCGCCGGGCTGGGCGTTGCAAACCTGAACGGTTTGCCCTGCTTGTCCAGAAGCGGCAAATTCTGCATCGACGCATTGCGACCAAAGACAACCGAAGCCCACCACGTTTCATGGGTCAGGCCCTCGGGCGGAGTTCTAAGCTGAAGCTCATCCCAATGCAGATACTTTCCGGAAGGCAAGGGCGATGAATGCTGAAAAATTAGATTCAGCTTATCGATTTCTATCCCGCCAAGCGTCAAATGGGGATCGGGAGGGGATTGGGGAATCTTCATTTTCCTACTAATCTTTTAATAAATTAGTAGAAATTAGTTTAATCAGGGATTAGCCAAAAGTCTACCAATTCATACAAACATTAGTAGAAACCGTCAGGAACCTACTGTCCAGACATGTCCCAATCCATTTCGCGGCGCAGGGGCGTTATCCGCGGGCGCCCTGCGCCCCTCTATGGCAGGCAGCGGGACATCGGCAGGAATGCGTGGGGGCGCACAATCAGCGGGTGACACTCCACCGCGACCGGCGGTCCCGCGCACCTAGCCCCAGATCATCTCGCCAGTGCCGCGGGGAACATCGACGGAGTGCTTGCGGGCTACGATCTGGCTACAGCCAAATCCAAAAGCAACGAAATCACAGGAACCGCTTTATTCCACTCCTAGTGGTGCCGGGAGGGGGACTCGAACCCCCACACCTTGCGGCGGCGGATTTTGAATCCGCTGCGTCTACCGATTCCGCCATCCCGGCATGGAAAGGGCTCGCGTAGAATGGCGGCCCTTTGAGGCGAGCGCGGATTATCCGCGAATTGCCGCTCTGCCACAAGCGCCTGCGCCGCAATGTCCCCTCTGACTCTCGACGATTTCGACTACGTTCTGCCGCCGCAGCGCATCGCGCAGATGCCGCTGGCGCAGCGCAGTGCCAGCCGTCTGCTGGAAATGAGTGGCGCAGAACTGCACGACAACCGGTTTATCGACCTCCCCGATCGGCTGCTACCCGGCGATTTACTGGTGATGAACGATACGCGGGTTATCCACGCACGCCTTTTCGGTCGCAAGGAGAGCGGCGGTCAGGTGGAGGTAATGGTGGAGCGTCCGCTGACTGAGACCGACGTGCTGGCCCAGATCCGCGCCAGCAAGGCACCGAAGGCCGGTTCGAGGTTGTGGCTCGAAGAAGCGCTGGATGTCCAGGTGCAGGTACGGGAAGGCGAGTTTTATCGCCTGCGTTTTGCCGGAGACGCACTGGAACTGCTGGAACGTCACGGCCGACTGCCGCTGCCGCCGTATATCGAACGGACCGCGGGAAACGCCGACGAATCGCGCTACCAGACGGTATTCGCGCGCGAGCGCGGCTCCGTGGCGGCACCCACCGCGGGTCTGCATTTCGATGCGCCACTGATCGAACGCCTGCGCACAAAGGGTATCGACATCGCCCATGTAACGCTTCATGTCGGCGCCGGCACCTTCCAGCCGGTGCGGGTACACGATCTGTCCGAACACCGCATGCACACGGAGCGCTGGCATCTGCCCCAGGCCTCCGTCGATGCCATTGCCGCCTGCCGCGACCGCGGCGGGCGCGTCGTGGCGGTCGGCACCACATCGCTGCGCACGCTCGAATCGGCGGCCATCGCTGGCCGCGGCGCACTCATCGCAGGCCGCGGCGAAACCGATCTGTTCGTCACTCCCGGCTTCGCGTTCCGTGTCGCCGACCTGCTGATCACCAACTTCCACCTGCCGAAATCGACCTTATTGATGCTGGTGTCGGCCTTCGGCGGGTTCGACAACATCCGCGCGGCCTACCGCCACGCCATTGCCAACGAGTACCGTTTTTTCAGCTATGGCGACGCCATGCTGATCCATCGACAAAATGAAATTTGATCTTCTCGCCAGCGCAGGTGCGGCACGCCGCGGCACGCTGCACCTTGCCCACGGCAAGGTGGAAACCCCGGTGTTCATGCCCGTCGGCACCTACGGCACGGTCAAGGCGATGGCACCGAACGAACTGGAAGAGATCGGCGCCCGTATCGTGCTCGGCAACACCTTCCATCTCTGGCTGCGTCCCGGGCTCGACATCATTCGCGCCCACGGCGGTCTGCACCGTTTTATGGGCTGGGAGCAGCCGATCCTCACCGACTCCGGCGGCTTCCAGGTGTTCAGCCTCGGCGACCTGCGCAAGATCACCGAGGAAGGGGTGAAATTCCAGTCGCCGATCAACGGTGACCGCCTGTTCATGCGCCCCGAGGACTCGATGCAGATCCAGCACGTGCTGAACTCCGACATCGCGATGATCTTCGACGAATGCACCCCCTACCCGGCGAGCGAAAAACAGGCCGCGGACTCGATGCGCCTGTCGCTGCGCTGGGCGCAACGCTCGCGCGACGAGCATGACCGGCTGGAGAACCGCAACGCCCTGTTCGGCATCGTCCAGGGAGGCATGTACGAAGGCTTGCGCGACGAATCCCTGGCCGGGCTGGACGCAATGAACTTCGACGGCTATGCCATCGGCGGCCTTTCGGTGGGCGAACCGAAGGAGGACTTCACCCGCATCCTCGCCCATACCGCACCCCGGCTGCCGCAACACAAACCGCGCTATCTGATGGGCGTCGGCACACCGGAGGACATCGTCTACGCAGTCGGCCAGGGCATCGACATGTTCGACTGCGTGATGCCCACCCGCAACGCTCGCAACGGCTGGCTGTTCACCCGCTGGGGCGACGTAAAGATCAAGAACGCCACCTACAAGAACGATACCCGGCCCTTGGACGAGACCTGCGGCTGCTACACCTGCCGCCACTTCACCCGCGCCTATCTGCATCACCTGCACCGTATAGGCGAGATCCTCGGCGCCCGGCTTAACACCATCCACAACCTGTTTTATTACCAGACCCTGATGGCCGACCTGCGCCGCGCCATCGAAGCTGGGCGCTGCACCGAGCACACCGCGGAATTCCACCGGAACCGCCAGCGCGGCCCGGTATAATCGCGCGTCGACTTTTCCATCCATGGAGCAAATAACGTGCTGATTTCCAATGCCTACGCCCAAACCGCAGGAGCCGCCTCGCAAGATCCGACCGGGGGCCTGATGGGCTTCCTGCCACTGATTCTGATGTTCGTTGTGGCCTGGTTCCTGATGATTCGTCCGCAGATGAAAAAAGCCAAGGAACAACAGAAGATGATTTCCGAGCTGCAAAAGGGCGATGAGATCATCACCCAGGGCGGGATTGCCGGACGCATTGCCAAGGTAGGTGAGAACTACCTCTCGGTCGAAGTCGCCGAAGCCAAGGATGGCCCAGTAGTGATGTCGATCCAGAAGAATGCCGTTTCCGCGCTGCTGCCCAAAGGCACGCTGAAAAATCTGTGAAGGATGAAGGGTGAAGGGAGAAGGGTAAAACCGCTCCGTTTGCCACCCTTCCCTCTTCCCCCTTCTCCCTTCTCCAAAAATGAACCGTTACCCTCTCTGGAAGAACGCCACGGTACTGATTGCACTGGTACTCGGCCTGCTTTACACCCTGCCCAACTTCTTCGGCGAAGCGCCGGCCGTACAGGTCTCCAGCGTCAAGGCCACGATCAAGGTGGATACAGCGCTGCTCGCGCGCGTTGAAGATGCGCTGAAAGCAGCCGACATCGTCAGTACCGGACTGCATGCCGACCTTCAGAGCATCAGGGTGCGGGTGATCGACACCGATACCCAACTCAAGGCCAAAGACGTCATCGAAAAGGCCTTGAATCCCATTCCGGCCGATGCGTCCTATAGCGTGGCATTGAATTTGGTCTCCAACTCGCCGAACTGGCTGACGTCCATCCACGCCCTACCGATGTATCTGGGCCTCGACCTGCGCGGTGGGGTGCACTTCCTGCTTCAGGTAGACATGAAGGGAGCGTTGACCAAACGGCTCGACTCTACCGGCGCCGACCTGCGCAGCCTTCTGCGCGACAAGAATGTGCGTCACAGCGGTATCGCCCGTGAAACGATGAGTCTGGTGGTGCGTTTCCGCGACGCCGAGACCCGCGACAAGGCGCGCGGCACCATCGCCGACCAGCAGCCCGACCTGCTGCTGAGCGACAGCCAGGACGGCAATGCCGATGCCCCGCTGAAGCTGATCGCCGTGCTGAAGCCGGAAGCGCAAAAACGCATCCAGGATTTCGCTCTGAAGCAGAACATCACTACCCTGCACAACCGCATCAACGAACTCGGCGTCGCCGAGCCAATCATCCAGCAACAGGGTGCCGACCGCATCGTCGTCCAATTGCCGGGGGTACAGGACACCGCCAAGGCCAAGGACATCCTCGGCCGTACCGCCTCGCTCGAAGTGCGCATGGTCGACGACGAGAATAGCGCTAACCCAGCAGTCATGGCCCAGGCTGCGCAAGGCATTCTGCCCTCAGGAACAGAGCTTTATTCCGAGCGCGGCGGACGGCCGCTGCTGCTGAAAAAACAGGTGGTGCTCACCGGCGACCGCCTGACCGACGCCCAACCCGGCTTTGACGGCCAGACGCAGGAGCCGGCGGTACACCTAACCCTTGATTCCGCTGGCGCGCGCATCTTCAAGGACGTGACGCGCGAAAGCGTCGGCAAACGCATGGCCATCGTGCTGATCGAAAAAGGCAAAGGCGAGGTAGTCACTGCCCCGGTCATCCGCAGCGAGATCGGCGGCGGGCGGGTGCAAATCTCCGGCCGCATGAGCACCCAGGAGGCCAACGACACCGCCCTGTTGCTACGTGCCGGGTCGCTCGCCGCACCGATGGATATCATCGAGGAACGCACCATCGGCCCCAGCCTCGGCGCAGAGAACATCAGCAAGGGCTTCCACTCGACGCTGTGGGGCTTCACCGCCATCGCTGCATTCATGATTGCCTATTACCTGCTGTTCGGCATGGTCTCGGTGCTCGCCCTGTCGGCCAACCTGCTGCTGCTGATCGCCCTGCTCTCGCTGTTGCAGGCCACGCTGACACTGCCCGGTATCGCCGCCATCGCGCTGACCCTGGGCATGGCCATCGACTCAAACGTGCTGATCAACGAACGGATACGCGAGGAACTGCGCGGCGGCAATACGCCGCAAGCCTCGATCCTTGCCGGCTACGAACGCGCCTGGGCGACGATTCTCGACTCCAACGTAACCACGCTGATCGCCGGTATCGCGCTGCTGATCTTCGGCTCGGGCCCGGTGCGCGGCTTCGCCGTGGTGCATTGCCTCGGTATCCTGACCTCGATCTTCAGTTCCGTGGTGATCTCCCGCGCCTTCGTCAATCTGATCTACGGCCGCCGCAAGAAACTCGCCGGCCTGTCCATCGGCCAAGTATGGAAGCCCGGCGTCACTGCCGGTGCTGCGACCAAATAAGGGGAACACCTCATGGAATTCTTCCGTATCAAAAAAGACATCCCCTTCATGCGCCATGCGCTGGCGTTCAACATCGTTTCGTTGATCACCTTCGTCTTGGCCGTAGCCTTCCTCGTCGGCAAGGGGCTGCATCTGTCCATCGAGTTCACCGGCGGCACGCTGATGGAGATCAGCTACAGCCAGGCTCCGGACCTCGACAAGCTGCGCGCAAAGCTCAGCCAGGACGGATTCACTGACACGCAGGTGCAGAACTTCGGCACCTCACGCGAGGTGTTGATCCGCGTCCCCCTTTCCAAGGATGCCGATACCGCCAAAGTCGGTGAGCGTGTCATTACCTCGCTGAAAACCCTCGATGCCGCCAACCTGCCGACATTGAAACGCGTCGAATTCGTCGGCCCGCAGGTCGGCAAGGAATTGGCTTCCGACGGTGCAATGGCGCTGCTGCTCGTGGTGGCCGGGATCATGATCTACCTGGCCATCCGCTTCGAATGGCGCTTCGCCGTCTCGGCCATCATCGCCAACCTGCACGACGTGGTGATCATCCTCGGCTTCTTCGCTTTCTTCCAGTGGGAATTCTCGCTGCCTGTGTTGGCGGCCATCCTTGCCGTGCTGGGCTACTCGGTGAACGAATCGGTGGTGGTGTTCGACCGGGTCCGCGAAACGTTCAAGAAGAAACGCGGACTGGCAACGCCGGAAGTCCTCAACCATGCCATCACCAGCACCATCTCGCGG
The DNA here is from genome assembly GCA_023230455.1 of Rhodocyclaceae bacterium. Lineage (GTDB taxonomy): Bacteria > Pseudomonadota > Gammaproteobacteria > Burkholderiales > Rhodocyclaceae > AWTP1-18. Next base: position 24,946 of record JALNXH010000024.1, on the reverse strand, counting down.
ACCATCATCACCCACGGCAGCACCCAGCTGATGGTCACCTCGATGCTGATCTTCGGCGGCGAGGCGCTGCACTACTTCGCGCTGGCACTGACCATCGGCATCTGCTTCGGCATCTACTCGTCGGTGCTGGTCGCCAGTCCGCTGGTGATGTGGCTCGGCGTCTCGCGCGAGCAGTTCATCAAGATCAAGGTCGAGAAGCAGGAAGCCGTCGTCTGATTGCTCGCCGCCCGCGGCAGCCACGCTACAGGCGGCGATTGTTATTTCACGGCAGGCCCCCTACAACCGGCCCCGCCAGCAATACAGCAGAATCTCAGTGTTGCGGCGGAACGAAACCCTGCGCGCTTTCAGCGCCTTCGCCGAAGAAATGCTTGGTTACCTGCTCCTGCAGATACTGGCGCGCACGCGGGTCGGCCAGGCTGAGGCGGTTTTCGTTGATCAGCATGGTTTGCAGCTTGATCCACTGCTGCCATGCCTCCTTCGAAACGCTCGCGAAAATACGCTGCCCCAGCGCGCCGGGCAACGGGGGAAAGTCGAGACCTTCGGCTTCGCGGCCGAGTTTGATGCAATTGACCGTGCGGGCCATGATGTTTTCCTTTCAGATACAGGTTGAGGCCGGCGATTTTAGCCCGGCCTTCAAAGTCCTTTGACCAATACTTTGGAGCGCCGCTGTAGGTTGTACAACTCGCGCTTCTGACTCGGCAGAGCGTCCACGCTGGCTTCGGCGAAGCCGCGCTCGGTAAACCAGTGGGCGGTGCGGGTGGTGAGGACGAACAGGCGCTTCAGCTTGAGTTTCTTCGCCCGCGCCTCGATATGCCGACGCAATTGGTCGCCATAGCCGGCGCGGCGGAATTCCGGCATCACGGCAAGGCAGGCCAGTTCCGCGGCCTTGTCCTTCGAAAACGGGTACAGCGCGGCGCAACCGACGATCACGCCATCGTGCTCGACCACCGAAAAATTGCGGATTTCCATTTCGATCAACTCGCGGCCGCGGCGCACCAGGGTGCCGTCCGCCTCCAGCGGCGCAATCACCGCCAACACGCCCGCCACATCCTCGCTGCAGGCGTCGCGCAACTGGGCCAGCGGCGCCTGCGTCATCACCGTGCCAATGCCATCGCGGGTGAAGAATTCCATCAGCATCGCCCCGTCGACCTTGCGATCGAGGAAGTGCACCCGGCCGACGCCGGCCTGGCAGGCGCGCACGGCGCGCGGCAGCACACGCTCCACCTCAGGCCCCTGCTTCACCTTGCGGCGAAGCAGATCGTCGGCCTGGTCGGCGGTCAACGCATCGAGCAACGCGCCCTTCTTGTCCACCACACCCGGAGCGTCGCTGAGGAAAATCAGCTTGTCGGCCTTGACCGCCACCGCTACGGCTTCGGCGACATCTTCCCAGGCGAGATTGAAGATCTCGCCCGAGGGCGAGGCGCCGATCGGGGTAATGAGCACGACATTCTCCTGCTCCAGGTCGGCCTGGATTTCCTCGGCGATCACCTTGCGCACCGCGCCGGTGTATTGGAAGTCAACGCCATCAACCACCCCCACCGGCCGCGCGGTGATAAAGTTGCCGCCGGTCACACGCAGGAAGCCGCCGGCCAGCGGCGTATTCGGCAACCCTTGGGAAAGCAGCGCCTCGATCTCGATCCGCGTCACCCCCATCGCCCGCTTGACGCATTCCAGCGCCTCGCCATCGGTCACCCGCAGGCCCTTGTGGAAACGCGGCTGCAACCCCCGCCCCTGCATCTCGGCGTCGATCTGCGGCCGCGCGCCATGTACCAGCACCAAGCGAATGCCCATGCTGTCGAGCAGGGCGATGTCGTGAATCAGCGCCTGCGCGCGATTACGGCCATCCTCGCCGGCCAGCACTTCGCCGCCGAAGGCAATGACGAAGGTTTTGCCACGGAAGGCATGGATGTAGGGAGCAGCCTGGCGTACCCAGGCGACCAGCTTGGCGTCGGGGGATTCCATCGAACGATGCTTATCCTTTTTTCAACTCGGCTTCGATCCGCTCGCACAGTGCAGTGAGCACCTTGATGCGGGCGTAGTTCTTGTCGTTGGCTTCCACCAGCACCCAAGGCGCTTGTTCTGTGGAGGTACGATCCACCATATCACAGACGGCCGACTGGTACTGATCCCACTTGTCGCGATTGCGCCAGTCCTCGTCGGTGATCTTGAAACGCTTGAAGCGGGTCTTCTCGCGCTCCTTGAAGCGGCGGAACTGCTCTTCCTTGGAGACCGCGAGCCAGAACTTGAGAATGATGGCACCGTTGCGGCTTTGCTGTTCTTCGAAATCGTTGATCTCGGCGTAGGCCCGCATCCAGTCGGCTTCGCTGCAATAACCCTCGACCCGCTCGACCAGTACGCGACCGTACCAAGAGCGATCGAAGATCACCATCCGCCCCTTGCGCGGCACATGACGCCAGAAACGCCACATGTAGGGCTGGGCACGCTCTTCCTCGGTTGGCGCAGCGACAGGCACAATCTGGTAGCTGCGGGCATCGATCGAGGAGGTTACGCGGCGGATCGCGCCGCCCTTCCCCGCGGCATCGTTGCCTTCGAACACCAGCACAACGGAGCGGCTGCGGAAGCGCGGATCGCGCGAAAGCACGTTAAGCCGGCCCTGCAGGCGTTCGAGTTCGGCATCGTATTTCTTCTTCGTCAGCGTCTGCGCGAGATCGAGGGAATTGATCAGGTCGCGGCCGTCCAGCGCGCGCGCCAAGGGCGCGGCGCTGATGCGCGTGGTCTTGTCTTCCTTCTTCGCCAGACGCTTCTTCAATGCTTCCAGCAAATGTCGACCGACGGTCAACGCACGGTAGTTCTCGTCGCTGCCGTCCACCACGATCCACGGCGCGTTGCCCGTGCTGGTGCGCCCCAGCACCTCTTCGGCGGTCTTCACGTAACGGTCGTAGTCCTTGAACAGATCCCAGTCGTGCTTGGTCACACGCCAGCGCGTACGCGGATTTTTTTCCAGCTTTTCCAGCCGCGATTTCTGCCCCTTCTTGGAAAGATGGAACCAATACTTGAGCACCAACGCACCTTCGTCGGTAAGCATTTTTTCCAGGCGCAGAATTTCATCCACCGACTGGGTCAGTTCGGGTCTTTTGATCGCGCCACGCACGCGGGCGACGATCGGATCGGTGTACCAGTTGCCGACGAAAATGCCGATTTTGCCCTTCGGCGGCAGGGCGCGCCAGAAACGCCACATGCGCGGCCGTTCGCGCTCATCTTCCGAGGGGGCCGGGAAAGCGTGGGTCTCTATGTGGCGCGGATCCATCCAGGCGTTGAGCAGATTGACCATCTCGCCCTTGCCGGCGCCGTCGAGACCGTTGATCAGAACCACCACCGGGAAGCGCGACGCCTCCTTCAGGTCGAACTGGACGTCGAGCAAGTCGGCGCGCAGCTTGGGTTCGTCCTTCTGATAGGTTTTCTTGTCGATCTTGTGGCCGAGTTCAGCGGATTCGAACATTACAAGTCTCCCCAAAGTGACATCATCGCCGCCAGGGCAGAAGGCCCTGCGGTTTCCGTGCGCAACACCCGCGGCCCGAGGCCGAGCGGAACGAATCCCGCCTGCCGGGCAGACTGCATCTCGCCCTCCTCCAAACCGCCTTCCGGCCCCACCAACAGGGTCACCGGACCGCCCGGCGCCGGAAGGTCGCGCAAACGCAACTCGGCTCCGGGGGCGAGTACCAGACGCAACTCATTTTCCTGCGCCGGGTGCGCCAGGTATTGAGGAAGATCAAGCAGCCCGGCGACGGCCGGCACCCGATTGCGGCCGCACTGTTCGCAGGCCGCCACCGCCACGCCCTGCCAATGAAGAGCACGCCGAGCCGCTTTGTCGCCGTTCAGGCGGATCACGCTGCGCCGTGCGGTCACCGGCTGCACCGCTGCCACACCGAGTTCGACGCATTTCTGGATAACCCAATCCATCTTGTCACCCGTAGGCAGACTCTGGATCAGCTTCACCGCCAGGGCGGATTCGGCATCGCGCTCGTCGAACGCCTCCAGCATTACGTGGGGCTTTGGTTTGAGCCGCGTCAGGCGCACCGTCCACTCGCCGCCGCGACCATCGAACAAACGCAGGCGGTCGCCCTCCTGCATGCGCAGGACGCGCACCGCGTGATGCGCCACTGCGTCTGGCAGGTCGAGGCTGGCGCCCGGATCGAGGGCTTCGGTACAAAAAAATCTCGGCAGCATCGGGCGATTATTCCACAGCCCATCCCCTGCCAAACAAAGGGTTAGGCAAGAGCTGCCGGTTTCGCCGATAATTACGGGTTCCCGACGCCGAGGAAATCATGTCTTCCACTTTCAGCGATTTCGAACCCCCTGTGTTCACCAATCTCACCAGCGCGATCCGTGCCCTTGCCATGGACGCCGTAGAAAAGGCCAAATCCGGCCACCCCGGAGCCCCGATGGGCATGGCGGAAATCGCCGAAGTCCTCTGGAACCACCATCTGCGACATAACCCGGCCAACCCGCAGTGGCCCAACCGCGACCGTTTCGTGCTTTCCAACGGCCACGGTTCGATGCTGCTCTACGCGCTGCTGCACCTGACCGGCTACGACCTCAGCATCGACGACCTGAAGCAGTTCCGCCAGCTCCACTCGAAGACTCCGGGCCATCCGGAGTACGGTTATGCCCCCGGCGTCGAAACCACCACCGGACCGCTCGGCCAGGGCATCAGCAACGCCGTCGGTTTCGCCCTGGCGGAAAAGCTGCTGGCGCAGGAATTCAACCGGCCCGGCCACGAGATCGTCGACCACCACACCTACGTTTTCCTCGGCGACGGCTGCCTGATGGAGGGTATTTCCCACGAAGCCTGTTCGCTGGCCGGCACCTGGGGCCTGTCCAAACTGATCGCTTTCTGGGACGACAACGGCATTTCCATCGACGGCCATGTCGAAGGCTGGTTCACCGACAAGACGCCGGAGCGCTTCCATGCCTACGGCTGGCAGGTGATCCGCAACATCGATGGGCACAATCCGGAAGCGCTCGAAGCGGCCATCCGTGAAGCCAAGTCCGATGCCCTGCGCCCCACCCTGATTTGCTGCAAAACGGTAATCGGCCGCGGTGCGCCGAACAAGCAAGGCGGCCACGATGTCCATGGCGCACCGCTTGGCGAAGCCGAAATCGCCGCGGCGCGCCCCCATATCGGCTGGCACTTCGGTCCCTTCGAAATTCCTCGCGAGGTGTATGCAGCCTGGGATGCGAAGAAGAAGGGCGCCCAGCTCGAAGCCGACTGGCAGCGTGCATTCGCACGCTATGCCGCCGCACACCCGGAACTGGCCGCAGAGTTCAAGCGCCGGGTATTGGCCAACAATGGCGCCGGTGCTTTGCCGACGGAATGGCCCGCCCACGTCGCAACGGTGCTCGCCAAGCTGAACGAAAAAGCCGAGACCATCGCCACCCGCAAGGCCTCGCAAAACAGCATCGAAGCCTACGCGCCGAAGCTGCCGGAGCTGCTCGGCGGCTCGGCCGACCTGACCGGATCGAACCTCACCAACTGGTCGGGCTCGAAATCCATCGGCCGCGACGGTAAGGGCAACTATATTCACTACGGCGTGCGCGAGTTCGGCATGTGCGCCATCATGAACGGCGTCGCGCTGCATGGCGGCTTCATCCCCTACGGCGGCACCTTCCTGATGTTCTCGGAATATGCCCGCAACGCCATCCGTATGGCGGCGCTGATGAAACAACGGGTGATCTACGTATTCACCCACGACTCGATCGGCCTCGGCGAGGACGGCCCGACCCATCAGCCGGTGGAGCAAATTTCCACTCTGCGCCTGATGCCCAATCTCGACGTCTGGCGTCCGTGCGATACGGTGGAAACGGCCATCTCCTGGTCCGCCGCCATCGAACGCAGTAATGGCCCGACAGCGCTTTGTCTGTCGCGGCAGAACCTGCCCTTCGTCAAACGCGATGCTGCAACCCAAGCCGATATCGCCCGCGGCGGCTACGTAATCGCGGAAGCGGCCGGAACGGCCAAGGCGGTGATCATCGCCACCGGCTCGGAAGTCGATCTCGCCCTCAAGGCACAAGCCAAACTGGCCGAGGCCGGCGTCCCGGTGCGCGTGGTGTCGATGCCCTGTACCAACCTGTTCGACCGTCAAGACGCGGCCTATAAGGGGCGCGTTCTGCCCAAGGGCCTGCCCCGGGTCGCCATCGAGGCCGGGGTATCGGACTTCTGGCGCAAGTATGTGGGACTGGAAGGTGCCGTCGTCGGCATCGACCGTTTCGGCGAATCGGCCCCGGCCGGCGTGCTGTTCAAGGAATTCGGCTTCACGACGGAGAACGTCGTGAGCGTCGTGCAATCAGTGCTGTAATTTTCTCGGAGACATATTCATGGCTATCAAGGTTGGTATCAATGGGTTCGGCCGTATCGGCCGCATGGTGTTCCGCGCCGCGGTGCAAAACTTTCCCGACATCGAGATCGTTGGCATCAACGACCTGCTCGAACCCGACTACCTGGCCTACATGCTCAAGTACGACTCGGTGCATGGCCGCTTCAAGGGCAACGTCTCGGTCGAAGGCAACACCCTGATCGTCAATGGCAAGAAGATTCGCCTCAGCGCCGTCAAGGACCCCGCCGAGTTGAAATGGAACGAAATCGGTGCCGACATCGTCGTCGAATCGACGGGGCTCTTCCTCGACAAAGCGGGCGCCGGCAAGCACCTCGCCGCCGGCGCCAAGAAGGTCATCATGTCCGCCCCGTCCAAGGACGATACGCCGATGTTCGTCTTCGGCGTAAATGACAAGACCTACGCAGGCCAGGACATCATCTCCAACGCATCCTGCACCACCAATTGCCTGGCCCCGGTAGCCAAAGTGCTCAACGACAACTGGGGCATCAAGCGCGGCCTGATGACCACCGTGCATGCCGCCACCGCCACGCAGAAGACCGTCGATGGCCCGTCGAACAAGGACTGGCGCGGCGGCCGCGGCATCCTGGAAAACATCATCCCCTCCTCCACCGGCGCCGCCAAGGCCGTCGGCGTGGTAATTCCCGAGTTGAACAAGAAGCTCACCGGCATGTCCTTCCGCGTCCCCACGTCCGACGTCTCCGTGGTCGACCTGACCGTGGAACTGAACAAGGAAGCGCCTTACAAGGACATCTGCGCCGCCATGAAGGCGGCCTCCGAAGGCACCATGAAGGGCGTTCTCGGCTACACCGAAGACAAGGTGGTGGCTACCGACTTCCGCGATGAAGTGTGCACCTCGGTGTTCGACGCCGAAGCCGGCATAGCGCTGGACAGCACTTTCGTCAAGATCGTCGCCTGGTACGACAACGAATGGGGCTATTCGAACAAAGTGCTCGAAATGGTTCGCGTCGTCGCTAAGTGACGGAAAAGGGGGAAGGGTAACCCTCCACGGTTCGCCACCCTTCCCCCTTCGCTCTTCTCTCTTCCCAGGCTACCGCCATGAAATTCATCCGACTCACCGACCTCGACCTCAAAGGCAAGCGCGTCTTCATCCGCGCCGACCTCAACGTGCCCCAGGACGAAAAGGGCAACATCACCGAAGACACCCGCATCCGCGCCTCGATCCCGGCGATCAAGCTGGCGCTCGACGCCGGCGCTGCGGTTATGGTCACCTCGCATCTCGGCCGACCCACCGAAGGCGAACTGACGCCCGAGGATTCGCTGGCCCCGATCGCCCGCCGTCTGGCCGAACTGCTGGAACGCAAGGTACCGCTGATCGACAACTGGGTGGACGGCGGCTTCGAAGTGAATCCGGGAGAGATCGTGCTGCTGGAGAACTGCCGCGGTAACAAGGGTGAGAAAAAGAACAGCGACGAGCTGGCGCGGAAAATGGCCAGCCTCTGCGACATCTTCTGCAACGATGCGTTCGGCACCGCCCATCGCGCCGAAGCGACCACCCACGGCATCGCCAAATATGCGCCGGTGGCCTGCGCCGGCCCGCTGCTGGCCGCCGAACTCGACGCACTCGGTCGCGCCCTGCATAACCCGAAGCGACCGCTGGTAGCCATCGTCGCCGGCAGCAAGGTCTCAACCAAGCTGACCATCCTCAAGTCGCTGGCAGACAAGGTCGACCAACTCATCGTCGGCGGCGGCATCGCCAACACCTTCATGGTGGCCAACGACCTGCCGATCGGCAATTCGCTTGCCGAACTCGACCTGGTCGAGGAAGCGCGCAACATCATGGACATGATGGACAAGCGTGGAGCCTCGGTACCGATTCCCGAAGACGTGGTGGTGGCCAACGAACTGTCTCCCCTCGCCCGCGCCAATCGCGTCGATGCCAACGACGTCGCGCCCGACGACATGATTCTCGACATCGGCCCGAAGACGGCCGCAAAACTGGCCGGCATCATCGCCCATGCCGGCACCGTCGTCTGGAACGGCCCGATGGGCGTGTTCGAGATCGACCAGTTCGGCGGCGGCACCAAAATGCTGGCGGCGGCCATCGCCCATTCGCCGGCGTTTTCGATTGCCGGCGGCGGCGACACGCTGGCCGCCATCGCCAAGTACCACATCGAAAAACAGGTTGGTTACATTTCCACCGGCGGCGGCGCCTTCCTCGAATTCCTCGAAGGAAAAACGCTGCCCGCCGTTGAAATCCTGGAGCAACGGGCCGCCTCCTGACCCGCCTCCCAACGTTCACCGGTATAGCCATGGAACGCGCAACCAAGATCGTCGCCACCCTCGGGCCCGCCTCCAGCGATGCCCACACCCTGGAGGCACTGGTCAAAGCCGGCGTCGATGTGGTGCGGCTGAACTTCTCCCACGGCACCGCCGCCGACCACCGGCTGCGGGTCGAAACCTTGCGCGAGGTGGCGCACAAAGTCGGCCGCACCGTCGCCGTGATGGCCGATTTGCAAGGGCCGAAGATCCGCATCGGCAAATTTGCGACGGAAAAAGTGGCGCTCAAGGCCGGACAAGCCTTCATCCTCGATGTCGCCTGCAAGCAGGGCGATGGCGGGCGCGTCGGCCTCGACTATCCGGAGCTGATCGACGACGTCGGCCCCGGCGATGTGCTGCTGCTCGACGACGGCCGCGTAGTGTTCGACATCGAGCGCATCGCGGGCGGCGAAATCCATTGCCGCAACCGCCACGACGGCGAGCTGTCCAACAACAAGGGCATCAACAAGCAGGGCGGCGGCCTCTCGGCGCCGGCGCTGACGCCCAAGGACATGGAAGACATCCGTACCGCCGCGGCGCTCAACGTGGACTATGTCGCCGTATCCTTCCCTAAGTCCGGCAGCGATATGCGCCAGGCCAAGGAATTGTTGGTCAATGCCGGCTCCGATGCGCTGGTGGTGGCCAAGATCGAGCGCGTCGAAGCGGTAATGAACCTGGAGGATATCCTCCACGCCACCGATGGAGTGATGGTCGCCCGCGGCGATCTGGCCGTCGAAGTCGGCGATGCGGCAGTACCGGCGCTGCAAAAGCGCATCATCCGCGTGGCTCGCGAACACAACCGCTTCGCCATCACCGCCACGCAAATGATGGAGTCGATGATCCACAGCCCGGTGCCGACCCGCGCCGAAGTCTCCGATGTAGCCAATGCGGTGCTCGACGGCACCGACGCGGTGATGCTCTCGGCGGAAACCGCCTCGGGCGAGTACCCGGTGGAAACCGTCGAAGCTATGGCGCGCATCTGCGTCGAAGCCGAAAAGTCGCAGGAAGTGAGCCTCGATACCCACTTCCTCAACCGCGTGTTCACCCGCATCGACCAATCGATTGCGATGGCGGCGCTGTTCACCGCCTTCCACCTCAAGGTGAAGGCCATTGCCGCACTGACCGAATCGGGTTCCACCGCATTGTGGATGAGCCGCCTCAACAGCGGCGTGCCGATCTATGCGCTCACCCCGCGTATCCGCACCCGCTATCGGGTCAGCATCTTCCGCGACGTGGTGCCGCTGCTCACCACCTATGTCGAAACCGACCGCGACCGCATGCTCTGGCAGGCCGAGGAAACGCTGATCGCCGCCGGTGCGGTCGAGCCCGGCGACTTGATCGTGCTGACCATCGGCGAACCGATCGGTGCGGCCGGCGGCACCAACACGATGAAGATCGTTCGCGTCGGCGAGAATCGTCCGATCCATAAGCCAAACAACTGACACTGCTTCAATTCAAGGAGATTGCCATGCCCATCGTATCCATGCGCCAGCTGCTGGACCACGCCGCCGAGAACAGCTATGGACTGCCCGCCTTCAATGTGAACAACATGGAACAGGTGTGGGCGATCATGGAGGCGGCCAACGAACTCGATGCCCCGGTCATCATGCAGGCCAGCGCCGGCGCCCGCAAATACGCCGGCGAGGCCTTCCTCCGCCATCAGATCCTGGCCGCGCTCGAAGCCTACCCGCACATCCCCATCGTCATGCACCAGGACCACGGCCAATCGCCCGCCGTCTGCATGTCGGCGATCAAGTCCGGCTTTTCCTCGGTGATGATGGACGGCTCGCTACAGGCCGATGGAAAGACCGTCGCCTCCTACGAGTACAACGTCGACGTCTCCAAGAAGGTGGTCGAATTTTCACACTCCATCGGTGTTTCCGTCGAAGCCGAGCTGGGCGTGCTGGGCTCGCTTGAAACCATGAAGGGCGACAAGGAAGACGGCCACGGCGCCGAGGGCACGATGACCCGCGAACAACTGCTGACCGACGCCAATCAAGCCGCCGACTTCGTCAAGCAGACCAACTGCGACGCGCTGGCCATCGCCATCGGCACCAGCCACGGCGCCTACAAGTTCACCAAGAAGCCCACCGGCGACATTCTCGCTATCGACCGCATTGCCGAGATTCATGCCCGCATCCCCAACACCCACTTGGTGATGCACGGCTCCTCCTCGGTGCCGCAGGAGCTGCTCGCCGAGATCCGCGAATTCGGCGGCGACATGAAGGAAACCTACGGCGTCCCGGTCGAGGAAATCGTCAAGGGCATCAAGCACGGCGTGCGCAAGGTCAACATCGACACCGACATCCGCCTCGCCATGACCGGCGCGATTCGCCGCTACTTCGCCGAGAACCCAGGCAAGTTCGATCCGCGCGACTACCTCAAGCCCGCCCGCGAGGCCGCGAAGAAGATCTGCCTGGCCCGCTACCAGGCCTTCGGCTGTGCCGGACAGGCCAGCAAGATCAAGGTGTTGCCGCTAGAGAAAATGGCCGATCGCTACGCCAAGGGCGAACTGAACCAGATCGTCAAGTAAGCCCCGCCGGGGCCGCGACTGCGGCCCTTTTTTTCGGGTATTCCCGCTCGGCATCGGCCGGTGGCGCAGGCAGTCGGCAGCGCCGCCGCACGCGCTACCGAACGTTTCCCGGGCAAGGCCCCCTCCCCCGGAGGGCTATAATTCGCCCCCTCTTCCGCCCCATCCCAGCGAGATATCCCGTGAGCGCTCCCCTGTTCGAATCCAGCATCAAGAGCCTGCCCCTGATCGGCAAGGGCAAGGTCCGCGACATCTACGCTGTCGGCGACGACAAACTACTGGTGATCACCACTGATCGCCTGTCGGCCTTCGACGTAATCCTGCCCGACCCGATCCCCGAGAAAGGCCGGGTACTCACCGCCGTCGCCGAGTTCTGGTTCGGCAAGCTGTCGCATGTGGTACCCAACCAGTTGACCGGGATCGACCCGGAATCGGTGGTGGCGGAGCACGAACGCGATCAGGTACGCGGCCGTTCGATGGTGGTCAAACGGCTCAAGCCGCTGCCCATCGAAGCCGTGGTGCGCGGCTATCTGATCGGCTCCGGCTGGAAGGACTATCAGACCACCGGCACGGTATGCGGCATCCCGCTGCCCGCCGGCCTGCAACTGGCGCAGAAGCTGCCCGAACCGATTTTCACCCCGGCGACCAAAGCCGAGGTCGGCGCCCACGACGAAAACATCGACTTCGCCACGGTGGAAAATCTGGTCGGCGCCGAACTGGCCGCCAAGGTGCGCGAGGTCTCGCTGCGGCTGTATCGCGAAGCAGCGGCCCACGCGCGGATCAAGGGCATCGTCATCGCCGACACCAAATTCGAGTTCGGTCTCGACGACACAGGCCGCCTCTACCTGATCGACGAAGTGCTAACGCCGGATTCGTCGCGCTTCTGGCCCGCCGATTCCTACCAGGTGGGTGTCAGCCCGCACAGCTTCGACAAACAGTTCGTCCGCGACTATCTGGAGACGCTGGACTGGAACAAACAGGCCCCGGGGCCGTCGCTACCGGCGGACATCATTGAAAAAACCGCGGCCAAGTACCGCGAAGCCCTGCTGCGGCTGACCGGCATCGCCGGCTGAACACAGGCCGGCAACGCCGGCATTTCCCCGAGAGAACGACGATGACCAATCCCCTGCTCGACCTTACCGGGCTACCGCGCTTCGACGCCATACAGCCCGAGCATGTCGCTCCCGCTATTCGCCAGTTGATCGACGAGAACCGCGCACTGATAGCACGCCTGACGCAGGCGGCGACGCCGCCTAGCTGGGACGCATTGATGGTGCCGCTGACCGATGCCGGCGAGCGCCTGTCGCGCGCGTGGGGCATCGTCGGCCATCTGCATTCGGTCAACGACGTGCCGCCATGGCGCGAGGCCTACAACGCCCTGCTGCCCGAGGTGTCCGGCTTCTACGCCGACCTGGGACAGAATCTGGCGCTGTTCGCCAAGATCAAGGCACTCGCCGCAAGCCCCGAATACGCCACGCTGTCACCGGCGCGCAAACGTATCGTCGACAACGACCTGCGCGACTTCCGTCTCTCCGGTGCAGAACTTCCCGATGCGGTAAAACCGCGCTTCAAGGAAATCCAGGAGGAACTCTCCGCCCTCGCCGCAAAGTTTTCCGAAAACCTGCTCGACGCCACCAACGCCCATGCCGAGTGGGTCAGCGACCAAGCCGGCCTGTCCGGCCTGCCCGCCGACGTCATCGGTGCCGCCCGCGCCGCTGCCGAGAAAGAGGGCAAGCCGGGATGGAAGTTCACCCTGCACGCGCCCTCCTACATTCCCGTGCTGCAATACGCCGACGACCGCGCGCTGCGCGCGCGCATCTACCGCGCTTCCGCAACCCGCGCCTCCGAGATGGGCAAGGCGGAGTGGGACAACACGCCGCTGATCGAAAAAATCCTCGCCCTGCGCGCCGAAGAGGCGCAACTGCTCGGCTATGCCAACTATGCCGAGGTTTCGCTGGCCCCCAAGATGGCCGACACACCCGCCCAGGTGGCAACGTTCCTCCACGACCTGGCGGCCAAGGCGCGCCCCTTCGGCGAACGCGACGTGGCCGAACTGCGCGCCTTCGCCCGCGACCATCTCGGCCTGGAAACGCTCGAATCCTGGGATATGGGCTACGCCGCGGAAAAACTGCGCGAGGCGCGCTACGCCTTTTCCGACGAGGAAGTGAAGCAGTATTTCCCCGAACACAAAGTCGTCGCCGGCCTGTTCCGCGTCATCGAATCGGTATTCGACGTCAAGCTGGAGGCCGACCACGCGCCGACCTGGCACGAGGATGTGCGTTTCTTTCGCATCAACCGCGACGGCCGGCTCATCGGCCAGTTCTATCTCGACCTCTATGCCCGCGAAACCAAGCGCGGTGGCGCCTGGATGGACGACGCCATCACCCGTCGCCAGACCGGGGCGGGCATTCAGACGCCGGTGGCTTACCTCAACTGCAACTTCCCGGCCCCGGTCGGCGGCAAGGCGGCCACCTTCAGTCACGACGATGTCATCACCCTGTTCCACGAAACCGGCCACGGCCTGCACCACCTGCTGACGCGGGTGGAGGAATATTCGGTGTCCGGCATTCACGGCGTGGAATGGGATGCGGTGGAACTGCCCAGCCAGTTCATGGAAAACTTCTGCTGGGAATGGGACGTACTGCAAGGCATGACCGCCCATGCCGAAACGGGTGCGCCGCTGCCGCGCGACCTCTACGACAAGATGATCGCGGCGAAGAACTTCCAGAGCGGCATGCAGACGCTGCGGCAGGTCGAGTTCGCCCTCTTCGATCTGCGTCTGCACAGCGATTTCCAGCCCGGCGCCGGGCGCAGCTTCATGCAGATCCTCGACGAGGTGCGGCGCGAAGTCGCCGTCGTCGTCCCCCCCGAGTGGAACCGCTTCCCGCACAGCTTCTCGCACATCTTCGCCGGCGGCTATGCGGCGGGCTACTACAGCTACAAGTGGGCCGAGGTGCTCTCGGCTGACGCCTACGAAGCCTTCGAGGAAGTGGCGAGGAGCAAGGGCTCCACGCTCGACGCGGCCATCGGCAAGCGCTTCCTCGACGAGATTCTCGCCGTCGGCGGCTCGCGCCCCGCCATCGAATCGTTCACCGCCTTCCGCGGCCGTGCGCCCAGCCCCGACGCCCTGCTGCGCCACAACGGCATGGTGGCGGCGTAGTGATTGCGCATTAAGATGCACTCAACGAGGCGCCGCGGGCGCCTCGTTTTTTAGAAATTCCGCATTCGCGGTTTTCGCCTGCGGCGCACTGTAACAGCGGGCGTGGTGTGCAAACGGCTACGCTGTCTCGTCTCGGCCAATTCCTGAATTTGAATTTTCTTGAAAGCAGAAGCAGCAGACGACTAGTTCTTACAAATAAGCTGCCCTTGGTACCGATTGCTCGATATCGCACTAATTGGCCAAGAGAACGGTCATGGCAGTTTGCTGACGAGACAGCTTCCGGCCATGACCGGACATAGCGGTGACGAATACTTGAGCAGTCCTGACCTGAACGCTCTCCTTTGCGAGCGTTGCGAATTCGTCAGGTGTGCCGGCGGATGGCATCAATCGACTGCCAGTCGGCAACTGCCGCGCAGTTGCGCTCCAGCAGCGTTATCAGCAGCTGGTTCACGGCGGGCACATCGGGGAGCAGCGCGACCGCCGCCGCCGATGTCATGAGACCGCTGACAAGCTGGACGCGATAATCGTCTACGATTTGGTTGCGCGCATAGCCGCGCCCGGTGCCGAACTCTTCGGCATAGCGATCAATCAGCGCGCGTTCCTGCGCGCGACGATTTTCGACCGAGACGCTGCCCGAAAGAAAGTAGCCGACATCGTGCATCGGGTTGCGCAGCCCGGTCACCTGCCAGTCGATAAGGATCGCGCCGATCCCCAAAGCGGTTTCCTCGAACAGGACATTGTCGACACGCGGATCGCCGTGGGTGATGGTTACCGCTGCGTGACGCATATCGTGCCACGCGCGGGAGACAGTGGCCGCCTCGGCTACCAGTGCGATATATTCCGCGGGCAGGTCTTCGGCATATCGCTTGGCAATAATCGGTACGGCGCGCTCAACGACTGGCACCCAGTAGTCGCCAGCCTGTGGCATGCGAATCGCCCAGCCCGGCGCATCCGCTTCGGCCATAGGCCAGAAGCCGCGATGCAGGCGCGCGAACTGGGTGACCACAGCCTCGGCATCGGCGACGCCGCAACCCGCGATCTGGTTACCCGCCCGAGTGGTGCGGCTCAGATCTTCCATGACCAGGTTGATGTTCTGGTCCGAGCCCGCAAGCCACAACAGTTCCGGAATGCGGCAGCCGTCAGCCCGCCCGGCAAGCAGCCGGTAGGCACCCGCTTCGATCGTGTAGGCGCAACTGCCGACACCGTGCGCGTGTAGCTCATCCAGCGAAGGGCGGAATTTGGCGACGACCGAACGGGGGCCCATTCCCTGATGCTCCAGCACGATCCGCGCTGTATCGCTTACGTTGCCGGCGCCAATTGGCTCGATGGAAAATCCGGTGAGCGACAAATGATGGCCGGCTGCGCGCAACACCTGCTCCAGCCATGGGCTATCAATTTCGCCCAGCGATTCGAGCAGGCGTGGCGCGCCGGGACCGGAACCGTCCGATGCACAAGAGATAACACGGCCCTCACCGGGAAAACCCGGACTTGCGGTGTCTGACGACATGACGCATTCTCCTCGTTTCAGGTGGTATGAATTCTCATGATGCAGCCTAAGCAGGCTTGGTTTTTGGTTCTTGCGGAAATTGGCTAAGGAGGCAAATTCCGGTCCGATTGCCGTCCTGCCCTGGCCGAACCCGACAAGAACGATCAGGTCACGTCAGATCCGGTGGTGGATAGTTGTGTCCGAGCACGATCCAGGCAGCGTAGTAATTCACTTTTCCAAGTGATTGTTATGTCATATTCGTCTTCGGTTTTGACGCTACCTGCAGATATCAACTTGCGGCAGCTTTGGGTTGCCGTTAATGGAATAAGAACGCTGCCGTTAGGTTTGCCTTTCTTACCGAGCGTCGGGTAACGGATTGTTAACAGACTTACTCAGCTCGAATCAAAGCCGACGGCTTCGGCCGACGTGCTGCAATCCAGAAGCTGCGCCGTGCGACTGCTCGACTCGGTTACCCATCGTTGAAACCCTAGAAATTCGAACGGCGGCAGTGGGCACAATCGAGACAACCCGGAACCGCTGTTCAGAATTTCATACTGCATGACCTCATGATCGAACGCCATCTCAACCAGATGCTGCAAATTACGCAATTCGTCGAGCCACGGATCTATCAACTCGCCGGCTATTTCATGGCCAGCATGATGGATGACCCGGCGATGCTCGCCTTCGCGTTCTGCTGAGCGGACAGCCTGCGGCGCAACGCTTTTTCCTGCGCAATCCGGCAACACCCGTCAGCGCGACAACAGGTTCAACACCCGTGCTTTCGCCAGCGCGGCCGAGCGGTTGGTGACGCCGAGCTTGGCGTACATGTTCTGCAAATGCCATTTGACGGTATGCAGCGAGACGTTGATCCGGTCGGCAATCTGCTGGTTGGAAAACCCGGTGTCGATATGCCCGATGAGTTCCAGTTCGCGTGCGGTCAGGTGGTCCGACAAATGCGGCGCTTCCTGGTAGAGCGAGAGCAGCTTGTCGTACAAAGACGGATCGGCAAAGGTCAATTGACGGCAGCGATCGACGAAGAATCGGCGTTCTTCCTTTGTGGCGAAGCCCCACTCGCCGACTTTTGTATCGGCCACCACGGAGGCCAGCGTTTCCGCATGTTCGTTGAACGGACGGACGATGCAGCGCGTCGCGGCGATGCTGACGGCGCGTGTGATATGCCGGAGCGCAAGCGTTTGCTGGCCCGAGCGCGCAGCGATCTGCGCTGAGGCCAGGGCGAGGCCGACCAGGCGCGAGGCGCGATGGGTGGCGCGCGCGCGCCGCGTTTCCTCGGCGATCAGCAATTCGGCCTGCTTGAAGCGCCCGCTGGCAATCAGCAGGTCGATTCTTGCGTTCTCGATCAAGGTCTCCAGGTAGGCGATCTTTTTTGCCAGCGGCTCGCGGTTGCGTGGCTCGGCGCCGCCGGTGGTCAATCCGATACGCTCCGCCAGTTCGCTGGCCTCATCCACCCGGCCGAGGACAACCAGCCGCCGTACCAGATAGCACGAGAGCATGAGCGACAGCCGCGGCGGATAGGAGCCGGCGATTTCGTTGAGCAGCGCGATGGAAACGCGGTCGTCCTTGTCTCCGCTCCAGATCAGCACGGCGGCTTCGAGGCCGCAGGCAGTGGCTTCGAGGAAGCCATGGGTGCGCGAGGTACGGATGCCGAAGTCGAGCAGTTGCCAGGTTTCTTCACTCAGGCCCATTTCGGCGGCGCACTTGGCCGCCACCATCGCCATGGTGCCGCAGATGCCAGTGTCGTCGCCCAGCGCCGCGCGCGTTGCGGCCAGCGCGGCCACCAGCTCGGGGTAGGCGGCCGCGTAGTTGCCTTCGTAGATTGCGATCAGGGCCGCATAGGTCGACACCCAGCCATCGACGTGCGCGCTGTTGGCCTGGAATGCCGCCTCCCGCGCCGCCTCGATGGCGCGGCGCGCCTCGACGAAACGGAACGAGCCGGCATAGAAGCAGCTCTCCATGCAGTTGGCGACGGCAACGTTGAACGGGTCATCGGTTCCGGCATCGACCCCGGCCAACCACTGTGCGGCGCTGCGGTGCGCATCCTGCAGACGATCGCTGAGACTGTCGATCGAGGTGCGCAGGATGGCGATGCGGCGTTGCAGAGCGCTGGCCTTTCCGCTTTCCGTCTTTTTCTGCTGCCGCTGCACCCGCGCCGCGAGACTGGCGCATTGCTGACGGGCGTAGTCGTAACGGCGGTGGAAAGCCAGCGCCCAGGCGAACCAGTACTCGGCCTCGGGGCCCGCCAGATGCCCCTGGTCGTGCAGCGTCTCGATCCACTTGATGTACTGCATGAGGTCGCCGCGGTCGCGCACAAACACGGGCGCTTTGTGTTCGAGGATCTGGCACGCAGTCGCGGTTGATCCCGAGGCCAGCGCATAGTCGACCGACTCGCGCCACTGGCCGTTTTTCTCGCACCAGCGCGCGGCGCGCACCAGCACTTCGCGCCGCCGGCGCGCACTGAGGAAACGCTCGGCTTCATGCAGCAGATGATCGCGGAACAACCCGTGCAGCCGATACCAGCTTCGATTGCGGTCAAGCGGAATGAGGAAGACATTGCGATCGAGCAGATACGCCAGATGTTCCGCGGCACGATCGCTGCCGACGGCATGGCTGCAAAGCTCCAGGGAGAAGGTGCGCAACTGGGCAACGCAGAACAGAAACTCCCTAACCTCATCCGGAAATCCGGACAGCACCTTGCGGTTGAGCAAGTGGGCGAGGGCTTCATCGGAACCGGAGAAGGCCTTGAGCGCCGCCTGCGGCTGCTCGGCATTGGACAGAATGATCTGCGCCATCCTCACCGCGGCGGGCCAGCCTTCGGTCTGCCGCGCCACCGTTTCCACCCCTGGCTGGCCGATGCGCGCACACAAGGTCGGGCCGAGCAGATTGCTCACTTCGCCGACGTCAAAACCGAGATCGGCCGGCCCGAGCTGCCGGATCATGCCCGCGAGCTGCGCCCGCGAAATGTCCAGCGGGATGTCGCGGGTGCTGGACAAGACGAGTTGCACCGTCGCCCGGGTGCGGAAAGCCAGACCGTCGAGCAACCGGTGCAGCGCAGCGTCGGTGCAGCAGTTCAGATTGTCGATAAACAGCGTGATCGGCAGCGGGTAGCGCTCGACACGGTCGAGCAGCGCCTCGACACGGTTGCCGACCGATTCGTGGCCGCGGAACAGGACCTGCGTTGGATGAAGCTCGGTTTCGCGCCCGTTGAGCATCGCTTCCAGCGCACCGATGATGTTCTCGGCCGCCGTGTCCTGCTCGTCGAGCGCAAACCAGAGGCACTGCTTGCCCGCCCGGCGCAAGTCGGCAAGCAGCATCGACATCAGCACCGTCTTGCCGTAACCCACCGGCGCGACGATGCACAGAATTTTCGCTGCCAGCCCGCTGCCCGCGTCGAGACGTTCCAGCGAGCGCGTGCGCAACGGCTGGAACATCAACATCGGCGGGTCGGTACGGCCGAACTTGGCGTCGGCAATGGCTACCGCTCGCGATCTTTCCGGCGTTTGCCGCATGATTCCCGGTTCCTCCTCCGCGAGCATCTTCGTCGATATCAGGATGGCCCACCCATTCCTAAGTATGGGTTGCGCCGCATTCGTCGTTTCTAGACTGGCAATTGATCCTGAAAGGGGCGTGGGGCCGAAGCGGCTCCACCACCAGACCTCAAAACGGGACAAGCAAAGTACAGGAGGAGCACGCCATGCTACGGCCCGATAAAGACCGGCCATCCGCGGAGTGGATACGTTCACTGCGCGCCCGCTTTCCCACCGAGAGCGAAATCGACCGCATCCTCACGCGCAAGATGGAGCGGCGCAGCGGCCCCGGCTATTCGCCGCTGCCGATCGAAGCACTCATTGCCCGCCTCGAAGCCCTGCTCCACGCCCGGCTGGGCAAGCAGTCCTACACGTTCAGCGATGCACGCTGGCTGTCCGGCGGCTCGTCGAAATTGCAGATGGCCTTTACCCTGGAATGGGATCGGCCGGGCGTCGGCCATGAAAAGACGCGCATGGTGCTGCGTATGGAGCCGGCGGAGTCGATCATCGAGACCAGCCGGCTGCGCGAATTCCAGCTCATCAAGGCCTTCGAGGGCCGGGTGCCGGTGCCGCCGCTGTTCTGGTGCGATGCCGACGCCGAGTTCCTGCCCTATCCGGCGCTGGTCTACGGCTTTGCCGAAGGCGTCACCAAGCCGAGCGCGCAACGCCCCGACAGCGGCCGCAACGAAACCTCGGGCGTCGGCATCTGGCTGCCGCCGGAGATGCGTGCCAAGCTGGCGCCGCAGTTCGTGGACTTCCTGGCGACGATCCACACCCGCGACCATCGCAATGCCGGCCTCGACGCCTTCGACGTGCCTCAGCTCGGCACCACCCAATGCGCCGAATGGGGCATGAACTGGTGGGACCGCGTCTGGGAGGAGGACGGCGACGAGGAGATTCCGCTGCTGCGCCTGGCCTCCGGCTGGCTGCGGCGCAACATGCCGGTGCTCGACCGGCACTCGATCATTCACTGCGACTATCGCATCGGCAACTTCCTGTTCACCGAGCACGACGCGCGGATCAGCGCCTGGCTCGACTGGGAGCTCGGCCGCATCGGCGACCGCCACCAGGATCTGGCGTGGACCACCAGCCGGCCCTTCGGTGGCTTCGACGAGGATGGCAAGACCTTCCTCGTCTGCGGCATGCTGCCCGAGCCCGAGTTCATCGCCGCCTACGAGCGCGCCTCCGGCCTTCAGGTCGATGCGAAAAAACTGCACTGGTACAAGGTGTACAACAACTACAGCCTCGCCGTGCTGGTGCTCGGCACCGGCTACCGCATCGCCCGCAACGGCAAGACGCACCAGGACATCGTGATGGCGACGCTGCTCGGCATCGGCTACACGATTCTCAACCAGATGCGGGAACAGATCGAGGAGGGACGCTGAAATGCAGCTGCGCACGGAAATACAGATCGCCACGATGATCAAGGCGATGAAGGACGTGGTCATTCCCGCCGTCGATGGCAAAAACGATCTGGCGCTACAGCAGGCCCAGCTCGTCATTGGCCTGCTCAACCTGATGGCCCAGCAACTGCCGATGCAGTTCCGCTTCGACCGCGACGAACTGCAACGTCTCGTCGCCTGTGCGCAGGGCCTCTCGGCGGTGCAGACAAACGACGCAGCCATCGCCGTAGCGGCGCAGCAACTGGCAGCCCGCCGCAGCGCGGCGACGGCCGTGCTGGAGCGCTGCGCGACCGACCCGGCCGAGCTGACCGCGGCCATCCGCGACCTGCGCGAAGCCACCGGCGCGCTGATGTCCGCCGCCGCTGGCGGGCAGGACACGGCGACCCTGCGTACGGTGGAAAACGCCGTGCTGGCGCTGTCGAAGGAACAGTTGCTGCGCGACCGTTCGCTGATGCTGCCGCAAGGCTGGGAACCCAATCCGGCGGCTGTTCCCGCCATCGATGCTTTGTTGCAATAACGGAGAACCGCCATGACCGACACCCCGAACGATCTGACGACAGACGATTACCCGGTCGCAGGGCTGCCCGACACACCGATGTGGAGCGAGAATTTCGCCTACAGCTGCAACGATCCCGTGAGCGGCGTCAGCATGATCGTGCTGCTTGGGCGCTGGTGGGCCGACCCGACCGTGTGGCGCGAAGTGGTCGCCATCGCGCTGCCCGGCGGACGCCAGATCTGCATCAAGAACTACGGCCGCGCCGCCACCGACCGGGTGGCTTGCGGGGCGATGCTGCGTCACGAGGTTCTTCAGCCCGGCAGACGGTTGAAGATTTCCTACGACGGACCCGCCTTCGACCTGGACCGGACCACCTTGCTGCGCCAGGGCTTCATTCCGGCCCCACCGCGACGCTGTCGCTTCGAGATCGTGTTCGACGCCACGACGCCGGTCTGGGACATGAGCGGCCATGCCGGCGCGACCGCCGACCTGACCGGCGCGCTGCACATCGAACAGATCGGCGTCGGCAGCGGCCGCATCGAGTTTGACGGCGAACGCTGGGAGATCGGCAACGCGTTCATGAACCGCGACCACAGTCGCGGTGTGCGCATCTTCGAGCGCTACAAGCGGCATTGCTGGGCCCAGGGCTACTTCGCCGAGGACGACATCGGCTTCCACGTCTATGCGATGGAGTTCTACGGCGAGGACAGGCTGGCGATGGCGAATGCCACCGTATCGCAAGGCGGGCGCCGTTTCCCGGCGACGCTGAAGGACGTGGAACTGATCCGTGGCGGCGCCGACGCCTGCCAGCCTTACCGCATCGTGATCGAAAGCGAGCTCGGCACGATGGCGTTGACCAAGGCCAGGACCTACGGCAGCATCCCGATTTCGATCATGAACCCCTTCGACTTCCATCACGGCGCGACGCCTGGCGTGCCCTCC
This sequence comes from Rhodocyclaceae bacterium, assembly GCA_023230455.1. Taxonomy (GTDB): domain Bacteria; phylum Pseudomonadota; class Gammaproteobacteria; order Burkholderiales; family Rhodocyclaceae; genus AWTP1-18. The sequence continues at coordinate 2,754 of JALNXH010000024.1, read as the reverse complement.
GCAATGATGTTCGAGGAGGCCGCAGGCTGGGACTGGGATGGACGGCAGGGACTGGGGTGGAGCGAACGCGCTTTCGCGTCCGATCCGCTGTATCTCTATCCGCCGCCGCGGTAATGGGTTCGCCCGGATCGGGCGACAGCGAATACTATGGCGAGCAGAAAAGAACGGGGCGGGCTACGGGTACCCGCCTGCCCCCCGAACAAACGGAGAGACGAGGAGTCGACACCATGACAGCGATCACGACCCCCACCCACAGCGAAGACAAGCCGGTGATGTGCGGCATCTGCGAGGCCTCCTGCGGCCTCATCGCCACGGTGGTCAACGATGAAGTAGTCAAGCTGCGCGGCGACGACAATCATCCCAACTCGCGCGGCTTCACCTGCCCCAAGGGCGTCTCCTTCGGTTATTTCCTCAAGGACCCGGATCGGGTTCTCGAACCGCTGCAAAAGCAGCCCGACGGCTCGTTCAAGCCGGTCTCGTGGGACACGGCGCTCGACGACATCGGCCGTCGCCTCAACGCCATCATCCGCGAACACGGCGGCGAAGCGGTCGGGCTCTACCTGGGCAATCCCTGCGCCTGGAACTACGGCGCCTTCCTCTCGCTGATGGGCATGGCGGCGGCGCTGAAGACCAAGCACTTCTATACCGCGGCGTCGATCGACATCAACAACTACTGGGCCGTTCATTCGCTGATCTACGGCAATTTCCAGGTCAACCCGATTCCGGACGTGCACCGCACGAAGTTCCTCGTCGTGCTCGGCGCCAACCCGGCGGTATCACACGGCTCGATGCTCACCGTCGGTCGGGTGAAGGAGGCCATGCAGGACATCACCGCACGCGGTGGCCGCGTGGTGGTGATCGATCCGCGCCGTACCGAGACCGCCGAACTGTTCGAGCATGTGGCGATCCGCCCCGACAGCGATGCCTGGCTGGTCGCGGCGATGCTCAAGGTGGTGCTCGACGAAGGTCTTGCCGACACGGCGGCGCTGGCGCGACAGACGGTCGGCGCGGACTTCCTCGATGGGTTGGTGCGCGACGTCGATCTGGCGCGCGCCGCGCAGGAAACCGGCATTGCGCAAACGACCATCGTCCAGCTGGCGCGTGACTTCGCCGCTTCGCCGGCGGCGGCGCTCTATTGCCGCACCGGCGCCTCGATGGGCCAGTTCTCCTCGCTGACCAAATACCTGGTCGATGCGTTCAATATCGCCACCGGCAATCTTGATCGCCCCGGCGGCTATGTCTTTGGCGTACCGATGGTGGACACCGAACAGGTGGTCAAGCTGTTCGGCCTGGCCGGCTACGACCGCTGGCGCACGCGGGTGGACAACCTGCCGGAAATCGCCGGCACCTCGCCGCTGATCAGCCTGCCGCGCGAGATCGAAACGCCGGGCAAGGGCCAGCTGCGCGCACTGATGGTCTGCTCCGGCAACATCGCCAGCAGCGGCCCAGCGGCGCAGGCGATCGACGCCGCCCTGCCCAAGCTCGACCTGCTGGTGGCGATGGATCTGTTCGTCACCGAAACCAGCCGCCACGCCGATTACATCCTGCCCGCCACCACCTGGCTGGAACGCGATGCCTGGCCGGTATTCACCAGCGGCCACACGGCGATTCCCTACGCCCAGTGGACGCCGGCTGCCGTCACGCCGCGCGGCCAGTCCCGCGACGACGCCTGGATGCTCGACCAGATCTGCCGCCGCATCGGCATCGTCGCTTCGCCGCTGGCGGCGGCACAGTGGGCCGGCAAGCTCGGCATCCGCGTGCCGACGCAGTTGATGGCCGACATCCTGCTGCGCCTCAGCCCGCACGGTGACTGGTTCGGGCTGAAACCGGGCGGACTCAATCGCAAGAAACTCTGGGCCAAGCCGAGCGGCATCAAGCTCGCCGACAGCCTGCCCACCGGCGTTCTGGCCAAGCACATCTACTTCAGCGACAAGCGCGTGCATCTCGACCAGCCGCTGATCGGCAGCGAGATGCAGCGTCTGCTGGCGCGGAGTTCCATTGACGCCGACTATCCGCTGCTGGTCATCGGCATGCGCGAGATCCGCTCGCACAATTCCTGGATGCACAACGTGCCCAAACTGATGGCCGGCGCGGACCGCACGCATAGCCTGCGCATCCATCCCGACGATGCTGCCGCCCGCTCGATCGGCGACGGCGACGAAGTCGAGATCGCCTCGCGTCATGGCAGCGTCCGCGTCAAGGCGCGGGTGACCGACGAAATGATGCCGGGCAGCGTGGCGCTGCCGCACGGCTGGGGGCATGCGGGCGGCTGGCAGCGCGCGGTCGCGGCCGGCGGCGGACGTTACAACAACCTGACCGGCAACCGTCCGGAGGAAAACGATCTGCTCTCCGGCAACGCCGCGTTCAGCGGCATCCGGGTGCGCGTCGAACGCGTCGATGGTGCGCGGGTGAAGACGCCGGAGCTGGAAACCGCCGCGGCCTGAGCGACAGACCCTGCCTGTACAACACAACAATCGAGGGACAGAAATGCCAGCAACCCAGACCGTCGTCGTATTCAACGCCAGTTCCCGCCAGGGACTGGCCCAGGTGCGTCAATTATTGAAGTCCGGACACAAGCCCCGTGCCGTAACGCGCCAGGCCGGCATCTTTGCCACTCCGGCATTCGCCGGTGTCGACGTGGTCGCCGCCGACTTCACCGATCCGGCCTCGCTCGACCGCGCCGTCGCCGGCGCCGATGCGATCTTTTTCCAGCCGCCGCTGCTCGACATCCCCGATCATCTGCACCGCTACGCG
>JALNXH010000023.1 GCA_023230455.1 Rhodocyclaceae bacterium | reverse complement strand
GGCGGCGATCGGCGGTCTGCTGCTGGCGGCGGGGCTCTCGGCGGTGCATCTGCTGAGTGCGACGCGGACGGCGGCGATCAAGGCGTCGCTTGACCGGTTGTTCGCCGGTTCGCTGCGCGCGACGTCGATCGGCGGTGCCGGGGTGGCCGGCCTGGTGATTCCGCTGGCCGTTCTGCTGGCCGGGGTGGGCGGGCCGCTGCTGGCCGTCCTCGCCGCGCTGTGCCGCCTCTATGGCGATTACGCTTATCGCCTCTCCGTGGTCAAGGCCGGCGCCTATGAGCCCATCGTTCCGCCGCTGACGCGGCGGTTGTAACTCAAGCAAAAGACCCCAGAAAAAAGCCCATCGTGATGGGCTTTTTTTATTACCGACTGTTGCCTCGATTTGATCGCTCTCCGGCCCGATATCAAGATACACAAGAGATGGGAGATGGATTAAATCTGCATGCCAAACCCGCCGCCGGTCACTTCCCGTCAGACGATCCCGTAAGTGGCCAGCCGATGCATTCGTCGTGTGAACGGAAATTGCGCAGCCAGTACGCCCAGTCCTGAGGCACCAGAGAGAAGGGGTCTTCGTGGCCCAACTCGCGGGCGGCCCACAGCGGCCAATGGGGATTGGACAGCGCCGGCCGGCCGAGCAGGACCAGGTCGACCAACTCCTCGCGAATGACGCGATCAGCCTCGGCCGGTAGCCCAAGGTTCCAGCTCGACGCGACGGGAATGCCGGTTTCGCGGCGGATACGCGCCGCGCGCTCGATCATGAAGGCCAGGTTGGCGAAGGGCGATTCCTTCAGCGCATCGGTGTTGTAGCCAAAGCTGATGTCGGCCAGATCGAGCCCATGCTCTTTCATCCGGCTTATGGCGATGATGGCATCGTCCATCTGCACGCCCTCCTCGTTGAGGTCGTCGACGCCTAGGCGCATGGTCAGCGGCAGGCGCTCCGGCCAGACTTCACGCACCGCATCCAGCGCCTCGATCAGGAAGCGCATGCGATTCTCCAGACTGCCGCCATATTCGTCGCTGCGCTTGTTGGCGATGGGCGAGAAAAAGCTGGAGGCGAGGTAGCCGTGGGCGAAGTGCAGTTCCATCCACTCGAACCCGGCTTCCGCGGCGCGGCGGGCAGCCGAAGCGTAGTCGCGATGCAGGCGCTTGATTTCGTCGCGGCTCAGTTCATGCACCGGATAGATGTAGCGACCGCCATAAGGGATCGGCGACGGCCCGACCACCTGCCAGCCATCGGGATGATCCGGCGGCAACTGGATTGCGCCCTCCCAGGGTTTGACTTCGCTGCTTTTGCGTCCGGTATGGCCGAGCTGGATGCCGGCAACGCCGCCCATGTCCTTGATGATGTCGGTCACCCGGCGCAGGCCCGGAATCTGGGCGTCGTCGTAGATGCCGGCACAACCAATGCTGGTGCGGCCTTCCGGGCTGATGGCGATCTGCTCGGGGAATACCAGGCCGAAGCCGCCGGCCGCACGGGCGCCGAGCATCATGACGTGGTAATCGTTCATCAAGCCATCCTTGGACCGGTACATGGTCATCGGCGACACGGCGATGCGGTTGCGCAGGGTGACGCCTTTTAGGGTGTAGGGGCTGAACAGGTGAGGCATGATTACGCTCCAGTAAAAATATGAAAGGCCACGAGGTTGTCGCCGCGCATTCAGGCGACGGCAAATCCTCCATCGACCACCAGTTCGGTGCCGGTAATCCACTTCGCGGCATCGGATGCCAGGTAGAAAACGCCGTTGGCAATGTCCTGCGGACGGCCTCGGCCGAGCAGGTGAGCCGCTTCGAACGCCGCTTCGGCGGTGGCCACGTCGGGCACCAGGCCAAGTTTGAGGAAGTCCGTCAACACCTTGGCCCCCATTTCCGTATTGACCATGCCCGGATGAACCGAATTGACACGGATGCCGTAATTGAGCCGGCCGCATTCGACGGCCGCCGCCTTGGTCAGCAGGCGCGCGCCGCCCTTGGAGGCGCAGTAGGCGCCGAGAGCGAGGCTGCCCTTGAGACCCGCCACCGAGGAAATGTTCACGATGGAGCCACCGCGGCCGGCGATGCCGCCCGGCTTCATGGCGCGAATGGCATGCTTGACGCCGAGAAATGTGCCGGTGACGTTGACGTTCATGGTGAAGTTGAAGTCCTCCAGCGTGCAGTTCTCCAGCAACGACGTCGTCTCGACGCCGGCGTTGTTCACCTCGATGTCGAGGCCGCCGAAACGCTTCACGGCGGCGGCGATGGCGGCCTCCCAGTCCGCTTCCTTGGTCACGTCGAGATGCACATAGAGGGCGTCGCCGAGGGACGCCGCCGTCGCTTTGCCCGCATCGTCGAGCAGGTCGCCGATCACCACCTTGGCGCCGCCTGCGGCGAGGGTGGCCGCTGTCGCCGCACCCAGGCCGCGTGCGGCACCACTTACCAGTGCCACCTTGCCGTCCAGTCGAAATTCATTCATTGCCGCTTCCTCCGCGTGTTGTGTTGCCGCGCACGAGCGCGGCAGGATTGTCATGAAACCGATGATTGAGTCCGTTCGTCCCACGGGGACGTGTGCCCTTTAGGGTATTTCCTCCGGTCATGGTGAGCCTGTCGAACCATGGATGGACTTAATCACAAACATTTAAAGCGTTTGTCCCACACCCTTCGACAGGCTCAGGGCGAACGGTGGTCTTATCCAGGTTTTTCTACGCATTGAATCCCGTCCAGGGCAGGCGATAGCCGTTTTCGCACAGGCCATAGCCGACGGTGCCGTCGCTCTTGCGGTATTCCATGATCTGTTCGCACATGATGAAAGTGTCGAGCGAGAAGAACCAGCGCAGCAGCGGTTTGCTGGTGAACTCGTGGTGGCGGTCCTTGCCGTCGATGAACTTCCAGTGCGCCGAGGCGATGGAGAAGGTGTCGTCGGCATAGACCTCCTTCTCGTCGATGTGCTTGACCTGTAGCCATTCCTCGCCGTCGTGGTACATGCGCAGATAAGAGGTCTCGTCCTTGGTCGATACGCCGCGCACGCCAGCGAAGGCCGTGCCGTCCTCGAACACCGGCCAGGCCAGGCGGTAGGTCTTGAGTCCGTCCCAATTGCGGTTGCCGGCGGCAATGTCGCGGAAGCCATTGCCGTCGATCTCGCTGCGGATGCCGCGATGGGTGATGTGGCCGGTGACGCGCGAGGTGCCTTCGAGGTGCACGTGCGCCATGTCCTTGGCAAACGAACTGGTCTTGTCGGCGGAAAGCTCGATGCAGTCGGCCAGCGGATGCAGTTCGTCCCAGCACAGGTCCACCGAGAAATCGACGTCGGAGAACAGGATGCGCGTCTTCTTCAACGGCTCCACCGCATGGATGTACATGCCCGCGGCCTTGATGCCGTTCAGCGGCCGGTCGGTACTGTGCGGCAGGTTCATATTGACCCGGTTGTAGATCGGCAGGCCGTCCTTGAAGAAGACGAACCAGGTGTTCATCTCGCGGCGGTTTTCCATGAAGCCGACGCGGATCAGCGCGGCCGTTTTGGTCTTCGGGTCGTAGAAGTTGTAGTAAAAACTCTGGCCCCAGAGCGGGTAGTCCTTGTTGGAAATCAGGCCTTCGTATTTTTCAAAATCGTTGCTCATGGCGTCTCCAGGTGAAATGTCGGCTGTCCGTTTTTCGGTCCGATGAAGATTGCGTGAATGTCCGGTGTCGAGGGAACCACTGAACAAGCCCGTTCGTCCCAAGGGGATTTCCTCCGGTCACGCTGAGCTTGTCGAAGCGCAAGGTGCTCCAGCACTGGGCCCTTCGGCTGGGCTCAGGACAGGCTTCGACAAGCTCAGCCCGAACGGTGGGGTACTTAATCAGCATTTCCTTAGCGTTCAATCGTCGAAGAATTTCTCGAAGGCGAGCTGGTCGACAGGAATGGTCTGACCCTCCGCCAGCTTGCCGTCGCGCAGGCGGTAGAGATAGGCTTGGTAGTTGTCGTACCTGCGGCCGTCGGGCCGCTGCCCGGTGGCATGCAGGTACATCATGATGTTCTTGTCGTCCGCCAGCACCACCTCGGGAATCACTGACATGGTTCCCGCCGTGCGTCGCTTGATCTCCTGCAGGACCCAGGCGAACTCTTCCGGCCCGCGGTAAGTCTTGCTCAGCGAGGATCTGCCGCGGATGGTGTAGACGATGTCGTCGGTGACGAACTTCGAAGCAGTGTCGAGATCGTTGCGGTTGAACGCCTCGAAAAACGCGGTCAGGACTTTGAGACTGTCATTGTCGGTCACGGTCAATCCTCTCCAAAAGATTTCACAGCACTTCCTCCATCTTCACCCGCAGCAGTTCGAGCATCGGGTAGGACACGCCGAGCATCCAGGTCATCAGCACGTCGTGGTGGGTCTTGCCGCAAACAGCGATACGGTACATGGTCGCCAGGGTGATGGCGACCAGCTTGTAGATGTTGAGGATGGTGTAGTAATTCAGCGTTGCCGGATTCACCGACAGGCCGGAGGCGTTCTCATAGGCGGCGAAGAATTCTTCCGCCGGCATGAAGCCGCCGACGAGGAAGGTTTTGCCGTCGTCGAGGTACGAACCGAAGATCGGCATCGCCGCATAAGCCAGGTCTTCGTGGCGGTCGCCGAGGTGGCCGAGCTCCCAGTCGAGGATGGCCGAAATCCGGTTGTCGTGTTCGGTGTAGAGGAAGTTGCCGGTGCGGTAGTCGCCGTGGATGATCGAGACGCGATCCATTGATGGCATGTTCGCGCGCAGCCAGGCCATGGTCAGGCGCATCAGCGGGATGTCTTCATGGACATCCTCCTCCCAGATCCGCTCCCACCAGTTGAGCTGCCACTCAGCCGCCTGGAGGCCGAGAGCCGGTGCCGCCATGGTGCTGAGGTCGGCCTGGCGCCAGTCGCGGGTGTGGATCTTCGCCAGGCACTCCACGAATTGCGCGCCGAGAATCGGGCGCAGGGCCGGAGGGAAGTAAGGCGCCAACCCCGCCGAAAGGTCGGGCGGCAAATTGGTCGGTTTGGTCACGCCGGTGATGAAGCCGCAGACGATGGCCGGATAGGGAAAGTACTTGCCTTCCTCGTCCACCCAGAACACTTTCGGCGCCGGAACGATGCCTTCGAAGGCCTTGATGATCTGGAACTCGCGCAGGCGGCTGGCCTCGGCCGTGGATTCGGCCGGCTCCATGCGCAGCACCAGGGAGCGCGTGGTGCGACCGACGCCGGGCATGTTCCAGGTCAGCTCGAAGGCCATATGAATTTTCGACGCGCCGCCCGTCAGCCAGCGCGGATTGGCGAGTTCGAAGGGGTCCTTGAGTTCGTCGGTCAACAACCGCCTGACGCCTTCCACCAAAGTCTCCAGCGCCATCTGCTGGTAGGGCGGTCCGGCGCGACGCTGAAGCTTGCGCACCAATACGCGATCCACCGTCGGTTCGCAGGGAAATCTTCGCTGTAGATCGGCGATCCAGGCGGCCGTCGGGCGATTCTTGTCCAGGGTGTTCATCGGTAGTTCCTGTAAAAAACTAGGGAATAACTTATAAGTCCGTTCGTCCCACGGGGACGTGTGCCCTTTAGGGTATTTCCTCCGGTCATGGTGAGCCTGTCGAACCATGGATGGGCTTACTCACAAACATTTCACGCGTTTGTCCCATACCCTTCGACAAGCTCAGGGCGAACGGGAAATTTAATCAGCCCTTTCCTAGTGCGCTGACAGCCAGAAGCCGGCGAGGATGACGCCGGAGAAAACGATGACCCACAGCTCGAAGAAGATGCGCCATTTCAGCGGAGCGTCCCCAAGTTCCATGAAGTGGATGATCACCAGCCTTACCTTGACCGCGGCAATGACCAGGATCGCGGCGGTGGCGAGCATGGAGGTTGCCGCTCCGCTCTTCAGCCACCAGGTGCTGGCGCAGGTTGCGAGCATCAATACCGCCCAGACGAGCGTTGGGGTACCAAGCCAGAGTCCCATGGGTTACCTCATCAAATACAACAAAGGAAAGAGAATGATCCAGAGCAGATCCACCATGTGCCAGTAGGTCGCCCCGCTTTCCAGCCAGAGCACGTTGCGGCTGTGATAGGTGCCGGCGAGCGCCTTGCGGCAAAGAATGAACAGCATCACCGTGCCGACGATCACGTGGAAGAAGTGAATGCCGGTGAGGATGAAGTAGTACATGAAGAAATCGTTGGTCAGCATCGAGATGCCGTGACTGATCTTCTCCGTGTACTCCACCACCTTGAGCACGCAAAACGCCAGGCCGCAGAGCGCACCGGCAGCCAGCAGATAGGCCACATGGCGCACCTTGTCCATTTTTGCAGCATGGACGGCAAGCACGACGAACCAGCTGCTGGTGAGCAGGATCAGGGTGTTGATCCCGCCGTAGTTGAAATTGAGCGCCTGTTGCGACAGGTTGTAGAGTTCGACGTTCTTGCTGCGCTCGATGACAAAGGAAGTAAAAAAGAGGCCGAACATCAGCATGTCGGCCCCCACGAAGATCCAGACGCCCGCTTCTCCCGGCAGGCGTCTGGTTTTTTCGGACAACACGTGCGACATAGGCATCAATCCCCGCCGCGCTTACTTGCCGGCAATGGCCAGCGCAGCTTCTTCTTCCTGCTGCAGGCGGTTGATGGCGCCGAACATGTAGTAGCTAAGGATCAGCACCCAGAAGAACCAGGTTCCAAGCGCCACCCAGTAACCGACGAAGCCGCTCCAGGCGAAGGGGCCGGAGTAGAAGAAAGGCAGGAAGGACAGCGGGATGATGGCGATCGCGCTGAAGATCGAATACCAGGCCACCCAGCGCGGAATCAGCGGTTTGGTGCGCTGATCGATGAGGAAGACATAGCCCAGCGCGAGCTCCTGCAGCGTCGTCGCCCAGTAGGTGGTGTCGAAGAAGAACCAGCCGAATTCATGCATCGCACGGACGATTTCAGGCGTCCGCTCTTCGATGTGGTAAGCCGCCGCCATCCAGGCCGAGGCGCCGACCAGGCCGATCACCGCGGTGATGACGCCGCCCATCTGCTCGATCACCGCGATTACGCTGTCCTGGCCGTCGATCTTGATCATGACGCGCGAGATGACCGCGCTCCAGACGAAGTAGAACGGGCAGATGATGACGCTGATGGTCATGCCGAAACGAATACGCAGGCTGTGCTCCGTGTACCACGCGTAGAGATCGTTGATCGGCATTGCCGGCGCATCGGGCGGAATGCCGACGCCGAGATAACCCCAGCCGAGCAGTTGGCCGAAGAGGAAAATCATTCCGCCCCAGGCGCTGAGCCGCCAGATGTCGTACTTCTGTTTCGGCGTGCGCGTCCTGGCGACAGGCGGGGCCACATATTCGCTTTGCGGCAACGCTGCGGTAGCTGTATTCATGCTCGTTCTCCTTTACGGTTGATGACGCATCCGGCGCTTATGCCGGACGGCGGGACTCAAAAAACTTGCGGTGCAGCGAAACGACTCGAAACCTATTCCTTGCGTGATGCCATGTAGTCGATATACGACCGCGGCCAGCACATCTCCAGCCAGCCGGCGCCGGGCGCGCCATCGATTTCGACCGACATGCCGGATTCGTTCATGACCGTGTCGGCCCGCACCGGGAAGGCGAAGAAGGCAAAGGTCTTGGCGTACACGTTCACCACGCGGCCATCCGCATCGCGCACCACGGCCTTGAACGACTTCTGATTCAGCGCCAGGTCGCGCTCGTAATCGAAGTCCACCGAGGTGACCTCGGACACCTTGCCATCCTTGTAGATGTAGCCGCGCAGATGGACGATGCCTTCGGAATGTATCTCGAAAAAATGCACGGCGAGATCGGGGCCGGCCTGGCCTTCAAACCAGCGCCAGTGCTGGATCGCCGGCCAGTCGCGGTGGCCCCAGGAATGGTCACGGTGACCGGTGTAGTCGAACGGAATCACGCGACCGTCGATGGTCACCGAACCCTTGACCAGGCCGCTCTGCTCGAAACGGTTGTCGGCGACCATGTCCGGGCAGCCGTCGCGATGACCGCCATACGCGTAAGCCGGGTGGATTGCGTCGAAACGCAGATCGACAGCAACGCGCTTGCCCTGGAAGGTGACGTCGGCCGACTCCAGCGTCATGTTCTGGCGCATGTGCATGCCGCCGACCTTCCAGTCATTGAAGTTCATCGCATCCGGAACCACAACGCCGTCCTGGATTTCGAAAATGTGGCCCTCTTCGCCAATGGCCGGGCCGAACAGGCAGCACATGGCGCCGGCATTGTTCTCGGCATCCACCCAGGTGTAGAGAAAGATCGTCACGCCATGTTGCGGCAGCACCACCGCATAGGGGATCGATTCGCGGCCGCCGTTCTTGCGCAGCACGTGGCGCCCGTCGTCGGCAAGCTGCGGCAGCATGCGTTTCTCGATCTGGATCTGGTCGAACTTCATGAGCTACTTCTCCTTCAAATGTTCCTGCACCTGCAATGTCCTTAGGGAATAACTGATTAAGTCCGTTCGTCCCACGGGGACGTGTGCCCTTTAGGGTATTTCCTCCGGTCATGGTGAGCCTGTCGAACCATGGATGGACTTAATCACAAACATCTCAAGCGCTTGTCCCATACCCTTCGACAGGCTCAGGGCGAACGGGAGACTTAATCAGCCCTTCCTTAAATAACTTCCTCCATGCGCACCCGCAGCAGTTCGAGCATCGGATACGAAACGCCGGTCAGCCAGGTCATCAGGATGTCGTGGTGGGTCTTGCCGCAGGAGGCGATGCGACGCATCGTCGCCAGGGCGATGGTGACGAGCTTGTAGAGGCCCATGATGTAGTAGTAGTCGATGCGCGGCCGATCCACCGACAGGCCCGACAGCTTTTCGTAGCTGGCGAAAAATTCGTCCTCGGGCATCAGCCCGCCGACGAGAAAGGTCTTGCCGTCGTCGATGTGGTGACCGAACAGCGGCATGGCGGTATAGGCCAGATCCTCGTGCCGATCGCCGAGATGTCCCAGCTCCCAGTCGAGGATGGCGCTGATCCGGTTGTCGTGTTCGGTGTAGAGAAAATTTCCCGCCCGGTAGTCACTGTGGATGACGGAGATATGGTCCGCAGAAGGAATGTTCTCGCGCAGCCAGGCCATGGTCAGCCGCATCAGCGGGATGTCCTCGTTCATGTCCTCTGCGTAGACACGCTCCCACCAGTTGAGCTGCCATTCGGCGGCCTGGGTGCCGAGGGCCGGCGCATCGAGCGTCGACAGATCGGCGCGGCGCCAGTCGAGCGTATGGATCTTCGCCAAACAGTCCACGAACTGGGCGCCGATGATCGGACGCAGCACGGGACCGAAATTGGTGCCGAACCCCGAGGAAAGATCGGGCGGCAGATCGGTCGGCTTGGTGACGCCGTTGATGAAGCCGCAGATGAGGGCCGGATAGGGGAAATACTTGCCCTCGTCGTCGACCCAATACGCATCCGGTACCGGCACCACGCCCTCGAACGCCTTGATGATCTGGAACTCGCGCAGGCGGCTGGTTTCCGCCGTCGATTCGGCGGGTTCCATGCGCAGCACCATGGAGCGCGTGGTGCGGCCGACACCGGCCAGATTCCAGGTCAGTTCGAAGGCCATGTGGATCTTCGACGCACCGCCGACCAGCCAGCGCGGATTGGCGAGTTCGAAGGGCTCCTTGAGTTCGGCGGCGAGCAGGTCGTGCACGCCTTTGATCAGCGTTTCCAGCGGCATCTGCCGGTAGGGCGGGCCGGCACGACGCTCCAGCTTGCGCGTCAGAACGCGATCCACTGTGGTTTCGCAGGGGAATTTCTGCCGCAACTGCGCAATCCATTCGGCCGTCGGGCGGTTTTTGTCCAGGGTGTGCATCAACATGTTCGTTCCATTCCTCAGGGCCTGACGAGAACCTTGATGGCGCCGCGGGTCTTGTCGTCGGCCAGCTCGAAGGCTTCGCGGATGTTTGCCAGCGGCAACTGGTGGGTGATCAGTTTCTGCAAGGGCAGCCGGCCCGAGGCCATCATGTCGATGGCGAATTCGTAGTCGGTGCGCAGGCCGACCTGACCGTAGGCCAGGGCATACATGAAATTGATTTCCTTGAACACGGCCGCCCAGGAATCGATCTTGGTCGCTACCTCCCACAAGCCCAAGACGACGACCGTGCCGCGCGGCCTGACGATGGCCGCCGCCAGGTCCAGCGTATTGGCGCTGCCGCCCACGGTTTCGATGACGATGTCGGCGCCGCCGTCCACCTGCGCCAGCACCTGCTCCACCGTATCGGCGGACGAGCTGCGCACCACGGCGTCGGCGCCGAATTCATAGGCGAACTTTTCCTGCTGGTCGTACTTGGCGGTGACCACCACCTTGCCGGCACCGAGCAGCTTGGCCACATTTGCCGCAATCAGGCCCACCACGCCGGCGCCGAGCACCACCACACGTTCGCCGCCGCGCAGGCCGAGCCGACGCAGGGCGCCGATCGGCGTCGCCGCCGGCTCGATGATCGCTGCGTCATGAGTCGCAATGGAATCCGGCAGGACATGCATGCCCTTCTCGCCGAACTTGATGTACTCGACGAATCCCGGCGTGACGAAATTGCCGCGATTGGGGCAGACGCCGAAGGCGCCCGAGGTGCAGTAGACACAATGGCCGCAGCTGGTGCTGTGGAACTGGTCCACCGCGACGCGGTCGCCGACCTTGAGCCTGCGGATGTTGCGCCCGACTTCGACCACCGTGCCACCGTACTCATGGCCGCCGGCGCCGGGAATCGGAAACGGCCACAGGCTGGTCGGCCGCTCAGCGCCGCGCCACCAGTGCAGATTGCTGCCGCAGACGCCGATGCCTTCGGTCTTGATGATGACGCTGTCGGCATCCACCTGCGGCACATCCACATCCACCAGCTCGATCTGCCGCGGGCCCAGCATCACGGCGGATTTCATCTTGGCCATCGATCTCTCCAGAATAGTCTGCTGCGGTTTCAGCCAGCCACGCCAAGCTCGGCGAGCAGCTTGGGCAGATTGGGCTGGCCAGTGGTGGCCGAAAGGCCGCCGTCGGCGACGACCACGCTACCGGTCATGAAACTGGCTTCGTCGGAAGCGAGGAAGGCGATGATGTTGGCGATCTCTTCCGGCTTGCCACCGCGCTTCATCGGGATGTTCGCCACCCACGGCTCGCGCACATGGAACTGCTCCAGCGCATCGGCCATCGGGGTATCCACCAGACCCGGCGCGACCGTATTCACACGGATGTTGTCCTGGGCGTGGTCAATGGCCAGCGCCTTGGTGTAATTGATCGCCCCGCCCTTCGCCGCGTTGTAGGCGGTGAAACCGTAGTCGGCAGACATGCCGGAAATCGACGTGGTATTCACGATGGCGCCGCCACCGCGGCACTTCATGTGCGGGATGGCGGCCTTGCAGGCGTAATAGATCGAGTGCAGGTTGATGGCGATGGTCTGGTGCCAGTCCTGGCTCGACAGGTCCGGCGTATAGCCGCCGAAACAGGTGACGCCGGCGTTGTTGACCAGGATGTCGAGGCCGCCGAAGGTCTCCACCGTCATCGCAATCAGGGCTTCGACGTCCGATTGCACCGTGACATCGCACTTGCAGAAACGCACGCGGTCTTCGCCAAGCTCCGCCACCAGGGCGAGGCCCGGCTCCGGCCGCCGCGCCGCAACCACCACGCGGGCGCCCTCCTCCACCAGCCGCCTTGCGGTCGCCGCGCCAATCCCGGTCGTCCCGCCGGTAACAATGGCCACGCGCCCCTCGAACCTGTCTTTTCTCATCGCCCAAACCTTTCGCCGATTTGATCGTCCGCGAAGGAGCGGATTCAGCGCTCAGACGCTCTGCGTAACAACGCCGCCGGCATCAACCGCCGGCACGCGCTGTTTGCATTCGCCAGAGCAAATTCCCCCAATGACGCGGCGCACAACCCCACCGCAGGGGAATCGCCACTCCTCCATTGCGCGCCGTTTCGCGGCGTCTTGTAGTGCTGGGATGGATACTATTCCCAGGGATGGTTTTGGAAACCGTCCTTTCGGAGGGTTCCCATATGGAATATCTTTACGCGTGGTACGCGATGTCAGACGGTCGCAGCGGGAATCAATTGCGCATCGCCTGTCCGACGCCCAGGGTCGGCGAAAGCTTGATCCGTTTGAGATCCTTGAACATGAAAAAGGTATAGGTCCAGATCGCGACACCCCAGGAGAAAGCGATGGTGTGATAGCTCCACCAACCATTGAGCGCAAAGGGACTGGGCTCAAGAAAATAGGGCAGGAACGTCAAGGGGAACATGGTCATCGCAAACGCAATGGCAATCCAGCCCACCCATACCGGGAAGATGGCCGGTTCCTTTCGGTTGAAAATCGCAAACAAGCCGGCCCCGACATACTGGATCGTGGTGATCATGTAGGTCATGTTGAAAACATACCAGCCGATGAGGTGAACCGCCTTGACGAGTTCGGGATCGATGCCGGGGGTACCCGCATAGCGCGCGCACCAGGCCCAGATGGCGCCGCACATCGAGAGGATGAACGCCGTCAATGCGCCGCCGATGAATTGCATCTGCGACAGCACGTGCACTCCCTTTTCCCGGCTCCGCATCTGCTCGGCCAGCTGAATGCACCAGACCATGTTCAGCAGTCCAAAGAAAGTGGAGACACATTGCCCGAGCAGGATATGGTCTTGGTACTTCACGTAGTAGTTGGCCACCAGTTCTGCACCGCTCCATCCAGGCGGTGGCGGACTCGGCAGGTTGTGCCCCAGCACCATCCAGAAGAAAAAATAGCCAACTACCGATATTGGACCCGTCCAGGCCATGCAGCGCTGTATCCGGTAGATCACCCTTTCATCCATTTTTGCTCCTCCGGTTTGGTGTACTCAGGTACTCAGCTTCCTTGCACTTTCAAAGCCGCCATCCGTCGGCTTATGTCCTTGATCATGTAGAAGGAGGCAACAAAACACCACACCAGCCATGCGGCATAAGGAACATAGAAACCCAGGAGACCATTCCAGGCAAACGGCCCGGTCTTGAAATACAGGGTCAGGCTGGCGGGCACAAACGTCAATCCGCACCAGATGCTCAGATAGCAAACCCAACTCGGAAACAACCGGGTTTCTCTCTTGTCGGCAAGACCCACCAAAGCCATGGCGACCATCTGCACGGTGGTAATGGCGTATTGCAGCTCAAGCGACTCCCAACCGATATCGTGAAAGGCCTGAATGATCGCGGGGTCACGCTCCGGGCGAAAACTGGCGACCGCCCAGCACAGCATGCCGAAACTGACCACAAACACCGTAAGCGCCCCACTGATCAATTGGGTGTAGGTCAGCACCCGCGAGTGCTTCTCTATATGCCGCATATGCTCGCTGATCTGCGCTGACCAGGGCAGATAGAGAGAGATGAAGACCAGGCTGACAACCCACCCCAGTCGCAGGTCGGAAAGGTTCTGCACGTAATAAGCGCCAATTTCTGCGGCCGTCGAGGCCGGCGAGATGGGGCCAGGCAGGTTGTGGCCAAGAAAACCAAATGACATTACGAAAATCAGCACAAACAGCGGGCCACACCACGCGCTGATCATTTCGTAATTGAGACTTGTCCGTTCATCCATCGTTTTTCTCCTGTTCGTAATTCGGATATCAGCCTGTTGATTGAGCACCGGGCTATTCATCTTGCTGCAGCGTGATACCTCCGGTGTCCAGAGAGAGGATCGCCTTTTGTATGAGCGTGTTGAGCGTAATGAATTCTTCCGCGGTCAATCCCGTGAAGGCCTTAGACAAAGGCTCCAGCATTTTCGGAACCGCTTCGGTAGCGATTTTTCGTCCTTTGGCAGTGATCTTGATAACGTGCCGCCTCGCATCCATTGACTCCGGCGTTCGGGAAACCAATCCATCTCTGGCGAGCTGCTCCAGGATGCGGCTCATATTGGCTTTGCTGGTCCCAACCAGCTCGGTCAGCTCTCCCGGCGAGGCCTCGCCTTTGTCGGCGGCCAGAAGCAGGCAAAGTACGTGGAAGATATTTTCCGTTAGCCCGATCCGGCGAAAGACAGGCTCGTAATAGGCCGTCATGGTCGAGGCAAGAATCCGTACCAAACGAACCATGACCGCTTGTGGCATGGGCAAGTTGGGCAGGGCTGCCGCCATTGACGGTGTGCTACGTTTTACCGAAGCCAGTTTGAGTACGCCACGCATAATGGTTCCCATATAGTTCCACAGTAAACTATCACGGAACATGCTGGATATCAAACAATTTTCTGCGGCATAGCGGAATCCCGCGGGCACAGTTCGGCAGGAGCTGTGCCGCCCGCGCCAGCACCAGAGCGGCCGAGCGGGTGGACACGTCGAGCTTGCGGCAGTGGGCGGCGACTGGTTGGACAGGCCCATCATTTGCAACCCAATATCGCCAGGCTAAGACCTTCGGGAAAAGCTGATTAAGTCCGTTCGCGTTGAGCCTGTCGAAACGCACACCGGTCAAATCAAGGGCCCTTCGACCTTGCTCAGGACAGGCTTCGACAAGCTCAGCCCGAACGGTGGGTACTTGTTCAGCACTTCCCTGAACTCGTTCGCGTCGCAGAATACGGCGGCAACAGCGTGAGGCGCGGATCGTCGACAGCACCACCCGCGGTGAAGTGATAAAGACTCTGCCACGCGTTGCCTTCGAGCCCGAGCAGCGCGTGCATTTCGTCGTCGAGAAAGCAGCCGATACCGGTGCCGCGAATGCCGGCCACCTCGGCCTCCAGGTAGAGCACCTGCCCGAGCAGGCCGCACTCCCAGTACAGCGCACGATAGCGCCACGGCGCGCCGGCGGTAATCGCGTAGTGGGCCAGCATGCCGAGGGAGTAGCAGGAATCGGCGGCAATATCCTGACCGCACGAAATACTGCGCGCAATGTCGCGCAGATCATGGGGAACCAGCAAATACAGCGGCAGATCGGCGGGGCCGGCTTTCTGCCACAGCCAGTCCGACCGCAGCGCCGCCTTGAGCGCTGTCAGCGCTTGCGGATTGCGCACCAGCATGTACAACCCCGCTTCGAGGCCCTCCACCCGATGCACGAATAGCGCCAGATGCACCTCGGCCGGCCACGGCCAGGCCGACCACGGCGGCACCGCCGTGCGGGGCAAGGTGGCGTCGAGTATGGCGAAGAACTTGGCGGCGCTGATGTGAGTTGTTGCGTCGAAGTCCACCGCACTTCTTCGTTGTCGAATAAGGGTCGCTGCGCGGATGTCGCCCGCCAAGCCGGCTGAAATCGGCGTAGCGGCAACGTCGGCGTCCGGCTCCGGCATCGGCGCGCAATGGGGCTTGGCGGTGAGCTGATCGACGTGCTCGATATCGGGCCAGTGCACCTGTTCGGCGCTCAAGCGATTGGGCGTGCCGAAAAATTGCGTGGGGGAAGGCGGCAGCGGTGGCGCAGCCAGATCGCCCGGCGCAATCCACAACAGGCAATCGGGAGCTTCCCGCTCCGCGAGGCCGATAGCGTGGTCGAGCCCGAGCAGGGCGGCAATCTCCACATCGGACGGCGCCGCCAACAGATGGGCACGCCAACCGAGTGCTGCTGCGGCCATGCCGAGCGCGGCGATGGCATGGCCGCAATCGTGCTGGCAGTAGCGGAAGGCACGCATGCCGTATTTCCAGGCTTCGCGCCAGACGATGCTCGTCAGCCCGACGAACACGCCGGGCAACTCCGGCGGCACATCCCAGACACCACGCCGCTCCAGCGCATGATCGCGGCTCGCATAGTGGTAAACGCCCGCCGTCAGGCCCGGTATGTGGCCGCTGACGAGATAGCCTTCAGTCGGATGCAGGTTGCCGCTGGAAGGATTGCAGCGCAAGGCCCATGAGGTATCGCCGGCAGATTTCCAGGCCGAGATGGCCAGCGACAGTTCGAACAGCATGCCGATCGCGTCGAGATCCAGCGCCAGCGGCGACGGCAACTGTCCCTGGCGCAGATCGCTGTAGCGGGTTGCCAGCCCATCCGCCGCCAGCGGCAAGTGAATGCACTCGGCCCCCGCGTAGCCACGAAAAGGATTCGGCTGGTTGGACCAGTCCAGCCGGCCGGGTCCGGGCGCATAACGATTGGGACGATGCTTGCTGCGCTCGTGATAATCGGAGAGCGTGTAGTCAGCCATGAGGGGTACCCTTGGGTCGTGATTCAGCTTAGCACGCTGAGTTTCGGCAGAGCAGGAATCGCCTGCACCTTTTGGCCCGCGCGGCGTTTTCGGTTTCAGATTGGCTCCGGGAAGCGGAGTTTCAGTACGGGGCTCGGGTGGCGCCAAGCGATCCTGTTGAAATGGGTGTAAATGGATGTGGTATTGGCATCCATGATTCCCTCCAATGCCGTTCAGATACCTGCATCGTGAAACTTCGCCAGCTCGCGGAGGGTACGGCCCAGTCGGTGGCTTCTCGGGGCGGCATATATATCGGCTGATGAAAGGCAGATCGACCTGCTGCTTCGCCTGAAAACCAACGGCAGCATTGGCAAGGACAGGTCGTCGGCCTGAGCGGCCATTAGACGATGTTGCCGCCAAAGGCAGCAACGGGTCGGTCAGCGGTCATAATCCGGAAAGTGCCCCTCTACATCCGCTTCGCAACTCACGCTAAACCCGGGGCCAACCTACTCCGGCCCCTCACGTTTTCTGGTATCCAATGGAAGTTACACCTGTGAGATACCCGCGAACAGATACGGAAAACTTCCAGAAGAATACGCATAGCGAGGCTCGTATACTGAGCCTGATATCCTCTATCCTTCTACCACGAGCCCATGCCGATGTATGTCGTAACGCTACATGACATAATGATGAATCACCATGACGGACGATACCGAATTTGATTTCCGGATCGCGGCGTACTCGCCGGAAACGATTCCAATGGAGCGTCTAGCGCGGTACATGACCGAGCTAGCAGCGCTCATGGGCAATGCGCCGCACGTTCACTTCAAAGGGCTGCGGAAGGGCAGTACGGTCGTTCGGGCCGTCGTCGAGCAGGAAGACATTCCGAAGGTTCAGGCCCGGCTCCAACTTGTTGGAAGGCTAGACGCTCCCCTGGATGTGGTGAGGTGCATCAAGGCCATCAACGGCCTCCTACGGGAGGACAATGCTCGCGGGACGCTGAAGCACGTTCGGACTGCTCAGGTCATCAAGTTCCCTGGTGTCGAAGAGGTATTGCCGGCGCGTATTGGGCCGATTAAGGAAGCCGGCATCCTTGACGGCGAGATCGTGCGCGTCGGCGGCAAAGATCGGACCATTCATATTCAGCTCATTGGACCCGACGGCCAGGAGTACAGGCTGGTTACGATCAGCCGAGACATCGCAAAGCAGATGGCTCAATATCTCTACATGCCCGTTCGAGTCGCAGGCACAGGTACTTGGTATCGTAACGAAGAAGGCGACTGGGAGCTCGAGAGTTTTGCCGTTCAGGACTTCGAGCCGTTGGAGGACCGCAGCCTGATCGAGGCGGTCGCAGCGTTGCAAGCCATCGAGGGAAGCGATTGGCAGGAGACCGATGACCCGTTGAGCGCCTGGCAGCGCATCAGGAGCAACTAATGGCCGTCCTGTTTGATACAAGCGTCTTGCTCCTCGCTCTCCAGCCTAACGCAAAGCCCCCGCTCGATCCGTCGACGGACAAGCCTTTAGATCAAGCGAAGCAGCGTGTTGAATATCTGATCAAGACGCTGAGCAAGGCAAAGACGAAGGTCATCATTCCGTCCCCCGTCTTGTCTGAGCTACTGGTCGGCGCCGGTACCGCTGGACCGCAGTACATTCAGGAGCTACAGAAGACGCCTTTTCGCGTGTCTCCGTTTGATACGCGAGCCGCTATCGAGTGCGCCGATGCAATGGCGAACCATGGCACCAAGGGAAGGTCCGCTGAAACTCGTGCGAAGGTCAAATTCGACCGCCAAATCGTTGCCATCGCGAAGGTCGAACGGGTGGAAGCGATCTACTCCGACGACGACCATATCCATAAGCTTGGGGCACAGGTTGGGCTGAAAGTGGTTCGCACCTTCGAACTCGAACTTGATCCCGATGAAGCCCAGCACAAGTTACCGCTCGTACCGCGCGTTGAGCCGGACGAGGGAGAAATGCCTCCGCCCGTTGTGATCGCGGCGGTGGAACAACGCGTAGCCGAGAATGGCGGCAGTGCCGAGCCCCCACGCCGAAAGAATCCCGATGCACCAGAGGGGGGTGGCGTTGAACGCCGTTGAGATTGAGCAGGCTATCACCGACCTTGCGGAGCAGCCTTTTGACCCTGCGACCTTTCCCTATGCCTTCCTTGAAGCCTTTGGCAACAAGGAGACGACGCTCAAGCGTCTTCGCGCCGGGGCGTCGAACAAGTCCGACCTCGGCGGCGTTCTCCAGACCAGCAACATCCACATCCTGATCTGCGAGGCAGGACAGGTCACAAACGCGCTCAAGGCCCTCAAGGATAGCCCCGCCACCGCCAAGGCCAAGGCGAAGTTCATTCTCGCCACCGACGGCGCGGACTTCGAGGCGGAAGACCTGACCAGCGGCGAGACGGTCGCCTGTGCATTCAAGGACTTTCCCGACCATTTCGGCTTCTTCCTGCCGCTGGCGGGCATCAGCACCGTCCGCCAGATCAGTGAAAATGCCTTCGATATCCGGGCGACCAGCCGCCTCAATCGCCTTTACGTCGAACTACTGAAGGACAACCCCGAATGGGGCACGGACGAGCGCCGTCACGACATGAACCACTTCATGGCGCGGCTGATCTTCTGCTTCTTCGCCGAGGACACTGGCATCTTTGGCGGCAAGGGCAAGTTCATCGAAACCGTCGCGACCATGAGCGCTAGGGATTCATCCAACACGCACGAGGTTATCAGCACACTGTTCCTCGCCATGAATACCAAAAGGGAGGAGCGGGCAGCGGCCAATCTTCCCCGCTGGGCCAATAGCGATGACTTCCCCTACGTGAACGGCGGCTTGTTCTCCGGCAGCATGGACGTGCCGAAGTTCAGCAAGATCGCTCGCTCCTACCTCCTGCACGTCGGCAACCTCGACTGGACCAAGATCAACCCGGACATCTTCGGCTCGATGATCCAGGCCGTAGCCGAAGACGAGGAGCGCGGCGAGCTTGGGATGCACTACACCAGCGTTCCAAACATCCTCAAGGTGTTGAACCCGCTCTTTCTCGACGACCTGCGGGCGCGGCTTGAGGAGGCGGGCGACAACCCGCGCACTTTGCTCAACCTGCGCAAGCGCATGGCAAAGATCAGGGTCTTCGACCCGGCCTGCGGCTCCGGCAACTTCCTTGTCATCGCCTATAAGGAAATGCGGGCTATAGAGGCCGAGATCAACAAGCGGCGCGGCGAGCCGGATCGCGCATCAGAAATCCCGCTCACGAACTTTCGCGGAATCGAACTGCGTGACTTCCCTGCTGAGATCGCCCGGCTCGCGCTGGTCATCGCCGAGTATCAGTGCGACGAACTGTATCGAGGACAGAAGCTGGCCTTGGCCGAGTTCCTGCCCCTGCGCAACGAAAACTGGATCACCTGCGGCAACGCACTGCGGCTCGACTGGTTGAGCATTTGTCCGCCGACGGGGACGAGCGTGAAGGTACAGGCAGACGATCTATTTGGGTCGCCGCTAGACCAAGCCGAGATCGACTTCGAGAACGAAGGCGGCGAGACGTACATCTGTGGGAATCCGCCTTACGTAGGAGCCAAGCGACAGACTGAACTTCAGAAGGCCGATCTTGAGAGTGTATTCAGCCCGCTTACCTCGGGCTGGAGAGTCCTAGATTATGTTGCTGGTTGGTTTGTAAAGGCGGCGAATTACGGCAAACACACGCCCACGGCCGCCGCATTTGTGTCGACGAACTCGGTGTGCCAGGGCCAACAAGCACCAGTGCTATGGCCGCTTATCTTTTCAACCGGGCACGAAATTCACTTCGCGCACGGATCATTTAAGTGGGCGAATCTTGCATCAGGTAACGCTGGAGTTACTGTCGTCATCATCGGAATGTCGAAACAGCCAGGGAAGTTCCGCCGATTGTTTGACATGACGGATTCTGGTGATGTGACGGAAAGGCAGACGGAGAACATAAACGCCTATCTTGCGCCGGCTTCAAATGTGTTAGTCGAGCCGCAAGCACGACCGTTTTCTGACATTCCAGAATTCGCTCGGGGCAATTCACCGACTGACGGAGGAAACTTACTGCTCAAGCCAGAGGCAGTTCGGGCGTTGGTTGCGCAGGATGGGCGCGCGAAACCCTATGTCAAAACGTTCTATGGCTCCGACGAGGTAATTGCGGGAGTGAGTCGCTTCTGCATATGGATTGAAGATTCTGAAGCCAGTACCGCGCTTGAAATTCCCGCAATTAGGCAGCGTGTTGATGCCGTTCGGTCGTTTCGCGAAAAAAGTCCCAAAGCATCGACGCGCAAGGCAGTGGCGTGGCCGCATCGTTTTGATGAAAGAAAGCCGCTGCCGGCTGCACGGGTGATCGTCGTTCCCGTTCGTAGCTCCGAGAACCGTCCCTATCTTCCGGTCGATGTTCTTCCTCACGGCACCGTGGTCGCCAACACTGCCTTTTCGATGGTTGATGGGCCTCTGTGGGTGGTGGCAATCGTTGCGTCGCGGCTGCATCTTTCGTGGATCGCTTCCGTTTGCGGCCGTTTGGAAATGCGGTTTTCGTATACCAACACGGTAGGCTGGAACACATTCCCAGTCCCGATGTTGACCGACAAGAACAAGCAAGACCTCACGCGCTGCGCCGAGGACATCTTGTTGGCGCGTGAGCATCACTTCCCTGCGACTATCGCCGACCTCTACGATCCCGACGACATGCCCGCCGACCTGCGTGCGGCGCATGAGCGCAATGACGAAGTGCTGGAGCGCATCTACATCGGGCGCCGCTTCAAGAACGACACCGAGCGGCTGGAAAAGCTGTTTGACCTCTACACCAAGATGACCGCCACCACGGGCAAGGTTCAAAAGGGCAGGAAGGCGGGGGTATGAGTGGCTATGTTTTATTCCAAATGTGGGGGCCGTTCCGGCAATCGTTAGTCAAGGGGCATTTGTTCTATGTCGAACAGGCGCGGAAGCGTTTGCTCTCGCAGTTCAACGATATCGAAGCCGATGCCGACCGGGCGGCCGAGGAGTGGCTGAAGCAAAGTGGTCGGCATTTCGACCCTGATCGACACGATCCCGGCGACTTCTACGAAGCGGCCCACGATGTCGGCATTGAGTTCCATGGACTCTTGAACGACATGCGCGAGCAAACGCGCTTGAGCGTTGTCGCTGGGATGTTCCACGAGTGGGATAAGCAGTTACGCGACTGGCTGGTAAGTGAGATTCGGCATTGGCATCGAGGCGACAACGCCACGTTGAAGGTCTGGTCTGCTGACTTCGGCCAGATCGCCGATTTGCTGGAAAGCTTCGGCTGGAATGTCCGCAGCGCAGACTACTTCCGCGCGCTTGATGCGTGCCGCCTTGTGGTCAATGTGTACAAACACGGCGAGGGAAAATCTCTCGACGATCTGAAGAACAGCTTTCCTGAATATCTCGATGATCCGTTCAACGGCTTCAACGATGCTCTGTCGGACACGAAGTACCGTAATCACACGCATCTCAAGGTAAGCGACGACCAGTTTCAGGCGTTCTCAGACGCGATCGTGGCATTCTGGCGTGACGTTCCAGAGAATGTCGGCGATTCCCAAGTAACCGACGTGCCGGACTGGTTTGGCAAGGCCATTCTGAAAGACCATACGGAACCACAACAGACGAGCAAGAAATGACCAATAGCGCCGACAAATCCATCCCCTCCGTCTCCGTCACGTACGCACGCAATGGCAGCTCAACTAAGGCTAATTCGCTCGGTATGCGCCCGATGCAGGAGCGCGTCTACGAGAAACGCGGGGAACAGTACCTGCTCATCAAGTCGCCGCCTGCGTCGGGCAAGAGCCGCGCCCTTATGTTCGTCGCGCTCGACAAGATCAAGAATCAGGGCTTGAAGCAGACCGTCATCGTCGTGCCGGAAAAATCCATCGGGGCTAGCTTCAACGACGAGCCACTGTCACAATTCGGCTTCTGGTGCGACTGGCATGTCGAGCCGAAATGGAACCTCTGTAACGCGCCCGGCAACGACAACGGTGGCAAGGTCAAGTCGGTCGGCGCGTTCCTTGAAGGTGACGACAAGGTGCTGGTCTGCACCCATGCCACTTTCCGCTTCGCCGTCGATGCCTATGGCGTAGATGCATTCGACGACCGGCTGATCGCGGTCGATGAGTTCCACCACGTTTCGGCCAACCCCGACAATAAGCTCGGCCTGCACTTGGGGCAGTTTATCGGGCGGGGCAAGACGCACATCGTCGCCATGACCGGCTCCTACTTTCGGGGCGATGCCGAGGCCGTGCTTTCCCCGTCCGACGAAGCTAAGTTCGATACCGTCACCTACACCTATTACGAGCAACTCAACGGCTACGAGTACCTCAAGCAACTAGACATCGGCTACTTCTTCTACAGCGGGCCTTACGTCGACGACATTCTCAACGTCCTCGATCCCGCCGAGAAGACGATCATCCACATCCCCAACGTCAATTCCCGCGAGAGCACGAAGGACAAGATGCGGGAGGTGGAACACATCATCGAGGAGTTGGGCGTGTGGGACGGCGTTGATCCCGCGACCGGCTTCCAGCTTGTCAAGCGGCCCGATGGCCGCGTGCTGCGCATCGCCGATCTTGTCGATGACGACGCTACGAAGCGCGACCGCGTGTCCGCCGCGCTCAAAGACCCGGCGCAGAAGAACAATCGGGATTACGTGGACATCATCATCGCGCTGGGCATGGCGAAGGAAGGCTTCGACTGGATTTGGTGCGAACACGCCCTAACCGTCGGCTATCGCGCCAGCCTGACCGAGATCGTGCAGATCATCGGTCGCGCGACCCGCGACGCGCCCGGCAAGACCCGCGCCCGCTTCACCAACCTGATCGCCGAGCCGGATGCAGCCGAGGAAGCCGTGACCGAGGCCGTCAACGACACTTTGAAGGCCATCGCCGCGAGCCTACTGATGGAGCAGGTCCTCGCCCCGCGCTTCGAGTTCAAGCCCAAGAACGCGGACAGCGGCCCGACGCCTGGTTTCGACTACGGCGACGGCGGCTACGACCCCGATAAGTCCAACATTGGCGTCAACCACCAGACCGGCCAGGTGCAGATCGAGATCAAAGGCCTTGCAGAACCCAAGAGTAAGGAAGCGACGCGCATTTGCCAGGAAGACCTGAACGAGGTGATCGCCACCTTCATTCAGGACAAGACCGCCATCGAGCGCGGCTTGTTCGACGAAGAACTGGTGCCGGAGGAACTGACGCAGGTCCGCATGGGCAAGATTATCAAGGACAAGTACCCCGACCTAGACGCGGAGGATCAGGAGGCCGTGCGCCAGCACGCCATTGCCGCTCTGACCCTGACGCAGCAGGCGAAGCAGATTGTGACGGACAGCAATGGTGGCGGGGGCGACGAGACATCCCCAAATACCGCCCTGATCGATGGTGTGCGCCGCTTTGCGATGGACGTGCGCGAATTGGACATCGACCTCATCGACCGCATCAATCCCTTCGGCGAAGCCTACGCCATCCTCGCCAAGACCATGAGCGAGGACAGCTTGAAGCAGGTCGCGGCAGCAATCTCTGCCAAGCGCGCGAACCTGACTCCGGACGAAGCAAAAGACTTCGCCATCCGTGCCGTCCAGTTCAAGAAGGAGCGCGGACGAGTGCCCGCGCTCGATTCGCAGGATGCGTGGGAGCGACGCATGGCCGAAGGTGCCGCCGCATTTATGCGCTTCAAGAAAGAGGGCCGGTATGAGTGAGCCCGACCTCGACGAACTGGCGGCGGAACTTTCCGAATTCGCCGCGCCGGAAGCCAAGGGCGGACGCCCACCGCGCGAGGAGCGCGTCATCGCCGGGTTCGAGGAAATTCAGCGGTTTGTCGAGAAGCACGGTCGTGCACCGCAACACGGGGAAGACCGCGACATCTTCGAGCGGCTGTATGCCGTACGCCTCGATCGCCTGCGGGTGCTCCCTGACTGCCGCACCCTGCTGGAGCCGCTGGACCATCAGGGCTTGCTTGCCGGCACCTTGGGCGTCGCCGAGCCTCTTGCCACGTACAACGTGGATCAGCTAGCCGCCGAACTAGGTGGAGTTGCTTACGCCGACGACATCACCGTCCTGCGCCACGTCCGCACCAGCGCCGATAAGCGGGCCGCGGAAGAGATTGCCGACCGCAAGCCGTGCGATAACTTTGAGACGTTCAGGCCATTGTTTGAGCGCGTAGCGGCCGACCTCAAGACGGGCCTGCGCCAATCCCAGCCCATCGAGGCGGGCCGCCGCGCGATTGAGGCCGGAGACTTCTTCGTCCTCGACGGCATTACCCTCTACGTCGCTGAGGTTGGCGAGCCGTTGAAGACGACCGCAGGGGAGGTGGATCGCCGCTTGCGCCTGATCTTCGCCAACGGCACGGAGAGCAATCTTTTGCTACGCTCGCTTCAACGCGCGTTCTACAACGACCCCGCCGCGCGGCGGCTGGTCTCGCCGGAGAGCGGGCAAATGTCCTTCGGCGGTGAGTTCGAGGCCGATGATGTCGAGAGCGGCACGATCTATGTCTTGCGCTCGCTGTCCGATCATCCCTATGTCGCGCAGCACCGCGACCTGATCCACAAGATCGGCGTGACCGGTAGCAAGGTTGAGACCCGCATCGTGGACGCCGAGCATGACGCCACGTACCTTCTGGCGAAGGTCGACGTGGTTGCCACCTACAAACTGGCAGGTATCAACCGCACGCGAATGGAGAACCTGTTTCACAGGCTGTTCGCGTCGGCCCGGCTGAACATCACCATCAACGACCGCTTCGGCCATCCCGTGCAGCCGCAGGAATGGTTCCTCGTTCCCTTGTTCGTTATTGACGAGGCCGTAGAGCGCATCAAGGACGGGACGATAACTAACTACGTCTACGAACCCAAGGCGGCGAGGTTGGTGAAAGTGGTTTCCTCGGCATAGCGGACCGCCATTCTGTCTGGTTGGTCGAAGAACAACTTCTGCCAAGTTACCAACGTTCGAGACCTGCCACCCCGATGGCACCGGTACCTATCCAGACGATACGGAGAGTATCAATGTCCCAGCGAAAGATAGTTTCACCTACCGTGCTGAATGATTGGCTTACTAACGAGATCCGAAAGGTCGATGGTTGTCACGAATGTGAGCTGACATGGAAATACAGGCTCCGCCACCCTGAACAGCATGAAGGCTGCAACTGGTCGGGGCTAACTCTGCGTCTAGGTGAGGATGCCGACATCCACGTCGCCACCGAAGCCGCCGCCAAGATCGAGGTCCACGCCTTTGAGCTGTTCAATCTCGAAGACTCGCCGCCTCCGTTGCCCCAGGCAACGGCCATGAAGCTCGAAGTGACCATGCAACGCCGCATGCTTTACACGCCCGTCTTTCATCTTGACGCGAACCTCGTCAACGCTAGGCAGAAACTGGAAGCAGTGAACCAACTTGAAAAATGGCGCGACGATGGTGTGATTTGTCTGGCAATGGCCGGTGCCGCGCACGCTGAAGCGCAGGCGGGTGTGGGGGGCAATGCACAAGCACGAATGAGAAAAGCAGCTTCACACATCTTCACTATCAACGATGCCGGTGAAGCGAAAGAAGACGATTCCTACACGACGGTCAAGAAAATTCTGTGGGGTGATGGGGCGATCAACGATAACCAGGTGAATGATGTCGAGGTTGTGTGCGAAGCAATCAAGTGGCACGCAATCCTTGTCACCAAAGATGGCGGATCGAAGAAGCAGCCCGGTGGCATCCTCGGGAACCGAGAGGAGTTGCTTCGGCGGTGCTGCGTGGGGATTTATCGGCCTGAGGAAGCCGTGGAGTACATCCGAAGCAAGATCAGCGAACGCGACGATTTCAATGCGCAAGTCGCCGCGCTATCCGGGAAACCAGCGCCAGAAGGGACGGGGAAAGACTAGCGCGACACAGGGCGGGAGCACGAATTCGTTGGTGAGGAAGCAGTCGTTCAGCCGATTTCACGGGTAACGGCGGGTTATCCTAAAGATGGCTGCGATGGAACCAATTATCACGGGGAGGTAAAACCGGTTTGAGGCAATCAATCGAAGATATTTTTGTGCAAAAGCTGCGTCAGCAAATCTCTTTCGTTCATCCGGAATATCCGGCCGATTGCGTATCACCTAACCTGATGAGCGTTGAAGGTATCGAGGAGTTCCCTGGTTTCGGCGGCACCGGGTTCTTTGGGCGAAGGGGCAATGAGGTCTTCTATGTGACCGCGCGCCACTGCCTCACTAAGCAGCGAGATATTGACATTGCGAGCTTGGCGGCGCGGCTGCACATTCCATACACGCTGACAGCGTCAACGCACACGACCGACGACTATGTTCAGTTTGATGACGTCATTTCACTGAAGCATGATTCCGAAGACATCCCTGGCCAGTTTGTGGATGTGCTCGTCATGACGATCCATCGTTCCGCCAGCGGCAGCCACTACGAGAAGCTGTTGACGCGGGCTGTGAAGCTGCCGCCCATTGGTGGATGGCTTGACAACTTCGTGCAGCATTCGGCGGTCAAAGCCGACTTTGACAACGGCAAGGGAATCCGTTTCACTGCTATTGGCTATCCGTCGGAAGGCACAACGACAAAGATCGAATACCCTGAGGGTCGGGCCGCCGAGATTGTCACGCAATCAGCCAAGATTTTCGGCCATCTCGGCAAGGGCACAGGTCCAGATCGGTACATG
Organism: Rhodocyclaceae bacterium; assembly: GCA_023230455.1. GTDB lineage: Bacteria > Pseudomonadota > Gammaproteobacteria > Burkholderiales > Rhodocyclaceae > AWTP1-18. The sequence continues at coordinate 27,398 of JALNXH010000023.1, read as the reverse complement.
CTCAATGATGTTTCTTGGGACGGTGACCTCAATGGGTTCAGTGGATCACCAGTTATCGTGGGCTTCAAGAATGAAGACGGAAGCAACTATGCCCTAGCTGGGATGCTGGTTTCCGGTGGGCCCAAGAAAGTACAATTTATCCGCATAAGCCTCATCATGGAGGCGCTGAAGTCCTGAAGAATATTCCGCGTACGGCATATCAGAGTTGGCTGCGCAAGCCGAAATAGTAACGGAGCGTTGAGACTAAGCACTTCACCCGCAACAACAAACGAAACTTTGACAGCGTTAAGCGGCACGTCTGAACTTCCGCTGCGGGTCGAGCCGGTCAAATGAAGTGAAAAAAGGCGTACGAGAAGGACTTCGGTCAACGACTGGTGAGTAATCCAAAGCGGACCTTTTGACACGGAACTCTAATGTCAGTAAAGGCCGAGCTTCGGCCTGACGCTATGTCCAACTCGTTGCCATAGCGGGCTGTTATTGGTGTCCGCAGAAAAGGTCGGCTTCAGATCAATCACCTGTGGTTGGCCGTCGCCATTCCGCGAACGGACACCTGCTCGTCGCTTAGTCGCTGGCACTACAGATTGCACGGCGACTCGTTGCCTTGGCAACGCGGCAAGCGGCGGCGAAGGGAGCGCGCAGCCGCCTTCTTCCCCTGGGTGCGACCAACCGCCTTCGGTCAGCCTGCCGCTTTTTGCAGTCGCCTGCCCGCCACGTTGGCGGAAAGCGCCAGTACGATTGCCGTCGCAAACAGGGCCGCCCCGGTCCACAGGGCGCCGCGGACGTCGACGTCGCTGATGATCATGGAGGCGAGCGCCGGGCCGGCCGCGCAACCGATCAACTGGGCGCTGGTGCCCAGAAGCGCCGACTTCAGGGTTGGGTCGACGGCGATGGTGAAGGGCAGAAGATAGGGCGCGGCAAACATCCACAGGCCGCCGAAGAGGGCGATGGAGGCAATGTAGCTGCTGCCCGACGCGCCACTCGCGATAAAGACGGCCAGGGCGATGCTGATGGCGCCGGCCACGATGATGACCGACAGGGAAGGCAGGCGGCCTGCCAGGGCCGAGGCGGCACCACCGCCCAGAATCTGCATCGCAAAGGCGAGGGAAAACGCGAAGGCGGTATCTGACGCGCTATTGCCGTTCTGCAGCGACATGGTGCCGACATAGACCCAGACCGCGAGCAGCCCTGCGGTATAGATGAACTGCATCAGCAGTGCGAGCACACCGCTGGTGGGCGGTATTCCGTTGCCCGTGGCCGACGTTTCATCCAGCGACGAATACGCCGCCGGCAGCCGCCAGGAGGCCAGCGCCATGAAGCCGCAAATGGCCGCCAGGCCTGCGAAGGCACCGTTGATGCCATAGCGCGGCACGAGGATCGCGGAGAACAGCGACGACAGGGCCAGGGCGGAAACACCCAGCAGCAGGGTGTAGATGCCGATCCAGCGTGCCGCGACTTTCGAGCGCACGAACATGCCCACGATCACCCACAGGTAGAGACCGCAGCACATGCCGGACAGGGCACGCACGGCGAGGATGGCCGTGCCCGACAGATACATGGTGGCGACATTGGCGGCGACCAGCAGCACTCCGGCGAGGAAGCCGATCTGGCGCAAATGCCGATGGGGCAGCCAGGCCCCGGCCATGCCGCTGACGATGCCGATGGCCAGCAGTTCGATGGTCGCGGTCTGTCCCATGAGGCTGGCGGTGAGGCGGTGCTCCTGGAGCAGGCCACCGAGCAGGATGGGCAACAGGGACGGCATGATTGCGCCCATGATGGAGACGGTAAGGATGACGCCGATCTGTAGCCCAGTTGGCGGTTCGCCAATCCATAGGTCGGCCGCCGCGCTTTTCGATTTCAGGTTCATTTCCGATCTTCTCCTCGTTTTCATTTTTGTGAAAGATCAGGCAATGAATCCGCCTCGATCCTCCTGCCAAGCCCGTGTGATTTTTGTCGAGACGGTCATGCTCCCAGGACTGGTGCCGAAGGACTCTACCGGAGATAACGTGTCGGTTCGGCCGGAATCGGGGAACCCCCTATTTTTAGGGGGAGCCACATCTTCGGATTACGCGCAGCCCTGATCTGCGGGAGGGGTTCACCCATCGGCGCCCTCCACTCCGCAGTGGATGCCAAATGGAAAAACCAAAGACGGGATGCAGCGACGCGCTAATTGTCTTCAACCATCTTGCCGAAAAAGCGCGGGTACTGCGGATCGAGCCGATGCTGCAGTACGCTGCGCGCCAGCCGCGCCCGATGGCCGAGCCCGGGCTGGGAGGCTTCCCAAGCGAGGATGATGGCCGACCCGAGATGGTAGAGCGCCGACGCGGTCTCGCGTGCGAGGTGGTCGCGCTTTTCCAGCGCGCATTCCCTGACGAAGGGAACGATCGCCTGTAGCCGGCGCAGCAGCTTTTCCCGCAGGTCGACATCGGCCACCCGGTTTGCCAGCGCTTCGAAGTGCGTCCGATAGACGGCGGTCGCATCCTGTTTCTGGATGCAGCGATAGACATCCAGCGACACGACGTTGGCCGTGCCTTCGCCGATGGTCATGGTGAAGGTGTCGCGCATCAGGCGAGCGAGCGGCCACTCCTCGATGATCCCGGCACCGCCGTGGGCTTCCATGGCATCGGCGGCGACCTTGCGCGCATCGCGGCAGACGCGGTATTTGGCCAGCGGCGTGAGGATGCGCACCAGCCGTTCCATTTCCTTGTCGCCCGCGTCGGCCTGACGCAAGGCTTCGGCGGTGTGAAAGGCGAAGGAGCGCCCCTGCTCCACCAGCAGTTCCATTTTCTGCAACTGAACCTGCATCAGGGGCAGGCTTTCTATCGGTTGGCCGAAGGCCTGGCGATGCTTGGCGAAGTAGCGCGATTCGGTCAGGGCACGGCGCATCAGCGCGGCCGAGCGCACGCTGTTGGACAGCCGCGAGGCCTGCATCATTTCCGCGATCTGCTGAAAGCCGCGCCCCACCTCGCCGATGCGGTAGGCTTCGGCGCCTTCCAGCTCGATCTCGCCGGTCGCCATCGACTTGGTGCAAATCTTGTCCTTCAACGCGATGATGCGATAGTCGTTGCTGCTGCCGTCGGCCTTGATTTTCGGCATCAGGAACAGGGTCACGCCGGCCCAGCCGGCGGGCGCATCGTCGGGCCGCGCCAGCACCAGCATCACGTCGGCGCTGGCGTTGGAACAGAACCATTTCTGTCCATACAGCCGCCAGGTGTTGCCGGCGCGGCAGGCGCGCGTCTCGGTCTGCGAAACGTCCGAGCCCGCGTGCTGCTCGGTGACGAACATCCCGGCCTGATACAACTCATCCATGTCGAGCGAGGTCAGCTTCGGCAGGTACTTCTCGATCAGCTCCGGCGTGCCATATTTTTTCAGTGTCCGCGTGAACGCGTCCGTCATGTTCAGCGGACAGGTCAGACCGTGCTCGACCTGCCCGTACAGGTAGAACAGCACGTACTTGGCCAGCGGCGGCAGCGGCGCATTCCAGCCGAGCACGCCGGGCACGTGCGAGGCGGCATGGAGCCCAAACTCGGCATAGCCGATGCGCTCCAGCTCCTGATAGGCCGGGTGGTAGTCGATGTCGTTGGTCGGCACGCCAGTCCGCGTGCGCGCGATCAGCTTCGGCGTTTCCCGGTCGGCCGTTGCCGCGAGCGTCTCCATCCGGCCCCCGGCCATGGCGCCCAGCCGGTTCAGGTGGGGCTCCAGATGCGCCAGCAGTTTGGAATCCAGATACAAGCCGAGCAGCGGCATCAGGTCGGCGTCCGCTTCGAACAGGTTGTGGCCGTAGCTGTCCGGCACGTTGCGGCCGTAGCGGGCAGGCACAGGATTCGAAGTGTGGCCGGCGGTAGCCTCGACGGCAGACAGGGAATGTACGGTGGCGCTCATGGACTCCTCCTTGCGGAACATTGCTTTGCATCGTCAGCGGCGCGGAAGCCCTGACTGGGGTTGTCAATCTTAAGGATTTGGCAACCTCGTCCAATACAAATTCAGGTGCGATCAATAGCGGTTCCGTATCGGTGGCGACGGCCTTGCCGAAACCGGAGCGATGATGGAGACTGCTGCACGAACCGGCAGAAGCGCGGCAAAGTGGCACCGAATGACGGGGGAAGGCACTGCCAAGCCGCGATCGATAAACCCGTCACTTCGCATGACGGGCAAACCAGGAGAAGAGGATGCTGACGTTCCCTAAATTCACGCCGACCTTTCCCCCGACGCAATGGACTCTGCCGACCCTGCTCGAACATCAGGCGCGGGTACTCGGCGATCGGCCTTTTCTCAAATGGGACGACGACGGACCCGAGTACTCGTTCGAGGCGACGAACCGCCGGGCCAATCGCCTGGCGCGAGGACTCGCCGGGCTGGGCATCGACAAGGGAGACAGCGCCGTGCTGTTTCTGCCCAACAGCCTCGACTACCTGTTCGCCTGGTTCGCCCTGAACAAGCTCGGCGCCATCGAGGTTCCGATCAACACCGCCTACAAGGGCCGCTTCCTCGAACATCAAGTCAACATCAGCAAGGCCGAAACGCTGATCGCGGATATCGATTTTGCCGATGTGGTGCGCGACAGCCTGGAGGCGATGCCCCACCTCCGACGCATCGTCCTCTGGTCGCGCCACGGACGGCTGGCCGAACCGCTGCCGACCTTCGCGCGCTGCGAGGTCGTGCAGTTCGCCGACCTGTTCGCCGCCGACGAGTCCGATCCGGGTATCCGGGTAATGCCCCACGACATCGCCGGCATCATGTTCACCTCGGGCACCACCGGCCTGTCGAAAGGCGTGATGATGCCCCACGCCCAGCACACCCTGTTCGCCGAAATCAACGTGCAGGGGATGGAGATGACGGCCGACGACGTGTACATGTCCGGCTTTCCCATGTTCCATGTCAACGCCCAGCTGCTCACGGTCTATCCCTGCCTGATCGTCGGCGCGCGCTGCGTGCTCTACGAACGCTTCAGCGCCACCCAGTGGGTCGACCGGCTGCACAGCAGCGGCGCGACGGTCACCAACCATCTGGGCGGCGTCCTGCCTTTCGTCTTCGCCCAGCCGCCGACGTCGCGCGACAACACTCACTGCCTGCGCCGAATCGGCGGCGGCCCGACCCCTTACGCCATCCTCGACGCATTCAAGAAACGCTTCGGCGTTGAGCGCTTCGTCGAGTATTTCGGCCAGACGGAAGTCTGCCTGCCCATCATGACGCCGCTGGCGCGCAGCCACGAGCGCCCGGTGGGCGCCGCCGGCCTGCTGCTCGACCAGTGGTTCGACGTGCGTCTGGTCGCTCCCGACAGCGACGAGGAGGTGCCCGTCGGCCAGGTCGGCGAGCTGATGATCCGCCACAAAACGCCGTGGACCCTGAATGCCGGCTACGTCGGCATGCCGGACAAGACCGTTGAAGCGTGGCGCAATCTGTGGTTCCACACCGGCGACGGCGTGCGCCGCGACGAACAGGGCTGGTACTACTACGTGGACCGGCTGAAAGATGCGCTGCGCCGGCGCGGCGAAAACATTTCCTCCTACGAGGTGGAGCGGCCGATCGCCGAGCACCCGGCGGTGGCCGAGGTGGCGGTGGTGGCCGTGCCGGCAGACATGGACGGCGGCGAGGACGAGGTCAAGGCCTGCGTCATCCTCAAGCCGGGGCAAACGGCGACGCCGGAGGAACTGTTCGACTGGTGCCTGAGCCGTCTGCCGGGCTTCGCCGTGCCGCGCTACATCGAGCTCGTCGGCCAGTTTCCGCGCACGCCGTCGGAGAAGGTGCAGAAGAACATCCTGCGCGCGGCGGGCGTGACCGCCGCAACCTGGGACCGGGTCCAGGCCGGACGGCTGACGCCGGACGAAGCCCGCCGCGCGGGCCGCAAACTGTCGTGATTTTTTCGGCCGTGATATACCGCAGCCCATGGACATCCGCCGCCTGAGATATTTCGTGGTACTGGCCGAAGAATTGCACTTCGGACGCGCCGCCGAACGCCTGTCGATCTCCCAGCCGCCGCTGACCAGCGCGATCAAGATGATCGAAGACGAACTCGGCATACCGTTGTTCGCAAGGAACTCGCGCCGCGTCAGTCTCACGCCCGCCGGTGCCGCCTTCTATCCCCAGGCCCTGCGGGTGCTGTCGCAGTTGGACTTTGCCTGTGCGGCTGCCCGCGAGGTCGGTGCGGGAAACCGCGGCCACCTGCTCATCAGCTTCGTCGGCGCAATGAGCTTGCGCGGCGTACCGGAGGCGGTTGCCGAGTTCTCTGCGAGCCACCCCGAAATCGCCGTGTCGTTGCGCGAGATGAGTTCCTTCGAACAGCTCAAGGCGATTCTCGATGGCGACGTGGCGGGCGGCTTCCTCCACTATTCGGGACCGTTGCATCCCGATCTGCAGTATCTGGAAATCAGCGAGGAAGCCTTCGTCTGCTGCCTGCCGACGAAGCACCGCCTGGCCGATAAGCGCGAAATCGACCTAGCCGAGCTGTCGGCGGAAAACTTCATCATCTATGCGCGCGAAGCCTCGCCGTTCTCCTACGACAACGTGATCGGCGTCTGCGCCGCGGCCGGTTTTTCGCCGATCATCCGCCATTACGTGACGCGCGGCGTCACTGCGCTGCTGCTCGTGGCCCGCGGCGCCGGCGTGGCCCTCGTTCCCGACGCCTTCGTGAATATCGGCCTTACGGGAATCAGCTTTCTCGGGATCAAGGGATCGTCGATCCGCTCGATGTCCTATTTTGCGTGGCGCCGAGAGAACATCAATGCGGGCTTGCATGAGTTCGTGCGTACTCTCCAAAAGTGAGCGCGGCACAAGCGACGTCCCGCCGTCCACAGCAAAGCGGGATGACGCGCCAGCCTGCGATTCAGTCTCCGCCGGTGCGTCGTCTCCGGTTGAGTTCGACTTCGTCCCGAATCTGCAAACGCTTGCCGGGCGTTGAATTTGTGCGATCGCACCCCGGCTCCGGGCGTACTCGATAGCGTCACGCCATTGGCCGCTCTGCTCGTACCAGCCCGCAGCGCACGTCAGCAACGCCGGGATTCCCCCTTCGGCGACCGTTCTGCATGAATTGAAGCTGGAAACTTTCCGGCGCACCATGGACATCAATCTGGTCGGGGTTTTTCTCTGCATGAAGTACGAGATCGCCGGGCCAATCGCTGCCCCCGATCTTCGGCAGGGGCCGGCATCCCTGATGCAACAGCGCGGACTCAAGGCATCACAGGGAAGGAACGGCTTACGGATAGCCAAACTTTTAGCCCCGCTTTACGGCAGCGTCCCGCAAAAGAAATTGCCCTGCCCTACTTCGGCAGCAGCTGCGCCGCCCGCGCCCGCGCCAGGGCGGCGGAGCGGTTGGACACGTCGAGCTTGCGGTAGAGGTTTTGCAGGTGCCACTTGGTGGTGGTGATCGAGACGTTGCTGTAATCGGCGATCTGCTGGTTGGACAGCCCCATGTCGAGCAGCGACAGCAGTTCCACCTCGCGCTTGGTCAGCGCCCCCAGGGACGACTGGTCGCCGACCCACATCTCCGACCAGTCGTGCAGCAGGCGGTTGCTGATCGGCAGGCCGCGGCAGATTTCGGCGAAGAACTCCTGTTCCTCGCGCTGGGCGAATTGCCACAGCGAGGGCTTGGTGTCGCTGACCAGACTCGACACCGTATCGGCCCGCTCGACGAAGGGGCGCAGGATGCGTTGCCGCGCGGCGCGGCTGACCGCCTGCATCAGCTCCTGCTCGGCCAGCGCCGACTTTCCGGCGTGCTTGGCAATGGCGGCCTTCGCCAAGCCGAGTTCCACCAGTCGCGCAATGCGGCCATCGGCCTGGGCGCGGCGGATTTCGTCGGCCACCAGCGCTTCCACCTGACGGTAGCGGCTGCGGGCGAGATGCAGTTCGATGGCCGTCGCCACATACAGATCGCGATAGCTCGGCAGCGCGAGTTCTTCCGTCTCGGCAATCTCGACGCTGGCCGCCTCGCTGCCGGCAACGTCGAGGCCGACCCGTTCCGCTTCGGCCAGCGCTTCGTCGAGCCGCCCCAGGCGCAGCAGACGCTGCACCAGGTAACAGCTCAGCATCTGGCCGAGACGGGGCGGGTAGCTGCTGGCGATCTCGCGCAGCTGGCCGATGGAGATGAACTCGTCCTCGCCGCCGTTCCACAAGGCTATCGCGGCATCGAAGCCGCAGGCCGTGGTGGCCACCAGCCCGTGGCTGTGGGCGGAGCCCAGGCCCTGCGCGAGCAGGCGGCGCGCCTCATCGACCAGCCCGGTTTCGACCGCGCACTTGGCGGCGGTAATCGCCAGGGTGTCGCTGAGGATCGAGTCCTCGCCAAGCTCGCCGCGAATGCGCGCCAGGCCGGCCATCAGCTCCTTATAGGCGTGGGCGTACTTGCCCTCGTAGATCAGCAGCAGGCCGTTGATCAGATAGACCCAGCCGATGGCCACGGCGCCGCCGAGTTCGAACAGCAGCTGCTGGCCGACGCGCATGCTTTGCCGCGCCTGGGTGAATTTGAAAAAGCTGATCAGGCAGAGGGTCTGCACGGAATACACCGAGCCGATGTTGTGCGGGTCGCTGCTGCGCTTCGCCGCCAGCCAGCTTTCCGAGCCGGCGTAGGCGTCGGCCAGCCGGTCGGTGAGCAGGTCGATGCAGATGCGCAGCAGGTCGATGCGCTGCGGCAGATCGTCGGGCGGCGCATCGGCCTTGCCGAGGTTGGCGCGCTGGCGGGCGACGAGCTTTTCATGCTGTTGCAGGCCGGCGGCATAGCGGCGGTGGAAGATCAGCGCCCAGACATACCAGAAATTCGCCTCCCAGCCGATACGCCCTTTCGCCGCCTGCACGCTCTCGATCCAGTGGATGAATTGCTGGATGTCACCGCGGTCGCGGACGAAGATCGTCGCCGTGCGGTCGAGGATGCGCGAAGCAAGGGAGATCTCTCCCGACTCCAGCGCGTACTCGATGGCGTCGCGCCATTGGCCGTTCTGCTCGCACCAACCCGCGGCGCGCGTCAGCAACGCACGCCGCCGCTCCGGCGGGGTGGCGCGGTTGGCTTCGCCGAGCAGGTATTCGCGAAACAGTCCGTGCAGGCGGTAGGACTCCCGGTTGCGATCGAGCGGAATGATGAACACGTTCCGCCGCAACAGGAAATCGACATGCTGTTCGGCGGCCTCGTTGTCGGTGACGAAGCGGCACTGATCCACCGAGAAGGTATGCAGATAGGCAATGGAGAGCAGGAATTCGCGCAACTCGGGCGTGAAGCCCTTCAACACCTGGCGGTTGAGCAGCTCCGAAATGTCCTCGTCGGAACCCGAGAACGCGGCCAGGGCCTTCAGCGGTTGATCGGAACTTTCCAGGACAATCTGCGCCATGCGGATGGCGCCGGGCCAGCCCTCGGTCTGACGCAGGATGGTATCGATGCCGGATGCGCCGACAAAGCCGGCCAGCTTCGTGCCGAGCAGGGCCGAGGCCTCGCCTTCGTTGAACTTGAGCTCGCCAAAGCCGATGTGGCGGATCAGGCCTTCGAGCTTGGCGCGGCCGAGATTGAACGAAAGCGTGCTGGCGCTCGACCAGACAAAGCGCACCGCCAACGGCGTGCGGAAGATCAGCGCATCGAGCAGGGTGCCGAGCGATTCGTCGGGACAGCTGTTGAGGTTGTCGATGAAAATCGTGCACGGGCCGGGCAGGCGCGAAATGACTTCGATCAATTCCTCGACCCGGCTCTCGATCGGATTGTCGCCGCGCAGCAGCGCCTGGGTCGGGTGGAGATCCGCCTCAGGTCCGGCAATCGCCGATTCGATGGAACCGAGTACGCGGTCAACGCTGATGTGGCGGTCGTCGAGCCCGACCCAGAAACAGGCGTCGCCCGCCTTGTGGATGCCCGCATACAGTTCCGACATCAGCACGGTCTTACCGTACCCCATCGGCGCCACGATGCTGAGCACCTTGGGTCGCTCGGCGAAACCGTCCTCCAGTTCGTCCAGCAGCCGCGTCCGCACCGGCCGGAACATGAAGTTCGGCGGGCTCGACCGGGCGGGCTGTCCACCTCTCGACGGCTTCCCGGGTTGTGGGCTGGCGCGTTTCACCTCACTGACCTCGCATGTTCGTAGTAAACAACTTGACGTAGCTCTGAGGGGCTATGGGTATTGGCTTGGCGATAAACACCGTCATCGGCGACCCGCCCTGTTGGGCTGGATTATGCCTTGGCGTTTCCAACGGCGGCAGCGATCAGAACCGTGACAACGACCTGACCGAGGACTGAACCTCACTGCCGGCCATAGAGCGTCACCACGCAAGCGCCACCAAGCCCCAGATTGTGCTGCAGCGCCCGCCGGGCACCGGCGACCTGTGTCGGGCCGGCGACTCCGCGCAGCTGGCGCGTCAGCTCGTAGCACTGCGCCAGACCGGTGGCCCCGAGCGGATGTCCTTTCGAAAGCAGGCCGCCCGAGGGATTGGTCACCACCTCGCCGCCATAGGTGTTGTTGCCGTCCATGACAAATTTCTCGCCTTCCCCTTCGGCGCAGAAGCCCAGTCCCTCGTAGGTAATCAGTTCGTTTTGCGCAAAGCAGTCGTGCAGCTCGCAGACATCGATATCCGCGGGTCCGATGCCGGCCTGCGCATAGACCCTCTGTGCAGCTTCACGGGTCATGTCGGCGCCGACCAGCTTGATCATGCTGCGCTCGTCGAAGGTGCCGGGCCGATCCGTGGTCATGGCCTGGGCTTCGATCGTCACCGTGGCGGCGATGCCCTTGCGGCGGGCAAAGTCGGCAGACACCAGGAGGGCCGCCGCCCCGCCGCAGGTGGGCGGGCAGGCCATCATGCGCGTCATCACGCCGGGCCAGAGCACCATGTCGTTCATGACCTCTTCGGCCGTCACCACCTTGCGCAACAGCGCGAGGGGATTGTTCGCCGCGTGGGTGCTGGCCTTTGCACGGATTCTGGCGAAGGTCTCCATCTTCGTTCCGTACCTCTGCATATGCTCGTGTCCGGCACCGCCGAAATAGCGCAGGGCCAAGGGAAGATCTTCCGTCACCAGTTCGTTGCACAACTGGTCGAAGCGCGCAAAGGGAGACGGTCGGTCGGTGTACTTGGCGGCGATGGCGCCCGGCGACATCTGCTCGAAGCCGACGGCGAGCACGCAATCGGCGACGCCGTGTTCGATGGCCTGGCGGGCCAGATAGAGTGCAGTCGAGCCCGTCGAGCAATTGTTGTTCACGTTGATCACCGGGATTCCTGTCATGCCGACCTGATAGACGGCGACCTGCCCCGCCGTCGAATCGCCATAGACGTAACCGGCGTAAGCCTGCTGCACCTCGTCGTAGTCGATGCCGGCATCGGCCAGGGCGAGGCGTATCGCCTTCGCCCCCATGCGATCATAGGTGTCGCTGGCACCGGGCTTACTGAAAGGGACCATTCCGACACCGGCGATGATTACGTTGGATTTCACGACTTGCTCCTTGAATTTTTCGAAAAATTAGCCCACTGGCATCACGCTAGTGAGAATACAAACGCGATCGCGGTCACTCATCCTCCGAAGGAGGTTATGGCTTTTGGCAAGGTGTTTCTCAGTACGACTTCGGTAACCCAAGGACCTTTTCAGCGATAAAGCAGAGGATCAACTGGGGACTGACCGGGGCAATGCGGGGGATCATCACCTCGCGCATGTAGCGCTCTACGTGATACTCCTTCGCATACCCCATGCCGCCATGTGTTGTCATCGCTGTCTGACACGCCTTAAACGCAGACTCAGCGCCCAGGTACTTCGCGGCATTGGCTTCTGCTCCGCAGGGCTGGCCGTTGTCGTAAAGCCACGCCGCTTTGCGTATCATCAATTCGGCCGCTTCCAATTCAATCCAGTTCTGCGCTAAAGGGTGTTGAATCGCTTGGTTTTTACCGATGGGCCGGTCAAATACAACCCGTTCCTTTGCATAATCAACCGCACGTCTGAGTGCCGCCTTTCCCAGACCGACGGCTTCCGATGCAATTAGCAGGCGCTCAGGATTAAGTCCATGAAGGATGTATTCGAATCCTTTCCCCTCTTCGCCGATACGATCCTCAACGGAAACAGGTAAGCCATCCAGGAAGAGCTGATTGGAATCAACGCACTTCCGCCCCATCTTTTCGATTTCATGGGCCTGAACGTAATCTCGGTCGATATTTGTGTAGAAAAGGCTTAGCCCATGAGTCGGATGCTTTACCTCTTCAGCTGGAGTCGTGCGCGCAAGAATGAGCATCTTGTTGGCAACCTGTGCGGTCGAGATCCAGATCTTTTGTCCGGAAATAATATAGCGGTCCCCATCACGAACTGCTTTGGTCTTTAGCTTGAGCGTGTTCAGACCGGCATCGGGTTCTGTCACTGCGAAGCAAGCCTGATCTCTACCTTGGATCAAAGGCGGCAGCATGCGTTGCTTTTGCTCTTCGGTAGCGAAGACAACGACTGGATTGAGCCCGAAGATGTTCATGTGCAGCGCCGAGGCACCGGACAAACCCGCGCCGGAGGCCGATATTGCCTGCATCATGATGCAGGCTTCCGAAATGCCTAATCCAGAGCCACCGTATTCTTCAGGAATGCAAATTCCCAGCCAACCGTTATCGACGAAGGCCTGATAGAAGTCACGTGGGAAGCCCCCGTCCCTATCCTTTTTAAGCCAATACTCGTCATCGAACTGTTCGCAAATGCGCTCGATGGCCTCACGAATGCTTTGATGATTTTCGTTCGTGGAAAAATCCATGATTGTGTAGATACTTTCTTTAGATGACCTAAGGAGCTTGTGTGCGTTAAGCGGGTACTGCTTGGCGCCCTACTTTCTGCCGGGCGATGATGAGCTTCATGATCTGGGCCATGCCATCGCCGATTTCAAAGCCCATGACGTCACGAAGTCTTTGTTGGAACGGCAGCTCTTTTGAATAGCCACCATGACCATGCGTAAGCAGACATGCATGGATGACATCAAAAGCCAGCTTCGGCCCCCACCACTTACACATGGCCGCTTCGGATGTGTGAGGCAGATTCTGGTCCTTTAACCACAACGTCTGGAGACACATAAGACGGCAAGCATGCAGTTGCGTTTCAGCCTCTGCCAACGGGAAACTCACGCCTTGGAAAGCACTCAGAGGTTTGCCGAATGCCTTTCGCTCCGTCGCATAAGCCCAGCTTTCAGTTACCGATTGCTGAGCGATCGCTACACACTCCAATCCAATGAGTGCCCGGCTATAGTCAAACCCTTGCATGACGGGTCCGAAGCCTTGATTTTCTGCACCGAGCCTATTTATGACCGGTACCTTTACCTCATCGAAAAACAGGGAACCGCGACCGACTCCGCGAGTACCAACATCATCAAAGTCTGTGCGTGTGATTCCGGGAAGGTCGAGTGGAACAAGCAGGGCAGTAATACCTTTCGCACCACTATCAGCACTCCCCGTTCGTACGAACAGGCATACCACGTCGGCTTGAGTGGCAAACGAAATGGACGTCTTTTCGCCGGACAAAACGTAATGATCGCCCTCACGACGGGCCTTTAACTGTAGCTGAGCAGCGTCCGACCCACCTCGCGGTTCGGTAAGGCCGATCCCTACAATTTTTTCGCCGGATATAAGTTTCGGAAGCCATTCCTCGGCAACTTCGGGCGCCGCATGTTGAGCGATGATCTGTCCTCCGAGGGAGCACATGATGCATACGTAGCCGAAACTAAAGTCACCAACAGCAATGGCTTCAAGCGCTAAGCCAGCGGTAACATGGTCACCGCCTAACCCTCCGAATTTCTCTGGATGCTCTATACCAAGAAGACCCAGCCTGCCCATCGCAGCAACCAGATGGCGCTCAAGTTTGCCGCTTCGGTCGCGTGCAGCGTATCCAGGCGCGAGTTCATTCTGCGCAAATCGCCTTGCCGTTTCGACGATAGCTTCCTGTTCCGGGGTAAGCGAAAAATCCATATACATCTCCTCCTTTGTTGGACTCTTTAGCGCGCTGCTGCGCGCAGGAGTTCTTTGGCAATGACAAGTTGCTGAATCTGGCTTGTGCCTTCATAAATCCGAAAGATTCGTACATCGCGATACAAACGCTCAACGCCGTAGTCGGATATGTACCCGGCACCCCCGAACACCTGTACGGCACGGTCGGCAATACGTCCGACCGCCTCGGTCGCAAAATACTTCGCGGCAGCGATATCCCGAACCGGGTTTTGTCCGCTGTCCCTTCGGCGTGCCGCATCAAGGACCATGCAGCGGCTTGCATACGTCTCGGTATGCGAATCTGCAAGCATGGCTTGAATAAGCTGGAATTCGGCGATCGCTTTTTTAAACTGGCGCCGTTCGGTGGAGTACGAGACCATCATGTCGAGAAGCCGTTGCGAAACGCCAACCGACAATGCCGCCATGTGAAGTCGGCCACGGTCGAGAACCTTCATGGCGGTTTTGAATCCCTGCCCCTCCTCTCCGCCCAGCAAGGCATCTGCTGGAACTCGACAATCATCGAAGATGACGTCAGAAACATGGGAGCCCTGTTGCCCCATCTTTTTTTCCGGCTTTCCGACGCTGAGTCCAGGCGTATTGGCTTCGACCAGAAACGCGGAAACACCGCTTCCATCCGCAGTATTGGCGTCGGTACGCGCATACACCGTAAATAATCCGGCGCTGGGGGCATTCGTTATGAACCGCTTTGTTCCGTTAAGCACATAACTGTCGCCTTCACGGCGCGCCGATGTACGCAGGCTGCCGGCATCGGAACCCGCTTCCGGTTCAGTCAGTGCAAATGAACTAATGATCTCGCCACTGGCCAGCTTCGGTAGGTAGCGAGCTTTTTGCTCCGGCGTACCATCCATCAGTAATCCTTGGCTGCCGATTCCTACATTTGTGCCAAATACAGAACGGAAGGCCGGAGACGTACCCCCGAGCTCGAAAGCCACGTAGACCTCCTCCTCCATGGTCAGCCCCAAGCCACCATATTCTTCTGGAATAGATATCCCAAACAAACCGAGATCGCGCATTTGTTGCACGATATCCGGTGGCACACGATCCTCCTCGGCCACACGGGCTTCCAGGGGAACAAGGTCAGTCTGTACAAAGCGGCGAACCGAATCGATAAGTTGTTCAAATACGGCGGGATCTCGAATCATTGGGAAAGCGTCCTAGAGTTGGGTTGCAAGCCGTGTCGCCTGATCGATGGCACGCATGGCGTCTAATTCGACAGCCTGATCAGCACCGCCGATGAGATGAACCGGAATTGCCGGATAGTGTTCGCGTAGCGCCGTGTAGAGGTCACGCTCCGAGTCTTGCCCTGCGCAGATAATGATGTTGTCTGCCGGAATGACTTGGTTTATGCCGTCTATAGATACATGGAGGCCCAGGTCATCGATTCGACGGTATTCGACACCGCTGAGCATCTTGACGTGGTGTCGGTTTAATCGATCTCGGCGAATCCAACCCGTTGATACCGCGAGGCGCGCACCGACACGTTCCTTCTTGCGTTGAAGGAGCACGATGCCCCGCTTTGGTGGCGACTCCATCCGCTTATGGCCCTGCCTCAAGCCACCGGCTTCATGGAGGCTGACGTCGACTCCGTATTCTTCGATGAATCGATCAATTTGCGGCGGCGTATGCGGTTCGCCAAGCAGAAACTCTGCAACGTCGAATCCGATGCCACCAGCGCCAATAATCGCAACTTGATTACCTACAGGACGGCTGCGGTGCAAGACGTCGACGTAATCGAGCACCTTCTCGTGTTCAATCCCCGGAATATCAAGGCGACGCGGACGCACGCCGGTAGCGATCACGATTTCGTCGTAGGCTCCGTTACAAAGCTCTGCTGCCGTAGGTGCATGAGAAAGGCGCACCTCGACTTTTTCATCGGCAAGACGTTGTAGAAAGTAACGGAGCATTTGATCGAATTCGGTCTTCTCCGGAATAACCCGAGCCATAAGCAGCTGCCCGCCAAGCTCATCCGATGCCTCGAATAGGGTCACCGTATGGCCCCGCTCCGCCGCATTAAAGGCGGCATTCATTCCCGCTGCACCGCCCCCCACTACCGCGATTTTTTTGCCGCGCACGACCTTTGAGCCTGCGAACTCAATTTCATGTCCTGCGCGTGGATTGACCAAGCACGAGACCGGCTGGTGCTTGAAAATGTGGTCTAGGCATGCCTGATTACAGGCGATACACGTATTGATCTTTTCTGGCTGCCCCAATCGCGCCTTTTTCATGAAAGCCGGGTCAGCGAGCAGAGGGCGGGCCATCGATACCATGTCAGCAGTTCCAGACGCAATCAGATCCTCGGCGACTTGCGGATCGTTGATACGGTTGGAGGCGATAACAGGCAATGTCACCACTTCCTTGACATTCTTTACCGCATAAGCCCAGGCGGCACGAGGTACAACGTGCGCTACCGTCGGAATTGTGGACTCATGCCATCCGGTGCCGGTATTGAGAATGCCGGCGCCGGCCTTTTGTACCAATCTGGCGAATGTCCTGGTTTCCTCTCCAGTCATACCGCCGTCCACAAGATCTACTGCGGAGATACGATAGATCACCAGAAAATCCTTACCAACACGTTGCCTAACCGCCTCAAGGATCTCGAGCGGAAACCGGATTCGATTCTCAAAGCTTCCGCCGAACTCGTCCTTGCGATCGTTCGTAGCAGGCGCTGTGAATTGATTTATCAAATAGCCCTCAGAACCCATGATCTCTACTCCATGGTATCCAAGGTCTCTTGCGATTGAGGCGGTTCGAGCGTAATCCTCAATTGTTTTCCAGACCTCGCTGGTCGTCAGTGCGCGTGGTTCGTGCTTATTGATTCGGGTCCTCAGAGAGGAGGCCCCAACGCAGCCAGAAAACTTTGCGTATCGTCCAGTGTGCAAGATTTGCATGCACATCTTGGTCTCGGTGCCTTTGACCGCGTCAAGGATTGCTGCATGCCATTCGAGATCGGCATCTTCCGTCATCGCAGGTGCGCCAAGTTCAACTCGACCTTCCAAATTCGGCGCCACTCCGCCTGTAATTATTAGGCCAACCTCACCTTCGGCACGCTCGCGGTAGAAGGCACGGATACGATCAGCCGACCGATCAAGCGCTTCTATCCCCGTGTGCATCGCACCCATCACCGCGCGATTCCGCAGGACGACGCCATCGGCACTTAGCGGGGCGAGCAGATTCCCGTAGATTGATCGAAACGACTGCAAGTCACCCCCGCTGCCGGAATCATGTCCATAAGCCATCGAATTCCCCCAGAAATCACATATATAGCAATATATGGCCATACGTATAGGCCATATAACGCCTATAAGACTATCCCGAAGCTGCACGCTATGTCAATATGTTTACTCATTATGCGTTGACACAATCCGCTGTTTCGGCGAGACTAAAATGCATCGTGCGCAGCATCCAACCCCGCAAAAATAGGGGTAGGCTTCGGAATGAATGTGGGGCACCTCCCCAGAAGAGGTGGTCTTGCTTCGACAAGGGCAATGTTCCGATTAGCGGCAGAGCGGATGTGAATCCCAATCGGCGATGAGTCTGGCAACGCCAGTCCACAAAACTCAGCCGGGGCATGGGATATCGAGGAGACAATGTGAATCGGCTTTTGCTTGGTTTGGATGGAGATACGACGGGAATCCACGTCCATAAATTTTTTGCTCCAACCGTTAGCGCCAATTCTGTGCTGCGCACGGCTCTCCTTGACCAGGTATTTCATGACGATGCTGCTCCGGTCGTGTTTCTTCAGGGACCTGCAGGACATGGGAAATCAACCGTACTGCAGCAGATAAAGAGCCGCTGCGATGCTGAAGGTATATTCACCGGATGGCTGACCTTTGACGACGCGGATAACGACACGCGCCGCTTTTCAAACCACCTTCAGGCTCTGGTGGCGTCCCTTAATTCCAGAAATGAAATTCCTCGTATTGAAGACGGCGAGTCCAAAGATGTCGCGCGCTTCTTTCACTGTGTAGATGGCTTTATCGACAGCCTGTTGTCCATCGACCACCCAGTGGCATTATTTTTCGACGAATTTCAGGCGCTTACGGATACGTCGATATTGTCATTCTGGCGCGATGTTCTAGCCCGCACGCCACACAACGCGCGCATCTTCATAGGCTGCCGTTCCCTGCCTGAAGTAGGACTCGCTCGCCTGGTCGTTGAAAATCGGGCTCAAGTGCTACGAGCCGACGAACTCCGATTCTCGTCTTCGGAAGTACACCAATTCTTTGAGCTTTTCAGAGTCCTGGAGGTTAGCAATAGCGAAATCGAAGCCATCTATAACCGGACTGAGGGATGGCCCGCGGCAGTTCAGTTGTTTCGCCTTAGCCTGATGAGCCCATCGATAAGGCGCTCACTGGGTAACGTTGCAACATATCGCCCGCGCGAACTTGCAGAATATTTAATAGAGAGCGTTTTAAGCCTACAGACATCAACGATGCGGGATTTCTTACTCCGCACCTCGATACTGAGTCGACTAACTGCACCGCTTTGCGACCTCGTCACTGGCCGAACGGACTCTCGCGACGTTCTTATTGGACTTGAGCGATCAGGCCTGTTTTTGCGTAGCCTGGACTCGGATCTGCGCTGGTTCAAATACCACGGGCTCTTTGCGTCCTGCCTTACCGATCAACTGCGGTCGATCGATCGCCAAGTCGTAGTCGATGTTCATCGAACAGCCGCGAATTGGTACAAGGCAAATGGTCTCTATGAAGAGACAATCCACCACGCGATTGAATGTGAAGACTTCTCTCTCGCAGCCGATACGCTTGATGACTACTCTTCAGCGTTGATCCCAAGTGCCCACGTGATTACTGTCGATCGCTGGGCTTCCAGACTCCCGATCGGTGAAATCCTGAAACGCCCTCCTCTAGCCATAAAAGTAGCTTGGGCCAGAGCATTCATGCGCGGCCCACGGAAGTTGGAAAAGGTATTGGAATTGCTGTCGAATCAATATGGTGAAAACCAGAAAAATTCTCCAGGCGCCGAAATTATCGTGTCGATTGCAGCCATGTGTGCCGATGACATTCCTCGCGCCTTCGCGGGAATTTGTGCTGTGGAAGTCGGACAAACTGCCGCCGAAGGCTTCAGCGCATTTGAACTGGCAGCGGCAGCCAACATGCATGCCTATCGAGCGCTAACAATTGGGGAACTGGAGCTTAGCCACCATTACCTAAATATCGCGAAAGCCTACAACCAATCGAGCGGTGCCTCTTTTAGCGGTGGGTACACCGCGTGTTTTGAGGGCGTAACGCTATTGTTGCAAGGGCATCTTCAACGAGCATTGATATGCCTCCAACGTGGCCTGGAAGAGCAAAGCGCCCTTTTTGATAAGTCGTTTGTAACGGCAGCGCTCGTAGCTTGCTACATATGGGCTCGTTACGAAGCTAACGATCTCGACGTCGCAGAACTCGTTTTTAACGAGTATCGGGAAATGCTAATCGAATGCGCCGTGCCGGACTTTCTTTCGGTGGGCCACTTATCCGCCGCTCGGATCTGTCTGGCACGCGGCCGACGGGATGCTGCCATGGAGATATTGGCTGAGGCTGAACGGATTGCCATCGGCAACAACTGGATTCGAATGGCAAACACCGTTAGATGGGAACGCGCTCGTCAAGGATTTTTCCTTGAGTCGCGACAGCAAGAACACTTATTTGATGTCAGATCCAACAGCGTTGACGAAGAACGGCTACCGGACGTATGGATCCCATTCTCCGAGATGCAGGAGGGTGAGGCACTGGGAACTATCAGAAAAGCACTGACGCGGCGAAATTTTGACACGTGTGCAACGCTTATAGAACGGGAATTAGCCCGCTGCGGAGAGCGCCTCTATCTACAAGCGCGCCTGCATGTACTCGACGCGCTGCTTCAAGACGCACGCGGCAATCGTACATCTGCACGACGAAGCCTCCGAAAGGCGCTGCAAATTGCGATGCCTGATCGATATGTTCGACTCTTCTTGGATGAGGGGGAAGCGGCGATAACTTTGGTGCGTGAAGAATTTAAGAGCTACAAAACAGGAGGTGAGAACCCTCATTCTTCGAATACCTCATCCGACTTTCTGGAAGCAATACTTCAAAATCAAAGGGATCTGGAAAAAACCACGAGCTCCCAAACGGACGAGGGTATTTATGCCCTTACTGATCGAGAACGCGAAATTTTGTGCTTCCTATCCGAAGGTGTTTCAAACAGAGAGATGGCCGCCAAGATGTTTCTTTCAGAAAATACCATCAAGTATCATCTGAAAAATATATTTCAAAAGCTATCTGTCAGCAGTCGCATTCAAGCCATCGCTCTTGCACAACAAGCCGGCTTATTGGTTCGTTGAACTCAATACGAAATGCGCCATACCCCCTATTCCCCTCTTCAATAGCGCCCGCCCGGTCAAGCTCTTCGTGAACACCTAACCAGTTCGCTCCTTGGCCAGTTGGGTTATCCCGCCGATGCAATGCTCGCACCGTAGCGATAGCAGTCCCAAGCCATTACATGTTCGCCGTCCGCCATTGATAATCTATCGACTCTTGAGCAAAGCGGGTAAAAAAGTCGAGTGCCTCCGGATTCAACAGAGCGTCACGGCTGACCACCTTTTCCAGCGACCATCCCATGAGAATCTTGCGTACCGGGACTTCCATCTTCTTATTGGTCAACGTGTAGGGTATGGCTTCTACTTGATAAATACGGTCTGGCACATGGCGCGGACTACATTCTTCACGCAATCGGCGAACGATCTCGCAGCGTAACGGCTCCGTTAGTTGCGAATTTGGCTTCAGCCTCACAAATAATGGCATGAAGAAATTCCCACCGGGAAGTTCACAACACACGACGAGGCTATCGACAACGGCTTCAATTTGCTCGACCGTTCGGTAAATTTCTGCGGTACCAATGCGTACACCGTGCCGATTTAGTGTTGAGTCAGATCTTCCGTAGATATAACAGCCTCCCCGCTCATTTATCTTGAGAAAATCGCCGTGGCGCCAAATCCCGGGGAAAACTTCGAAATACGATTCGCGATAACGCGCATTCTCTGGATCGTTCCAGAAATAGATGGGCATTGATGGGAACGGGCTTGTCACAACCAGCTCACCCACCTCATTGCATAATTCTTCCCCTGCATCGCTCCACGCGTGAACGTCCATGCCGAGAATACGTGTCTGAATTTCTCCGGCGTATACAGGCAGCGTTGGTACGGACCCTACGAATGCGCTGCAAAGTTCAGTCCCGCCCGACTGGGACATCAACCAGAGATCTTCCTTCACGTTGCGATAGAACCAAGCGAATGTTTCAGGTGTGGAAGGCGAACCCGCAACCATCGCTGACTCAAGGCGGGATAGATCAAACTCTCGCCCCGGCTCAATACCCTCCTTCTCCATCATCTGCACAAAGGTCGGACTCACTCCGAAGGATGTCGTTCCCGTATCAGCCGCCAGCTTCCATAAGAACGACGGTGAAGGATGGACTGGACTACCGTCGTAAAGAACAACTGAGGCTCCTGTGACCAAGGCAGCCATTAGGAGATTCCACATCATCCAACCTGTCGTGCTGTAGAAAAACATCGTTGAATCAGCCGACAGATTCAGATGAAAGTGCATCAATTTGAGGTGTTCCAAAAGCACACCGACGTGACTGTGCACAATGGCTTTGGGTAATCCGGTCGTGCCTGACGAAAATAATATCCAAAGCGGATGGTCATGCTCGACGCGGCAATACTGAAATTGCTCTCTCGTCACGTCAGGGTGGTCCAGGAGATCAGACCATACCATCACGTTGGCGATATCTGGCGTTTCCGACCCAGGACTAAGATACGGCAACCAGATCACGCGCTCTATCGTCGGCAGCTCAGCGACGATCCGTCGCACTTCGGTTTCACGGGTGAAATTTTTTCCCCCATAGCGGTAGCCGTCAGCAGCAAAAATTACTTTGGGTGCAATTTGGGCGAAGCGGTCTATGACTGTTTTTACGCCGAATTCCAGCGCCGCCGATGACCACACAGCCCCAATTGCCGCGGTAGCCATCATGGCCACTGCAGTCTCGGGAACATTAGGCATGTAGGAGACAACACGATCCCCCGGACCCACCCCCATATTTCTCAACTGGGTTGCAACGATGCGTACCTGTTTTGCCAACTCGCGCCGGCTGATTGATTCCAGCGGTCGCAATTCCGATTGATGGTGGAAGGCTACAGCACTCTCACCGGTGGGCTCTTCGTGGCGGAGAAGATGTTCGGCATAGTTAACGCGAGCCCCTTCAAACCATGTTGCACCAGGCATTTCACGACGACTAAGTACGCGCGTGTAAGGAGACTCCGAAATCACGCCGAAATAATCCCAAATCGAACCCCAAAACGTTTCAATATCCGCGACTGACCATCGCCACAGAGCATCGTAGCTATCAATCGACTGGCCATATTTTCCGCTCACCCACTTGAGATAAGCCGCTACGTTCGAACGCGCAATCAGCTGCTTCGATGGCGTCCAGAGCAGTTCGCCTTCTTTATTCATAGGAACTCCTTCGGTACAACACGGGACAGACTTCAGCGCAGCAGCGCAAGCCGCTCAAGCACCTGTTCTGGTTTCGCATCCTGAGGGATACGCACGTAGTAAAAACTGCCAGCAGGGATGCCGGGGGGGGCTTCTCCACGCAAAAATGCATCTGCGAGTGCGACACCTTTGGTGTGCACAGACATTCCATCCGGTGCAATCACGAAATCGACGCCTTCTTCTATCTTCAGATCAAAAGCTGTCGATGGCATGCGAAGCCCAATATCCCAGCGGTAATGGGCAGCAAGATTCAATACAGGCTGATACCAACCCAACTCGTCTGATGACTTCGGTTCCTCCCCGAGAGATTCCTCAAGCATCACCGCGTCGATGCCTATCTCACCAAAACTGCGCAGGAAATCGGCAACGTAAACTGATGCGGTATCTATCTCGTCTTCCCCCACCTCAGGGGCTGGATTAGCACCATTCACTAGGCTAAATGCCAACCCAATCCAGTACCGCGGCGAGGGTATTGCAAGCACAAGTGGATGGATGCTATCGCTCGCACGCAAGGCTCTGGCGAATTCAACGACATAGTTCTTTAATCCGGTATCGGCAAGCATGGCCTTCAATGGAAACGTCGAGCGACGCTTTTCCAACATTGCAGTGGCACGTGTGGGATGACTTCCAAGCCATGCCGTACACATCGGCTGCAATGGGAGAGCTATGACGTCGGAACGTAACAATCCCTGTGCTTTGCGGTGCCACGCTAACCACTCCGCAACATCCATCCACGGAACGCTGTTACCCGCTAGCAAGCGCCCCGCATAGTCAACAGAATCGACCCATAGACGGCACTTTCCAGACGCCAGATGCGCAGTTAATGTCATGAGATCCCCAGTTGCAGCCAGCGCCAGACGCTGCTGCAACCATTTTGTCAAAGCGAAATGGATTCCCCGGAGTAATCATGCCGAGATCCAGGTTCGCATTTATCTGAATTGGAACGCTTTCTCTCGATGCGCTCTGCCTTTGAAATGATGTATCGCATTTGGGTACAACACACGTTGTATTGCTTGCCAAGCGCCGTTTTTGTTATATCCCCGCGCCTCCAGCGATCCAGCACTTCCATGTATTTTTCGTCGGTCCAACGATTGGTCTGGCGCTTCGGCTTGGCGCTCTTTTCAATGCACCGCTCAGCCATTCCACGACTTTGGTGGCGGTGTCTCTCATTCGTGCACGTCCAGTACGACACAACTACCAGTTTCGTTTCAGTTCGATGTTCGGTTTTCATCACTTGCCACCGCTCTCACGATAACTTGTCGCTCAGGCAGATCGCTCGGCAGCAAATTGCTGAACGATCCGTAGCTAACGCTAGTTGCCAACCTTTCGATACTCACTTAGCTCCGCACGCGCCGCTAAAACCTCCGCTTCCAATTCGGCAATGCGCAAATCCTTGGGATTGGGCATGAACACTCCTTGGATTTTGTCCGCATCCATCACCAGACGCTGACTACCGTTGTTAGCATGAATCTTCGTCAGATCGCCCCAGCTGCCGAAGTAGGGCAGATGCACGGGCGGCTCAGGCGTCACCCACTCGGCAACGAACGCGTCAAAAGGCTTGCCACGTGCAATACGCGCCCTGCGCTCGGCAGCACGCAATACCTCGGTGGCCTCTATATCCACCACCAGCGTGGTCTCGTCGTACACGACCTTAAGAATATCTCGTGCCGACTCATGCGAAATCAGATCCTCAAGAAGATCCTTCATCACCAAAGCGGGATCGCGCTCGAGGACATCGCCATAACCACCGCCAGCACCTTGGCAGATCATGTAGATTTCACCTTCCTGGCACATCTCGAAGGTCATCCCCATGTCCTGGGTCGTGTAAACCCCGCCGTCTATTGGCTGTTCGTTCATCAAGGCAAGCATGTTGAAACGCACCTGCTCGGGGTTTTTCTTCATGACATCGAACACATTGATGCCCTTGACCTTCGCCAGCGTGTAAGCCGGGCAGGAATAACCGCCGAACAAGCCCTGGGCGGAACTGAATTTCGAACCCTCGCACCCGGTCATGAAACCCCAGATATTGGAGTCCTTGACCGTCGCAATCTGTTCATAACCCAAGCCACCACGGTACTTTCCCCAGCCCACGCGATCCTTGGCCAACACTTGTGCGCCGAGTCGAACGATCGGCGTATCTTCCTCGGCGATCTCGTGTTCGCCGGTATCGCACATGAAGCCAAACATCGGAGAAAGTGCATTTTCACCATCGGCATGCGAGCGAGCACCTTGGCCGCAGCCGTTGATATCGGCACAGAAATTTCCGGTCACATCGCCATGCTGGGTAAGGCCGCCGTAGATAAAGGTCGCCGCCTGGTCATACTGGGGTGCAACGATCGCGGTGTATCGGTGCGGCAGGCTATAACTGAATTTGGCCATCGCCACCGGTGGAATCGTACAGGCCTTGAATAGCGGCATCAGACTCATCGCCTGCGGCGTGTCGTTGGACGCATCAATGATCGAGTTGGCATCCGACAAAATCTCGATCGGCGACAGCACCGCCATTGTGTGCGGAAGATCTGGCCAGACGTTCTGCAAAAAACCCGTAACAAGAGCAGTTTTAAACGATGCAATATTGCAGTTGCAGGCCCGATTGGTGAATTGCGGGCTGCTACCGCGAAAATCACAGATCATCCGATCACCCTTGATCGTCACCGACATCACCAGCTTCTGTAGTGCCGGTTCGCGCAACGTCGAGTCCATAAAGG
Source organism: Rhodocyclaceae bacterium (assembly GCA_023230455.1). GTDB lineage: Bacteria > Pseudomonadota > Gammaproteobacteria > Burkholderiales > Rhodocyclaceae > AWTP1-18. The sequence goes on along the minus strand of JALNXH010000023.1, from coordinate 2,251 downwards.
TTTGCACCTTCGTTGTACCGTCCGGAAGCTCGCGGATGCGACGCCTAACTTCGTCTTCGACATCCTCCAGGTTTTTCCGCAATGTCGTTACGAGCGCATCGCGCCCAAACTGCTCGAGAAGAGAAAGGATTCTTTCCCGAAGGCGAAGGACCGCATGCAGCTTGACCTTCATATCTTCGAGTTGCAACTTGGGATCGCGCACCGAATTCTGCAGGAAGGTAAGCAGGTCGCGCTTGATCTGGAAATTTTCCACCACCTTGAATGGCGGCATCTTCAAGCCTTCGTCGTACACACTTTCGGCCGCCGCCGGCATGCCGCCCGGCTCGCAGGCGCCGTTCTCACCTTCGTGAATGGTTGAAGATACCCAGCACAATAATTCTCCCTTCCAATAGATGGGCATCATCATCGATTGGTCGGTGTTATGGATACCTCCGTAGCGACAATCGTTGTGGATGAATCCATCGCCCTCTTTGACACCAACGGTGGGATCGTTTACCCAGTACTTCAGGATGAACTTGATCGGGTAATGACAGCAGGAGGCAAATGCGACGATGCCGCGTGGCGCGATCATCGACAGATCGCCTTTGGCGGTAAAAATCGCCGTGACCAGATCGCCCCATTTGGCGCCGGGCGCGGCGCCCATCTGTTCGACCATGGTGAAGCTCTCGTCGAGAGCGGCATTGACCAAGCCGCGCACATGGTTGAGCTGGTGGGAATCGACGGGTTTGGCCAGCAACTCTTCCTCCAGCGCGCTGCGCGAAACAATGCCGTGATCGCGCATGATTTCCGGGTCAGGCCCGAGGAAGAGGCGGTTATCGGTCAAAAATTGGTCAAGCAGAGCCTGGTCACTCTTGCTCGTTGCGGTCTTTAGCGGCGTTTCGTTCATGGCGTATCCTTGCGTCGAGATCGTCGAATGTGAAGTCAATGGCTTCCGCGTGAAAACCACACGGCACCATGAGCGGCGGCGTAATAGCGCCAGCCTGGCTCGATCAAATAGGTAGTCGCACGCGTCGTGACAATTGCAGGGCCGACGATGCCTGTGCCTTCGGCAAGTGCCGATTCGTCATAGAGTTGCGTTTCCAGCGCTCCATCGTGACCGGGAAAGTGGCACTTCCGGCTGCCCACTGGCTTGATTTCGGTTGGCACCCGACCATCCATCTTTATTCCGGAGAATTGGACGGTTGATTGCACTACGAAAGAGCACACGCGGATGGTGTTGATGCGTACCCCCGCCTCCGGAGACTGACTTCCGTGTCCGAAGCGGTCACCATAGCGACTGTGAAACTGATCGATCAGCTTAAGGACATCGCTTTGCGAGTTTAGACGCGATACATCCGTGACCACTGCCGTCTGCACGCGCTGGTTGCCGTAGCGCATGTCGAGCTCAAGACGATAGTGGATGTCTTCTGGCTGCATCCCTTGGCGTACCAAGTCTTCGTACCCACGACGCTCCAATTCGGCGACGTTCGTATTGAAGCTTTCGTAGTCTGAGAAAAACGCCTTCTGATTTGCGTCGAAAAGCACCGTATACGTGCTCATTTCATGAATGTGCATCTGGTTCATGTTGCCAGCGCCGACCGCGGAGAACACCGACGAGAACGGCGGCGCCAGCACCTTGTCGACGCCCAGCGCGGCGGCGATGCCGCAGGCGTGCAAAGGGCCGTTGCCGCCGTAAGTGAGGATGGTGAAGTCCTTCGGTTCGTAGCCGCGGGTGCGCAGCTCGGTGGCGATGCCGTTGGCCATGTTGGCGTCGACCGTACCTTTGACCAGCTTCGAGGTCTCGATGAGGTCGAGATCGAGATCCTCACAAAGAGCATCATCCATCGCCTGCCTGGCGCGTTTTGTGTTTAGTTTGATGTGCCCATTTGCATAATTAGCCGGATCGAGATACCCCAAAATCAAGTCGGCATCGGTCACCGTCGGCATCATTCCGCCACGGTCATAACAGGCCGGGCCGGGGTCGGAACCCGCACTCTCCGGACCGATCTGAATGGTCTTGTACATTCGATCGTATTTCGCGATGGAACCACCACCGGCACCGAGTGTGACCAGATGCACCATCGGGATCGATACGATCCAACGTTCGATCACCGGGTTGAAGTCGTAATATTTGACCCCGCCCTCGACCACGATGCCGATGTCGAAGCTGGTGCCGCCCATGTCGGTGGCGACGATATTGCCCAGTTCGGCCTGCAAGGCCAGGTGTTCGCTCGCCGCGATGCCCGACACCGGGCCGGAATGCACCGTCTGC
>JALNXH010000022.1 GCA_023230455.1 Rhodocyclaceae bacterium | reverse complement strand
GCGACAGCTCGTCGCGGTCGTAGCGGTACATCAGCGGCTGGCGCTGCATCACCAGATGCAGCATGCCGATCACCAGGCGGGCCTGTTCCTGCGCCAGCTTGTTGTTCGGATCGACCGCCGGCAGAACCACATCGGTCATCGCCTTGATCACGGTTTGTACTTGCAGTGCGGGACGCAGATCCATTTCAGAGTACCTCCTCAAGTTGTGTTCTGAGTTCGTCGAGCAGCAGATAGCCGATGCCGCCGAGCCAGGCGACGACGATGTCCTGGTGCGACTTGCCGTTGCGCGGCACGCGGAAAGCGCTGGCCATGCAGATCACCACGCTTTTGTATTTGCCGAAAATGTCGTAGTACTTCAGTGTTTCGGGTACCACCTTGAGGCCGGAGGCTTTTTCATAGGCAGCGAAAAACTCGTCCTTGGGCGTGAAGCCGCCGACGAGGAACGTCTTGCCGTCCTCGTCGGCGTGGCCGAAGATGCTCTGCGTCGACCACGACAGGTCTTCGTGGCGGTCGCCGAGATAGGACAGCTCCCAGTCGAGCCAGGCCGATATTTGGGTGTCGTGTTCCGTGAACAGGAAGTTGCCGACGCGGTAGTCGCCGTGGATCATCGAAATACGGTCGGCGGCCGGCTTGTTTTGACGTAACCAGGCGATCGCCACCCGCATCAACGGTACCTCTTCGTTGACGTCTTCCTCCCAGATGCGCTCCCACTGGTTGAGCTTCCACTCGATGGCCTGCGTGCCTGGCGTCGGCTTGTCGAACGCACTGAGGTCGGCTTGGCTCCAGTCGAAGGTGTGCAGGCGCGCGAGGTGCTCGACATACTGTTTACCGAGCGACTCCCGCACCGAATGCGGCATGTGCGTGCCGACGCCGCTGACGCCGCTGCTCGATGCGGTCGGTTTGGTGACGCCTGCGGCAAAACCGTAGACGATCGCCGGGTAAGGCAGATACCGGCCTTCGTTGTCCACCCAATAGGTCGGCGGCACGGGGATGTGGCCGTCCATCGCCTTGATCATCTGGAACTCGCGCAAGCGGCTGGTATCGGTGATCGACTCCGAAGGCTCCATACGCAGCACCATCGGCGTCGTGGTAAGACCGACGCCGGGCCGGTTCCACTTCAGCGTGAACGCCATTTGCAGTTTCGAGGCGCCGCCCGACAGCCAACTGGCCTCAGCGATTTCGAAATCGTCCTTGAGCTCGCTGCGAATCAGCGCCTCGGTCCCCTTGATCAGGGTTTCCAGGCTGACCGGGGTGTAGGGCGGGCCGGCGCGACGCCTCATCTTGCGCGTCAGGACGCGGTCGATTTCGGCTTCGCAGGGATAGCGTTTGCGTATTTCCTCGATCCACTCGTCGGTGGGCCGGTTCTTGTCCACTCTGGGCATGGCGGTTTCCTTGTTCAACAGTTCCGTTGCGATCGGCCCGTGCGCTGCGGGCCGATCGCGCGTGCATTCAAGCGGCAGGGGACGTGCCTTTCCGCTCAGTAGCGGGTCAGCAGCGCTTCCCGGTTGCGTCCCAGATAGGCGCGGCTCAGGCCCAGTTGCTGGATGCCGTGGCCGATCCTGCCATCGAGATTAACCCGCATCGAGGACTGGAGGTAGGTATTCGACGGATAGGGTGCCCAGTAGCAGCCGTTCACCGCCGAATAGCTGAAGTTGAATTTCTTGCCGCGGATGTCGGTGATTTGCAGCATGCCACCCATCGGCGCCGACTTGCGGTATTCCTGCGTGCCGCTCGCCGCGGTAATGCCGTAGAGCTTGCCGTCCTCGAAGACATAACCGCTGACCAGCGGGCCGAAGTCATCGGTCTTGGCGATGTCGTGGCGGGTGAACAGGTGCACGGCGAGATCCTTGCCCCAGGCGGCGTGCCACCAGATCATGGTGCCGTTGTCGCGCTCCGGGCGCGCCCCCCAGCTGCGGTCGCCGACTTCTACGCAATCCACTTCATGGCGTTTGCCGCGCAGGATCAGTTCGCCCTTGACATGAAACGTCGCTTCGTAATGCCCGTTCCAGGAACTGTCCCAGGCCGGTCCGTTGCGCTGGGCAGCGAGGGGGTCCATTTCCGGGTCGTTGCAGTCGTACGGTGCGTGCAGGCCGAAATAGTCGAGACTGAAACGGGTGTCGTCGATGCCCTCGTAAGTCACACGGTAATGTTTGAGCGGTTCGATGGTCTTGAAGGTGAGGCCGTTGGGCAGCGCAAAGTCCGACAGTTTTTTCGGGCAGGGCAGGTGCTGCTGGTTGTCCACGTAGGCCTGGTCTTCCCAGAGGTCGGAAAACTTGTCGATGATGGTGACATCGCACATGGCGACGCCGAGCATCGGCCGCGTCACGATGTAGATGAGGCCGTTGATGTTGGCCTCTGGAATGGCGTAGGGCAGGGCGATGGTTTCCGCCCACTGCCAGTGGGAATCGGGCTTGAAATGGAAATCGCAGTCTTCGGGCTTGATCATGGTGATGCTCCTCGTGATGGATGGCTATGTGTCGACAATATTCGGATCGATTCAGTATCGCGACCGTATGGCGTCGCGATGGCGGGTCAGGTAAGCGCGGCTCAGGCCCATCTGCTGAAAGCCGTAGCCGATCTTGCCATTGTGGTTGACGCGCATCAGCGTCTGCAAATAAGTGTTCGACGGATACGGCGCCCAGTAGCTACAGTTCACCGCCGAATGGGTGAAAGCGAATTTCCTGCCGCGAATGTCGGTGACCTCGAACTCGCCGCCCATCGGCACTGCCTTGTGGTATTCCTGCTTGCCGCGCGCGTCGGTGATGCCGTAGGTCTTGCCGCCTTCGAGGATGAAGCCCGAAATGAGCGGACCCATTACCGCGGTGGTGGCGATGTCGTGACTGGTGAACAGATGCACCGCAAAGTCGTCCGCGAAGCCGCCGCCGAGATAGAGCACCGACGAATTGTCGCGCTCCGGCCGCGGTCCCCAGCTGCGGTCGCCGGCGTCGATGCAATCGACCGCATGACGTTTGCCGCGCACGACGACTTCACCCCTGACGCGGTACTTCTGGTCGTAGTGGCCGGAAAACGAGGTGTCCCAGGCATGGCCGTAACGTGTTGCCGCGGTCGGATCGATGGCTGGATCGTTGATGTCGTAGGGCGCGTGCAGGGCGAAATATTCGAGATCGAAACGCGTGTCGTCGATGCCCTGGTAGGTCAGTCGATAGTGCTTGAGCGGCTCAATCACCTTGAAAGAAACGCCGTTGGGCAAGGAAAAGTCGGACATCGACTTGGGGCAGGGCAAGTGCTGCTGGTTGTCGACGTACAACTGATCCTCCCACAGGACGCTGAGCTTGTCGTTCACCGTCACGTCGCACATGCAGACGCCAAGCATGGGGCGCGTCACCAGATAGACGCCGCCGTTCATGTTCGCCTCCGGAACATTGAAGGCGAGATAGATGGTTTCCACCCACTGCCAGTGCGAGTCGGGCTTGAAATGAAAATCGAAATCTTCCGCTTTGATCATCGTACGTCTCCTCGCTGCATTCGTTTATCCATGCCCGTCAAAGCAGGGTATAGCCGCCATCGACCGGAACCAGGGTGCCGGTGACGAACGACGATTCGTCGCTGGCGAAAAATACGGCCAGATTGGCTATTTCGGACGGTCGCCCGATGCGACCAATGGGTGTCGCCTTCACTGCAGCGGCGAGATCGGCGCTGGGCATCGCCTGCGTCATTCCCGTATCGATGGCACCCGGCAAGATGGCATTGACGCGGATGTTCGCGGCGGCGTATTCGGCCGCAGTCAACTTGGTCAGCATCGACACCGCTGCCTTGGACGCTGCGTACGCCGGCATGGCAGGAAACGCTACCAGCGCCGCCATGGACGAAGTATTGATGATCGATCCCCCGCCGCTTTCAAGCATCAACGGAATCGCATATTTCATTCCCATGAAAACACCGCGACCGTTGGTGGCCCATACGCGGTCGAATTCGGCGAGGTCATAGTCCGCCGTCTTGCCGTAGGCGCCCTGGATTCCGGCGTTGTTGCACAGGATGTCGAGTCTCCCGAATCGTTTTATCGCCGCAGCCAGCATCGCCTGGATGCTGGCGCCATCCGATACATCGACCTGTACCGGATAACAGGCACTGCCGATGCGTTCGGCAAGCGCATTCTGTTTTCCGGAGATGTCGGCAGCGATCACTTCGGCACCCTCGGCACAAAATGCTTCCACCATCGCCGCGCCCATGCCGGAGCCGGCACCGGTAACCACGGCCACCTTTCCGTTCAGTCGCCCACTCATGCCGTCTCTCCTTGTTAAAAATATGCAGTGTTGTTCACTCGTTTTCGGTTGCTGGCGGGTCGCCCCGAATCACCACCGGCGGCGCATAGCTCGACGGTTTGTCGCCCACCGGGTGGCTGCCGGCGATCTGAGTCTGTATCTCGGGCTGGAAGTAGGTGTAGGGGAAAGTCGGTGGTACCGCGCTGACCGCGTCCAGACGGGCAACCAGTTGCGCGGGAATGACAAAATCCAGCGCCTGCAGATTGTCGTCGAGCTGCGCCTGCTTGGTCGCCCCGACCAGCACGACGGCCACCCCCGGTCGGTTGGCGACCCAGTTGAGGGCCACCTGCGACATGCTGCGGCCTATTTCTTTTGCTACCCGCTCGACTTCGGCAACGATGGCGAAATTGCGTTCGCTGAATTTAGCGAAGGCCGGGTGGCTTAGCATTTGTAGTCGCCCCTCGCCATGCTGGCCGGTCTCGGAGGGCTTGTACTTGCCGGATAACATGCCGCCGCCGAGCGGGCTCCAGGCCATGATGCCGACGCCGTACTGGGTAGCCAGATCGGCGAATTCGCTTTCGATCGAGCGCTCGACCATCGAGTACGACAACTGGATCGACGAGATCGGCTCGTAGCCGCGCAACTCGGCGAGGGTCTGGCCGCGACTGGCATACCACGACGGCGTGTTGGACAGGCCAACGTGGCGCACCTTACCCGCGCGCACCAGATCGTCGAAGGTGCGCATCACTTCGTCCACCGGGGTCAGCCTGTCCCAGGTGTGCAGCTGGTAGAGGTCGATGTAGTCGGTACCCAGGCGCTTGAGCGAGGCGTCCACCGCGCGCAGGATGTTCTTGCGACCGTTGCCGCCGCTATTCGGATTGGTCGGGTCGAGGTTGAAGCTGAATTTGGTGGCGAGCACCATCCGCTCGCGCAGGCCGCGTTCGCGGATGAAGTCGCCAACCCATTGCTCGCTGACGCCGTTGACATACAGGTCGGCCGTGTCGATCAGATTGCCGCCGGCATCGACGTAGGTATTGAACATGGTGCGGGCAGTGTCCTTCTCCGCACCCCAGCCCCAGTCGGTGCCGAAGGTCAATGCGCCGAGGGCGAGGCGGCTGACGCGCAGTCCGGACTTGCCGAGGGTGTAGTAGTGGTCGAGGCTCATCGTTTTCTCCTGGTGTTACCGCAAGTGGGGGTGCAAGGTATCGCGTCAGAGGACAGCTTCAAGTTTGACCCGAAGGTCTTCCATGATCGGATAGGAAATCCCCGACAGCCAGGCGACGAGGACATCCTGATGCGTCTTGCCGTTGCGCGCGATGCGGCTGCCGGTGGCGAGCGCGGTGGTAGCGATCTGGTAGCTGCCGAGGATGTCGTAATACGTCAGGCGTTCGGGAATGACTGGCAGGCCCGAGGCCTTTTCGTAGGCCGCATGAAACTCTTTTATAGGCATGAAGCCGCCGACGAGAAACGTTTTTCCATCTTCGGCGGCATGGCCGAAAATTCCCTTGGCCGTCCACGCCACGTCGTTGTGGTAATCGCCGAGATAGGCGAGTTCCCAGTCCAGCCAGCTTGAAATCCTGTTGTTGTGCTCGGTATAGAGGAAATTGCCGACGCGATAGTCGCCGTGAACCAGCACGACCCTCTCCACTGGCGGCATGTTGGCGCGCAGCCAGGCCATCGCCAGACGCATCAGCGGGACGTCCTCGTTGATATCTTCTTCAAGGATGCGCTCCCACTGGTTAAGCTTCCACGTGACGGCCTGTATTCCCGGCGTGGGCTTGTCGAATGCGCCGAGGTCGGCCTGGCGCCAGTCGAAGGTATGCAGGCGCGCGAGGTGTTCGACGTATTGGACGCCAAGCGCCTGCCTGACCGCCGCGGGCATTTTGGTGCCGACGCCGGTCACCCCGCTGCTCGATTCGGTCGGCTTGGTCACGCCTTCGGCAAAACCGTAAATGATCGCCGGGTAGGGAAGGAACTCGCCGTCAGCATCGTGCCAGTAGGTCGGCGGCACCGGAAGCAGACCGTCGACCGCCTTGATGACCTGGAATTCGCGCAGCCGGCTGGTTTCGGTGATCGATTCGGAGGGCTCCATGCGCAGCACCATCGGCGTGGCCGTGCGCCCCGCACCGGGCTGATTCCACTTCAGGCAGAATGCCATTTGCAGTTTCGATGCACCGCCAGCCAACCAGCGCGCATCGGTGATTTCAAACGCGTCCTGGAGCTTGCAGCGGAGGAGTGCTGCGGTGCCGTTGATCAGGGTTTCCAGGCTCACCGGCTGGTACGGCGGCCCGGCCCGACGGTGCTGCTTGCGCGTCAGGACGCGATCCATTTCGGTTTCGCAGGGATAACGTTTGCGTACGGATTCGATCCATTCGCGTGTCGGACGATTTTTATCCACACTGGCCATCTCTTCCTCCATAACCTCGGTGCGATCTTTCCCGCCGCCAACAGGGGGGCGGTGTCGCGATGAGTGTTTTTGCCGGCCTCATCTCGGGACGAGTGCCGGCGGTACTTTCAATACCGGGAGAGAATGGCTTCCCGATGCCGCGTCGAGTAGGCGCGGCTGAGGCCGAACTGCTGCACCCCCGAACCGATCTTACCTTCGTGGTTGACCCGCATGAAAGTCTGTAGATAGGTGTTCGACGGATAGGGCGCCATGTAGCAGCTGTTGAGCGCCGAGTAGGTGCAGGCGAATTTCCTGCCGCGGATGTCGGTGACTTCGAGCTGGCCGCCCATCGGCAGGCCCTTCATGTAGTCCTGTACGCCCTGGCAATCGGTGATGCCGTAGTTCTTTCCGTTCTCCATCACGTAGCCGCTGATGAGGGCGCCGATCTTCGGCGTGTTGGGGAAGTCGTGGCCGGTGAGGACATGGATCGTCAAATCTTCACCGAAGCTGGCGTGCCACCAGATGAAGCAGGCGTTGTCGCGTTCGGCGCGCGGTCCCCAGCTGCGGTCGCCGGTATCCACCGTATCGATTGCGTAGCGCTTGCCGCGCAACACCAGTTCGCCCTTGATGCGATAGGTGTGCTCGTAGTGGCCGGCGAAGGCGTTGTCCCACGTCGTCGCGCCGTTGCGTTTGGCGGCCATCGGGCACATGGCGGGATCATTGACGTCGAAGGGCTCGTGCAGGGCGAAATACTCCAGATCGCAGCGCGTGTCGTCGATGCCTTCGTAGGTTACCCGATAGTGCTTCAGCGGATCGATGGCCTTGACCGAGAGGCCGGTGGGCAGTGAGAACTCCAGCAGTGACTTGGGGCAGGGCAGATGCTGCTGGTTGTCGATGTAGGCCTGGTCCTCCCAAAGCATGGTCAGGCGGTCCATGAAGGTAATGCTCGACATCGATACGCCCAGCATGGGGCGGGCGAGGACGTAGATGCCGCCGTTGATGCTGGTGCCCGGAACGTTGACCGGGAAAAATACGGTTTCCGCCCACTGCCAGTGGGAATCGGGTTTGAAGTGGTATTCGAAGTCCTCGGCTCTGATCACTGCGCTCTCCTCCTGTCGTTATGGCACCTCATGGTGCACGTTCCTCTGTAGCCGGTCGGGTCCGATCAGGCTGGACGTAGCCTAGTCATTGCGGAAAGCCGTGCGCCCCCTTCCAAAGGAGGGGTGGGGTTTACTCACGTTGCAGCAGGTTGAGTGCCCGGGCCTGGGCAAGGGCCGCCGAGCGGTTGGAGACGCCGAATTTGCGGTACAGGTTCTTCAGGTGCCATTTGACGGTGGTGATCGACACGTTGCTGCGCTCGGCGATCTGCTGATTCGACAGCCCCAGATCGAGCAGGGAAAGCAATTCGGCTTCCCGCCGCGTCGGGACCAGGGTCAGATTCCGATCCGCGCCGCGGACGGCCGACCAGCCCTGACGGTCGCTGTCTCCTACCGGAAGGCCCTCGCAGATGCGGGCGAAAAAGGCCCGCTCCTCAGTGCGGGTGAACGACCATGAGGACGGTTTCGTATCGTTGACCAGTCCGGCCACGATTGCGGCGCGGTCGCGGAAAGGGCGGACAATCTGCCGCCGAGCCGCCCGGCTTACGGCAAACGCCAGTTCCCGTGCGGCCGCTGTGGCGTTGCCGGCATGCATGGCGATTTCAACCTTGGCCAGACCGAGCTCGACCAGCCGGGCGGTGCGTCCATCGGCTTGTGCGGTGCGGATTTCTTCCTCAATCATTGACTCCGCCTGTTTGAAGCGGCGGGTGGCGACCAGCAGATCGATGGCACTTGCCGCGCGCAGATCGCGGTAGCGCAGCTTGCCAAATTCATCGGCAGCATTGCCCTGCGAAGCCAGCGCTTCTGCCGTGAGCCCGATCCGCGCGGCCGCGTCCAGGGCCTCCTGTAGTCGCCCGAGACGCACCAGGCGGCGGACGATATAGCACGACAGCATCAGCGAGAGGCGCGGCGGATAGCGGCCGGCGATGGCGTGAAGATGGGCCAGCGGAACGGGCTCGTCATTCTCGCCGTTCCACAGCTTGATCGCGGCGTCGAAACCGAAGGCCGTGGTGCCGACCAGCTCGTGGCTGTGTGCCGTGCGCAGCCCGGGCAGAAGCAGGGCGCGGGCTTCGTCGTCATGGCCCATCTCCACCGCGCAGAGTGCGGCGACGAAGGCCATCGTGTTGGTCAGTAGCGCATCGTTGCCGAGCGACTGGCGCAGATGCACCAGTCCGGCGGAAAGCTCCGCCCAGGCGTTGGTGTAGTCGCCTTCGTTGATGAACAGCGTGCCGTGGATCAGGTGCACCCAGCCGATCGAATAGGCTCCGCCAAGGTCGCGCAGCACCGGTTCGGCGATACGCATGGTCTGGCGTGCCTGGGCGAATTCGAATGCGCTGGCAAGGCAGATGCTCTTGATGCAGCAGACCGAGGCGAAGCTGTACGCGTCCTTGGCATTCTCTGTGGCCAGCCAGCGTTCCACGCCCTGGTAGGCGTCGTCCAGCCGGTCGGTGAACAGGTCGATACAGATGCGCAGATGGTCGATCCGCGGAGGGAACTCTGCGGGCAGCGTGCCTGCCTTGCCGGCCTCGTTGCGGACACGTTCGGCAAGGCGCTCGTGCTGCGCCAGGCTGTGCGCATAGCGACGATGGAAGATCAGGGCCCAGACGTACCAGAAGTGTGCTTCCCAGCCGATCTCGACACCCATGGCCAGCAGGTGTTCGATCCAGCGGATGTACTGTGCGGTGTCTCCGCGGTCGCGGACAAAAAAGGTTGCGGTCTGATCCAGCAGGGCGCTGGCGGCCGCACTGTCGCCGGCGGCGAGCGTGTATTCGATCGCGTCCTGCCAGTCGCCTTTCCCCCGGCTCCATTCGGCCGCGCGCAGCAAAAGGTTGCGGTTGGCTTCTGCATCGAGCGAGCGCTTTGCCTCGTCCAGCAGGTATTCCCGGAACAGGCCGTGCAGTCGGTACTGTCTGCGGTTGCGGTCGAGCGGAATGATGAAGACATTGTGGCGGACGAGGTAGTCGATGTGCTTGTCGGCCTCGCCGATTCCGCTCACGTGACGGCACAGGTCGAGGTCGAACGAGCGCAAATGGGCGATGCGCAGCAGGAAGTCGCGCAACGCCGGCGTGAACGCCTTGAGCACCTGCCGGTTGAGCAGGGCGACGACGTCCTCGTCGGTTCCCGAAAAGGTTTCCAGGGTGGCGGCCGGCTGCTCGGCCTCGTCGAGGACGATCTGCGCCAGGCGAACGGCGGCGGGCCATCCCTCCGTTCGATGCAGAATGGTTTCGATGCCGGTGGCGCCGATGATCTGGTGTACGCGCTCGCCGAGCAGTGCATGCGTTTCTTCTGCATTCAGGCTCAAATCCTTGAGCCCGATCTGCCGCAGCAATCCTTCCACGCGCGCCCGTCCGACGTTGAAGCCCGGATCGTTGGTGCTCGACCAGACGAAGCGAACGCTCGGCGGCGAGGAAAAGATCATCGCGTCGAGAAACACGTTCAGGGTTTCGTCCCGGCAACTGTTCAGGTTGTCGATGAAGATCGTCGCGGGGGCGGCGAGTCTGGTCAGGGCGTCTATCAGCTTAGCGACACGGCCCTCGATCGGTTCATCGCCCTGAAACAGGGCATACATCGGATGAAAGGCATCGCCCGGAGCGGCGAGTGCCGCATCGATGGCGTGCAGTACGCGCTCGATGCTGTCGTGGCGATCATCGAGGCCGATCCAGAAGCACTGCTCGCCGGCCGCCTGGAGGTGGGCGTGGAGCTCGGACATCAGCACAGTCTTGCCATAGCCGATGGGCGCAACGACGCTGACGACCTTGGGGCGGCCGTCGTCCTGCGTCAGACTATCCAGCACGCGCGTACGGACGGAGCTGAACGCGAACAGCGGGGGACTCTGGCCGCCGGAATTCGATTGCGGAATCGGGGCGGCGCCCGCCCCGGTCTGTTTTGCCACGCTCGGTTTACCTCCTGAAGTTGCCGAATGGTAGCGCGATCGTTGCCTTTGGGGCCGGCGACGAAGGAGCGGGCCGTCCGCCCCTTCGGGTTTCCCGGGCTACAGCACCTCCTGGTGCGTCTTGCCGTTGCGGGTTGCGCGACAGCCGTTGGCGAGCACGATGGCAGTGCTCTTGTAGCTGTTGAAAACGTCGCAGTACTTCAGGGTGTTCCGATTGACCGCCAGGCCGGAGGCTTTTTCGTAGGCCGCGCAGAACTCATCCATCGGCTGGCTGTGTAAGCGCTACAGAATATGTCGTGGGGACGCATCCAGTCAGCGCCCTGAACGTTGTCGAGAAATGCGACTGGCTGCTGAAGCCGACTTCATAGGCAATGTCGGTGACGTTGAGATGGCCCTGCCGAAGAAGGTCTTTCGCCTTCTCGATGCGACGTTGCGTGATGAACTTGTGTGGCGAGCACCCGAAGCGTTCGGAGAATTGCTCGGCAAACGTCGTTCGACCGACGCCGGCGACATCGGCAAGGTCTTGAAGCATCAGTTTTTCCGAAAGACGGGCATCGATCTGCCGGACCACCTCGTCGAAATCTGGTCCCGTGACTACAGAGGGAGAAAGCCTTGCGAGGTTTAGTTGTTCTGCGCCATTTTCCTTGATGATACGAGCCACGTGGCAACTCAGCGCTTCGAACAATGCGGCAAAGTACTGTGCACTGTCATGAGCCGTCGACTGCGACGCCTGCATGAGCAACTTGACGCCCGAGACGACATACTCGTCATGGCGGGCGAACAGGCAGACCTGAAGATTCGACAACGCCCCCAACAGATCGTTATCGCGCGGTGTTGCGGTCACCAGCGGAAAGTGCACGGTAGCGAACTCGACCTCGCCGTCCGTCCGGTAGCTCACAGGTTGACCGCTCGGAATCAGCGTGATGTCGCCCGGTCTGGAAAATGAGTGGCTCAAGCCTTGTTCAGTAAAGACGCGAACACGCCGCGCACCGCCGAGGTGAACGGACAGGATCAACTCGCGCGTCTGGGCGATATGAACTTCCTTGGTGGGCCCGGTTTTCCAACCGTAAAGCCCGACCTTGCGGCGTGAAGGACTGTCCCGAATCAGCAAGGGGCCTTGGCGGCATGCCTCGCTGTAGGCGTCTACAGCCGGAATTGCAATGGTAGCCACCTACCAATTCTCCTCATCAAGGCATCATCTGTGGATGCTTCAGCAAGCGACCTTAGCATAGGCATTGACGGTAGGCAACGACGCATTGCGGCGGACGATTCTGAACTTCGTGGCGGACGAATCCGATAGGTTGGGTGCCGCGACATGGCCATACTTCGAGGTATCGCTGACCAAAGAGTTGGCTACCTGAGTTGGAGGAATTGTGTCCGAATCAAACCCCTCGCCGCACAATGCTGCGACCCCCCCGAAAGCGGTTGAAGATCTGCTCGCCGAGGCGGCTTTGGTCGCAGGCCTTGACGATTTTGGCGACCGCCATTTCATGACTGGATTGACGACGCTGGTCAATGCCCTGCAGCACGAAGCGCAACTCAACGCGATGGGTGAGCAGATGGTGTACGGCGGTATCGTCAATATCTTGGTTAACCGACTGCGCTATATCCGTGACATCAAACTGCATCCAGAGATTCTGCAAGAGAAGATCGTCAAGCCGATCATCGTCCTGGGTCTGCCGCGCACTGGGACCACCAAGCTTCAGCGGGTGCTGTCGGCTGATCCCCAGGTCCAGCGCATGGACTACTGGCGAACCATCAACCCGGCGCCGTTCCCGGGTGAGGAGCCCGGAAATCCAAAAGGTCGTATCGATGCGGCGCTGGCTGTGGAGCATCTGCTCGCGACCCAGTTCCCGGGCTGGATGGCGCGGCATCCCACCGAGGCCCTGGAGCCGGACGAGGAGCTGCACCTGATGCAGGGCTCCTTCGAATGCATGGTCTCCTGGCTCTTCGCGAGCGTGCCGTCGTACTACGAGTACATCAGCCGCTGCGATCAGCGCCCGATGTACCTGCATCTGCGGGCGCAGATGCAATACCTGCAGTGGCAGGATGGCGGCGCCCGCGGCCGGCCCTGGATCATGAAATCGCCGGTGCATATCAACGCGCTCGACGTGCTGTTGGAGACGTTTCCGGACGCGGTGCTGGTGCATTGCCACCGCGACTTGCAGAAAGTATTGCCATCCTTTGCGTCACTGATCGAGACGGCGCGGCGGATTGGCAGCGATCACGTGGACCCGAAGGCGGTTGGCAGCGAAATGTTCAATTACTGGGCCACCGCACTCGACCGTTATCTGGTCGAGCGCGACAAGTTGCCGCCTGACCACATTCTCGACGTGCAGTTCGAGGAGGTGGTCGGCAACATCGTCGACGTGATCAGCCGCGTCTATGGGCGCGCCGACCGGCCGCTGACGCCGGAGGCGTTGGCTGCCTTCAATGCCTACGACGCCAGCCGGCCCGAGCATCACTGGGGCACATATACCTATTCCGCCGCCGATTACGGCTACACCCCCGAGATGATCGACCAGCGCTTTGCCGAGTACCGCAAGCGGTTTGTCGATTCCGACAACCTGAAACAGAAGGAAACGGCCCATGGCTAACGCAACGCAACTACAACACTTCGGATTCAAGGAGCCGACCATCTGGCGCGAGGTCGTCAAGGTCATGGGTGATCTTGAGCAACTGGTCTGGAACGACCCCTTGATCACCGACGATCTGACGCGTGCCGAGGGCACTCGCTATCTCACGCGCCTTATCGCCGGCGCGCTGCCGATGACCATGGAACTGGCAGACGCGAATTACCCCCAGTTCTTTCACTTGCTCAGCACGCGCATTCATTGGGGGCTGCCGGCCACCGACTGCCACTACCAATGGGCGTCGGTGCATGGCGACAACATCTACCGGATCAGTGGTGATCGCGGTACCGCGCGCGTCTTCGATATCGAAACCCGCAAGGACCACTTCGCTCACATCGTGGATTGGACCTTGCACGACCGTTTGACGCAGTTCGAGGTGGGCCCTGGCAACCACGTGGACATCATCCTCAGCCGCGAACGCCCGCCGGGTGTGCGCAACTGGATTCAGCTGGCCGAAGGCCCCGGCAACATCATCTTCCGCCAGTACTACTATGACTGGAATACCGAGCAGCCGGCACGCTTGACCATCGTCAACGAGAGTGCAACCTACCCGCCGCCGGCCTTGAGTACGGGGGGCATTGCCGATGGTCTGGAGCTGTTCTGCGACTGGCTGCGCCAAGTGCCCGCACGTTTTCAGCAGGTGGTGAACAGCTACTATGCCGCGCCGGCCAACTCGATGGTGTTCGACACCATTGATTTCGGCTGGAAGTCGCTCAAGTACGGCAAGGGCATCTACCAGTGCGCCCCCGACGAGGCGCTGGTCCTCGAAGTGAAGCTACCCAAGTCGTATTACTGGAGCATCCAGCTCTGTAGCCACTTCTGGGAAGCGCGCGACTACCACCTGCGCCAGACGTCGCTCAACGGGCATCAGGCGCAAATTGACGACGACGGCATGTTCAGAGCCGTGATCTCGCACCAGGACCCCGGCATTGCCAACTGGCTTGATGCGGGTGGACACGAACGAGGTTTGCTGGCGATCCGTTACTACGAGCCCGATTCGACCCCGATTCCCACCATGCGCCGGGTCAAGTTGTCCGAGTTGCGCAGCGCCCTTCCGGCGTCTACGCCGTCCATCTCAGCCGAAGCAAGGCAGAAGTCATTGCGAGATCGCGCCTGGTCGGTTGCGCGCCTCGGTCGCGAATAAACCATAAGAAAAGGAGGCATTTCCCGATGTCAAATATCGAAAAACTTTTCTCACTGAAAGGCAAGGTCGCGTTGGTCACGGGCGCTGCGTCCGGTATGGGCGAGCGCTTCGCCCATGTCCTTGCCGATGCCGGTGCCACCGTTGTCTGCGCGGCGCGCCGTGTCGATCGAATCGAGCAGGTGGCGGCGAGTATCGTCAAGGCCGGCGGCAAGGCAATCGCGCTACCGCTGGATGTGGGCAAGGGCAGCAGCGTCGAGGCGGTCTTCGATCGCGCTGAACAACTCGTGGGCCGGGTCAACATTCTGGTCAATGCGGCGGCACAGGTCGACTTCGGCCTATTCCCGGACGTCAAGGATGAGAGCTGGGACAACCTGATCAACGTCAACCTCTCGGGCGTCATGCGGACCTCCCGCACCTTTGCGCAGCGCCTGATCAAGGCGGGTGAACCCGGTGCCATCGTCAATATCACGTCCATCATCGGCACCCAGGTGATGCTTGGTGTGCCCGTTTACGGAACCCTGAAGGCCGCCACCAACCATCTGACCAAGTCCGTAGCGCGGGACATGTTCGGTACCGGCATCCGCTGCAACGCGATTGCACCTGGCTACTTTTACACCGAGATGGTGGCCGAGTATTTCGAAACCGACGCAGGCAAGGCCGACCTGGAGCGCCATCCGCTCAAACGCCTGGGGCGCGTGGAAGAACTCGATGGGGCCCTCCTTCTTCTGGCAAGCGACGCGTCGAGTTTCATCAACGGCGTGATTCTGAGCGTGGATGCCGGGCAAGTGATCCAGCTTCACTGAGCGCGAACAAGCAGCAATCACCCTTAACTAGATAGGAGAGAGACATGGTGCGATCATTATTTGTAGTGCTGTCGGATGCCACGGGTCCGGATACGGATGCTGAATTCAATCGCTGGTATTCAGAGCAGCACATTCAGGATGTATCGAAGGTAGCGGGCGTGGTTTCCGCCACGCGCTATCGCATCGAGAAGGGCGTCACTGTACTTCCAGGCGTTAATTCGGACCGCCACGGCTTCGTAGCGATTTACGAGCTGGAGGCGAAGACCAAGGATGAACTCGAAGCCTTTGCTGAGGCTCTGCGCGCTGGCATCAGCTCGGGCGCCGTTGACATCAGCCCGACCCTTGACTTCGTCGGTGTCACAGGGAGCCTTTGTGTTCCGATCACGGACCGCGTAACAGCCAAATGACGGTCCGCGTTTCTTAATCGGAGTGCATTTTTCTGGTGAGGGTGCGCGACGATATCTGCCGATGTTAGCGCCATGCAGGTCGAGAGGGTTTGCTTTCTGGAACAGACGAACGTCAGACCCTTGATCGACTTGCGCTTCCCTCTGAGTGACCTGGCGGTTGTGTTCCGTTATCAGCTCTCGGGAAAACACTTCGGAAAGATCGTGATCGACGTCGCTGCCTGAGCGGCAAAGACACGAAGTGACCTGAACCTGGCGCCTCGATTGTCGTCAGGTTCCTCCGAAATTTCACCGCGAGGAGCACCGATGCGCACATTTGCATTTCTTGGAGCAGGTCAGGTTGGCGTCATTGATAAGCCGGTGCCTACGGCGGGGCCCAACGACGCGATTATCCGCACGACGGCGTCGTTCATCTGCACGTCAGATGTGCATACCGTTCATGGCGCGATGCCCTTGCCAGAAGGCCGCGTGCTGGGGCACGAGAGCGTGGGTGTGGTGGACTGGGTCGGCAGCGAGGTCAGCATGTTCCGCCCCGGTGATCGCGTTGCCGTCAGCGCGATCACGCCATGCGGACATTGCAGTGGCTGCCAACGCGGCCATACCGCGCAGTGCGGTGGCATGCTCGGCGGGTACAAATTTACTGGGCAGAAAGATGGAAGCCTGGCCGAATATTTTCACGTCAATAACGCCGATTTCAATCTCGTCAAAATTCCGGAATCGCTTACCGACGAACAGGCGCTCTACGCAACCGACATGTTGTCCACGGGTTTTGTCGGCGCTGAATTTGCGGCTGTTCCCATCGGCGGCACCATTGCTATCTTCGCCCAAGGGCCTGTCGGTTTATCGGCAACGATTGGAGCCAAACTCCTTGGTGCGGGTTTGATCATCGCCGTCGAATCACAAGCCAACCGGGTGGCCTTGTCAAAACACTTCGGCGCCGATGTGGTAATTGACCCCTCAACGGAAGATGTGGTGGATCGAATCATGAGCCTTACCGGCGAAGGCGTCGACGGCGCGATCGAGGCGCTCGGTCGCCAATCGACGTTTGAAGCCTGTATCAAGGTGACGCGTCCGGGTGGCGTTATTTCCAATATCGGCTACCACGGCGACGGCGGCTGCCTACGCATTCCTTTGGCCGAATTCGGGATGGGTATGTCGGATAAATTGATTCGCACGGCTGCATGTCCAGGTGGCAGTGAACGCTTGACGCGCTTGCTGCGCTTGATGGAGACCAAAAAAATCGACCCCACGCCGATGACTACGCATCGCTTTAATTTCAGCGAGGTAGGAGAGGCGTTTCGGATGATGGAGTCCAAGGAAGATCACATCATCAAGCCACTCATCACCTACGACTAGACCACGGTAGCCATGGCCGACGTTTTGGCGCCACGTGCCTGAACGATTTTGCACGAGATGGCGGACGAATTCAGTATCGAACGCGAATTCGAACGCGCAAAGTGAACCCACTGTGATACTCATCTCCCGGAACAGATAATGATAAACACATCCTCAGTCAATCCCGATTCCCTTGTGACCTTGACGCATCTGCAACGACTTGAAGCTGAGTCCATCCACATCATGCGCGAGGTTGTCTCGGAATCCGAGAAACCGGTGATGCTTTACTCGGTTGGCAAGGACAGCGCGGTGATGCTGCACCTGGCACGCAAGGCGTTTTATCCCTCGCCGCCGCCGTTTCCCCTGTTGCACGTGGACACCACCTGGAAGTTTCGCGCGATGTACGAACTGCGTGACCAGATGGCCAGTGAATCGGGCATGGAATTGCTGGTCTATCAGAATCCCGAAGCCAAGGAACGCGGTATCAATCCCTTCGATCACGGCTCTTTGCACACCGATCTCTGGAAAACCGAGGGGCTCAAACAGGCGCTCGATCACTACAAGTTCGATGTCGCGTTCGGCGGTGCACGCCGCGACGAGGAGAAGTCCCGCGCCAAGGAGCGCATCTTCTCGTTTCGCTCGGCCAACCATCGCTGGGACGCGAAGAACCAGCGCCCGGAGCTGTGGAATTTGTACAACGCCAAGAAGGCCAAAGGCGAAAGCATTCGTGTATTTCCGATTTCCAACTGGACTGAACTGGACATCTGGCAATACATCCACCTTGAGAACATTCCTATCGTGCCGCTCTACACGGCCGCGATGCGCCCGACCGTCATCCGCGACGGTCTGCTCCTGATGGTGGACGACGAGCGCTTCCCGCTGCTGCCGGGTGAGACGCCGGTGCAGCGGTCCATTCGCTTCCGCACACTGGGGTGTTACCCACTCACCGGCGCGGTGGAGAGTACCGCCGACACGTTGCCGGCAGTGATTCAGGAAATGCTGCTGACCACCACCTCCGAACGTCAAGGCCGCGCCATCGATCACGATCAGACCGCGAGCATGGAAAAGAAGAAACAAGAGGGCTATTTCTGATGAACACACTGCAAAGCCAAGACAGCGTCTATCGCACTGATGTGCTGATTGCGCAAGACATTGACGCCTATCTCGAACGCCACCAGCACAAGAGTCTGTTGCGCTTCATCACCTGTGGCAGCGTTGATGACGGCAAGTCAACATTGATTGGCCGGCTGCTCTACGATTCGAAGATGATCTTCGAAGACCAGCTCGCCGCGCTCGAAGCGGACTCGAAGCGGGTAGGCACCCAAGGCCAGGAAATCGACTTTGCCTTACTCGTCGACGGCCTTGCCGCCGAACGCGAACAGGGCATCACCATCGACGTTGCCTACCGCTTCTTCGCCACCGAAAAGCGCAAATTCATCGTCGCCGATACCCCCGGCCACGAGCAGTACACACGCAACATGGTCACGGGGGCCTCGACAGCGGACCTCGCGATCATTTTGATCGACGCACGCAAAGGGGTACTGACGCAGACGCGCCGGCATTCGTATCTCG
This sequence comes from Rhodocyclaceae bacterium, assembly GCA_023230455.1. Lineage (GTDB taxonomy): Bacteria > Pseudomonadota > Gammaproteobacteria > Burkholderiales > Rhodocyclaceae > AWTP1-18. The sequence goes on along the minus strand of JALNXH010000022.1, from coordinate 36,676 downwards.
CCCATTTGATCGGCATCCGCAATATCGTTCTCGCCGTGAACAAGATGGACCTCGTCGATTATGACCAAGCGAAGTATGAAGCCATCGTTGCAGACTACCGGGGGTTCGCGCAGAGCATCGGCATCAATGACTTCACGCCGATGCCGATCTCCGGCTTCAAGGGCGACAACGTCACGGATCCGTCTGCCAATATGCCCTGGTACTCGGGCAGCACGTTGATGGCTCATCTTGAAACGGTGGAACTTGACACCACGGTTGACCAGATCAAGCCTTTCCGCCTGCCGGTGCAATGGGTCAATCGGCCCAATCTCGATTTTCGCGGCTTCTCCGGACTGATCGCCAGTGGCGTGATTAACGCCGGCGATGCGATCCGCGTTCTGCCCAGCGGCAAGACCAGCACCGTCACGCGGATTGTGACCCGCGACGGCGACTTGCCCCACGCCGTCGCCGGCCAATCGATCACGCTTTGTTTCGCAGACGAGATCGATTGCTCGCGGGGTGACGTGATCACCCAGGTCGATGCCCCCACACAGGTGGCCGATCAGTTCGAGTCCACGCTTGTCTGGATGAGCGACGAGGCATTGATCCCGGGGCGGCCCTACTGGCTCAAGATCGGTACACGTACGGTTACCGCCACCATCCATGCGCCGAAGTACCAGATCAACGTCAATACGCTAGAGCATCTTGCGGCCAAGACGCTGGAACTCAATGCCATCGGCGTGGCCGTGGTAACCACCGATCGCCCCATCCCGTTCGAGAGCTACGTCAACCAGCGTGCACTCGGCGGCTACATCCTGATCGACAAATTCACCAACGCCACCGTCGCCGCAGGCATGCTGCATTTCTCGCTACGTCGGGCGCAGAACGTGCATTGGCAGGCCCTGGATGTGACGCGCGAGTTTCGTTCCGGATTGAAGCACCAGAAGTCGGCCGTACTATGGCTAACCGGCTTGTCCGGCTCCGGCAAGTCGACCATTGCCAACCTGGTCGAGAAGAAGCTGGCCAGTCTCGGCCGTCACACCTTCTTGCTCGATGGTGACAACATCCGTCATGGCCTCAACAAGGATCTCGGCTTTACGCAGGCAGACCGCATCGAGAACATCCGCCGTATCGGCGAAGTCGCCAAACTCATGACTGACGCCGGTCTGATTGTGCTCACCGCATTCATCTCGCCGTTCCATGCCGAACGGGATCTGGTGCGTTCGATGATGCCGGAAGGCGAGTTTGTCGAAATCTTCATCGATACACCGCTCGAAGAAGCTGAACGGCGCGACGTCAAAGGGCTCTACAAAAAGGCGCGCAACGGTGAGTTGAAGAACTTTACCGGTATCGATTCGCCTTACGAGGCGCCGGAATCTCCCGAGATCCACATCAACACCCTCGACATGACGGCCGAACAGGCGGCGGACCTCATCGTGAGCAATCTGCTCGACTGACATGGCTGATTTCGACGTTTTCAATGGCGATGCCGATGGTATTTGCGCCCTAACCCAGCTGCGGCTCGCCGCGCCGCACGATGCTGTTCTGGTAACCGGCGTCAAACGAGACATCGAGCTGCTGCGGCGAGTACCGACTGGCGCAGCAGCTTGTGTCACGGTGCTGGACGTATCGCTGGACAAGAACCGATCCGATGTGTTGCGGTTGCTTGAAGCTGGCGTCGAAATTTTCTATGTCGATCATCATTTTGCAGGCGAGATACCGGAAGGCGCTGGATTCAAGGCAATCATCAACGAAGCATCGGACGTGTGTACCAGCCTGCTGGTCAATGGCTACCTTAAAAATCGATACCTGGCCTGGGCGGTTACCGGGGCCTTCGGCGACAATCTTGCGAAGAGCGCGGAAATCCTGGCGCAGCAACTCGAGCTGTCGGAGGTGAAACTCAGGCAGCTCGAAAAACTCGGAACCTATTTGAACTACAACGGCTACGGTGAGTCGGTGGAAGATCTGCACTTCGCGCCGGATGCGCTCTTTCGCCTGGTCAGCCGGCACGAATCTCCGTTTGCATTCATCGCTGACGGTCGTGAGCATTTCGAGAGGCTTGAGTACGGATACACAGATGACATGGCAAAGGCGGCGGCAATCACCCTCGCTCCTGGGTCTGCCGATCAGTCGGCGCTGGTTGTTCTGCCGAATGAGCCTTGGGCACGACGGGTCAGCGGTGTCTACAGCAACGACCTGACGAATCAGTATCCCGATCGTGCCCACGCCGTTCTAACCGAGAAGGGAAATGGACGCTATCTGGTAAGCGTACGGGCACCGCTCAGTCGGAAGAAGGGGGCGGATACCCTGTGCCGACGTTTTGAAACGGGGGGAGGCCGCGCGGCCGCCGCCGGGATCAACGACTTGCCGGAAGCGGAGCTACCGCGCTTTATTGCGGAGTTCAGTCACCACGTCTGGGGCGCCTAGAGAACCTCGTCGAGCTGGGTGCGCAGGCCTTCCATCAGCGTGTAGGCGATGCCCAGCAGCCAGGCGACCAGAACATCCTGGTGCGTCTTGCCGTTGCGGGTTGCGCGACAACCGGTGGCGAGCACGATGGCGGTGCTCTTGTAGCTGTTGAAGACGTCGTAGTACTTCAGGGTGTTCCGATTGACCGCCAGGCCGGAGGCCTTTTCGTAGGCCGCGCAGAACTCGTCCATCGGCGCAAAGCCACCGACGAGGAAGGTCTTGCCGTCTTCCGCCAGGTGGCCGAATTCGGTCTTGGTTACCCAGGCCAGATCCTCGTGGCGGTCGCCGAGGTGGGCGAATTCCCAGTCCAGCCAGGCCGAAATGCGGTTGTCGTGTTCGGTGAACAGGAAGTTGCCGGTACGGAAGTCGCCGTGGATGACCGAGAGGTGGTCCACCGGCGGCATGTTGCTGCGCATCCAGGACATCGCCAGACGCAGCAGCGGAACGTCCTCGTTGGAGTCTTCTTCCCAGATGCGTTCCCAATGGTTGAGCTGCCACTCGATCGCCGGCGTGCCGAGGGCGGGAACGTCGAACGAGGTCAGCCCGCCGTTGCGCCAGTCGAAGGCATGGAGCTGGCCGAGGTGGCCGATGAACTGGGGGCCGAGTACGGGGCGCAGTGCCGGCGGGATGAAGGTGCCCAGTCCGGTGACACCGCCGGCCGATGCGGTCGGCTTTGCCACGCCTTCGGCAAAACCGTAAACGATGGCCGGGTAGGGCAGGAAGGTGCCGTCGGCATCGACCCAGTAGGCGGGCGGCACGGGAATGTGCCCTTCGAGCGCCTTGATGATCTGGAACTCGCACAGCCGGCTGGTCTCGGAGATCGACTCCGAGGGTTCCATGCGCAGCACCATCGGCGTGGTGGTCCGGCCGACGCCGGGCTGGTTCCAGCTCAGCGTGAAGGCCATTTGCAATTTCGACGCGCCGCCGGAAAGCCACTTGGCTTCGCTGAGGGTGAATTCGTCCTTGAGTTCACTGCGCAGCAGTGCCTCGGTGCCGGCAATCAGCGTCTCCAGGCTGACCGGGGAATACGGCGGACCGGCGCGGCGTTGCAGCTTGCGTGTCAGCACGCGGTCAACTTCCTTCTCACAGGGGAAGCGCTTGCGCAGATGTTCGATCCATTCGCGGGTCGGACGGTTTTTGTCGATGCGGCTCATTGCCTGCCTCCTATTGATCAAAATTGGTCGATACCGACAGGCTGCGCCAGCGTTCCAGCTCTGCGCGCCACTCGGCCATCTTCTGTTCCGCCACTTCGACTGCATCCGGTCCGAGCGCCAGACGCAGCGGCGGGTTGTCCGCGTCGACGATGGTGCGCACCGCCTGCACCAGCTTGGCCGGGTCGCCGGGTTGCGTGCCGTTCACGCCAGAGATCTGGCGCCGCATCTGGCCGGTGGTGGACGCATACTCAGGCAGCTCTTTGGCGGCGAAACTGAGTGAAGTTTCCGAGAGCAGTTCGGTGCGGAAATAGCCGGGTTCCACCAGGGTGACGCGGATGCCGAAAGGCGCGACTTCGGCGGCGAGGGATTCGGTGAGACCTTCGACGGCGAATTTGCTCGCGCTGTAGGCGGACGAGCCCGGCCAGCCCTTGTAGCCGGCCATCGACGAGACATTGACGATGTGGCCGCTACCCTGGCGCCGCATAGCCGGCAACACGGCACGGGTGACGGACATGAGGCCGAAGACGTTGGTGCGGAACTGCGCTTCCAGTTCGGCGGTGCTGCATTCTTCCAGCGCGCCGAGCAGCGGGTAGCCGGCGTTGTTGAGCAGCACGTCGATACGGCCGAAGCGTGCCAGCGCCGCTTCGACGGCGGCCAGCGGATCGGCATCCCGCGTTACGTCGAGCGCCAGCACCAGCAGGTTCGGCGAATCCGCACCGATCGCCTGCGCCACTTTCGCCGCATCGCGGCCGGTGGCCACCACACGGTCGCCGGCCGTCAGTGCGGTGCGGGCGAACTCGCAGCCGAAGCCGCGGCCGGCACCGGTAATCATCCAGACTTTGCTCATTGCGTTCTCCTGCATTCTTTGAATCAGGCGCCCTTTTTCCAGGGCTGGTGGCCGAAGGTCTTCGGCTCGATGCCCGGCATCAGTTTCCAGTCCTTGCCGAAGTCCTCCACCGGATGCACGTATTTGATCGGCACCGCATCCAGATGGCGCAGCCGGTCGGCCAAGGCGTCGATGTATTCGTGGCGCTTGGCGTCGTCCTGATAACGGGTGGACCAGGCGACGAAAGGCTCCAGCACATCGAAGCCGACGTAGGCCAAGGTGCCGTACTGCAACTGCCAGAGCACGGCGTCGAGGTGACCCATCACACCGCCCTCGTCAACCATGCCGGGGAAGCAGCCGGTGGTCATCGATACCATGGCCTTCTTGCCTTTCATGCCGCCCTGGTTGAAGCGGCCGAGCTGGCCGTACATCAGGCCGTTGGCGAAGACGCGGTCGAACCAACCCTTCATGATGGCCGGGACCGAATACCACCAGAGCGGGAATTGCAGGATCAATAGATCGCACCAGAGCACCTTGTCGATCTCGGCGGCGAGGTCGTCGCTGAAGGTTTTTTGTTCGACCGCATGCTTCTGTTCCCGGTCGTACTGCAGGCAGTCCGGGAAGCGTCGCTCCTTGAAGTCCTTTCCCGAGGCCACGGGGTTGAAGCCCATGGCGTAGAGGTCGGAGACCTTGACCTCATGCCCCTCGGCTTTGAGGGTGGCGAGCGCCGTCTTGAGCAGCGCGGCGTTGAACGACGTTGGTTCGGGATGGGCGTAGACGATCAGTATTTTCATGAGGCTTTCTCGTTCTCTGGATTGGGCATCGGGTTAAGGAAACGCTGATTAAGTACCACACCGTTCGGGCTGAGCCTGTCGAAGCCTGTCCTGAGCAATGCCGAAGGGCCCAGTGCTGACGCGGCTTGCGCTTCGACAGGCTCAGCGCGAACGGACTTGTTCAGTACTTCCTTAACGCATCTGGCGGAAGCAGGTGCGTACCTCGTCGACAAAAGCCTGCGGCTGCTCGAAAGCGGCGAAGTGGCCGCCCTTGTCGAGGGCGTTGTAGTGGATCAGTTTCGAATAGCGCTCTTCGCACCAGCGCTTCGAGGCGCGGAAGATTTCGCGCGGGAAGATGCTGACCCCGACCGGCATGTCGATCACGGGTTTTTCGCCAAGCAGCAGGGCGAAGCTCTCCCAGTACAGCCGCGCCGACGAAGCTGCCGAGGCCGGCAGCCAGTACATCATGATGTTGTCGAGCATCTCGTCGCGGCTCAACGCGTTCTCGGGGTGGCCGTTGCAGTCGGTCCAGGCCCAGTATTTTTCGAGTATCCAGGCGCACTGGCCGACTGGAGAGTCGGTCAGGCCGTAGCCGATGGTCTGCGGCCGTGTGCTTTGCTCTTTCGAGTAGCCGGAGTCCCAGTCGAAGTAATGCTGGAAGCCGGCAAGCGCGGCTTGCTCCTGCTCGGTCAGGTTCTGCAGCGAGGCCTCGCTCGGATTCACCAGCGGCATGTTGACGTGGATCGCCTTGCAATGCTCGGTTTCCGAGAGGCCGATGGCGTGCGTTACGCCGGAACCCCAGTCGCCGCCCTGGGCGACATAACTGGCGTAACCGAGCCGCGCCATGAGCTGGCCCCAGGCGCGCGCGATGTGCGGCACGCCCCAGCCGGGGGCCGTGGGTTTGCCCGAGAAGCCGAAACCGGGCAGGGTCGGACAGACGACGTGGAAGGCGTCGGCGGCACTGCCGCCGTGGGCGGTCGGATCGGTCAGCGGGCCGATCACTTTCATGAATTCGATCACCGAGCCCGGCCAGCCGTGGGTCATGATCATCGGCAGCGCGTTTTCGTGCGGCGAGCGCACATGGATGAACTGGATGTCGAGACCGTCGATCTCGGTGATGAATTGCGGCAGCGCGTTCAGCCGTGCTTCGCAACGCCGCCAGTCGTAGCCGGTGCGCCAGTATTCGCAGAGCTCCTTGACGTAGGCGAGCGGTGCGCCCTGGCTCCAGTCCTGCGCTGTTTCGCGCTCGGGCCAGCGCGCATCGGCCAGGCGACGGCGCAGATCGGCGATGGCGGTTTCTGGGACTTCAAAACGGAAAGGGCGAATCGTGCTCATTGGGGTCTCCTTGTCTTATTGGGTAATTTTTTCCACTCCGTTCGGGCTGAGCTTGTCGAAGCCTGTCCTGAGCGATGTCGAAGAGCGCGAACGGCAATGCGGTATCAACAAGGCCCTTCGACAGGCTCAGGGCGAACGGGGCTTTTTGCCATCTACGTTGGTAATTCTCGATAATTTGATTGACGGGGCGCCTGGTGGCAGCCCCGGGCCGAAAATTATCCCATGTCGCGCCCTGCCTTCCGGATTACCCTCAGGTGCAGATCGTTCCGGTCGGTTCGTTCCAGCGGCGACCGCGCTGGCGGGCGATCATGTCCAGCGGATAGTTTTCCATGTTGAGGCCGTAGCCGATGCGGCCGCTGTCGGTGATCCAGCGGCTCATGGCGACGTAGATCATCACGCTGGTGTAGCAGGACCACGGAGCGCCGACCAGCGGCGTGCCGTAGAGGATGTGTTTTTTCCCGCGCACGTCGGTTGCCTCGACATCGAGGGCGACGCTGACGGCGCCGAGACGGTTGGCGCTTATCTTCATGTCGGCGAGGCCGTAGAGCTCGCCGTTTTCGAACACGTAACCGTGGGCAAGCGCCATGTTCCTGTCGGCCGGCCGGGTGAAGTCCACACTGTTGATCCAGTGCAGCCCGTAGTCCTCGCCGAAGTTGGCGTTCATCCAGCCCATCGAGCGCAGGCCGACTTCGCAGCGCTCGCCCCAGCTGTGGTCCATGGTGGACACGCAGTCGACCTTGTAGGTCTTGCCGCGGACTTTCAGCGTGCCGGTGACCTTGCAGGGCATGTCGAAATGGTTGCGGTAGGCTGAGCCGAGCCCCGACGCCTCGATTTTCGCTGCCTCGCCCTCGACGGCCTTGGGGCTGTGTTTCGGGTCGTTGATGTCGAAGGGCTCGGTCAGTCCGCGGACTTCGAGATGGGCCTCGGTGTCGTCGAAGCCGAGGTAGTCGAGGGTGTAATCGCGCGGGTTGTGGGCGAAGACCTTCAACCCGTTGGGCGTTTCGAAGCGCGAGAGCCGGGCCGGTGCGGGCAAGCCCTGCTGCGTGTCGAGGTAGAGCATCTCGCCGCGGTTGTCGCTGAGGCAGCCGTAGATGGCCACGTCTACGAGGCAGACGCCCACGGCCTTGCGCGTCACCGTGTAGAAGGTGGCAAGAATCCGCTCCTCCGGAATCACGACGATGAAGTAGTTTGTCTCGGCGAACGTGTAGTCGATGTTGGCGGGGACGTGGTATTCGATGTCTTCTTGCGTGATCATTTTTCTATTCCTTGGAGAGAAGCTGGTTGAGCGGAGGTATCTGTGTTGGGTCCGGTTCGAAGCCCATGCCGATGCTCCAGGCACGGCTGCGCAGGATCACGATCTCCTCGGCCTTGACGATGCTGGCGGCGATCTCTTTTTCTGCCGTGCTGCCGCGCGCGGCAGCGATGAGTTCGACGATGGCTTCCTTGAGACGGCGCGCCTGCTGCTCGATTTCCGTTGCGCCCATTTCCGGATCGGCGAGGGTCTGCATGCTCGCATCGATGACCGGCAGGACGAAGGTTGTCGCAACGCCCGCCGAGTCCGCCAGCTGCGTCATGTTCCGAGCCAGCGCCAGATGGGTTTCCAGATCGCGGCGCAGGTAGCGGTGCAGATCCGGCAGATGGGCCTTGACCAGTCCGAGAGTGGCGAGGCAGAGCTGGAGCTGTTCCGCCGCCATCGGATTGCTGCTGTCCACCGCGGGCAGGATGTTGTCGGCGAGCGACTTGATGACGGCGGCGAGCTGGGTGTCGATTTCGGGAATCATTGCATCACCTCCAGCAGGTTCTGGCGCAACTGTTCCATCAGCATGCCGCCGATGCCGTTGAGCCAGGTGAGTACGATGTCCTGGTGCGACTTGCCGCCCTTCGCCGCCCGGTAGGCGGTGGCGAGACAGACGATGGCCGCAACCCAGGCGTTATAGATGCGGAAATACCTGATCCGCTGTGGGTCCACGCTGAGCCCCGTGGCACGCTCGTAGGCGGCGTAGAACTCGTCGATCGGCAACATGCCGTTCACCAGCAAGGTCTTGCCGTCTTCCGCCATATGGCTGTAGGCCAGCGACGTGGCCCAGGTCAGATCCTGGTGGCGGTCGCCGAGGACGGCCAGCTCCCAGTCGAGCCAGGCGGTGATGCGACCATCGGTTTCGGAAATCAGGAAATTGCCGCTGCGGCAGTCGCCGTGGATGATGGAGACATGGTCTAGCGCCGGTGCATTGTCTTCGAGCCAGTTGGCGGCGAGATGGATCAACGGGTCTTCCTCGCCGCGATCCTCCGCCCAGATGCGGCGCCACATATTTACCTGCTTGAGGATGCCGACCTTGCTGCCGACTTGCGGTGTCTCGAAGGTGTCCAGGTTCAGCTTGCCGATGTCGGCGGTGTGGAAGGTGGCGAGGCCACGCATGAATTCATCGGTGACGCGGGGACGCAGCGCGGTTCCGTAGTTGATGCCGAGCCCCGTGACCTGCTGCGAGGTGTCCGACGCGGGCTTCGCCAAGCCTTCGGCGAAGCCGAAGATCAGCACCGGGTAGGGGAAGACCTCCATCAGCTCGTCTTCCCAGTAGCACTCGGGAACGGGGATCAGGCCGGCGAGGGCCTTGATGATTTCGAACTCGCGGCGGCGCGACGATTCGACGATGGATTCGGCCGGGCTCATGCGCAGCACCATCGGCGTCACGTGGCGCTCGCGGCTGCCGTCGATGCCGTGCCAGTCCAGCTCGAAGCCCATTTGCAGCTTCGAGGAGCCGCCGGTCATCCAGCGCGCATTGCGAATTTCAAAAGGCTTGTCGAGCTTGCGTTTGAGCAGGGTGTCCAGGCATTGCACCATCTGCTCGAAACTCACGGGCTTGTATGCGCCGGCAGCACGGGCCTGCATCTTGCGCGTCAGGACGCGGTCGATCTCGTCTTCCGTCGGGTAGCGGCGGCGCAGGTCTGCAATCAATTCCGCCGTCGGTGCCTGTCGCGGGTCCGTCGTCGGCGATGCGTCGGTGGGTGTCACAGTCGTCTCCTCCTTATTTGGCGCGTCATTCCCGCGGCTGCGGGGAGTGACGCAGGGCGTGGGCTGTGTTCAGCCGTTCAACGCCGGATGTGCTTGAACTGCTTCATGTGGGCGAGATAGCTGTCGTCCCACTGGAACTCGCACCAGCCGGTGCCCGGCTTGCCATCGATCTCGATGATCATCGCCACTTCGTTGAGCGTGACCCCGTGGTCGGTAACGGGCAGCGGCTGATGGGCAAAGCGGCGACCGCTGACCCGGGTGGTGCGCCCGGCGAGGTCGTGCAGCTCGACGACGATGTCGGTGTGGATCATGTCCTCGTCGAGCGTGAAGTCGATGACGTTCGCTTCCTTGAGCTGGGAGAAGTGGCCGTCCTTGAAGACGTAGCCGCGGGTCAGGCTGCGCCCCAGGTAATCCATCTTGAAGAAGTGCACCGCGGAATCCGGCGTGGTGGCATGGAACCACTTGTAGTGGTAATTGACGCCCCAGTTGCGCGTGCCCCAGGAATGGTCGCGTTGCCCCAGCACGTCGAAGGGGATGGCGCGGCCGTCGATGGTGACTGTGCCCTTGACACGGCCGCTTTGCTCGAAGCGGTTGTCGGCGAAATACTGCGGGCAGCCGTCGGGGTGGGAGTGGTAGCCGTAGGCCGGATGAATGGCTTCGAAGGTGAAGTCGTAGGTCAGTCGCTGGCTGGCGTATTTGACGTGGGCCGTGCGCAGCGGGTTGGTCAGGTCCAGCTCCACCCCGGCGACCCGCCATTGGGTGAAGTTCATGCTGTCCGGGACGGCGATGTCGTGGAACACCTCGTAGATCGGGCCGCCCGGTACGCCGTCGCCGAATACGGCAAAAACGCCGGCGGCCTTGCCGTCCGAGCCGACGCGGGGATAGACCCAGCCGGCGATCTTTTCTTCCGGCAATTGCAGGGTGAACACCAGCGATTCGCGCGCCAGCGCTTCCTTGCGCAGCGCATGGCGGCCGTCGTCGGCCGGACTGAGCGGGGCGATATCGCTGGTGATGTCTTCGAACTTCATCGGGTATGACTCCTCGTGGTGATTATTGGCGGGGCGGTTTCCCGCCGCTCAAACCCGGCGAATGTTACCGGCTGGGCCCCGGCAGAATTGTCATGCGGGTGACAGTTCTTGCCGTGACGTCTTATTCGCCGTAAACCGGCGCCGGTTGATCGACGTTGACCAGATAGCCGTAGCGTTGCCGGATCGCTTCCAGACCGTGGAGACGCACTCCGCCGTAGCGGACCGTCAGTAGTCGCTCCTGCTCCAGACCTTTCAGCACCCGGTTGAGGTTCTGCCGCGAGGCGGCCAGCAGCTTGCCCAGCTCGGCCTGGGACAGGGCGATCAGGATGCCGTCCTCGTCCCCGGCGGTTTTGCCATGGCTGAACGACAGCATGTAAAGCGTCTTCAACACGCGCTCCTTCAGCGTCAGGACGCTACGATCGACATCCATGTAGTAGATCGCGCTGAAGCGCAGGCTGAGCAGACGCAACAGGTGGCGCGCGAGCACCGGATGACGGTCTATCAGGGCCTCGAAATCGCGCTTGCCAATCGCGCGCAGCTTGACCGGAGACAGGGCGAGTACGTCCGACATGGTCGGCAGGCCGGAAAAGATTTCCGAAACCCCGATCCAGTCGCCGGGGCGTATCAGCGCCGCGACGGCCTCCCTGCCCTCCCGGTTGCAGGACGAGACCTTGGCCTCGCCGGCACGGATCTGTACCAACTCTGTGCATGCGCCGCCAGCGCGGAAAATCATCCCGCCCTGGGGAACGTTGCGGAAGTTGCTGATGGCATCGATCTCCTCCTGGACGCCTGGCGGTAGCGCATCGGAGAAGTTGTGCATGTTGTTGATCGGGATCATCCGAGCGATGCTGGGTGGAGGCCTGTCATGCGGGCGGCCGCCGGTTAAACCCGATATTCGAGCTGCAGCTTTTGCTGTAGCTTCCTGGCCTGGCGAAAGGCGATTTTCAGCACGTTGCGGTCGAGTTCGTTGAGCGTGTCCGGATCGATGCGGTTCTCTCCGCCGGCGATTGTTTCACCGTGCTGTTGGCGCAGGCGCAACGCCTGGATGAAGTAGAAGCCGTCGATTATCGCTTCCACATCCTCATTGCCCAACGTGCCCTGGCGCTGCAATTCGCGCAACCGCTCCGCGGTGGAGGTGGCGGCCACGCCGTGGGCCAGAGCCAGGGTGCGTGCGGCGTCGACGAATGGGCGGGCGCCGAAGGCCTTGAGGTCGAGGGTGTGGGGAAACACGGCATTGTCGTCGAAGGCGAATTCGCGGATCAGGCCCAGCGGCGGCTGGGCACGGACGGCGTTTTCCGCCATCAGGCGGAGAAACGCGGATTCCTCCGGAATGGCGTCACACAGCCAGGCGCGCAGTGCTTCGGCGAGATTTTCGTCGCCGTAGATCGGGCGGAAGTCGAAATAGATGGTGGCGTTGAGCAGCGCATCCGGATTGGTGCAACGCAGCCAGCCGTTGAAGCGTTCCTTCCATTCGCTCAGCGACAGGCAGAGCGCCGGGTTGCCGGCCATGATTTCGCCCTTGCAAAGAGGGAAGCCGCAGTGCGCCAGCCGCGCATTCACCTCGCGGGCGAAGGGCAGCAGGGCAGCGCGCACGATGTCGGCATCTGCGGCTGCATCGAACAGAATTCCGTTGTCCTGATCGGTGGACAGCGTCTGTTCGAAGCGACCTTCTGAGCCTAAGGCGACCCAGCACCAGCGGACCTTGGGTAAGGCGAAATCCAGCCGGGTGAGTTCGAGAATGCGCAGCGCCAACTGGTCGTTGAGGGTCGAGATGCTCTGCGTCAGCGCTTCGGCGGCACTGCCGTCGTTGAGCATCTGCCGTGCGATACGGCGAATGTCCTCGGCGGCGGCGCAAAGCGCTTCCATGTCGCGGGCGCTGCGAATGGCGCCGGCAATCGCCTTGATTCCGCCGCGCTGCAAATCGAGTATGTCGCTCTGCGAGACTATGCCGGCAAGGCGGCCGGTGGCGTCGACCACGATCACGTGATGCACGCCGTGGCGGGCAAGCATGATCTCGGCCTGGTAGGCGGTGGATCGCCAGTGCAGCATGATCAGCCCCGAGTCCGTCATCGCGCCGGCAACCATTGTGTCGAGATCGAGTCCACCGGCGGCGACCAGGCGCAGCAGGTCGCGCAGGGTGAAGATGCCGATTGGGCGCTGGCTTTCGGATTCGACCACCACCACCGAGCCGACTCGCTCCCCGGCCATCATTTCGACGACTTCGCGCAGCGGTGTTTCGGGTGCGGCGGTTACCGGTGTGCGGCGGACGAAGGCGGCGAGCGGAGTGTGCAGATTGAGCGGCGGCGGGCGTGTCATGGCATCAGTAGCGCAGGCGGGCGTACCAGGTCTTCTGCGCCGCGGCGAGTGCTTGGCGTAGCGTATGCACGCCCTGCTCGGCGAGCAGGGGAATCATCTTGGCAAAAATCTCCGCCGTGGCCAGTGCATCGCCCAGCGCCGCATGGCGCGCGGCGATCGTCACACCGAGGCGTTTGGCGACGGCTTCGATGCTGTGGCTGTCCTGACCTGGGTGGAGCAGGGCGGAGAGCAGCAGGGTATCGAGTACCGGATGGTCGAAACGGACGTCGCTGGCGCCTTCCTGCAGTGCCAGAAAGCGCATGTCGAAGGCGGCGTTGTGGCCCACCAGCACGGTGTCGGCGCAGAAGGCGTGGAAAGCCGGAAGGACGTCTTCGATCGGTGGCCGGCCGCGCACCATGGCGTCGTCGATGCCGTGGATCGCGTGGCTGGCCGCGGGAATTGGGCGCTGTGGATCGATCAGCTGATCGAAAACTTCCTGGGCCAGAACCCGGCCATTGAAAATGCGTACCGCGCCGATCTGGACGATCGCATCGCGTGCCGGATCGAGGCCGGTGGTTTCGGTATCGAATACTGTGTAGCCGAGGCTGGCCAGCGGCTGGTCGAGAATGGGGCCGCCGGCGCGGCGGGCGAACAGGTCGAAGTCGTAGAACTCCGGCCGACTCGCCGGCGCCACCGGCAGCGCTTCGGCGACGTCCCCGGGCGGTTCGGCGAGCGGCAGTGCCAGGCGGAGTATGGCGCGATGCGATGCGGTATTGCGCCGGTAGCGCAGTTCGCCTTGGTGGCGGGCGAGCAGTTCGCGCAGAGTCGTCGAGGTCGGCAGGCCGGCCAGTGTCATCGGCTCCAGCTCCCACGTATGAATGATCTCCGACGACATCGGCAGGCCGCTCCAGATCACGTCGATGCCCGCCATGCCGTCATCCAGCACGCCGGCCAGGCGAATTTCCGTGACCGCGTAGTTTTCGCGCAACTGAGCGGCGATGAAGCCCAGTGCATGGAGGATGGAAAACCCATCGACGCGAACCCAGAGTTGCTCGTCCACGTCATCGCGCTTTGCGCTGATTCCGCTGTGGCCGATGCGCCGGCAGGCGGCTGCGATCAGATCGGCGACGAGCATTTCCTGTTGCGGACGGCTGCCTTCGTGCCCCGCCAGCTCTCCGCCGCCACGGTCGATGCGCGCCTGCATGGCTGCAAGCTCACCCGCGACGATACCTTTCAGTCGGCCACCTTCACCATCGTTCGTCGGCGGTAGCAGTTCCCGCAACGCATCGCGCACACGCGCCAGCGAGGCGCCGTTGTCGACGGCCAGCGCATGCAGCGTCAGCGCCCGGCGCGCCTTGAGTTCCTGGCGTGCAGTGATGTTCTCCACGCTCAGCACATAGCCATTGATCACCTGCGTTTGTTCGACGCCCTGTGCCAGTATCGGCGCCATATGGATGCGCAGCATCAGGCCGCTGCGGCTGGCGCTGGTGAATTGCGCCACGGGTTCGCTGCGCCCGGCAGCGAGGTTGTCGTCGATGCTGCGGCGGGCATGGTCGATGACGCCTCTGTGGAGCAGGGAATAGATGGAGCGTCCGAGACCGACCGGCGTCGCTTCGATGCTGCCGGGGCCGGGCGGCGGCCGCAGCTGGTGCAGCGCGCGGCGGTTGTAGAGCAGGACGATGCCCTCCTGATTGAATACCAAGATTCCCACCGCAAGTTGCGAGAGCAACGCGGCAATGCGGTTCTTCTCGTCCTCTACGCTGCGCTTGGTCAGCGCTACCTGCTGCTCGACGTCGGTCAACACCGTATCGCGCAACTCGGCCAGGTCGTTGGCCGCGGTTGCCAGCGCCTGCACTTCCGGCGGCCCTTCGATGGCGATACGGAAGTTGCGATTGGCGGATTTCATTACCCGCAGTTGCTCCGCCATCTGCTGCAAGCCTTTGACATACTGGCGGAACAGCCGGCGCAACACGGCAAAGCCGAGCAGGAATCCGCTGGCTGTCAGCACGGTGCCCAGCGGCAGGTGGGGCAGCAGCAGGTGCAGCGTGCTGTCGCGATCGGCCGGTGGCATGTCGAAATAAACCACCAGCGCCGTGAGCAGGAACGGCCCCGTCATCAGCAGCATCAGGACGGTGATGGCGAGGAGGAAACGGCTGCTGGCGTTCATCATCGTCCGTGCAGTTCGAAGCTGAATTCAGTAAGGCTAGGCATCAATGTGCTCCCGGTGGTTGGTGCCGCTTTGTGGTCGATCTGGGCTAGTGCTGTTCTCCGGGCGCTGTACGCCGCGTGCGCAGGTCGAGCCGCGCAGCGATGGCTATTTTCCTGCGGAATGCCGGGACGGGCCAGTGTTTAACGGCGCTTTTTTCGTTCATCGGGCCGACGCCGCAGCCATGCGAGGCGTTCCGCTACGGATAATGCGCCAAAGGCTTTACCCGGGTCGAACTTCGGCTATAATCCGCGCCTCTTTTCGGCCAGGTAGCTCAGTTGGTAGAGCAGCGGATTGAAAATCCGCGTGTCGACGGTTCGATTCCGCCCCTGGCCACCAGACACAACACAGGGCCCGCGCGGTTTTCCGCAGCGGGCCCTGTTGCATCCCGCCCCGTATAATCGGCATCCGTTTCTTCAGGGTGCATTGCGCATGCAGGTTTTTGCCCTCGGCCTTAATCATACGACCGCCCCCCTCGCCGTGCGTGAGCAGGTGGCTTTCGATCTGGTCGGGCTACCGCGGGCGCTCCACGATCTGTTGCGCCGCCGCTTTGCGCGCGAGGCGGCGATTCTGTCCACCTGCAACCGTACCGAGCTCTATTGCACCACCGATCAGCCGGAGGCCGTGGCGCAATGGCTGGCCGACTACCATGCGCTACCCGCCGACCGCGTGCGTCCCTACCTCTACACGCATCCGCAGAGTGCTGCGATTCGTCACATGTTTCGTGTGGCGGCGGGGCTCGATTCGATGGTGCTGGGCGAGCCGCAGATTTTGGGGCAACTGAAGCAGGCGGTACGCGCTGCCGAAGAGGCCGGGTCGCTGGGTGTGCTACTCGGCAAGGCTTTCCAGAAGACTTTTGCGGTGGCGAAGGAGGTGCGTTCGACCACGGCGATCGGCGCCAATATCGTCTCCATGGCGGCCGCGGCGGTGCATTTGTCGGCGCGCATTTTCGAGAGCCTGGCTACGCAGAAGGTATTGTTCATCGGTGCCGGCGAAATGATCGAACTCTGCGCCGCGCATTTCGCGGCCGAGAAACCGCAGAGGATGACGATCGCCAATCGGACCCTGGAGCGGGCGCAGGTTCTGGCGGATCGTTTCGCTGCCGACGCCATCCGCCTCGACGAGTTGGGCGATCGGCTGGCCGATTACGACATTGTCGTTTCCTGTACTGCCAGTCCCTTGCCCATCGTTGGCTTGGGGATGGTCGAGCGGGCACTCAAGACGCGGCGCCACCGGCCCATGGTGATGGTCGATCTGGCGCTGCCGCGCGATATCGAAGGCGAGGTGGCGGGGATTGACGACGTGTTCCTGTATACCCTCGACGACCTCGGACAGATTGTCGAAGCCGGGATGGAGTCGCGTCAGTCGGCGGTGATCGAGGCCGAGGCGATCATCGATCTGCAGGTGCAGAACTTCCTCCAGTGGGTCGAATCCCGCGAAGTGGTGCCGACCATCCGTGCCCTGCGCGATGCCGCCGAGGCCACCCGGCAGCATGAACTGGAGCACGCGCTAAAGGCGCTGACTCGCGGCGACGATCCGAAGCAGGTGCTGGAGGCCCTCTCCCGCGGCCTTACCAACAAGCTGATGCATCCGCCGACCCAGGCCCTGAACCAGGCCGAGGCGGCGGAACGCGAGGAAGTGGCGGGGCTGCTGACCCGTATCTACCGCCTGCACACCCACAAGTAGCTTATCCAGCCGCTGCGCCACCGTTGCGGGTGGCGCAGCGGCGATTTCCTCTGGCCATGAACAACAGCATCCGCGAGAAATTCCAGCAGCTCACCGAGCGCAAGATCGAGATCGACGCCCTGATGGCAAGCGAGGGGGCGACTCGCGATATGGACGTCTACCGCAAGCTTTCCCGCGAAGGCGCCGAGATCGAGCCGGTGGTGGAGCTCTATGGGCGATATTGCCGCGCCGAGGCCGATCTGGCCGGTGCGCAGGAAATGCTCGGCGATGCCGAAATGCGCGATCTGGCAGCCGACGAAATCGCCCGCGCCACAGAAGAACTGGAACGGCTGGAGGCGGATTTGCAGCGTGCCCTGCTGCCGAAGGATCCCAACGACGAGCGCAACACTTTCCTGGAAATTCGAGCCGGTACCGGCGGCGAGGAATCGGCGCTATTCGCCGCTGACCTGTTCCGTATGTACTCGCGTTATGCCGAGCGGCAGCGCTGGAAGGTTGAGGTGGTATCGAGCAGCGATTCGGATCTCGGCGGCTATCGTGAAATCATCTGCCGCGTGGTGGGTCAGGGGGCCTATTCGAAGCTGAAGTTCGAGTCGGGCGGGCATCGGGTGCAGCGGGTGCCGGCGACCGAATCGCAGGGGCGTATCCATACCTCGGCCTGTACCGTGGCGGTGATGCCTGAAGCCGACGAACTGGGCGAGGTGCAGATCAATCCGGCCGATCTGCGCATCGACACCTTCCGCGCTTCCGGTGCCGGTGGCCAGCACATCAATAAGACCGACTCGGCTGTGCGCATTACCCACCTGCCTACCGGCATCGTCGTCGAGTGTCAGGATGATCGCTCACAGCATCGCAACAAGGCCCAGGCGATGAGCGTGCTGGCCGCCCGCATCATGGATGCGCAACAGCGCGAGCAACAACAGAAGATCGCCTCGACGCGTAAATCGTTGATCGGCAGCGGCGATCGTTCCGAGCGCATCCGTACTTACAATTTTCCGCAGGGACGGGTGACCGACCATCGCATCAACCTGACCCTGTACAAGATTGAGTCGATCATGGATGGCGAACTTGACGAGCTGGTCAACGCGTTGACGGCCGAGCATCAGGCCGACTTGCTGGCCGCTCTGGCAGAGGATGTTGGCGGATGACCACGATTGCCGAAGCGTTGCGCGCGGCTCGCGAGATGGTTTCACCCGCCGAGGCGCGGTTGTTGCTGCGCCATGTGCTTGGCTGTACCGCCGCATGGCTGGAGACCCACCGTGACGATATTCTGGACGAGGAGTGCGCAACGGCATTTTCGCTGCTGGCAGCGCGCCGTGCGGGCGGCGCGCCGGTGGCCTATCTGCTTGGCCGCCGGGAGTTCTACGGCCGCGAATTCGAAGTGTCGCCGGCGGTTCTGATCCCGCGGCCGGAGACTGAACTGCTGGTCGATCTAGCCGTCGCCCGCCTGCGCGGCGTGGTTGCACCGCGCATTCTCGATCTGGGCACCGGCAGCGGCTGCATCGCCGTTACGCTGGCGCTGGAGATTCCGGAGGCCGAAGTCGTGGCGATCGATCGCTCGGTGATGGCGCTGGCGATGGCGGAAGGCAACGCCGAGCGGCTCGGCGGCCGCGTCCTGCTGGCCGAGAGCGACTGGTTCTCCGATCTGGCCGAGGAACGTTTCAACCTGATCGTGTCCAATCCTCCATACATATCGACCGACGATCCGCACCTGCATGCCGGCGATTTGCGCCATGAGCCGCTGTCTGCGCTGGCTTCGGGCAGCGATGGGCTCGGCGCCATCCGCCGCATTTGTGCCGAGGCGGCAGAGCACTTGTGCCCCGGCGGCGTCCTGCTGTTCGAGCATGGCTACGATCAGGCGGAAGCGGCCGCCGGGTTGTTGGCGCAGAACGGTTTTAGCGAAATAGAACAGCATCGCGACCTGGCCGGGATCGTCAGGGTGAGTGGCGGCCGCCATTGACCGGGGTGCAGGCTGTCGGTAAAGTCGGCGCAGCAGAGTTTGTCGAGTTTTTATATAAGGAAAATGATCATGGACGTCCAACAGCAGATTCACCAGACCGTTACGCAAAGCCCCGTCGTGTTGTTCATGAAGGGCACCCCGCAATTTCCTCAATGCGGTTTTTCATCGCGCGTGGTGCAGATTCTCAAAGCTTGTGGGGTGAACGAATTCGCTTCGGTCAACGTGCTGGCCGACGAAGGGATTCGCCAGGGCATCAAGGATTACGCCAACTGGCCGACCATCCCCCAGCTCTATATCAACGGCGAATTTATCGGTGGTGCCGATATTGCGGCGGAAATGTACGCTTCGGGTGAGCTCCAGCAATTGCTGGAGCCGATCGTCAAATCGGTGTGACTTGGCAAAAAACGCGGGGCCAGTCTGTTTCGGCCCTCGTTATCGGTTTGCGCGGTGCCGCGCCGCAGCGTGGATGGCCTGGAATAAGCCCGTATTGTGGCTTTGCCGCAATCGTGTGTGGGAATTACGTCAGGACAAGATTGTCGCGATGGATGAGTTCCTCTTCGTCCACATAGCCCAGTAGCGCTTCGATTTCCTGGCTGCTGTGGCGGGCTATGCGGCGCGCTTCCGAACTGGAGTAGTTGATCAGGCCGCGCGCGACTTCCTGTCCGGCCGGATTGCGACAGGCGACGACGGCGCCGCGTTCGAATTCTCCCTCCACGGCGGTCACTCCGATCGGCAGCAGGCTGCGCCCGTCGCGCAGTGCGCGTAGCGCGCCGTCGTCGAGATGCAGGCTGCCGGCCAGTTGCAGATGATCGGCCAGCCACTGCTTGCGTGCGGCCATCGGCGTGGCGCCTGCGCGCAGCAGGGTGCCCAACTGCTCGCCGGCGAGCAGCCGCGGCAACACGTCGGTCTCGCGGCCGCTGGCAATCACAGTATCGGCACCGCTGCGTGCCGCGCGCTGTGCTGCGCGAATCTTGGTAATCATGCCGCCTTTGCTGATCGCGCTGCCGCTGCCGCCGGCCATCGCCTCGAAGCGCCGGTCTTCGGCTTCGCCGTCGTGAATCAGCGTGGCGGCTGGATCCTGGCGCGGGTCGGCGCTGTAGAGACCCTGCTGGTCGGTGAGGATGACCAGCGTATCGGCTTCGATCAAGTTGGCCACCAGGGCGCCCAGCGTGTCGTTGTCACCGAACTTGATTTCGTCGGTGACCACTGTGTCGTTCTCGTTGATGATCGGTACCACACCCAGGCTGAGCAGGGTCAGCAGGGTGGAGCGGGCGTTCAAGTAGCGGGTGCGGTCGGCCAGGTCGTCGTGAGTGAGCAGGATCTGCGCGCTTTTCAGACTGTGGCGCGAAAAGCAGGTCTCGTAGGTCTGGCACAAGCCCATCTGGCCGACGGCCGCCGCCGCCTGCAATTCGTGAATCCCGTGGGGGCGCGTCGCCCAGCCCAGCCGTTGCATGCCGGCGGCGATCGCGCCGGACGAAACCAGCACCACCTCACGTCCCTGGGCATGGAGCGTCGCGATCTGGCGCGCGCATTCGACGATGAACTGTTCGGAGAGTCCGGCGCCATCGTTGGTGACCAGTGCGCTTCCGACTTTTACGACCAGCCGCTTACTCTTCGTTATCGTCTGCCGCATCGGAGTTCTCCGACAGTTCTTCGGACGCGGCAGCGCGCCGGCGTTGTTCGACATGGTCCATCACCGCATAGGTGAGCGGCTTGCAGCCGTCGCCGGTGAGGCCGGAAATGACGAAATGGCGCTCGACCGTGCCGTAGCCTTCGACCAGTTCGGCGACCCGCGCCGCACGCTCTTCTTCTGGCACCAGATCGATCTTGTTGATGATCAGCCAACGCGGTTTGGCGTGCAGCGCTTCGTCGTATTTTCGCAGTTCCTCGATGATGGCGCGGGCATCCCGCAATGGGTCGGCCTCCGGGTCGAAGGGTGCGATGTCCACCAGATGCAGCAACAGCTCGGTGCGTTGCAAGTGGCGCAGAAAGCGGTGGCCGAGTCCTGCGCCCTCGGCCGCTCCTTCGATCAGCCCCGGGATGTCGGCAATGACGAAACTGCGGTTGTGATCGACGCGTACGACACCCAGGTTCGGGTGCAGGGTGGTGAACGGGTAGTCGGCAACCTTCGGTCGGGCAGCCGAGACTGCGCGGATGAAGGTTGATTTGCCGGCGTTGGGCATGCCCAGCAATCCTACGTCCGCCAGTACCTTGAGTTCCAGCTTGAGGAAGCGGCGATCACCCTCTCCGCCGGGGGTACATTGGCGCGGTGCGCGGTTGGTGCTCGACTTGAAATGCAGATTGCCAAGGCCGCCGTTGCCGCCCTTGGCAATCAACTCACGTTTGCCATCCCGATCCAGATCGGCGATGACTTCGCCACTGTCGAAGTCGGAGATGACGGTACCGACGGGCATGCGTAGTTCGAGATCGTCGCCACCCTTGCCGTAGCAGTCGGCGCCGCGACCGTTTTCGCCCTTCTGGGCGCGAAACATCCGCGTGTAGCGGAAATCGATCAAGGTGTTGAGGTTGCGATCGGCCACAGCGTAGATGCTGCCGCCGCGCCCGCCGTCGCCGCCGTCGGGGCCACCAAACGGAATGAATTTCTCGCGCCGGAACGAAGCGACGCCATTGCCGCCGTCGCCGGCAACAACTTCAATTTTCGCTTCGTCGTAGAACTTCATGAACAGAACTCCAGAAACACAAAAGCCCTATCGCGCGGATAGGGCTTTGCGGTGCCGCGGCGAACCTGCTGCCGGGCCTGTTACTCGGCAGCGGGAACGATGTTGACCAGCTTGCGTTGCGCAGCGCCCTTGATCGTGAATTGCACCGTGCCGTCCACCTTGGCGAACAGCGTGTGATCCTTGCCGATACCAACGTTGTCGCCCGGGTGGAATTGGGTGCCACGCTGACGGACGATGATGCTGCCGGCGGGGATCAGTTCGCCGCCGTAGCGCTTGACGCCGAGGCGCTTCGATTCCGAGTCGCGGCCGTTACGGGAACTGCCACCTGCTTTTTTGTGTGCCATGTGATGACTCCTTGTATTCCGTCATCAGGCGGCGATGCCGCTGATTTCCAGTTCGGTGTAGTTCTGGCGATGGCCTTGGTGCTTCTGGTAGTGCTTGCGTCGGCGCATCTTGAAAATTCTCACCTTGTCGTGACGACCGTGGCTCACCACCTTGGCGGTGACTTTCGCTCCGGAAACCAGAGGCGTGCCGATTTTCACCGATTCGCCTTCGCCGACCATCAAAACCTGGTCGAGAGTGATTTCCGTGCCCACGTCTGCCGGTATCTGTTCTACTTTGATCTTTTCGCCGGCAGCGACACGATATTGCTTGCCGCCGGTTTTTATGACCGCATAAGACATGTTGGACTCCGATTGGTATTTCAAAGAACCGCGCATTATAGGGAGGCAAACCCTTCATGTCAAAGCGTATTCGGCGAATGTTGACGGCCCCTGCAACGGCCCCTAACATCGCGCCTTTGCTGAAATCCTCCCCAGTGCAGCTCGACTCTCTCTATTCCCTGATTGCCGCGGACATGCAAGCCGTCGATGCGGTCATCCGCCGCCGGCTTCGTTCCGATGTCGTCCTGATCAACCAGGTCGCTGAATACATCGTGGCAGCCGGTGGCAAGCGCATGCGTCCGGCCTTGGTGATATTGGCTGCCGGGGCTTTGAATTACCGTGGCGAGCATCACCATGAGCTGGCCGCAGTGGTTGAGTTCATTCATACCGCGACCCTGCTGCACGATGACGTGGTGGACGAATCCGACCTGCGCCGCGGTCGGGAAACGGCGAATGCGATGTTCGGCAATGCGGCCAGCGTGCTGGTCGGCGACTTCCTTTATTCGCGTTCGTTCCAGATGATGGTCGCGGTCGGCAACCCGCGCATCATGGAGCTTCTTTCGGAAGCGACCAACGTCATTGCCGAAGGCGAAGTGCTGCAACTGATGAACTGCCACAACGCTGATGTGGACGTCGACGAATATCTGCGCGTGATCCGCTTCAAGACGGCGAAACTGTTTGAAGCCGCGGCACGCTTGGGCGGCATTCTCGGGGGCGCCAGTCGCGAGGTCGAGCAAGGTTTGGCGGATTACGGTATGCATCTGGGCACGGCCTTTCAGATCATCGACGACGTGCTCGATTACTCCGGCGACGAGGGCGAGACAGGCAAGCACGTCGGCGACGATCTCGCGGAAGGCAAGCCGACCTTGCCGCTGATTCACGTCATGCGCTGCGGTACCTCATCCCAGGCCGAGGTGGTGCGTCGCGCCATCGAAAACGGCGGGCGCGAAGAGTTGCCCGCTATTATTGAAGCCATCCGCGTTACCGGCGCGCTCGAAGAGGCGCGGCGACGGGCTGCCGCCGAATCCGCAAACGCAAAGCAGGCAATCTCTTCATTGCCGCCCACGCAATACCGGGACAGTCTGATAGAATTGGCAAACTTTGCAGTTGCTCGCCGTTATTAAGGTGGAAAACTGCAAAGGTGCTCATCCCGTGAAGCGGGACCGAGTCACGGGGTGTAGCTCAGCCTGGTAGAGTACTACGTTCGGGACGTAGGAGTCGGAGGTTCGAATCCTCTCACCCCGACCAGATTGTTGAAAACGAAAAAGCCACTCGATCGAGTGGCTTTTTCGTTTCAGTCAGCGATTTTGCTCGGGTTTTTCCTGTCCGGATCATGCCTTGTTCTTTGCTGCCACCTCGTCTTTCAGGGCGCGCCGCAATATTTTTCCAACATTGGTTTTGGGTAGGTTGTCGCGAAACTCCACGTGTTTGGGAATCTTGTAGGCGGAGAGGTGTTCGCGGCAATGCTCGATCAGACTCTCGGCGGTGAGTTGCGGGTCGCGGCGGACGATGAAGGCCTTCACCACTTCCCCCGAATGCTCGTCGGAGACGCCTATTACGGCAGCCTCGAGTACGCCGCGGTGGGATGTCAGCACCGCTTCGACTTCGTTCGGGTAGACGTTGAAGCCGGAGACCAGAATCATGTCCTTCTTGCGGTCGACGAGAAATACGTAACCCTTCTCGTCTACGTAGCCGAGATCGCCGGTGCGCAGGAATCCGTCGGCGAACATCACGTTCTGCGTCTCGTCCGGGCGCTGCCAGTACCCCTTCATCACTTGCGGGCCACGGACGCAGAGTTCGCCGACCTGCCCAAGCGTCACTTCGTGGCCGGCATCGTCGCGGATGGAAATCTCGGTCGATGGGATCGGCAGGCCAATGGATCGGTTGTAGGGTTGGTCGAGCGGGTTGATGGTCACCGCGGGGGATGTTTCGGTGAGTCCGTAGGCCTGGGCCAGCGGCTTTCCAGTCACCGTCTGCCAGCGCTCGGCAACCGTCGGCAATACGGCCATGCCGCCGCCGAGCGTGAGGTGGAGCTTGGAAAAGTCCAGTCGCTCGAATTCGGGATGATGCAGCAGTCCGTTGAACAGCGTGTTGACGCCGGTCAGGGCGGTAAACGGGTGGCGTTTCAGTTCCTTGATGAAGCCCCCGATGTCGCGCGGATTGGCGATCAGCAGGTTGGCGGCGCCGAGATGCAGGAAGGTGAGGCAGTTCGCGGTCAGCGCGAAGATGTGATACAGCGGAATTGCCGTCACCACCGTCTCGTCTTCGCCGTGCACCAGATGACCGATCCAGAGTCCGGCCTGGGCGACGTTGGCGAGCATGTTGCCGTGGCTTAGCATCGCTCCTTTGGAGATGCCGGTGGTGCCGCCGGTGTATTGAAGAAAGGCGATGTCCTCGCGGTTCAGCGGCACCGCCGCGAAGGGGGCCGAGGCTCCAGCCGATAACGCGCTATTGAGCGCCGCCGCACCGGGCAGCGCCCAGCGCGGCACCAGCTTCTTTACATGGCGTACGACAAAGTTGGTCAGCGTTCCGCGCAGCGGGCCGAGCAGGTCGCCCAGCGCAGTGACCACGATATGGCGCAAGTTGCTGCCGGGCGCCGCTGCCTGTACCGTGTGGGCGAAATTTTCCAGCACCACGATCGCCACGGCCCCCGAGTCTTTCAACTGATGTTCCAGCTCCTCGGCGGTATAGAGCGGATTGCAATTCACCACGATGCAGCCGGCGCGTAGCGCGCCCAGCAGGCAGACGGGGTATTGCAGGATGTTCGGCATCATCAGTGCGATCCGCTCGCCCTTGCCAATCCCGCGCGATTGCAGCCAGGCGGCGAAATCGCGGGACAGCCGATCCAGTTCCGCATAATTCATTTGCCGGCCCATGCTGATGAAGGCGGTGCGGGCAGCATGATGCCGGCAAGCTTCGTCGGCGAACGCGGCGAGCGATTCGAATTCGGGTTCCGGCAAGTCGGCCGGAATGCCGTGCGGATAGCTCTGCAGCCAGATCCTTTCCATCGGTACCTCCTCCACGCGGAGTTTGCGTCCGCTCATTGTTATGACCGGGGCTATCGACTGCCCATAGTGGAAGTGTAGTGGATCGGGCCGCCGGTGAACGGTGCGAATCCGGTGCCGAAGATCACCCCGGCATCGGCGAGATCGGCATCGGCGACGACGTCCTCGGTTACCAGCTGTTGCGTGCGGGCGATCAGCGGGCCGATCAGTCGTTGCACCAGGCCCGTCGGCACCGTTCCGGCGGAGGTTTTTACCGCCCGACCGTTTTCGTAACGATAGAAGCCGCGGCTGCTTTTTTTGCCCAGGTCGCCGCGGCCCACGCGTTCTTCCAGGCAGCGCGGCGCGGCGGCCCCGCCGCCGAGCTGCCGGCCTGCCGCCATGGCGATGTCGAGGCCAACGGTGTCGATCAGCTCAATGGGCCCCAGCGGCATGCCGAACGCCAGCGCCGCGGCGTCGATGGTTTCGGGTGCGATGCCCTCGTCTACGCAGCGCATGGCTTCGAGCATGTAGGGTGCCAGTACCGCATTGACGAGGAATCCGGGCGCGCTTTTTACCGGCAACGGCAGCTTGTCGATGCTGCGCACGAAGGCGCAGGCGCGCTGAGCCAGTTCGGCGCCGGAAGCCGCTGTGCTGACTACTTCCACCAGCGGCATCTGTGGCACCGGATTGAAAAAGTGTATCCCGACCAGGCGCGACGGGTTGCTCAACGCCACGGCGAGATCCTCGATGCGCAGGCTGGAGGTGTTGCTGGCCAGGACTGCATCCGGCTTCATGCGCATTTCCAGATCGTGCAGCAGTGCGCGCTTGGCATCGAGATTTTCGTAGATCGCCTCGATCACCACATCGGCGTGTGCGGCGCCCTGGCCGGCGGGGTCGGGGATCAGTCGGTCCCAGACGGCACGACGGGCCAGCCGGTCGCGGACGCGTTTGGCGAAGAGGTCGGCAGCGCGCTTCATCGCCGGTGCGATGCGGGCGATGTCCTGGTCCTGCAAGGTCACCGTCATGCCGCGCAAGGCGCACCAGGCGGCGATGTCGCCGCCCATGACGCCGGCGCCCACCACATGGACGCGTTTCACTGCGGCGCTCCCTTCCTTGCCGAAGCTCTTCAGCCGCTCCTGCAAGTGGAATACCCGTACCAGATTGCGCGCGGTCGGCGATTCGACGATAGCCCGCAGGCTGTCCTTGGCGGCCAGTGCGTTGCCGCCGTGCCGGGCCCAGATATCGATGATCGCGTAGGGCGCCGGGTAGTTCTGGCGCGATGCGCGGCGGGCTACCTGCTTTTCCGCCTGCGCGGCGACGATCGCCTTCGCCGGGCCGCCGAGCAGGCGTTGCAGCAACGGCAGCGGTTGGCGTGGCGGTGGCGAGAGCACCAGGGCCCGGGCGGCGGCCTGCATCACGCGCGGCGGCACGCATTCGTCGGCGAGGCCGAGTTTTCGAGCCTTTTTCGCATCCACGGTTTTTCCGGTGAGCATCATGTCCAGCGCGGCCTGGGGGCCGACCCGCTGCGGCAGACGCAGCATGCCGCCCCAGCCGGGGACGATGCCGAGCATCACCTCGGGCAGGCCGAGGCGGGTGCCGGGTTCGTCCACCACTATCAGCGTGCGGCAGGCAAGAGAAAGTTCCAGTCCGCCGCCGAGGCAGTGGCCGCGCACCAGCGCCAGGGTTGGGTAGGGCACCGCGGCGAGGCGGTTGAACAGATTCCAGCCGCGGGCGATTAGGTCTTCCGCTGCCTCCAGCGTGGTCAGCGCATCGAAGGAATGGATGTCGGCGCCGGCAATGAAGCCGGATTCCTTGCCCGAGCGGATTACCAGACCGCGTGGCGCCTCGGCTTCGAAACGGTCGAGGATGGTTGCCAGCTCCGCCATCACAGCGGCGGACAGAGTGTTGGTCGATGCCTCGGCCACATCCAGGGTCAGCCAGGCGATGTCGTCGGCATCCATGTCCACGTGCCAGTGGTTCAGGTTGGTCGGGTTCATGTTCATGCCACCTCCACCATGACGGCGCCGCCCTGGCCACCGCCGATACAGATTGTCGCCATGCCGCGCCGTCCGCCGCAGCGGCGCAGTGCATGCACCAGGTGCAGCACGATGCGGGCGCCGGAGGCGCCCACCGGGTGTCCGAGCGCGATGGCGCCGCCATCCATGTTCAGTTTTTCCGGATCGAGCCCGCCGAGCCCGCCGGCGAGCCCCAGTTCCTCCCTGCAATAGGCGTCGTCGGCCCAGGCGCGCAGGCAGCCGATGACCTGCGCGGCGAAGGCTTCGTTGATCTCCCAGGCATCGAGGTCGTTGAGGCCGAGGCCGTGGCGCTGTAGGATCGGCGTCGCCGCGTGCACCGGACCGAGGCCCATCTGCGCCGGGTCGAGGCCGGCCCATTGGGTATCGACGATGCGGCCCAGCGGCTTGAGATTCCAGCGCTGTACCGCCTGTTCCGACGCTAGCACCAGCCAGGCGGCGCCATCGGTGATCTGCGAACTGTTGCCCGGTGTGATTTTGCCGTAGCGTTTATCGAAGAACGGCTTGAGTTTGGCGAGGCCTTCTGCCGTGGCATCGCTGCGCACCCCGTCGTCTTCCGTATAGAGCGCACCCTGCTCGTCGATCAGTGGAACGATTTCGTGCAGGCGGCCTGCCGTCTGCGCCGTGGCGGCGCGCTGGTGTGAGCGCAGGCTGAAGGCATCCATTTCGGCCCGTTCGATGGAAAATTTCCATGCCAGATTTTCCGCCGTCTGGCCCATCAGCAGGCCGACCACCGGGTCGGTGAGTCCCTTCATCAGGCCGATGATCGGCGCAAGCAATGCGGCGGGGCGGAGGCGCAGGAAGTGGCCGGCCTTCTGTAGCGGCGTCTTCATCTGCATCATCGCCGCAAACCAGCGCACCATCGCGTCCTGATACAGCAGCGGCGCTCGCGACAGGGCATCCACCCCGCCGGCCAGTATCAATTGTGCGCGGCCAGCGTGAATGTTGGCGATCGCCGAGTCGATCGCCTGCATGCCCGAAGCGCAGTTGCGCATTACCGTCCAGCCCGGCACTTTCTGGCCGCAGCCGAGGCGCAGCGCGGCGACCCGGCCGATATTCACTTCGTCCGGAGAAGGGCTGGCGCAGCCGAGAATTACTTCATCCAGGTCGCTCGGAGCGAACGGCTGGCGCATTAGCAGCGTGCGCCCGGCCTGAACTGCCAGGTCGGCGGCGGAAAAAGGTCCGGGGCCGCTGCGCGCCTTGAGGAAGGGCGTGCGTGCGCCGTCCACGATGTAGATCGGTTGAAAGGCCATAGTGTCCTCCGTTCAGGCTGCGGCTTTTTGCGCCGGCGAGCGTTGTTGTAGGCCGAAGTCGGCCGGGAAATCGTCTACGCGGATGACGATGTCGCGCAACGCATTGCGCCGACACAGCAGGGCATGCTCGCCATCGTCGATGATGCCGGCCCGGTGCGCTGCTTCGGCCAGGTCGCGGACGTTGGCGAGGGGATCGCCGGTGAAGGCGCAATTCTTTTCGGCGTCGCGGATCTTCGCCTCGACGGTTTCGGCGGCCAGCGTCGCCTCCAGTGCGAGTTCGATGACGCCGACAGGGTCTTTCTCGCTGCGCGGAACGTACATGTCGGCCGTCAGCCGATCGCGGCAGGGCGAGGGCTCGATCAGGCGCTTCGCCACCTGATGGCCGACTTCGTCCGATGGCACCACATAGGGGTGGCCCAGCGGGAAGATGATCCGGTTCAGGCACCAGGCGACGAGCCGGTTCGGATAGTTGGCGATTACCCCGTCGAACGCGGTCTGCGCCTTGTACATGGCGTCCCAGAGCGCCCAGTGCAGCAGCGGCAGGTCTTCGCGCTGGCGGCCCTCGTCCTCGTAGCGTTTGAGCGCCGCCGACATCAGGTACATCTGCGAAAGTATGTCGCCGAGACGGGCCGAGAGCTTTTCCCGCCGCTTGAGGCCGCCGCCGAGGACCAGCATCGAAACATCGGAGAGAAAGGCGAAGGCCGCCGAGAAACGGGTCAACTGCTGGTAGTAACGCCCAGCCTCGGCCGCGGCAGTGGACGGAATGTGGGCGAAATGCGAACCGGTCAGCCCCATCCACAGTGCGCGCAGGCCGTTGCCGACGGTAAACATCACGTGGCCAGCCAGCGCCCGGTCGAAGGCGACCAGCCCGGCCGTGGCGTTCTCGTGCTGCGCCGCTTGCATTTCCTTCAGCACATAGGGATGGCAGCGGATCGCCCCCTGGCCGAAGATAATCAGACTGCGCGTCAGGATGTTGGCCCCCTCGACGGTGATGCCGATCGGTACCTGCTGATAGGCGCGGCCGAGGAAGTTCGAGGGGCCGAGGCAGATGCCCTTGCCGCCGAGCACGTCCATCCCATCGTTGACCACTTGCCGGACCCGTTCGGTGACGTGGTATTTGACGATGGCCGAGGCGACCGACGGCCGTTCGCCCTGATCGACGGCGCCGGCGGTGAAGGTGCGGGCCGCATCCACCATATAAGTAAAGGCGCCGATGCGGGTCAGTGCTTCCTCGACGCCCTCGAAGCGCCCGACCGCCAACTTGAATTGGCTGCGGACACGGGCGTAGCCGCCGACCGCACGGGCCGTCACTTTGGCCATGCCGGTGTTGGAGGAGGGCAGGGAGATCGAGCGGCCGGCAGCGAGGCACTCCATCAGCATGCGCCATCCCTGGCCCGCCATGGCCGGACCGCCGATGATGAAATCGAGCGGCATGAATACGTTGCGGCCGCGCGTCGGGCCATTCTGGAATACACCGTTGAGCGGCAGATGACGCGTGCCGATTTCGACCCCCGGATGATCGGCCGGCACCAGCGCACAGGTGATGCCGATGTCGCGGATGCTGCCGAGCAGACCGTCCGGGTCGTAGAGACGGAAGGCGAGGCCGAGCACGGTGCACACCGGCGCCAGTGTGATGTAGCGCTTGTCCCAACTGACCTGCATGCCGAGGACTTCGCGGCCGTTCCATTGCCCCTTGCAGACGATGCCGTAGTCGGGAATCGCTGCCGCGTCGGAGCCGGCCCAGGGGCTGGTGAGGGCGAAAGCCGGAATTTCTTCACCGCGGGCCAGTCGTGGCAGGAAATGGTCTTTCTGAGTCTCGGTGCCGTAATGCATCAGCAACTCCGCCGGGCCGAGCGAGTTGGGCACCATTACCGATACGGAGAGCGCCGAGCTGCGTGTGGACAGTTTGGTGACCACCTGCGAATGGGCATAGGCGGAAAACTCCAAACCGCCGTATTTCTTCGGAATGATCATGCCGAGAAAGCCCTTGTCCTTGATGAACCGCCATAACTCCGGCGGCAGATCGTAGCGTTCGTGGGAAATATGCCAGTCGTTGGTCATCGCGCAGGCCTGCTCGACTTCATTGTCGAGAAAAGCCCGTTCGGCGGCGCTGAGTCGGGGCCGTGGATAGGCGAGAAGCTTCTCCCAAGCCGGGTTGCCGCGGAACAGCTCACCTTCCCACCAGACGGTGCCGGCTTCTAGGGCTTCCCGTTCGGTATCGGACATCTGCGGCAGGATGCGGCGATAGACGCGGAATGCCGGCCCGGTGAGCAGGCGGCGGCGTAGCGGCGGCAGCAGCAAGACGGCGGCGATGAGTAAGAACAGCAACGACAGCAGGGTGGGCAGGTTCATTTTCGGCTCCCTTCGGGTTTGCGCTTGCGCGCGGAGGGTCTTGCGGTTTTTGGGGCAGGCAAGTCCGGTAGCGGCGCGCGCAGGCCGCCGAGCAGGAAGGACATCAGACGCGGCAGCAAGGTATCCAGGCCTTCGTCGTCGTCCGCGTCGTTCGACTTGACGCCGGCTGCCAGATGTAATGCGTCGGCGCCGGAAATGGCGTAGGAAGTGGCACCGAGCATGAAGTGGAAGCGCCAGACGATTTCCGTCTTCGGCACATCAGGCAGCGCACGGAACAGGGCCTCGCGATAGCGCTGTACCACATCGGCGTATTCCTCGGCCAGCAGGGCGCGGATGAAATCGCTTGGCTCGGTGATGCTGCGGGCGAGCAGGCGCAGAAAGGTGTTGCCACCGTATTCCGCGCTGGAGCCCATGCGCAGCAAGGTGCCGAAAAAGGCGTCGACGATCTGCGACGGTTTAAGCGGCTTGCTGCCGGCGGCCGTTTCCAGTGCGTCGAGGACGCGTAGCCGCTCGGAGTTGATGGCATTCAGCCGGCGCTTGAGCACAGCCTGGATCAGGCCGTCCTTGTTCCGGAAGTGGTAATTCACCGCCGCGAGGTTAGCCCCCGCTTCCGAGGTGATCTGGCGCATTGAGCTGGCATCGTAGCCGTGCGCCATGAACAGGCGTTCGGCTACATCAAGGATGCGTTCGCGGGTGTCGGATTCGGCCATGATCGACAGCTAAAATCAAACGTTCGTTTTAATAGGCCGTCAGAGTAAAACGACTATGGCGCTTGCGCAAGCGATTTTTGGCGTCGGTTTTTCCGGATTGCGCCGTAGGGCTCCGCCGGATGTCGGGGTTGCGCTATGCTTCGGCGCGACGGCATGTCGTGGAGATCGTTTTGCTTAAATGGCTTTTGCTTTTTGCCCTGGGTTTTCTTGCATATCACTTCCTGGTTCGCGGGCGCTCGAAGCGCCGCATCCGCCCCGAAGACGGCTCGGTGCGGATGGTGACCTGTGCCGGTTGCGGCGTGTTCTTTCCAGAGCGCGACGGTGTGAAGGACGCTGACCGGGTGTTCTGCTGCGAGAAACACAAGGACCAGTGGGGCAAATCGCATTGATCGCAAAAGATCGGGGCGAGCGGCCGCTCGTCGATTCGTTCTGGCGCTCGCTGCATTACTTCAACATTTACCGCCTGGTTGTGGCGGGGCTGTTTTTCTTGTCTACGCTGCTGGAAAACCAGTCGCAGCCGTTCGGCATCCAGAACCTCGCTATCGCCATCTGGGTCAGCCGCCTCTATCTGGCGGCTGCCATCGGTTTCTATCTGGGGCTGCCGCACTGGCGCCGTCGCTTCAACCTGCTGCTGACCGTCGAGGTGGTGGTGGACATTCTCGCCCTCACCTTGTTGATGTATGCCAGCGGCGGTGCGCGCAGCGGTTTCAGCTACATGATGCTGGTGGTGCTGGCAGGCGCCGGGCTGGTCGGGCAGGGGCGGCTGACGCTGTTCTATGCCGCCATCGCATCGATGTCGGTGCTGCTGGAGCAGGGTTATCGGATGCTGACCGAGAATGCCGATCTGGCCGATTTCACCTTCAACGGCATCATCTGCATCGGCTTTTTCGGTACGGCAATCTCCGCTCACCTGCTTTCCAAGAGAGTGGTCGCCAATGAGGAACTGGCGCGTCGTCGCGGAGCGGAGCTGGCCGAGCAGATCAATATCAATGAGCAGGTCATTCGCGACATGCAGGACGGCGTGTTGGTCGTCGACGGCCAGGGGCGGGTGCGCCAGCACAACCCGCGCGCCGAGTACCTATGTGCGGCGCAAGTGCCTGCTGAACCGCTGCTGGCGGATTTCAGCACCGAGTTGGCTGAGCGCTACGACGCCTGGCGTCGTGCAGGGAGCGCACGCATCGAGGTGTTGCACCACTCGCTACAGGACGGTGGGCGGCGCACTTTACGGGTGCGGTTCCTCCCGGCGGCGGCGGGAGACAATTGCCTGCTCTATCTGGAAGATATGGAGCGGCTACAGGCGCAGGCACAGCAATTCAAACTGGCGGCGCTGGGACGGCTGACGGCCAATATGGCACACGAAATTCGCAATCCGCTCTCGGCAATCAGCCATGCATCCGAACTGTTGGCCGAGAAGGCCGACCCCGATGCGCATGCGCGCCTGGTGCGCATCATCGGCGACAATACGCAGCGTCTTAACCGGCTGGTCACCGATGTGCTGGAGTTGGGGCGGCGCGACCGCGTAAACAGCGAAGACATCGCTTTGCTGCCGTTCCTCGCAGCATTCGTCGATGAAACTGCCGTGATCGATGCCCGCGCGCGTGAGATCATCCAACTCGACATGTCCGGCGATGTGAAAATTCGTTTCGATCGCGGCCACCTTTCGCGGGTGCTCGGCAACCTGATCGGCAACGCGTTGCGCTATTGCACCGGCGCGCCGAACGGGATTCGCATCCGGGTGGCGGCGGGGGATGGTGGCCGCATTGTTCTGCTGGTGGGCGATGACGGGCCGGGCATTGCCGCGGAATTCGGTGCTCAGGTGTTCGAACCCTTCTTCACCACCCGTAGCAGCGGTACCGGGCTCGGTTTGTATATTGCGCGCGAGCTGTGCGAAGCCAACGGTGCGGCGCTGGAACTGCTGGGTGACGTGGCTGGGGCCTGTTTCCGCATCGTTGCAAAGGGAGCCGAACTCGATGGCTGAAAGAAAAGCGGCGGCGAGCCGCGTGTTGGTGGTCGACGATGAAGCGGACATTCGCGAGTTGATCGACATGACGCTCGCGCGCATGGGCCTGGCAGCGGATTGCGCCGCCAGCGTGGACGAAGCGCGTGCGCTTTTGGAGCACCAGCGCTACGTCCTCTGCCTTACCGATATGCGCCTGCCCGATGGAGATGGTCTTGATCTGGTGAAAGCCATCGGCGCCGCACACCCGGAAATTCCTGTTGCCGTCATTACCGCGCATGGCAGCATGGAAAATGCCGTCAGTGCGCTCAAAGCCGGCGCCTTCGATTATCTTTCCAAGCCGGTTTCGCTTGAGCAGCTGCGCGCGCTGGTGAAATCGGTGCTGGTGATGCCGGCCCGCGAGGAAGCGGCCGGCGGCGGCGAAATGATTACATTGCTCGGCGATTCCACGCCGATGCGCGAACTGCGTTCGATGATCGAACGCGTGGCGCGTACCCAGGCGCCAGTGCACCTCTACGGCGAATCGGGCAGTGGCAAAGAACTGGCGGCACGCCTGATCCATCGGCGCAGTCCGCGCTATGCCGCGCCGTTCGTTCCGGTTAACTGTGGGGCGATTCCGGAAAACCTGATGGAAAGCGAGTTCTTCGGTTATCGCAAAGGCGCATTTACCGGGGCCGAGAGCGATCGGGAAGGCTTTTTCCAGTTTGCGCAGGGAGGCACCCTGTTTCTCGACGAAGTGGCCGACCTTCCTCCCTCCATGCAGGTGAAACTGCTGCGGGCGATTCAGGAAAAGCGTGTGCGCAAGGTCGGCAGCCCGGTCGAGGAGGCGGTGGATGTGCGCATCGTCAGCGCGACCCATCAGAACCTGCGGGATATGGTCGAGCAGGGGCGGTTCCGCCAGGATCTGTTCTTCCGGTTGAACGTGATCGAATTGCGCACCCCTGCGCTTCGCGAGTGCGGCGACGACGTCCGGCATCTGGCCGAGCGGATTCTCGATCGGCTTGCAGGAACGGCGGGTATTGCTGCGCCCAAGTTGACCGCTGGCGCACGCGATGCGCTGCTCGGTTACACCTTTCCGGGGAATGTCCGGGAACTTGAAAACATTCTGGAGCGTGCCATCGCCTTGCGCTCCGGCGACCTGATCGATGTGGCCGACCTGAATCTGGTGCCGGTGGCCGCTGTCGCTGTAGATGCGCCGGCAGCGGGAGAGTTGCCGCTACAGGATTATCTGGATCGCGCCGAGCGCCAGGCTATTCTGGATGCCTTGCAGAAGACCCGCTACAACCGGACGGCGGCGGCGCGTCTGTTGGGGGTGACGTTCCGTTCGTTGCGCTACCGCATGGAGCGCCTCGGGCTCAACGAATGACTGCAACGCTGACTTGGGCGGCGGGCGCGGACGGACTGGTTTGCGAGGCGCAGTTGCAGGCATCGCCCAATTGCGACCCGCGCCCGCGAGGCGAACGGATCGATCTGGTGGTGCTGCATTTCATCAGTGTCCCGGCAGGCAGTTTCGGCGGCCCCGGCATTCTCGATCTATTCGGTAACCGCCTCGATCCCCTGCTGTATCCGGAACTCGCCAGACTCCGGGTCTCGGCACATTTTCTGATTCGCCGCGACGGCCGGTTGATCCAGTTCGTCCCCTGCGCCATGCGCGCCTGGCATGCGGGGGCGTCGCGCTGGAACGGGCGGGAGCGTTGCAACGATTTTTCCATCGGGATCGAACTGGAAGGTTGCCCCGATCGGTCTTTCGAGGAAGCCCAGTATCTGAAGCTGTCTGCCCTTCTCATGCTGCTGCGTAGTCGATATCCAATTCGCGATGTGGTCGGCCACGAGCACGTTGCACCCGGGCGAAAGGACGATCCAGGGCCCTGTTTCGACTGGCCGAGAATCGGTGGAATTTTGTTTGCGGATGGGGTGTGAGGGAATCATTCCCGACCGGAGATCACCCCACTCACCACAGCAATGCGAACTATGCTTTTAGGATAATTCCATTGCGGCGCTAACGCTGAAGCAAAAGCTGTTGTCGTGGGATTGATACAGTGAATGATGTCGATGGCAATCAGTTGTTGAATCTCTGCGCAGAAGAATCGATAGTTCGCTTCAGATTGGCATAGGTGTGCTAAATGTGTTGCCGAACATTTTTTGCGCGCCGGTATAAACGCAGTGATAGGCGGAAAAACGTTAGGAATTCCTCGCTTTCCGAAGCTTGAAAGCGGTGAATAATCCATGCTAACCCTGCATGGGTTGCTGTAGCAGTAATGGTGTCTTTTCCTTGTTACTTTGTTTATGGAGGTTCACATGGCTGAAGAAAAGAAAGCCAAGAAGCCGGCGGCGAAGAAGCCTGCTGCCAAAAAACCTGCTGCCAAGAAGCCCGCAGCAGCGAAAAAACCGGTAGCGAAAAAGCCTGCCGCTAAGAAGCCCGCGGCGGCGAAGAAGCCTGCTGCCAAGAAGCCGGTAGCGAAGAAGGCTGCTCCGGCGAAGAAGCCTGCTGCCAAGAAGCCGGTAGCGAAGAAGGCTGCTCCGGCGAAGAAGCCTGCTGCCAAGAAACCGGTAGCGAAGAAGGCTGCTCCGGCGAAGAAGCCTGCTGCCAAGAAACCGGTAGCGAAGAAGGCTGCTCCGGCGAAGAAGCCTGCTGCCAAGAAGCCGGTAGCGAAGAAGGCTGCTCCGGCGAAGAAGCCTGCTGCCAAGAAACCGGTAGCGAAGAAGGCTGCTCCGGCAAAGAAGCCTGCTGCCAAGAAACCGGTAGCGAAGAAGGCTGCTGCCAAGAAGCCGGTAGCGAAGAAGCCTGCCGCTAAGCCTGCCGCTAAGGCAGCTGCCAAGAAGCCGGCAGCGAAGAAGGCTGCTGCCAAGCCTTCTGCCTCCCCCGCGCCCGCTGCGTCGACTCCATCGACGGCTGCCGCGCCGGGGTTGAAGTCGTCGCTGAATCCTGCGGCGGCTTGGCCTTTCCCGACCGGTTCTCGTCCGTCCTGATCTGCCGGATCGGCGCGCGGGCAGCTCTAGCGAGTTGTCCGCGCCTTGCGGGCGCGCGGGGTGCTTGAAGAAGCTCCCGCGCGTTTTTCATTTTTGGCCCACAAAAAAAGAGGCCACCCTCAGGCGGCCGCTTTGTATTGGAGGCAAGGAATCCTCAATCCACCATTCCTAATTCAAACAGTTCCAGTTTGAGCGTTAGCGCCCGCGGCAACCGGCTCTTCAATTTTTCGAACCATTCGGCATGGAGCTTGAGTTCCTGCTTCCAGGCATCGGTATCGACCTGGGTGAGGTGTTCGAACTGTTCGCGGGTGACGTCCTCGCTGCCGCTCCAGTCGATGTCCTCGAACTTCGGAATCCAG
>JALNXH010000021.1 GCA_023230455.1 Rhodocyclaceae bacterium | reverse complement strand
GAATCGCTTTCGTCGCATACTTGTTCGATGGGAGAAACTCCCCGAAACGTTCATCGCCATGTTGCATCTCGCCTGCGGCATCATCACTTGGCGGGCAACCGGCCTACTGGAATAGGCTCTTAGCGGCCTCAACGTAATCAACTGGCACGCCGCGGCCTTTGTCGTACATGATGCCGAGTTGTCTCATTGCTATTGCATCGCCAGCCTGTGCAGCCTTCTTGTACCAGCCGACAGCAAAGTTGGCGTCCTGAGAAACACCAATGCCTTCGATGAAATAGTTGGCCAGTGTGCCTTGAGATTCCAGATTTCCTGACTCAGCGGCGGTACGCACCGCCGCAAGCTTTGCGGCGGCTTCTTCATTAGATTTCTTGCGACTGGCCGCCTGCTGTTCCGCCTGCGGCAATGCTCGCTGGGCCTGTGAGTGCCCCGCATCTGCGGCCTTCTTTAACCAATGTACCGACATGCTGTCGTCTGGAAGAACACCATCGCCCTCTGTGTATAGAACGGCCAAGAGAAACGCTCCGTCGGGGTCGTTGGCCGAGGCCGCTGCGCTAAGCATTTTGAACGCGAGGCTATTGTTGCGAGTGACGCCCAAGCCGAGGTAGTAAGCACGCCCCAACTCTGCCTGTGCCCGCACATTCCCTTGATCTGCCACGCGCTGTAACGTCTCCAAGCCTGTTTCTTTGCTGCCTTCCCATCTATAGCCTTTAAGCAGCAAACAGACGACGTATGGATCTGTGCGCTTAGTAGAGCTGAAGGCATTAAAGAGACTCTCGCTAGGTGCAAGAACTCCATCAGCTCGGGGTTCTATTGGGCGTGGCCCAGCTAGCGATCCTTCAAACAGATGACCGACAGTTGAGTGTCCTTGCAGTAACTCTTTATCGAGATCTTTTAGCAGAACGCCATCACGAGAGGCCGAACGGATAGCGGTGTTGACGCAACTCCACATATCTTGAGCTACAGTGTTTGCGCTTGCCCCCTGAGGCGGAAGAAGATTCTCGGCATGCGAAGCAGACGTCAAGCCTACGAGACAAGAAAAGAAAAGTGCTTTGTTCATGGCAAGGTAGCTCATTGGTAAGGAGCCCAACGACGGTGTAGGAAAAGTTTGGTCATTCGGGGATTCTGCTGTGAACCATTCGGGATATCAAGTGTCATAAGCCAGGCAGCGCATTTCTGCCTGGCGGCATATGCGGGGGTAGCTGGGACGGGCCACGGAATCTGGCCGGGTGCCGGGCGGATGGGGGAGCGGCGTGCGCTACGCCCGGGGCGAACTCCGCCGCCGAGGGGGTGTGCCGCCTCAGTGCGGCCCGGCCAGCAGATACAGGCCGAGCAGCAGCATCACTACGCCGGACAGCAGCTTGAGCCGGCGGCCTTCGTTTTCCTGTAGCCGGCGCCGACTGAGGGTGACGATGCCGATGGTCAGCACCACGACGTCGTCCAGCATGTACATCAGGTTGTAGAGCAGCAGGTAGCCGTAATAGCGCAACGGGTCGAGGTTGCGCAGCGTCAGGATGCGGGTATATAGCGCAGGCAGGCCCGAGGTGCACAGCAGCTCGACGATCTGCACCAGAATCGCCAGCAGCGCGGCGCCGGCAATTGCCAGGGGCAGGCTTTCCTCATGCAGCAGGCGCTTCATCCGCGCGTAGATGCCGGGTTTGGCCGCCGCCGGAATCGACAGCGTGATGCCGCGGCCGAAGGCGCAGAAGTCCTTGGCGTTGATCAGTCCGGCGATCAGCGCAATCGCCCCGAGGACGATTTCCGATGCGCGCGATATCCCGATCAACAGGAACAGATTGAGCCACGCCGCCATGAAGGCGAAATAGGCGATGCCCTCGATGGCGACGAAGGTGCCGGCGATGGCCAGCATCTTCCTGCGGTCGCGGGTCGCCGCCAGCAACGAGATCATCATCACCAGGACCCACATCGAGCAGGGGTTGAGGCCGTCGAGCAGGCCGATCAGCACGGTGAACAGGGGCAGGCCGAGGTCTTCGACGCCGATGGCGCGCCCCAGCCACGGCAGGACGACGGATTCCGCGGCGGCAGGCGGCGTCTCGACCGTCGCCTGCCGGTCCAGCAGGGCCTCGATGGCGGTCCCGGTGGTGGTTTCATCGACGAAGCCGACGATCAGCTTGCCTTCCAGATAGAAGCTCGGCACGCCCGGCGCCGTGCCATCCGCCTGAGCCGCAAGCTCCTGCAAGCGGGCCAGCGCCGCCGGCTCCTTGCGGATATCGTGGATGGCCACCCGCAACGCGGGACGCTGTGCGCGCAGGCGATCCAGATACCGCTTGGCATGCGCGCAGTGCGGGCAACCTTCGCGGACGAAGACCTCCAGCGTGGGGCCGGCCTCCGCGGCGGCCGACAGCGCGGCGCACAGGCCGAACAGCAGCGCGGCGATGGCGGCAAGCCGGCGTGCGTGTTGCTGCCATGGAATCGGAGACATTGTGCGGAAGATCATCGTATCGTTGTTGGGTTGGGGGTTCAGCGACAAAGGTACACCAGCCGATGGACCGGCGGCTAGCCAGCCGATACAATGGCCGCCGTCATTGGGGAGTAGCCGCCCTTTTCCGAAGGGGCTTGCGTCAACATACTTGGCCATTAGGCCATGGCGTAAGCGGTTTCTGCTTGGCAAGACCTTTGACTGAACCGCCTTCGGATCGCCCGGGGAGGCGTTTTGGTCATTCGTCGAAGCCCGGGCCGGTAAATCGAAATGGAAGCCTTCCTGATCTCCACGGGCATCGTCGCCCTCGCCGAAATCGGCGACAAAACACAACTCCTTGCCTTCATCCTCGCCGCGAAGTTTCGCAAGCCGCTGCCGATCATCCTCGGCATTCTCGTCGCCACGCTGGCCAATCACGGTTTTGCCGGCGCCGTGGGGGCCTGGATCACCACCTTGATGGGGCCGGAGATCCTGCGCTGGGTGCTCGGCGTGTCGTTCATCGCCATGGCGGCCTGGACGCTGGTTCCCGACAAGTTCGACGAAGACGATGCCAAGCTGGCCCGGCTGGGCGTTTTCGGCACCACGCTGGTCGCCTTCTTTCTGGCCGAGATGGGCGACAAGACCCAGGTGGCTACCGTCGCTCTGGCCGCCCAATACCAGAATCTGTTCGCCGTCGTCGCCGGCACGACCTTCGGCATGATGCTGGCGAACGTGCCGGCCGTCATCATGGGCGACCGCATCGCGCACACGATGCCGGTGAAGCTGGTGCACCGGATCGCCGCTGCGATTTTTGCGGTACTGGGCATCGCCACCTTGCTGGGAGCCGGGCAATCGATCGGGTTTTAGCTTTCGTGGCGGGTAGCTCGCGCTGCATGGTTCAAACTAGAATCTAGAATCGAAGCCGGGATCGATGACGCCAAAGCAGGGAGGAGGTTGGTTTATGTTGATGATGCGATGGCTGTGCGGACTGAGCGTGGTGGCCGCCTTGTGGTGCGTTCCGGCCCGTGCCGCCGAAGGGCCGCCCGAGGTGACCCGTCATGCGCTGGCGGCCCCGGCCGAGGTGGAGAGGTCGATTGCCGGTCTCGCCGCTTATCTGGCTCCGGCCTCGTTTTCTTCCGCCGACAAGGCCTGGGCGATTTTCACCTGGATCGGCGACCGCATCGGCTACGACGTCGATGCCTACCTCAGAGGCGAATACCGCGACAGCAAGGTCACAGCCGAAGACGTATTGAAGCGGCGGGTGACGGTCTGCGATGGCTTTGCCGCGCTGTTTTTGGCCCTGGCGCGTGCCGCCGGGCTGGAAGCAGCCGTCGTCCAGGGCTACGCCAAGGCCTACGGCGTAGCCGAATACACGGTATTCGACAGCGCAAACCATGCCTGGAACATGGCCCGGCTGGAGGGGCGGTGGTACACGATCGACGCCACTTGGGGCGCCGGTTACGTGTTCCAGGACCGCTACACCAAGCTGCTCGATCCGGTGTATTTCCTCGGCCAGGCCGACGAACTCAAATTCACCCACTGGCCGCTCGATCCCGATTGGCGTCAGGCCATGGGGCTGTCGCTCAGCAAGGGGCAGTTTGAAGCCCAGCCGAAAGTCGACCCCGGCCTGTTCCGTGCCGGCGTCGGCGGCAGCGCCATCAGCCGGGCCATCGCCGAACCCGGTTACCGCGGGCTGGTCACTGTGTTCGAGCAGAACCACCGCGGGCTGAAGGTCGAATCGATTCCGCTGACCCAGTACTTGCGCGCCGGCCAGCCCTATCGGTTCCGCATGCAGGCGCAGGCGTTCGAGGAAATCGTGTTGATGAACGGCGGCAGTTCGACGCCGCTCGCGGGCAACGCAGGATTTTTCGACGGCGAGTTGCGTCCCGCCGCGGGGTCGGTGCTGGTCGCCGGGCGGATGAAAGAGGGCGGGCGGCTGACCGGTTTGTTTCAGTATTCAGTCGATTGAGCACAGTCAAGCCGCGGATAGATGTTCGGGCCGCACCGCTGCAAAGTGGTGCATAGCTTTCCTGAATCCAACGCGGATTGCACCGCGTTCGGGAAGATCGATGCCATAAAGGGTGCAAAGCGCCTGGAGCGTCAGCTTTCATGGCTGGCATAGGTCGCCTGCTGTACTTTTATAAGCAATATGTTTCTTGCAACTTATGGCGTATTCTGTGATTGCGGCATGAGCCATGCGGACGGGCTTCGTAACATCAACCAAAAGAGGGGTGAAGATACGTAGCTACCGCCTTCTCGCGAAAGTCCTAAGCCAAGCATAAATGGTCACAGTCACATTGCTGTTGTACCGCTGCTTTTTACCCCGACCTGATATTCGGACACCTGCGTTTGCGTCATCTTCTCGCGCGGTGTTTCCAGCCGTTTTGTTGATAGCCATCAATTACTTTTTTTTGTCATGAGCGCACTGTCGGGAACGGTCTTTTGAATTCTGCAGTGGAAGTACTACGGAAAATTCCCAAATTCTCAAAGGAGAAAACAGCATGAGCGAAGACAACCGACCAACAGACGACGAATCGACACCCGAAACCGGACGGCGCAAGTTCCTAAATTCGACCGCGGTGGTCGGATTGGCGGGCGCAGGACTTGGCCTGTTGTCGGCCTGTAGCAAGTCCGAGCCGACGCCAGCTGCCGCACCGCAGGCTAAACCTGCTGCCGAGACCAACGCTCACGCCAAAGGCGAGGTCAAGCCGGGGCAACTCGACGATTACTACATGTTGTCGAGCGGAGGCCATTCGGGCGAGGTGCGTATTTACGGTGTGCCTTCTGGACGTACGCTCAAGCGTATCCCGGTATTCAATATCGATCCGATGTCGGGATGGGGAATCACCAACGAGTCGAAAAAAATCATTGGCACGCGGCCGGATGGAAGTCTCAAGTACCGTACCGGCGATACACACCATGTACACGGTTCGTACGCCGATGGCACATACGACGGAAAATACTTTTGGGTGAACGATAAGCTGAACAACCGCATGGCGCGTATTCGCGGCGATTACTTGGAATGCGACAAGATCATCGAGATTCCCAATGTCCAGGGATTTCATGGCATTTTCCCGGACAAACGCGATCCGGTCGACGCGAGCATTAACCATACGACGCGCGTATTTTGCGGCGCCGAATTCCACGTGCCTCTGCCGAACAAGACATCTAACGCGAAGGATTTCGCTACCTACGGCTGTCTGCTCACCTGTGTAGATGCAGAAAGCATGGCCGTGCGTTGGCAGGTGCGCATCGACGGCAATATGGATCTCTGCGCTACCTCGTACGACGGGAAGCTGGCGGCACTCAACTGCTATAACACCGAGAACGGTCAGGTCTATACGGATATGATGTCTGCCGAACGCGATGCCTGTGTCTTCTTTAATGTCGAGCGGATTGAAGCGGCCGTCAAGGCCGGAAAGACGAAGACGATAGGCGATTCGAAAGTGCCGGTGGTCGATGGCACGAAGGCGGCAAACAGCGATCCGAAGACTGCGCTGACCTGCTACGTGCCGGTGCCGAAGAACCCGCATGGTGTCAACATTACGCCGGACGGAAAATATTACGTCTGCGCGGGCAAACTCTCGCCGACCGCAACCGTGATTCAGCACGACCTGGTCCTGAAATGGTTCAACGGCGAACTGAAGGAGCCGCGCGATGCCGTGGTGGCTGAGCCGGAAATCGGCCTGGGCCCATTGCATACCGGGTTCGACAATAGGGGCAATGCCTATACGTCGTTGTTCCTCGATAGTCAGGTCGTCAAGTGGAACATCGAGAAAGCCATCGCGCATTTCAAGGGCGACAAGCAAGCCCAGGTCGTAGTTGATCGTATCGACGTGCACTACCAGCCGGGTCATGGGTATACGTCGATGGGCGAAACCAAGGAAGCCGACGGACTCTATTTCAACTCGGGCAACAAATTCTCAAAAGACCGCTTCCTTCCGGTCGGCCCGTTGCACGTCGAGACCGAGCAGTTGATCGATATCAGCGGCGACAAGATGGTGCTGCTGCACGACCATACCGCCCACCCCGAGCCTCATGACGCAATCATTGTTCGGCGCGACAAGATCAAGACCAAGCAGATTTATACGATGGAGGACTCGCCCATCGCCGTGAAGGCATTCGAGGAGGCCGGAGTCGAGCGCAAGGGAAACAAGGTCACGGTAAGGCTCATGTCCGTTGCGCCCGCCTTTACGCCGAACGAGTTCACCGTCAAGAAGGGCGACGAGGTGACGATCATCTTGACCAATCACGACAAGGTGGAAGACCTTCACCATGGTTTTGGCCTTGAGGGGCAGGACATCTGCTTCATCGTAGGTCCGCAGGAAACCAGGTCGGTGACCTTCAAGCCTGAACGCGCAGGGGTGTTCTGGTACTACTGTACGCACTTCTGTCACGCACTGCATTTGGAGATGCGCGGGCGCATGATCGTCGAGGGCTGACACCTTATTTTTAAATAAAAAAAGCGGCAAGGCATTGCCTCTGCCGCTTCTTTCCCCCAACCAATTGTGCAGGCCGCATCATGAGGCCGTTCCATCTTCTTTCGTTTATCCGCATCCTCTGCACGCTGTCGTGGCTGTTGTGGTCTGCGTCCGGCTTCGGTAGCGCTTACGAGGCGCCGCTTCCGTCGCAGCTATCGACCGATCCCGATTTGTGCGCTTATGCGCCATGTAAGGACGTTATTCCCGGCGCCGACGCATTTTCGCCGCGCAAGGGCAGGCCGACTTACGTAGAGGCTTACCGCAACACCGGCGAACGCGACGACAAGCACCCGGAAACGAACAGCGCGCGCCGCGAACTGATCGGCTACGTCTTCCTGTCGACCGATATCGTCGATATCCCGGGCTACTCGGGCAAGCCGGTCGTCACGCTGATCGGCATGGACACCCGCGGCGTTATTACCGGGGCCAGGATACTCAAGCACAGCGAGCCTATTCTGCTGGTGGGCATTCCCGAGGAAAAGCTCACCAAGTTCATCGGCCAGTATGTTGGCAAATTCGCCGGCAGCAAGGTGGAGATCGGTACGGCACGCGCCGATGGTGACTCCATAGGTCTCGATGCGATCAGTGGCGCTACGGTGACGGTGATTGCGCAAAACCAGGTGATGATGCGCAGCTCCTACGCGATCGCCAAGCAGGTAGGCATCATCAAGGCAGATCCCAAAGTGCCGGCGCGCTTCGTTCCCTCTGCGGAAACGCAGGACTGGCCCGCATTGCTCGCCGACGGATTGATTCGGCACCTGCGCGTGCGACCCGACGAGGTCGGCGTTGCCGATAGCGGCGAACCTTATATCGACATGTATTTCGGTTATCTCAACGTGCCGGTCGTCGGCCGCAGCGTGCTGGGCCCCGAAAACTGGCAGCGGCTGATGGCCGACCTCAAGCCTGACGAGCACGCGCTTTTCATCGTCGCCAACGGTACTGCCTCGTTCAAGGGCTCGGGCTTCGTCCGCGGCGGTATCTATGATCGTATTCAGGTGGTGCAGGATGTCGATACCCATACCTTCCGCGATACCGATTACCTGAACCTGTACGGTATAGCCGCCGCCGGCGCACCGACCTATCGCGAGTCGGGGATTTTCATCTTGCGCGGCGGGAATTTCAGCGCCGCCTATCCGTGGAGCCTGGTGTTCCTCGCCAACAAACTCGACCAGCAGACCGGCACCAAGACGTTCGCCAACTTCGATCGCGAATACTG
Source organism: Rhodocyclaceae bacterium (assembly GCA_023230455.1). Lineage (GTDB taxonomy): Bacteria > Pseudomonadota > Gammaproteobacteria > Burkholderiales > Rhodocyclaceae > AWTP1-18. The sequence continues at coordinate 52,803 of JALNXH010000021.1, read as the reverse complement.
GCTGCCGGCGCGCACTCTCGAAGGCGGCCGTCCCGAGATCGTCAAGCCGGCACCGACCTGGCTGCGCATCTGGCAGGCGAAGCTGTCGCAGATCATCGGCTTGATCCTGCTGCTCGCCGCTACCGCTACGCTCTATGCCATGCGCGATCGACTGGTGCGGCGCGCGACGCGCAAGGACAAACGTTGGGTGTCGATCCCCAAGTACCTGATCTGGACGCTCAGCGCCGGCTTCATCGGCTTCTACAGTCTGGCCCAGCCGAGCATCACGCAGATCCTCACCTGGTTCCACTCGCTGGTGTTCCACTGGCGTTGGGAGCTCTTCCTGTCCGACCCGCTGATCTTCATCTTTTGGATGTTCATCATCGTTACCGTCTTCATATGGGGACGAGGACTGTTTTGCGGCTGGCTCTGCCCTTACGGCGCGCTGTCGGAAATTTCGTTCAAGATCGCCGGGGCGCTCGGCCTGAAGCGTTTCCAGTTCCACCTGCCGATGCGTTGGCACGACCGATTGAAATGGCTCAAGTACGGTATCTTCGCGCTGCTCGTCGTGGTCTCGTTTTACTCGATGAGCACGGCCGAGAGAATGGCCGAGGTCGAACCGTTCAAGTCGACGTTCTTCGTTGGCGGCGTCTGGAACCGCACCTGGCCCTTCGTGCTGTATTGGGTCATGCTCGCTGTTGCCGGATTGTTTATCGAGCGACCGTTCTGCAAGTACCTGTGCCCGCTTGGTGCCGGGCTGGCGATGCCGACGACGTTTCGCTGGTTCGCGCTCAAACGCAAGGCCGAATGCGAAACCTGCCACGCCTGCCAGAAGGGCTGCGGTTCTCTTGCCATTGAAGACACGGGCCGAATCGACCAGCGCGAATGTCTGCTCTGCCTCGAATGCCAGATTCTCTATTACGACGACCATACCTGCCCGCCGCTGACCAAGGAGCGTCGGCGGCGTACTCGCAGTGGACTCGAATTGACGCCGATCGGTGCCGACGGCTACTACATTCCGATCAAGCCGATCGTCGCGCGAACGATGGAGGAGACCGATAGGGAAGCACTGAACAAGTCCGTTCGCGCTGAGCCTGTCGAAGCGCAAGTCGCGTCAGCCCTGGGCTTCGACAAGCTCAGCCCGAACGGTGTGGTACTTGATCAGCGTTTTCATAGATGAGCGAGAAACGCATCCGGCTGCTGCCGCATTACGCCGACGACTATCACAGCCTGCGCCGGCTGGCGTGGGAAGTTTGGGACCACCTGTGGCCGTGGAGCCGGCACAGCTTCCGCCGCGGCCGCTTCGCAGTGGCGTTGAGCTTCGGCCTTGCGACGGTAGTCACCGCCGTCTGGGTCCTCGCTGCGGTCGGGCGCGTTGCGAGCAACGCAACGCTGGGCTGGTGGATCGGCTGGAGCGTATTCGAGGTGCTGGTGCGCCTGGAGTCGAAGCCCTATATCAAGGATGGGCCATGGTGGGGACGCAACTATCGTAGCGCAAACCTGATGGACATGATCTGCTATGTGTCGTTCAAAAACTTGCTCATCGCTGCGCTGCTTTTTCTTGCCATTCGCGTCCTCAAGGCGTTGGCATGGATTGGTGGCTGACCTCGCGCGGCAGCATTCATGACGATCCGCTCACTCATCCGCTGTATGTCACTGCTCGGACTCGGCCTCGCCGCCGCGGGCGCCGAGGCCGCACAATGGGTAGTAAGCCCGGGTGAATCGGTCGCCGCGGCAGTTCGGATGGCCAAGTCGGGCGATACGGTCAGCATGCAGCGCGGCAACTATGTAGAACGTCTTGTGATCGACAAACCATTGCACCTCATCGGCATCGAGCGGCCAACGTTGAGCGGCGGCGGCGTTGGCGACGTGATCCGCGTAAAGGCGTCGGATGTGATCATCGAAGGGCTGATCATTCGTGATAGCGGTTCTGATCTCGGTGCGCAGAACGCGGGTATCTATGTCGAACCAGGCTCCGACCGGATCGCGGTGCGCCGCAACGTGCTGGTCTATAACCTGTTCGGGCTATGGATCGAGAAGCTCAAGGATCCGGAGGTCAGCGGCAACCTGATCGCCGGCAAGCGCGACGTGGCCTCGGCCCAGCGCGGCAACGGCATCCAGCTCTACAACACGACCGGGGCCAAAATCATCGGCAACCACATCAGCTTTGCCCGTGACGGCATCTACGTCGATGTTTCGCATCATGCGGTGTTCCGCGGCAACATCATGCACCACCTGCGCTATGGCACGCACTATATGAACTCGAACGACAACCTGTGGGAGGATAACGAAAGTTATCTCAATCGCGGCGGCCTGGCTCTGATGGAGGTGCGCCGTCAAGTGGTGCGCAACAACCGCGCCTGGGGCAACACCGACCACGGCATCATGCTGCGTACGATCCAGGATTCCGTTATCGAAAACAACATCGCGGCGCGCAACAGTCGCGGCTTCTTCATCTACGATGCCGAATACAACGTGATCAGGAACAATCTGATCATCGGCAACGGCGTCGGCGCTCATGTTTGGGCCGGTTCGATCCACAACGAGGTCGATGCCAACGATTTCATCCAGAACCGCGACCAGGTGCGCTACGTCGCCGCACGCGACGAACTGTGGGGTTCCAAGCACGGCAACTTCTGGAGCAACTACGCAGGATGGGATGCCGACGGCGATGGCCTCGGCGACATTCCCTACGAGGCCAATGACGTGGTCGATCGCCTGACCTGGAAGTATCCGCTGGTCAAGCTGTTGCTCAATAGTCCGGCGGTACACACCTTAAAGCTGATCGCCCGCCAGTTCCCGTTGCTGCGTAGCCCTAGCATCGTAGACCGGCATCCGCGCATGCAGCCCCTGATTCAGGATTGGAGGAAGTGGATTGGCAAATACCCTCATTGAGATCGTTGGAGTGCGCAAACGCTTCGGCGATATCAAGGCGGTGGACGGCGTCGACCTCTCGATCCAGGAGGGTGAACTGTTCGGCCTGATTGGCCATAACGGTGCCGGCAAGACCACGCTGTTCAAGATGTTGCTCGGCTTGTTGCCGGCAAGTTCGGGCGAAATCCGTATCGGCGGGCAGCCGGTGCGCGGCGAAGCCTTCCGCCAAGTGCGGCGCAGTATCGGTTACCTGCCTGAAAACCTGGCGCTCTACGACAATCTGAGCGGTCTCGAAACGCTACGCTTCTTCGCCCGCCTGAAGGGTGCCGATACCGGCGCTTGCATGGCCTTGCTGGCCCGCGTGGGGCTCGCCGCGGCCGCAGGCAAGCGCGTCCGCGGCTATTCCAAGGGTATGCGCCAGAGGCTCGGCTTTGCACAGGCGTTGCTTGGCTCGCCGCGCCTGCTGTTTCTCGACGAGCCGACCAACGGCCTCGATCCCCATGGCATCCTTGAGTTCTACAGCATCCTGAACGAGTTGCGCAGCGGCGGCGTCACCGTGCTGCTGACTTCGCACATCCTGGCGGAGATACAGCAGCGCGTGGACAGGCTGGCCTTGATGCGCGATGGAGGCCTTCAGGCTCTCGGTACCGTGCAGGCGCTGCGCGAAGCGCAGGATCTTCCGCTCAATCTGCGCATTGTCCTGCGCCCTGGTGCTGCGGGGGTCGCCGATTCGCTACGGCACATTCTGGCCGCGCAGGGCATCGGCAGCGTCGAGATCAGCGGTGATGTCGTCCGCTTCGCCTGTGCGCGCGCACGCAAGATGGTGCTGCTGACGGCGCTTTCCGGTCTCGGCGAAGGGATTGCCGATATCGAGGTGCACGAAGCTTCGCTCGAAGAGGTTTATCTCGGCTATGCGGACGGTGTGTCATGAGCGTCATCGAACTACGGCCCATCGGCATCATTGCTGGCAAGGAATTCCGCGATCGCCTGCGCAACCGCTGGGTGCTGGCGGTGGCCTGTGTGTTTACCGCTTTTGCGTTGGCTATCGCCTATTTCGGCTCGGCGCAGCAGGGTGCAGTGGGATTCCGCAGCATCGATGTCACTATTGCCAGCCTGGTCAGCCTGGTTATCTACCTGGTACCCCTGATCGCCCTGATCCTCGGTTATGACGCCATTGTCGGCGAACGCGAGCACGGTTCCCTGGAACTGCTGCTGTCGATGCCGATCACCCGCTTCGAACTTCTGCTGGGCAAATTTCTCGGCCTTGCCGGTGCCCTTGGTGTTGCCACCGTCGCCGGCTTTGGTCTGGCGGGTGTACTGATCCTCTATCAGATTGGCAGCAACGCGCTTTACCACTATGGCGGCTTTATCGTCAGTGCATTCTTGCTCGGCCTCGCATTTCTCAGCATGGCGATGCTGGTCTCGGTGCTGGCATCGGATCGCATGCGTGCCAGCGGCATTGCGATCGCATTGTGGTTTTTCTACGTACTGATCTACGACTTGCTCCTGCTTGGCCTTCTCGTCGCCGGAGACGGCCGTTTCAGCATGGATTTCTTCCCGGTCCTGCTGCTGCTAAATCCGGCCGACATCTTCCGCATCCTCAACATCTTCGGCTTCGATGATGTGCGCCAGATGTATGGACTGGTAACCGTCTTTCCCGAAACCCTGGCTAACCCCTGGCTGCTCGGCGGCGTGATGATGTTCTGGATCATCGCACCGCTCGGCGTCGCCACTTGGAGATTCAAATGAACTTGCAAAATACAAAGCGGGTCCACGGCTCTGGCCGGCGTTTGATTTCTATCCTCGTCACCGGCCTGCTGTTTGCGGCCTGTAGCAAGCCGGTCCAGGCACCCTCCGCGCAGGAGATCGGCAAAGACACGGCTTGCATTCTCGACGGCATGCTGCTGGCTGACTTCCCAGGTCCCAAGGCGCAGATTCATTACGAACGGGGCGGACCGGATTTCTTCTGCGACACCAAGGAGATGTTTTCCATCCTGTTGCATCCGGAGGAAAAAAAGCGAGTGGTTGCGGTCTATACGCAGGACATGGGCCGTGCTGACTGGGCTCATCCGCAAGATAACTGGATTGATGCGAGGACGGCCTTTTTCGTTGTCGGCAGCAAAATGATGGGCTCGATGGGCCCGACCATTGGCTCGTTCGCCACCGAGGCGACGGCGCAGACTTTCGCCAGCCGGAATGGCGGCAAGGTACTGCGCTTCGATCAAGTAACGCTTGATATGGTCGATCTCAGCGGTGGAGTGATGAACGACAAGTCGATGTAGTGCAGCGCATGAGCGGAATCGCGGCAGCCACTGAAGCCCGACATGTCGGCGTCGGCCGTGTCTACGTACGGTGGGTGCCGCGCGCGGAAACCCATGACCAGCTGATTGATGTCGGTGGCCGGGGTTTTTGCGGGACCGATGGTGGGCAGGCTAAAATTCGCCGCCGCCGCAATCGCGTTTCCCGATGAAATTTTTTCCCCGTGCGTTTCTGTTCGCCCTGCTGCTCGCCGGATTGGCCGGCTGCGCGGTGCTGGGCGGCCGGCCGGCCGCGCCGCCGGTTCCCGCTCCGCTGCCGCCGCCTGCTGCACCGCCGCTGAAAATCGGACTTGCGCTGGGCGGCGGCGCGGCGCGCGGCTTCGCCCATGTCGGTGTGATCAAGGCGCTGGAAGCCCAGGGCATCGTCCCCGACATCGTCGTCGGCACCAGCGCCGGCGCTGTGGTCGGTGCGCTCTACGCGGCGGGGCTTTCGGGCTTTGAGCTACAGAAGGTGGCGCTGGAGATGGACGAGCGCCAGGTCGGCGACTGGTCGCTGCCCGACCGCGGAGTATTCAAGGGCGAGGCGCTACAGAATTTCGTCAACAAGGCGGTCGGCCAGCGGCCGCTGGAAAAGCTGCCGCGGGCCTTTGTCGCCGTGGCCACCGACCTGAAAAGCGGCGAGCCGGTGATCTTCCGTAGTGGCAATACCGGCATGGCCGTGCGCGCCTCGGCCAGCGTGCCCGGCGTGTTCCAGCCGGTGAACATCGGCGGCCGGGACTACGTGGATGGCGGCCTGGTGAGCCCGCTGCCGATCCACATCGCGCGCCGCCTCGGCGCCAATTTCGTGATTGCCGTGGATATCTCCGCCAAACCGCAGGACGCCAATCCCAGCGGCATCCTCAACGTGTTGCTGCAAACCTTCGCCATCATGGGCCAGACCATCAGCCGCCACGAAACGCCGGACGCCGATGTGGTGATCCGTCCGGCCACGGCGGATCTGCCGGCGACCGATTTCGCCGGGCGGCACCGGGCGGTTCTGGAGGGCGAGAAGGCCGCCGCGGCGGCGCTGGCCGAGTTGAAGGGCAAGCTGGAAAAACGCCGCCAGCCGCAACCCTAGCGCAACCGTCAGCCACCCATGTCCGCCGCTTCCTCCTGGTTTGAAATACCCAGCCCGTTCGAAACCCATCAGGGCCGAGTGCTGCTGCTCGAACCGCCCGGGGCCAGCGCCGGCGAGCTGCGGGCGCAACTGCTGGACCAAAGCTATGCCAAGCCGTTCGTCATCGACGACGGCGAGCGGCGTTATCTGCATTTCGACGGCTGCTTGATCCAGAGTGCAATGCGCCTCGAAGCGCCGAATGCGCTGGATCTGCGCTATACGCAAAAGATGATGTCCTTCCTGCTGTTCCAGCCGCGGCCGCGCCGCATCCTGCTGATCGGCCTGGGCGGCGGCTCGCTGGTCAAGTTCTGCCACTACCGGCTGCCGGCGACGCAGATGACCGTGCTGGACAACAATCCGGATGTGATCGCGCTGCGCGAGGCCTTCCTGGTTCCCGCCGACGGACCGAATCTGGACGTGTTGGAGGCCGACGGCGCCGAATATCTGGCACGCGCCGAGAAAAACATCGACGTGCTGCTGGTGGATGCCTTCGACCGCACCGGCTACGCTCCCGGCCTCGCCAACCAGGAATTCTTCGAGCAGGCCAAGGCCGCGCTGACCGGAAGCGGGACGCTGGTGGTCAACCTGGCGGGGGACAAGACGACCTATGCCGGACTGATCGGCATGGCAATGCAGGTTTTCGACGATCGGGTCATCGTGTTCCCGGTGCGCGAAGACGATAATCACGTGCTGCTGGCCTTCAAGAACCCGACCTTCGAACCCAACTGGCGCCGCCTACAGGTGGCGGCCAAGGGGCTGCGCGCCAAGTACGGCCTGGATTTTCCCGACTTTCTGGAGAAGATCGAACGCTCGGCGAAGTCCGGCCTGGCCCGCCGCGAAGCCGGGCGCGGCGGCTGATCCGGCGGACCCGCCGCCGCGCCGCGATGAAGCGGAGAATAACGGCCGCGCGGCGGTTTCCTCTGCAAGGACTGAATAAGGCGGCCGTGCGTCCTGCCTTCAGCTGAGATGGATCTGCGTCGCGGCGACAACGTTTTCCCCAGGATGGCCGCCCGTCGAGAATGGAATCGATACGAAAGCGACGCTCATGACGACAAAGAGCGTTCCGGCGACGACGGAGAGCAGGGTCGCGGCGAAGGGGTGGAGGATGCGGGACATGGCGGTCTCCTGAAGCAGAAAAGGGAGCTTGATACTGACGCAGCGAGCTTAAGGCCGCCTTAACGGCCGGCGGCGATTCGCAGCGCCCGCGCGGCGGCGCAATTCCGGCCGATAGCCAGTCGTCCCGCGATGTCGCCACGGCGGTACAGCCATGCTGCAAAGCGGTCAAAGAATGTATGCTGATTACAGATACTCGAAGGGAGGCCCGTCAGGTTGCCGCATCATGCTCACCAAATTCCAACTCGGCTGGGGCGTTGCGCAGTGGGTCGCTTTCCTCAAGGACAAGGAGATTCCGGTATTTGCGGAAACGCGCGATCGATTGACCGCGCTCTGCGAGGAAAAGCAGGATCAAGTTTCGCCCAAGGAACTGACGGCCATCGTCTTCGACGACCCGTTCCTGGTGCTTAAGCTCCTGCGCCGCGTCGAAGGCCGTCGCTCCCGAACCCTGGGACAGGAAACCACGACGGCACTGGCGTCGGTGCTACAGGCCGGTGTCGACGATCTGTTGCGTACCGTCCGGCACAGCGCGCTTGCCGACGAATCGCTTGCGGCAATGAAGGAGTGCGCCAAACGCACCGTTGTCGCTGCCCGCATTGCCCGCGCCTGGGCGATGACGCGTGCCGATATTTCCCCGGATGAGGTGGCCCTCGCCGCACTGCTGGCCGAATCGGGCGAACTGTTGCTGTGGCATTTCGCCGCGGAGTTGCCGCAGAAGGCCATCGACGAGCTGATTTCCGGCCGTGCGCTGAGAACCGTACAGGCGCAGCAGCAGGCGGTGGGGTTCAGCTTCAAGCAGATGACCCTTGAATTGGTCGAGGCGTGGGCTTTGCCGCAATTGATCGCTTTGCTGATCCGCGGCTCCGATACTCTGCGCGCCAACGTCGCCCGGCTTGCCGGCGATACCGCCCGGCATATCGCCGTCCATCCGGAGAACCCGGCGATTCCCGCCGATCTGGTGAACATCAAAAATCTCATCCCGGCGACCAGCCATAGCGTGCTGATCGCTCCCTTACCCATCTCAGCCGAATACAAGGAGCGGGTGCTGCACGCCGTTGCTCAAGGCGACTATTCCAGGACCGCAGGATGAAACCACGCAACATTGTGCCGACCGCGATCGAGCGGGTCATGAAACCCGACGAGTACATCATTTCCACCACCGATACGGGTGGCCGCATTACCTCGGTGAACGACGTTTTCGTCGATTATTCGGGGTATGCGCAGAAGGAACTGCTGCGTTCGCAACACAATATCGTTCGCCATCCGGACACGCCGCGTTCGATCTTCTGGCTGGCGTGGGAAACGCTGAAGGAGGGCGGCGACTTCTACGGCTACCTCAAGAACATGAGCAAGGATGGCGGCTATTACTGGGTATTCGCCCACATACAGCCCGAGTACGGTGGCGGCGAGATCGTCGGCTATCGCTCGGTGCGGCGTGTCCCGCGACGCGAAGCGTTGGGCACGATCGCCGCGTTGTACCGGGACGTGCGCGCCGCCGAACGCACCGTACCGGCCAAGCAGGCCATCCCGGCGGGGCTGGCCGTGCTGTCGCAGTTCCTCGCTCAGCGCGGCCAGAGCTACGAGCAGATGGTGGCCCGGCTCTGAGCGTGCGCAGGCCTGCCGCTCTGGGTCAGGGATAGAGCAGGTAGGGCGCGCGGCGTGTGCGATAGGCGGCGAGCGGTGGGCGCCAGCCGGCGACGATTTGCTGCGGGTCGGTGCCGTTGCGAATGGCGTCGAGCGTCGTCTGGTTGCCGACATTCCCCAATGTTTTTGCCAGCGAAAAATTTTCCGGATAAAGGCGATGGAGAGTTGCGGCGAGGGCGATGCCCAGTGCCGGGGTATCGAGCTCATCGCGCGCAGTGACCTCGATGCGCACGCCATGGCAATGTGCGCCGGCATACGGCCCGGTCGCCGGCACGAACTCGGCGGCGACGAAGCGCAGCCCGGGCAGCGCCATCCGCTCCAGTTCGTCGGCCAGCCGCCGGCCGTCGATCCACGGTGCGCCGACCCGTTCGAACGGGGTGGCGGTGCCGCGCCCGACCGACACCTCGGCGCCCTCGATCATGCCTACGCCGGGGTAGAGAAGCGCCGCCGCGAGGCTGGTCAGGTTGGGCGAGGGCGGCAGCCAGGGCAGGCCGGTGTCGTCATACCACTGATCGCGGCGGTAGCCCCGCATCGCGATCACCGTCAGCCTGAGCGGCAGGCCGGCTTCGGCCTTGAACAAGCCGGCGAATTCGCCCAGCGTCAGACCGTGGCGTATCGGCAGCGGCCAGTAGCCGGTGAAGCCGCGCCGTTCGGCATCGAGCAACGGCCCTTGTACCGCGGCTGCATTCAGCGGGTTGGGGCGGTCGAGGACGACGATCTGTAGTCCGCGCTCAGCGGCCGCTTCCATCGCATAGGCCAGGGTACTGGCATAGGTGTAGAAGCGCGTTCCGGCATCCTGTAGGTCGACCACCAGCGCGTCGAGGCCATCCAGCATCGCCGCTGTCGGCCGCCGCGTCGCGCCGTAAAGGCTATAGACGGGCAAGCCGGTCGGCGCATCGGTGTCGTCGCCGACCCGGCCTTCGCGGCTGGCGGTGAGCCCGTGTTCCGGGCTGAAGAGGGCGGCAAGGGTTACCCCAGCAGCGCGGAACAGCACATCGATGCTGCGCCGGCCAGCGCTGTCGACGCCGCTGCGGTTGGTCAGCAGCCCGACGCGCAGACCGTGCAGAGGAGCGAAGTTTTCCTCTTCGAGCACATCGATGCCGGTCTTCACCGGCAGCGGCACGGCTTTCGGCAAGTAGGGTGCAACGTGCGCGGCAAGCTCGGGGCGCCGCTCGGCGATCAGCGTCGCCGGCAGCGGTCCGGCCGCTGCCGATAGCGCTGCGATCACGCGGGCGCGCAGCGGCCCGGCATCGCCGCCGTTTGAATGGATCCGATTGGTAAGAATCACGACGTAGATGCCGCGGACCGGATCGATCCATAGCCCGGTGCCGGTGTATCCCAGATGGCTGGCCGCACCCACGGGCGGCAGCGCGGCCCGGTTGGCGGCCAGCACGGCGTCGAGGCGCCAGCCCAACCCTCGCTGTGCGCCGGCGGGAAGGGTCTGCGGCGCGAACATCTGCGCCACCGTGGCCGGCGCCAGGATCGGCCGGCCGCCGTCGAGCAACGCGGCGGCGAAGCGGGCGAGATCGGCCGCGGTGGCGAACAGTCCGGCATTGCCAGCGACACCGCCGAGGCCTGCGGCGAGCGGGTCGTGCACGCGGCCGCGCTGCTGCAACCCGCCGTGTGCGGCGGTCGGCGCGATGCGCGGGCGTTGCGCCGGCGCCGGCAGGAAGCCGCTGTCGCGCATGCCCAGGGGCTTGAGGATGCGACGAGCGACGTAACGGTCGAGCGGTTGGCCGGAAACCCGGCGCACGACCTCTCCGAGAACGGCGAAATTCACGTCGCTGTAGACCGGCTCGCCGCCCGGTGGCGCCTGCGGCTTGATTGCGGCGAGCCGGCGGCGCAGGTCGGCAGGACGCTCTGCCGGGCGCCGCTCAATGCCGGCGGGCAGCCCCGAGGTGTGGGCGAGCAGATGGCGCAGTGTGATGCGCTGCTTGCCTTGTGCGGCGAACGGCGGCCAGTAGCGGGCGACCGGGGCGTCCAGGGCGACGGCGCCGCGTTCGGCGAGGCGGAGGATGGCGGGGGTGGTCGCCACCACCTTGGTCAGCGAGGCCAGATCGAAGACGGTATCGAGCGTCATCGCCTCGGCTTCCGGTTGCAGCGCGCGACGACCGAAGGCCGCGGCATAGATGACACGCGGACCCTGGCCGACGAGGACCACGGCGCCGGCGACGCGGCCGGCGGCGATTTCGGCCTCGACGATGGGAGCGAACGCCGCCGGCAGCTGTTCCTCCAGCGTCGATTGCGCCTGCGGCGCCGCCGCCAGGATGGCACCGAAGACGGCGAAAAGGATGCCGGCCAGTCGCCGCCGCGCCTTCATTTTTTCTCCAGCCCGTCGCCGCTATAGACGTTGCGCGGATTCCACAGCATCCAGCCATCGCTGCCGAACTTCTCGGCGGCTTCGATCTGCTGGCGGATTTCCGCGCCGGCGAAGGCGCGCCGATCGAAGGCGTAGTCGCGGAACGCCTGTAGCCACGGACGGAAGCGCAACGGCGAGATACCCGTGCGCTCGGCGCCGCGTTTCAGGCTCAGGTACACGATTTCGTGGGGATGGGCCACCGGGTTGGTGTAGCCGGGAATGCCAAACTGGAAGCCCGAGGGATAGAGCATGGGCGAGAGATAGTCGAGTTGGTCGACCAGCGGCGCCAGTTTCTGGCCGATGAAGGTGTCGTTCGTGTTCCACAGCACGTAGCCGAAGATATCGGCGGAGACGAAGACGTTGTAGGGCGCCAGGCGCTTCCGCGCCGCGGCAAGAAAGCCGGAAATGGCGCCGACGCGCTTCTCTTCGGTGTTGGCCACGGAAAAGACGAGGCCGGGGGTGTCGGGAAAGCGCACGTAGTCGAACTGGATTTCGTCGAAGCCGAGTTGCGCCGCCTCGGCAGCAAGGTCCAGGTTATAGGCCCAAACTTCCTGCCGCGCGGGATCGACCCAGGCCAGTTGCTCGCGATCGCGGAACGGTGCGCCGCCGGCGGTCTTCACTGCCCATTCGGGATGGGCGGTGGCAAGCGGGTCGTCCTTGAAGACGACGATACGGGCGATCAGATACAGGCCGCGTTCCTTGAGCTTGGCCAGCAGCGCCGGCATGTCGCGCACGGTGGTGTAGGGGCGGGCGCCGATCGCTTCGGCCAGGGCGACGTGGGTCGGATAGGGAATCCAGCCGCGGTCGCCCTTGACATCGATCACCAGGGCATTGAGCTTGCCGGCATCGATGACGTCGAGCGCGGCCTGGCGAATGCGGCGATCGCCGATGCCCCAGAACGTGAGATAGAGCGCCTTCGGGCGAATCGCGGTCAGGCTCAGCGGCGGCGCTTCGCCGGCATCGGCGGCCAGCGCTAGCGCTCCGCGGCGATAGCCGATGGCGCGTGCGGCGATTGTGCCGCCGCGGCCGGCAAAACTGTAGCGTCCGTTATCGTCGGCGATCACCACGTCCGCGCCGCGGGTGACGATGGCGCCGGCCAGGGGCCGGCCGCTGGCTGCATCGACTACTCGTCCGTCGACGGCCAGCGCCAGCGGCGACAGGAGCAACGCCGCCAGCAGGGCGAGGTAGCAGCGAACTTTCATGGCGGGCCCCCGGCCGCGCGGCGCTCGCCCTCGCGCAATTGCCTCAGCAGGCCGGCAACGCCCGTGGCATCGACGATCAGGTAGCGCGGCAGGGCCAGCCGCGGATCGGTGTCGCTGGCGTGGCGTTCGCCGAGCGCGAAGGCCGCGCGATAGCCGGCAGCGGTCGCCGCCGTTTCGAGTTCCGCGTCGTGGATACCGAACGGCCAGGCTAGGTAGGGCGTTTCGACCCCCAGGCGAGCGTTGAGCACGCGGCGCGGCTTTTCGAGCTGGTTGCGCACGAAGCGGCTGTATTCCTCGGGCGCCAGACGGCGCCGTTCGATCGTGAAATTCGGGTGCCAGTAGGTATGGGAATGGACCTCGACCGAGCCGGTGGCGACGATTTCCGCGAGTTGCTCCCAGGTCATCGCATAGGCGGCGTTGGAGATGGCCGACGGATAGATGAACAGGGCTACCGGCAGCCGTTCGCGGCGAATGATCGGCAGCAGTTCGCTGTAGACCGTGCGGTGGCCGTCGTCGACGGTGATCGCCACGGCCTTCGCCGGCAGCGCCGTTTTTCCTTCGAGGCCGGCCACCAGGTTGCCGAGCGACACGAAGACATAACCGTCGCGGCGCAACCGCGCCAGCTGGGCTTCGAAGACTGCGGTGCGCGTCGTCATGCCGTCGACAACCGTCGGGCCGAAGCGGTGGTAGGCGAGTACGGCGGCGACCCGGGTTTCCGCCCAGGCCGGTGCGGCGAAAAGCACGGCGACCCATGCCAGAAGAACCTGCCGGCACAGGCGCTGACGAAGTGAACACCGGACATCGAAGACCATGCCGCAGCTTAACCCAGGTAGACCTCGATGATGCCCAAGGCGATTCAGGCCGAGGGGATATCGGTTGCTGTTGGGACTGGAGGGATACCTGCGCTGGATCGATCAACGTGCAACACGGGTGCGATAGATAGCGATATCGCTATCTATCGCACCCGTGTTGGGGTTTCCGCGGAGCCAATGACGGTGCGGTTCCGCGTTGTAGAAATTCGAGTCGGCGATTAGAAGCCGATGCCAACGCCGAGCATCAGGGTGTGATAGCCGCCAGTCAATGCCGGATAGGCATCGTCCTTGTTGTAGTCATAAACGTAGGACGCCTTGAACTTGGTGTTTTTCTTGACCATGTAGTCGGCACCCAGCGCCAGGCTATGCACTGCGCTGCTCACCCTGCCGTCGAGGGAGGACAGTTCGGACAGGATCAGGCCGCTGGCTGTGTTTCCTTTCGACTTGGAGTAGGTGTAGCCGCCGTTGTAGCTCAATTGGTCATTTACCTGCCAGTCGCCGCCCAGCGTTAGAACGTGGGTTTCAATCTTGTAGGTGGAGCGGTCGCGGGCCAGGAAACTGAGCGTGGTCGCATTAGCGACACCCGGTTCGAAGCGGCGGCGGGTCGAGGACAGGTAATAGCTGGCCAGGTCGTCCTGCATCCAGGACAGGCTGCCATGCGTATTGATCCATTCGCTGACGGGATAATTAAGCGAAACCCCCGCCGCTTTCTGGGTCTTGTTGACGTCCTGGGTGAGCGAGGTTGTCGGGACGTTCGAGGCAATGTTGTCGAACAAGGCATTGTTGTTGTTCTTTTGGTTTTTGTGGTTGATATAGCCACTCACCAGCATGCCGCTCTTCGCCGTGTAGCTCAGCTTGGTTTTGAGATTGAAAGCGCTCTCGGGTTCGCTGATCATCCCTGTTTCGTTGGCCCGGACAACGGATGGCATGACGCGGAGAATCATCCCGGGCATCGGGCGTGCAATCCAGTTGACATACAGTTCGTCCGAGACGGTCGCGTCCTTGTACAACGACCGCTGAGGCTGGATCGATCCGCCCGCTGCGGGGGTTGACCACGTCAGATCGCGGTCCTTGTCCTCACGCTTCAGACCGACCGTCACGGTCGATTTGAGTGTCGTCGGCCTGAAGGTGGCCGCCAGCCCGTAGGTCAAGGAACGGATCGTGTCGATCCGCACGCCCAGTTGTTGGTTGGCTGCCGCATTGAGCAAGCCGACCGCAGGGAAAGTCGAATCGTTGTCGCGGTTGTTGTACTTGATGAAGCCTTCCAGGCCGACGCTGCTCAGCGCATTCGAGGTGACGTTCAAATAGGCGCTGTTGGTGGTGATCTTGCCGGTGCTGTAGTTATTGGCCTGCTGTATCGGGGCAAACGAATCCTGCTCCAGTACCGACAAACCATAACCTGCCGCGATCGCCGTGCTGCCGTAGGTCTTTGCAAAACGAATATTGTTGGAGATGAGGGTGCTGGCGGGAACAAACTGTAGCGGCCGGGTCAGGCCGCCGGCACTCAACAGGAATGACGCCGAGGCAAAATCGGCCATTCCGAAATCCTTGGCTTTGTTGTCGAATTTCTCCACTGCACCTTCGTAGGCAATGTTGAATCCGCCCGGGGCTCCGTTCAGGCTGAGTGTGTAGCGATTCATCCGCTCGTCGACCGGCATGGAAAAACCGCGCCAGCGAGTGGTGACGGCACCTGTAATATCTCCGCCCCCCGTTACATAACTGGCAAAGCGATTGCCGTCGCGTTTGTAGCCATCGTAATTCATGGCGAGCGTGGTGTTCGTGCCGAGCAGCCCAGGCTTCAGCGCCAGCCCCAGGCCATACGTCGTGCGATCGATCTTGAACAGCGTTTGCCCGGGCGAATCGTTGTTGAACAGCGCAACGTAGCCGGTATTTGCGGAGACATAGGTCGGATCGGTTCCGCCCGGAACCTGATTGGGGCTATAAAGAAACCCCAACCCGCCTGTCGCCGAACGAAAGCTGGAGTGATAGCCGGTGAACCCCAGCGTATCGGAGTTGGCCTTGATCGTTCCGCGGTGGTTGTAAGCACCGAAGCCCTGGCGTTCGAGTTCGAATACGTTGCGCTTGGCGTCCTTGCCGACGATGTTCAAGTCGAGATCAAGGTAGCTGCCGCTGCGCTGATCGCCGCCGATACCCTGCTGGTAGTTGTAGCGCTCCAGGAATTGCGTACTCCTGTCGCCGGCACCCTTGAAATAATCGAAGCTGTAAAGCTTGGGCGTTACCTCGCCTGAGAAAACCGTACCCGTTGGCGCAGAGTCGGCCGCACTCGCAAGCTGAACGGAGAGGACAGTCATCGCCGTCAGCGCAACATTCATCGGTGTTTTCGCGTCCATGATGTTTTTCCTTGCGTTCTCAAAATCTCAGATGCTGGTCGGCGGAGCTGCCGTGTATCGCACCATGACAGCTTGCGCAGTCTCTCAGCACGGCACCCGTTATCCGCTGGGTGTTATTGGTTGCACCGCCCTGGCCGTGCCGATTTCCGGGAAGCGAATGGCACTGGAGGCACTGCATCGGCTGCGCAACGGTAAGCAACTTCTTGTTCGGTGCGCCATGCGGGTCGTGGCAGTTGGTGCAATCTTCCGCCGCCGGGGGATGTTCGAAAGCATGCGGCCCACGCACCGCCTGGTGGCACTGGGTGCATTGCGCGGTTTTTGCGCCGAGCGTGGCTTGCTTCGAGGCATGCGGGTCATGGCAGCCGGTACAGGTGGCGCCGCCTTCCTTGACCGGGTGGTGCGAGGTCATGCTGAACTTGGCCAGCACATCCTGGTGGCAGGTTGCGCAGAGCGCGGTCGTTTTGCCGCCTTTTTGCATTCCCGCACTGAGCGTTTTGATCTTGGGCGTGTGATTGCCATGGCAGTCACGGCACTGGACGCCGGCCTTGTTGTGCTCGGAGATGGCGAAGTGCATGCGACGCTTGTCGCTCTCGTGACAGCTGAGACATTGAGCCGCTTCGGGCTTGCCGACCTTGACGGTTTTCGGCTTGGCCGCCTTCGAATGTTTTTCCACGTCATCGTGGCAGGATGCGCAGTTGTCATGGTAGGCGTGGGATACCGACTCAGTCTGGTGGCATTCAACGCACTGGCTGCCTGAAACGGGTGCAGCGGCCCAAGCACTGGCGTGCAGGGCGCTACCGAGGATAACCGCTAGCAACACGGCGAGACGTCTCATGGCTACTCCTTCGTATTTAAGTTCAAGTCATCAAACCCGCTTAGCCCGTCAGCGCACGGACTATTTACAACTCCTGACCATTGCCGCATCGGCTCAGCGCCCTGACATCAGCTTTGCCTTCAGTTCCGTCGGGCCATCGGCCCCCGCCGGTTCTTTGTGCGCGATGCCGAAATGGCATTCGATACAGGTTTTTCCGTCGATCTTCGCTTTGGCATGGCGTCGCTGCGCCTTCTCCGTCTGCTTGCTGGGATCCATGGCGTCGATGTGATGGCAGTTGCGGCATTCAATGGAGTCGGTGGTCACCATCCGCGTCCATGCCCGAGTGGCCAGTTCGTAGCGTTTTGCCTCGAATTTCTCCGGCGTATCGATGACTCCGGTGATCTTGCCCCAGACCTCACCGGAGGCCTGGATTTTGCGGGCCATCTTATGGACCCAGTCTTTCGGCACATGGCAATCCGAGCACACCGCGCGAACGCCTGTGCGATTGGAGTAATGGATGGTCTTCTTGTATTCCTGATACACGTTGTCATTCATTTCATGACAACCGATGCAGAATTCCAGGGTGTTGGTGGTTTCCAGAGCGGTATTGAAGCCACCCCAGAAGATGATGCCTGCGAAGAAAAACGTGGCACCTACGGTGAGCAGCGAATACTTCGTGCATGGAGTGCGCAGTGCGGCTGAGATGCGGGTCAGCCATCCATTTTTCATGATGTCTCCCGGAGATCTTCAGCGCGAGAGGATCCACTGCACCAGGTTCCGGATCCGGTCCGCATCGCGGGTTTTGACCGAACCATGCTCCTCCTCTTCACCGTCAACCTTGACCTTGCTGGGCACGGTCACATGCTTGGAGAGTTTTTCCTCGGCTTCGGCCTTACCTTTGTATTTTGCGGCGACTTCCTTGTATGCGGGCCCATCCTTCTTCTTGTCCACGCTATGACATTTGAGGCATTTGCTGTCCTCCAGCAATTTCATCGCGTCGGCCTCATCAGCGGCATGCGAGGCGGTCGCGGTAGCAAGGCAGAAGAAAAATCCGGTCAGGATTGCCTTGATGATTGATATTTGCATGACGTGCGTCTCCCAAGTGAAATCGCATTTGCATTCGGCGGTTATCCCGACCGCGGTACAACGTTGCAGGAGGAACAACTCGCGCAGATGCGCTTTAGCATGCAAGGATTGTGGACTTCTTCAGCAATACGCCCTATCGGCGGGTGCTTAAAGTTTTTGTAGGAATATTCCGAACGTTAGCGATGCGTGCGGAAGCGTGCAGTCAGTTCGACATGCTGTTTGCCGGCGTGCCTGCGCCGCAACGGGTGCCCTGATCGATTCGCCCTGCGCGGATCGAAGATGCAGTCCCGCTCGCGGGATGGACAGAAAGCGAGCGAACCGATTCGCTCTACAGCTTCATCGAATCGGGAATACGATGATCTTGCGTGTTAATTGGGTAGGGACGTAAGTTCATGTGCAATGGCGTAGCGGACCAAATCGGCCACTGTAGCCATATCCATCTTTTGCATGATGCGGGCTTTATGCGTGCTCACAGTTTTTACGCTAAGCGAGAGATTCTCGCCGATCTCACTCGGGCTGCGTCCAGAGACAAGCATTTCAAAAACCTGATATTCCCGATTGGAAAGCAGGGTATGCGGCAGCGCAGCGCTGGCCGTTCCAAATTGACGGGTCATGAGTTCCGATACATGGGGGCTGATTTGAATACCGCCTGCTGCGACTTTGCGGATGGCAGCCACCAACAGGTCGGCATCGCTTTCCTTGGTGATATAGCCGGCGGCGCCCGCCTTAAACGCGCGCAAGGCATATTGGTCCTCCTGATGCATGCTGAGAATCAGGATCGGTAGATGAGGGTGATCCCGATGAACCAATTTGATGAGTTCGATGCCGTTTTTCCCCGGCATCGAAATATCCAGAACGAGGATGTTGCATTCCACTGAATTTAGACGCGTCAGGAGTTCGTTGCCGTTTGAGGCTTCGCCGGTAACCTTCAAATCCTCGGTTTCCGCGAGGATTTGTTTCAGTCCATCACGCATGATGGAGTGGTCGTCGGCCAGAAAGACGCAGGTCATGCTATTGACTCCTTGGATGAATCGGCGTCACGGACTCCGGATCCGAAAGGTCGGACGCTTGGTGGTGTTTCAGCGGTAGATGTACTTCGATGGCCACACCGCCTGAAGTTGATCGGCCGATGTCGAGGCGTCCGCTTAACATGAGTACGCGTTCGCGTATCCCCACCAGACCGTTACCGGCGCAAAAGCTGTCGTTGGAGGGGGAGCGCATTCCGAGGCCGTTATCCTCGATCTGTAGGTGAAGGGTATCGTCTTCAAGTTGTAGGGCAATGGACACCCTGCTCGCGGAAGCGTGGCGTGCGATGTTGGTCAACGCTTCTTGCAGAATGCGATAGATAGCCGTTGCCATACTTGGTGCGCACGCATCGGCTGCCGGATCGATCTCGACATCCATATCGATTCCGCTGCGTTTTGAAAAATCGCCGATCAGCCATTCCGATGCGGCCACCAATCCCAGATCATCGAGCAAGGGCGGGCGCAGTTCGGTGGTGATGCGTCGTACCGAGGCCACTGTGTCGGCAATCAATCCCTTCATCACCATGACCTTGTTCTCCAGTTCGGGATGCGATTTGCGCAGCGGTAGCGCCAGTGACGACAGGTCGAGACGCAAGCGTAACAACTGTTGTCCCAGTTCATCATGTAGCTCGCGCGCGATACGGGTTCGCTCCAATTCCCGGACCATGATCAGGGAATCGGAAAGTCGGCGCAACTCCGCGTTGGTGGCGGTCAACGCGATTTCTGCGCGACGTCGCTCGGAAATGTCGCGCAAAACGGAGGTAAATAACGTTCGCCCGGCGACAGTAATCTGCGAAATGGTTGTCTCAACCGGAAATTCCTCGCCATCGGCGCGCAGCCCGACCACCTCTTTGCTCATGGCCCGCGAGGCGGTTTGATCGTTACGCAGCTCTGCGATATGCCGCGCGTGTGAGTCTCTGAATCGCTCGGGAATAAAACGGGCCAGCGGTGCCCCCATCGCATGGATCGCGCTACAGGCAAACATCTTCTCGGCCGCCGGATTGAACAGCACGATGCGCTGTTCCATATCGACCGAGATAATCGCATCCATTGCTGTATCGATCAGCGCATGTAGGGTCTCGCCGGTCTGCAACAGATTATTGGCGAGAGCCTGTCCTCGCTTCAATTCGCGGGTCAGCAGCAGCGTTATCAGTGCGATAAAGGCGGCCATGGCGCTCGCCCCAATCCACAAGGTGGTGGCGTTTTTCCGCCAGGCAGTCAAGGCGGCAGAGTCCTGGATCGATACGGCGAGAGTCAGCGGAAACCCCGAAATATCCCTATAGATCACCGCTCCGGGGTTATCTCCGCCGAAACGCGCGCTGCGCAAGCCATCGGTAGAACCTGCGGGCGCTGCCTGTAGCGAATAGGCGCGGCCGATCATTTCCTCGTCTCTGGGTGTCCGGGTCAGCAAGCGTCCATCCTTGAGATACAAGGCAATCGGGCTGATGTACTCAAGCTTGAGATCGTGCAACTGCTCGAAGTAGTCGAGATTCAGCGCTGCGACAACAGCGCCGGCAAAGCGGCCATCGCTGTGTTCGATGCGATGGCTCATATGTACCGTCCATTCTCCGCCCATCCGGTTTACCAGCGGTTGACCGATAAATACCTCGCCGCTTCCATGCGTGCGGTGGAATTTAAAATAGTCACGATCCGCCACCGCCACTTTGGGAATGGGAAATTCGGTTGAAGCATTGATCACCTTCCCTTTGGCATCGACCAGAAACAGCGCGCTGATATGCGGCATCCCGGATATGCGCGACTTGAGCATGGTGTGAACCAGAAAATCGTTGGCGGACAATTGATTTTTCTCTAGATTGCCAATGCGCTCCACGACTCCGCCGAGTACAAGATCAACCCCTTGCAGTGCGCGTGCGGTTTGGTCGCCAATGACGCGACTGATGCTGGTCGCTTCCTCATGGGCATGTCGGAGTTCCTTGCGTTCGAGATCGATGAGGTAGATTTCGGTCGCAATCAGCAGCATGCCCACCGCGATGGCGCCCAACAGCAGTACGGCGCGGGTGGGACTTTGCATCCAGAGTCGGACGTTGGATATTTTTTTCATCATCCGATCGGGTATCTGCATTCTTTGGTCCTGGTACGGTATGCGGTCGCATAGGCCATACGGTCATTTTCAGTCAAGGAAGATTCTAAGCTGCCTTCAGCCGGCCCCCGACGAAGATTCATTTGACATGGCTATGCGGGGCGATGACGAAGGTGAACGGATTTAGCAAGGAATTCGTTTGGCGCGCTTCATCGCCGCTACCGGCCCATGGTGCGGCAGTCGCTAGAGCGGGATATTTCAGCGGTGGTCCGTACCCTGTTCCAAACCCGCGAACCAGGCTTCTAGGGCTTGAGGATCCGGCGCAAGTTGGACACCGGCGCCGCCTGTGAAGCGCCGCCAGTCGTCCAGGTATGGTGTTGCAACGACGGTCAGCAGAGGGATGCGTTCGCTCATCAAGGCCAGCATCTCGGCGGCCAAACCGCGGCCAATCGCCTCCAGGGCGCCGAAGCGATTGGCGATGGCGAGATCGGCCTTTTCCCTGAGTGCGCGACGCAGCACGCCGCTCGCCGCCGCGACGCTGGTTTCGTCGATACCGCACGAGACGGAGCCGGTACCGAGGTTCTGAAAGAGCGGAAAACGTTCCCGCGCATCGAGGTCGATAAGCACCGTTGACGCCTTCCACTGGCTGTCGGGGCGCTGCTGCACCAGGCCATGCACGCGTCGGCCCCTGTGGCGAAGCGCGAAAGCAAACTCGGCGAGCAGGTCGTCGGCAACGCCGCGTTCATCCTGGATGATGGCGGCAACGGGAATCCCCTGCATTCCGGCGGCGGTTTTGATGCTTGCGTTCATGTCGATCCGACAAAGAGGGATTGGCGTGGAGTCTATCGCTTCAGATCAATCGACGATCCTGCGCGTTTTGCGCGCCTCCCGCGCTTCGCCTAGCGTGGTCCGGTGCGGAAAGGCAGCAAAGAGCGCGTTGTCGTTATCGGTGGGGGGCGCTCCGTTGTCCAAAGACCGGGAACGCTTCTGCCGAAGCGGCGCTCTTCGAACATGAGATTGCGGTCCTGTCGTCCCGCTTGGAAATGCGCTATTCGTAATGTAGTATTTGATATAGCGCTGTCGGGTTTGCAACAATTTCAGCGCGCAAGATTGATCGATTCTCCTTGTGGATTCAGATGGTATGGGCCAGTTACGGCCTGTCAGGCCAATGAGTCACGGCCAATGCAGGGTAAGTGGCATGGAAATCGCTATTTCGTTATATATATAGAGAGATGTGGGGGATACATGCATAAATCGGTCGCTCGTCATCTTCGTCGGATGGTCGGCAGCGCATTCGTCGGAGCGTTTGCTCGTGGTTGATTCAAAGCCCCCGCGGCTGGTCGGCAAGCTGGCGGTTGAAACGGAGTTCGGGAATTTTCTCGGCGATACGCGCATCCGCTTGCTGGAGGCGATTGCCAGCCACGGCTCCATATCGCAGGCGGCAAAGGCGGTGCCGATCTCGTACAAGGCGGCGTGGGATGCCGTGGACGCGATGAACAATCTTGCCGAGCAACCGCTTGTGGATAGCTCCGTAGGCGGGCGCCATGGCGGCGGGACGCAACTGACCGACTACGGCCGGCGCGTCGTTGCCATGTACCGGGCGATGGAACGGGAATACCAGTCGAGTCTCGACCGGTTGAGCGAAACCCTGGGCGAGGGCTCAGGAGAGATCGGTCGTTTCACCGGCCTCATGCGGCGCATGACGATGCGCACCAGCGCGCGCAACCAGTTTGTCGGCCCGGTGTCGGCGTTGCGCGAAGGGGCGGTGAATTTCGAAGTCTGCCTGCGCCTCGATCCGCGAATCGAGCTGACTGCGATGATTACCCGCGAGAGCGCGGAGAGTCTCGAACTGGCGATAGGCAAGGAGATGCATGCCTTCGTCAAGGCGCAGGCGGTGATCCTGCTCACCGACCCGAATGTGCGCACATCGGCACGCAATCATCTGTGGGGCGAGATCGCCCGCATTCACGACGGTGCGGTGAATTCCGAAGTGACCCTGGCTCTGCCCGGAGGGCGCAGCGTGACCGCCATCGTCACCCTCGACAGCGTACAGGCCCTCGGCCTCAAGCCGGGATTGGCCACCTGCGCGGTGATCAAGGCCTCCGACGTGATTCTGGCCACTTTCGACTGATGTTATTTACAAGAAGCATGGGCATGAACGTTAAATTTAAAGGTGTGAAAGCATGGGCGGCGACGATTCTGTTGCTGGCGACCGGCACGGCCGGTGCCGATGAAGTGCAGGTTGCCGCGGCTGCCAATTTCACGGAACCGATGAAAAAAATCGCGGCCGAATTCGAGAAAACCAGCGGGCACAAGGTGGCGCTGACCTTCGGGTCGACAGGGAAGTTCTACGCCCAGATCAAGGCCGGGGCGCCCTTCGAGGTGCTGCTCGCCGCCGACAATGAAACTCCGGCCAAGCTGGAGGGGGAAGGGGCTGCGGCGAAGGGCAGCCGCTTCACCTATGCCATCGGCAAGCTGGTGCTATGGTCGGCCAAGGAAGCCATCGTCGACGACAAGGGCGACGTGCTGAAACGCGGCGGCTTCGACCATCTGGCGCTGGCCAATCCGAAACTGGCGCCGTATGGCGCGGCCGCTGTCGAAACCCTCAAGGCCCTGGGCGTGTACGACACCATTGCGCCGAAGATCGTGCAAGGAGAAAACATCGCCCAGACCTACCAGTTCGTTTCCACGGGGAATGCGCTGCTCGGCTTCGTGGCCCTGTCGCAGGTGCTCGGCGAAGACGGCAAGCTCAAGTCCGGCTCGGCCTGGATCGTGCCCGAGAAACTCTATTCCCCGATTCGCCAGGATGCGGTGCTGCTGAGTAAGGGCAAGGACAAGGCGGCGGCGCTGGCGCTGCTCAAATTTCTCCGGGGAAGTTATGCGATAGGGGTCGTCAAGTCTTACGGATATTCCGTCGGCCAATAGATGGGGACTGACCGGATTTTCTGAGATTAATTTTGCGCCATTTCCGTTAGTGGCGTGTCGAGGGGTCTTATGTTCTTGAACGATGGCGATATTCAGGCGATGTTCCTGACCGTCAAACTGGCGACCGTGGTGACGGTCATCCTGCTCTTCATCGGCACGCCCATCGCCTGGTGGCTGGCGCGTACCCGTTCCCCCTGGAAACGCCCGATCAGCGCCGTGGTGACGCTGCCCATGGTGCTGCCGCCGACGGTGCTGGGTTTTTACCTGCTGGTGCTGATGGGGCCGCAAGGCCCGCTGGGACGGTTGACCGAGGCACTGGGCCTGGGCCTGCTGCCGTTTACGTTTACCGGGTTGGTGGTGGCGTCGATTTTCTATTCCCTGCCGTTTGCGGTGCAGCCTTTACAGCAGGCCTTCGACGCCATCGGCGAGCGGCCTCTGGAAGTGGCGGCGACGTTGCGTGCCTCGCCGCTGGATACTTTTTTCAGCGTGGTGCTGCCCCTGGCCCGGCCCGGCTTCACGACGGCGGCGGTGATGAGCTTCGCCCACACCGTCGGCGAGTTCGGCGTGGTGCTGATGATCGGCGGCAACATCCCTGGCAAGACGCGCGTGCTTTCGGTGCAGATCTACGACCATGTCGAAGCCCTGGAGTTTGCCCAGGGACATTGGTTGGCGGGCGGGCTCCTGCTGTTCAGCTTCTGTGTGCTGTTGCTGCTTTATCGCAACAATCCGCTGGGCGCTGCGGAGCGTCGGACATGAGCATCGAGCTGCGGTTCACCCGCTCCTATCCGGGCTTTGCGCTGGAGGCCGAGTTGGTGCTGCCGGGCAGGGGCGTCAGTGCCCTGTTCGGCCCATCCGGTTCCGGCAAGACTACTCTGCTGCGCTGCATCGCCGGGCTGGAAAAGGCCGGCGGCGGACGGCTGGTGGTGAATGGCGAAGTCTGGCAGGACGGCGATTTTTTTCTGCCGGTGCACCGTCGCGCACTGGGCTATGTATTCCAGGAAGCCAGCCTGTTTCCCCACCTCACGGTGGCCGGCAATCTGGACTACGGAAAAAAGCGCAGCGCGGGTGACGTGCCGGATCTTCGCGCTATTCTCGATATGCTGGGCATCGCCCACCTGTTGCAACGCAAACCCGACCGTCTTTCCGGCGGCGAGCGACAGCGCGTGGCGATTGCCCGTGCGCTGCTGACGGCGCCGAAACTGCTGCTGATGGACGAGCCGCTGGCCGCACTGGATAGCCAGCGCAAACGCGAAATCCTGCCCTATCTCGAACGGTTGCACGATAGCCTGGCGATTCCGATTCTTTATGTCAGCCATGCGGCGGACGAAGTGGCACGCCTGGCGGATCACCTGGTGCTGCTGGAGCAGGGGCGCGTGCTGGCGAGCGGCCCGCTTGCCGAAACCCTGGCGCGCATCGATCTGCCGACGGCGGCCGATGAAGATGCCGCCATCGTCATCGAAGCGACGGTGGCGGGCCATGATGAGGCTTATCACCTGACCCGGCTCGATTTTCCCGGAGGCATCATCTGGGTCACCCGGCGCGATCTGGAAATCGGCCGCAAGGCCCGCTTGCGTGTTCTGGCACGGGATGTGAGCATCGCGCTGAGCGAGGATGCCGGCAGCAGCATCCTGAATCGTCTTTCAGCGTGCGTGCGTGCCGTGGTCGATACGGACAATCCTGCTCAGGTGATGGTGCAACTGGACGTCGGAGACACGGCCATGCTGGCGCGCATTACGCGTCGTTCGCGCGACCAGCTCGGACTGGTGCCGAACATGCGGGTCTGGGCACAGATCAAGTCTGTGTCCCTGTTTCTGTGATCGTCGCCGTTGGCACCGGGGATTGCGGACGCAGGGGAACCGAAGAGCAATTGACTTGCCAGCAAAGCCGCCGGTCAGTGGCCGAATTCTTTGCCATTTGCCGCAATCGGCCTTTCCTCAGTCCGGATATGCTCCTATTTCCGACGATGGAGGGCTCTGCGTGGACAAACATCTCCTCGCTTCATGGCAGCAGGCGAAAAGTTCGGGCGCGTTCGCCTCGCTTCAGTGCGATGCGGAGCAGTTGATCCACGTCCTCGCGCCGCGCCGGTTCGCGATCATCCAGCACTTCATGGCCTATCCGAACGCGACGCTCGCCGAACGCGCCTTTGCGCTCGACTGCCCGCCGGCGCGGCTACAGAAGGAAATCGAGGCGCTCGTCGGCGCCGGAATGCTGGAGGCCGGATTATTTGGTCTCATGGCCGCCGTCGAATTGCGCGATCCAGGGCAGGTAGAAGAAACCGGCCCGAAGCAGGCGTGAGGTGAAAACCTGGAAAAGGACGACAGTCGTACCTGCCAGGATGCGCTGATTGCTCTTTACAGGCATTATCCCGGCTCGCAACGTCCTGCCGCATACCGTATCCCATGTCGCTCACGCTCATTCAACCGCAAGAGGGGGCCGCCGCCCCTGCTGCGCTCCCCGTTTATCCGGGGATTGCATTCGCCGCCATCACGCTGGTCGACTCGCCCGCGCGGGCGGCGCAAGCGCTCGCCGAACTCATGGCAGGCGACGCCATCGGCTTTGATACCGAGTCGAAACCCACCTTTGTCAAAGGCGAGGTGTCCTCCGGTCCGCACCTCGTGCAACTCGCCGCAGAGCAAAAAGTGTTTCTATTCCCGATCAATCGCACCCTGGATACCGACGTCCTGAAGACGATCCTCGAAGCGCCGCAGTTATTGAAAGTCGGCTTTGGCCTGGGCAATGACCGAAGCGCTTTAAAGTCCCGGCTCGACATCGAGTTGAACAACGTCCTCGATCTGGGGGAGGTCCTGCGCGGGCCATGGCACCGCGGAACGGTCGGAGCAAAGACGGCAGTGCAGCATTTCTTCGGGCAACGCTTCCAGAAGTCCAAGCACGTCGGCACCAGCAATTGGGCCAGCGCCCGGCTGACCGAGCGTCAGCAGCTCTACGCGGCAAACGACGCGCATGCGGCGCTACGGGTATACCGGGCCTGGTGTCACGCTGGGGAAACGGTCAAGCCGCTATAGCCGGATTGACCGTTCAATCCCCTTCTCGTATCCCAACGTGTCTTTTGTCAGAAGCGCCGATCTGCTCGGCAGGATGCCTTCTCGATTCACGCTGGCGCTTGCCGCCTCGTTGCTGCTGCATGCGGTCGTGCTGTCGCTTAAGCTCGCTGCGCCTGCGAGTCCGGCACACGATGCGCCCGGCCAGCCGGGCCGCCGGATCGATGCCACGCTCGCCGCGCCGCGCAAACCCGCACCGCCGGTTGCTCGTCCGACGCCCAAGGCGGAGCGGCCGCCATACGTGCTGGCCGTGCCGCGCCGGCCACACGCGCCGAAGGCCGAAAGCGACGTCGACGCAAAATCATGGAGTCGCGCCGAGCGCGACGAGATGCGTCAATTTCTCGATGAGCTCGCCGAGGAAGCCAAAACGCCTTCCGGCACCGAACTGGCGCAGCGCGCTTTGGCGATGGCGCGGACCCTGCGTCCGCCGCCGTCGGCGGATGGCGACGAATCGGCCGCGATCATGCGCAGGCTCGCCACCGCCGAGGTCGAGCCGTTCAGCCTGGAGATGTACTTCAACGCTCTGTTCGCCAAGATGAATCGCAGCGCCGCCATGCTGGGCAATTCGCCGCGCGCCAAAGGCGTCAAGGCCGCTGCGTTGCGCATCCGGCTGAATCAGGACGGTTCGGTGAAGAGCTTCGAAATTCTGCACGCTGCCGACCAGCAAGCCGAGATCGCATTTGTCCGCGCGGTGGTGGACATGGCGGCGCCTTTCCCGTCATTTCCTTCGGACATCCGCCGCGCCACCGACGCATTGGTGCTACAGATTTGTATTCGGCCGAACCTGTGGGGCACAGGCGGCGGCCCGGCGTTTACTCGCATGGGGGAGGGCGAGGCCTGCCGCTGAGACGATGCGGTCCGGCTGGGCAGGCGCGCACGCCTGCCCAGGCTAAAGTATTCCCAGCGTGCGCGCCCTGTGTACCGCATGTTCGCGGCTGCCGGCGTTGAGCTTGGAGAACAGGTTCTTCAGGTGCCACTTCACGGTTTCGATGCCGACGTCGAGCGATTCGGCGATGCGTTTGTTCGGCAGGCGCTTGGCCAGCAGGCAGAGCACTTCGTATTCCTTTGGGGTCAGGATCGAGCCGAGGGTTTGTGCGGGCTCGACGCGGGGGGGCGGTCGGCCGCCGTCGATGTTGCGCAGACGGGCGGCGAACTCGCTGCCGATGGGCAGTGCGTCGCCCTGGCCCAGGCGCTGGTGGATATGCCCGGTGACGTCGGGCACGGTGTCGGCATAGACGCGTACCAAACCGCAGCTCTCGGCCAGCGAGAGCGATTCATTGAGCCGGCCCCTCGCGGCTTCCTTGCCGCCGCGGCCGCTGACGGCCTGCAAGGCCAGTACCTGGATGGTCTCGCGGCCGCGATTGAGTCTTTTCGCCAGTGCGCCGGCCTGGTCGAGCATCGCTTCCATTCCCGCTTCGTCGTAGCCGGCATAGGCGGCGTAGATGCGCGCCATGATTTCCTGCAACTGGAACAGCGGGCGGACATAGGGCGAGCGGGCGCGCGCATCGCCGAGGCGCTTGTCCATCCGTTCCACCAGTGCGGCGCATTGCGCGGCGCGGCGTTTGCCGGCATGGATGCGCACCCGCTCGGCCAGGCTGGCGATTTCGAAACGCACGATATTGCGCGCCTCGCCGAGTGCGCCGAGCTCTTCGAGCTGCGACAGGGCACGGGTTTCGTCGCCGTCGGCGAGCGCCAGGCGGGCGGCGGTGACGTAGCCGAAGACCACAGCGGCGGGCAGGGCGCAGCGTTCGACCATGTCCATGCGGTGGGCGAGCAGGGCGCGCGCTTCGTCGCGGCCGTCGCGGTCCCAGCAGGCGGCGGCGAGGCCGGTGCCGATCACCGTGGTGAGCAGGCCGCGGCGGCCGGTTTCGCGCTCGAAGCGCAGATGGGCGTCGCGCAGGATGCCTTCGGCAAATTGGGCACGGCCTTCCCAGAGGTAGCTGGCGCCGACGAAGAATTCGCGATAGGCCAGCGTCGCCGGTGCCCACAACGAATTGCGCGCGCGCAGCAGTTGATAACGTGCCCGCTCGGTGGCGCCTTCATGCATTTCGAGATAGGCCTGCAGCGAGCCGTAGACGCCGGTGAGCACGATGTGGTCGACCGGCAGTTCATGGCTGCTCAGGCGCGACAACCAGGCGCGCGTGGCTTCCAGATCGTCTTCGAGCATCGCGGCGCTGGCGAGGATGAGCATCACTTCGTCGCGCGTGTTGTCATCGAGCTTTGGGTCGTCCAGCAGCGGCAGCAGTTCCTTTTGCGCCAGCGGCGCTTGCGCACCGACGGCGACGCCCCAGGCGCGTGCGATCTTCAGCTTCGGGTTGAGCTCGAAGGCCTCGGCCGGCAGGCGTGCGCACCAGTCGCCGACCAGACCGAGTTGTCCCTTGAGCAGCAGTTCGTAGGCGCAACCAGCAATCAACTCGATCCAGCGTTCGCGGCGGCCGGCAGCGTAGGCGTGGTCGGCCGCCACTGCGGGCAGGCCGTTGGCGGCCAGCCAGGTTTCGGCGCGCAGGTGCAGGGCGTCGAGTTCCGGCGCCGGCAGCTTGCGTGCTTTTTCGCGGAAATACTCCCGTGCCAGGGCGTGCAGGCGCATCCATTCGCTGCCTTCGCCGGCGGTGACCAGCGGCGTTTCGGCGAGCAGGCGATAGAGATATTCGGCAGCCTTGTCGTTATGCGTCAGCGCTTCGCAGAGCGCCGGATGCAGCGCGTCGAGCAGCGAGCACTCGGTGAGAAAGCGCTCCATGTCGCCGGGCATGGCGGCAATCGTGCGCTCGATCAGATCGCGCGCCAGATGCTCGGAACGCGAGGCCAGCGAGGCAATCGCCGCCTCGATCCCCGGTTCCCGTTCGATGGCGGCGACGGCCAGTTGCAGGCCCATCGGCCAGCCTTCGGAAATCTCGTGCAGGCGCGCGCAGCCGTCGGCGTCCACCCGGCTGCCGAGGCGCGCACCGACGAAGGCAATGGCTTCGGCCAGATCGAAACGCAGATCGGCGCTGCCGACCTGCCCCAGCGCGCCGTGGGCGAGCAGATCGGTGGTGTCGATGGGCAGGTGGGCGCGGGTGCCGATCACGATGCGCAGATTGGCCGGCGCATTGTTGAACAGGTAGGCCAGCATGCGCTGGATTTCCGCGTCGCGCGGCCGGTCGGCATCGTCGCAGATCAGCACCAGGGTACGCGGTGATTCGGCAACTTCGGCCAGCAGCGCGGTCAGCGCTTCGGCAAGGCCGGACGAGCGGCCAAGGATGTCGGGCACCGTGCTGCCGAAGTCGGCCCTGCCGGTGGCGCGGCGCAGGCTCTCGACCATGCCGAGCAGCAGGCGCGCGCCGTCGTCGCCGGCCTCGGCGGTGAACCAGGCCACCACCGCGCCTTCGCGCAGCCAGTCGGCGCGCCACTGCGCCAGGGTCGAGGTCTTGCCGAAACCCGCCGGCGCTTCGACGACGATCACCGTCGCATCGCCGAGGCGTTCGCGCAGTGCGTTCAGCCGCGCGCGCGGGAGCAGCGTCCGGCGCAGTTTCGGCGGCGTGATCTTGAGCAGGATGGCGGGGTCGCGGGTCGGCTGCACGGTCGGTCAGCGGTGGCGAAGAGCGGCCGAGTATGCCAGAGCGACTTTTTGCCACGCCGCACTCAGGCCGACTTGCGTGCGATCTCGCGGGCGATGATGTTGCGCTGGATCTCGCTGGTGCCTTCGTAGATCTGCAACACCTTGGCGTCGCGGAACAGTTTTTCCACCGGGTACTCGGTGCTGTAGCCCATGCCGCCGAAAACCTGTACCGCCTCGGTGGCGCACCACATCGCCGCGTCGGCGGTATAGGCCTTGGCAATCGACGCCTGTACGGTATTGCGCTGGCCCTGTTCGGCCATCCACGCCGACTGGTAGGTGAGCAGGCGACCGGCTTCGCTGCGAATCGCCATCTCCGCCAATTTGTGGGACACCGCCTGATGCTCGATCAGCGGCTTGCCCATCGACACCCGCTCGCGCGCATACGCAGTAGCCTCGTCGCAGCAGCGCTGGATCAGGCCGAGGCCGAAGGCGGCCACCATCGGTCGCGACTGGTCGAACGTCTCCATCGCCAGCTGGAAGCCTTTGCCCTCGGCGCCTAGACGGTTGGCGTCGGGGACGAAGACGTTGTCGAAGAACACTTCGCAGGTCGGCGCCGCTTTCTGCCCGAGCTTGCCCAGCGGCTCGCCGACGCTGAGGCCAGGACTGTCGCGCTCGACGATGAAGGTGGTGACGCCGCGATGGCCGGCGGATGCGTCTGTTTTGGCAAAGACCACGAAGAAGCTCGCCAGCGAGGCGTTGGAAATCCAGATCTTGCTGCCGTTCAGCTCATAGCCGCCGGCCACGCGGCGCGCGGCGGTACGGATGCCCGCCACGTCTGACCCTGCCGCAGGTTCGGTGAGCGCAAAACTGGCGAAGCCACCGCGGGCCAGCCGGCCCAGGTACTCTTTCTGCTGCTCCGGCGTGCCGGCAAGGATTACCGGTTCGCCCGCCAGACCGTTGGTGCTCAGCGCCGTGCCGATGCCCAGACAGGCGCGGCAGAGCTGCTCGGTCACCAGCGCCAGTTCCACATTGCCGAGGCCCGGCCCGCCGCAACTTTGCGGCAGGTTGACGCCGAGCAGGCCGAGTTCATGGGCCTTGGCGTGGATGTCCAGCGGCAGATCGGCGGCACGGTCGGCGGCGGCGGCGCGGGG
Source organism: Rhodocyclaceae bacterium (assembly GCA_023230455.1). Taxonomy (GTDB): domain Bacteria; phylum Pseudomonadota; class Gammaproteobacteria; order Burkholderiales; family Rhodocyclaceae; genus AWTP1-18. Next base: position 21,419 of record JALNXH010000021.1, on the reverse strand, counting down.
AATGATCTCGCCGTCGGCGAAATTCTTCGCCAGATCGCGGATCATGCTTTGTTCTTCGGTCAGATTGAAATCCATCGTATTCCTTCCAGTGTTTATTCGGGCTGGGTGTCGGTCAACGGGTAACCGCAATTTCCCAGATGCACCCTAACGTGCGCGGGCATTCCGATCTTGCGAAAACCGATTGCGGCTTACGCCATCTCGGCGACGTGGCGGCCGATGAGCAGGCGCTGGATGTCCGAAGCGCCTTCGTAGATCTGCGTCACACGCACATCGCGATAGATTTTCTCCATCGTCGTTTCGCGCGTGTAGCCGCAGCCGCCATGGATCTGCATCGCATCGGAGCAGACCTTTTCCGCCATTTCCGAGGCGAACAGCTTGGCCATCGAGGCTTCGGCGAGGCAGGGCCGGCCGGCGTCCTTCAGGCTCGCCGCATGCCAGACCAGTTGCCGCGCGGCTTCGAGCCGCGTCGCCATGTCGGCGAGACGGAAGCTCACTGCCTGATGTTCGATGATCGGCACGCCGAACGTCTCGCGCTGCTTGGCATAGGCGACCGCCAGTTCGAGCGCGGCGCGCGCCATGCCGAGGCACTGTGCGGCGATGCCGATGCGGCCGGCTTCGAGATTGGCGAGGGCGATGCGGTAACCCGCGCCTTCGTCGCCGAGCAGGGCGTCGGCCGGCACGCGGCATTCGTCGAAAACGATCTGCGCCGTGTCGGAGGCGTGCTGTCCCATCTTTTCCTCGATGCGCGCCACCGTGTAGCCCGGCGTTGTCGTTGGCACCAGAAAGGCGGAGATGCCGCGCTTGCCCGCCGCGCGGTCGGTGACGGCAAAGACGATGGCCAGATCGGCGTTCTTGCCCGTGGTGATGTATTGCTTGACGCCGTTGAGCACCCAGTCGCTACCTTCGCGCCGTGCCGTCGTCTTCAGGTTGGCGGCGTCGGAGCCGGCCTGCGGTTCGGTCAGGCAGAAGCAGCCGAGCCGCTCGCCGCGCGCCAATTGTGGCAGCCATTGCTGTTTCTGCGCCTCGCTGCCGTAGCGGTAAAGGATGCCGCAGGGCAGGGAATTCTGTACCGCGACGATGGTCGAGGTGGCGCCGTCGCCACAGGCAATTTCCTCGATGGCCAGCACCAGTGACAGGTAGTCGAGGCCGGCGCCGCCCCAGTCCTCGGGAATGGTGATGCCCAGGGCACCGAGTTCGGCGAGGCCGCGCAGGGCGTCGCGCGGGAAGGTGCTGTCGCGGTCCCATTGCGCGGCATGCGGCGTGATATTTGCGGCAACGAAGGCGCGGATCGAGTCGCGCACCATCTCCTGTTCTGCGGAAAGGATCATCGCATCACCTCGATGGCCAGTGCGGTGGCTTCGCCGCCGCCGATGCACAGGCTGGCGACGCCGCGCGCAAGGCCGCGACTGCGCAGGGCATGGAGCAGGGTGACGACGATGCGCGCGCCGCTGGCGCCGATCGGATGGCCAAGCGCACAGGCGCCGCCATTCACATTCACCTTGTCGTGCGCCAGACCGAGATCGTGCATGGCGATCATGGTCACGCAGGCGAAGGCTTCGTTGATCTCGAACAGGTCGACCGACGCCACATCCCACTCGATACGCTCCAGCAGCTTTTTCATCGCGCCCACCGGGGCAGTGGTGAACAGGCCGGGTTCATGGGCGTGGCCGGCGTGGCCGACGATTTTCGCCAGCGGCTCGATGCCGCGCCGATCCGCCTCCGAGGCGCGCATCAGCACCAGCGCCGCGGCGCCGTCGGAAATCGACGACGAGTTCGCCGCGGTGACCGTGCCGTCCTTGCGGAAGGCCGGCTTGAGGCCGGGGATTTTCGATGGGTCGCACTTGCCCGGCGTTTCGTCCGCGGCCACGATCTGCTCGCCCTTGCGCCCGGCGACAGTGACCGGGGTGATTTCATTCTCGAAGGCGCCGTCGCTCACCGCGCCCTGGGCGCGGCGCACCGACACCCGCGCGAAATCGTCCTGCTCGGCGCGGCTGAAGCCGTACGTCGCCACCGCCTGCTCGGCGTAATGGCCCATCAGGTTGCCCTCGTAGGCATCCTGCAGGCCGTCGAAGAACATGTGGTCGAGAATCTGGCCGTGGCCGAGGCGGTAGCCGTCGCGTGCCTTGGGCAGGAAGTAGGGCGCGTTGCTCATCGATTCCATGCCGCCCGCCGCCGTTACCCGCGCCGAGCCGGCGAGAATCAGGTCGTGGGCGAACATCAACGAGCGCATGCCCGAGCCGCAGACCTTGCTGACGGTGGTGCAGGGCACCGAGTTGGGCAAGCCGGCACCCAGCGCCGCCTGCCGCGCCGGCGCCTGGCCGACACCGGCGGGCAGCACGCAGCCCATGAAGACTTCGTCCACTTCGGCTGGCGCGATACCGGCATCGGCGACGGCCGCCTTCAATGCCGCGGCACCGAGTTGCGGCGCGGTGAGCGGTGAGAGGATGCCCTGGAAGGCGCCGATCGGCGTGCGTCGCGCCGCGACGATGACGATGGGGTCGTGTGTGGTTGTCATGTCTGCCTCGATTCCTGTGGGTTTAGTGAGCTGGGCAAGGGATGCGTTGAGCCTGTCGTGAACCGGGGCGAAACGGTTTGGCGCCCTTCGACAAGCTCAGGGCGAACGGGTATTTCAAGGACCGAAAACCTGAACCCGTTCGGGCTGAGCTTGTCAAAGCCTGTCCTGAGCAACATGGAAAGGCTCACCATGACGGGAGGAAATCCCTCTGTGCCGAACGGTTCACGGATTTACTTCGGCGCCATGCGCAGCGCGCCGTCGATGCGGATGGTTTCGCCGTTGAGCATCGGGTTCTCGATGATCGAGCGCACCAGTTGGGCGTATTCGCTGCCGCGGCCGAGGCGGGCGGGGAAGGGCACGGTGCGGCCGAGGGCGTCCTGCACCTCCTGCGGCAGGCCGCGCAGCATCGGCGTTTCGAAAATGCCGGGGGCAATGGCCAGGGCGCGGATGCCGAAGCGCGCCAGCTCGCGGGCGATGGGCAGGGTCATGCCGACCACGCCGCCCTTCGACGCCGAATAGGCGGCCTGGCCGATCTGGCCTTCGAAGGCGGCCACCGAGGCGGTGCTGATCAGCACGCCGCGCTCGCCCTCGGCGTTCGGCTCGCCCTTGCTCATCGCATCGGAAGCCAGGCGGATCATGTTGAAGGTGCCGACCAGATTCACCGTCACCGTCTTGGCGAACAGGTCGAGCGGATGCGGCGCGGCCTTGCCGAGCACCTTTTCGCCGGGGGCGATGCCGGCGCAGTTGATCAGGCCGTGCAGCCCGCCGAAGGTATTCACCGCGGCGTCGACCGCCGCCTTGCCGCTGGCTTCGTCGGCGACATCGGTGCGCACGAAGCGGGCGGCAGCGCCGAGGTCCTTCGCCAGCGCTTCGCCGGCGGCGACATTGAGGTCGGCAATCACCACCTTGCCGCCGGCGCCGGCCAGCATGATTGCGGTGGCTGCACCGAGGCCGGAAGCGCCGCCGGTGACGATGAATACGGAATCCTTGATCTGCATGTTGCGTAGTCCTTGTGAAAGTAAAGTAATTGAACTTGATTGCCGGAGGGGGAAATTACACTACCTTGACGCCAGCGGGATAGTCGTAATGTGCCGAGAAGGTCTTCATGAAACGGATGAATTTCGGCAACTGCCAGAAGTGCTTCAGAACCCGGAAGCTCAGGGCCGGATAGCGGTCGCTGTCGCTGCGGTGGAACAGTATCTGGTCGAGAGACCCAGTCGTTCGGTCAGCATCAGAAAGGGCAGGCCGGCCTCCTTCAGGCGCATGGCGCAGAACATGCCGGCCATGCCGCCGCCCACAATCAACGTTCCTCGATTCTCTTCCATGTTTCCTGCTCTTGATGCGCGTTCACCATCCAGTCACGATTTATTCTTAGTCGCGAAAAACGGCTCCGCGGGATTCGCGGAAAGACAGCAGGGCTTCGTCGAGGTCCTCCGAGAACAGCATGGCGGCATTCCATGTCGCCACGTAGTTAAGGCCGTCACTCACGGAATGATCGCGCACGTAGGTGATCATTTCCTTGGTGCCGCGTATCGACAACGGCGACTTGGCGGCGATCAGTCTGGCCACTTCCTCGACGCCTGCGGTCAAGTCCTCGTTCGTTTCATAGCAGCGATTGACCAAGCCAATGCGTTCCGCTTCGCTGCCCGGCAGACGCGCTCCGGTGTAGGCCAGTTCGCGCGCCTTGCCTTCTCCGATCAGTCGCGGCAGCCGTTGCAGCGTGCCGACGTCGGCGACGAGGCCGACATCGATTTCCTTCACCGAGAACCCGGCCGACGCGCTGCAGTAGCGCATGTCGCAGGCCGTGACGATGTCGATGCCGCCGCCGATGCAGGCGCCGTGTATGGCGGCGATCACCGGCTTGCGGCAGCGCTCGATGGCGGTGACGGTGTCCTGGATATCGAGGATGCTGCGGCGCAGTTTCTCGCCGCTGCGGCCGGCGCAGGGATCGGCAGTATCCGAGCGGAGTTCTCCGAGCATCTGCAGGTCGATGCCGGCCGAGAAATGCGTGCCGGCGGCGCTGAGGATGCCGACGCGCGCTGCCGGCGTCTCGTCGAGCCACTGCATCGCCTGACGCAGCCCCTGCCACATCGATGCGTTGAGCGCGTTGGCCTTGTCGGAGCGATTGAAGCGGATGTGGGCCACGCCGGCGTCAAGTGAGGTCAGGATTTCGTTCATGGTCATTTTCCCGTGTTGCGGATTCAGTGATTGCCTGGGGCGGGCTCCGCCTGCCGCAGCTTGTTCTTGAGTACCTTGCCGGCTGGGTTGCGCGGCAGGGACTCCATTAGCCGCAGTTCCCGCGGCAGTTTGTAGCGGGCCAGTCGTTCGCTGCCGTATGCCTGCAATTCGTCCAGCGTAATGGCCATCCCAGGGTTCGGCACGACGGCGGCAACCACGCGTTCCCCCCAGCGTGCATCCAGCGCCCCGACGATGGCGATCTCGGCAAGCGCTGGATGGTCACACAGGGCGCTTTCGACCTCGGCCGGATAAACATTTTCGCCGCCACTGATGATCATGTCCTTGAGGCGGTCGCACAGATAGAGATACCCGTCTGCGTCCATGTGGCCGATGTCGCCGGTATGGAACCAGCCCTCTTCGTCGAACACGGCGGCGGTCGCCTCCGGTCGCTGCCAGTAGCCCTTCATCACGTTGCTGCCGCGCACGCAGACTTCGCCCTTCTCGTGGGGCTGGAGAATCGGCTGGCCCTGAATGTCCTTGAGCATGAATTCCGTCAGGATGGCGGCATTGCCGCAGGAACCGAGCTTTTCTATCGCCCGCTCGGGGCTGAGGAAGGTGACGATGACGGTCGTTTCGGTCATGCCGTAGCCTTGGTGCACGGGTATGCCGCGGCCGTTGTAGAGGCGCAGCAGAGGCTCCGGCACCGGTCCGCCGCCGACCGCGATCAGGCGCAGGCTGGAAAGGTCGGCGCTGTCAAAGGCCGCGTGTTGGCTGGCGAACAGCAGCATCGACGGCACGGCGAAACTGACGGTGACTCGATGGCGTTCGATCGCCTGCATGAACTGCCGCGGCTCGAAGGACTCCTGCAGCACGAGATGGCCGCCGGCCAGCAGCGTCGGCAGGCTGACGACGCAGAGGCCGCCGACATGGAACAGCGGTGCGCTGTTGAGCGCGACATCGCTGGCAACGAGATCGAAGACGAGATTGGCGTTGAGGTTGTTCGCCCAGAAGTTGGCGTGCGTCAGCATCGCCCCCTTCGGCGTGCCGGTGGTGCCGGAGGTGTAGATGATCGCAGCCACCGCATCGGCCGCCACCGCGGCAGCCGGCTGCGCCGCGGCTGTCGCCATCAGGTCCCTGGCCGCTTCCCAGCCGTCGGCCGGTGCATCGACGGCCAGATAGCGGCGGCACTGCAGCGCGGGGCGCAGCGCTGCGATGGTGTCGATGTGCTCGGCCCCCGCCAGCAGGGTATGGATGCTGGCATCGCCGACGATGAATTCGATCTCGGGCGCCGCCAGGCGGAAATTCAGCGGGACGAAAATGGCGCCCAGCCTCGCCGTCGCAAACAGGGCGACCAGGAACAGCGGGTGATTGAAGCCGAGATAGCCGACCCGGTCACCGGGCGTGACGCCGCCGCCGGCGAGCACGGCCGAGAGCCGCTCTACCCGGTCCTGGAGTTCGGCATAGCACCAGGTGACGTCATCGAAACTCAGCGCCGGGCGCTCCGGTCCCCGCGCCGCGCGCTTGCACAGCCAATCCGCCAATCCGATCATTGTCGGGCTCCGTTCGCCTCGGCGTGGTGATCCGGGATCTGGCCATGGCCGAGGCGGTAGCCGTCGCGCACCTTGGGCAGAAAACAGGGCGCGTTGCTCATCGATTCCATGCCGCCCGTGGTAGTCGCTTGCGCCGCGCCGCAACGATGACAGTCGGGTCGTTTATGTTTGTCATGTGTGTCTTGATTTCCATGGTCAATTTGCAAGCGTGCCGCGGTGTGCGTCCAAGAATTCGAGACATTCACGTACCAGCAGGGCAGCCTTGCCTTCATGGTCGATGAACTTGCTAAGCACGCCGTTGAGCAGGCGCAGGACATGCCGGTCGAGGAAGTCCCGCTGCGCCGCGTTGACGGCGCTCACCGCCTCTCCGCGCGCGGCGGCGGCCTGCTCCAGTTCACAGAGGAAATGCATGAACTCAAGCTCGACGGCAAGATGGTCGGGCAACTCGGCGTTCTCCTGCCGGCGCAGGCCGAAGTGCTCGTAGAAGCGCACCAGTTCTTCGAACAACACGCTGGCGTCGAGATCGACGTAGCTTGCTTCGTTGAGCGATGTGGCGGCGGAATTGGCGGCGAGGTCGAAGGCTTCGATGTATTCGGGGCCGCTCAGCCAGCCCCCGGTCTCCTCCGGGTAACGGAAGGAAGCCGCAAAGCCGGCATACAGGGCGCTGGTTTCTGCCAGATCGGTGGCGCAGGCCATATTCACGCTGCGCGCTCCGCCAGTTCGATCTCCACCCGCGTCTCGCGATCGAACATCGACCCCTGGCCCTGGATGAAGAACGGGCGCAAGTGCTGCCCCGCGCCACCGGCCAGTTCCACCGGGTTGATCGGGGAGGGCGACACCGAGTTCATATCGCCGCCCTTGGGGAAGTGGTGACGCTCCCAGCCGTTGTAGATCATGGTCTGGCCGGGTTGCATGGTCGGCGACACGGCGGCGCGCGCCTTGAAGGAACCGATGTCGTTACGGATGCTCACCCAGTCCATTTCCTTGATGCCGCGCGCCGCTGCGTCGCCAACGGAAATCACCACATAGGGTTCGGGGCGGTGCATGCGCATCATCAGGCGGCTGTCGCGCCAGGTCGAATGGATGCTCCAGCGCGCCTTGCCGCCCGAGAGCAGCAGCGGGTAGTTGCCGCCCATCGTCGGCGCGTCCTTGTGCCGCGGCAGCACCTCGTCGTACTCGTGATACAGCGGATGGTCGAGATAGAACTGGATGCGCCGCGTCGTCGTCGGGTAAGGCACCTTCTTCTGTACATGGTTGGCCAGCGCGACGATGGAATCGTTTTTCGGAATGTCCGTCTGGTTGCCGGCGGAAACGAAGTCGTTGGAGATGCGCGTATAGCGAACGAATCCCTTCTCCTTGGCTTGCTCCCAGGTGACATCGCCGAACAGCTTGCCGTGCTCGAAGATGTGCTTGAGGACTTTCTCGCCGTCCTTCTCGGTATAGGTGCCGTCGAAGGTCATGCGCTGGTACAGCGTGCTGAAGTTGACCTCCAGTCCGTGCGGCGTCCTGACCACGGCGATGCCGCGGGCGCGGGCGCGCTCCTCGATCTTTTTCGCCAGCAGGAAGATCGCCTCGAAATCGCTCTTCGATTCGCCGAGCGCCGGGGTCGCCGCGTTGGTGATGGTCAGGTAGGGCGACAGGGGCGTCACCCACTTGAAGTTGGTGCGCTCGTACCAGGTGGACACCGGCAGCACGTAGTCGGCGAAGCGGGTCGAGGAATTCATGCGGAAATCCAGCACCACGTACTTGGCCAGCTTGGGCAGTAGCACCTCGACGATTTTCTGGTTGCCGCGGATGCGGCGCAGCGGATTGCTCATCACCGAGAACATGATGCGCGGGTCGTCGCCGGGCTTCGGCACGCAGGGTTGCCATTTCTTGCCCAGGGCTTCGCTGACGTGGTCCTTGACGCTGCGCTTGAGTCCGCGGTTCCAGTCGGCGGCGTGGTCGGACAGTTCGCTGATGCCGGCATGGATGTGCCAGAACAGCGTGCCGCTGGCATTGACGGGGAGGGCGAAGGGCAGCGCGCCGGGCTGCATCAGGATGTTGCTCATGTCGTTGATGACCTGCTCCAGGGTGTCGCCGGCCGCCATGCGCTGGGCGAACATCGCCGCGATTTCGGGCGGATGTTCGTCGAGTTCCTTCAGGTTGCGGGCGATCATGAAGCTCTCGACGCCCTCGTTGGCGAGCATGGGGAAGCCGGAGAAGCCGGCGCCCTTGTGGCCGATCTGGCCGGTCAGGGCGAAGACCAGGGCCATGGCGCGGGTCGCCAGGTTGCCGTGATAGAGCTTGGAATGGGTTGACTGGGTGGTATTGCGCACCCGCTTGGCATTGCCGATCTCGGCGGCGAGGCGTTTCACCATCCACGGTTCGATGCCGCAAATCCTGCCCACGTGCTCCGGCGTGTAGTCCTCGATGCGCAGCAGCATCCGGCTATACACCGTGCTCACCGCGACTTCGCTGCCGTCCTTGAGGCGGACGTGCGCCGTGTGTTCCAGCGCCGGGCGCAGCTCGCCCAGGGTCAGCGTCTTCCACGGCATCGGCTGCACCGAGCGGGTAGCCTCGTCGTAGGCGTAGAAGACGGTCGCTTTGCCACCGTCCTTGAGGTCGGCCTCGGTGAGGAAGTGCTGCGTATCGTTGCGGACGAGGAACACCAGATCGGTCTGCTCGCGGATGAAGTCGGGCTTGATCTTGCCGTCCTTGATCAGCAGGCGCGCGACGCCCAGGGCCAGCGCCGCATCGGTGCCGGGCTTGGCCGGAATCCACAGGTCGGCCTTGATCGCCGAGGCGTTGTAGTCCGGGGCGATGGAGATGATTTTGGCGCCACGGTACTTGGCTTCGGTGAAGAAGTGCGCGTTGGGAATCTGCGTATAGAGCGGATTGCCGGCCCAGAACAGGATCAGGTCGGAATAGAAATAATCGTCGGCCGAGCTTTCGAACGAGATCTTGCCGAAGGTTTCCAGCGCGCCGCGATGGCCGTCGCCGATCTCGGTGTTCATGTCGAGCAATACCGATTGCGTGAGGCCCGAGATGCGCGCGAAGGCGGCGGTGTTCTGGGCGTAGTCGTCGGCGGGGCCGATATCCCAGATCACCCTGTCCGTGCCTTCCTTGGTGGCGACATCCAGCCAGGTGTCGGCAATGTCGGTGAGGGCGGCATCCCAGCTCACCCGTTCCCATTTGTTGCCGCCGCGCTCGCCGACCCGCTTCAGCGGGTGCGTCACCCGCGTCGGATCGTACATGCGCTCCGAGAAGCAGCCGCCCTTGTTGCAGCCGCGCGGGTTGTAGTCGGGCAGTTCGTCGTTGACCTTCTCATATTCCGCTGCCTGTTCCTCGCGGAAAACGAGACCGTCCTTGACATACACGTCCCAGGCGCAATGGGCCTGGTACCAGCAGTTGGTGATGTGCGTGCCGCGCACCACCTTGTCCCAGGTCCATTGCTGGCGATAGACATCCTTCCAGCCGGTATAGGCCGGCACCGGCTTGCCCAGCAGCGTCCTGGCCGGGGCGCCGCCGGCCGCGGCAAAGCTATGCATGGCGAGTCCGGCCGAAGCGCCTGCGGAAATTTTCAGGAAATTCCGACGATCAAAATTGGTGCTCATGCTTGCGTCCTCCGCTTATTTCACGACGACCTTGATGTTTTCGATGGACCGCGGGTGCTTGTCGAACGGCCCGAAGTTCTTGATCCATTCCCGCGCAATGAGGATGTCCATGAGTTCGGATTTCTCGCCCTTGCGGTTCTTTTCCCTCTCGTCGATGAGCAGGGCGAGGACCTGATGCACCTTCTTGCCGAACAGACTCTCCAGATAGTCCAGCGGAATTTGCATTTCGCCGGTGGGCTTGCCGTCTGCGTCGTGCTTCGAAGGCGAGAGCGGGGGGACGTAGTAGACGTTGGGCTCGGTGCCGTACTCCGGGTGCAGCGGCAGGGCGACACCATATTTGTGCACCAGTTTGTGGATCGGGCCGTCGGGATCGTCGAGGTAGCCGACAAAACGCAGGCGGCCGGGGCACTGGCGGGCGCAGGCATTGGCAACGCCCTGGTCGAGACGAGGGAAGCAGAAGATGCACTTTTGCGAAATTCCGCGCGCTTCGTTGAAGTAGATTTTCTTGTAGGGGCAGGCTTCTTGACAAAAGCGGAAGCCGCGGCAGTGATCTTCGTTGATGAGGACGATGCCGTCTTCTTCCCGCTTTTCGATCGCCTTGCGCGGGCAGGCTTCGAGACAGGCGGGATGCGTGCAGTGGTTGCACAATCGCGGCAGATAGAAGAAGTAGTTGTCGGGATAGGTGCCGCCGCCGACGTCTTCATCGTGATTCGGCCCCTGGCCGGGCTCACCGCCGAGGGGAGCGAGACGGACGCCGGGCTCGCCGCCGTGAAAGGCCTCCTTGTAGTTGAAGTCCCAAGCTTTGCCGAAATCCCCGACGCCGGGGCGGTGGCCGGGTTGCGGTTCACCGTTGCGGAAGCCGCCGCCCATCTTCTCCCAGTTGTGCGGCGTACCCTGGCCGGGTTGGGTGTTCACGGTGTTCCAGAGCATGTGCTTCTGGCCTTCGTTTCGTGTCCACAGGGTCTTGCAGGCGACGGTGCAGGTTTGGCAGCCGATGCATTTGTTGAGGTCCATGACCATCGCAACTTGACGTTTGCTCATGTGCGTTCTCCGGATTAGGCGGCGAGGACGAGGTCGAGCCAGTCCACCGAGAAGGATTTGATGCCGGCGCGTTCTTCGTTGCCGCCGTCCCAGGCGGCAAAGCCGATCTTGGTGGTCGTGCCGGCCTTGAGCGGGGCAGCCCCGGCACCGCTGCCGAGGACGCGGGTAATGACGACACTGAACCGGTTGCCGTCCTGCCTAGCCAGGGCTTTCTGGCCGACGTCGGGGCCGTGGTTGGAACTGCCGATGCCCTTGGCGAGGACGGAACGGACACCGGCCTGGGCGCCGCCCTGCCAGCGCAGGATGTGCATGGGCGCTTCTGCCATGCCCATGAGGACGAGCGGTGAGGTGGCCTTCACCGGGAGGGCGAAGGCGACGGCGGGCGGAAAGTCGGTCGTGGTGGCGGGCGGTACTTCCCACTGGAGCCGCACGGCGAGCGCGTGGCCGTCATGCACGGCGTCCACCGTCAGGGTCTTGATGGTGCCATAGGGTTTTTCGGCCCAGCTCTTGATGACGTAGCCCGTCGGCTGCATCGGCAGCGGGGTGGCGATCATCTCGACCTGGGTGCTGTCGCCGCCCGACCACTGCCCGCCCTCCAATACCAGGTCGATCCTACTTACGCGTTTGCACTTCATACAGAACTTCTCCTTCTTAGCCGGTGCGCATCCCGCTGCGCTACATAGACGACGTTTGGCCCGCGCGAATTGCTTGGCTTGCTGCCGCCCCTGCGGGCGGTGCTGCGCTTGGGCCATGAACGCTGTTCTGTTGGGGGGGGTACGCCTGGAGCGTTACCGATCCTCAGGTGCCGCAAGTGTCTACGTGCATGTTCGGCGGCGTACAAAACTTAAGTTAGGCCGGCCGTGACCGGCTCACCTTCAGTCGTTCCAAATCGGATTACCGGACTAACTTAGGTTTGGCATGAAGTTAGTCGCACCTCGATAACCTACTTTGACTTGCTGTTAGAGCCGTCCAACCAACACGTAATCGCCGCGGTTGGGGAGGGACATAAATCTAGGGAATCGCTGATTAAGTACCACACCGTTCGGGCTGAGCTTGTCGAAGCCCAGTGCTGACACGGCTTGCGCTTCGACGCCCCGGAGGAAGTCCCCTTGGGGGACAGGCCTGTCCTGAGCGAAGTCGAAGGGCTCAGCGTGACCGGAGGAAATCCCTGTGGGACGAACGGAGTTGTTCAGTGCTCTGCTAGGAGGGCACGTTGCACGGATGGTCTGACGATCTGTAGCCGCCCCCAGATTCATTCAATGAGGAGGATGGACAATGCTGACCAAGGGGGATGACTACCCGATACACCAAAGTGCGGAGCCGGTCGCCTATTCGGGTACGGACCGTAACTTCTACGACCGTTACTGGTTCAACGGCTATAACGCCGATGCGACGGTGTTCTTTGCCGTGGCCTTTGGCATTTATCCGCACCTCGGCATCATGGACGGCTCGATCAGCGTCGTCCACGAAGGCGTGCAGCACAATATCCGCACCTCCCGGCATCTGGGCTGGGAACGCATGGACACCCGCGTCGGCCCGCTGGCCATCGAGGTGATCGAGCCGCTGCGGAAACTGCGCGTCAGGCTGGATGAAAATGAATACGGCATTAGCGCCGATATCGTTTTCGAGTGCCTGGCCCCCGCGATGGAAGAGCCGCGCTTTTCCCGTCGCATCGGCCAGCGTACCTTCATGGACTACACGCGGATGACGCAGAACGGCCGCTACCAAGGTTGGATCGACGTCAAGGGGTCACGCATCGAGCTCACCCACAGCACCTTCCGCGGTACGCGGGATCGTTCCTGGGGCGTGCGGCCGATCGGCATGTCCGATCCGCAACCGCCGGTTCCGGCGCTGCCGATGCACATGTTCTGGCTGTGGGCGCCGCTCAACTTCGACGATTGCTTCACCCTGTTCCATATCAACGCCGACGAAAAGGGCGAGCCCTGGAATACGGCGGCCGTCATCGGCCAGCTCGGCGATAACGCTGCCGTGGAGCATTTCAAGAATCCCCGCTCCGAACTCGAATTCAAACCGGGTTCGCGCCACGCCGTCGCCGCACGCCTGTTCTTCCCGCACCGGAACGGCAGCGAAACGCTGATCGAACTGACGCCGAAGTGGCGCTACTTCATGTCCGGCGTCGGCTACTTTCATCCGGAGTGGGGACACGGCATGAACAAGGGGCCGCTGGCGACGAGCTACGACACGATCCGGCTGGCCGAGATACAGACCTACCTGCCGCCCTATCTGCACATCGAAGCCCTGGTCTCGGCGCGCATGACCTCGCCGGACGGCAGGGTGCGCCAGGGCTTCGGCGTACTGGAGCAACTCATCATCGGCCCTTACCAACCCTACGGGTTCAAGGAACTGCTCGATCCTGCCGCCTGAATTTTCGGAGACGACCATGACGGAAGACATTGCCGGGCGCTGCGCCGCCTATCTCAAGTATCGAATGCCGGAGGCGGAAGACGTCGGCATTGCCTCCGTCGGCCGCATCTTCGGCGGCGCGAGTTGCGAGACCTATCGCGTCAGGGCGTTTTGGACGGACGGGGAGACGAAGGTCGAGCGCGGTCTGATTTTCCGCCGAGACTCGGCGGGAGGCATCATCGAAACCGAGCGAAAGGTCGAGTTTCATGCCTACCACGCGCTCCACGGTCTCGGTCTGCCGGTACCCGAAGCGCTTTACCTGGAGGAAGACCCCCAGTGGCTGGAGCGCCCGTTTTTTGTCATGGAGGAAATCGAGGGCTGCACCGTTGCGTCGGCGATTTCCCCGGCGCTCGAATTTGGCGAGAACGCGGCAAAGATCGGCGAGCAGTTCTTCTCGATCCTGGGTCGCTTATGTAGGCTCACACCCGAGAGCGTTCCCGAACTGCACAATTGCCTTGAGCCGGTAAACCCGCAGGATGTCTGGCGCCGGGAACTGGATTACTGGGAAAAGGAAATCGACAAGGATTCGCCGACCCCACAGCCGGTCATCAAGGCCGGAATACGCTGGTTGCGCAACAATCCGCCACCGCCGCCGCAGAAGCTGTGTTTCGTCCACGGCGACTACCGCAGCGGGAATTTCATGTTCAATCCCCAGGGCGAAATCAAGGCCATCCTCGACTGGGAACTGGTTCATCTGGGCGATCCCCTCGAAGACCTGGCCTGGGCAACCGACCCGTTGTGGGAGGGTGTCGACGGCACGGTCGGCAAGATGGTGATGCTGGCAAAGGCCGTCGAAATCTGGGAGCGCGCCAGCGGCCTGAAGCTCGATCCCGCGGCGTTCAAGTGGTGGCGGCTGTTCAATCACATCAAGGGCATGGCGATCTGGATATCCGCCGGGGCCGAATATGCGGCGAAGCGCAATCTGGACCCGATCATGGTGGTCCCGGCCTGGTGGGCGGGAGACAGGCATGAGCGCCTGATCATCCAATTCCTGCTGGATCGCAATCAGGAGAAGGGAGCACAGGCATGAGACCCCCCGTCGATTTCGTCTTGCAGGAAGGCAAGCAGACGCTGCTGACCCAGATATTGCCGGCAATAGAGAGTTCGCACTTTCAAGGCTCGATCTACGTGATCGGTATTTTGTTGGCATACGCCGCACTCGAATATGAACGTGGCGCGGACATTCGAGTCACCGACAACGCGGAGTTACGGGCGCTGTTCCTCGCTGCCGCCGAGCGAGTGGCGGACGTGGCGCTGGCAATACGTCTCAGGCAGGCGGCCGCAATTCGGGAGGCCTCGTTGCGGATGAGCGAACTCGATCGGGTAAACGATCTGCTCAAGAGCCAGTTCATCGAATTGCATGAGCACGTCGAAGCCTGTTCCACCGACTGGGCGCTGGACTTCGAGCGGCGGATGCTGGATTTCCTGGCGTCGTCATTGGCACGCCGCGCCTTGCCGGGTATCGGAACATGAGGGATAGATGCGGCATGAAATTCCGTGACAAGGTGGTATTCGTCGCCGGGGGCACCAGCGGCATCAATCTCGGCATCGCGGAATCCTTCCTGGCCGAAGGCGCGCGGGTGGTTGTGCTGAGCCGCAATCAGGACAAGGTGGATGCGGCCGTTGCCGGGCTGACGTCAGAAGGCGGGGAGGCGATGGGGTTTGCTGCCGATGTGCGCGATTTCGATGCCTTGTCCGCGTCGATGGCGGCCACGGCTGCCCGGTGGGGCGCCATCGACGTGCTCATTTCGGGCGCCGCCGGCAACTTCGTCGCGCCGGCGGCCGAGTTGTCCGCCAACGCCTTCAAGACCGTGATCGACATCGATCTGCTCGGCTGCTTCAACGTGATGCGTGCAGCCCATGAATACCTGCGCAAGCCGGGAGCGTCGGTCATCAACATCACGGCGCCGCAGTCCTGGCTGCCGACGCCGATGCAGATTCACGCTTGTGCGGCAAAGGCCGGCATCGATCAGGTTACACGCACCGCCGCGATGGAATGGGGAGGGGCGGGCATCCGGGTCAATGCCATTGCGCCGGGGCCGATCGAAGATACCGAAGGCATGCGTCGTCTTGCCCCGACAGCGGCGGCCGAAAAGGCCTGGAAGGAGAGCGTTCCCCTCGGCCGCTATGGCACTCGGAACGAGATTGCGCGCGTGGCGCAATGGCTGTGTTGCGATGAGGCGGCCTACATCACCGGCGTGGTCCTGCCAGTGGATGGCGGCTGGTCGCTGGGCGGATCGAGTGCGATGACCATGGCGCTGAGCGCACGCTGAATCCCGGCATTTCATGCAACGGCGGCCAGCCATCGAGCGCTGACCGCCGTTTCGGTTTTGTGTGTGTACATTACGCATTAACACGTATATGATTAACGCACTTATATCGACGTGCTGCGAGCGGCGCAGCGGGCAAGCCGACCATGAAAATGCGGGATCTCGAAGAACGTACCGGCGTCAATCGCGAAACCATCCGGGTCTATCTCCGCCATGGCCTGATGCCCGAGCCCTACCGGCCCAAGGCCAACGTCGCCGACTATGGCGAGGAACACGTCGAGAGCATTCAGGCCATCCGGAGTTTGCAGAAGGAGCGGCGTCTGCCGCTGCATATGATCAAGCGGGCAATGGAAGGCGATACTTCGGCCATCGGCGCCGATGCCGGCGCCTTTCCGCATCTCGACCGGCTGGTTGCGGCACGCGTCGGTGTCGACGATGCATTGATTCCCCTCTCGGCCACAAATAAATCCAATCCGATTGCCGAGGCGGATGTCGTCGCGCTGGAGTCCATCGGTGCGATCAAGATCATCCGTCGTCGCAACAAGGCGTACCTGAGCCGGATCGATGCGGAAATCGTCGGCGTGTGGGGGAGCATGCGCGCCGCCGGTTTTACCGAAGAGCTCGGTTTCGGTGTTCAGGACTGCCGCCAACACGTTGAAGCGGCTGAGGAACTGGCGCATTACGAGATAAGGACGTTTCTTCATCGCCTGGAGGGCAGGCAAACCGAGGGGCCGGCGGCCGATATGGCCCAGGCAGCCTTGACCAACTTGCTGAATTTTTTCGGCCTGATCCGAACCAAGACTGTATTGGCCGACCTGCGCGACCAAACGGGGAAGACGACGAAAGCGATGCCTACGACCCGAAAAGGAAAGTCCACGCAGTAGTAAAGAACGCACCGGTGAAAGAGGCCGAGTGCGGATGCAGGGCAAAAATAAAACGGAGGAGAAGTTCATGCAGTTCACCCAGGGACTCCATCGCGCCGTCCAGCAGAGGCCGAAATCCATCGCGACCGTTTGCCAAGGCCGCATCAAGACCTACCGGGACATCCATGACCGCGTCGCCCGGCTCGCCGGCGGCCTCGTGCAGCTGGGTATCCGGCGCGGCGACCGCGTCTGCATTCTGTCGCTGAATTCGGATCGCTATCTCGAAGCCTATCTCGCCATCGCTTGGATCGGCGCCGTCGCGACGCCGACCAATTTCAGGTGGAGCAGCGCGGAAATCGTCTATGCCCTGAACGACTCCGACTGCCGGGCGATGATCGTGGATGACCACTGCGCGCCGCAGATCGAGGCGATCCGCAACGGCTGTCCGCTATTGCAGCAGGTGATTTTCGCCGGCGATGGCGCATTGCCGGGCGGTGCGCTGGCGTTTGAGGACCTCGTTGCAACCAGCACTCCGATTCCCGATCTGGAGATCGCCGGCGACGAGCTCTTCGGCATTTTCTACACCGGCGGCACGACCGGAACGCCCAAAGGCGTGATGTTGTCGCACCTGAACGTGTGCAGTTCGGCCCTCGCGTTGATGGCCGAAGGCGCTTTCCTGGAAGGTGCGATGGGCTTGCACACGGCGCCGATGTTCCACCTCGCCGACATGGCGATGGTCACCGGCCTGTTGCTGCGCGGCGCAGGCCACGTGATGCTCCCTGCGTTCACGCCCGATGCCGTGCTCGACCTTATCGAAACGCACAAGGTGAGCGACATCCTGCTGGTACCGACGATGTTGCAGATACTGGTCGATTTTCCCGGCATACAGAAGCGCGATGTCTCCAGCCTGAAGCGCATCGTCTACGGCGCATCCCCGGCCTCCGAGGCGCTGCTCGACCGGGCAGCGAGGATGCTGCCCGGCGCCAGCTTTATGCAGGGCTATGGAATGACCGAAACGGCGGCGCTGATCGCCGTCCTGCCGCCGTCGATGCATACGCCCGAAGGCCGCAGACACGACAAGCTGCGCTCCTGCGGGCGCAGTACCTACCACGCCCAGATGCGGATCGTGGACGATGAAGATCGCGAACTGCCACGCGGCGAAGTGGGCGAAATCATCGCCCGCGGCCCCAACATCATGCAGGGCTATCTGAACAAGCCCGAAGCAACCGAGTCCGCCCTGCGGCACGGCTGGATGCACACCGGCGACATGGGCTATATGGACGACGACGGCTACGTCTTCATCGTCGATCGTCTCAAGGACATGATCATTTCAGGCGGGGAGAACATCTATTCGGTCGAGGTCGAGAACGCCGTCGCGAAACATGCGAGTGTCGCCGCCACGGCGGTGATCGGCATTCCCAGCGCCGAGATGGGGGAAACCGTGCATGCCGTGGTCGTCCTCAAGCCGGGCGCGACGCTTGAGCTGGCGGAACTGCAAGCCCATTGCAAAACGCTGATCGCCGGCTACAAGTGTCCGCGTAGCCTGGAAATCCGCGAGGCGTTACCGATGTCGGGCGTTGGCAAGGTGCTGAAGACCGAGTTGCGCAAGCCGTTCTGGGAAAGCCGGGATCGGGCGGTGAGCTGAGAACGCCATGAATGAAAATGTCGCATTCGCGGAGTGAACATGCGTGGCCATCCCGTCAGCCGTAGCCCGTGCGCCGCGTTGAAGAGGCGGCCCATGCACCTCGCCACAGCGGCGGAAATTCAGCCTGGCATGGCGGCGGAGCCGCCGCTGTTCTCGTTCCCCATCGTACGCACGGCGGTTTTCGAGGAACTGACGCAAGCGGGGGCGCGACCGCCGGAAAAACTGACGGTCGTTACGGCGCCGACCGGCTACGGCAAGACGGTACTGCTGACGGCATTGCACGATCACTACCGGGAGAACGGCGGCGATGTTCTCTGGCTGGCGCTCGACGATCGCGACATCGGTGCCGGCCGCGTTCTCGCGCATCTGGAAAAGCTTTTCGGCCTGCATGAAGAGCGGATCGCACCCATCCAGGCCATGCATCAGGGCGACGAGCCGCTCGACGAGCGGATGGGGCGGCTGCTCGAACGCATCGCCGCGGTCGAGCAGCCGACGACGTTGTTCATCGACAACCTGGATTACTGCACCGACCCCGTTTTGGCGCGGTTGATCGATGGACTGATCTTCCGCACGCCGCGCCCGGTCTTTCTCGTGTTGTCGAGCGCACGCATCCAGACGTTTAGCGCGGCGCGGGCGAAACTGGAAGGATTGCTGCGCAATGTCGGCCTGGCGGACCTGAGCCTGGATGGCGCGGCGACGCTCGAACTGCTCGGCCCGGCGTTGCACACCCGCCTGTCGAACGCCTCGGTGGAGGCCATCGTGCGCCAGACCGAAGGCTGGCCGTCGGCGGTGCGCCTGATGAAAATCATCCTGTCGACGGCGGCATCGCCGGACGATGCGGTGGCCAGTTTTACCGGGGCGGACGAAGATCTTGCGGCGCTGCTCAATCGCCAGATACTTGGCGGACTGGAGACCGGTTTTCGCCAGTTCCTGTTGCAGATTTCGCAGTTGCGCAGCTTCAACGCCGACCTCGCGCGCGAGGCGACGGGCGACCCGCTGGCGGCCGGCTATATCGAACGCCTGTGGCAGAACAGCATTTTCCTGATTCCGCTCGATCGCAACCGCAGCAACTATCGCCTGCATACCCTGTTCAGGGAATTTCTCAACCGCGAAGCGCAAAACGAACTGGCGCCGGAAAAGCGTCTCCAGGTACTCAATCGTGCGGCGCTGTGGTGCGAGAAGGCCGGTTGTCGGGACGAAGCCATCGACTACGCCCTCGCTGCCCGAGCCTTGCCCCAGGCGATTTCGATGCTCGAACGCATCGCGCCGGTTGTGGTGCGCGACCACGGCGACCTGCGGCGCTATATCGACTGGGTGGAAAAACTTCATGCCCAGGGTGAGCGGGGCGGGTGGGAAACCGATTACTGGTATGTCTGGGCGCTGGTGTTCCACCGTCGCTACGAAAAGGCACGCGGCCAGGTGGCGCGGCTGGTCGAACGCTGGCAGGACGAAACCGCAGGCAACCCCGAGGATGCGGGTTTGCGTGCGCTGGGGCGCCGCATCGACATCATCCGCATTACCATCGGCGTGCATACCGACCGCCTCGAAGAGGCACAACTCAATGCCCAGCGCTGGTTGTGCGAGGCGAACGGCGCGAACGGCGCGAGCGGCGCCGACGATCCGTTCGATGTGACCATCGCCTCCTGTGCGGCGTCCTTCCATGCCGTGGCGAGCTGCAAGCTGGTCGAGGCACGGAGCATGATCCGCCTCGCACAATCGAGTGTCGAGCAATCGCAAAACCACCATGCCATGGGCTGGGTTGCGGTCGCTGTCGCGCTGGCGGCAATGCGCGAAGGCGAATATCGAACCGCGTACCGGGAACTGGTCGCCGCCCTGGAGAAGGCCCGTGCCGCACTGGGCGACCGTGCCGGCATTTGCAGTCCGCTGGCGCTGCTGGCGGCCAAGTGCGCCGTCGAGATGGGCATGGCGGAAGAGGCGGCGGAATTGCTGGCGTTCGGGCTGCGCCGGATCAAGTCCTACGGCATCATCGACGCTGCGGCCCTCGGTTTCGATGCCGCACTGAAACTGTGGAACGGGCAGGATGGAGCGGCAATATCGGTGGGCGCTCTGAAGGAAATTGCCAAGGCCTATCCGCCGCGTTTGTCGCTGATGCTTTCCTGCTTTCTCATCCGCCGGCTGATCCGGCTGGGCCGGGTCGAGGAAGCCAAACTCGAGGCGGAGCATATCGGCCTACGTCAGGGCGATGCAGAACCCGGCGTGGAGATGGCGGCATCGGGGGGGCTGCGCGATCTTGTTGCAGCGACCCAAACCGATTTACAGATCGCCCTCGGGCGGCTGAAGCAAGCCGGCGATCGGGTGGCGGACGAAATTCAGCGCGCCCGATCCGATGGCCGCGCGGCCAGGCTGGTGGAGCTGGCGCTGGACGAGGCCGCGATCGGTTTGTGCAGCCGCAATGCCACACCCGCCACGCGCCATCTCGGGCGTGCGATCAGTCTGGCGGCGAGGCGGCAGTATCTGCGGCCATTCCTGGATCGTCCCGAATTGGTTGCGGCGCTGGTCAACCAGACGCGGTTAAAGGATTGGCGTTTCACGCTGGACGAGGAGCAACGATTCTTCGCCAGAATTTGCCAGGATCTGCCCACCGGCAATGCCGTGCTGGCGGATCAGATGCAGGAAATCGGCAGCGCGCGCAGCCTCAGCGAAACTCCGACGGAAAAGGAGCTGGGGCTGCTGTCGTTGATCGAGGCCGGCCTGTCCAACAAGCAGATCGCCGACCACCTGTCGATGACCGTGCCGACCATCAAATGGCATCTGTACAACCTCTACATCAAGCTCGGCGTCAATAGCCGCGCCGCCGCGCTGGCCCGGGCGCGGTCGTTGAACCTGCTGTCTCGCTAGTGTCTGATTGACAATCAAGCCAGCCAAATAACTGATACGGTCAAGGCGACGAAAGAGGCGAAGCGTTCGGCGAGTTTGTCGTAGCGGGTAGCGATGCGTCGGAATTGATTGATACGGCGCCTGCCGTAGGCTGATGGGCACGAACAATCGTGCTGTCGATAAGCACCACGTGCCCCCCCATGCAGGGAGTTTTCGTCGTGGGGTCGAGGCGGATATTCTTGGAACGCATTCTAAATTCAGGTATCGCGAGGCTCGAGTCGCTCAGGCTAGGGCCTCATATCTATCGCCCGGTCGTCAAAAAAACAACGTTAGGGAAGGGCTGATTAAGTCTCCCGTTCGCCCTGAGCCTGTCGAAGGGTATGGGACAAACGCTTGAAATGTTTGTGATTAAGTCCATCCATGGTTCGACAGGCTCACCATGACCGGAGGAAATACCCTAAAGGGCACACGTCCCCGTGGGACGAACGGACTTAATCAG
>JALNXH010000020.1 GCA_023230455.1 Rhodocyclaceae bacterium | reverse complement strand
TGTGCTTCATGGCCGGGGCCAACTCGATCTTCTACGGCGAGAAGTTGCTCACCACAGGCAATCCCGAAGCCGACCGCGACGAAGCCCTGTTCAAGCGCCTGAACCTCTCCCCCGCTCATTGACGGCATGCGCACCGACTTCGCCCGTGCCGCCGCCCGCTACGATCAGGCGGCGGTGCTGGCGCAGGAGGTCGGCCGGCGCATGGCGCAGCGCCTCGACTACGTCCGCATCGCGCCTTTCCGCGTTGCCGACATCGGCTGTGCCACGGGCGACGGCATCCGCGAACTGATCCGGCGCTATCCGCAGGCCTACCCCCTCGCTGTCGATTACGCCTTGCCGATGTTGCAGACGCTGCGGCCGCGCGACGGCCTCTGGCGGCGGCTGCGCGGCCGCTCGGCCCGTGCGCTAAACGCCGACGTGCGGGCGCTGCCGCTGGCGGCCGGCAGCCTGAGCCTCGTCTGGTCCAATCTGATGCTGCACTGGCTGGACGATCCCTTGCCGGCTTTCCGCGAATTGCATCGGGTGCTGGAAGTGGATGGCCTGCTGACCTTCAGCCTGTTCGGGCCGGACACTCTGAAGGAACTGCGGCGCGCTTGCGCGGCGTGCGGCATCGACTCGCCGCAGCGCGGTTTCGCCGATATGCACGACATCGGCGACATGTTGGTGGCGGCCGGGTTTGCCGATCCGGTGATGGACATGGAAACGATCACCCTGACCTATGCCAAAGCCAATGGTCTGCTGCGCGATCAGCGCCTGCTGGGGGTACGCAATGGACTGTTCGGCGCGCTCCGCTGGCGCCAGTGGCGGCAGGTGTTTGCCGCCTGGGAGCGGGTTGAGGACCGGCTGCCGGCAAGCTTTGAGATCGTCTACGGCCATACCTGGAAACCCCGGCCGCGTACCGTTGCCGACGGCCGCGCGGTGATCAATTTCCAACGCTGACGGTGCCGTGCTGGAACTCCGTTCAGGAGCGGTTGACGATGGGAATGATCTTGCGTTTCGGCACTGCCGCCTGGCGTTTTTGCGATCGTAGCCAGACGACGACGCGGAAACCGAGCAGCCCGAGCAGGATCGTGCCGTAAAGGATGGGCTGCGATACGTCTTTTTTCACCAGCCAGGCGTAGTGCAGCACGCCGAGCAGCGCGACGGCATACACCAGGCGGTGCAGCGACTGCCAGCGCTGGCCGCCGAGGCGTCGGATCATCGCGTTGGTTGAGGTGACGGCGAGCGGCGCCATCAGCAGAAAGGCGGTCATGCCGGCGGTGATGAAAGGGCGCTTGAGGATGTCGCGGCCGATTTCGCCCCAGTCGAAGAACTGGTCGAGCCAGAGGTAGCTCGACAAATGCAGCAGGCCGTAGAAAAACGCGTAGAGGCCAAGCATCCGGCGTAGCTGCATCAACCAATGCCAGCCGCTGAGCTTGCGCAGCGGCGTGACGCTGAGAGTGATGAGAAGGAAATTCAGTGTCCAGGTGCCGAGCGAACGGGTGAGAAATTCGATCGGGTTGGCGCCCAGCGTGTCGTGGGCCAGCCCCCAGCCCAGGCGTGCGACGGGAACCAGGCAGAGCAGGAAGAGCAGCGGTTTGAGCAGGGGCAGGTAACGGCGCATGGCGTAATTTTAAAAGGAGCGTTTTAGGTCCATCCCCGCATACAACGGTGCGACTTCACTGTAACCGTTGAATAGCTGAGTGTCGCGCTTGCCGAACTCGCCCAGCCGCCGCTCACGCTTCTGGCTCCAGCGCGGATGGTCGACCTGCGGGTTGACGTTGGAATAGAAACCGTATTCCCGCCGGTTGGCTTCGACCCATGAAGTCAGCGGCTCCGTGTCGGTGAAACGGATTCTGACGATCGACTTGCCGCTCTTGAAACCGTATTTCCAGGGCACGACGATGCGTATCGGCGCGCCGTTCTGTTTTGGCAGTACCTCGCCGTAGAGGCCGAGGGCGAGCAGCGTCAGCGGATGGCGCGCCTCGTCGAGCCGCAGGCCCTCGACGTATGGCCAGCCAAGGACGCGGTCGCGCACCCCCGGCATGTTTTCCGCCTGTACCGCGGAAATGAATTCCACGTACTTTGCGCTGCCAAGGGGCTCGACTTGTCTGAGCAATGCGGCGAGCGGATAACCGACCCACGGGATCACCATGCTCCAGCCTTCGACGCAGCGCAGCCGATAGATACGTTCCTCCAGCGGCGCGAGCTTGCGCAACTGGTCGATGTCGAAAGTCTTCGGCTTTTGCACCAGGCCTTCGATGCGCAGCGTCCACGGCTGAGTTTGCAGGCGGTGGGCGTTGGCCGCAGGGTCCTCCTTGTCGGTGCCGAATTCGTAGAAGTTGTTGTAGCCGGTGACGTGCTTGTATGGCGTTTGTGTTTCGTCGCTGGAATACAGGCTGGGCCTCCCGGCCAGTTTCTCCGCCGCCTGTGCAGTGGGCAGCAGTGCGGCGAGGGCGAGGCCGGCACCGGTCTTGATGAAGTCGCGGCGCCGCTCGAATAGTTCGCGTGGAGTGATGCTGGAAGACGGGCAATCGTCGGGGCGTTTGATTAACATGGCGGACCTCTGTGTGGGTTTCTTATGCTTTGGTCGCAAACGGCGGCCAGACCTTACATCCGATCGCGTTCAATGAGCAAAGTTCTTTTCGCCGCCTTGGAAAAGGCCCTCGCCGCCGCCGTGGTGGAGGACAAATTGGCCTTGGTACGAAATCTTGCCGAGGATTGGCGCTCCGCTCGATTGCGCTTCGAGGGCGCTGCCGGCGTCGTCGCAGAGCCGACCGTACGCGGTTATCCGCCGCGCCCGCCGCTGGTCGCACCGCAGAAAGTGCCGCGCCGCAGCCCGCATACGCCGGGCGGCCGTGCCGCGCTGTTTCATGCCATCGTCCATATCGAATGGTCGGCGATCGATCTTGCCCTCGACCATGCCTACCGTTTCCGCGATTTCCCGGCCGCGTACTACGGCGACTGGATTGCCGTCGCGGCCGAGGAGGCGATGCATTTCACTCTGCTTCGCGACCACCTGCGCGGCTACGGCCACGACTACGGAGATTTCGCCGCGCACGACGGCCTTTGGCAACTGGCGTGCGCTACGGCTGACGACGCGCTGGCGCGCATGGCATTGATCCCGCGGCTGATGGAGGCGCGCGGTCTCGATGCCACGCCACCGATTCAAAGTCGGCTGGAAAAGATCGGCGACATCGTCGGCGCACGCTTGCTGGACATCGTGCTGCACGACGAAGTGGGCCACGTCGCCCTCGGCGACCGCTGGTTCCGCGTGCTCTGCGCACAGCGCGGGCTGGAACCCGAGACGGCCTTCCGTCGTCTGATCGATGAATACGGCGCTCCCTGGCCGGCGGCGCCCATGAACGAAAAAGCCCGCCGGGAGGCGGGCTTCAGCGAAGCGGAACTGCGGGCTTTGATCGATCAGCGCAAGCTGGCGACGTAGTCGGAGACGACCTTGATTTCGTAGTCGCTCATCTTCGCGGCGACCATGCGCATCATCTTGTTCGGGTCGTTGGCGCGGCCCGTGGTGTCCTTCGGGTCGGTGCCGGCGAGGCGGAAGCTCTTCAACTGGGTTTCGGTGTAATCGGGGAACTGGCCGCCTATGCGCGGATACTGGGCGGGAATGCCGGCTCCGGCGGGTCCGTGGCAGGCTGCGCAGGCGGGGATGCCCTTGGCGGCGACACCGGCGCGGTAGATTTTCTTGCCGGCCTCGATGCTGTCTGCGCTGCGCTCCTTCTCGCTCTTCTGGGTTTGCGAGGCGAACCAGGCGGCCACATGGCGGGCGTCGTCGTCGGACACCGCGGCAGCCATGCCCATCATGATCGGGTTGGCTCGGGCGCCAGACTTGAAGTCCTTCAGTTGTTTGACGATGTAGTCGGCGTGTTGCCCGGCAAGCTTGGGGTTCATCGGAATAACACTATTGCCGTCGGGCATATGGCAGGCGGCACAAATACCGGCGGCTACAGCCTTGCCTTTCGCCGGGTCTGCGGCGTTGCCGGCCGCGTGTACCACCGCAGTCGCCGTGGTTGTAGCGAGAAAAATCAGCGGCAGAAGGAAACGCTTCATGAACAACTCCTCGGAGCGGGGTTTTGCAAAAGCCTGATATTCTATCAGCCAGTCATTCATCGACCAAATCGGGTACGCCCCGATCACCCATGTCCCTGTTTCGCCACGCAGTATTCGAAATTTCCGTTGCCAGCCCGGACGGCCTGCCGTATTCCGCGGCGCCCGAAATCGCTTTTGCCGGTCGCTCCAACGCGGGCAAGTCTTCGGCCATCAATACCCTGGCGGGGCATACTCGCCTCGCCTATGTGTCAAAAACACCGGGCCGCACCCAGTTGATCAACCTGTTCCGCCTCAAAAATGGCGCCGCGCTGGTCGATCTGCCCGGCTACGGTTATGCCCAGGTGCCGGAAGCGGTGCGGCGGCAGTGGCGTGGGCTGCTGGAGCATTACCTGACGCGTCGTGAGAATCTTGCTGGGCTGGTGCTGATCATGGATTCGCGCCGTCCTTTTACCGATCTCGATCGACAGATGATTGCCTGGTTTGTCCCCACAGGGCGGCCGATCCATTGTCTGCTGACCAAATCCGACAAGCTGACCCGACAGGAGCAGAGCAAGACCTTGTGCGAAGCGAAGGCCGTGGCGCAAGGACTGAGCGGAAACATCACCCTGCAATTGTTTTCCAGCCTGAAGAAAACCGGTATCGAAGATGTGGAAAAAATGGTCGGCAACTGGCTGACCCCGGAGCAACCCCCGACGCCAAAACAGGAGTAACGGCAGGCAGGGGTTTTAATCCCGCGGGCGAAGTCGCGCGGCTAAATCAGTCACCCCTTCCCCGGGGAAGGGGCCGGGGGATGGGGGCGGCTAGGCCCCGAAGGGGTTTTTTTGTCCACGGGACAAAAAAGAAACCCCCGGCCAAGGGGTTATGCCGGGGGGTTAACGCCTTAAGGGGATTTAAGGCACCCGCTCAGGGAGGTGAAGCGGGAGACGACTCATCATCGTCTAGGCTTTAGGATAGGCGACAGAAACAAAAGTTCCAATTCCGAGAGGAAAATTAAATTCATGAATATCAAAGGCATATTTCCACAGGTGCGCATGCGCCGCATGCGCCGTGATGATTTTTCTCGCCGCCTGATGCGGGAAAACGTACTGACGGCAAGCGATTTCATCTATCCCGTGTTTGTGCTCGAAGGCAGTGGCCGTACCGAGGCGGTCGCTTCGATGCCCGGTGTCGAGCGTGTCAGCCTGGACCGGTTGTTACCGGTGGCGGAGCGGGCGCTTGCTTTGGGCATCCCGGCGCTGGCCTTGTTTCCGGTGATTGGCGCGGCGAAGAAGAGCGAAACCGCAGCGGAGGCATGGAACCCGGAAGGCCTGGTTCCCGAAGTGGTGGCGCGGCTGAAGAAGGAATTTCCGGAACTCGGTGTGATCACCGATGTGGCCCTCGATCCCTATACCAGCCACGGCCAGGACGGCTTGATCGACGTGAGCGGTTATGTACTCAATGACGAGACGCTGGAAGCGTTGCGTAAGCAGGCGCTTTGCCATGCACGCGCCGGTGCCGACGTGGTCGCCCCATCGGACATGATGGACGGCCGCATCGGCTGTATCCGCGCTTCGCTGGATAGCGAGAAGCTGATTCATACCCGCATCCTCGCCTACTCGGCAAAATATGCGTCGAGCTTCTACGGCCCCTTCCGCGATGCGGTGGGTTCGGCGACCAACCTGGGCAAGGGCAACAAATTCACCTATCAGATGGACCCGGCCAATTCCGACGAAGCGCTGCGCGAAGTCGCGCTGGATCTGGAAGAGGGTGCCGACATGGTGATGGTCAAACCCGGCATGCCCTATCTGGACATCGTGCGCCGGGTGAAGGATGAGTTCGGCGTGCCCACCTACGCCTACCAGGTGAGCGGCGAGTACGCCATGCTGAAGGCCGCCGCAGCCAACGGCTGGCTCGACGAGAAAGCCTGTGCATTGGAAGCGCTGCTGGCGTTCAAGCGCGCCGGTGCGGACGGCATCCTCAGCTATTTCGCGCTGGATGCGGCGCGCTGGCTGAAAGAGGCTGCCTGATCAGGCGGGCTGTCGTCGCGGCAGCTCCAGCACCGAGCTGAGTCGCATATCCACCCATGACGGTACCCGGGTCTGCCGCGACACCAGCACCGTCCGCATCCCCAGTGCTTTAGCGGTGCGCAGATTTTCGGTGCTGTCTTCCACCATCACGCAACGCCGCGCAGAAATGCCCTCCCGCCGTAGCAATCGGTGGAACGCGGCGGGGAACGGTTTGGGTACGAAACGCAGGCGTTCCAGGCACCAGATACTGTCGAAACAGTCGTAGATGTCCATGGCTCTGAGTACCGCCTCGGCGTAATGGCGGGGGGCATTGGAAAACACGATCTTGCGTCCGCGCAGTCGTTGCAGCGCGTTTTTCAGTGCCCGATCGAACACCAGCTGCCGTGGCAGCTCGGGGAACTGATGGGTTTGCCGAAGAAAATGATGCGGATCGATACCGTGATGGCGCATCAGGCCGGTCAACGTAGCGCCGTAGCGTCGCCAGTAATCCATGCGCAGACGATCGGCCTCGTCGTCGTCGACATTCAATGCCTGTGCGACGTAGGCGGTCATGGCCTGGTTGATTTGGGGAAAGATATGCGTGCTGGCGTGGTGGAGCGTATCGTCCAGATCGAAAAGCCAGACAGGTGCCGTCATCGAAGGAACTCCGATGTTGTTCCCTGCGGCGCAATTGAACGGCCTCCCTCCCATCCTCCCCGGCGCACGTGAGGCGATCGATCCGTCCCGCCAGATGGGCGGGGAATTCGCGATAACGCTGCCGTCAGGATCACTTCGACTTGATCAGGGTGCCTACGCCTTCATCGGTCAGGATTTCCAGCAGTAGCGCATGCTCGACGCGGCCGTCGATGATGTGCACGCTCTTCACCCCGCTGCGGGCCGCATCCAGAGCCGAACCGATCTTTGGCAGCATGCCGCCGGAGAGGGTGCCGTCGGCGACCATATCGTCGATTTGCCTGGGGGTGATGCCGGTGAGCAGCTTGCCTTCCTTGTCCAGCACGCCGGGGGTGTTGGTGAGCAGCACCAGCTTTTCCGCCTTGAGCACTTCGGCGATCTTGCCGGCCACCACATCGGCGTTGATATTATAGGTTTCGCCGTCTTTGCCCACGCCGATCGGGGCGATGACCGGAATGAAGGCGCCTGAATCGAGCAGGGCGATCAGCGATGGGTCCACGGAAACGATGTCGCCCACCTGCCCCACGTCGATCACGTCGCCCGGGTTATTGATGTCTTCCATTAGCAGTTTCTTGGCGCGGATGAAGCTGCCGTCCTTGCCGGTGAGCCCCACGGCCTTGCCGCCCGCATGATTGATGAGGTTGACCACCTCCTTGTTCACCTGGCCGCCGAGCACCATTTCGACCAGTTCCATGGTTTCGGCGTCGGTGACACGCATGCCTTGGATGAATTCGCCTTTCTTGCCTACCCGACTGAGCAGATTTTCGATTTGCGGGCCGCCGCCGTGGACCACCACGACATTCATTCCGACCAGCTTGAGCAGCACCACGTCGCGGGCGAAGCACTGTTTCAGGTACTCGTCGGTCATGGCGTTGCCGCCGTATTTGATGACGATGGTTTTGCCGTGGAACTTCTGGATGTAGGGCAGGGCCTCGGCAAGAATGCCGGCCTTGGCTGGAGAGGGCATTTTTTCGCTCATGGTAGTACAGGCGCGTAGGGACGATGCGCCATTCTACCGGTCCGTCGCCGCGCCGCAGCCGCCGAGAGCGTTGGCCAGCCGTATACGCGGCTGGCCGATCGGCGTTGAACAGGCTTAATCGATGACCAGCCGCTTGGCCTGGGTGGCGGCTTTTTTGGGCAGGGTCAGTTCCAGCACACCGTCGTTGAATTTGGCCACAGCCTGTCCATCGTCGATGTCCTGGGCAAGCTGAAAGCTGCGCGACACCTTGCCGAAATAGCGCTCGGTGCGCAGAAGGCGTTCGCCCTCCTTGACTTCCTTTTCCTGTTTGCGCTCAGCGGAAATCGAGACCACCGGACCATCGACGTTGACGTGGATGTCTTCCTTTTTTATGCCGGGTAGTTCGGCATGGACGACGTAGGCGTTATCCTGCTCCTTCACGTCGACCTTGATGCTGGGTGCCTCGGTGGACTGGGCGAGATCCAGGGGGCGGGCAAAAACGCCGCGAAAGAAGTCGTCAAAAGGATCGCGACGGACAATGTTTGCCATGATGTTCTCCTTCGATGTTGAACGTGGAAGAAAAGGCTGCATGCGACAGCCGTGGAACGAACATAGGGGCGGAATGGGGCGGTTTCAAGTAGATTCGGCTGCCGGAGAGAGGGTGTTTTGATCGAAGTCAACGTTCAGACCGAGATGGAAATGCTGCGCCCGCGGCTGTTGCGGTTCGCCCAGTTGCAACTGCGTTCTTCGGCCGCGGCCGAAGATGCGGTGCAGGAAACCCTGCTGGCGGCGATCGAGGCGCAGGGCCAGTTCAACGGCGCCGCGGCCTGGTCCACCTGGGTTTTTCCCATCCTTAAAAACAAGATCGTCGACGAATTGCGCCGCCGCCGCGAGCCGGAAACGGACGCGCTGCCGGCCGATGACACCACCGATAGCGGCGATTATTTTGCCGCCGACGGTCACTGGATGGAGATGCCTACAGCCTGGGCTGGCCCCGAGCAGGCTTTGGAACAGAGCCAGTTCTGGGCCGTATTCGAGGCTTGCCTCAATGGTCTGCCGCCGAAGCCGTGCCAGGTTTTCATGATGCGCGAGTTTCTCGGGCTGGAGACCGAGGAAATTTGTAAGGAACTGGCGATCAGCGCGTCCAATTGTTGGGTGCTGCTGCATCGGGCGCGTCTGGGCCTGCGCGAATGCCTGTCGCTGCGCTGGTTCGGCGCGACAGCGATGAGGGGCAAGTGATGCTGAACTGCAAGGAAGCGGCAGAGTTGATGTCCCAGGCGCTGGATCGTGAACTGGGTGTGGGAGAACGTTTGAGCCTTAACCTGCATTTGATGTTTTGCGCCGGCTGTCGCAATGCCCGGCATCAGCTAAGCTTCATTCGTGATGCCTGCGCCGCATGGTTCAGGCAAAGCGACTGATGGGCCCGGTAAGGGCAATTTCAACCACAACGGAGAGAAATCATGAAGAAAAAGACTATGTTATCCGTGGCTGTTGGTACGGCTTTTGCGGCATCCGCCGCGCTTGTTCCTCTGGCCCATGCAGAACACAACCCGTTCCGCATGCAAACGCTGAGTTCAGGCTATCTGCTGGCCGAGGCCGATGCCAAGACCATGGAGGCCACTCCAGAGGCTGGGAAGAAGATGGACGGTAGCTGCGGCGGGGCGAAAAAGAAGGACGGCTCGTGCGGCGACAAGAAGGCTGCGAAGAAAGCCGAGAAGAAAAAGGACGGCAGTTGCGGCGGCGAGAAGAGGAAGGACGGCAGCTGCGGTGCCGGCAAGAAAATGGAAATGAAAAAAGACGGGACGACATAGGGCGTCTTCTGCGGTTCTGCAAATGGCTGTGCATCGCGTACGCGGGGCCGGGCTCGGCTTCAGGCGGGAACTCATCCCCGACCTGAAGGCCGGGATTCCCTCCGCCATCGAATTTTTTGAGCTGGCTCCGGAAAACTGGGCCGGGGTGGGCGGGCGGGCGGCGCGCGAACTGCGATCATTTACGGAACGTTATCCCTTCGTCTGTCACGGCCTGTCGCTTTCCCTCGGCGGTCCTGGCCTGCTCGACCAGACCCTGCTCCGGCGTATTAAGCAGTTCATGGTGGAGCACGGCATCGAGTTGTATACCGAACACCTTTCCTGGTGTTCCGACGAGGGCCATCTCTACGATCTGCTGCCCATACCGTTCACTGTCGATGCGGTGCATTGGGTGGCGCAGCGTATCCGGCAGGCGCAAGACATCCTCGGGTGTCGGATCGCGGTGGAAAACGCCTCCTATTACGTCGCTCCGCCGAATGCCGAAATGAGCGAGGCGGAGTTCATCTCCGCCGTGGTGGCCGAGGCCGATTGCCTGTTTCACCTCGATATCAACAATATCCACGTGAATAGCGTCAATCACCGCTACGATGCGCTGGAGTTTCTCGATCGGTTGCCGTTGGAGCGAGCCTGCTACGTTCATGTCGCGGGCCACTTCGAGGAGCCCGACGGGCTACTGGTCGACACCCACGGTGCGGCCGTGATCGATCCGGTATGGACGTTGCTGGAAGCCGCCTATAGCCGCTGCGGCGCGTTGCCGACCTGCCTGGAACGCGATTTCAACATTCCTCCACTGGCGGACTTGACGCGTGAAGTGGAGCGTATCGCCGCGTTGCAGAACGGCGGTGCCGGCGCTACCGATCGGAGGCGGCGGGCATGAGTGCCGTCCATCCGTTTCAGCGGTTTCAGCGCGACTTCGCTCTCCACGTCCGCGATCCGCGCGCCCATCCGCGACCGGCTGGCGTTTCGGCGCGGCGCATGGCGCTCTATGACGAGCTGCTGTTCAACAATCTGGTCGGGTTTATCGATGCCTGCTTCCCTATTACCCGAAGTCTTCTCGGCGAGCGTCGCTGGCGCCGGCTCGGGCGCCGCTTTTTCGCCGAATGGCGCAGCCAGACGCCGTGGTTCCACGAAATTCCGCGGGAATTTCTCCGCTGGCTGACGGAAAGCGGGATCGCCCAGCCGTTGCCGCCATATCTGCCGGAACTGGCCCACTATGAGTGGGTGGAGTTGGCTGTCGACGTGATGGACGTCGCCATCGCTCCTGGCCGCATCGACGGCGCGGGCGATTTGATGCAGGGGCGGCCGGTGCTGAATCCAGCGTTGATGAACCTGGCCTATCGCTGGCCGGTGCAGCGGATCGGCCTGTCGTACCGGCCGCGCAAGCCGCAGGCGGTGAATCTGGTCGTTTTCCGCGATACCGGCGATGCCGTCCGTTTTCTGGAGATCAACACGGTTGCGGCTCGCCTGCTCGACCTGCTCGCGCCGGGAACCCTCAGCGGTAGCCAGGCTTGCATGAAGATTGCCGCCGAGCTGGCGCATCCGGACCCGCCGCAGGTGATTGTCCATGGCCGCCGGCTGTTGGCCGATCTGGCCTGCGAACAGGCTATCCTCGGCGTCTGGAAATGATAGCCGCCCGAAGAGAAACCCGATGATGGCCGCCGCCCCCCACAAATCAACCCGTCCCAACAGCGTCTGTCCGCAATGCGGGAGCGAGTTCTCCTGCGGCGCAAAGGCCGGCAACGAGACCTGCTGGTGTGCCGATCTGCCGCCGCTGGTCACGCGGCGGGACGAGGCCTCTGCGTCCTGCTATTGCATCAATTGTCTGCGGCAGAAGATTTTTCCAGACCGAGCATGAGGATCGCGTCGCGGTTGCTCCAGGAAAAGCAGGCCGCGGCGGCTTCCCTCCAGGGTAGCCATCGATAGGCCAGGTGCTCGTCTGCGGCCAGCGTTACAACCGAAACCCTCGGCACGCAAAGGTCGAAGACGTGTTCGCGGTTATAGCGCGTGCCCGGCGCAAAGCGCTCCGGAGTCAGCGTGATGCGGAAATTGTTGGTCAGATTCCACGGCCGAAAATCTGCCGCAGAGGCGAGAATCCCGGTTTCCTCCGCAACTTCCCTGCGTGCGGTGTCAATCAAGTTTTCCCCGGTTTCCTGGCTGCCGGTGACCGATTGCCAGAGGCCCGGGTGGCGGGCCCGCTCCAGCAGCAAAATCTGCAACTCCGGGGTGTGGATGATCACCAGCACGGAGATGGGAATCTTGAAGCTCACGTCACCGAGGGCAGCCAGGAAATACCGTCGGCGAGCATGTCCACCAGACACCAGAAAGCGACACCTTGTTCGCGCCACTCTTCGGCGGCATTGGAAAATACTTGCAGCGTGGTGACGAAGTCGGCTTCGGCACGGCCGTGAATGCCGTCGCAATGCTCCAGCAGCACCAAATAACCTTCGGCAGGGCGCCAGCCAAGATCCGCAAGGCAGTCGAGCAGGGCGTCGAAGCTGTGACCGAACCATTCGGGAAAAGCCAGGGACTTGGCGATGGCGTCGAGCATTTGCTGCTTGTCGCGAGCGGCGCCGAGATCGACCCGAAACACCATATAGCCGTTGGCTTCCGCTGCCACGACCAACGATTCGGTATCGCCTTGAGGCATGTGGTAGACGCCGGCGATATCGGTTCGCCGCAGCAGGGTTTCGTAGCTCACTGGACGATCCTCCGAAAGCTGCGGTAGTGATCTGGGGTGTAGTAGCGCTCGTCTGGCTGGCCGATGACGATACGGCGTGCGCCGCGGTTGCGGGCTCCCGGCGTGGGCACTGTGTATTCGCGATAATAGCTGCGTTTCTGCTGCGGCAGGCGGCGTTCGTAGTTACCAAATACCGTGCCGTCGCGGCGGAACGGAAAGGGGCCTCCCGCATCGATCAGGCGCAGGGTGTGCTGCGCTTCCTGCGGCAGTTCGGCAAACGCAATCGGCGGCCAATCCCGCGCTGTAGCGACACCCAGAAAGAGCGTCAGCAGCAGCGCCAGGGCGGTCCGAATCACGATCAGCCCTTGCCGACTTCCACCTGGGTTTCCATCTTCTGCCGCAGGCGAACATGGAGCTCGCGCAACTGCTTCTCATCGACGTCGGACGGCGCGTTGGTGAGTAGGCACTGGGCGCGCTGCGTTTTGGGGAAGGCGATCACGTCGCGAATCGATTCAGCGCCGGTCATCATGGTGACGATGCGATCAAGGCCGAAAGCCAAGCCGCCGTGGGGCGGTGCGCCGTATTTCAGCGCGTCCAGGAGGAAGCCGAACTTGAGCTGCTGTTCCTCTTCGCCGATACCCAGCGCTTCGAAGACCTTGGCCTGGACATCAGCCTTGTGGATACGTACCGATCCGCCGCCGATTTCCCAGCCATTCAGAGCCAGATCGTAGGCTTTGGCCAGGCACTGGCCCGGATCGGTCTTGAGGAACGCGTCGTGGCCGTCTTTCGGCGACGTAAATGGATGGTGGCAGGCGTTCCAGCGGCGGTTTTCGTCGTCGTATTCGAACATCGGGAAGTCCACGACCCAGACGGGCTCCCACGCCTTGCCGTTGAGGTAGCCTTTTTCGTGACCGAGCTTGCTGCGCAGGGCGCCGAGGGCGTCGTTGACCACCTTGGTTTTGTCGGCGCCGAAGAAGATCAGGTCGCCGTTCTGTGCGCCGGTGCGCTCGACGATGATCTTGAGCGCCTGCATGTGCAGGTTCTTGACGATGGGCGACTGGAGGCCGGTTTCGTTGAGCTGGGTGATGTCGTTGACCTTGATGTAGGCCAAGCCCTTGGCGCCGTAAATCTTGACAAAATCGGTGTAGCCGTCGATTTCGCCGCGGGAGAGCGTCGCGCCGTTGGGAACGCGCAGCGCGGCGACGCGGCCGCCGCTGGTCGCCGGGCCGGAAAAGACCTTGAAGGCAACATCGGCGACGGCGTCGGTGACATCGGTAAGTTCCAGGGTGACGCGCAGGTCGGGCTTGTCGGAACCGAAGCGGCGCATGGCTTCGGCGTAGCCGATTCGCGGGAAGGGCTGAGGCAGATCGACGTCCAAGGTCTGCTTGAACACTGTGCGGATCATCTCTTCCATCATCGCGGTGATCGCGGTTTCGTCCATGAAGGACGTCTCGACATCCACCTGGGTGAATTCCGGCTGGCGATCGGCGCGCAGGTCCTCGTCACGGAAGCACTTGGTGATCTGGTAATAGCGGTCGTAGCCGGCCACCATCAATAGCTGCTTGAACAGTTGCGGCGATTGCGGCAGGGCGAAGAACTGGCCGGGATGGACGCGGGAGGGAACCAGATAGTCGCGCGCGCCTTCCGGGGTGCTCTTGGTCAGCATCGGGGTTTCAATGTCGATAAAGCCGTTATCGTCGAGGAAGCGGCGGAATGCGCGTGCTACCTGATAGCGCAGGATCAGGTTTTTCGCCATCTGCGGGCGGCGTAGATCGATCACCCGGTGTGTCAGCCGTACGTTCTCGGAGAGGTTTTCATCGTCGAGCTGAAACGGGGGGGTGACCGCGGCGTTGAGGATTTCCAGTCCATGGCAGAGAATTTCCACCTCTCCGGAGGCCAGGTTGGCGTTGGTGGTCCCCGCGGGGCGCCGCCGTACCTTGCCGGTAACCCTGAGGACGAATTCGCTGCGCACCGTCTCGGCGGTAGCGAAAGTGTCGGCGCGATCGGGATCGCAGACGATCTGGGCCAGACCCTCGCGGTCGCGCAGATCGATGAAGATGACCCCGCCGTGGTCGCGGCGGCGGTGGGCCCAGCCGCAGAGGGTGACGATCTGATCGGTGAGGCCGGCGTTCAACTGGCCGCAGTAGTGGGTGCGCATGGTGGGTTCCGTACTTGAAGGGGAAGCCGCCTGAGAACCGGCGGCGCTTAAATTTATGGTGTTCCGTCGACCTATTCGTTCTGGGCCCGACCGGCGGGATTGATCATTGGTGGTGCGACGACGCCCATTGAGACGATGTATTTAAGGGCTTCGTCGATACCCATATCCAGTTCGATGATGTCGCGACGGGGGACGAAAAAAAAGAAACCGTTCACCGGGCTCGGTGTGGTGGGAATGAATACCCCGACGTGCTCGTCGTTCAGCAGATCGGCAATTTCGCGGGCGGGCATCCCCGTCTGGAACGCCAACGACCACGTTCCGGCATGCGGATAGCGCACCAGCAAGACCTTGCGAAAGGCTTCGCCACTACCGGAAAAAAGTGTGTCGCTGACTTGTTTTACGCTGTAGTAGATCGATTTCACTACCGGGATGCGGGCAAGTACGCCTTCCCAGAAGCGCACCAGTTTCTGGCCGATGATGTTGGCAGTGAGAAATCCGGTGAGGAAGACCACCAGCACCGTCACCACCGCCCCGATGCCGGGGATGTAAATCCCGAGCAGGGCTTCCGGCCGCAGCGCTTGGGGCAGCAGCAGCAACGACTGATCCATGGTACGGACGATCAGCGCCAATACCCAAGCCGTGATGGCCAGCGGCACCCAAATCAGCAGGCCAGTGATGAAATATTTTTTCAACCGCAGGATCCAGACGGGCAGGTACCGGTACCACCCTGACAGGGTGGAGGGCTGTCAGGTTTGGGTTTGGCGCCGCCCTTGAAGTCCGTCGCGTACCAGCCCGAGCCCTTGAGCTGGAAACCGGCGGCGGTGAGTTGCTTGCTGAAGGTTGCGGCGGAACACTCGGGACAGTCAGTCAGCGGGGCGTCCGCCATTTTTTGCATGACATCGTTTTCGAATCCGCAACTTGTGCAACGATAGGCGTAGATAGGCATGATCGCCTCCGTAAAAGGTTCAAATTATAACGTAAGGTCCTGATGCCAATGACCGGCAATCGACAGGCACACGGCCTTAGTTGGGGATGCTGGAGGCCGTATTCAAGAGGCCAAGCTGCCTAGATAGGCCTGCGTTAGCGGCTTGCCCCAGAACAGGGCAATTATGCCGGCTGCTGCCAGATAGGGGCCGAAGGGGATCGGTACATTGCGCCCGTGGCGAGCGAAGACGATCAGCGCAATGCCGACCACCGCGCCGACAAAAGAGGAGAGCAGGATGGTTACGGGCAGGATTTGCCAGCCCAGCCAGGCGCCGATTGCTGCCAGCAGCTTGAAGTCGCCGTAACCCATGCCTTCCTTGCCGGTCGCTAACTTGAACAGCCAATAAACGCCCCACAGCGAAAGATATCCGGCCATCGCACCGACGACCGCGCTGCGCAGATCGGTGAATACCCCGAATGTGTTGAACAGCAGGCCGGCCCAGAGTAGCGGCAGGGTGATGTCGTCGGGGAGCAGTTGAGTGTCGAAATCGATGAATGACAGTGCGATTGCGGCGCCGATGAACAGCAGGCAGCCGACGGTTGCCCAGCCGAAGCCGAAACGCCAGCCGGCATAGCCGAACAGCAGGCCGGTCAGCGCTTCCACCAGCGGGTAGCGGGGGCTGATGCGTGCCCGGCAGCCGCTACAGCGGCCGTTGAGAATCAGATAGCTGAAGATCGGGATGTTTTCCAGCGCACCGATCTGGCGGCCGCAATGGGGGCAGCGCGAGCGGGGGGTTGCAAGGGTCAGTGTTTCCGTGATCGGGGCTTGTTCGCCCCTTAATTCGGCGCATTGCTCGGCCCAGTCGCGCTCCATCATGCGCGGCAGCCGGTGGATGACCACGTTGAGAAAGCTGCCGACGAGCAATCCTAGGCCGCCGCATACGAGCGCGGTCAAGAGCGGATCTGACAGCATTCGAGGCTAGCCGACCACGGAGCCGAGTTTGAAGATCGGCAGGTACATGGCCACGACGATGCCGCCAATCAGGACGCCCAGAATCGCCATGATCATCGGCTCCATCAGGCTAGAAAGGGACTCTACGGCATCATCCACCTCCTGCTCGAAGAAATCGGCGACCTTACTCAACATGGAGTCGAGTTGCCCCGATTCTTCGCCGATGGCGACCATCTGAATCACCATGGAGGGGAATACATTCGCGTTCTGCATCGATACCGTCAGGCTGTTGCCGGTGGCAACCTCGCTCTGAATCTGCTTGGTCGCCATTTTGAACACATAGTTGCCGGCGGCCCCGGCAACCGAGTCGAGCGCTTCAACCAGCGGCACGCCGGCTGCAAACATCGTGGACAAGGTGCGAGTCCAGCGCGCCACAGCCGATTTCATCAACAGGTTGCCGAACACCGGAGCCTTAAGGGATAGCCGATCCATCACGATCTGCATGGCTTCGGAGCGCTTCCATATCGCCATGAAGCCGTAAATGGCGCCACCAACGCCACCGAATATGGCCCACCAGTAGGCGGTAAAAATTTCGGATATGGCGATCACGATCATGGTTGGCGCCGGCAGGTTGGCGCCGAAGCTTGCGAATACGGTCTTGAACTGGGGAATCACGAAGATCATGATGATCGCCACCACGATGAACGACACCACGATCACCGCCGTCGGGTAGAACAGGGCGCCCTTGATCTTGGCCTTGATCCCTAGCATCTTTTCCTTATAGGTGGCAAGGCGATCCAGCAGGCCTTCCAGAATCCCGGCCTGTTCGCCGGCGCCGACCAGATTGCAGAACAGCGCATCGAAATAGAGCGGATATTTGCGGAACGCCTGATTCAGGCTGGAGCCTGTTTCAACCTCGTTCTTGATGTCCTGCAAAAGCTTGGTCACGGCGCCGTTGCTGGAGCCCTTGCTGACGATGTCGAAGGATTGCAGCAAGGGAACCCCAGCCTTCATCATGGTGGCCAACTGCCGGGTGAACAGCGTGATGTCCTTCTCGGTGATGGTTCCGCCGCCTTTGGACGACTGCTTCTTTACCTTGCTGACCATAATGCCCTGGCGCCTCAGCGCAGCGCGCGCCACGGTCTCGCTGGCGGCGCGCATATCGCCGCGGACGACTTTCCCCGAACGATCCTTGCCTTCCCAGGAGAACGTGGTTTCTTTTTGTTTGTCGCTTTTTGCTGCGGTGGCCATGGCTACCCCTTACGCGTACAAATATGCCGAACTTCGCTGCACTCACCCTGCTACGGGGCACTATCTGCCCGGAATGGTACCAGATGCCGCTTGGGCAGCGGTGTGGTGTATTACGCGTCGGCGCCGTCGGGCCGCATGAGCCGGACCATTTTCACCGCTCGGTCCTGAGTCTGTACGACCTCGACTGGGACGCCGGCAATTTTCACGCTGACACCCGCGTCGGGAATGTCGCGAAAATGCTCTAGCACCAAGCCGTTGATCGTCTTCGGTCCGTCCAGCGGCAAACTCAATTCCAGGGCGCGGTTCACCTCACGCAGGGTCTTGCTTCCCTCGACCAGCGCGGTTCCTTCCGTATCCCAGAAAAGGGCATTGGCGACGCCGGGAGTACTGGTGGTGAATTTGCCGATGATTTCCTCAATGATGTCCTCCAGCGTGACGAGTCCGAGAATCTCGCCATATTCATCGACCACCAGCCCCAGCCGTTGCCGGTTCTCTTGGAAGAACTGTAGTTGCGCGTAAAGTCCGGTGCCGGCGGGAATGAAATAAGGCTCTATCAGGCGTTCGCGAAGGTTTTTCAGGCTCCATTCGCCGTCGATGATCTGGGCCAGCAGTCGCCGCTGATGAATGATACCGATCACGTTGTTTGGGTCGTTGTCGTACACCGGCAAACGGGTGTGATAGCTGGTGCCCAATTGTTTCCGAATTTGCTCTTCGCTTTGATCCAGGTCGATGGCTTCGATTGCGCCCCGCGGAGTCATGACGTCGTCGACCGAGATGTGTTCCAGATCGAACAGGTTGAGCAGCAGGCTGCGGTGCTGGACAGGGATGCCGTGACTCGATTCGAGCACGATTGATCGCAGTTCCTCGGGGGTGAGGGACTCGTGTCCTGTGCCGGAGTGAGGGGTGAGGTGGGTGAGACGGAGCAGACCGGCAACGATGACGTTGACCGATGAGACCAGCGGATCGGAGATGCGCAACACAGGCTTCAGTACATAGCTGGAGGCGGCCGCTAATGTATCGGCGTACGCTGCGCCGAGAACCTTAGGGGTGATTTCGGCGAAGATCAGGATCAGCAGCGAAACGATCAGGGTTCCGGCGCCGAGAATCCATTTTTCCTCGCCGAACAGCTCAACGGTAAGTAAGCCGGCCAGCGTTGCGATTGCGGCTTTGATCAGCGTATTGAACAGCAGAATGACGCCGAGCAGTTTGTCCGTCTTGCCGAGCAGTGCCAGCGCTCGCTTGGCACCGCCATGGCCGGTTTTTTCGAGCGCCCGCAGCCGGTAGCGGTTGCTGGCCATCATGGCCGTTTCGGCCATCGCGAAAAAACCGGAAACGATCAGCAAAATGCCCAGCGTTACCAGCTGAGCGGGGATGGGTATGCCTTCCAAGCGACGGGTAGGTGAGTGATGACACGGCCAGTATCCCGGCCGTGTCAGGGCCTGTCAACTTACTCGGCCTAGAATGACTTCAAGGACGAAACGGGTGCCAACATAGGCCAGCAGAAGGGCACCGAACCCCGCCAGGGTCCAGCGCAGCGCAAAACGGCCGCGCCAGCCGCGCATATGCCGACCGATCAATAGCGCGGCGAAAATCATCCAGGAAATGACGGCGAAAACGGTCTTGTGATTTAGCGTCAGAGCCTTGCCAAACAGCGATTCGGAAAAGAAGATACCGCTGCCGATGGTCAGGGTCAGCAAAACGAAGGCTACATGAATCAGCTGAAACAGCAGGGACTCCATGGTCAGCAGAGGTGGCAGGCCGGCGAGTAGCGGCGGCAGTTGGCCGCGGTGCAGATTTTTTTCCAGCACCGCCATCAGCAGCGCATGGAAGGCGGCCAAGGTAAACAAGCTGTAGGCCAGCATGGCCATCAGGAAGTGCATGCGGAAGCCCGTCGAATGGGCGTTGGCCAGAATGTGTTCGCCGGGCATGACTGCCGGCAACAAAACACAGACAACGGCCAGGGGCAGGCCAATGAGCTGCAAACCCTCCAGTCGAGCGTAAAAACCTTCGACCCAGTACAAAGTCAAGGCGAGCCAGACCATGACCGAAAGTGCAATGGCGAAGCTGAAGCGCATTGCGTCGCCGGGAAATATTTCCCCTTTCAGGCTGGCGGCATGAAGCAGCAAGGCGAAAAAAAGCAGCCAACGCTCGATCGCCGATGCCGATCGTTGCGTCTGATCCAGCGCCGGTCCGCGCGGACGGCCTTTCCAGCCGAGGAGCGCGAGTGCGATATAGAGGGTGGCGGCAAGCAGTTGCAGTAAAATTGCGGGCATCGCGTAAGTCTAACGCAACCCCAATATTCCCATGCTCGACAATCTGACCCAACGGCTTACCAAGGTCGTCAAAACCCTGCGCGGACAGGCTCGCCTGACCGAGGACAATATCGGTGAAATGCTTCGCGAAGTCCGCATGGCGTTGCTCGAAGCCGATGTCGCGTTGCCGGTGGTCAAGGACTTCATCGCCCGGGTGAAGGAGCGGGCGGTGGGGCAGGAAGTCCTGGACTCGCTGACTCCGGGACAGGCCCTGGTCGGCGTCGTTCATCGCGAACTGACCGAACTGATGGGCGGGCAGTCGGCAGGGTTGAATCTGGCGACGCAGCCGCCGGCGGTCATCCTGATGTCCGGCTTGCAGGGAGCGGGTAAAACAACCACCACGGCGAAACTGGGTAAATGGTTGAAGGAACGGCAGAAGAAGAAAGTGCTGGCCGTTAGTTGCGACGTCTACCGCCCGGCGGCCATCGAACAGTTGAAAGCGGTCTCGCAGCAGGCCGGCATCGATTTTTTCCCTTCTTCGGGGGACCAGGATCCCGCCGAGATTGCCGCCGCCGCGCTCGACTACGCCAAGAAGCATTACTACGACGTGCTGTTTGTCGATACCGCCGGCCGATTGGCGATCGACGCGGCGATGATGGCCGAGATCAAGGCGCTGCATGCCCAGCTTCAGCCGATCGAATGTCTGTTCGTGGTCGACGCCATGCTCGGCCAGGATGCCGTCAATACCGCGAAGGCCTTCAACGACGCGCTTCCGCTGACCGGTGTGATCCTGACCAAGCTCGACGGCGATTCGCGTGGCGGCGCTGCGCTCTCGGTGCGTCATGTCACCGGAAAGCCGCTCAAGTTTGCCGGCGTTGGCGAAAAACTTACCGGGCTGGAGGAGTTCCATCCCGAACGAATGGCCTCGCGCATCCTCGGCATGGGCGACATTCTCGGCCTGGTTGAGGAAGCGCAGCGCAACGTCGATCAGGACAAGGCCAAGGACTTCATGCAGAAAATGAAGTCCGGCAAGGGCTTCGATCTCAACGACTTCAAGGACCAGATCGCCCAGATGCGCAATATGGGCGGTATTTCCAGTCTGCTCGACAAGCTGCCGGCACAGTTCGGCGCCATGGCGCAGCAGGCCGGGGGCGCCGTGGAGGAAAAGTCGATCCGTCGAATCGAGGGCATCATCAACTCGATGACACCGCTGGAACGCAGTAAGCCGGAGCTCATCAAGGCCTCCCGCAAGCGGCGCATTGCCACCGGGGCCGGCGTCCAGGTGCAGGAAGTGAATCGTCTGCTCAACCAGTTCGAGCAGACGCAGAAAGTCATGAAGCAATTCTCCAAGGGCGGCATGGCCAAGATGATGCGCGGGATGAAGGGGATGCTGCCCGGGATGCGCTGAGCATCCACCTGAGGGGAACAATCGCTCCCGTTCGAGCCCTTCGACTGGTTCGATATGAACGGCTTGATCGGTGTTTCCCTGAAGAGCACGCGCCAATGACAAGGTTATAGGCGGTCGCATTTTCTTCGCCTGAATCAAGGCGCGTGGCGGCGTCAGCCGGCACCATGGCGGCATGACCACCTTGCAAGCCACCGCCCCGCAATCGCTGCGTCCCTATCCGCCGGGCGATCTGGCGATCTGGGTTTTCATCCTCGCCGAACTGCTCGCCTTCGGCGTGATGTTCGTGATCTATGGCGTCGCGCGGATGAAGCACCGCGAGTTGTTCGACCAGATGCAGCTCACCCTCGACCGCAACGCCGGCGCCGCCAACACGGTGCTGCTGGTCACCGGCAGCTGGTGTGTGGCGCGCGCTGTGGCGGCAATCAGGCGCGACGCTTCCGCACTCAGCGCACGCTGGCTGGCCTGCGGCATTCTGGCCGGGTTGGGCTTCCTGGTGGTGAAGGGCTTCGAATATCAGGTCAAGTTCGAGCAGGGGGTCAATCTCGATACCAACCTGTTCTACATGTTCTACCTGTCGCTGACCTTCTTCCACTTCATGCACGTGCTGCTCGGCATGGTGATCCTGGCTGCCGTCTGGTGGAAGACGCGACAGGGCGGCTATTCCTCCGCCGACCACCATGGCATGGAGACCGGGGCCAGCTACTGGCATATGGTCGACCTGGTGTGGATCGTTCTTTTTCCTCTGGTGTATGTGATGCGATGAACGGACAATATTCCTCCCGCGGACTCGATTTCGTCTGGGTGCTGCTGCTGGCGGGCACCGGCTTCACCTGGTGGCTGGGCGAAAGCGGTCACGCCGGCCCGCAGGCGGTGACCGCCATCTTGGCGATTGCGGCGGTCAAGGGCGTGCTGGTGATCCGCGAATTCATGGCTCTGCGCGGCGTCAGCCTGCTCTGGCAGGCGACGGTGATCGGCTGGCTGGTGGTGGCCCTGGCGGCGAACATGGCTGCCTACTGGAAAGGACTGTGATGGACATGCAAGCGACGACAAGCGGCCTGCCCTACTACGAGCCGGTGGGCGAGGAGGTGGGATTGT
Source organism: Rhodocyclaceae bacterium (assembly GCA_023230455.1). Taxonomy (GTDB): domain Bacteria; phylum Pseudomonadota; class Gammaproteobacteria; order Burkholderiales; family Rhodocyclaceae; genus AWTP1-18. Next base: position 39,690 of record JALNXH010000020.1, on the reverse strand, counting down.
TCGAGCAGGCCTGGCGCAACCGTCTGCCGATGCTAATCAAGGGTCCCACCGGCGTCGGCAAGACGCGCTTTGTCACCCATATGGCGGCGCGCCTCGGACTGCCGTTGTTCACCGTTGCCTGCCACGACGACCTGACCGCCGCCGATCTGGTCGGCCGCCACTTGATCCAGGACGGCGCCACGGTCTGGTGCGACGGCCCGCTTACGCGCGCGGTGCGCAGCGGCGGTATTTGCTATCTGGACGAGGTGGTCGAGGCGCGCAAGGACACCACCGTGGTGATCCATCCGCTGGCAGACCATCGCCGCGAACTGCCGATCGACCGTACCGGCGAACGGCTGCATGCGCCGGACAGCTTCATGCTGGTGGTGTCCTACAACCCCGGCTACCAGAATTTCCTCAAGGGCATGAAGCCCTCGACGCGACAGCGCTTCGTCTCGCTACGTTTCGATTTCCCCGCCGCCGAACGCGAGCACGCCATCCTTTGCGCGGAAACCGGTTGCGATCCGCTGCTGGCGCAACGCCTGGTCGGCATCGCGCAGAGCCTGCGCGCGCTGAAGGGGGTCGATCTGGAGGAGGCGGCCAGCACGCGCTTGCTGGTGTATGCGGCGATCCTCATCCGCGACGGCATGGACCCGGTGATCGCCTGTCGCGCCGCCATCGCCGAAGCGCTCAGCGACGACCCCGAGGTCTGCGCCGGGCTGATGGAGGTGATCCTTGCCAGCTTCGGCCGCTGACCCTGCGGTGGTGCCGGGGCAGGGTCTGGCCGTGGCGGCCGAGATCCTGTTCCTGGTCAACCTGATGGCCGCGCCCGCGCTCGCTTTCGCGGTCCTGGCCTGGCTCTGGCTGCGACATCGGCGCAGCGCCCCGGCGCTGGCCCGCTGCCACCTCGACCAGGCTTTCTACGTCAGCTTCTGGGGCGGCGTGCTGATCGTCTCCGCCAGCGTTGCGATGCTCGTTTGCGGCGGCCTCGACTGGGAGTGGACCTGGGTCGCGGTGATCCTCTACTTCACCTGCGTGCACTCGGCGCTGATCGTCTTCGGCTGCCTGGGCCTGGCCAAGGCGATGGCCGGGCGCCCTTACCGCTATCCGCTGATCGGCGTCGGCCATGACTGATCTGGCGCAGCCGTCGAATACGCCGCGGCGCGTGATCCCGATCCGCAACGTCGCCGCCGCGCCGGCCGGACGCCAGCACCTGCGCAGCCTGACGCAGATCGGTTTCTTCCTGCTGTTCGCGCTGGCGCCGGTGTTCGATCTGTTCCGCTTCGATCTGACCAGCGGCCACGCCTGGCTGCTGACCTTTCCTTGGCGCCTCGGCATCGACGATTTCTCGGCCACGCCGGGCGGCGGCACGGCCACCGGGCTCGGCATTCTTGTGCGTCTTTTCCTGCCCCTCCTGCTCGGCGGCGGCGCCTTCATCTATGCCGCCTGGCGCTGGGGGCGGCTGTATTGCGGCTGGCTCTGCCCGCATTTTTCAGCGGTGGAAACCATCAACCAGCTGATGCGCCGCGCCAGCGGCCGACAGAGCGTATGGGACCGCCAGCCGATCCCGCCGCGCCGCGCCGACGGCTCGCCGCTGCCGCAGCACCCGCTGTGGTGGATTCCCACCGTGCTGTTCGCCGTCGCTTTCGCGAGCCTCTGGGCGGTGGTGCTGCTGACCTATCTGCTGCCGCCGGCCGAGGTATATGGCAACCTGCTGCAACTCAGCCCGACGCGCAATCAGGCGATCTTTCTCTCCGCGGCGACGGCTGTGCTGAGCATCGAGTTCCTCTTCGCCCGCCATCTCTTCTGCCGCTTCGGCTGCGCCGTCGGCGTGTTCCAGAGTCTGGCCTGGATGGCCAACCGTGACGCCATGGTGGTCGGCTTCCGCCGCGAACGGGCGGCCGATTGTGCCGCCTGCTATGCCGCCGGTGGGCCGGAGCATGCGGCCTGCGAAGGCGTCTGCCCGATGCGGCTGCGGCCGCGGACGCAGAAGGTGAAGATGTTCACCTGCACCCAATGCACCCAGTGCATCGCTGCCTGCGCCACGGTGCAGGCAGCGCAGGGCCGCAGCGGCCTGCTGCGCTGGGTGGACAAGGACGAAGCGCGGCGCAACGAAGCACAGGTCAGCCTGACCGGGGAGCGCGACTGATGGAAGAGTGGGTCGGCGGCCTCTGGGACAAGCTCATCACTCGCGCGGCGAGCAACGAGCATGCCGCCGCGGCAGTGACTTTGGGCGAGATGGAAAAGACCCTCGGCATCGTCTTTCGCGGCCTCGGCGGCGACCCGGGCGTGCGGCTGCAGGACGCCACGGCCCGTCGCCACGGCGCCCGTCGTTCGCTGCTGGCGCGGATCGCCGGCAGCGGCCTGAAGACCCACCTCGCCGCGCTCGACCAGCATGCGCTGCGCCTGCCGCCGCGCATCGCGCTGTTTGCCGAGCCGGCGCTGAACCGCGATCTCTATCTCTGGCTCGCCGCGCTCGCCGCCCACGACGTGCCCAACGGCGAGGCCTGGATCGTGCGCAACCAACGCGCCACGGCGGTGGCACTGGCGCGCTTTCCGGGTCTCGAAGCGCGCTACCGTCGCCTGCTCGCCGCCTGTCTTGAACTGCGCCCGCTGCCCGCGTGCCTGTCGGCCGCCGAGGCGGCGCAGGAAGTCGCCGTGCGCGCCGCGCTGGCGGAGCCGGGCAGCGTTGTCGAACTGCCGCCGCTACGGCACGGTGCACGGCCGCTGCAGCCGGTGCCGCTATGGCTGTATCCGGCGCCGGATGCGACGCCGACGCGGCGGGCCGAACACCAGGAGTCCAGCGAAAACGCGCCGACGCAGGATGCGCCCGGCCGCCATGCCGCCGAGCGCACCGAAATGCCGGGCGAGAAGCACGGCCTGCTGATGGTCTTCCGCGCCGAGAGCCTGCTCTCCTGGGCCGAGTACGTGAAGGTTAACCGTTCCCTCGACGACGATCCCGACCCCGACGCCGCCCGCGCTGCGGACAACCTCGATACGCTGAGCGTGGCGCAGGACAACCAACGCGTGGCTTCGCGCATCCGCTTCGATCTCGATCTCCCCGCCGCGGCGGAGGATGATCTGCCGCTCGGCCCCGGCCTGCCGCTGCCCGAATGGGACTACCGGCGCAATGCGCTGCGTCCCGATTACTGCCGCCTGCAACCGATGACGGCGCGCAATGCCGAGGCCGTGGCGCTGCCGGAGCGGTTGCGGCCGCAGGCGCGGCGGTTGCGCAGCCAGTTCGCCGCGCTGGCGCCGGAGCGGCGCTGGCTCAAGGGCCAGCCCGAGGGCGTCGAGCCCGACATCGAAGCCTGGGTGCGGCACTATGCCGAACAGCGCACCGGCGGCGGTGTCGGCAACGGCGCGGTCAACGACAGCGGCCTCTATCTTGCCCAGCATCAGACCGAACGCGACCTGTCCTGTCTGATGCTGGCCGACCTCTCGCTGTCCACCGATGCCTGGGCTTGCGACGAGCAGAAGGTGATCGACACCATCCGCGATAGCCTGATGCTGTTCGCCGAAGCCCTCAGCGCCACCGGCGACCGCTTCGCGCTCTACGGCTTCTCGTCGCTGAAGCGCGGCCATGTGCGCTTCCATGAATTGAAAACGTTCGCCGGCCGCTACGACGATGCGGCGCGCGGTCGCGTGCAGGCGATTCGGCCCGGTTATTACACCCGGCTCGGCGCCGCGATCCGGCACAGCACCGCGTTGCTCGAACGCCAGCCGAACCGCCAGCGCCTGCTGCTGATCCTCTCCGACGGCAAACCGCACGACCTCGATCTCTACGAAGGCCGCTACGGCATCGAGGACACCCGAATGAGCCTGATCGAAGCGCGCGCCAAGGGCATCCGCCCGTTCTGCATCACCATCGACCGCGAAGGCGGCAGCTATCTGCCGCACATGTTCGGCGCCCACGGCTACGCGCTGGTGCGCCGGCCGGAAGAACTGAGCACGCGGCTGCCGCTGCTCTACGCCCAGCTCACTCGCGATTGACGCGCCGCCGGCCGCGGCCCGCGCTCACCACGGGGCGCTGAATTCCTCCCGCAGCAGTTGCAGTTCCGACTGGTGCAGGGCGGCCAGCGCGGCCAACAGCTTTTCGCCCTCCGCCTGTAGGTGGATTTCCACCACCCGGCGGTCGTCGGTGTTGGGCCGCCGTTCGACCAGCGCCAGCTTCTCGCAGCGGTCGATCAGCACCACCACGCCGTGGTGGTGGGCCTGTAGCCGTTCCGCCAGTTCGCCGATGGTCGCCCAGTCGCGTCCCGGAATCCCCCGCACGTGCAGCAGCAACTGGTATTGCAGCGGCGTGATGCCGTGGCTGCGGCACAGCTTTTCACTGGCGCGCAGAAAGCAGCGCAGGCGGTAGCGGAAATGCGAGAGCCGCTCGTAAGTGGCTTTGCCTGGAATTTTCTGCCCCGCCGGTTTTCTTGACATCGCCATTCCCATCGTCTAAAAAATATCATTCATTGATATTATTAACGCGTAACCTTTTCTGCGCACTGAGCGTTGCCTGCCTCCCAAGGAGAAGCACGATGAAACTCATGTCCCTGCCGCAAATGGCGGTAACCTCCCGCGAAGGTTGGCCCGAACTGGTCGCCGAGCATCCGTCGGTCGGGCGCGCGTTCGCTTTCATCGTCCTGCCCCTGGCCTTGCTGCCGCCGGCGATGCTGTACTTCGCCGGTACCCATTATGGCGACGAACTGGTTCCCGGTTTCGCCGCCAAGCCGTGGGCCGTCCTTGCCGCGGTGTTTTTCTTCGCCGAAATCCTCACCTACATCTGGATGGGCTGGTTCATCCGGCAGGTCGCCGCGAGCTACCGGGTGGCCCTCGACGCTCGAGACGCCTACCTGCTGGCCGCACTGACGCCGATTCCGATGTGGCTGTCGTCGCTTGGCCTGCTGGTGCCCAATTTGCTGTTTTGCGCTGTCATTGCCCTGCTCGGCCTCGCCGCTGCCTGCGGCATGACCTACCAGGGCATCCACGCTCTTTGCCGCCGTCGCGAGAGCGAGGCCGCCCCGGCGATCGTCCATACAGTGCTCGGCGCCGGGCTGGCGGCATGGGGAATTCTGCTGGCGATCACCCTGCCGGTTTAGGGGCGTCGGCTTGACTGAGCGGCTACCTCGGCGGTCCAGCGCAGGATTTCGTCGAGCGCCGCAGACGGCGCGCCGAGGTGGCTTGAGTCCGGCTCGTGAAGCCGGGTCAGCGGATGCGGTGGCAGGGCATCGAACATGGCCTGTTTGACTTTGCGCAGCCCCGGATAGTCGCCCTTTGGAGCGACGAACAGCACCGGAATCCGCGAATTCACGTTTCTCACGGCAAGCGACTGGTTCATTGCGCCGTCTGGATCGAACCAGTCGAGGTAAGCGGCTGGAGTGCAAACAATCGGATAGGTGCCGCGTGAGCTTTCGAAGTCGAGAAACCGCGCTTTCTCGTTGCCTTGGCCCGCAGCGATCAGTTTGCGCGCGTGTTCCACCGATTCGCCGAGCTTCTCGCGGACGATTGCGCCGCCGACGTTGCCGCCCGGAGCCATCGCGATGATGCCGTCCACTGCATGCTTGCCGCCGAAATGCAGAGCGAACAGTCCACCTTGGCTGTGTCCGGCGACGAACAGCCGTGTCGCGCCTGTGGCGCGCAACGTGTCGAGCGCCGACTCGACCTCCTTGTCCGCCTCGGCGACCGTCGCATCGTAATCGCGCCGTCCCGACCAGGGCATTTCCAGATTGGCGACCAGATAGCCCTTCGCTTCGAGCGATGCGACCAACTCGGCGACGAATTTCGTCGGTGCGCCGCCCTTGCCATGCATGACGACGATGCCGATACGCGGCAGCGATTGGACCATCGCCGTTTGAACGGTCGCCGTGAAAAAAAGCGTCATTACGAAGGCGACGACGAATGCCGCATGCGTGCCCAAGGTTCGAACCACTGCTATTACTCCAGCGCTTGATAGGGAATGCCACGGTTTTTTACGGCCGCCCCTGCCTATCATGAAGCTTGCCCGCCTTAATCCGCGACCGCTGTGCCCCAGTAGTTGTAAGTGATCGGGCGCGGTCCGGGCAGGTACATGGTTTGCAGGTCGTCGCAGCGGAAGCCGGCTGCGCCCAGCAGGGCGGGGATGTCGCGGTTCAGGTGGCAGCCGCCGAACAGCTTGATCCATAGCGGAGTGAGGCGGTCCTGCCAGCGGCGGGCGGAATGATCGGGCGACAGCCCGTGCTCACAGAACAGCAGCTTTCCCTCGCGCTTCAGCACCCGGCGCATTTCCTTCAGCGCGGCGACGGGGTCGGGGATGGTGCACAAAGAGTAGGTGACGACCACCGAATCAAAGGTGGCTTCGTCAAACGGAATCGTCTCCGCCGACAGACCGACCAGTTCCACCGGCAGTCCGGCTTTCTTCATGCGCTTTTGCGCCATCGGATGCATTTCGGTTCCGGGGTCGAGACCAATGACTTTGTTTACCCGCGCCTTGTCGTAATGTTCCAGGTTGAGGCCGGTACCGATGCCGATTTCCAGGACATGCCCCGCCGCGTGCGGCACCACCTTCTGGCGCTGCTGGTGGAACGGTTTCATGCCGCATCCGGCATCGATCACATATGGCAATACATTGCGTTCGTACCAGCTGGTGCGATGGGCCTTCTGTGTCATGTTGACTCCTTTCGATCGACTACTTGGTTTGAGATACGCTTCGAATCCGGCCGCCGCGCGTTGAATCTACGCGTTTGTACCGGTCCAGGCAATCTGCAATACCGCAACTGAGGTCGCTCGGCTACAGCAGATTCAACGCCCGCGCCCGTGCCAGCGCCGCGGCGCGGCTGGAGACGCCGAGCTTGGCGTAAAGTTTTTGCAGGTGGCCCTTTACGGTGGTCAGCGTGACGTGGATGCGGTCGGCCACCTGCTGGTTGGAGAGGCCGGCGTCGAGCAGGCTGAGCAGTTCCAGCTGGCGCTTGGTGAGCGGGTCGAGCAGGCGCGTTTCGAGGTTCAGCAGTACCAGCTTGTCCTGTAACGAGCGGTCGCTGATCGGCAGGCGGCGGCAGATTTCGGCGAAGAAACGGCGTTCCTGCGCCAGTGCAAAGCCCCACTCGGAGGGCTTGGTGTCCTCGACCAGGGTGGCGATCATCGCGGCGCGGTCGTTGAATGGGCGGACGATGCCGCGCACCGCCGCGAGGCTGATGGCGCGAGTGAGGTGGCGGTTGCCGATGACCGAATTTTGTATCTGTGCGGCCAGTGCGGCTTCATCGAGCGCCAGTTCCACCAGCCGCGCGGCGCGCCCTTCGGCGCGTGCGCGCCGGGTTTCCTCGGCGATCAGCGTTTCGGCGCGTTTGTGCTGGTCGCCAGCGAGACAGAGTCCGATTTCGGCGGCGACGAAGGCGTCGCGGGCGCGGGCGACAGCGACCGGTTTTGTCACCGCGGTGCCATCGACGAGGAGGCCGATGTGCGCGGCTTCCTCGCGCGCTTCTTCACGCCGGTCGAGCTGTAGCAGGCGTCGCACGAGAAAGCAGGAGAGCATCAAGCCGAGCCGCGGCGGGTAGCTGCCGGCGATCTCGCGCAACTGCGCGATCGAGAACGGGTCGTCGCCACCCCCGCGCCACAGCTTTACTGCGGCGTCGAGGCCGCAGGCGACGGCATCGACGAAACCGTGTACCTGCGAGGTGCGCATGCCCAGCGTGAGCAGCGTGCGGGCTTCGTCGTCGCGGCCCATTTCGACGGCGCACTGGGCGCCGAGCAGGGCCACCGTGCCGCAGATGCCGGCGCCCTCGCCGAGGGTGGCGCGCAGGGTGGCGAGTGCGGCGGTAAGCTCCGGATGGATCAGCGCGTAGTTGCCTTCGAGGATCGGCGGCAGGGCGCTGAGTGCGACGATCCAGCCCCGGGCGTAGGCGCTGCCGGTCTGGAAGGCCGAGGCCTGCGCCGCCTGCGCGGCCTCACGTGCCTCGACGAACATGAAGGCGCTGGAGAAGTAGATGCTCTGCACGCAGCGCGCCGCGGTGACGTCGAACGGGTCGTCGGTGGCCGAGCCGGCCAGCCACTGCTCGGCGTTGCGCTGCGCGTCGGCGAGACGGTCGGTGAATACATCGAGGCAGACCTTGATGATGTCGAGCTGCCGCTGTACGTCGCCGAGGCGCCCGCCGTCGTCGCCGGTGCTTTGTGCGCGGCCGAGGTGGCGCGCCAGACGCTGCATCTGCTGGCGTGCGTAGTCGTAGCGGCGGTGCATCACCAGCGCCCAGATGTACCAGTATTCGGTCGCCCAGCCCAGCGTCCAGCGCCGCGCGTGGCAGGCTTCGACCCAGGCGATGTATTGCGGGATGTCGCCGCGGTTGCGCACGAACTCTGTCGCCGTGCGGTCGAGGATGCGACTGGCGGCGGCGCTGGCGCCGGCGGCCAGCGCGTAGTCGACGGCTTCGCGGCGGTAGCCGTTTTCCTCGCACCATTCGGCGGCGCGGGCCAGCACCTTCTGTCGTCGCGGCGCGGCAAGGGTGCGTTCGGCCTCGCCCAGCAGGTACTCGCGGAACAGGCCGTGCAGGCGGTACCAGGTACGGTTGCGGTCGAGCGGGATGACGAACACGTTGCGCTTCAGCAACAGCGCCAGATGGCGTTCGGCGTCGCCGTTGCCGCTGGCATGGCGGCAGAGATCGGCGCAGAAGCTGCGCAGCGGGGCGATGTCGAGGAGGAACTGGCGCAACTCGGCGGGGAAGCCGGAAAGCACTTGTCGGTTGAGCAGGGCGGCGAGATCCTCGTCGGCGCCGGAGAATTTCTCCAGCAGTGTGTGCGGCTGGTCGCTGGCGGTGAGAACGATCTGTACCAGGCGTACCGCGGCCGGCCAGCCTTCGGTCTGTCGCATTACGGCCTCGATCCCGTCGTCGCCGATGGCAGCGCCGAGCTCCGCGCCCAGCAATTCGGCCGTTTCGCCGCGATTGAGGCTGAGTTCAGGATAGCCGATCTGGCGGATCAACCCTTCGAGCTTGGCGCGGGCCAGATTCAGAGGCAGCTCGGCGGTGCTGGAAAACACGAAGCGCACCGTCTCCGGCGTCTCGAACAGCAGCCGGTCGAGGACGTGGCCGAGGCCGTCCTCGCTACAGCTGTCGAGGTTGTCGACGAAGGCGGTGAACGGCCTCGAATAGCCTGCGGCGGCTTCCACCAGCCGGTCGATGCGGCTTTCCAGCGGCTCGTCGCCGCGAAACAGCGCCTGCGTCGGGTGCAGTTGTTCGCTGTGCCGATAGGCCATTTCTTCGAGCAGGACGAGCACGCGCTCGATGCTGTTGTCGCGGTCGTCGAGGGCGGTCCAGAAGCAGGCCTCGCCCTGCGCCTTGAGGTCGGCGAAGAAGCTGGTCATCAGCACCGTCTTGCCATAGCCGACCGGGGCGACAATGCCCAGCACCCGCGGCCGGGTGCCCGCCGCTTCGATCTCGGCCAGCACCCGCGTACGCACCGGCGGGAACATGAAATTCGGCGGAGCGCTGCGCCCGACCCGGCGTTCGCGCAGCTTTGCGCCGGCTGTCGCCGCTATTTGCACCACTGTCTTTTCACCCCTGTTTCTGGCGGCCCGCGGTGCCGGCATCGGCTGGCGACTGCGTCGGAGGACGCATTATGACCCGGATCAAAACAGTACTTAAGTACTGTTCCAGCTTAAAGCTTCAATCCTAGACTATTTACCTGAATAGTACATGGCGGGCGGATCGTTAAAGCCCGGCTCTTGGCGCCCCGGCTGGGGCGGTTGGCGTACCCCGTTATCCCCATAGGAGAAGCACGATGTCCGATTTGACGATTCCGCCCGAGTTGTTCGCCCCCGTCTGGAACCCCGCATCCTACAAACATCGGGAAGCCGTCGAGGATATCTTCACCACCCTGCGCCGCGACTATCCGTTGGCCAAGGTCGAGGTGCCGGGCTACGACCCGCACTGGGTGGTGACCAAGTACAAGGATGTGCGCGAAGTCTCGCGCCTCGACGAGATCTTCCACAGCGGCGATGTTTCCAAGACGCCGGTGTCGAAGATGGCGGAGCAGATGCTGAAGGACTACAGCGGCGGCCAGCCGCACATCTTCCGCACCCTGGTGCACATGGACAAGCCGGACCATACCGAGTATCGCAATGTGCTGAAGGACATCTTCATGCCGCAGAGCATCGCCACGCTGGAATCCTCGGTGCGCGAGACCGTGCGCGGCTATATCGACCGGATGGCACAAAAGACCGAGTGCGATTTCGCCGACGAATTCGCCATGCTCTACCCGCTGGAAGTCATCTGCAACCTGATCGGCCTGCCCAAGGAACACCACGCCATCATGCTTCGCCTGACGCAGTGGTTCCTCAGCTACGCCGACCCCGATCTCTGCCGCCCCGGCTCCAAGCTCGACGACCCGGAGCACCAGGTGCGCACCTGGCAGATCGTCTATGACGAGATCAAGGCCTACTACGATCCGGTGATTGCCGACCGCCAGGCGCACCCGCGCCAGGATGTGGCTTCGCTGATCGCCAACGGCAAGATCAACGGCAAGCCGATGGACGAGCGCGGCATGATTTCCTACTTCGTCATCGCCTCCACCGCCGGCCACGACACCACGGCCGCCACCATGGGCAACACGATGTGGATCCTGGCGCGCAACCCCGAACTGCTGGCGCGCATGAAGGCCGACCCGAAGCTGATCCCCGGTTTCGTCGAGGAATCGATCCGCATTTCGACGCCGCCGATGGCCTTCATCCGTTCGGCGACGCAGGACTATGAACTGTCCGGCCGCCAGATCAGGAAGGGCGATCGCCTCTATGTCTCTTACCTGTCGGCCAACAAAGACGAGGAGGTCTTCGACGACCCGTTTGCCTTCAAGCCCGACCGCACGCCGAACCGCCACATCGGCTTCAGTTACGGTTCGCATATCTGCCTCGGCCAACATCTGGCGCGGCTGGAAATGCGCGTGTTATGGGAGGAGTTGATTCCGCGTCTGGAGTCGCTGGAAATGGCCGGCGAAGGCAAGTGGCAGGAGTCCGAGTTTGTCTGCGGGCCGAAGTCCGTGCCGATCCGCTACACGATGAAATAAGGAGCGCGAGCATGATTGCACCCGCCTATCGCAAGTGGCAATGCACCACCTGCGGCGAAATTTACGACGAGGCGCTCGGCGACGCCGAGGGCGGCATCGCTCCGGGGACCCGCTTCGAGGATATTCCCGACGGCTGGATGTGCCCCAACTGCGGTGCCACCAAGGATGCCTACGTGCTTTACGAAGGCTGAACCTGCGCTGATGCGGCGCCATCGCCGCAGCGAAAAGCGCTTCGGCGATGGCAAACTGCGGTATTACGGCGGAGCGCGACAGGTAGGTTCCGCCGAATCGACCCTGACCCCCACGGAGAGCATTGCGTTATGAATTTGGAAATCCCTGAAACGCCCCGCCGCATCGTCGTCGTCGGCGGCGGCCACGGCGGCGGCGCCGTCGTCGGCTTTTTGCGCCAGTACGGCTTCGCCGGCACGATCACCTTGATCGGCGAGGAACCTGTCGCGCCCTACCATCGCCCACCGCTCTCCAAGGCATGGCTGAAGGGCGATGTCACGGTCGACGGCTTGGCGCTCAAGCCCGGTCCGTTCTATAGCGAGCAGAATGTCGAGTTGCGCCTCTGCGTGCGCGTCGAGTCCATCGACCCTGCCGCACGTTGCGTTGCGCTAGCCACCGGTGAGCGGCTGCCCTACGACGAACTGATCCTCGCCACCGGCGCCTATCCGCGCACCCTGCCGCTGCCCGGCGCCGGCCATCACAACGTGATGACCCTGCGCAATCTGGCCGACGCCGAGAAGCTGCGCGGCGCACTCGGCCCCGGCAAGCGTCTGGCGATCATCGGCGGCGGCTATGTCGGTCTCGAATGCGCTGCTACCGCCCGCGCCCTCGGCGCCGAGGTGGTGGTGATCGAGAAGGCGCCGCGGCTTCTCGAACGCGTTGCCAGCGTGCCGATCTCCGCTTTTCTACAACGCTATCACGAGCGACACGGCGTCGGCTTCGCTCTCGCTGCCAACATCGAGGCCATCGAAGGTACCGACCGCGCCGAAGCCGTGCGCCTCGCCGACGGTCGCCGCTTTCCCTGCGATGCGCTGCTGATCGGCGTCGGCGCCGCTCCGGCGATTGCGCTGGCGGCCGCCGCCGGGATTGCTTGCAACGACGGCATCACCGTCGATGACGATTGCCGTACTTCGGTACCTCACGTCTTCGCCCTCGGCGACGTCGCCAAGCGCCCGCATCCCCTGTATCAGCGCGCGCTGCGTCTGGAGAGCGTGCCGAGCAGCATGGAACAGGCCAAGCGTGTCGCTGCCGTCATCACCGGGCGCGAACCGGCCCACGCCGAGGTGCCCTGGTTCTGGTCCGATCAGTACGACCTCAAGCTACAGATCGCCGGTCTGCCGTTCGATGCCGACGAACTCGTCGTGCGCGGCGATCCGGAAGCGGACAAGTTCGCCGTCTTCCATCTGCGCGACGGACGGGTAGTGACGGTGGAAGCGATCAGCGCGCCGCCGGAATTCTTCGCCGGCAAGAAGCTGATCGCTTCCGGCAAGGTGCTCACCGCTGCGCAGCTCGCCGACCTTGCCGTTCCGCTCACCGAACTGATTGCCTGAGGCAATCGACTGATTTCCGGAAATCGCCATGGCCAAGATCACTTTCATCGAACACGACGGCACGCCCCATTGCATCGAGGTGGCGGACGGTACCTCCCTGATGCAGGGGGCGGTCAGCCACAACGTCCCGGGCATCGAAGCCGACTGCGGCGGTGCCATGACCTGCGGCACCTGCCTGGTGAGTATCCCGCCGGAGTGGCTGGAGAAGGCCGGACGGCGCTCCGACGAGGAAGCGCAGATGCTGCAGTTCTTAGGCTGCGCCGCCGATAACGTGCGGCTCTCCTGCCAGCTGATCGCCAGCCCGGACCTCGACGGCCTGTGCGTTCATGTGCCGGAGTCGCAGGGCTGAGTTGCGCGGCCCGCGCCGCTCTTAAGGAGTGGGCGGGCGCCGCCTGCGTTGTTTATGATTCGTCGTTAGGCGGGTGGCCGCTCCGCCCATTTATCCAACGCTTCATTGACCGCGGAGTACCGTAATGACAAGACGCTGGCGAGTGCTGCTGTTCCTGATTTCCGCTGCCGCAGGGTTTGCGCAGGCGGCTGAACTCGATGCCCGGCGCATTGCCGCCGCCGACCGCGAGCCGGGCAACTGGTTGAGCCACGGACGGAGCTACGACGAGCAGCGCTTCAGCCCGCTGCGGCAGATCGACCAGAGCAACGTCGGCCAACTCGGACTGGCCTGGCAGTTCAAGCTCGACGTCGACCGCGGCGTCGAAGCCACGCCGCTGATCATCGACGGCGTGATGTACACCACCGGCCCCTACAGCATCGTCTATGCGCTCGATGCGGCGAACGGCAGGCTGCTGTGGAAATACGATCCCAAGGTCCCGCGCGAACATGCCGGTGCCGGTTGCTGCGACGTGGTCAATCGCGGCGTTGCCGCCTGGGGCGACAAAGTGTTTGTCGGTTCCTTCGATGGCCGCCTGATCGCCATCAATGCCAAAACCGGCAAACGCGCCTGGGAAGTCGACACCCTGATCGACCGCAGTCGCGCCTACACCATTACCGGCGCACCGCGGGTGGTCAAGGGCCGGGTCATCATCGGCAACGGCGGCGCCGACATGACCGGTGTGCGCGGCTACGTCTCGGCCTACGACGCCAAGAGTGGCAAGTTGGCGTGGCGCTTCTATACCGTTCCCGGCGATCCGCAACTGCCGCCGGAAGACGCGGCGATGGCCATGGCACGGAAGACCTGGTTCGGCGACCGCTACGCCAAGGCCGGCGGTGGCGGTACCGTCTGGGATTCGATGGCCTACGATTCCGAGCTGAACCTGCTCTACATCGGCGTCGGCAACGGTTACTACTGGAACTATGATCTGCGTAGCGAAGGCAAGGGCGACAACCTGTTCCTCTCCTCCATCGTCGCCCTCAATCCCGACACCGGCCAATACGTCTGGCACTACCAGACGACGCCGGGCGACATGTGGGACTACACCGCGACCCAACACATCGTCCTTGCCGACCTGTCGATCGACGGCAAGCCGACCAAGGTGTTGATGCAGGCGCCGAAGAACGGCTTCTTTTACGTCATCGACCGGACGACCGGCAAGCTCATCTCTGCAGAGAAGTTCGCTCCCGCCAACTGGGCTTCGCACATCGATAAGGAGACCGGCCGTCCGGTGTTCACCGGCGACGCCGATTACCGCAAGGAACCGAAGCTCATCTATCCGTCGCCGTTGGGCGCCCATAGTTGGCACCCGATGTCCTACAACCCGCAGACCGGGTTGGTGTACCTGCCGGTGCAGGACACCGTCGCGCAATATGCGGTGGCTCCGGTCAAGCAGACCGAGCCGCGCAATATCGTCACCTTCGACCAGGGCGTCGAGCTTGGCGCCCTGCCGGAAGATCCGGCGGTGGTGAAGCAGATGATGGCGACAATGTTCAAGGGCAAGCTGCTGGCCTGGGACCCGGTGAAACAGAAAGCTGCCTGGGCGGTGGATTACCCGACCCAGCCCAATGGCGGCACGTTGAGCACCGCCGGCAATCTGGTGTTCGAAGGTACCGCAACCGGCCGCGTGCGCGCCTATGCGGCCGACAGCGGCGCGCTGCTGTGGGACGTTCAGGCCAACACCGGCATCGTCGCGGCGCCGGTAACCTACGCGGTGAAGGGGCAGCAGTACGTCACCTTCATGGCCGGCTGGGGCGGTATCGCGCCGTTGGTGTTGGGACCGTTCGCCGCGCGTTCCGGAGTGCGGGCCGACGCCCGCATCCTCACCTTCAAGCTCGGCGGCACGGCGTCGATGCCGGCGCCGCCGCCGGCGCTGGGACCGATGCCGATGCCGCCGGCCCTGAGCGGGGACGAGGCGCAGATCGGACGCGGGCGGGTTCGCTACGACCAGGTCTGTTCCCGCTGCCACGGTCTCACCGCAGTGGGCGGCGGGGTGCTGCCCGACCTGCGTTATCTGGGCAAGGAGAAGCACGGCCAGTTTGCCGGCATCCTGCGCGGCGCCCGCGTCGACAAAGGTATGCCGGCGTTCGGTCCTAACGTCCTTACCGACGCCGATATCGCCGATATCCAGCAGTACCTGATCCGCCGTTCCGTTGACCTCCAGGCGGAAAATGCGGCAAAGCCGTAGCTCCGCCGCCCATTGTCTACGGCAGCAGGTTGAGCGCCCGCGCTCGCGCCAGTGCGGCGGAGCGGCTGGCAACGCCGAGCTTGCCGTAGAGCCTTTGCAGGTGGCCCTTGATGGTCGATACCGAGACGTTGATGCGGTCGGCGACCTGCAGTTCGGCCTGCTTGTGGCGGCCGGCGGCGATGCATAGCTCTATCTCGGCCGTCACATAGACGTCGCGGCCGAGGACGATCAGGCGCCGCACCAGGAAACACGAAAGCATGATCGACAGTCGCGGCGGATAGCTGGCGGCGATTTCCTTCAACTCGGCGAGTGCAATCGGAGTGTCGACGGCGCCGGCCCACAGTTTCACTGCGGCATCGAGTCCGCAGGCCACCGCGGAGTTTTAGCGGGGCATCCACGCCATGTGTGCTTTCTTTTCGCCGGTCCCGGTCCCGGAATCGGACGCGGACGCCTGTTTCAGTGCGTTCGCGTTTTGCTTTAAATCAATAGATTTGATCTGGATCAATAAATGTCGTTGTCCGTCTGCCCGGCTAAGGCAGGCAAATCCCAGTAGCGGCAAGGCTTTGCTCCGATCGCGGCGCGTAAGCTTGATTAAGATCAATAACCATAAGTGAGAAAAGGTTATGTTGCGCGGCATCAACTATTAACCATTACTCACTTCACTCTTGAAAGGAAACACCATGAGAAACACGCTTCGTCTCGCTCTTCTGATCGGCGCCGCCTTCGGCGCAACGGCGGCCAATGCCGAGCAGCCGGAAGGCAACTGGATGGTGCGTTTCCGCGCCGTCGATCTGCGTCCGGCCAATGAATCGTCCGGCCTCGGCGGTAACAATGCCATTCATGTCGAGGACAAGTGGATTCCGGAAGTCGATTTCAGCTATTTCTTTACCAAGAACATTGCCGCCGAACTGATTCTGACTGTGCCGCAACAGCATGACGTCAAGCTCAACGGCACCACCATCGGCAGCTTCAAGCATCTGCCCCCGACGCTCACCCTGCAATACCACTTCGCTCCCGACGCGACTTTCCGTCCGTACGTCGGCGCGGGTGTGAATTACACGGTCATTTCTGACGATCATCTGGTCGGTGGAGCCGCCAAGCTCGATAACGACAGCTGGGGCGGTGCGTTGCAGATGGGGTTCGACTACAAGATCGGACCCAACAGCTACCTCAACTTCGACTTGAAGAAGGTTTATATCCAGAGCGACGTCAAGGTCGGCGGCGCGAAGGTTGCCGAAGTCAAGGTGGATCCGGTGCTGATCGGGATAGGCTGGGGCTTCAAGTTCTGAGATAACCCGCCACAGCGAAAAAAAGCCGCCCTCGGGCGGCTTTTTCATTCTGTCGATGGCGATTCGTCCTCGGCCCAGATTCCGGCTCCGGCGCGCGACCTTATCCGGCCTGGTCGGGGCAGAGTGCGTTGATTTCGGCGGCGGAGAAACCCCAGTCGAGCAGGGCCTCCCGCGTGTCCTGGCCGGGTGCCGGCGGTGTGCGCCGCAGCTCGCTCGGGGTGCGGCTGAAGCGCGGCGCCGGGGTGGGGTTGATTGCGCCGTCGAGGTCGACAAAACATTCGCGCGCCGCCATGTGCGGGTGGCGGATGCATTCCTCCATGTCCAGCACCGGGGCGACGCAGGCGTCCGTGCCTGCGAAGAGCGCTGCCCATTCGTCGCGCGTGCGGGTCTTGAAGACTTCGGCAAAGCGCGCGTGCAGCGCCGCCCATTCGTCGCGGTTGTTGCGGTTGGGCAATGCCGCGGGGGCGAGCCCGATCAGATCCAGCATCGTGCGGTAGAAGCGCTGTTCGATCGGTGCGACCGAGACATAACGTCCGTCCTTGGTTTCGTACACGTCGTAGAACGGCGCGCCGCCGTCGAGCAGGTTCTCCCCGCGCTGTAGCGACCACATCCCGGCGTTCTTGAAGGTGTAGAAAAAACTCATCAGGTTGGCTACGCCATCCACCATCGCGGCGTCCACCACCTGTCCCCTGCCCGAACTGCGCGCCTCGGTCAGCGCTGCCAGCACGCCCATGGCCAGATACAGGGCGCCGCCGCCGAAGTCGCCGACCAGATTGAGCGGAATCGACGGCGGGCCGTTGCCGGGACCGATGCTGTTCAGTGCGCCGGAGATGGCGATGTAGTTGAGGTCGTGGCCGGCCGACTGGGCAAGGGGGCCGTACTGACCCCAGCCGGTCATTCGGCCATAGACCAGTTTGGGATTGGTTTTCCAGCACGCCTCGGGACCGAGGCCGAGGTTCTCCATTACGCCAGGGCGGAAGCCTTCGATCAGAATGTCGGCACCCGCCGTCAGGCGCAGCGCGGCGGTTTGCCCGGCCGGCGATTTCAGATCGAGCGCGACGGAGCGCTTGTTGCGGTTGAGCAGATCCTGCGCCGGCGGGATCGGAATGCCGAGGTCGGCCGGCGTCGGCCGATCGATGCGCAGCACGTCGGCCCCCATGTCGCCGAGCAGCATGGCGCAGAACGGGGCCGGCCCCAGGCCGGCCAACTCGACGACGCGTACCCCTTGCAGCGGCCCCATGGCGCCTCCGCGGTTTACAAATTGCGCGAGATCAGCTCGCGCATGATCTCCGACGTGCCACCGTAGATGCGCAACACTCGGGCGTCGGCGAACAGGCGGCAGATTTCGTATTCGCGCATGAAGCCGTAGCCGCCGAAGAATTGCAGGCATTGATCGACCATGCGGCCGTGCATCTCGGTACACCACAACTTGGCGGTGGAGGCGTCGGTCGATGTCAGCTCGCCTCTGACGTGCTTGCCGATGCTTTGGTCGATGAACGCCCAGCCTACCGAAAGGTCGGCCTTCAGGTCGGCGAGCTTGAAGCGGGTGTTCTGGAAATCGCCGATCGGCTTGCCGAATGCGGTGCGTTCGCGCACGTAGTCGCGGGTGATGTCGAAGGCCTTTTGCGCCGATGAGATCGCATGCAGCGCGATCGTCAGCCGTTCCTGCGGCAGTTCGCTCATCAGATGTCCCATTGCGCCGCCTTCGGCGCCGAGCAGATTGCTCACCGGCACGCGGACGTCGTCGAAGAACAGTTCGGAGGTATCGGACGAGAGGTGGCCGAGCTTGTCGAGGTTGCGCCCGCGGCGGAAGCCGGGACGGTCGGCTTCCACCAGGATCAGGCTCATGCCTTTGGAACCGGCATCCTTGTTGGTGCGGGTGACGACGATGATCAGGTCGGCGTGCTGGCCGTTGGAAATGAAGGTCTTCTGCCCGTTGATCACGTATTCCTCGCCTTGGCGCTCGGCGCGCGTGCGGATGCCCTGCAGGTCGCTGCCGGTACCGGGCTCGGTCATCGCGATGGCACAGACCACTTTGCCGCTCACCATCTTCGGCAGCCATTTCTGCTTCTGTTCCTCATTGCCGTAGGACAGGAGGTAGCCGCAGCAGACGTCGCTGTGGACCGAGTAGTCGGTCGCCGGGCCGGCGAAGCCGGCGTAGAACAATTCTTCCATCACTACGGCGTTGAGGCGAAAGTCTCCGCCCAGACCGCCATAGGCTTCGGGTACTTGGGCGCAGAGCAGGCCGCTCTCGCCGCCCTTGGTCCAGTAGCTGCGATCGACGATGCCGGCCTCCTCCCAACGCTGGAAGTGAGGGGCGATTTCCTCGGCGGCGAAGCGGCGCACGCTGTCGCGGAAGATACTGTGTTCCTGGTCGTATACGGGGCGATGGGGAATCAAGGTGAGGTCCTTTCTTTTAGTAATCGGTACGCGGGTCGAGCGTGGGACGCGCGGGGCGCGTCCTCACTCCTTCTTGATGCCTTCGGTGAGCAACTTCGGCTGGCTGTCGAGGTGGAAGGCGTCGAAGCGTTTTGACTTGTTATGCGGCTTGAGCTCGATCCAGCAGCCGCGGGCGTTGGGTGCGCCGCCGTCGACACGCAGGCAGGTGCCGGTGATGAAGGAGGCCGCCGGCGAGAGCAGGAAGACGATGGCCGCCGAGACTTCCGAAACGGTACCGTAGCGCTGCATCGGGATCGTCGGCGGGAATTTGAGAATCTCCTTTTGCGCCTCGGCCGTATACGCGTCGAAGCCGCTGCTTTCGACGCCGCCGATGGCTACCGCATTGACCCGCACCCCCGAGGACACCCATTCCGACGAAGCGCTTTCGGTGAGGTTGATCATCCCGGCACGCGACGCCCCCGAATGCGCATAGTTCGGCCAGCCGTTGACCACGTCGGCGGCGATATTGACGATGTTGCCGCCGTGGGCCTCCATCCAGCGCGTGTAAACCTCGCGCATGAAGATGAAGCCGCCGGTCAGGTTGTTGCGCACCACGGCCTCGAAGCCCTTGGTGCTGATGTCCTTCAGTGCCTTGCGGAACTGGCCGCCGGCATTGTTCACCAGCGCGTCGATCTTGCCGTGGGCGGCGAGCACCGCGTCGATGGTGGCGATGACCTGGGACTCTTCGCGGATATCGCAGACGTGGGTGCTGATCTTGCCGCCTTCGGCCTCGATTTCACCCTTGACGGTGGCGAGCTTCTCCGGGTCGCGGCCGACGATGGCGACAGTGGCGCCCAGCGCCGACAACTCATGCGCTGTACAGCGGCCAATGCCGCTGCCGCCTCCGGTGATGATGATGACTTGGCCGTCGAACAGGCCGGGACGAAATACGGATTGGTAACCCATGCTGCACTCCTAGAAGATTTCGATTTTTGCCGAAGCCGCTCCGCGCGATCGTTTACTTGTGGTCGGCGGGTGTGGATAAGGGCTGTTCCGCGCACCGTGCGTGCACCGCAGCCACCATTTTACGGCTTTTTTCGAATACTAGCATGCTAGTTGCTCTTTGCTCAACCCGGCCAGCCGGCGGCGCGAAAACGTCCGCGGCGTGCGGTAGCGAGGTCGATGTCTGTGCGTTGCGCGGTGCGCGGTCAGACGATGCCGACCCATCCAGGGTTGGCGCGGATATGGTCTTCCGTCAGTCGTTCGGCGGCGTCGCTGTCGCGCTCGGCGATGGCATGTGCGATCTGAAGGCGCGAACGGTTCATGTACTCGGTGGTATCCGGGTCTGGATTGCGCACCGATTTTCCCTGCCAGAGATAGAAGCGGGAGATCCGGCGCAGGCTGCTGATGCGTCCCACCAGGGTGACCGAGCGCGCCATCGCGCCGGTTAACTTGTGGAACTCGGTAACGCCCTCGCCGTAGGTCCAGCGCTCCTGGTCAGTCTGGAACGGACTGGCGGCGAGCCGTTCGGCAAGGTCCACCAACTGGGCGGCCTCGTTGCCCTCGTGGCGCTGTGCGGCGAGGCCGGAGATGACCGATTCCACCTTGCTGTACATCCGGTAAAAGTCGATCACTTCCTGTGCCGACGGCGAAACCACCCGGCAGCCGACTTGCGGAATGACTTCGAGGTAGCCGATGCTGCGCAGATAGACCACCGCCGCCGCGACCGGCTGCCGGCTGGCGTCGAACTGCTCGGCCAGTGTGTAGATGGAGAGGGTTTCGCCGAAGCGGTACTTGCCCGAAACCAGACGGTGTTCGAGTACGCCGGCGATTTCGCCCGCCTTGCCGGCAAGGTCGCTGGGCCGGACGCCGCGAGTCCGCATTTGAAGCCGCTTGAACGTCTTGCGCGGCGTTGCGGAAGAAGTGTCTGCCGGAGTGAGTTTCGCTGGCTTGCTCATTGAACGGTTGCGCTGGGGCTGCCGCCTGCGGGCGAGGAAGGCTATATTGTAGCCTCATGCCTCTGCCGATCCGGCGGCCGTTCCTGCTTGCGCCGATCATGGTTTGGGCTTTCGCGATTCAACAATGGCTGCTCCGTTATCGGAGAGGGAGTTCCCCTGTGTCTCAAGACGCCAATCCGGAAAATATCCAGAAAATCCTTTCCCACCTGCCCCTGTTCCAGGCGCTGAGTCCGCAGCAACTGGCGCAGATTGCGCTCGGCGTGCGCGAGCTGAGGTTGTCCAAGGGCGATGTGCTGTTCCGTCGCGGCGATCCGACCCTCGGCCTGCACGTGGTGGTGTTCGGCCAGGTCAAGCTGGCGATCAGTTCGGCTCAGGGCAACGAGAAAGTGGTCGAAATCATCGGGCCGCGGCAGAGCTTCGGCGAAGCGGTGATGTTCCTCGAACGCCCCTATCCGGTTACCGCCGAGGCGCTGGTCGACACGCTGCTGCTGCATGTGGCGCGCGAGAACGTGAACGACCTGCTCACCGCCGACCCTTCGTTTTCCCGTGCCATGCTGGCCGGGCTCTCGTTCCGGCTGCATTCGCTGATCCAGGACGTCGAATCCTATTCGATGCGTTCCAGCACCCAGCGCGTGGTCGGCTACCTGCTGCAGTTGTGTCCCGAGGATCCCGAGGCGAAAGTCGAACTGGTGCTGCCGACGTCGAAGTTGGTGATTGCCTCGCGCCTCAACCTGACCCCGGAAACCCTGTCGCGCGTGTTGCACGATCTTTCCCGCAATCAGCTGATCGAAGTCGACGGCCGCACCATCCGCATTCCCAGCGTCAGGCGGTTGCGCGAATTCGACGTGTGAGATGGGCGGGAGCGCGCAGCGAGCGGCCGCCCCAGGTTCAATTCTCCAGCCGCTTCAATTCTTCACGAACCGCGGCAAATATCGCCGTCATGCCTTTCGGACATTCCTGCTGGGCGCGCTCCAGCAACGGGCGTGCCTCACCCGGGTCGTTCATCAGCACGCGGTAGGCGCCGAGGTAGTAATCGGCTTCGCAGCGCTGCGTCTGCCGGACGTTCGCGCTCGGGCTCTCGGCGGCCTTGAGCAGCAGCGCCGGATCGCCGCGGCCGAGCAGCACATCGATCACTGGCATCGGCCATTTGTCGCCCGCCGCGGCGGGCGCAGCGGCCTGTAGTTGGCTCGCCGCCTCGGCGGCCCCTTTCTCCCGGGCGCGGGCGAAAAAGCGCCAGATCAGCGTTTCGGTCTTTTGCGGATTGAGCCGCAGCGCTTCGTCGAAATCCGCCGCCGCCCCATGGTCGCCCTTCAGGCTGCGTGCGGTGCCGCGCGCATGGTAGGCCTCGGCATACTTGGGGCTGAGCCGGACGGCTTCGTTGTAGTCGGCGATGGCCCAATCGTAGTAGCCCTTTTTCGTCCAGGCGTTGCCGCGGCTGAGGTAAGCCACGGCGAACCTCGGGCTGAGCCGGATCGCCTCGTTGTAGTCGAGGGTCGCGCGATCCGCATCGCCCTTGTTGAGCCAGGCGGTGCCGCGGTTGAAATAAGCCAGCGCATTTTTCGGGTCGACCCGGAGCGCCTCCTTGTAGTCGGCCATCGCCTGTTCCTTGTCGCCCTTGTCGGACCAGGCGTTGCCGCGGTTGGTGTAGGCCAGCGCATAGTGCGGATCGAGCCGGATGGCCTCGCTGCAATCGGCGATCGCGCGGTCGAAATCGCCGCTGCCACCCCAGGCGGAGCAGCGGTTGGCGTAGGCCGCCGCATCGCCCGGATTGAACCGGATGGCGGCGTTGTAATCGGCCATCGCCTTCTCCCGATTGCCCTTGCCGGCCCAGGCCGAACCGCGGCTGTTGTATGCGGCCCCATCGCTGGGGGCGATGCGAATGGCTTCGCCGAAGTCGGCGATGGCGAGGTCCAGATTGCCGCGCTTTTTCAACAGCGTGCCGCGGCTGTTGAAGGCCGCGGCCGATTGCGGATCGGCCCGTAGCGCATTGCTGCAATCGGCGATGGCGCGGTCGATGTTGCCTTTCGCCTCCCAGGCGGCCGCCCGGCTGAGATAGGCGGCAACATCCTTCGGGTTGAGTTCGACGGCCTTGTCGTAATCGGTGATCGCCCAGTCGTGATCTCCCTTTTTCTTCCACGCATTGCCGCGCTGAATGTAGGCGGCAGCAAGTTGCGGATCGATGCGCAGGGCTTCGTTGAATTCGGCGATGGCCCGATCGGCGTCGCCCTTGGCGAGCCAGTCGACGCCGCTGTTCAGCCGCGCCAGCGCCTGCGGATCGACCGCCGCTGCGCTCCCGGTGGCGACGTAGGCCACGATGAGCAGCAGCCGACGCAATATTTTTCCTGCATGTAGGGCCAAGGACGACTCCTCCGCTGTGCCAGCAGTCGCTGGAAAGAACCGCAAGTTTACGCCCTCCGGCGTGGGCCGATAACCCGGCGGCGGCCAATGCTGCAAGGGGCACTGCCAGCAAGGCTTTGGAGTTGTCTTGTTGATGGGCTGCTTTGGGTCGTTGCTGTCGTTTTGCCCCCCCGTTCTGCTGAAGAAAGAACTTTTTCCCCAGCCAGGTGTCGCACAGTTTAAGCAACCTCTGGTCTATGCTTTGAATTGATGCCGCTCATGGTTCGACAGGCTCGCCACGAACGGATCGTTGCAGTGTTTCTTTAACGGAGTGTTTGAACGCCACGCATTCGTCGGTCTTTCTCGTTCTGGGGTACTGGCACAGAAGATGGGGGCGTGTATGAGGCAGTTTCACCCAATAGAGCTTCCCAGCCACGATTTTCTTTCGTCACTCGTGCGCCTTGATCCGCAGGGCTATGAGGCGTTACGTAGCACGTTGATCAATGAACTGATCGACCGGGCGCCCGAGAGACTCAAACCCCGGCTGCGCGGCATGCAGTTTCGTATCGACTGCGAACGGCGGTTGTCGAAGTCCGCATTAGGCATGACGGTAAAACTTTACCGGCTGATGTGGGCGTCGTTCCTGAAACTGAACGAAGGCTTGCAGGATTTGCACAGCTCGGAAGCAACACCATTTACTGCCCAGGAACCCACGCCGGCCGTGTCGTTGCTGCCGCAACAATGTGCGCGGGTTCTTGAGTTCCAGCCGCGGCAAAAAGACGCCGAAGGCGTTCCCGAGCCGCTGCCCTGATGCCTGTCCGCCTGCGTCCGTTGATTCCTGCACCGCGGACATCGGCCGGATGCCCGGAGTATCAGCGCTGGTAGGTTCCCATCAGGCGATTCATGCCGATCACGTGCGATTCGATTTGCGTCATCAGTTGCCACAGGGTCAGGCCGGGTTGCAGGCCGAGTTCCTGGTCCAGCGCCATCACGATGAAGAAATAGTGGTGTACGCCGTGGCCCGGGGGCGGCATGGGACCGCCGTAGCCGGGCTTGCCGAAGTCGCTGATGCCTTCGCTGCCGCTTGCGCTGCCATTTCCGCCCTCGGCTAATTCGGTGACCGAGGCAGGCAGGTTGTAGAGCACCCAATGGACGAAGCCATAGCTGCCGGGCATGGCCAGCGGTGCATCGGGATCATGGCAGATCAGCGCAAAGGACCGCGTACCCGCGGGGGCGCCGATCCATTGCAAGTGCGGCGACTGATTCTCGCCTTCCATGCTACAGCGCCTGGGAATGGCGCCTCCCGGCTCGAATGTGTTGGATACCAGTTGCATCGGTGAGGGTGCGAAACCCATGGTTGTGTCTCCTCGTCAGCAAGCGTCGTCTTCGAAAGCAGGTTCCCCGATCCGATCTAGAACGACGATCCGGGGGTTTTCAGGAACTCGATTTCCTCGTCGCTGGATATCCGGCCGAGCGCTGCGTTGCGATGCGGATAACGGCCGAAGCGGTCGATGATGGCTTTGTGCCGGTGTTCGAAATCCAGGTTCGCGGTCATGCCTTCAGCGCCGAACAGATTGACGGCAATCCGATGAATCGCGCGCGACTCGCTATGCATGAAGGGCATATAGAGGAATGGCCGCTTGGCCGGTTCCAGTGCGGCGTCGGCGTGCGCGGCAATCGCTTCCTGCGCCAAGGCGAGAGCCAGGGCGTCGCTGGCAAAAGCCTGCGCCTGGCCGCGATAGATATTTCTGGAGAACTGATCGAGGACGACGATTTCTGCGAGGCGACCGAGCGGTGTGGCGCGCCAGCCATAAAGCTCGCATCTTGCGGCCTGCGCGTGAACCGCGCCGAAACGTTCGGCGATCTGACGATCGAGCGCCGTGCTTTGCCCCCACCACAGCTTGGGGTCGATTTCCACAAACCAATAATCGATGACGTCCTGATAGTCCATGGTCGGGCAGGTCAAGTCGTTTCAAAGTCGGGCCGGTCGAAGCGCCGGCCCGATCATCTTGATGATAGCCCCGTTGTCTCGGGATGGCTGTCGCTCAGGCCTTGCGCAGGCTGACGCGGACACCGCGGTCGGTGGTCGGCGGCGGGCTGCCGTTGCTGAGGAAAAAGCGGAACTGGTCGTAGCCGCCGGCCATCAGCAGGGCCTTCGGAATGCCGATCAGCAGTGCGTCGTAAGGCATCCAGCCTTTGTGCTGGTAGGCCTCCCACATATAGACGATAAGCTCTTTGGGCTGCACGTTGGCGGCGCAGCGGACCATGAGTTCGCACTCGGCGAAATCGTTGTAGAGCACGGCCATGTCGCCGTCCTGCAAGCCGAGTTCTGCAGCATCCGCGTCGTTGACATGCACCACCGGCTGGCCGCGGTGCAGCCGCGCCAGATGGGGGTTGGCGAGATGGCTGGAATGGATGCTGACGCGCGGATGGCCGCCGGTGATGGCGAACGGATGGTCGCCGCCGATCTTCGGCGGGGCCTTGAAGGTGGGCAGGGCTTCGCCGGCTTCGAGATACCACTCATGGTCGAGATAGAACTGCGCCCGCCGCGTCTGGGTGGGAAAAATCTTCTTGTCGTCGAGGTGCCAGCGCAGGGGGTAGAAAGGTTTTTTCGGATCGAACTCGTTGGCGGCCGAATATTTCGCCATGCCGACGCCGAGGCCCTGGATGCGCACCTGGCCGTCCTTGCGGAATTGTGCGTAGGTGTAGCCCTCGGGAAAGACACCGGTGGCGACATTGACCTGGGTCATTTCCTTCATGCAGTCCTCGTTGCTCTGCAAGTGGCCGTTCATGGTGAATGCGTTCCACAGGTCTTCGAGGCGTCGCTTCTGGCCGGTGTTGTCCACGTACTCGCTCATGCCGCGCGCCTTGGCGCGTTCGCCGATTTTTTTCATGATCAGCGCCATCGCTGCCCATTCTTCCTTGCATTCGCCCGGCGGTTCCACCGCGCGGTCGATGTAGGCATAGAACGGGTTGCCGACCGTGGACAGCGTCATGTCGTGCTTCTCGTAGTACCACGCGCAGGGCAGCACGATGTCGGCGTACATCGCCGAGGAGGACATCCGCGTCTCCAGGGCGAAGATCATTTTCAGCTTGGGGAACAGCACCTCGGGATACAGCTTGGCGCCGCTGCGCTTGCGCCTTAGCGGGTTGTTGGCGAGCAGCATCAGCACCTGCGGTTGCTTGTCCCTGGCCGGACGCAGTTGCTGCGGCGTCCACCAGCCCTTGTCGATGCCTTCCTTCAGCCGTTCGCCGAAGGTTTTGCCGAATTCGGGATCGGACCAGGCGCGGTTGTCGTAGAGCCGGTCGTAGCCGCAATGGTTGTACAGCCAGAAGGCCGGCGGCGCGGCGCCGATCATGGTGGACAGCCCCTTCATCATTTCGATGTGCACGATTTCGTCGGAGGCGTCCGGGTCCTCCTTCTTCACTTTTTCATCGAAGATTTTTTCCAGCGCCGCGAGGTCTTGTAGGCCACCCTCGGCCACTGGCTTGGTGCCGATCGCGGTATACAGCACGTGGTCTTCCGGGAAGCACAGGTTCACGAAGCCGGTGCCGGGTTTGCCCCAGTTGCCGGTCAGCGCCATGGCCAGCAGCAGGCTGCGCTCGGTGGTGTCGCCGTGATACAGCTTGGGCGAGGTGTAACCAATGTAGTTGCAGGTGCGCTTCTGGGCGATCTTGCGGCCGAGTTCGACGATCAGCGAGGCCGGCACGTGGCTCAGGGCGCTGGCCTTTTCTGGCGTGTAGGCCTTGAGGTGTTCGCCGAGGCGTTCGAACACCGGCTGCACGCGGACCTCGCTGCCGTCCTTGAGGCGCACGCTGTGGGTGCCGTGCAGCGCCGGCTCGATCTCCAGCTTGAGGGTGCCGCGCGCGGCCTTGTGCAGCCGCTTGCCCTGGGTGTCGTAGTGGTAGTACTGGTTGGCGCGGCCGCCTTCGACGTCGGCCTCGCTGAGGAAATGCCCGTTGTCCATGCGCACCAGCAGCGGCAGGTCGGTCTGCTCGCAGACGAAGGCGCGGTCGTAAAGCTCCTCGCTGACGATGACTTGGCAAACGCCCAGCCAGAACGCGGTGTCGAGTCCGACGCCGACCGGGACATGGATGTCGGCAGCGGGCGAGGTCGGATTGACGTCGGGGGCGACGAGCACGACTTCGGCGCCCTTGTAACGCGCCTCGGTGATGAAGTGGTAGCTGCTCGGATAGGTGTATGACCAGTTCGAGCAGGTCATGATGATCAGCTCGGCGTCGAGCAGGTTGTCGGCGGAATAGCCATGATGCTGCTTGCCGAGCGTGTGGTTGATGCCGGCGTAGAGATCGCCGATGTCCAGCGTCAGGTCGAGATAGACGCCGCCGAGCAGATGCACCAGGCGGAAGGCGCCGGAGTAGGCGACGACGCCGGCATGGATGTGCGGCGCGTCGAGGATAAAGCCGTCCGAGCCCTGGCTCTGGTAGCTGTCGAGGATCGCATCGGCGATCTCGGTCGCGGCCTGGTCCCAGGAGACGCGCTGCCACTTGCCTTCGCCGCGCGCGCCGACCCGCTTCAGCGGATATTTGAGGCGCTCTTCGCCATAGAGCGCGTTGTGAAAGGCGGCGCCTTTCTGGCAGCCGAGCGGGTTGAAGTCGACGTGGTCGCGGTTGGACGCGTCGCTGTGCGCCGCCTGCTCCTCGCGCCAGACGATGCCGTTGCGGGTGTAGACGTAGAAGCTGCACGCGCCGGGCGGCCAGCAGGCGTTGGTGTGGGAGCCCCAGTGCACCTTGTCCCAGGTCCACATGCGGCGGTAGATATCCTCCCAGCCCGAATAGGCGGGTGCCGGCTTTTTGGCGAGCGCCTGCGCTGCGGCGTTGCCGATGCCGGGCGCGAACGACGATAGGGACAGGGTTAGCCCGATACCGCCGCCCTGCTTGAGGAATGTCCGTCGCTCTGCATGTGGTTGGTTCTTCATCGCTGCCCTCCCAGGCCGATCGATGCGGCCTTGTCCGTCGGTTTCGGAATCCGTCTGCGGCACCGGGGGCGCCGCCCATCCGTGTGCCGACTTGAACAGGCGCAGTCTAGAGTTCGGTTTTCCGGGTAGACCCTATCGAAAGGTGGGGTTTCCCGGCGAAGGTGCGGGAGGTGGAATGCGCCATGGATTCGGCAGTACCCGCCATGCGTGCATGCTGCTAGACTGACTTAAAAGGAAAAAAGCGGCAGGAGGCGGCAAGTGCAGGGGGCCACCGCCTCCTGAGACGCATGCCCGATTGAAGGCGAGCGTCTCCGTAGACCGACTAAAGGAGAACAGCGGCTGTACTGTAGGACCGGCGTCTTACATCGATCTTACGCAGCCTGCATCGATGGCCTCTTTGCGGCTCAACCTGAACGGGTAGGGGAAATGCGCATACTGCTTGCGGAAGACGACGTAATCATTGCCGACGCGCTGGTGCGCTCGCTGCGCAAGGCAGGCTACGCGGTCGATCACATGACCACCGGTGCCGACGCCGATACCGCGCTGCTGTCGCAGTCCTTCGATCTGGCGATCCTCGACCTCGGCCTGCCAAAACTGTCGGGTATCGAGGTGCTGCGCCGCCTGCGGGCGCGCAAATCGCCGGTGCCGGTGCTGATCCTGACGGCGCAGGACGGCGTCGAGGAGCGCGTGCGCGGGCTGGATGCGGGCGCCGATGACTATCTGACCAAACCTTTCGCTCTACCGGAACTCGAAGCCCGCGTGCGTGCGCTGACCCGTCGCGGCACCGGCCAGCCGCGCCAGATCGAACTCGGCCCGCTGGTGTACGACCAGGCCGAGCGCATGGTGACGGCGGGGGATCAGATCGTCGATCTCTCGGCGCGCGAGCTGGGCGTGCTGGAAATGCTGATGCTGCGCGCCGGCCGGCTGGTGAGCAAGGAGCATCTGGCCGACCACCTCTGCGGTTGGGGCGAAGAGGTCAGTACCAACGCCATTGAGGTCTATGTCCATCGCCTGCGCAAGAAGCTGGAGCCCTACGGCATCCGCATCGCCACGTTGCGCGGGCTCGGCTACAGTCTGGAGAAGCCGGCGGAGCATGCCTGAACGCCGTTACCGTTGGCTGCACTACGCCTTCAATTCGCTGTTGGGGGAGGTGCTGCTGTGGATATTCTCCCTGTTGCTGTTCCTTTGGGCCTTGTCGGTGGTGATGACCTACCAGGTCGCCAGCAGCATTGCCAACAAACCCTACGACGAGACGCTGTCCAATGAAGTGATGGCCTTGTCCAAGCTGTTGTCGTTCGACGGCCAGCGGGTCAAGCTCGATCTGCCCGGCGCCGCCAGCGAGCTGCTGCATACCGACGCCAAGGACAAGGTGTATTTCCAGGTTACCGGCCCCAACGGCGAGCGCGTGGCCGGCGAGGCCGAACTGCCCTGGATCGACGCTCCGGAGGATGGCGAGGCGGGCGTGCGCTTTCGCGACGACGAAGTGGCCGGCGAGGATCTGCGCGTTGCCTATCAGTTCGTCGCGCTTCCCGGCGCCCACCGGCCTGTACTGGTACAGGTCGCGGAAACCCGCCACAAGCGCCAGGGTTTGGCGGCGAGCATCGTTTCCGGCGTCATCGTGCCCCAGTTCGTCATCGTCCCGGTGGCGGTGCTGCTGGTCTATCTTGGTCTGACCCAGGGCATCACTCCGTTGCAGCGGTTGCAGCGCGAACTCGGCCAGCGGCGGCCAGCCGACCTGTCGCCGATCAGCGTCAATGGTTTGCCCGAGGAGATCCGTCCGCTGATCGAATCGATGAACGCGGTGATGAAGCGCCTCGACGACAATCTGCTGGCGCAGCGCCGCTTCATTGCCGATGCCGCGCATCAACTGAAAACGCCGCTCACCGGCCTGCGCACGCAGACCGATCTGGCCCTCGGCGAAACCGACGCCGAGGCTTTGCGCCGCGCGCTGCGCTATGTGGCGAAGGGCACCGAACGCATGTCGCACCTGACCCAGCAGTTGCTCTCGCTGGCCCGCGTCGAGGCCACCAGCGAGCAACCGGGCCAGTTCGCCGAGGTCGATCTGGCCGCTCTGGCGCGGGCGGTGACGGCGGAAGCGGCCGACCGGGCGCTGGTCAAGGCGATCAATCTCGGCTTCGAGGACAGCGGTATGCCTGTACCGGTGATCGGCAGCGAATTCCTGCTGCGCGAGATGATCGCCAACCTGATCGACAACGCCATCAAGTACACCCCGCCGCAGGGTGAAATTTCCGTCCGCGTCATCGGTAGATCGACGATCTGTCTGGAGATCGACGATTCGGGATGCGGCATCCCGGTGGGCGAGCGCGACCGCGTGTTCGAGCGCTTCTATCGGGTGATCGGCACCGACGCCGAAGGCAGCGGCCTCGGCCTGGCGATTGTGCGCGAAGTGGCCGAGATCCACGGCGGCAAGGTGGAGATCGGCACTTCGCCGCTGGGCGGTGCGCGCCTGAGGGTCAGCCTGCCGCGCGCGGCGGCAGCGTCGGATCGCTGACGCCGGGGAGGCCCGGGCAAACCGCGCGGAGAGCAGGGCCAACGCCGCGGTGCAGCGGTCAATCGTGTAAGCCTCAAGTAAGCATCGGCTCTCACGATGCCTCCGCTGCCTTAAAGGCAGCGATTCATATAACGAGAGGAGACCCATCATGGTAGGTGCTGCGTCTGGGCGCGGAATTACCCGAGAGGAGCGCAAGGTCATCTTCGCCTCGTCCCTCGGCACGGTGTTCGAATGGTACGACTTCTATCTTTACGGTTCGCTGGCGGCGATCATCAGCAAGCACTTCTTCTCCGGTGTCAATGAGACTACTGCGTTCATCTTTGCCTTGCTGGCGTTTGCCGCCGGTTTCGCCGTGCGCCCGTTCGGCGCGCTGGTGTTCGGCCGCCTCGGCGACCTGATCGGGCGCAAATACACTTTCCTCGTCACCATCCTGATCATGGGTCTGTCGACTGCGGTGGTCGGCATGCTGCCGACCTATGCACAAATCGGTGTCGCGGCCCCCATCATCCTGATTTCGCTGCGTCTGCTGCAAGGCTTGGCGCTGGGCGGCGAATACGGCGGCGCCGCCACCTATGTGGCCGAGCACGCACCGCCGGGCAAGCGCGGTCTGTTTACCAGTTTCATCCAGACTACCGCCACGCTTGGTCTGTTCCTCTCGCTGCTGGTGATCCTTGCCTGTCGCACCATCCTTGGCAAGGATTTCGACGAGTGGGGCTGGCGCATTCCCTTCCTGCTTTCGATTCTGCTGCTGATCGTCTCGGTCTACATCCGCATGCAGCTCAACGAGTCGCCGGTGTTCAAGAAGATGAAGGAGGAAGGCAAGGCATCGAAGGCGCCGTTGACGGAATCCTTCGCCCGCTGGAACAACCTGCGCGTCGTCATCATGGTGCTGCTCGGCGGCACGGCGGGACAGGCGGTGGTTTGGTACACGGGCCAGTTCTACGCGTTGTTCTTCATGCTGCAGACGCTCAAGGTGGACCCGCAGACGGCGAACCTGCTGATCGCCGGTTCGCTGCTGATCGGCACGCCGTTCTTCATCGTCTTCGGCTCCCTGTCCGACCGGATCGGCCGCAAGCCGATCGTCATGGTCGGCTGCGTCCTTGCCGCCCTGACCTACTTCCCGATTTTCAACGCGCTGACCGAGTACGCCAATCCGGCGATCTTCAAGGCGCAGCAGACCAATCCGGTGATGGTGATCGCCGATCCGGCGCAGTGCTCGTTCCAGTTCGATCCGGTGGGCAAGGCGAAATTCACCAGTTCCTGCGACATCGCCAAGAGCTGGCTGGCGAAGAAGGCCATCCCCTACACCAATGCCGCGGCGGCCGCGGGCGGCACGGCGTCGGTGAAGGTCGGCACGGTGGTGATTTCAAGCTTTGAAGGCACGGGTTTGCCCGGCGATCAGTTCAAGGCCAAGGCGGCCGAGTTCGACAAGGCGATGGCCGAGGCGATCAAGGCCGCAGGTTATCCGGCCAAGGCCGATCCGGCGCAGGTCAATATCCCGGCGGTGCTGGCTCTGCTGACCGTCCTGGTGATCTACGTCACCATGGTCTACGGGCCGATTGCGGCCTGGCTGGTGGAGTTGTTCCCGGCGCGGATCCGCTACACCTCGATGTCGTTGCCGTATCACATCGGCAACGGCTGGTTCGGCGGCTTCCTGCCGACGGTGGCCTTCGCCATGGTGGCGGCCACCGGCGACATCTATTACGGTCTGTGGTATCCGATCGTGATTGCGGTGATGACGGCCATCCTTGGCACGCTGTTCCTGCCCGAGACCAAGGATCGCGAGATCCACCACGAAGACTGAGCTTTGCCCGACAATGTTTGCTACGGCCCCCTGCGCTGTCGGCAGGGGGCTTTTAGTTTCGCCCGCCGGAGTTCGTTTTGAAGCTTGCGCTGATTGCCGACATCCATAGCAATATCGAGGCCTTCGATGCCTGTCTGGCGCATGCGCGCGACCGGGGCGCACAACGCTTCGCGTTGCTCGGCGATCTGGTCGGCTACAACGCCGATCCGGTTGCTGTCGTTGCCCGGGCGATGCAGTTGGTCGAAGCCGGCGCGGCGGTGGCGGTGCAGGGCAATCACGATGCGGCGGCTGCCGGCGATGTGTCCGAGCGCATGAACGAGGCTGCCGCCGCGGCCATTCGCTGGACGCAGCGCCAGCTTGCGCCGCACCAGGCGGACTTTCTGCGTTCGCTACCGCTGGTTTTGCGCGAGGGCTCCGTCTGCCTGGTGCATGCCAGCGCCGCGGCGCCGGAGCGTTGGGTCTATGTGATGGATACGCGCGCTGCCGCCGCCAGTCTCGATGCGGCGGAATCGCCGTACGTTTTTTGCGGACATGTGCACGATCCGCTGCTCTACTACATGGGTGCCGACCGGCGTCCGCAGCCTTTCCTGCCCGTCGCCGGGATTTCGATACCGGTAGCGCGGCACCGGCGCTGGCTGAGCATCGTCGGCTCTTGCGGGCAGCCGCGCGACGGCGACCCGAGGGCACGCTATGCGCTGTTCGATATCGACCGTGCACTGCTCACGTTCCATCGCATCGATTACGACCAGGCAACGGCGGCGGGCAAGGTGCGGCGTGCCGGCCTGCCCGAGGAGTTCGCCCGGCGGCTGGAGAGCGGCCGATGACTTCGTCTAAACTCGATCCAGGCGACGAAATCGACGGCTATCGCGTCGTCTCGCTGCTGCACAACGGTGGCATGGCCACGCTCTACCGGGTCGAGCGCGCAGGTGCGGAATTACCGCTGGCGATGAAGGTGCCGCGATTGGCTCAGGGCGACGACCCGGTCTCGGTGGTCAGCTACGAGGTCGAGCAGATGATGCTCGGCGCCCTACAGGGCCGCCATGTGCCGCGTCTGGAGGCGGTCGGCGATCTACAGCGAAGGCCCTATCTGGTGATGGAGTTCATCGACGGCGAAAGTCTGGCCGCGGCGGTCGGACGTGCGCCGCTCGACGCTGACGAACTGGTGCGACTACTGGCGCCGGTGGCCGATGCCATCGATGATGTGCACCGGCAGCAGCTCGCCCATCTGGATATCAAACCCTCCAACGTCATGTTCCGTGCCAGCGGCGAGGCGGTGCTGATCGATCTGGGCCTCTCGCATCACCGGCATTTCCCGGATCTGCTGGCCGAGGAATTTCGCAAGCCGATCGGCTCGGCGCCCTACATTGCACCGGAGCAGGTGCTGGGACTGCGCAGCGATCCGCGCAGCGACATCTTCGCTCTCGGCGTGGTGATGTATCAGCTGGCCACCGGCGTGCTTCCGTTCGGTGCGCCGACCTCTGTCCACGGCCTGCGCCAGCGCCTCTACCGTTATCCGCGCGCACCGCGCGCATTACGCCCGGAGCTTCCGCAATGGGTGCAGGAAGTGATCCTGCATTGTCTCGAAGTCGATGCCGCACGGCGTCCGACGGCAAGCGAGGTGGCAGCGTGGCTGCGTCAGCCGGCGTCGGTGGTGATTGGCGTGCGCGGCCGGCGCACGCGCAATCCGGGTTGGGCGGTACGTCTGCGGCGTTGGCTGTGGGCCGCCGGATTCGAACCGGCCGCTCCTGCGACAACGCAGGCATCGGCGCTGCCGATCGTGTTGGTCGCGGTGGCTACGCAGCATCGCGATGCCTCCCGTCAGGCCGCATTGCAGGCGGCTGTGCGCGATCTGACGGCGATGCACAGCGAAGCGCGCATCGCCGTCGCCACCGTCATTCCGCCGCAGCCACTGCTCGGCAGCAGTGGCCCGGAGAGCGGCGGCAACCTGCATGTCCGCCATCTGGTCGAGTTGCGGGCGTGGGCGGAAGCGCTGCAATTGCCGGAGCAGCGGCTGACTTTCCATGTGCTGGAGGCACACGACGCGGCGCAGGCCCTGCTCGACTACGCGACGAACAATCCGGTGCGCCAGATCGTCATCGGCGCCCCGCCGATTGAGGGCAATCCCAAGCTCGGTATCTCCTACAAGCCTGTGGCGGCGGCGGTAGCTGCACGTGTCGCCCTACAAGCGCCGTGCACCGTAATGCTGGTGCGCCCTGTCGCGGCGGCGTAAGAAACCCGCAAGACGCCCGTAAGTCGCACGTCAAGCTCGCTCCCTAAGATGCGCCAAACAGCCGGAGTTCGCTGTTGAAACGTAACGACCAAAACGGAGGAGCACAAAATGAAAGAAGATATCGTCGCCCGTATCGAGGCGAATCCGACCTACCGGGCGTTGAAGGCGAAACGCACCAGTTTTGGTTGGACGCTGACCATCATCATGCTGCTTGCCTATTACGGCTACATCGCGGTGATTGCCTTCAACAAGGAGCTGTTCGGCATCCGCATCGGCGAGGGCGTGACCACACTCGGCATTCCGGTCGGCGTCGGCCTGATCGTGTTTACCGTCCTCATCACCGGCTATTACGTCCGTCGCGCCAACACCGAATTTGACGAGCTGACCGCCCGTATCCAGAAGGAGTTCAAATAATGAATCGCCTTGTGCAGATGTTGCTGCCGCTGGCCCTCTGGGTCGCGGCAAATCCCGTACTGGCAGCTGCTCTGGAGGGCCAGGCGGAAAAGCAGGCCACCAACTGGACGGCTATCGCGATGTTCGCGGTGTTCGTCGGCGCTACGTTGTGGATCACCAAATGGGCTGCGGCGAAGACCAAGACCGCGGCCGATTTCTACACCGCCGGCGGCGGCATCACCGGCTTCCAGAACGGCCTGGCGATTGCCGGCGACTACATGTCGGCGGCGTCCTTCCTCGGCATCTCCGCGGCGGTGTTCGCCAACGGCTATGACGGCCTGATCTACTCGATCGGTTTTCTCGTCGGCTGGCCGATCATCATGTTCCTGATGGCCGAGCGGCTGCGTAATCTTGGCAAGTTCACTTTCGCCGACGTCGCCGCGTATCGCTTCCAGCAGACGCCGATCCGTACCCTGGCGGCGTCCGGCACGCTGGTCGTCGTATTGTTTTACCTGATCGCGCAGATGGTCGGCGCCGGCCAGTTGATCAAGCTGCTGTTTGGGCTCGAATACTGGGTGGCGGTAGTTATCGTCGGTGCGCTGATGATGACCTACGTGCTGTTCGGCGGCATGACCGCCACCACCTGGGTGCAGATCATCAAGGCGGTGCTGCTGCTCTGCGGTGCCAGCTTCATGGTGTTCATGGTGCTCGCCCAGTTCGGCTTCAGTCCGGAAGCGCTGTTCGCCAAGGCCGTCGAGATCAAGACGGCCAAGGCGGCGGCAGCGGGCAAGGAAACGGAGGAGGCGGCCAAGATCGGCTTCTCCATCATGTCGCCGGGAACCTTCGTCAAGGATCCGATCTCCGCCATTTCCTTCGGCATGGCGCTGATGTTCGGTACCGCCGGCCTGCCGCATATCCTGATGCGCTTCTTTACCGTGCCCGATGCCAAGGAAGCGCGCAAGTCGGTGTTCTGGGCGACTACCTGGATCGGCTACTTCTACATCCTGACCTTCATCATCGGCTTCGGCGCGATCGTTCTGGTCAGCACCAATCCGGAGTTCCTCGACGCCAAGGGTGCGCTGAAAGGCGGCGGCAACATGGCGGCAATCCATCTCGCCAATGCGGTCGGTGGCAATGTCTTCCTCGGCTTCATCTCCGCGGTCGCGTTCGCCACCATTCTGGCGGTGGTGTCGGGGCTTACGCTTTCCGGCGCGTCGGCTGTGTCGCACGATCTCTATGCGTCGGTATGGCGTCATGGCAACGTCGATAGTGCAACGGAAATGCGCGTCTCCAAGATGACGACGGTGGCGCTCGGGGTCATTGCCGTGATTCTCGGCATCGTCTTCGAGAAGCAGAACATCGCCTTCATGGTTTCGCTGGCCTTCGCCATCGCTGCTTCGGCGAACTTCCCGGTGTTGTTGCTGTCGATCCTGTGGCGCGGCTGCACCACCCGCGGTGCCTTCATCGGCGGCTTTCTCGGTCTGCTCACCGCGGTTGTGCTGACGGTGCTGTCGGATTCGATCTGGGTGCAGGTCATGGGTAACCCGAAGGGCAGTGCGCCGTTCCCCTACACTTCGCCGGCCCTGTTCTCGATGGCGGCGGGTTTCATCGGCATCTGGCTGTTCTCGGTGCTCGACAGCAGCGCCCGCGGCCGCATCGACCGCGCCGGCTACGACGCACAGGAAGTGCGTTCTGAAACCGGCATCGGTGCATCGGTGGCCGCGGCGCACTGATTCACCCGTACGGCCGGCAACGGCATAGCGCAATCCCGCAAGGGGTTGCGCTTTTTTTTTGTGGGTTCCGGCCGTGTCCGTCGGGCGGGTCAGTTTTCGGATGGGCTGTCGCTGTCGGCCGTCGCGGATGCG
Source organism: Rhodocyclaceae bacterium (assembly GCA_023230455.1). Lineage (GTDB taxonomy): Bacteria > Pseudomonadota > Gammaproteobacteria > Burkholderiales > Rhodocyclaceae > AWTP1-18. Next base: position 2,859 of record JALNXH010000020.1, on the reverse strand, counting down.
ATACGGTTGGCATTCGGCGCTGCCGATGGGAGCGATCCCGTCGCCGGGGCGAGCTCTTCGGCGCCGGCCTTGTCGGCCAGTTTCTGCCGCCGCTTCTCTTCCTGTTTGCTTTTCTTCGCCAGATCTCGCTGACGTTTCTCGAATTGATAATTGGGTTTTGCCACGAGGTCACCTTTGATTCCGGCACGCGCCGAAAGGAGCGGTATAACGGTTACGAAAACCGGCGAATGGATATCGCCGGCCGAGGAATTTTTGCGCCATCGTCATGACTCCGATTTTGCGCCGCTGCCGGCCGGCGCGGATATGGCGCCCGATGTCGGCTAGCACTACTTGTGGAAAGACCAGAGGTCGCTGTTGCTTCGTCCCCAGAGATCCAGGGGGCGGCCGACCGATCGTCGCAATACGTCTCTGACCTTCGATGCAGTGACGGGGTGTTCGAACGAGATGGCCTGGGCAAACGTCTGCCCCGCCAGGCGGTACCACCAAGTACGGCGTCGTACGATCATTGCGGCCTCCGCGGAGAGTCTCCAGCAAGCAGTCCGGCCTTGCGCTCCCGATACGGACTCTAACCGATTTTGTGCTGCTGCGCCGGTCGGCAGCCCTGCCGCTTGGCGTGTCGCAGGGGGTGACGCGGCCACGCCCTGGATGCAATCTTGACAGTACCTGCGGAAATGCCACAACATGCGTCGCCCTGCTCTGGCATGCCTGCCATGCAGCGGGAACAATAAAAAACGACAGGAGGAGTGAATGGCTGCATCCCCCGTGGGAACCGCATTCGATGGCGCGTCGGTTGCCGATCCGGACGACATCGAACCGCGCGTGAAGGAAATTCTCGCCCGCACCTTACGTCGGCGCGCGCAGGGCCCCTATTCGGCGCGCACCGACCGGCAGGTCGGCGAGGGCCTGGAGCGCTTGTTCGCGGCCAAGGGCTATCGCAACGTGCGGATTGAGCAAATGAAGCGGCTGGCCGGCGGCGCATCGAAGGAGATGTTCTGCTTTTCGCTGCATCGTGATGGCCTCGAAACGCCTGAGCGCCTGGTGCTGCGTATGGATCCGCTGGAAAGCATTGTCGAGACCAGCCGCCAGCGGGAGGCCGAGGCGATCACCGCCTTGCGCGGCACGGTACCGACGCCCGAAGTGCGCTATCTCGACGAGGAGGGCGAATTCCTCGGCCAGTCGGGGGTCATCACCAGTTTCGTCGGCGGCGTGACCAAGCCGAGCGACCACAGCGGCAAAGGCGTCTCCGGCATTGGCACCAACTATGGATCGGCGGCCACCGGCATCGCGCCGCAATTTCTGAACAACCTGGTGGCCATCCACAATTTCGACTGGCGCTCTGCGCATTTGCCCAGCTTCACGGCGCCGTCGGCCTATCCGAAGCAGGCGGCCCTGTGGCAGACCAACTGGTACGTCCGTATCTGGGAACAAACTGCGCCGGAAGCGATTCCGCTGGTCAGCCTGATCCATCGCTGGCTGCGCGAGAACGCGCCGGAGTGCCACGATCTCTGCTTCATCCATGCCGATTACCGGATGGGCAATTTCATGTTCGACGAGCGCAGCGGCGAAATGACGGCGGTCCTCGACTGGGAGCTGGCCCACGTCGGCGATTTCCACGAGGACGTGGCCTACGTGACGCAGAAGCTGTTCGGCCTGGTGAATGAGAATGGTCAGTTCATGTGCTGCGGCCTCTTTCCGCGCGAGGAATTCCTCGATCGCTATCAGGAACTCTCGGGCCGCACCATCGATCCCGAGACCTTGCGTTATTACGAAGTGGTCAACGCCTGGAAGTCGGTGGTGCACACCTTCGCCAGTTGCCTGCGGGTGGCGAAGGAAGGCAATAACCACCAGGACATCCTGCTCAGCTGGCTGGCTTCGGTGGGTCACATTTTTCTCAACGATATTGTCGGCTACCTCGGAGGGGAGAAACACGCATGACGCCGAGCATCGAATTACGCATCCAGACGATGATGAAGGCGATGACCGAGGTCATCCTGCCGGCCATCGAATCCGGCAACGATCTGGCCCGGGAGCAGGGGCAGCTGATGATCGCCCATCTGGGGCTGCTGGCGCGGCACTGGGACAAGGCCCTGGCCTACGACACGCTGTGCCTCGGCGAGCTGATCCGCCTCGCCAAGCGGCTGTGCGACGAAGCCTCGGGCGGACCGCGGACGACCGCCGCCGCTGCTGCGTTGCGCGAGCTGCTGCACAGTCATGCGCCCGATGGGGCCGTGCCTGCCACCCAGGCGCGGATCAATGAGGTTCGCGTCGCGCTTGCCGCAGGTATCGATCACTTGGTGCGTGCGACGGAAGTCGACAGCAGCGCCGCCTTCCATGCCGGTTCCGCAAAGGCCATTCTCGACCATGCGGCATTGCAGGCCTGGCGCGACCGCGTTTGGTTTGCCGATGCGGGCATGGACCCGGAACGCGCCGGACTGCCGAGCATTGAAGCCATGCTGACCGGGGCCGGCTAGGCGCGGCTGTTCGTCGCCGACGATGGTTATCAAAGCAAACGGCCTGCGCAGTAATGCGCAGGCCGTTTGCTTTGGCTCGTCGAATGATCGTGCGGCTAACCCTTACCGTGCGCCCGGGCCCTCGCCGATGAGTGTTTCGATGGCGGGGATGGACTTCGGGTCGGCCTCCCAGCCCTGGCCGATGAGCCAGGAGCGTTCGCGCAGCAATTGTTCCTTGGCATGGGCGGTGACGATGCCGCTGATGTGTTTCAGCTTGCCGGTCTCGGTGCCGGAATAGAGGGCGGTGATCAGGGCGCCGATCTTCTCGCGCAGCTCGAAGTTGGCGGCTTCCAGTTCGCTGGGCTCGGCGCGGGCGCGGTCGAGCACGTCCTCGCCGGCCTCGACGCTG
>JALNXH010000019.1 GCA_023230455.1 Rhodocyclaceae bacterium | reverse complement strand
CTCTTCCTCGCTCAACACAATCTCCGCAGCAACTCGCACTCGCCCTCTCCTCGCTGTGATGAATTACAGCATTGGAGACACCTGATTTGTATAAGTTCCATCAAGAATAGAACGCTACACTAGATTGCGCACGCCGAGTTCGTCGAGCGGCGCGTGGTACGCCGCGTTCAGGTTGGCGCCGTTCGACCCGGCCACCAGATAGCCGGGCACCAGCCGCAGCAGGTCGGTCACGTCGCGGGCGCCGGAACGGCGGATCTTGTCGCGGTCGATCACGGTCACTGCGCCCGGTGTATCGCTGAGCGGTTGCGCCAGACGGCTCACCGTCAGAACGACCGGGAACTCACCGAAATAATCGTCTTCCGACAATCCTTCGCCGGACCGGGCCATACCCGGCAGCAGTCCCGCCGTCAGCAGGATGCACCACCCTATCTTCTTCATCGTTCGTCTCTGGGGAAATTGATTGTGGCGATATCGCTCTTTGCTAATTTCCCGTGGGGATATACCACAAGCGGCTTGCATTTCCCCTTACATCGCTTACTCCACGCCGGAGCCGCACGCGGCCCGACGCAGGCGATCGATCGCAGCCTGCCAATACTCGGTGTCGGGTGGCATTGCCACCAGGATGAGGTCGACGCCGGCGTGGTCGAGACGACGCAACGCGGCGTAGAGATCGCGTGCATATTCGGCGGCATCGCCGGATGCGGCCAGGCAGACCAGGCCTGCCGCCGGCTCCGGGGGGCGGAAAGCCAGCACCGCACAGCGCTGCCCCGCCGCCAGCGCCGTGGCCGCGGCGGCGTGCAGTTCCGCCGCCGGCAACAGGCGCAACGGGGTGGTCGGCGCGTAGTGCGCTTCCAGGGAGCCCGATACCCGCGGCGCCGGAGCATTCACTGCGCCGCCGACATCCCGGCGCAGCACCCGTTCGATGTCGGCGGCGGTGATTGCGCCGGGACGCAGGATGCGCGGCACCGCGCCCGAAAGATCGACGATGGTGGATTCGATGCCGACGCCGCAGGGGCCTCCGTCCAGCACCAGGACCACCTTGTCGCCGAGTTCCTCCCGCACGTGCTCGGCGCGGGTCGGGCTGATGCGGCCGAAGCGGTTGGCGGACGGCGCGGCGATGCCGCCGTCGAAGGCGTGCAGCAGTTCGAGCGCCAGCGGATGGTTCGGTACGCGCAGGCCGACCGTGTCCTGGCCGCCGGTGACAGCGTCGGGTACCGTGGGTTGGCGCTTGAGAATCAAGGTCAGTGGGCCGGGCCAGAACGCCGCGGCGAGTTGCCGCGCCGCCTCAGGAATCTCTCGCGCCCAACGCTCGAGATGATCCGCTGAAGGAATGTGCACGATGATCGGATGATCGGCGGGGCGGCCCTTGGCGGCGAAGATCTTGGCCACGGCAGCCGGGTTCGCCGCGTCGGCGCCGAGGCCATACACCGTCTCGGTGGGCATGGCGACCAGTTCCCCAGCGCGCAACAGGTCTGCCGCGCGTGCAATCTGCCCACCGTCCGGCCCGGGCCCTTCGACAGGTCCGGGGCGAACGTCACTCATCGCGAATGCCGATTGCTGTGCGCGCCGCCAGGGCGGCTTCCTGTACCTGCGCGGCATCGCTGCCGATCACCGTGAAGTGGCCCATCTTGCGGCCTGGGCGGGCGTGGTGCTTGCCGTAGAGGTGCAGTTTGAGATTGGGCACGGCATGCAGTTTCGACCAATCGGGTTCCCGGGCGTGGTGCGGGTCGTCAAGGTACCAGAGGTCGCCGAGCAGGTTCACCATCGCCGCCGCGCTGTGGCCGCGCGATTCGCCGAGCGGCAGGTCGCACAGTGCGCGCACTTGCTGCTCAAACTGGTTGCTGACGCAGGCGTCGAGCGTGTAGTGGCCCGAGTTGTGCGGCCGCGGCGCCATCTCGTTGACGTAGAGCTGGCCGCAGCTGACGAAGAATTCGACGCCGAGGGTGCCGACGTAGTCCATCTGCTGCGCCACGCGGGTGGCGATTTCCTGGGCGTCGCCGGACATGCAGGTGCCGGTTCGCGCCGGCACGATGGAAACGTCGAGGATGCCGCGGGTATGCAGATTCTCGGCCACCGGAAAGTAGTTGACTTCGCCGCTCGCCGCACGCGCCAGCACCACCGAGACCTCGTAGTCGAGCGGCAGCATGGCTTCGAGCACGCACGGCTCGGCCTTGAAATGGCGAAAGGCGGCAATCGCCTCGGCACCGTTGGCGACGCGCGCCTGGCCCTTGCCGTCGTAGCCGAACCGGGCCACCTTGAGGATACCGGGGAACAGCGCGGCATCCGCTGCCGCCAGATCGTCCTCGCTGCGCACATCCGCATACGGCGCATGGGGAATGCCGCTGCGCTTGAGGAATCCTTTCTCCGCCATGCGGTTCTGGCAGATCGCCACCGCCTCGGCGCCCGGTCGCACCGGGACGAACTTGGCCAGGTAGGCGAGCGACTCGGCTGGCACGTTCTCGAACTCGGTGGTCACCGCGGCACAACTCCCCGCAAACACGTTCAGCGCATCCTGGTCTTCGTAAGCGGCTTGCAGGTGGCGGTCGGCAATGCGGCCGGCGGGGCTGTTGGCATCGGGATCGAGAACGATCACCCGATAGCCGAGTTCGTGCGCCGCCATAACGAAGAAGCGGCCCAACTGGCCGCCTCCGAGCATGCCGAGGGTGGCGGGCGGCAGGATCACGCTTTTTTCTCCGCGGGCAACTCCAGCTTCATCTCCAGCACCTTCTCGGTCTGCGCGGCGCGGTAGGCTTCGAGTTTCGTCGCGAGGTTGCGATCGGTGGTGGCGAGCATCGCGACCGCCGTCAACGCCGCATTGGCGGCACCGGCTTCGCCGATGGCAAAGGTAGCGACCGGGATGCCCTTCGGCATCTGCACGATCGAGAGCAACGAGTCGAGCCCGGACAGAGCTTTGCTCTGCACCGGTACGCCGAGCACCGGAACGATGGTCTTCGCCGCCAGCATGCCGGGCAAATGCGCCGCTCCGCCGGCTCCGGCGATGATCGCGCGCAGCCCGCGCTCCTGTGCGGAGGCCGCGTAGTCGAACAACAGGTCGGGCGTGCGGTGGGCCGAGACCACCCGCGCCTCGTAAGCCACGGCGAAGTCTTCGAGGATGCGTGCGGCAGCCTGTAGGGTGGGCCAGTCGGAATCCGAACCCATAACGATGCCGACAAGAGGATGGCTGTGGCTCATGATTTCCCTCGGGCACGTTCGGCCGCTTCCAGCGTGTTGGTAAGCAGCATGGTGATGGTCATCGGGCCAACGCCACCGGGCACGGGAGTAATCAGGCCGGCAACTTCCTTGGCCGTTTCGAAATCGACGTCGCCGCACAGCTTGCCGGCATCCGGCCCGGATTGCTGGCGATTGATGCCGACGTCGATCACCGTCGCACCGGGCTTGATCATGTCACCGGTAATCATCTTCGGCCGTCCGACCGCAGCGACCAGTACGTCGGCACGGCGGGTATGGAAGGCCAGGTCGCGGGTCTGCGAATGGCAGACGGTGACGGTACAACCCGCCTGTAGCAGCAGCATCGACATCGGTTTGCCGACGATGTTGCTGCGGCCGACGATCACTGCTTCCGCACCTTTCAAGGCGACCTTTTCGCTCTCCAGCATTTTCATCACGCCGTAGGGCGTGCACGGAATGAAGCGCGGCGTACCCTGCATCAGCGCACCGACGTTGTCGGCATGGAAGCCGTCCACGTCCTTTTCCGGTGCGATGGCTTCAAGCACGGCCTCGGCATCGAAATGCTTGGGCAGCGGCAGTTGGACCAGGATGCCATGTACTGCGGGATCGGCATTCAGTTCGGTGATTCGCGCCAGTACGGTCTCCTGCGCGGCGTTGATGGGGTAGACGTCCTTGATCGAACGCATGCCGACTTTTTCGCAACCGGCCACCTTGTTGCGCACATACACTGCCGAGGCGGGATCTTCTCCGACCAGGATCACGGCGAGGCAGGGCGTCACACCGCGTGCCTTGAGCGCGGCGGCGCGTTCGGCCAATTGGCCGCGTACCTGGGCGGAAAGGGCGTTGCCGTCAAGAATTCGGGCAGTCATTTGAGAACTCGGCTCCGGAAAAAATTTAACCCGCGCCGGAGTAAGCACCGGAACGCAGGTTGTTAAAACCAAATTATCCCGGTTACGGCGATGGTCGTCCAGAGGGCATCCGGAAGCCGGTCAAGGAGTCGTCATTCAGTCGCCGTCGGCAGAAACCTCGCCGCAAATGAAAAACGCCGCATTGCGCGGCGTTTTTTTCGATGCATTGCGCATCGCTTTCCGGGTTGCCCGGTATGGGTACTTCGCAGTCATCAATTGCAACGTGCCTTCTCGATAATCGCGCCCCTTTCGGTTGGTCATACGGAACGTCGGTTTCTTTCTACGCCTAATTGTGCCGATGTGCAACCCGTGTGTTGCGGATTCATTCAATTGCGCCGCGCGTGTCCTGCGCTTCGCCCGATCTTTCGGCGGCGCCAAGCTGCCGCAGATATTCGACGAGCCGACGATGGCCATTTTCGATGGCGACCGAAAGCGGAGTATCGCCCTTCCTGTTTTCGTGGTTGATGTTTGCACCGTGCTCAATCAGCCATTGCACTGTGGCCATGTGGCCCGATTCGACGGCGTAGAACAGCGGGCTTTCGCCGCCGGAATCGACGATGTCGATGGGGACGCCGGACGCAACCAGGAAATCGATGACCTCGGTATGGCCGCCCAGCGCAGCGTAGTGCAGTGCGCTCCATCTGCCGAACGTGCTGGCTTTCAAATCGGCGCGGTTGGCTGCGAAAATTTTCATCGCCTCGAGGCTGCCCATATAGGCGGCGTAATGGATCGGCCGGCATCCCTTGTTATCGGCTTCGTCGATGGATGTCCCTTTTTTGATCAGGTTGCGCAGTCCCTTGAAGTCCTTTTTGCCGATCAGGGCCATGATCTGCTGGTTGACCGGTGATTTCGACCGTTCGAGGATGTACACCGCATAGTTGTCCGCCTGCGCGGCCGTGCTGGGATGTTGCGCCTGCGCAGCCAGCGAAACAAAGACGCTGGTCAGCAGCAGTGCCGAGAGAACGGATGCGCGTGATCGGGACATGGCGGGGACTCCTTTAGACGGTTTGTTTTGATCGACCGTGGCCTGAATGTCCCAGGAAACGGTCTGTTGAGTATTGGAGCCGAAGTATCGTCCGGCCCACGCGTTTCGGTCAATCACTTGGTCGTGCGCGGCTCCCGCCTACGGCTAAATATCCTCCGCCATGGTATCGATGGCGCCGCAGGGGCATTCCGCTACGCATAGGCCGCAGCCCTTGCAGTAATCGTAGTTGAACTGGAAGCGCTTGCCCGGCCCGAGCTTGATTACCGCATTGTCGGGGCAGACGCCGTAGCAGTTGTCGCACTCGAAGCAGTTGCCGCAGGACAGACAGCGGCGGGCTTCGAAGCGGGCATTTTCTTCGGAAAGCCCGCCCAGCACCTCGTCGAAGGTGGACTGGCGACGGACGATATCCAGCATCGGACGCATGGTTTTCGGCGCGTCGGCGTAGTACCAGGTGTTCAGGTTCTCGAACGTCGCCAGTGCGTGCTTGGGCGCCGGCACCCGCGGTTCGCTGCGCAGCCAGGCGTCGATGTGACGCGCGGCCTTCTTGCCGTGGCCGATGGCAGCGGTCACGGTGCGTTCATTGCCCACCATGTCGCCGCCGGCGAAGACTCCGCGATGGCCGGTCATCATGCCGGCATCCACTTCGACCAGGCCGTCGCGGATGTTCAGTCCGGCGAGCTTTTGCAGCAGCGACAGGTCGGTCTCCTGACCCAGCGCCAACACCAGCGAATCGGCCTCGATGCGCTCGAATTCGCCGGTTGGCTGGGGGAACCCCTTTTCGTCGAGCACCATTCGCTCGACCATCACTTCGCCCGCCCCGGCCTCTTTAACCGTCGCCAGCCATTTCATCTGCACGCCCTCCTGCAAGGCTTCTTCCACCTCGAAGGCGTGGGCCGGCATTTTTTCGCGGCTGCGCCGGTAGACAACGATGGATTCCTCGGCGCCGAGGCGCTTCGCTGTGCGCGCCACGTCGATCGCCGTGTTGCCGCCGCCGTAAACCACCACATGGCGGCCGAGCAGGGGCTTCAATTCATCGGTCGAACCTTCCATGCCGTGCAGCACCGAGACCGCATCGAGGATGCGGCTGGCGTCGCCGGCGGGAATGTAGGCACGCTTCGCCAAATGGGCGCCGACGCCGAGGAACACCGCATCGAATTCGCCCAGCAGAGGCTCCAGTTCCTCGACCGGCTGGTTCAGGCGCAGTTTCACGCCGAGTTCGACAATGCGTGCGATCTCGGCATCGAGCACGTCCCGCGGCAACCGGTATTTGGGGATGCCGTAGCGCATCATGCCTCCCGCTTGGGCCGCCGCTTCGCGGATTTCCACTGCGTGGCCGCTGCGCACCAGATGGTAGGCGGCAGCCAGCCCCGCCGGCCCCGAGCCCACCACCAGCACGCGTTTGCCGCTGGCGGCAGCCGGCGCATCAAAGCGCCAGCCCAGTTTCAGCGCCTCGTCGCCGAGAAAACGTTCCACTGCATTGATGCCCACCGACTCGTCGAGCCGGCCGCGATTGCAGGCGCCCTCGCAGGGGTGGTAGCAGACCCGGCCCATGATCGCCGGCAGCGGGTTCTCCTCGGTGAGCTTGCGCCAGGCGGTTTCATAATCGCCCGACTCGGCATGGAACAGCCAGCCCTGGATGTTCTCGCCGGCCGGGCAGGTGGCGTTGCAGGGCGGCAGCCGATCCACATAGACAGGCCGTCGGGTGCGCCAGGAGCCGGTGTGGTTGGCGAGCGAGGAGCCGACGTCGAGGGTGATGGCGAAAGGTTTGTCCATAGTTGAACCTCAGGTTTCACCGCGGGGGACACGGGGAGCACGGGGACAACATTTTCATCGTCATGGTTTCCCCCGTGTCCCTGTGGCCCCCGCGGTTAGGGGTTTTCTTCCAGCAATCCGTATTTGCGGATATTGCGGTCCGCGATCCCTTGCAACCGCTCGATCACATCGGCACGCAAGGTCGGCGCGAACAGATGGGCATAGCGTTTCTGCGGCCGCAAATAGTCTTCTACCGGCAGCGGCTTACGGATTTTCAGCGCCGACTTGATTTCGCCACCCTCGGCTTCGAACACCGGGAACAGGCCCGTCTCCTTGGCCAGCCGTGCCATCTGGATGGTCTGGTCGGAGGCGCTGCCCCAGCCCAGCGGACAGGGCACGAGGATGTGGATGTAGCGCGCGCCATGCAGTTCCATGGCCCGCGCCACCTTGGCTTCGAGGTCGCGCAGATCGGCCACGGTGGCGGTGGCGACATAGGGGATCTCATGCGCCATGGCGATGGCGGGAACGAACTTACCCTGGCCGAAAACATTGCCCGGCTCGACGCCGACCGCCATCGTTGTCGCCGTGCGCGCCGCCGGCGGCGTGGCGCTGGAACGCTGCACCCCCGTGTTCATGTAGCCCTGATTGTCGTAGCAGATGTAGAGCACATCGTCGTTGCGCTCGAACATGCCGGACAGGCAGCCGAAACCGATATCGGTAGTGCCGCCATCGCCACCCTGCGCCACCACGCGCACCGCCTTGCCCTTGACGCGCAGCGCAGCGGCGATGCCGGTGGCCACCGCAGCGGTGTTGCCGAACAGCGAATGAATCCACGGCACCTGCCAGGAGGTTTCCGGATAGGGCGTGGAGAACACCTCCAGGCAACCGGTGGCATTCGCCGCCACCAACTGGCCGTGCGTCGCCTCCATCGCCGCATCGATCGCATAGCGCGCGCCGAGCGCCTCGCCGCAACCCTGGCAGGCACGGTGCCCCGAGTTGAGCGAGTTGTAACGCTTGGCCGAAGCCTGCACGCTGCGCTGCTCCGGCGCGAGCAGACGATTGCCGACGGTGAAGGTGCCGGTCTGATAGAACTTGACGGGTTGATGGCTCATGGGGGTCACCGTTTGAAATAAGAGGCGGCGTCAACAACCTTCATGTTTTGGCCTCCTTGCGCTTTGCTTTCGCTGCTTTGGATTTTTTCGGAAGCACGGCAGCTGCGACTTCAACGAGCCTACCCGATTCGACAGGCGGCGCCAGGTAGTTGTCTTTGCTCACCACCGGCTTGCCGCTTTTCGCTTCCAGCGCCTTGCGCGCATCGCCGGCGATGGCGCCGCCTTCCTTGGCGGCCCGGCGGTTGTCGACAAAACCCTGAGCGTCCTTGCGCCGGGCGATTTCCGTGGTCCCGGCTTCGCCCAGCATGGTGAAGATCAGTTCCAGATCGGTCATATGGTCGCGCAGATTGTTGCCGGTTTTCACCTTGTCCAGCCCCTTGAGCCGGCTATGCGCGCCGGGAGTGACGCCGAAGGTCGCGCGAGCGATTTCGGCGGTCAGGATGGAATATTCTCTACCCTCCTTGACGCCACGCTCTTTCCACTCGTCGGTCAGTTCGCCGCGCACGGCGATGGAGCGCAAGCGCTTCTCGATCCACGCCTGCGGGTAGCCCTTGGCCTGATACAGCGCGCGGGCACGGGCGCTGGCCAATTCCGGATTTTCGATTTCCTTCACTCGCTCGTAACCCACTTGCGCCAGCCAGCGCTTGAATGGTTCCGCGCGGGGCGAGGGAATGGATTGGACGATGCGGAACAAACCCTCGGTATTGGCGCAATCGGTTACGCGCTGCTTGCCATCCGGAGCTTCGAGTTTCAACCCGTGACAAAACGTCACGACTTCGCTGCCCTCCGCACCCAACCGCTGTTTCAGCTTGCGCCAGTAGGCCCCGGCATCGGGGCTCCCGGTCAGTACGCTACACACATCGACCACGGAAAACCACCACGCTTCGTTGTGCCAAGTACGCCGGATAGCCGTTTCCTGGAATACGACAAGATGATCAGCAGAAGCATCCTGTTTTGTGATTTTCTTGTTCATACGCTTATCTCGGAAAAAAATGCTGCAAGTGACTGTCCCTAGCGGTCAAGTGCTTTTACTTCATAAGCACGCGCCACCGCGAATTTAATTTTCGTGGCAAGTTCCTGCGACTCACGCATGATCGCCTGCACTTTTTCGCAGTTTTGCCAATGCTGGGACCAAAGGTCTTTGTCTACTTCCTTCTCAAAATTAATCTGGATAGGCACGCCCCAGTTTTCATAAGCCTCTAGTCGATTCACTCTCTCCGCAACGTCTTTGATCTCACGTTTTGTTGGTGACAATTTGGCAGTGCTTTCCATCCAAGTTTTCCAGCCTTTATTACCCTTCGACTGATTGCACTTGCCACAGGACGGAACGAGATTGCGAATCTCAGAGATATAGCCAGTCGGCTTTTTGTCTTTGACGAGTGGCCGGAGGTGATCCCATTCGGAGGCAACGCCACCGCAATACGCACACTGGAAAGTATCTGGAGTCATTCCGAGTAGATCGAGGGCTTGCTTCATCTCTTCCGCACTTGGCAGTACTACCGGAACAATCGAGTTGATAAAAGCGTTTGTGATGCTTGAAGACCGCCCGGTAATCTTCATCGGAGTTGGCATCCGGAACAACGACAAATATTCCATATAGCCGACCCCTACCCAATCTTCGCCGCCACGACCCCTTGGTCGCGCAACAGGTTTTCGGCCACGGGGCCGGAGTGTCGGGTCTGGCGTTCCCGTTCGAGTTGTTTGTTAACGATGTTCCAGTCGAGGTCGAGGAAGGTCGTATGTTCGAGCGCATCCTGCTCCGCCTGACGGAACAAGCCATGCAATGACTTCTTGGTGATGGAACGTCCGCCGAGGCCGGCGATCACTGTGTAGCCGTGCAGGTGCAGCCCCGACAGGGCCATGCGCACGTCGGTGGAAAGGATGCCGCCGATGCCTACCGCCAGGCTCTTTTCCAGGATCACCACGCGCTTCGCGCTCTTCAAGGCGGCGCGCACTGCGGTGAGCGGAAAGGGGCGATAGCTGGTGATGCCGAGTACGCCGATGGCGTGGCCGTCGGCGCGCATTTCATCGACCACGTCCTTGATCGTGCCGAGCACCGAACCCATTGCCACCACCATGGTTTCGGCGCCCTCGGCCTGGTAGGTGTGCGTGAGGCCGCCGCTGTCGCGGCCGAATATCTGTTTGAACTCGGCCGCCAATTGCGGAATGCGCTCCAGCGCCTGCATCTGCTTGGCGTGGGCGAGGTAGCGCACTTCCATGAAGGTCTCCGGCCCGACCATGGCGCCGATGGATACCGGTGCGGCCGGATCGAGCACCTGGCGCGGCACGTAGGGTGGCAGGTAGGCATCCACCTGCGCCTGGCTCGGCATGTCCACGCGCTCATAGGCATGGGTGAGGATGAAGCCGTCCATGCACACCATCACCGGCATCGACAGTTCCTCGCCCAAACGGAAGGCCTGGATGTGCAGATCCACCGCTTCCTGGTTGGTCTCGGCAAAGAGCTGGAGCCAGCCCGAATCGCGCATCGACATCGCGTCGGAGTGGTCGTTCCAGATGTTGATCGGCGCACCGATGGCGCGGTTGGCCAGGGTCATCACGATCGGCAGGCCGAGGCCGGACGCGTTGTACACCGCTTCGGCCATGAACAGCAGGCCCTGGCTGGCCGTCGCCGTATAGCTGCGCGCGCCGGCGGCGGAGGCGCCGATGGCCACGCTCATCGCGGCGAACTCACTTTCGACATTGATGAATTCGCACGACGTCAGCGTGCCATCCTTCACGCTTTCGCCGAGCGCTTCGACGATGTGGGTCTGCGGCGAGATCGGATAGGCGCAGATCACTTCCGGCCGGCACAGTGCCACGGCCTCGGCGACGGCGCGGGAGCCTTCGGTCTGTTTAAGCATGCAGCGTCTCCTTTACCTCGTCCTTGACGATGCGGTAGGCCTCCTCGGCGGCGGCGATGTTGGCCGCCGCCAGCTTCGCGGCAAAGCGCTCCTCGATCGCCTTGCACACCGACTCCAGCCGGATCAACCCGGACATCGCGGCAAAGCCGGCCAGCAGCGGCACGTTGGGCATCGGCCGGGCGACGTGGCGCAGTGCGATTTCGGTCGCCGGCACCGTGCACAGGCGTTCGGCGGGCCAGTCGCGGACGTAATCACCCAGACCGAGTTCGGCGAAGCTCTTGCCGGTGTTGATCAGGATGTAGCCGCCGCGCTTGAGGCCGGAGAAAACATCGACCTGGTGCAGCAGCGTCGGGTCCTGGATGATCAGGGCATCGGGTTCCATCACCGGCTCGCGCAAGCGAATCTCGCGGTCGTCGATGCGGCAGAAGGCCACCACCGGCGCGCCGGTGCGCTCCGAACCGAAGCTGGGAAATGCCTGCGCATGGCGTCCCTCGTCGAAGGCCGCCGCCGACAGCATCTCTGCCGCGGTGACCACACCTTGACCGCCGCGACCGTGTATCCGCACCTGAAACATGTTCTTTCCCTCCACCGAATCGCGCTCTGCGCCGGGCTTTGCGCGAGTCCTGTATATGACAGCAGACGTTCAAACCGGCTCCGCGTGTTGCACAATATACGGGCTCGCTTAGATCAAGCAAACATTCCCCATCCGCGTACCGCTATCCGCGGCTATCGCATAACCCGCGCGAGGCACACGATGACCGGCGTACCGTCCAACTCCCCAGCAGCCGATATGGACCCCGAAGAAACCCGCGAATGGCTCGACGCCCTCGAAGCGGTGATCGAACGCGAAGGGCCGGAGCGCGCGCATTTTCTGCTCGAACAACTGCTCGACGCGGGGCGCCTGTCCGGCATCAACATGCCGTATTCGGCCACCACCGAGTATGTGAATACGATCCCCTCCGACCGCCAGGTGCTGGCGCCCGGCGACTATGCCCTGGAAAACCGCATTCGCGCCTACATCCGCTGGAACGCGATGGTCATGGTGTTGCGCGCCAATCAGGACGACTCGCATCTCGGCGGCCATATTGCCTCGTTTGCTTCGGCGGCAACGCTCTACGACGTCGGCTTCAATCATTTCTGGCATGCGCCGTCCGCCGACCACGGCGGCGATCTGGTGTATTTCCAGGGACATTCGGCGCCCGGCATGTATGCCCGCGCCTTTCTTCTCGGCCGCCTGAGCGAGGAACAGATGGACAAGTTTCGCCGTGAAGTGAACGGCGGCGGCCTGTCCTCCTATCCCCATCCCTGGCTGATGCCGGATTTTTGGCAGTTCCCCACGGTATCGATGGGCCTCGGTCCGATCCAGGCCATCTACCAGGCGCGCTTCATGAAGTATCTGCACGACCGCTCGCTGGCGGATACCGCCGGCCGCAAGGTGTGGGCCTTCATGGGCGATGGCGAGATGGACGAACCCGAGTCGATGGGCGCCATCGGCATGGCCGGGCGCGAGAAGCTCGACAATCTGATCTTCGTCATCAACTGCAACCTGCAGCGCCTCGACGGCCCGGTGCGCGGCAACGGCAAGATCATCCAGGAACTCGAATCCGATTTCCGCGGCGCCGGCTGGAACGTGATCAAGTTGATCTGGGGCAGCTACTGGGATCCGCTGCTGGCGATGGATAGCCACGGCCACTTGCGGCGGCGGATGATGGAATGTGTGGACGGCGACTACCAGACCTTCAAGTCGAAGGACGGCGCCTATGTCCGCGCGCATTTCTTCAATACCCCGGAACTGAAGGCGATGGTCGCCAACTGGACCGACGATGACATTTGGCGCCTCAACCGCGGCGGCCACGATCCACACAAGGTTTTTGCCGCCTATCAGGCCGCGGCGAACCACCGCGGCCAGCCGACGGTGATCCTGGCGAAGACCATCAAAGGCTATGGGATGGGCGAATCGGGCGAGGCGCAGAACATCACCCACCAGCAAAAGAAGATGGGCACCACCTCGCTGAAGGCCTTCCGCGACCGCTTCAAGGTGCCGGTCAGCGACGAGGAGTTGGAGAAGTTGCCGTACCTCAAGTTCGACGAGGGCTCGGCCGAGCTTGCCTACATGCGCGAGCGGAGGCAGAGTCTCGGCGGCTATCTGCCGGCGCGCCGGCGCAACGTTGAGCCGTTGCCGGTGCCGCCCCTCTCCGCCTTCGATGCGCAGCTCAAGGCGGGCGGCGAAGGCCGCGAGTTCTCAACCACGATGGCTTTTGTCCGGGTGCTCAACGTGCTGCTCAAGGACAAGATCATCGGCAAGCGGGTGATTCCCATCGTGGTCGATGAATCACGCACCTTCGGCATGGAAGGTCTGTTCCGCCAGATCGGCATCTGGAACCAGGAGGGCCAGAAATATGTGCCGCAGGATGCCGACCAGTTGATGTTCTACAAGGAGTCGAAGACCGGGCAGATCCTTCAGGAGGGCATCAACGAGGCCGGCGCCATGGCCGACTGGATCGCCGCGGCGACCAGCTATTCGAACCATGGCGTGCAGACGATTCCGTTCTACGTCTTCTATTCGATGTTCGGCCTGCAGCGCACCATGGATCTGGTTTGGGCCGCAGGCGACCAGCGTTCGCGCGGCTTCCTGATCGGCGGTACCGCGGGGCGCACCACGCTGAACGGCGAGGGCCTGCAGCACGAGGATGGCCACAGCCATCTGCTGGCCGCCACGATCCCCAACTGCATCGCCTACGACCCGAGTTTCGCCTACGAGGTCGCGGTGATCGTGCAGGACGGCCTGCACCGGATGGTCGCGCAGCAGGAGGACGTGTTCTATTACTTGACGGTGATGAACGAGAACTACGAGCACCCGGCGATGCCCGAAGGTGTCGCGGCCGACATCCTCAAGGGCATGTACCTGCTGCGCAAGGGCGCCGCGTCGAATGGTCCGCGTGTGCAACTGCTCGGCGCCGGAGTGATTCTCCGCGAAGCCATCGCCGCCGCCGAACTGCTGCGCGACGATTGGGGCGTCGACGCCGACCTCTGGTCCTGCCCCAGTTTCAACGAGCTGGCGCGCGACGGCCAGGAAGCAACGCGCTGGAACCTGCTGCATCCGACCGAGAAGCCGCGTCTGCCGCACGTCGCGGCCTGTCTCACCGACAGCCGCGGTCCGATCGTCGCCAGCACCGATTACATCCGCCTGTATGCCGAACAGATCCGCCCCTATCTGCCGAAGCAGCGCAGCTACAGCGTGCTCGGTACCGACGGCTTCGGCCGCTCGGATACGCGGCAGCAGTTGCGCCATTTCTTCGAGATCGATCGGCGCTGGATCGCCGTGACCGCGTTGCGCGCCCTGGCCGACGAAGGTGCGATCAAGCCGGCGCAAGTGGCGGAAGCCATCGCCAAATACGGGCTCTCGGGCGACAAGCCCAATCCCGGCAAAGTCTGAGGAGCGCGCTCGATGAGCTCATTGATTGAAGTGAAGGTACCGGACATTGGGGGCTACAAGGATGTTCCGGTGATTGAGATTGCGGTGAAGGCGGGAGACCGGGTGGAGGCGGAGGAGAGTCTGCTGACGTTGGAGTCGGACAAGGCGACGATGGATGTGCCGTCGCCGTCGGCGGGGGTGGTGAAGGAAGTGAAGGTGAAGATTGGCGACAAGGTGGCCGAGGGGTCGCTGATTGTCGTGCTTGAGGGCAGCGAGAAAGGGGAACGGGAGCCGGGGAAAACCCTGAGCGGCGACTCCGCTGCTCACGTTGCTGCACTGGCCTCTCTTCCAGTCTCTGCTGCGGCGCCATCCCCGTCCCTCGTCCCCCGTCCCTCGTCCCTTTCGGAAATGGAGCCGATCGCGGCCCCCATGCCCGTGCATATTCCGACGGCGCAGGAAACCGCTGCCGATGTTCTGGGCGGCCACAAGGCCCACGCCAGTCCGTCGGTGCGCGCTTTCGCGCGTGAGCTTGGTGCCGACATTGGCAAGATTTCCGGCAATGGGCCGAAGGGCCGCATCACCCGCGAAGATGTGGTGGCGTTCGTCAAGGGCATCGTCAGCATGCCGCCGGTCGCGCCACCGATGGCCAGCGGTGGTAGCCTCAACCTGCTGCCCTGGCCGCAGGTGGACTTCGCCAAGTTTGGTCCGATCGAAACCCGGCCGCTGTCGCGGATCAAGAAAATCTCCGGCGCCAATCTGGCGCGCAACTGGGCGATGATTCCCCACGTCACGCAGTTCGACGAAGCCGACATCACCGATCTCGAAGCCTTCCGTGTCCGCATCAACAAGGAAAACGAGCGCCACGCCGCCACGCCTAAGCTCACCATGCTGGCGTTCATCATCAAGGCCTGCGTCGCGGCGCTGAAGCGATTTCCCGAATTCAACGCCTCGCTTGATGGAGACACGCTTGTGTTGAAGCAGTACGTCCACATTGGCTTCGCCGCCGATACGCCGAACGGACTGGTGGTGCCGGTGATCCGCGACGCCGACCGCAAAGGCGTGCTGCAGCTCGCCGCGGAGACCGCCGAGCTGGCGAAGAAGGCGCGCGACGGCAAGATCGGACCGGCTGAGATGAGCGGCGGCTGCTTCTCCATTTCCAGTCTCGGCGGCATCGGCGGCACTGCTTTCACGCCGATCATCAACGCACCGGAGGTGGCCATCCTCGGGGTTTCGAAAACCCAGTTGCGCCCGGTGTGGAACGGCGAGTCTTTCGTCCCGCGGCAAATGCTGCCGCTCTCGTTGTCCTATGATCATCGCGTCATCGACGGTGCGGCGGCGGCGCGCTTCGTTGTCCATCTTGGCGAACTGCTCGCCGACCTGCGGAGGGCCACGCTGTGACCACGATTACGGTAGTGAAAAAAGGCGACCAGGTGGCGATTGCCGCCGACTCGATGACCAGCTTCGGCGATACCCGACTCGGCCGCTCCTACAAGGGCGAGCACGACAAGATCCTCCGTGTCGGCGATTCCTGGGTCGGCGTCTGCGGCAGCTCTGCGCATCACCTGGTGCTGCTTTCGGCCATGGCGCGGCTGGACAATGTGCGCTTCGGCTCGCGCATGGAGGTGTACGAAACCTTCCGCCAGCTGCATCCGATCCTTAAGGAACACGCCTATCTGAATCCCAAGGAAGACGACGACGATCCCTACGAATCGTCGCAGATCACCGCGCTGATAGCCAACGCGTCGGGCATCTACGGCGTGTTTTCGCTGCGCGAGGTATTCGAGTTCGATCTGTTCTGGGGCATCGGGTCCGGCCGCAATTTTGCGCTCGGCGCAATGCATGCGGCCTACGACCAGGCGGCCGATGCGCAGGCGATCGCCCGCGTCGGCGTCGCTGCCGGAATCGAATTCGACACCGCATCGGGCGGCCCGGTGGTGTCCTACAGCGAAAAGCTGAAGGTCTGATGCGATGAGCTCATTGATTGAAGTGAAGGTACCGGACATTGGGGGCTACAAGGACGTTCCGGTGATTGAGATTGCGGTGAAGGTGGGAGACCGGGTGGAGGCGGAGGAGAGTCTGCTGACGTTGGAGTCGGACAAGGCGACGATGGATGTGCCGTCACCGTCGGCGGGGGTGGTGAAGGAAGTGAAGGTGAAGATTGGCGACAAGGTGGCCGAGGGGTCGCTGATCGTTCTGCTTGAGAAGCACGAGCAGGAAGCGGTCAGCGGTGAAGCACAAGAACCGGCGGCCGCTCCAGCAACCACTCTCACTCAGCCACCGCTTACAGCGAACCCCTTACCCCTCACCGCTGCCCCCTCACCGCTTCCCACCGACTACGATTTACTCGTCCTCGGCGGTGGCCCCGGCGGTTATTCCGCAGCTTTTCGCGCCGCCGACCTGGGGCTAAAGACGGTGATCGTCGAGCGGTACGGCCAGCTCGGCGGCGTCTGCCTCAATGTCGGCTGCATTCCATCCAAAGCGCTGCTGCATGTCGTCGCGGTGATCGAGGACGCGGCCCGTGTGCTGGAGGCGGGCATCAGTTTCGCCGCGCCCCGGGTAGACGTCGACAAGCTGCGCGGGCACAAGGAAAAAGTCGTCGGCAAGCTGACCACCGGCCTTGCCGGCATGGCCAAAGCGCGCAAGGTCGAGGTGCTGCGCGGCTTCGGCCGTTTTATCGATGCGCAGCACCTTGAGGTGGAAATCACCGCTGGCGCCGGCCAGGACAAGACCGGCGAAAAGAAGGTGATCGGCTTCAAGCAGGCCATCGTCGCGGCCGGCTCGCAGGCCGTGCATCTGCCGTTCCTGCCCGACGATCCGCGCATCGTCGATTCCACCGGCGCCCTCGAACTGCGCGGCAAACCGGAACGCATGCTGGTGATCGGCGGCGGCATCATCGGCCTCGAAATGGCGACGGTGTACTCGACCCTCGGCGCCCGTGTCGATGTGGTGGAAATGCTCGATGGCCTGATGCAGGGTCCGGACCGCGATCTGGTCAAGGTCTGGGAAAAGCAAAACGCCCAGCGCTTCGGCAAGGTGATGCTGAAGACCCGCACCGCCGCCGTCGAGGCTAAGCCCGACGGCCTCTGGGTCAGCTTCGAAGGCGAGAACGCCCCGGCCGAGACGCAGCGCTACGACCTGATCCTGCAAGCGGCCGGGCGTGCGCCCAACGGCGGCAAGATCGGTGCCGACAAGGCCGGTATCGCTGTCGATGCACGCGGCTTCATTCCAGTCGACACGCAGATGCGCACCAACGTGCCTCATATCTTCGCTATCGGCGACATCGTCGGCCAGCCGATGCTGGCGCACAAGGCGGTGCATGAAGGCCACGTTGCCGCCGAAGTCGCCGCCGGGCAGAAGAGCTTCTTCGACGCGACGGTGATCCCAGGCGTCGCCTACACGCACCCCGAAGTGGCCTGGGTCGGCGTCGGCGAGGACGAAGCGAAGAAAGTCGGGCGCGCGGTGAACAGCGCCAAATTCCCCTGGGCCGCTTCCGGCCGCGCCATCGCCAACGGCGCCGAATACGGCTTTACCAAACTGGTGTTCGACGCCGAAAGCCGTCGTATCATCGGCGGCGGCATCGTCGGCCCCGGCGCCGGCGACATGATCGGCGAGATCGCACTGGCCATCGAGATGGGCGCCGACGCAGTGGATATCGGCAAGACCATCCATCCGCACCCGACGCTGGGCGAGAGCATCGGCCTGGCGGCCGAAGTGGCGCACGGCAGTTGTACCGATCTGCCCCCTTCACGTAGAAAACCGTAGGAAATGCATCGATCATGACTCAGGACGAACTCAAGCAAGCCGTCGCCCGCGCTGCGCGCGACTATGTGGTCAGCCATGTACCGGAAGGCGCCATCGTCGGCGTCGGCACTGGCTCGACGGCCAATCTTTTCATCGATGAACTGGCGGCGATCAAGGGCCGCCTCGGCGGTACCGTGGCCAGTTCCGAAGCCTCGAAGAAACGCCTGGAGGGGTACGGCATCGAGGTGCTGGAACTCAACGCGGTGGTCGAGGCCGGCCGCGAGATTCCGGTGTATGTCGACGGTGCCGACGAAATTACCGCACGACTGGAAATGATCAAGGGCGGCGGCGCTGCGCTGACACGGGAGAAAATTGTCGCCGCCGTTGCAAAAACCTTCGTCTGTGTTTGCGATCAGAGCAAGCTGGTGCAAACCCTCGGCACATTCCCGCTACCCATCGAGGTCATCCCGATGGCCTGCGCCCAAGTGGCGCGCGCCTTGGGCAAACTTGGCGGTCAGCCGAAATTGCGCGCCGGCGTGGTCACCGACAATGGCAACGCGATCATCGACGTGCATGGTTTGAGCATTACCGATCCGGCCGGATTGGAAACCGAGCTGAACCAGATTGTCGGCGTGGTCACCAACGGCTTGTTTGCGCGGCGCGGCGCCGATGTGCTGCTGCTGGCGACGGCCGAGGGCGTCAGGACGATGACGCGCTGAGCGCGGAAGCGCGTCAGATGCGGCGCGCCAGCTCCGCCGCTTTGCCCAGGTAATTGCCCGGGGTCATTTCGAGCAGGCGCTGCTTTTCGTCGTCGGGAATGGCCAGGGTGCGGATGAAGGTGTGCAGCGCATCCTTCTCGATGCCCTTGCCGCGGGTGAGTTCCTTCAACTGCTCGTAGGGGTTCTCCACACCGTAGCGGCGCATCACCGTCTGCACCGGTTCGGCGAGAACCTCCCAGCAGGCGTCGAGGTCGGCGGCCAGGCGCTCGGGAGCGGCTTCCAGCTTGTTCAAGCCGCGCAGGCAGGAGTCGTAGGCGAGTAGGCTGTAGCCGAAAGCGACGCCCATATTGCGCAGCACCGTGGAGTCGGTCAGGTCGCGCTGCATGCGCGAAATCGGCAGCTTGTCGGCCAGGTGCCGCAGCACGGCATTGGCGAGGCCGAGGTTGCCTTCGGAGTTCTCGAAGTCGATCGGATTCACCTTGTGCGGCATGGTGGACGAGCCGATTTCGCCGGCCTTCAGCTTTTGCTTGAAGTAGCCGAGCGAGATGTATTGCCAGATGTCGCGGTCGGCGTCGATCAGCACGGTGTTGAAGCGGGCGATGGCGTCGAACAGTTCGGCCATTGCGTCATGCGGCTCGATCTGGATGGTGTAAGGATTGAATTCGAGGCCGAACGCTTCGATGAAGCGGCGGTTGAAACCTTCCCAGTCGAACGCCGGATAGGCCGAGAGATGGGCGTTGTAGTTGCCCACCGCGCCGTTGAACTTGGCACTCATCGCCACCGCCGCGATACGTGCGCGGTCGCGCTGCAGACGGGCGCAGACGTTGGCCATTTCCTTGCCCAGGGTGGTCGGGCTGGCCGGCTGGCCATGAGTGCGCGACAGCATCGGCAGATCGGCGAGGGTGTGGGCGAGTTCGCGGAAGCGGGCGACGATGCCATCGATGGCGGGCAGCAGGCTGCGTTGCAGGCCGTCGCGCAGCATCAGTGCGTGGGACAGGTTGTTGATGTCTTCCGAGGTGCAGGCGAAATGGATGAATTCGGTCACCCGCATCACTTCCGCATTGTCGTCCAGGCGGTCCTTGAGCCAGTATTCCATGGCCTTGACGTCATGGTTGGTGCGCCGTTCGATGTCCTTGATCGCCGCCGCATCGGCCACGGCGAAGTCGCTCACCAGCGCGTCCAGCTCAGCCACCGTGGCGGCGGAAAAGGGTGCGATTTCCACCAGTTCGGAGGCGCCGGCGAGCGCCTTGAGCCATTCGACTTCGACGCGAACACGGTTGCGGATCAGGCCAAATTCGGAAAAGTCGGCGCGCAGGGGTTCGAGCTTTTCTGCGTAGCGTCCGTCGAGGGGGGAGAGGGCGGTGAGGGTGAAGGACATGGCGGAAACAGTCGGGGCATGGGGGTGTTTGAAGACGAATTTTATCATGCGGTCCCAGTCGCCCCGGGCCCGGCGGCGGCCCCGGCCCCGGGGCGGGCGGCGATGGGGCCGGTGATATACTTTTTGCTCACAACAACGGCACTTTGCCCCACGTATCCCAATGAAGCTTCTCGGTTCGATTACCAGTCCCTACGTCCGCAAAGTCCGCGTCGTCCTCGCAGAAAAGAAGATCGACTACGAGTTTCAGATCGTCATCGCCAGCGATCCCGACGGCCCCGTGCGCCGATACAACCCGCTGGCCCGCGTGCCGGTGCTGGTGCTCGACGACGACAGCGCGATCTTCGATTCGCCGGTGATCGTCGAGTATCTGGACAGTGCCGCGCCGAACAACAAGCTGCTGCCGCAACCGAGCCGGGAACGTATTGAGGTGAAGCGTCGCGAGGCCCTCGCCGACGGTCTGCTCGACGCGGCGGTCAGTGCGCGGATGGAGTCGGTACGACCGGAAAACGAACGTAGCCCGGCATCGATCGAGCGCAATCGCATGGTGATCCATAGCTGCCTGGAATGGATGTCGCGCGAACTCGGCGACAACGCTTGGTGCATGGGTACGCCCTTCGGCCTCGCCGACATCGCGGTCGGCTGTGCGCTCGGCTATCTCGACCTGCGTTTCGCCGACATCGACTGGCGCAGCGCCTATCCCAACCTCGACCGGCTGCACGACAAGCTGATGCAGCGTTCGTCGTTCGCCGAAACCGTACCCAGAGTCTGAGCGGAAGCGGTCATCCACCGACCGGAGGACGGCGGCGGGTCAGGCAATCACTCCGCCGCCCAGACATACCCGGCTTTCGTAGATCACTACGCTCTGTCCGGGGGTGATCGCCCATTGCGGCGCTGCAAAATCCACCTCGCAGCGCACCGCATCCACCGATTCGATTTCGCACGGCGCGTCGGGCTGGCGGTAACGGGCCTTTGCGGTGTACACCCAATGTGTGTGCGGCATCCGGCCCGAGACCCAGGACAGGTCGATGGCCGTCAGGCGATCACGCAGCAACGCCGGATGGTCGTGCCCCTGCACGACATAGAGGACGTTCTTCGCCATGTCCTTTGCCGCCACATACCAGGGCAGTTCCGGGGCACCCTTGACGCCGCCGATGCCGAGGCCGTCGCGCTGGCCGAGGGTGTGGTACATCAATCCCTGGTGCCGGCCCATCACGCGGTCGTCGTCGAGATTGCGAATCTCGCCCGGTTGCATCGGCAGGTAGCGTTGGAGGAATTCGCGGAACGGCCGTTCGCCGATGAAGCAGATTCCGGTCGAATCCTTCTTCGCATGATTGGCAAGGCCGGCTTCCTCGGCCATCCGCCGCACGTCGCGCTTGTAGAGATGACCGATGGGGAACAGGGTCTTCGCCAGCTGGGCCTGGTTCAGGCGGTGGAGAAAGTAGCTCTGGTCCTTGGTTCCGTCCTCGGCCTTGAGCAACTGGAACTCGCCGAGAAACTCCCGCACCTGGGCATAGTGTCCGGTGGCAATGCGGTCGGCGCCGAGCTGCACCGCATGGTCGAGGAAGGCCTTGAACTTGATTTCCGAATTGCACAGTACGTCGGGGTTCGGTGTCCGGCCAGCCTGGTATTCGCGGAGGAAATCGGCGAACACCCGCTCCTTGTATTCGGCGGAAAAATTCACTACCTCGATGTCGATGCCGAGGGTGTCGGCGACGGCGACGGCATCGACCAGATCCTGGCGCGACGAGCAGTACTCGTCGTCGTCATCGTCTTCCCAGTTCTTCATGAACAGGCCGATGACTTTCCATCCCGCCTGTTTCAGCAGCAGGGCTGCAACCGACGAATCCACGCCGCCGGAAAGCCCGACGATTACCGTTCCTTTGCTCATAGTTCAGTCGTAGTGGCGAATCAGGTCCAGGGGGAAACGGCGGCCGGCAAGATGGTCTTGCACGCACTGCCAGATCAGCGGACTGCGGTGCTGCTCCCGGCTGGCCTGGATTTCCGCCGGTGTCATCCATACTGCGCGCAGGATGCCGGTATCCAACGGGCGCTGCGGGTCGTGGCCGCCCAAATCGCCACAGAAGGCGAATCGCAGGTAGGTGATGTCGCCCTGCGGCCGCCGCCACTGGTAAACGCCGACCAGCGCTGTGGGATTGAATTGCCACGCGGTTTCCTCAAGGGCTTCGCGCGCGCAGGCGGCGACCAACGACTCGCCTTCGTCGAGATGGCCGGCAGGCTGGTTGAAACGAATGCCGGTGTCGGTTTCCTCCTCCACCAGCAGGTAGCGGCCGTCGCGTTGGATCAGCGCGGCGACGGTGACATTGGGTTTCCAGATCGTACTCATCGGACCATTTTACCGCTGCCGGGCATCCGGCCGATCCGGTTATTCGACCAGGAATGTTCCCATCATGCCGCCGGCCGCGTGATCGAGGATGTGGCAGTGATACATCCATTCGCCCGGATTGTCGGCTACGAACGCCACTTCGACCGACGAGCGCGGCGGCATCAGCACGGTGTCGCGCCATTCGCGGAAGCGGGTCGCCTTGCCATCTACCGCCAGCACACGGAAGAAATGGCCATGGAGATGCATCGGGTGGGTGTATTCGGTTTCGTTGATCATGTGCAGGCGCACATGTTCGCCCTTGCGGAAATGCAGCAACGGCTCGTGCATCAGTGCGTGCTCGTGTTGCGCCGAGAAATTCATGGTCCAGGTCAACCCATGCTTTTCCATCAGTTCCTGGATCTTGCCCGGCTTGCCGTCGATGGTGCCGATGATCGGTGCGCCGCGCATGCCGCCCTGGAAAACAATGTAGTGGTCGGTCGCCATGTCGATGTTCGGCTCGGGCAGTCGGTTGCCGGGCAGCAGCAAGGAAGACTTCAAAGGTTTGTTGCGTACCGCCTTGCCGTCCTGATAAACGATACGCCCGATCTCGCCCAGACTGCGCCGGTGGCGGTCGACGATGGCGAACGTCGTCCCCGCGGCATGCATGCAGTCGATGACAATATCCGCCCGCATCCCCGGGCCGAGATCCAGTACCTCTACGGCATGCGGTTCGACCGCCTGGCCGTCGTAGGCGATCACCGTCATCGAGTGGCCGGCGATGGCCGGTTTGAACACGCGCGCCGAGGCTGCGTTGATCAGGCGCAGACGAATGCGTTCGCCACTGCGCACAGTGAGCCTTCCGCCTGGCTGGCCATTGACCAGAACGTGGTTGCCAAGCCGGCCTTCGTTGCCGAAATCCAAGATGCGGCCGAAGTCTTCGACCTGCCGCCCCTCTTCGTCGAGCTTGATGTCCGCAAGCATCCAGACTTCGTCGCGATCCACTGTGATCGGCTTGTCCTCCTCGACAATCAGCGCGCCGTAGAGTCCGCGCGGCACCTGCTCGAAGCTGCTCTGGTGCGGGTGGTACCAGAAGGTGCCGGAATCCCGTGCCACCCACTCGTAGTCAAAGTGGATGTTAGGCTTGATCGGTGCCTGTGTGACCTGAGGCACGCCATCCATCGCGTTGGGAACGCGCACCCCGTGCCAATGGATTGTGGTATCGACGCCCAGGCCGTTGTCTACCTGGATCTGAACCCGCTCACCGCGCCGGATGCGCATTGTCTGACCCGGAACCGTGCCATTGAAGGCCCAGAAATTGGTCTTCCCGGCAACGCCGGCCAGCGCCAACTCGACTTCGGCAGGCCGCAGCGCGTAGCTTTTCGTGGCCGTCGAGCGGCTGGCTGCGGCGGCCCAGGCCGGTAGTGTTGCGCCGGTAGCGAGAGCCCCCGCCGATTTGAGAAATTCACGCCGGGAAAACATGGCAGGCTCCTTCATCGTTCAATGCGTGTCGAGACGTTCGTAAAGGGTGGTGAGACGGTCGGCACTGGCAAGGATCGCTTCGCTGGCCTCGGCCACGATCAACGGATAGGTGCCGGTTCCTTCGGTGGCGATCGCCGCCGCGAGCCACTCCCATTGCAGGGACAGTTCCTCGATCTCGCTGCGGATGTCCGCCGAGTTGCCGCCGTACCGGCGCAGCTCTTCGAGTGCGGCGACGAACTCCCGCGTCGCACTGGCCATGTCCCTCGCCACGGCCGGCGAAGGATCGCCCCAGACGCGCAGCATGTAGGCCTTGGCCAGGCGCTGGGAGAGCATGCGCTGGCGTCCCGCCAGATTCACCATCCGCCCGCCGCTGGAGGCGACATTGCCTTGCAGCTGTTGTGTCAGTCGTTCGGCGCCTTCGAGAATGGTCTCGGCGGCGGCGTTCAACTCGATCGCCTGGGGCAGTTCGGGTTTGCCGTGGAAGATGCCGCCGAATCTGCGCCAGCGACCCTTGATGTCGCCGAGTTGCAGGGGTTCCGTTGCCGGAAAGCCCTCCAGCCAGCGCAGGTTGGCATCGAAACGGCGCACGGAGTCGGCGAGCAGCAGCCGATCCACCTTGGGCTGGACCTTCATGCCGATCTGGACATAGGTTCTGACGATGCGCTGCGAAAGCATGCGCAGTTCGCCGGCACGGTTGATCGCCGCCATCGCGTTTGCCTCGGGTTCCGCCGCCAGCGCGGCGGCGTTTGCCGCCATCGACAGACAGAGCAGCAGCCATCGGATCGAATTCATCGTTTTTATCCTCAGAATACCGGAACGCCCATCGCCTGTAGCGCGCGGACCAGTTGCGCAGTGGCTTGCTCGGTCAGCCCCACCGCCTCCTTGTAGCGCCTTTCCTGGGCGTGCTGCGCCGCCTCCTGCATCAGCTTGCGGCCTTCACCGACGAAGCCGTCCACCCGCATGCGCCGATCACCGTCGGCCTTGCCTTCGGTGATCAGCATCTCGGCCATGATTTCGTTGCTCTTGAAACGCTTCAATTCGTAGGCGTATTCGTCCGCCGGCGTGTCGAATTTGAGCGACATAACCACCTCCTGGCCGGCGCGTATGCGCGACAGCTCGACCACCGCGAGCTTGTAGGTCTCGGCCAGCTTCTTGTTGGCTTCGCCAAGCTGCCCGGCGTTGCCGAAACGTGCAGCTTCCTCGACGGCCAAGTCGATCTGCGCGAGCAGTGTTTTTGCCGTCGGCCCCAGCTTTGGATCGGGCACCAGTTCGGCCACGGAGGCACGGTAGGTTGCGACCTGCTCGCGCAGGCCGTCGAAATTCTTGCGTTGCGCACTTTCGGACAACGCATTTTCCGCGGACAGGCGGCGGGACACCGCGGACAGCGACTTGAATGCCGCATCCGCGGCTTGTGCCGCGCCGTCGGTGTTGCCGCCGGCCAGAGCCGTGCGGGACTCGGCGAGGGCCTTCAGCGCGCCTTCCAGCAATGTTTGGGCTTCGCCGCCGCGGGCCGCCGCTTTTTTTGCCGCCGGTGCATTGAGCAACGTTTCCACCAGGCGGATCTTCTGTTCCACCAGACGCTGGCGCGCCTCGTCGCCTTCCGTTATCTGTGCGATCGCCCCTGTCGACAGCAGTGCCGACAGGACAAAAACCGCCAGTTTGCTTCTCATCAGACCCCCTTTGTTCCTTGCGCCGTTACGCTGAATGGAATTCCCCTGGCCGCAGAATGCCGGAGCGAACGAGTTTCCGCAATATTCGCGCGGGTAATCGCGATGTGGCGGCCACCTTGGGGAATCCGATGGGCCAAATCGGCTAAAATTGCCAGCTTTCGCCCCTTCCTTGCTGGAGATTCACTATGTCCATGGCCGACCGTGACGGCTTCATCTGGTACGACGGCAAACTCGTGCCCTGGCGTGAGGCCAACACCCACGTGCTTACCCATTCACTGCACTACGGGCTATCGATTTTCGAAGGCGTGCGCGCCTACAACACCGTCAACGGCACGGCGATTTTTCGCCTCAAGGAGCACACCGATCGCTTGTTCAACTCGGCGCACATTTTCCGCATGGAAATGCCCTGGGATAAAAAAACGATTATGGAAGCCCAACGCGAAGTGGTGCGCGTGAACAAGCTCGAGTCCGGCTATATCCGTCCTGTCGCTTTCTACGGTTCCGAAAAAATGGGCATCTCGCCCAAGGGTGCCAAGGTGCATGTGGCCGTGGCGGCCTGGACCTGGGGCGCCTACCTGGGCGCCGACGGCATGGAAAAAGGGATTCGCGTCAAGACATCCAGTTTCACCCGCCATCATGTGAACGTGACCATGTGCCGGGCCAAGTACGCCGCCTCCTACGCCAACTCCATGCTGGCCAATATGGAAGCGCAGGACGACGGTTACGACGAAGCGCTGTTGCTGGACGTGGATGGGTTCGTCGCCGAAGGCGCCGGGGAAAACCTGTTCCTCGTCAAGGACGGCAAGATCTACGAACCGGAGATCGCTTCGGCGTTGATCGGCATCACCCGCGCTACAGTGATCCAGTTGGCGAAGGATCATCTGGGCATCGAGGTGATTTCCAAGCGCCTGACCCGCGACGACGTGTATACCGCCGACGAGGCGTTTTTCACAGGCACTGCCGCCGAAGTGACGCCGATCCGCGAACTCGACCGCCGTACCATCGGCGCCGGTCGCCGCGGACCGATTACCGAAAAGCTGCAAACCCTGTTCTTCGAAGTGGTCAACGGCAAACTGCCGCAATACCAAACTTGGCTGACGCCGGTCGCCTGAGGATATCGAAATGAGCCAATCCGCCCGATTCAAGGATGACGCCCGCGAGGTGAATGTCACCGCCCACGATCTGCCGCTGCACTGCCCGCGCCCCGGCGCGCCGCTCTGGGCGCGGCATCCGCGTGTATTCCTCGATGTATTAAAAAACCATGAAGGCAAGGCGGTCTGCCCCTACTGCAGCACCGTCTATACCTTCACCGGCGAGCGTCCGACGGGGCATCATTGATCCGGTAAACGGCATGTGCCCCGCAGGCGTGCCGTTTGCTGTATACGCCCGATGAAAATTCTCGTCGTCGCCCCTTCCTGGATCGGCGACACTCTGATGGCCCAGTCGTTGCTGATGCTGTTGGCGCAGCGCGGTGCGCAGATCGACGTGCTGGCCCCCGAGTGGACCGCGCCGTTGCTGACGCGGATGCCGGAGGTGCGGCGGGTTGTCTCCAGTCCTTTCCGTCACGGCGATTTCGCCCTTTGCGCTCGCCGTCGCCTCGGCCGCATGCTGTCCGCCGAAGGCTATGCCGAAGCAGTGGTGCTTCCCAACAGTTGGAAGTCGGCGTTGGTGCCGTTCTTCGCCGGGATTCCACTGCGTACCGGCTACAGCGGCGAAGCCCGCGTCGGCCTGATCAACAACCGCCATCGTCTCGACAAGGCAGCGCTGCCGAAGCTGGTCGCGCGCTATGCCCAGTTGTCGCAACCCCGCTGCGCTGCTCCGCTGGCGCATTGGCCACAGCCCCGGCTGATTTCCACTGCCGCGCAGCAGGCGGCCTGTCGTAGTGCGCTTGGCCTGGCGGCCGATGCGCAACCCTACGTGCTCTGCCCGGGCGCCGAATACGGGCCGGCCAAGCGCTGGCCGGCCCGCCACTTTGCCGCTCTCGCCCGGCAACTGGCGGTAGAGGGAGCGCCGGTGTGGATCGTCGGTTCGGCCAAGGACGCCACTCTCGGTGCGGAAATCGCCGCGTTGTCGGGCGGCGCGGCGCTCAACCTGTGCGGCCGCAGCAGTCTGGATAACGCCATCGACCTGATAGCCGGCGCGCGCGCCGTGGTCAGCAACGATTCCGGGCTGATGCATGTCGCGGCGGCGCTGGACCGGCCGCTGGCGGCGCTTTACGGCTCGTCGAGCCCAGGCTACACGCCGCCGCTGTCGGCGCATGCGAAAATCGTTTCGCTGAATCTCGCGTGCAGCCCCTGTTTTATGCGCGAATGCCCCCTCGGCCATCTGAACTGTCTCGAACAGCTCACCCCGGCACGGGTTCGCGCCACACTGGAAATCTGAGCAGAATGCCGACCAACAAGCTCTTCTTCGCTTCGGCCCAGGATGTCGAAGCCGCTTTCTACGAAGCTATCGAGCGCGCCGATCTCGATGCGCTGATGGCCGTTTGGGCGGAAGACGAGGAAATTGTCTGCATCCATCCCGGCAGCGGCCGTATCTCCGGCTATCTCCATATCCGCGAATCCTGGCGGCGCATTTTCGAGGGTGGCGCGCGGCTGCGCATTCGCACCCGGGTCATGAGTACCGTGGTGAACCCATTCGCTGCCGTGCACAGCCTGATCGAGGAAGTTGCCCTGCGCGGGGCGGAGGAAGCGACCGCCGCGGTGACGGCCACCAACATCTATGTGCGCGGTCCGCTCGGCTGGCGCATGGTGATGCACCATGGGTCCGCCGCCCCGGCAGAGTCCAGCCAAGCGCCGCAAACCCTTCATTGACCATTGTTTTCGAGGAGTTCCCGATGCATCTGCCCGCAGCCGAAATCTTCAAGGCCTACGACATCCGCGGCATTGTCGACACTACCCTGACCGTACCGACCGTCGAAGCCATCGGCGCCGCCCTCGGCAGCGAAGCCCGTGCCCGCGGCCTCGATACGCTCTGCGTCGGCCGCGACGGCCGCCTTTCAGGTCCGGCGCTGGCCGCAGCGCTGGCCCGCGGGCTGAACGGCGCCGGCATCGACGTGATCGATATCGGCTGCGTGCCGACCCCGGTCACCTACTTCGCCGCCCATCAGCTGGATACAGGCTCCTGCGTCTCGGTCACCGGCAGCCACAATCCGCCCGACTACAACGGGTTGAAAATGGTGCTCGGCGGCCAGACGCTCTACGGCGAGCTGATCCAAAGCCTGCGCCGCCGCATCGAACGCGGCGATCTGGTCTCGGGGGCAGGCAAAGTCCGCCATGCCGACGTCAAGGAAGCCTATCTGCAACGTATCGTCGGTGACGTCAAGCTGTCGCGGCCAATGAAAATAGTGGTCGACTGCGGTAACGGCGTCGCCGGCGGTTTTGCCCCGGAACTGTTCCGCCGCATGGGTTGCGAAGTGATCGAGTTGTTCTGCGAGGTGGACGGCACGTTCCCCAACCACCATCCCGACCCATCCAAACCGGAGAACCTGCAGGACGTGGTCCGCGCCCTGCGCGAGACCGACGCCGAACTGGGGCTTGCCTTCGACGGCGACGGCGATCGCCTCGGCGTGGTGACCAAGGACGGCGAGATCGTCTATCCGGATCGCCAATTGATGCTGTTCGCCGCCGACGTGCTGAGCCGCAACCCCGGCGCGCAGATCATCTACGACGTCAAATGTTCGCGCTGGGTGGCCGAATCGGTGCGCTTCCAGGGCGGCGTGCCGCTGATGTGGAACACCGGCCATGCGCTGATCAAGACCAAACTCAAGGCGACCGGCGCGCCGCTGGCCGGAGAGATGAGCGGCCATATGTTCTTCAAGGAGCGCTGGTACGGCTTCGACGATGGCCTCTATGCCGGTGCCCGGTTGCTGGAAATCGTCTCACGCTGGAAGGACGCCAACTGGCCGCTGAAGAATCTGCCGAATGCCCTTTCGACGCCGGAACTCAACCTGAAGATGAAGGAAGGCGAACCCCACCGCCTGATCGAGACCCTGCAAAAGAGCGGACGTTTCCCGACGGCGCGGGAGCTGTTCACCCTCGACGGAGTGCGCGCTGAATATGCCGATGGTTTTGGCCTCGCCCGCGCTTCGAACACCACGCCGGTGGTGGTGCTGCGCTTCGAAGCCGACACCCCGGCTGCGCTGGAGCGCATTCGCGGCGAATTCCGGGCTGCGCTGCAAGCCGCCTGGCCAGGGTTGGCGACGGACTTTTAAGCCGTCACGATCCGCCGTCCGGAGTTCGTCCCTTTGTCCGATCACGATCTGTTTGCAGCGGCGCCCGGCCATGCGCCGCTGGCTGAAACGTTGCGCCCGCAAGCCCTCGACGAAGTCATCGGCCAGTCGCATCTGCTGGGTCCGGGGAAGCCGCTGCGCTTGGCCTTCGACTCGGGTACGCCGCATTCGATGATCCTCTGGGGCCCGCCCGGCGTCGGCAAGACCACGCTGGCGCGGCTGATGGCCGATGCCTTTGAGGCACAGTTCATTGCTCTCTCGGCTGTGTTCTCGGGTGTCAAGGATATCCGCGAGGCGATGCTACAGGCCGAACTGACGCAAGCACAGAGCGGTCGACGGACCATCCTTTTCGTCGACGAAGTGCATCGCTTCAACAAGGCGCAGCAGGATGCCTTTCTGCCCTATGTCGAACGCGGTACGGTGACTTTCATCGGTGCGACCACCGAGAATCCGTCGTTCGAGGTGAATTCGGCGCTGCTTTCACGCGCTTCGGTGTATGTGCTGAAAAGCCTCAGCGAGGACGATCTGCGGCAACTGTTCGCCCGCGCCCAGGCGCGGGCGTTCGCCGAGCTGGCGTTCGCCGACGACGCCCGCGATCGACTGATCGGGCATGCCGACGGCGATGCCCGGCGCTTGCTCAACGTGCTGGAGCAGCTCAAGACAGCGGCCGCAGCGGCCGGTGTAGTGCGGGTCGACGCCGTTTTCTTAGAATCGACCTTGGCGAGCGATCTGCGTCGCTTCGACAAGGGCGGCGACGCCTTCTACGATCAGATCTCGGCATTACACAAGTCGGTACGCGGCTCGGACCCCGATGCGTCGCTCTACTGGCTGCTGCGCATGCTCGACGGCGGCGCCGATCCGCTTTACCTCGGGCGGCGGATGATCCGCATGGCCACCGAGGACATCGGCCTCGCCGACCCGCGGGCCCTGCAATTGACGCTGAATGCGGTCGATACCTATGAGCGTCTAGGCTCGCCGGAAGGCGAACTGGCGCTCGCCGAAGCGATCATCTATCTCGCCGTGGCGCCCAAGTCGAACGCCGCCTACAAGGCCTACAACGCCGCCCGCGCCTTCGTCGCAAAGGACAGATCGCGGCCGGTGCCGGAGCATTTGCGTAATGCGCCGACCAAGTTGATGAAGGAACTCGGCTTCGGCAGCGAATATCGCTACGCGCACGATGAACCGGAAGCCTACGCGGCCGGAGAAAACTACTTTCCGGAAGGCATCGCGGCGCCGGGCTGGTACCAGCCGACGCCGCGCGGGCTGGAGCAGAAGATTGCGGACAAGCTGTCCCGCCTGCGGCAACTGGACGCTGCCGCGAAAAAGCGCAACCCGTAGGCCTCAGCAGGGCGGGTGCGCGCTGTTGAAGTGCACCAGTGCGCGTTCAGCCCGATGCAGCGCATCGTCCCCGCCTTCGCTGGCGGCCTCGCAGATCGCCTCGCTCAACATGCCGCGCAACAACCCGGTGCCCTCTTCGCTTTGCACCAGACCGCAGGCCATCTGCGCCGCCATCGGGAAACTCAGATGCTCATGGTGGGCGATCAACGAAACTTCGTCCTCGTTCAGATCGCAATAATCGAGACACTCCTTCATCGAGAGCATGGCAAACCCTCCTCAAATTATTCGATGATTGACGCTCCGCTGGAGCGTCGCTGTGAGATGTTTGTAGTTCAGTATCGGCACCGGTTTCGACGAAATCAAGGTGCGGCGCATCGTCGCGGCGGATGAGGAAATCCGTTCTTCAAACCGCTCAATTGGTTGCAACGCAAACCTGGTGTGATTTCGCGGAAAGGCATTCAGTCCGGAAGGACATAACGGTAACGCGGATCGTCCGGCGTTCCGCTCAGCGGGCCGTCTTCACGGCTGGGTTGCCACTGCACCAAATCTTCGATGCGTTGCGCCAGGGCAAAATCACGGTCGGTAATGCCTTTTGCGTCGTGGGTCGACAACCGGACTTCGACGCGGCCCCAGCCGAGCGCGATGTCCGGATGGTGCCAGGCGGCTTCGGCCAGGTGGCCGATGGCGTTGACCACCATCAACGCGCCCTTCCAGCCTTCGGTACGATAGGCGCGGTATAGCTGGCCGTCTGCCAGCGTCCAGTGCGGCAGGCATTCGCCTAGGCGACGGCGGACGGTGGCTTCGTCGAGGGCGAGGCAGGGTTTCATGGCGTTCTCCGGCACAGGCTACATTCCCATCCTAGTGCCTCGGGCGGCGGCCGGGGCCTCGCTTATAATCGGCGCCCCTTGTGCCGCGCTCGCGGCATCGAACCGCACAGGACTTCACATGCTGGACATCCAACTTCTTCGCAACGCGCTGGCTTCGGTCGCCGAGCGTCTGGCCACGCGCGGCATCGCCCTCGACACCGCCGCCTTCGAAGCGCTGGAATCCGAGCGCAAGCAGGTGCAGACGCATACCCAGGAGTTGCAGGCGCGGCGCAACAGCCTGTCCAAGCAGGTCGGCATTCTCAAGAGCAAAGGCGAGGATGCTTCGCCCGTGCTGGCCGAAGTGGGCGGCATCGGTGACGAGCTGAAGGCTAACGAAGACAAGCTGGCCGCACTCCAGAAGCGCTACCACGACTTCGTTGCGACCATCCCCAATCTGCCGCACGAAAGCGTGCCGGTGGGGCGCGACGAAACCGGCAACGTCGAAGTCCTGCGTTGGGGCACGCCGCGCCGTTTCGACTTCGAGGTCAAGGATCACGTCGATGTCGGTGCGCCGCTGGGCCTGGATTTTGAAACCGCGACCAAGATCGCCGGCAGCCGCTTCACGCTGATGAAGGGCAGTCTGGCGCGCCTGCATCGCGCACTTGCCCAGTTCATGTTGGATGTGCATACATCCGAACACGGCTACACGGAACTGTATGCGCCTTATCTGGTGAATCCCGACAGCATGTTCGGAACCGGTCAGCTGCCGAAGTTCGAGGAGGATCTGTTTCACGTCCAGCGCCACGACGGAAGCCGGCTCTACCTGATCCCGACGGCCGAGGTTCCGGTGACCAACATCGTCCGCGACGAGATCCTCGATCCGGCGGCGCTGCCGCTGAAGTTCGTCTGCCATACGCCCTGCTTCCGCTCCGAGGCCGGCTCCTACGGCCGCGACACGCGCGGCATGATCCGCCAGCATCAGTTCGACAAGGTGGAACTGGTGCAGATCGTGACGCCGGAAAAATCGTGGGAAGCGCTGGAACAGCTCACCGGCCACGCCGAGGCCATCCTGCAAAAGCTGGAATTGCCTTATCGCAAGATGGCGCTGTGCAGTGGCGACATGGGGTTTTCCGCGGCCAAGACCTATGACCTCGAAGTCTGGTTGCCGGCGCAGAATACCTATCGCGAGATTTCTTCCTGCTCCAACTTCGAAGCCTTCCAGGCGCGGCGCATGCAGGCCCGTTTCCGCAACGAGAAGAACAAGCCGGAACTGGTGCACACGCTCAATGGCTCCGGCCTTGCGGTGGGTCGCACGCTGGTGGCGATTCTGGAGAATGGCCAGAACCCCGACGGCAGCGTCGCCATCCCTACAGTACTGCGTCCCTACATGGGCGGGCTGGAGCAGCTCAGCGCAGCTTGAAATTCGGCTTGTAGGGTTTCAGCGTCGGCTGCCAAGCCGGCTCGAAGTGGCTGAGGATGCCGTAGAAGGTGCGGATGTTTTCCACCAGGATTACCGCCTCGCCGCCGCGCGCCCGACCCGATTTGAGGTGCGAATACACCTCGGGTCGGGCCATCAGTGGCAGCACTTTTTTCATTTCGTACCACGAATTCGGGTCGCGCTTCATCCCTGTGGCGATGGCGCGCGCCCCGTTCATGTGCCCCATGCCCAGGTTGTATGCGGCCAGAGCCAACCAGGTCCTGTCCGGTTCGGCGACTTCGTCGGGCAGACCGTCGCGCAGATCGGCGAGGTATTTGGCGCCGGCGCGGATGCTCTGTTTCGGATCGAGGCGATTGTTCACCCGCAGCCGGTCGGCGGTGTCTTCAGTCAGCATCATCATGCCGCGCACCCCGGTCGGCGACGTCGCGTTGGGATCCCATTTCGACTCCTGGTAGGCCAGCGCCGCCAGCAGCCGCCAGTCGATGCCGGACGCGGCCTGGGCATCCTGGAAATCCTTGCGGTAGCGGGGCAGGGTGGTGCGCATGTCGTCGAGCAGTTCGGTTATGCCCTGCGGCTTGATGCGCTCGATGTGGCCGAAATAGCGGTCCTTGAGTCGCGCCAGCTGGCCGCTGCGTTGCATTTCGGCGATGAAATCCTGCGCCGCGTTCCAAAGCGCCTTATCTTCGGTGGCGAAGGCCCAGGCGAAGCGGAGTTTCCCGGGCAGGCTCTGCACGACCTCCAGATCGGGAAACAGTTGCAGGGCGAGCCGGTATTGCAGGGTATCGGTGGCGGCGAGATCGGTACGCCGCTCTCCGACGTTCTGCAGCAGTTCGAATTCCGCCACGCCGCTGCGCTGGATCACCGTGAAGCGCGGCGGCGTACCTGACATGCGGGTCAGCGCTTCAGCCTGAGGCGATGCGAACATCGCTTCGATGCGCATGCCGTCGAGCGCAGTCTCTTCCTCCTGGATCGCCGGATTGTCGGCCGATCCCACCAGGATCGGCTCAGTTTCGCGCATCGGCGCGGTGAACAACAGGTCGGGTACGTCCTCGACGCTTGCCGAGGCGGCAAAATGGACCTTTTTCCGGCGCACCATCCTGCGCAGCGCGCCTTGGTCGTCGGCGACTATATAGCGGACCTGTAGATGCCGGCTTTGCGCAAAGGCTTCCACGATGTCGTGCTCGAAGCCGCTGGCGACGCCATTCTCGACTTGATAGGTGGCCGGGCCGTTGCGAATCGCAACCACCAGTTCGCCGCTTTGTTCCGGCGTCTCAATGCGGTCGCAGGCCGTCAGCAGCACGGCGCAGAACAAAAAGGTCAAGCCGGCAAGTCGCCCCATCGCATTTCCCTGGAAGAGGGACGGGCATTGTGCCACGGCCGCTTCGTCCAAAAGCTTTTGCGGTGATAGAATCCGCGCCCACGGAGAGGTGGCAGAGTGGTCGAATGTACCTGACTCGAAATCAGGCGTAGGTGCAAGCCTACCGTGGGTTCGAATCCCACCCTCTCCGCCATTCGGTTCTATCAGCCAAGCCCGCCCGATGCGGGCTTTTTGTTTTGCATCGGCACCGCGCAAGCGGGTGAATCGGTTCACTTTCCGCAGCGTGCGTCTTCGTGGTCCCGGTGAATGGGAATTCGAAGGGGTTCCCGTCGGGCGTTTGAGGCAGGCCTCAGTAAGGATTCTGAAAACAGCTTTCGGTATTTATTTAGTATCCAGCCAATACACGATCTTGATGAGGAGGCGTTCATGAGCAATCCTTACACCGTTGGGCTCGATCAGAATCCGGCCAACTACGTTCCGCTTTCGCCGCTGAGTTTCATCGAACGCTCGGCGTGCGTCTACCCAGGGCGCATTTCGGTCATCCAGGGCGCCAGGCGTTATACATGGAAGGAAAGCTACGAGCGCAGTCGCCGGCTTGCCTCGGCACTGAAAAAACGCGGCATCGGCAAGGGCGATACCGTCGCGGCGATGCTGCCCAATACGGCATCGATGTTCGAGTGCCATTTCGGCGTGCCGATGAGCGGGGCCGTGTTGAACACGCTGAATACCCGCCTGGATGCGGAGGCGATTGCCTTCATGCTGCGGCATGGCGAAGCCAAGGTGCTGATCACCGATCCGGAATTTTCCGCCACCGTCAAAGGCGCACTGGCGCTTTTCGAGGGAGCGAAACCCCTGGTCATCGATAGCCTCGATCCTGATTTCGCCGGCGGCGAGACGCTCGGTGAAACGGATTACGAGGCGTTTCTGCGCGAAGGCGACGGCGAATTCGACTGGCGCCTGCCGGAAAACGAGTGGGATGCGATTGCCCTCAATTACACCTCGGGAACCACCGGCAATCCCAAGGGCGTGGTCTATCATCACCGCGGTGCCTATCTGAATGCGGCCAGCAACATCATTTCCTGGGGCATGCCGCCGCACGCTGTTTATCTGTGGACCCTGCCGATGTTCCATTGCAACGGCTGGTGCTTTCCTTGGACGCTGGCAGCCAACGCCGGAACCAGCGTTTGTCTGCGCAAGGTCGATCCGATGCTGATCTTCGGTTTGATCCGTGAGCACCGCGTCACCCACATGTGCGGCGCACCCATCGTCTACGGCATGATGATCAACGCTCCGGCTGGCATTAGGGAGGGAATTACCCATCAGGTAAACGGCCTCATTGCAGGTGCCGCACCGCCTGCGGCGATCATCGAGGGTGCGGAACAGATTGGCCTCAACATCACCCACGTCTATGGCCTGACCGAAACCTACGGCCCGGCTTCCGTCTGCGCCAAGCATCCCGAATGGGACGCGTTGCCGATCGACCTCCGCGCCGCCCGCAACGGACGCCAGGGAGTGCGCTACCACATGCAGGAAGCGATCGCCGTGCTCAATCCGGATAACCTCGAACCGGTGCCTTGGGACGGCGAAACCATAGGCGAGATCATGTTCCGCGGCAATCTGGTGATGAAGGGCTATCTGAAGAACCCGGCGGCAACCGAGGAGGCATTCCGCGGCGGCTGGTTCCACACCGGCGATCTGGCGGTGGTACACAGCGACGGCTACGTCAAGATCAAGGATCGCTCCAAGGACGTGATCATCTCGGGGGGCGAGAACATCTCCTCGTTGGAGGTCGAGGATGTGCTCTACCGCCATCCGGCGGTGATCAGCGCGGCTGTGGTGGCCAAGCCGGACACGAAGTGGGGCGAAGTGCCCTGCGCCTTCGTCGAACTCAAGGACGGCGTGAGCGTTACGGCCGAAGAGATCGTCGAGCATTGCCGGTCGCACCTCGCCCGCTTCAAGGTGCCGAAGCAGGTAGTTTTCGGCGCCTTGCCGAAAACTTCGACCGGGAAAATCCAGAAATACATACTGCGCCAACAGGCCCATTCCAAAAGCGCCATCGAATAGCGCTATCGCCTATCCTTTAGTACTGCTTGCGGCACTTTTGCCGCCGCTACAATTCAAACTATAGCGCGTGGAATGGCGCCACGCCTATCACTAACAAGAGGCTGCACAGGCCCGTGGCGTCGCGTACGGTGGCTCGGTAGATTGGGGTCCGCCTGCCGCAAGCGGTTACGGCCGCACGCCAAAGTTCGCCAGAAACTTAAACGAGCAGCGTAGCTGCCACCCCGGAGAGAAACGATGACCATCCTGACAGACCACGCCGAGCGGGCGCGTACGATTCCGCTCGACCAGATCGACGTAAGCGACCCCGAACTTTTCCGCCAGGAAGCCCTGCATCCCTACTTCGAACGCCTGCGCAAGGACGCGCCGGTGCATTACTGCGCCGAGAGCGCCTACGGTCCCTACTGGTCGATCACCAAGTTCAACGACATCATGGCGATCGACACCAACCACAAGGTGTTCTCGTCCGACCACACCCACGGCAGCTTCGTGCTCGACGACACGACGCTGAATGCCGTCGACGGCGGCATCTATCTGCCCAACTTCCTCGGCATGGACCCACCCGAGCACGACGTGCACCGCATGGCGGTGAGCCCCATCGTGGCGCCGCACAACCTGTTGCGCTTCGAGGCGACGATCCGTGAGCGAACCAGGCGGGTGCTGGATTCGCTGCCGATCGGCGAGACCTTCAACTGGGTCGACCGCGTCTCCATCGAACTGACCACGATGATGCTGGCTACCCTGCTCGACTTCCCCTTCGAGGAGCGACGCCGGCTGACGCGCTGGTCGGACATTGTCACCACCCGCCCCGGCTACGGCCTGGTCGACACCTGGGAACAACGCGAGCAGGAGCTGATGGAATGCCTGGCCTATTTCCAGCAGCTCTACGCCGAGCGCAAGAAGCTGCCACCGCAGCCTGACCTGGTGTCGATGCTGGCGCATACGCCGTCGATGCAGGGGCTGGACGATACCCAGTTCCTCGGCATGCTGGTGCTGCTGATCGTCGGCGGCAACGACACCTCGCGCAGCTCGATGTCCGGCGGCGCACTGGCCTGCTCGCTGTATCCGGGCGAATTCGCCAAGGCCAAGGCCAACCGCGCGCTGATCGCCAGCATGATTCCGGAAATCGTGCGCTGGCAGACGCCGATTGCGCACATGCGCCGCACTGCGCTGGAGGACTTCGAATTCCAGGGACAGAAAATCCGTAAGGGCGACAAGGTGGCGATGTGGTACCTCTCGGGCAATCGCGACGAAGACGTGATCGAGCGGCCGATGGATTTCATCGTCGACCGGCCGCGCGCGCGCCACCACCTGTCGTTCGGTTTCGGCATCCACCGCTGCCTCGGCAATCGTCTCGCCGAACTCCAGCTCAAGGTGCTGTTCGAAGAGGTGCTGGAACGCTACTCGCGCATCGAAGTCGC
Organism: Rhodocyclaceae bacterium; assembly: GCA_023230455.1. Lineage (GTDB taxonomy): Bacteria > Pseudomonadota > Gammaproteobacteria > Burkholderiales > Rhodocyclaceae > AWTP1-18. The sequence continues at coordinate 28,149 of JALNXH010000019.1, read as the reverse complement.
CGGCGAACCGGTGCGCGTGCCCTCCAACCTGATCCACGGTTTCATCGAGCTGCCGGTTCGGCTGCACGTCTGACGCCGTCACGTACAGGGGCGACCCACGCCCCGATCATCTAACAGAGAGAGTATTAGCCATGCCAAAAATCACTTTTATCACCGCCGACGGTGCGGAACGCGTCGTCGAGGCCGCCAGCGGCGTCACCGTCATGGAAGCCGCGCTGCAAAACCTGGTGCAGGGCATTGACGGCGATTGCGGCGGTGCCGCCGCCTGCGGTACCTGCCATGTCTATGTGGACCCGGCCTGGACGGACAAGACCGGCCCCGCCACCCCGGGCATCGAGAAGGACATGCTGCTGCTGACCGACAACGTCCGGGAAAACAGCCGCCTTTCGTGCCAGATCCGGCTCAGCGATGCGCTCGACGGGCTGATCGTGCGCATGCCGGAAGGCCAGCACTGAGAGCGACGGCCCCGCCTGCGGGTGGCTTTTAGCGGCAAAGGCCGTGCAAGGCCCCCGCTGTTCGTTACTGCAACTATCAGGAGTCCTGAATGAATTCCGAGATCGACTTCGTCGTCGTCGGCGCCGGTTCGGCCGGATGCGTTCTCGCCAACCGCCTGAGTGCGGACCCTTCGCTCAATGTGGTGCTGCTCGAAGCCGGCGGTCCCGACAGCAGCTTCCTTTATCGCATGCCGGCTGGCTTTTTCGCGCTGATGCAATCAGGCAAGGGCAACTGGAACTACGAAACCGTGCCGCAGCAATACGCCAACGGTCGGGTCTTGTATTTCCCGCGCGGCAAGGTGCTCGGCGGTTCTAGCTCGATCAACGGCTTGGTGGTTTCCCGCGGCAATGCCGGGGATTACGACGCGTGGGCGCAACTCGGCAACGCCGGCTGGTCGTACCAGGACTGCCTGCCCTATTTCAAGCGCATCGAGAGCTATCCCGCAGGCAATCCCGAACATCGTGGCCATGCGGGGCCGATAGCCGTCACCGCGACGCCGATGGAGAGCATGAATCCAACCTCGCGTGCCTGGATTGAGGGCGGCATCGCGGCCGGCCATCCGTTCAACAACGACGTCAATGCAGGCAACCCACTCGGCATGGCGCAAATGCAGGGCAACTACGCCGATGGGGTGCGTCACAGCGCTTCGCTGCGCTACCTCAAGCCAGTCCTGAATCGTCCCAATCTGCGGGTGATCACCGGTGCTTTGGTGAAGCGCGTGATTCTCGACGGCACGCGCGCGACCGGCATCGAATATCTGCATCGCGGCCGTAGCGAAACGATCCGCGTCAATCGCGAGGTCATCCTCTCCGGCGGCGTCGTCAATTCGCCGCAGATCCTCCAGCTCTCCGGCATCGGTGATCCGTGCGACCTCCTGCCCCATGGCATCCCCGTACGGCATGCGCTGCCGGGCGTCGGCCGCAATCTGCGCGACCACATCGCGGTGCCCGTCAAGCAGCGGATGACGAAACCGTTGTCGCTGCTGTCCACCCTGAAGCCGCTGGCGATGGCCAAGGCCCTTGGCCAGTACATGCTGTTCCGCTCTGGTCCAACGGCGGTCGGCGGCCTCGAAGCGTGGGCGCATTTGAAGTCGCGCCCCGACCTCGCGTATCCCGACCTACAGATATACACCGTTCCGCTGATGTACAACGACCATGGCCGCGATGTGATCCATGAGGAGGGCTTCCAGGCGGTGATGAACGGCAGCAAGCCGCGCAGTGTTGGTACCATCCGGATCCGTTCGAGCGATCCGATGGTCGCTCCGGAAATCGACCCGCGCTATTTTTCCGAGTCCGAAGACCTGCGAGTGCTGCGCGAAGGCATCCGCTTGTCGCGCGAGATTTTTGCGCAGCAGGCGTACGACGATTTTCGTGGCAGCGAATACGCGCCGGGCGCGGATTTGACCTCCGATGCCGAGCTCAACGCCTATATCCGCGCCAACGCCAACACGCTCTACCATCCTGTCGGCACTTGCAAGATGGGGAGTGACGAGATGGCCGTGGTCGACAGCGAACTGCGCGTCCGTGGTGTGGCTGGGCTACGCGTGATCGATGCCTCGATCATGCCGGAGATCATCAGCGGCAACACCAATTTTCCGACCATGATGATCGCTGAACGAGGCGCCGAATTCATTTTGGGGAAGCCGGCAACTTAGCGAATTGATTGCCGGCCGGTTTGAGTAGCGCTTCCGCCGCGGTACAGCAAGGAGGGTCTGGCCCATGCAGGATCTAGCCAACGGTAGCGAAGGCTGTCCGTTCAAATTCAATTTCGAGCCCGCCACCTTCAAGGTCGGCGATCTCGTGAGTTACCGCGTTCCCGATCGTTTCGACGACTTTCCGTTTGTCGGAACGCTGGTTGCGGTGCATCAGGATCATGTCGAGATATCGCCCAACGACCCGACAACTCCTGGCAAGCGTATGAGAGGTACACGGGAAAGCCGTCCGGTGGTCTGTAGCGAGGAAATTTTCTAGCGCACGCCGCGCTTCCGTCGTTTCATCTGCGGTCCCGGAGACCTCGGACAAAGCCTCCCAAAGCCTGTTTTGGGGCCGAATATAATCGCCCCCAAAAATAGGAGGGGCATTGATAGTGGCGAAGACACCGGGGACGCGTTCGGTCGGACAGGTATCCGTCGGTAAGCCCTATCGCCCAAATCCGCCGAACTTCATGTTCCGGCCGGTGCGCACCCGACTGCTCGATGAACTGGCGCGCAGCGACAGCGGCCAGCCGAAAGTCGTCAGCCTCGTCGCGCCCATCGGCTACGGCAAGACCGTCCTCATGTCGGAGCTTTACGCCCACTCATGTAGGGCGGGTGAGCAGTGCTTTTGGATTGGCTTGGACGACAGCAGCGTCAGCGTCGAAAGGGTACTGAGCGCTCTCGAAAATGCACTCGCCAGACCCGAGTCCGACGTCCATCCGACGCAGGCTCTGTTCCGTGGTGGCGAAACACCCGAAGGTCGTCGCGACGAACTGATCGAAGTCATTGCCCGTCTGCCTGCACCGGTAATCATTTTCATCGACAACCTGAACAGTTGCACTGACGAGGCGCTGGCGCCGCTGCTGGATGCCCTGATTTTTCGCACGCCGGCATCGGTGCGTTTGGTCTGGTCGAGTACGACCGACCCGGGGATAAATCTCGCCCGTGCGAAATTGGAAGGCTTGATGCGCGACGTGGGCTTCGCTGAATTGAGTCTCGACGCGGAGGAAGCCAGGGAACTGCTCGGCGTAGACCTGGAAGGGAAAATCGGCTCTTGCGGCGTTGCGGCGATTGTCCAGCAGACCGAAGGCTGGCCGGCCGCCGTGCGCATGGCGCAGATCGTCCTCTCCGGTTCGGCGCATCCGCGCACCGCACTGGAGTCATTTTCCGGGTCGGACGAGGACGTCGCCGGATTGCTCAACCGACAGGTGCTCCAGGGCTTCGACGAGCGGTTGCGGACGTTTTTGTTTTGTCTGGCCCAACTGCGTACCTTCAGTGCGGACTTGTGCCGCTATGCGATCGGCGACAAGAATGCCGAGCGGTATCTGGACCTTCTCCTCCGACGCAATGTTTTCATCATCCCCCTCGACCGCAATCGCAAGCATTACCGATTGCATGGCCTGTTTCGGCAATACCTGCTGGGAGAGGCGGGCCGCGCGATCGAGGCGGAGCGGAAACGTTGCGTGCTGCAGCGTGCCGCCGAGTGGTGCGAACGCGAGGGCGACTGGCGCGACGCCATAGACTATGCGTTGGCATCGGAGCGGCTCGATGTGGCGGGGCGGATTTTGGAATGCACGGCCACGGTTTTTGTCCGCGATCGCGGCGACGTCCAGCAATATATTTCCTGGATCGATCGACTACAGGCAGGCGGCGCGTATATCGGTTGGGAAGCCCATTTCTGGTACGTCTGGGCGTTGATTTTCCGCCGTCGTTACGAACTCGCCCGGGCACAGCACGAAAGGCTTGCCGAGCGTCTGCGTTGTCCAGAACAGGGCGAGGCTTCGCCGCCCGGCGATCTGACGCAACGTACCGACCATTTGCGCATGTGCATCGACCTGTTTACCGACCGTCCGTTCGACACGCTGCAACGTGCCGAACGCTGGTTGGCGGAGCGGAACAGCGGCGATCCGTTCAATATCGGTGCGGTCAGCGGTCTCAAGGCCTTCTGCTTGGCGGGATTTTTCCGGTTTGCCGAGGCCCGGCGGGCGATGCGGGTCGCCGAGCCGATCCTGCGCCAAGCGGGAAGCGACTACTTTCTGGGCTGGGTCACGCTGGGCCACGCGGTGCTGTCGATGTTCGCCGGCGACTACGCACATGCCTACCGCGAATTGCAGGCCGGTCTGGTACGGACTCGGGCCACGCTGGGCGACGATACCAAGCTGGGCGACGTGATGGCCCTGCTGGCGGCCAAGTGTGCCGTCGAAATGGGGTGCGACGAGGAAGCGCGCGACTGGCTGCGGCTGGGATTGCGCAGTGTCTACACCCAGGAGGCGGCGGACAGTATCGAGTGCACCGCCTGTGGTTTCGACGCCGCGATCAAACTTTGGGACGGGGGATCGGAGGCACCGATTGCCGTGACAACGCTCCAGGAGATCGCCGGCCGCTATCCGCCTCGCCTGTCGCTGATGGTTTCCTGTTATCTGGTGCAGCGGCTGCTGCATCTCGGGCGGGTCAAGGAGGCATTGGCCGAGGCGAGCCGTATCGGCCTCGTCCGCAGCGACGGGCAGATTTCCGTCGCCGATTCCGGGGAGCCGATGCTGCCGCGCTACCGCGAGATCCGTATGGCGGCCGCCATCGATCTGATGCTCGCAGGTAAACATTACAAAGAAGTCGGAGCGTTGATTGCCGCCGAAATGGATGCTGCCCAGGCCGACGGACGCATATCGCGGATGGTCGAGTTGGGGCTGGCGAAGGCGACGCTTGCCATGCACCGCGGCCATGCCGCCGCGGCAGCGAAAGAGTTGGCGCGGGCCGTCAGCCACGCGACGCAGGGGCATGTGATGCGCCCCTTTCGCGATCAGGCGGGAGTGGTTGCCGCTTTGATCAACGACACCAAGTTGTCCTCGTGGGTCTTTACGCTGCCGGAAGAGCGGCAGTTCTTCGCAAAAATCTGCGACGGCCTGCCGATCAGCAACCGCTTCCTACAGCAGCGCTCGGAAATCCGCGGCAACGCTTCCCCGGTCGTCCTCACGCGCCGCGAAGTGGAACTGCTCTCCCTGATCGATATCGGCCTGTCGAACAAGCAGATGATCGACCACACGGACATTGCGGTGGGTACGATCAAATGGCACCTGAAGAACCTCTACAAGAAGCTTGGCGTCACCAATCGTTCTGCCGCATTGGCCCGCGCCCGGGCATTGAATTTCCTCTCCAAGTAACCGCGACTGCCGATTCGCTCCCCTCCGGAGAGACGCCGGGCACTGCCGGCGCTGCGGTACGACCCCAATTTCCGCCGGCCGATCCGACGGTATTTACCCCCCGAAAGGAAGGGCTGGGCGGAGCGGCGGATGTATATCATCGCCAGTGCAAAAGCCGGCTGCGGGGCGATACGCTCACACCCATACGTCGGACGGAAAGTGCAGACTTCGCCTACAGGAGGTTCAACATGCTCGGCACGATGATGGATGTACCGTTGCTGGTTTCGCAGCTCATCGATTATGCCGCCGATCACCATGCCGGCACCGCAGTCGTGGCACGTCGGCTGTCGGGCGAGATCGAACGCGAAAATTGGGCAGGAATGCGGGTGCGCGCCAGGCGTCTAGCCAAGGCGCTTGGCGCCAACGGCTATGGCCTTGACGACTGCATCGCCTCACTGGCCTGGAACACCAGCAATCATCTGGAGCTTTTTTACGGCGTGCTGGGCATTGGCGCCGCGCTGCATACCCTGAACCCGCGGCTGCTTCCCGACGATCTGCGCTACATGATCGAGAAGGTGGACGACAAGATCGTCTTTATCGACGGCGGCACCCTGTCCGTCGCGGAAGCGCTCGCTCCGCTGGCGCCGGGCGTCAAGGCGTGGGTCTTCATGGACGAAGCCGGCGAACTTCCGCAATCCAGCATTCCCGGCCTGATCAGCAAGTCTGCATTGACCGCCGGGTTCGACGACGATTTCGAATGGCCGAGCTTCGATGAGCGTCAGGCGGCGACGATCTGTTTTACCTCGGGTACCACCGGGCGCCCGAAAGGCGTTGCCTATTCGCATCGCAGCCTCACGCTGACGGCGATGAACATGACCATGGCCGATATGTACGGCGGCTATCGTCCCGGCGCCCTGGAGTGCGTGATGCCGATTGCGCCGATCTTCCATGCCAACGGCTGGATGATGCCCTTTACCGCGCCGATGAACGGCCACAAGCTGGTGTTGCCAGGCCGCGCCTTCGACGCCCAAAGCATTATCGACCTCATCCGCAGTGAAGGCGTCACGCTTGCCGGTGCGGTGCCCACGGTCTGGCAGGACATCGTCGACAGCCTGCTGCGCCTGGGTCTGGAGGTGCCGACGCTGAAGACCGGTTTGCTTGCCGGCACGCGACCTTCGCAGACGCTGCTGGACAAGCTCGACGCGCATGGAATCAAGGTGCGCCAGTCCTGGGGCATGACCGAGGTGCCGGGTGCCACGCGCGGCAGCCCGCCGCCCGGCGCGGAACTTGCCGACGCGGAAACCCGCGCCCTGCTGTATCGCGAACGGCAGGGCCGCGTCGGTTTCCAGTCGCGTCTAAAGCTGCTCGACGATGCGGGCGAGCAATTGCCCTTTGACGGCAAAAAAATGGGCCGGCTGTTCGTCCGCGGCCCCTCGGTCACCGGCCGCTACGTCGGTGACCCGGTGCAGGCGGCGGTCGATTGGCTCGATACCGGGGACATTGCGAAGATCCATGCCGACGGGACGGTGGAGATCGTGGACCGCGCCAAGGACGTCATCAAGTCGGGCGGCGAATGGATCAGTGCCGCGCAACTCGAATTGGCGGCCATGAGCCATCCGGCGATCCGCCAGGCGGCGGCTATCGGTGTGCATGATCCGCGCTGGGAGGAGCGGCCGCTGTTGATCTGTACGCTGACGGCAGGCGCTGCGGTGACCGCCGATGAACTGAAGGCGCACATGGCCCCGCGCGTCGCCAAATGGTGGCTTCCCGAGCAGATTCTTTTCGTCGACGAATTGCCGCTGACCGCTACCGGCAAGCTCAACAAGGTCGAACTGCGCCACCTGCATAATCCGCAATCCGCAGCATGAGACGGAGCATCCGATGAACGTATCCGGCAAGGGCGTCGCGCCGTAGGCGCAGCGATCGCCTCGCCTACGGCGCGACGCCCGGGTCATGCGCATCTACGGCGGCACCTCGGAAATCATGAAGGAAATTCTTGGCCGCTCACTCTGAGCGCACGCCAACTGCGCGGAGTGCGTCTTTCCGGTATGGGGCTTCCTAGAACCTGAGTGCGGCAGTCAGCGAGGCGACTTCCTCGGCGGACTCCTCGAGTATGCTGGTCAGCGTGTCTTCGGCAATGACCATGTCGAGCCGTGTCTGCATGCCTTCGCCGGGTTGGTCGCCGCCTGCCGGATGCAGCGGCGACGGAACCGGAGCCAGTTCCTCCGCCAGCAGCAGGGTGTCGGCCAGGGTCGTCGGCGGCAGCGACAGAAATCCGTCCCAGAAAGCCTCGATGGCATGCGCCACCGGTTCCGGTACCGAAAGCACCTTGAGTACGGCGCGGCCAACTTCGGCCTCGCCGCTTTCGATCCATTCCGCATGGTCATCGTCCAGCAGGCCGGGAAAATCTTTGGCCCGCGAAAGCAGATAAAACCCGCCAACCTCATGAACGATTCCGGCGAACATCGCCGTCTCCGGATCCTGATGCGTCACCCGGCGCGCTATCACATGGGCCAGTGCCGCGACGTGCGCCGTGTGTTCCCAGAGTTTTGCCGCAATTTCCTGATAAGCCTGGACGCCGTGCGCTCCGGCCAGTTGTCGAGTGACGACGGCCACGGCCAGCGCCCTGACCGTACGAAATCCGAGGCGGGCGACGGCGGCGCGGACGTCGGTGACTTCGCGACCGGATCGGTTGAATACCACCGAGTTGGCAATCGCCACCACCCGCGCTGAAAGCAGAGGGTCGGCCTGGACCAGGCGCGCAGCGTTGTCGATGTGACAGTCGGGATCGTCGAGAGCCTGCCGGACCCGTATCGCCACTTGGGCACTGGTCGGGAAAATCAACTTCCCCGTCGCCACGTCGGCGCCGATGGATTTAAAAATCTCACGTCGTTCCATGGCCGAAATCATACGTCAAGGCGGAAGCTGCAACCGCAATTGGAAAACCGGCAGACAAATAATGCGCGTTGCCGAGTGTTCTGTTTGTTGCGATATTTTTCGACCTAGTTGAAGACCGACCCCAGTGTGGCGAGACTGCCGGAGTAGTTGGCGCAGTCGTCGATACCCTGCTGGAGAAAATCCTCGAACTTTGGGTAGAGCGCGATGGCCCGGTCCAGAAGCGGGTCGGAACCGACCGCGTAGGCGCCGACCGTCAGCAGGTCGCGGGCGCGTTGATAACGCGAGTAGAGTTGCTTGAACAGTCGCACCTGGGCGAGATGGTCGGCATCGATCAGTTGCGTCTGCGCACGCGAGATGGATTGTTCGATGTCGATGGCCGGATAGTGTCCGGCATCGGCGAGAGTGCGATTGAGTACGATGTGGCCGTCGAGGATGGCGCGTGCTGCATCGGCGATCGGATCCTGCTGGTCATCGCCTTCGGTAAGTACGGTATAGAACGCTGTGATCGAGCCGCCACCCTCGGGGCCGTTGCCGGCGCGTTCGACCAGTTGCGGCAGGCGGGCGAAGACCGATGGCGGATAGCCGCGGGTGACCGGCGGTTCGCCGATCGCCAAGGCGATTTCGCGCTGGGCCATCGCATAGCGGGTCAGCGAATCCATGATCAGCAAAACATGCTGGCCCTGATCGCGGAAATGTTCGGCGATGGCGGTCGCATAGGAGGCGCCCTGTAGCCGCATCAACGGGCTGACGTCGGCCGGTGCGGCAACCACCACCGAGCGAGCGCGGCCTGCGGCGCCGAGGTTGAGTTCGATGAACTCCTTTACTTCGCGGCCGCGCTCGCCGATCAGCCCGACGACGATCACGTCGGCGGCGGTGTAGCGCGCCATCATGCCGAGCAGAACGCTTTTGCCGACCCCCGAGCCGGCGAACAGGCCCAGCCGCTGTCCTCGCCCCACGGTGAGCAAGGCGTTGATGGCGCGGATGCCGACGTCCATGCTGTGCCGAATCGGTTCACGCTGCAACGGATTCATCGGCCGGCTGGCCAGCGAACGTACATCCTGCGCGTCGATCGGCCCGAGACTGTCGAGCGGGCGGCCGTTGCCATCGACGACGCGTCCGAGCAGGGCATTGCCGACCGGCAAGTGTTTGGCGCGGTCCTGTACGCGGCGCTGCGGCGGTGTTTCCAGGCCGATCTGCGGTCGCGGCACCAGTGCTTCGAGCGGGGTGACCAGTGCACCGGGGGCGAGGCCGTAAACGTCTTCGGTCGGCATCATGAACAGCCGTTCGCCGTTGAATCCCACCACTTCGGCTTCAACGCCGCCGAGACCGGGTGCCTGGATCATGCAGGCGGAGCCGATCGGCAAGCGCAGCCCCGAGGCTTCCATCACCAGGCCGTTGATCCGCGTCAGGCGTCCCGCTATCTGGAACGGATGTGCTTCGGCCAGATGAGCGCGGCATTCGGCGAGGTAGGCGCGCAAGGCTTGCGGGTTCATCGCAACACCAGTTTGGTCGACCGGATTCCGGCGGCGGGGATGTCGTTTACTCCTCGAACCACGGTGCTTCGCGGCCGAGGGTTTCGATCACCCGCTTCCAGCGGGTTGCCAGGGTGGCATCGATGTGGGCGCCGCCGGATTCGATCACCACATCGCCGCGCTGTAGCCGTCCGTTCTCGTGGATGCGGTGTCCGGCGTGCGCGAGCGATTCTCCGGCATAGCTGCGTACCAGGGATGCGTCGTCAGGGTGGAGGAAGATCGAGGCGTGCAGGTGCGGCAACTGCGCCAGCGCGTCACGGACGACGCCAACCACGATTTCGGGTTTGACCGCGATGCTCTGTCGCATCACTTCCCGTGCGATCGCCATGGCCAGTGCGGAAAGTTCGTCGGCCACCTGCGGGTCGAGGTCGGTCAGCGCCTGATCGAGTTTGCCCGCCACGTGCAGCAATTGGGCAGCCGCGGCTTTCCCCATCGCGGCGCCTTCTGCCTGACCGGCCGCAAGTCCTTGTGCCTTGCCAGCGGCAAAGCCTTCGCTGTGCCCGGTCTGGTAGGCCTGCTGGCGCAGTTGTTCGATTTCTTCGGCCGTGGTCGTCTGCGGTGTTTTTTCGGCCGTTGCAGCGGCGACGGTCGGGGCCGCGGTCAGCGGGTGTGGCCGTTTCCGTTCCTCCTCGAAGCTGGCCAGTTCCCAGCGCTCCCAGGCGGTCATCGATTTGCCGCCGGACTTCATGGCCCGCTTTCCTTATGTGTGACGCTGGCGCTCATACGAATTGATCCTCGGCACCGCCGCCACCCAGTACGATCTGGCCTTCGTCGGCAAGGCGGCGGGCGATCTTGAGAATTTCCTTTTGTTCGCCTTCGACTTCGGAGAGGCGTACCGGTCCTTTCGACTCGAGATCTTCGCGCAGCATTTCAGCCGCCCGCTGCGACATGTTCTTGAATATCTTCTCGCGCAACTCCGGCGAGGCGCCCTTGAGGGCGACGATCAGCGAATCGGACTGAATCTCGCGCAACAGCAGCTGGATGCCTCGGTCGTCGACGTCCATCAGGTTTTCGAAGACGAACATTTCGTCGAGGATCTTTTGTGCCAGTTCCGGATCGTACTCGCGGACATTGTCCACAATCGCCGTTTCCGCCTGCTGGCCGACGAAGTTGAGGATTTCCGCCGCATGGCGGATGCCGCCCATTGCCGATTTCTTGATGTTCGAGGTCGCCCCGGCAAGCAAGCGCGACAGCGCGTCGTTCAGTTCGTGCAGTGCAGCCGGCTGGACACCTTCGAGGGTGGCGATGCGCAGCAATACGTCGTTGCGCAGGCGTTCGGTGAAATGCTTGAGGATCTCGCCGGCGTGGTCGTAGTCGAGGTGAACCAGAATGGTGGCGATGATCTGCGGGTGCTCGTTGCGGATCAGGTCGGCCACCGTCGGTGCGTCCATCCACTTCAGGCTTTCGATGCCCGCCGTATCGCCGCCCTGGAGGATGCGCGAAATCAAGTTGGCCGCCCGGTCGTCGCCCAGCGCCTTGGTCAGCATCGAGCGGATGGTCGACTCGTCCACCGAGACCGGCGTGCCTTTTTCTGTGTGGGAATGGAACTCGTCCAACACCTTTTCAATGCGTTCGCGCGGCACCTGCTTGAGCGCCGCCATGGCGTGGCCGATTTTCTGCACTTCCTTGGGTGAAAGGTTTTTCAGGATCGCAGCGGCTTCGTCTTCCCCGATGGATAGAAGAAGAATCGCACTCTTCTCTACGCCGTCATCGGGACTCGTTGCCACCTACCCACTCCTTGATCAAACCGGCCACAATCTTCGGATCCTGCTTGGCTACATCGCGCGCATAGCCGATTTTGGCCTCGAAATTGCGCGCCGCATGGCGGCTGCCCTCCGATTCCTCGAACACTTCCTCTTCGGCAGGCGACGGCGGTCGGATTTCGGCCAGACGGCGGAACAGCGGGCGCAACAGTCGCGTCCATACCAGCCAGGCTACAACGATGGCGGCAATGTAGCGACCGATATCTTTCAACGTAGCAAGCAGGAACGGATCTTTCCATATCGGCGTTTGCGGCAGGACATCCTTGTCGCCCGGATTGAAAGCGGCGTTGGTGACGTTCAGCGTATCGCCGCGCTGCTGGTTGAAGCCTACGGCTTCCTTGGCGAGAGCGGTGATTTGTTTGATTTCGGCGTCGCTGAGCGGAACGGCCTTGGGCTTGCCGGGTTCCTGTTTCTGGTTGACCAGCAGGGCGATCGACAGCCGGCGGACGACGCCGGGCGCCATCCTGGTGTGGCTGACGGTTTTATCCACTTCGTAATTGACGGTGGAGTTGCGCGAGTAGTTCTGTGCCGATTGGGCATTGCCGGTGCCCGCTCCTCCAGGGGTCCCCGGTGCCGGCGGAGTGGTGATTTGCGCTGTCGCTGGCGCAGGCGGCTGGTTGGTGAGTGCGCCGGGAACGCCGACGGCGTTCGGGCCGCCGGCACCGGATTCGCTGACTTGCTGGCTGCGCACGGCCGTTTCGGGGCTGGGATTGGGGCGGTAGGTTTCTGCGACTTGTTCGGTCTGGGAAAAATCCACGTCGGCAGTGATCTGCGCCTTGACGTTGCCGGCGCCGACGATCGGGACGACGATGGCTTCGATCCGCTTGATGTAGCCGCTCTCGATGTCGCGCACGTACTTGAGCTGAGCTGGATCGAGGCCGGTTTGGCGCAGGGCGTCGTTTTGCTGCGAAATCAGGCTGCCCTCTTGATCCACCACGCTGACGCTGGCGGGAGCCAGCTCTGGGACGCTAGAGGAGATCAGATGCACGATGCCGGCGATCTGCGCGCCGTCCAGCGTGCGTCCGGGCTGTAGATTGACCAGCACCGAGGCGGTCGGTTTTTGTTCGTCGCGCAGGAAGGCGGTCTGTTTCGGAATGGCCAGATGCACCCGAGCGCCTTTGACTGCCGAAATCGTCGAGATGGTGCGCGCAAGTTCACCCTCCAGCGCGCGCTGGTAGTTGATCTGTTCGAGGAACTGGCTGGCGCCGAGTTTCTGGTTCTCCATGACCTCGAAGCCGACCAGCCCGCCCTTGGGCAGTCCTTGCGATGCCAGCCGCAGGCGGATGTCGTGCACCATGTTCGAGGGCACCAGGATGGCGCCGCCGCCCTCCGAGTACTGGTAGGGCACGTTCTGCTGCTGTAGCGTCGCAACGATCTCGCCGCCGTCGCGGTCAGAAAGATTGGAAAACAGCACTGCGTAATCCGGTTGGCGCGCCCACAGGGACACTCCGACGATAACGGCGATGGCGACAGCGACACCAACCATTGCAGCTAGTTTGAAGCGCATCGGCAAGCGCATGAAAGCGCTCAGCGAGAGAGGGAAGGTTGTGGTGGCCTGACCGGCTTTTGCCATGCGATTGATCTAGTTTGTCCGATGTCGGGGTTGTATTTTGCCCCGTGGCGATTGTGAGCTGCGCAAGCAAGCGTGGTTCCAGCGATAAACGGCAAAATTTGCCGCCATTTCGGCACCCCCTCCGGTTGTTCCTGCCGGGTGAATCTGCCATCATCGGCAGCAATGAATGACGCCGTTGCCAGTTCCGCCGTTTCAGCCGATGAGGCCGCACGCCTCGCCGATGCTTTTCGCCTGTTCAATCAGGTTTCGGGAGAGTTGTCTCTCGCCTATACGCAACTCCAGGAACAGGTCTCGGCGTTGACCGAACGCATGGCGTTGCTACAGGAAGCACTTCCGGCCGGCGTGGTGATGCTCGACGCCCAGGGTCGTATCGTGCAGATGAATCCAGCGGCGGAAAGCCTGCTCGGTAGCGCGGCGCCGGGTGCCGAATGGTCGGTCTTAGAAGCGGCGCGGCTGGCACCGAGCGACCTCCCGGGTGAATTTCTTTTCGGCGTGGGTCGCGAGCGGCGTCTTTCCCTGACCGTCAGTGCGCTGGATTCCGCCGGCGGGCGGATCGTCCTGCTGCACGATATTACCGAGACCCACCGCCTCAAGCGTCAGGCTGAGCGCCATGAACGCCTGGCCGCGATGGGCGAGATGGCAGCCCAGGTGGCGCACCAGCTGCGCACCCCGCTGACGGCCGCTCTGTTGTATGCAGGCAATCTGGAAAACCCGGACTTGCCCTCGGCGGCGAGAAGTTCGATTGCGCACAAAACCGTCGAACGCCTGAAGGCGCTGGAGCGACTGATTCAGGATATGCTGCTGTTCGCCCGCGGCGAGGCGCTGGGCCGCGAGTCGATGGCGGTGGGCGATCTGTTGCAGGAAGTGGGGCAGACGATCGAGCCGTTGGCGCGCGTGCGCGGCGCCGAATTTGCGGTTGCGGATCTAACGGATGCAGCGGTTTTGGTCGGCAATCGCAAGGAACTGGCCGGGGCGCTGGTCAATCTGGCGGAGAATGCGCTGTGTGCGGCGGCCGGCGGCCGGGTGGAGATCGAAGTCCGCCTTGCCAAGGAACATTTGCAGTTCATCGTCCGCGACAATGGCACGGGCATGGATCCGGCTGTGGTGGCGCGTTTGTTCGAACCGTTCTTCACCACCCGTGCGGAAGGCACCGGTCTCGGGCTGGCGATTGCGCGGGGCGTTGCTCGCGCGCATGGCGGCGGCATCGAAGTGACGTCGCGCCCCGGATGTACGGAATTCGTCTTCAGCATTGCCCGTGGGGCCCTTAGCGAGAATCAGGCAGCATGAAAAAACTCGATATCCTGGTCGTCGAAGATGACGAAGCGCTGCGCGATGCGTTGCTGATCACGCTGGAGACGGCCGGTCATCGCGTTGTGGGAGCGAGTGGCGGTCCCGATGCGCTGGATCTGATCGCGCAGCAGGATTTCAATATGGTGGTGTCGGACCTGCGTATGGCGCCGATGGACGGCCTGGCGCTGCTGGCCGAAATCCGCAGCCGCCGGCCAGCCCTGCCGGTACTGTTGATGACCGCCTTTGGCGATGTCGATAAGGCGGTCGCGGCGATGCGCGGCGGCGCCTGCGACTTCATGCTCAAACCGTTCGAGCCGCGCGATCTGCTGACGCAGATCGACCGCTACGCTACCGCGCCGGTCGCCGAGGGGCTGGTGGTGGAGGATGCGGCCACCCAGCAATTGCTGCTGCTCGCGGCACGCGTTGCACGAACCGATGCGACCGTTCTGTTAACCGGCGAGTCGGGGGTCGGCAAGGAAGTGTTTGCGCGCTACATCCACGACCAGTCGGCGCGCTCGCGCGGACCTTTCGTCGCCATTAACTGTGCGGCGATTCCCGACAATCTGCTGGAGGCGACGTTGTTCGGTTATGAGAAAGGGGCGTTCACCGGCGCCCAGACCGCCCAGGCCGGAAAGTTCGAGCAGGCCAATGGCGGCACCCTGCTGCTGGATGAAATCTCGGAAATGCCGCTTGGACTCCAGGCCAAGCTGCTGCGGGTGCTTCAGGAGCGCGAGGTGGAGCGGGTCGGCGGGAAAAAGCCGACGGCACTGGATATCCGTGTTCTGGCCACTTCAAACCGCGAGATGGGCGACGAAGTGAAGCGCGGCCGCTTTCGCGAGGATTTGTATTACCGGCTGAATGTGTTTCCGCTACAGATTCCCGCCCTGCGCCAGCGGCGCAACGACATCCTGCCGCTGGCGCGGCACTTCCTCGCCACCCATGGGGGCGGCAGACGTGTGCAATTGAGCTCGGCGGCGGCGGCAATGATTGCCGCCCATGAGTGGCCGGGAAATGTCCGCGAGCTGGAAAATGCGATGCAAAGGGCGCTGATCCTCGCGTCGGACGAGGTGGTCGATGTCGGCCACTTGTTGCTCTCCGCAGCGAATGGCCTGTCACCGAACGCAATGCCGTTGCAGGCCGTATCCGTCGAGACGGCAGGATCCCGCGAAGAAGCCGTTGCTGCGGCTTCGGCGAACATGAGGGATCTCGAACGCCAGCATATTCTGGACACCCTGGCCAAGGTCGGCGGGTCACGGCGCAAGGCGGTCGAATTGCTCGGCATCTCAGAGCGTACCCTGCGCTACAAACTGGCCCAGTACCGTGCCGAAGGGATGCTGGAGAGAGAATGATCCGTCCTTGTCTTTGCAGGCACGCGCTTTGCTCGTAGAATCGCGATAACGACTCTATTGCCGCCACCATGTCCATCGATACGCGCAACATCGAAGCCATGCTCGCCGAACTCCGGGCGACCTCGTCGCTTGCCCAGGGCAAGCCGGCGGGGCAGGTGGCGGAAGCGGGCGGAGCCGACTTCGCGCAGGTACTGAAGAGCACCCTGGAGCAGGTCAATCAGGTGCAGCAAAGCGCTCAGAACATGGCTACCGATTTTGTCAGCGGGCAGGGCAACGCCAATCTTCAGGATGTCATGGTCAATCTGCAAAAGGCCAACCTGTCCTTCCAGCAGATGGTCCAGGTACGCAACAAGTTGGTCACCGCATACAACGACATCATGAACATGCAGGTCTGACCCGCGGCTTGTCAGAGCCTCTCCGAGCCCCGGCGTGCCGGGGCTTTGCGTTTATACTGATCCGATGAGTTCCGAGTCAGGGCACGACATCTCCGCACCGATGACCGCTACCGAGGCGGCGTACGACCGCTTCGTACCGCACCGGTTCCTCGAACTGCTGGGCCGCGAAAGCATTGTCGACGTTAAGCTTGGCGATCATGTGGAAAAGGAGATCACTTTGCTGTTCTCCGATATCCGCGATTTCACGACGCTTTCCGAATCGATTCTGCCGGCGGAGAACTTCCGTTTCATCAACTCCTATCTGTCCACCATGGAACCGGTGGTGGCGCGGAATCGGGGAGTCGTCGATAAATACATCGGCGATGGCATCATGGCGCTCTTCCCAGGCTGTGCCGACGACGGCGTGCGCGCCGGCATCGACATGTTGCGCCGGCTGACGAACTACAACGAGGGCCGCTCGCGGGCCGGCTACGTGCCTATCCGGATCGGCATCGGCGTCAATACCGGCCTGGTGATGATGGGCACGGTCGGCGGTCACAACCGTATGGACAGTACGGTGATCGGCGACGCGGTGAATCTTGCGTCGCGTCTTGAGGGGCTGACTAAAAACTATGGCGCATCGTTACTGATCAGCGAACACACGATGCATGCGCTGGAGGATCCGGGTGCCTACTGCATTCGTTTCGTCGATCGGCTGCGGGTCAAGGGCCGTTACCAGTCGCAGTCGGTGTACGAAGTGTTCGATGCTGACCCGGAGCCGCTGTGGGCGGCCAAGCTCGATACCCGGCCGCAATTCGAAGAGGCACTGGCCTACTTTCACATCGGCCACCCCGAGAAGGCCCAGCCGTTGCTCGAAGCCTGCCTGCGTACGGCGCCCGACGATCGGGCGGCGCGCGTGTATCTCGACCGCTGCATTGATGCGGTCAATGGCGGTTATCTCGAACATGCCGGCGAAGCCGCGATGGAAATGGGCTGGCGCGAGGAGTATGGCGTGGGGGTCGGGGAAATCGATGCCCAGCATCGCGACATGCTCGGTCGTATCGCCGAACTGGTGAAGCAGGTGGGTAACTCCGCCGAAACCGTGGTGCAGACGCTGGAGGATCTGGAGCGATTCATCTCCGACCACTTTGAGACTGAAGAGAACCTGATGCGGCGTTATGCCTATCCGTTCATGGCCGAGCACAAGCGCCAGCATCTGACGTTTTTCAAATACATGGAACAGCTCAAGGCGGAAATCCTTGCCGCCCAGTCAGACCGACTGCTGCTGCTGTTTCGCATCCGCTTGCTACTGCTCGACTGGCAGATCAACCATACAACCAAGAGCGATCGGCATCTCGGCCATTTCCTGCAACGCGCCGGGGTCTCCTGAACCCGGCAAACGCGGCTTCAATCGAGACGGGTCGGCTTGAGTTTGATCGGCAGGAGATGGCCTTTGCGTCCACGCTGGCCGCGGAAGGGATCCAGTTCCGCGCCTTCGACGACAGCGCTGGCCGGCTTCCCGCCACGCCCGCTGCCGGTGACGGTGAGGCTGTTGCCGTAGTTGATGGCGAGGCCGAGCAGTTCGTCACTTTTTTCCAGATCAATGATCTTGTTGCCGCGCCCTTTACTCAACTCCGGCATATCGGCGAGCGGGAAGAGCAGTAGACGGCCGCCCGTCGAAAGCGCGCACAGGGTCGCACCGGCGGCCTTTGCCGGGGCCAGAGGCTTTTCCCCCTTGTCGAGCGTGAGAAAGGCCTTGCCTGCCTTATTGCGGCCAACCAGCTCTGCTAATTTGGCAACGAAACCGTAGCCGCCGCTGCCGGCAAACAAATACCGGTTTTCCGGGTCGGCGGTGAGCGCCTGGACCACTTTGCCGCCGTCCTGGAGGTCGATCAGGGTGCCGATCGGCACGCCATCGCCGCGGCCCCCAGGCAGATCGGAAACCTTGACGCTGTAGGCGCGACCGTTGTTGTCGATCAGCACCAAAGGCCAGACGGTGCGCGACTCCGCGACCAGGAAAGCGACGTCGCCGGCCTTGTAGCCGATGGTATCGGGCGCGATGCCGTGACCCTGGCGGCTGCGTACCCAGCCGTTCTTGGAGAGGATCACCGTGACCGGCTCGTCGGGCACCGCTATTTCTGCGGGTGCCGTGTAAGCCACGGCTTCGAGCAGGGTACGCCGGTTGTCGCCGTACTGTTTGGCATCGTCGGCGATCTCCTTGTAGATCAGCCTGGTCATTTCCTTGCGGTCGTCGAGCAGAGTTTTCAGTTCCCCCTCTTCGGTGCGCAGGTTGCCGAGTTCCTGTTCGATCTTGATACCTTCCAGCCGCGCCAGCTGGCGCAGGCGGATTTCCAGAATGTCTTCGGCCTGAATGTCGGTCAGGTGGAACTTCCAGATCAGGTCGAGCTTCGGCTCGTCGGAGTTGCGGATGACCTTGATTACTTCATCGATGCGCAGGAACACCGCCATGCGCCCTTCGAGGATATGGATGCGGCGCTCCACTTCGTCGAGGCGATGGCGGGTGCGCCGCTCCACCGTGGCGAAGCGGAATTCGATCCATTCGTGCAGCACCTGCAACAGATTTTTCTGCTGTGGTCGGCCGTCACGGCCGACCATGGTCATGTTGAGCGAGACACTGGCTTCGAGGCTGGTGTGGGCCAGCAGTACGGCCATGAATTCTTCTTGCGGCTGGCGCGAGGAACGGGGCTCGAGGACGATACGCACCGGCTCCTTTTCATTCGACTCGTCACGTACCGATTCGAGTACGCCGAGCACGACTTGCTTGAGATTTTTCTGTTCCTGCGAAACGTCTTTTTTCCCCGCCTTGGGCTGGGGATTGGTCAGCGTTTCGATTTCCGACAGCACATGCGCCGTGGACACGCCATGCGGCAGCTCGGTGACGATCACCCGCCACTGGCCTCTGGCTAAATCTTCGATGCGCCAGCGCGCACGCATCCTCAGGCTGCCGCGGCCGCTGGCGTAGGCGTCGCGGATGTCGCCGGACGGGGAAATGAGTTGTCCACCGCCGGGGAAGTCGGGGCCGGGCAGCACGGCGAGCACTTCTTCCAGCGCGGCTTCGGGCTTCTTGATCAGCAGTCTTGCTGCATCGGCCACCTCGCGCAGATTGTGTGGCGGGATTTCCGTGGCCATGCCGACGGCAATACCCGAAGCGCCGTTGAGCAGGACGAAGGGCAGGCGCGCCGGCAGCAGCGTCGGTTCGGTGAAGGCACCGTCGTAGTTGGGCGCGAAGTCCACCGTGCCGCGGTCGATCTCCGACAGCAGCAGCGAGGCGATCGGTGTCAGGCGGCACTCGGTGTAGCGCATGGCGGCTGCGCCGTCGCCGTCGCGCGAGCCGAAATTGCCTTGGCCGTCTACCAGCGGGTAGCGCAGCGAAAAGTCCTGTGCCACGCGCACCATTGCGTCATACACGCTGGAATCACCGTGCGGATGGTATTTGCCGATCACGTCGCCGACCACCCGTGCCGACTTGACGTGCTTGGTGGTCGCCGACAGGCGCATCTCGTTCATCGCGTGGAGAATGCGTCGCTGCACCGGTTTCATGCCGTCTTCGACCTGGGGCAGGGCGCGCGAGCGCACCACGCTCATCGCGTAGGCGAGGTAGGCGCGCTCGGCGTAGCTGTCGAGCGGCAGGGTGCTGCCGTCGTCGAAAGTCGGTGTGGGAGGCGCGGAGGGCGGCGTTGCGCCGGCCCCGAAGAGGTCGGGTGTGGTGTCGTTTGTCATCAGATGTCGGCCTCCACTAGGTGGCCTTTTTCTTCCATCCAGGAGCGGCGGCCGGCAGCCTCGCCCTTGCCCATCAATAAATTGAACAGCTTCAGCGTTGCATCGCGCGATTCCGGACGTTCGGCGATCGGCAGGACGCGGCGGGTAGCCGGGTCCATCGCCGTCTCGCGCAGTTGCTCGGGGTTCATTTCGCCCAAGCCCTTGAAACGCCCAACTTCGATCTTGTCGACGGCGATGCCTTCCTTTTCCACGCGATCACGAATTGCTGTGAGCTCTCCCTCGTCGAGGGCATAGAGCCGCCTTGCCGGGCGCTTCTTGCCGCTGGCCGGCACGTCGATGCGGTACAACGGCGGCTGCGCGATGTAGATGCGGCCGTGCGCAATTAGGCCCGGGAAGTGGCGGTAGAACAGGGTTAGCAGCAGAGTCTGGATGTGCGAGCCGTCGACGTCGGCATCGGACATGATGATCACCTTGCCGTAGCGCAGGTTGTCGAGGTTCGGCGTGTCCTCCGCTCCGTGTGGGTCGACGCCCAAAGCGACGGCGATGTCGTGGATCTCGGCATTGGCGAACAGCCGGCCGGCTTCGACCTCCCATGAATTGAGCACCTTGCCGCGTAACGGTAGGATGGCCTGAGTTTCCTTGTTGCGCGCCATTTTGGCCGAGCCGCCGGCGGAGTCGCCCTCGACCAGGAACAACTCATTGTCGGCGATGTCGGTCGACTCGCAGTCGGTGAGTTTGCCCGGTAATACGGCGACGCCGGATTGTTTTTTCTTCTCTACTTTCTGTGCATTCTTCTGCCGCGCCAGCGCCTGTTTGATGGCTAGTTCGGCGATTGCCTTGCCAGCCTCGACGTGCAGATTGAGCCAGATTTCGAACGGGTCGCGGACCTGGCTGGCGACCAGTTTCACCGCCTCGCGGGAGTTGAGTTTTTCCTTCACCTGGCCTTGGAACTGCGGATCGAGCAGGCGCGCGGAGAGGACGAAGCCCATCTTGCCGCAAACGTCGTCCTGCTGTAGCTTGACGCCGCGCGGAAGCAGGGTGTGATGTTCGACAAAGGACTTGATCGCCTCGAATACTCCGCTGCGCAGGCCGGATTCGTGCGTACCGCCGGCGACGGTGGGGATCAGGTTCACGTAGGATTCGGATGCCACCCCATCGGTGAACCAGCCGAAGGCCCAGGCGGCACCTTCACCGGGGGCGAAATCGTCGTCGTTGGCATCGGCGTATTTTTCGGCGGCATAAATAGGGCACACCGCTTCCTGATCACCGGCCATTTCACGCAGGTAGCCAGCCAGACCATCGGGGTAGGTCCAGGTTTTGGTCAGAAACGTACCGCCGGTCTGCTCGGTGTCGAGGGTGACTTTGACGCCGGGCAGCAGTACCGCTTTCGAGCGCAGCAGGCGTTCCAGTTCGTTGAGCGGCACCTTGGGCGAGTCGAAATACTTGCCGTCGGGCCAGACCCGCACGCGGGTTCCGCTCTGCCGACCACAGGTGCCGAGGTCCAGCAAATCGCCGATGCGTTCGCCGCCTTCGCTGAATTCGATGCCCCAGATCTTGCCTTCGCGTCGCACTTCGACGGCGACCCGGAGCGAAAGGGCATTGGTGACGGCGACGCCGACGCCGTGCAGACCGCCGGAAAAGGCGTAGGCCGAGTTGCCCGTCTTTTTGTCGAATTTGCCGCCGGCATGGAGACGGGTGTAGGCCAGGACTACCACCGGAATCTGTTCTTCCGGATGGAGCCCCACGGGAATGCCGCGGCCGTCGTCGGTTACGGTGACCGAGCCGTCCAAGTGCAGCATCACGTGGATGTTCTTGGCAAAGCCGCCAAGGGCCTCGTCGGCAGCGTTGTCGATGACTTCCTGGATGATGTGGGCCGGCGAGTCGGTGCGGGTATACATGCCCGGGCGTTCGCGCACGGGCTCCAGTCCCTTGAGGACGCGGAAGGACGATTCGTTGTAAGTACTCATGGGGCGAAAGGGTGAAACCGGGCGGGTGAATCGGGAAGGACGAATAAAAGGGGCTTTCCCCTTCATCCCGGACGAACGAACCTCAGGCCAAGCCGGCCTCGCGGGCTTTGCGTTCCCGCTCCACCTTGATGATGTAGCGCTGGATCAGCGTCGCCATTTGCGGCAGAAGCTTGACGAACTCGCAACCCGAACGCCGCAGATGGGCGCCGCTACGTAAGGTAATCTCGAAGACGCTGAGAATCCGGACCGTCGCCGTGACGGTGCCGACGTCAGGCAGGTCGATGGTGCATCCGGTGAATTCCGTGCCTTCGACCAGAGGCAGGCTGTCGGGAGGGATCACGATGGCCATGCCGCCGCCGCTGATATCCACGACATGGACTTCCAAATGTTTATGTTCGCCGCCGACGGCGGGTAGCGGGATGAGACATTTCAGCGGCCGCGTCACCGGCATCGTGAGGCGGTAATACTCGCGCCGTTGCAGTCTCAGTACGGCGTCCGGATAGTCGGCGAGAAACGCCGGGCCACCTTGATAGTCGATCTTTTTCAGACCGCGCAGGATGAACTGGACTTTCACCTTTTCAAGCGAAGTGATGCAGAACAGTTTGCCGACTTCCTGTGCCTTGCGGTTCATTTCCGAACTGGCGCCGAAATCGAAAATCAGACCGCGCTCCTCAATGGCGACCAGCGTGGTGAGGAGTAGATCCTTGCCTTCGTTGAAGAAGATGGTGATCTGAGCGACGTGTTCGACCAGTGCCTTGAGCACGGACCGGATTTCGTTGCGCGTACGCAGCAGGTATTCGCCGTAGTCCGAAGGCTCCAGAAGTTCGGAGGGTTTGTCTTCGTCTATCGCGGCGGTTGGGGCCGGCGTGGGAGGTGGGTTGGGTGTTTCGCTCATGACCGGAGTCTTTGATTCTGTCTGAGTTTATCCGATGTTGCCACCCGGCTGGGGCGGTTCGCTCACGGGAAGCATGCCGTTTTCAAGCCGGTACAGCCAAGCCAGCAATTCTGCAACGGCGATGTAGAGCTGGGGCGGAATGTGCGCATCCAGGTCGACCTGGAGTAGCAACGACACCAGTTCCGGCGATTCGTGTACGAAAATCCCGTGTTCGCGGGCGCGCGCGACGATTGCGTCGGCGATCAGCCCGCGACCCTTGGCAACTACTTTGGGGGCCGTATCCCCCGGGGCGTAGGCCAACGCCACGGCCAGAGCGCGCTCGTCCTGGCGCTTCGCGGCTTCCCTAGTCGGCATGGCCAACCTGGATGAAGGGCGCAGTCAGTCCGGCAGCTTCAAGCGACCCGGCCAACTCCGCGATGGCCGAGCGCATTTCTGTTGCGACAGTCGCGTCGGCTGCATTGATCTGAATATTGATGCCACTGGGATTTAACTGCAAGCTGGCTTCGACGCGGCCGAGGCGCGGGCTGGTGAGGGCCAGTCGGGTACTCCAGCCCGGTGCGGCTTCGGTAGCGGACGAATCCGGTTGCCGCGCGTCGCGTTCGATTTCCCATTCCAATTGCTGCTCGGGCCAGATTTCGCCGTGCCACACCATGCGCTGCGTCGCTGCCGCATCCAGCTGCTGCTGCACCAGCGGGCGCAATTCCTCGGGAATCGACTGCAGGACGGACGCAGGAATAAAGGCTTCCTTGGCCCGGCCTGCGGTTTCTGCGCCGGAAAATTGCCCCGTCGATCCGGCTCGGTTGGTCGCTGCGAGATCCTGGGGGGCGGATGACGGCATGCTGCCCGCCGCGGTCTTGTTGTGTGCGGTCAGGGATTCTTTGCCTTGCGGCTCCTGTAGCAAAGCCTCGGCAGGCAATTTGCCAGCAATCCAGCGAGCTTGATGAGCTTCGTAGAACAGGCCGCTTTGGCCCACCGCATTTTCCAGCTTCGGCGCCAACCGTGCGGCAATGTCGATGGCGGAGGGATCGGGGGCCGTTGCGAGCAGGGGCTGGCCTCCGTTCAGCACAGCGGGTTCAGGCTTTTGCCCTTGCGGCAGAAGCAGCTTGCCGATCAGCTGTGCGGTAGGGCTGAGGGTGGCGTGCCGATAGGGTTGCTCGTTCGGTGCGGACTGCGTGGCCGGCTCGGCAAGTTTTGCCAGGAGCATCCTGGGCGTGCGGTCCACTACTACCAGTTCCAGTACGTCACCCGACTTGGCGCCCTCGGGCAGCGAAAGGGTCAGACTTTTACCAGCGACCAGGGCGCGGTAGGTGTTTTCCGGCAGGACTTCCTGGATGCGGGCAGTGAACATCTGGCCCGTCTGCAATTCCGGCAGATCGGACGGGATACCCTGCACCGGCGACGCCGGGTGCAGCAACGAGGTTTCGGCCTGCAAACGCATGCGCAGACCGACATCGGGGGGGATCAGTGCCATGCCGGGCAGTAAGCAGTTAGCCGAAAGGGGGAAGTAGGCAGCGGATGTTTTCTACCGACTTCCCGCTATCGGCTATATACACCTGATGTTAAGCGCCGTAGGCCCGTTCCACGCGCTTGCGACGCGACGTGTCGCCGAGAAATTGGCGTACGTGCTCCATCCAGGGCTCGGTGTGCCGCCGGACTTCTGCATCATCTTCCAGAATGCGCTGGATCAGGGCGCGTTTGCGCTCGAGTTCGATGCCGGAAAGCGCGTTGCCGTCTTCGTCGCTCTCCAGTGTCTTGCGTAACGAAGCGACCGAGCGTTCCAGGCCAACCAGCGTTTCCCAATCCTGGGCGCGCGCGGCCGTCACCATTTGGGCCGAGAGGGCGCTCATGTCCTCGTAGATTTCGATTTGGGAAGGCATTGCCAGCATGGTAGCGGTCAGGCAGCCGACTTGTTGCTGGAAACTACGGCGGGATCGTTCGCTATTTCCTCCCACGCTGCGCGCAATTCCTCGAGCAGCTTGGATACTTCGGCGAAAATCGCCGCATCGCCACGGATGTTGGCGAACTGTAGGCGGACGCAGATGTAATCGTAGAGTGCCGACAGTCTGCTCACCAAGTCTGCGTCCGCGGTAGCGTCCAGGCTGTCGCGCAGACCTTGGGAAATGATGGCGCTGGCTTTCATGATGGATTCGCTCATGCTTTTCTTGTCGCCGTTCTTGGCATAGGCAGCCGCTTGAGCGACCGCTAGGATGGCGCCGTCGAACAGCATCAGCACCAGCTTGTGCGGCGAAGCAGTCTCTACCCGCATGTCGATACCTACTGTCGCGTAGGCCGACTTCGGGTTGCGCATGGTCTGGAACATGATTCCTTTTCTCCGTCAGCTCGAAGTGGATTTCGAGAGCGATTCAAGTTGTTGCGTCAAATAGGTTGAGGTCTGCTGCATTGAGGCGATGAGGCTGTCCAGGGCATTGAATTGTTCCCGATAACGTTTTTCCGTCTGGGCCAGACGCAGGCTCAGTGCGGTGCGCTGCTTCGCAATATCCTTGATGGAGCTGTTGATGCCGTCGGTACGGCCTTCGATGGTGCCGGACTCGTCGAGCAGTGCATTGATGGTTTCATTCAGTTGATAAACGATGCCGCGGTTATAGGTTACCGTTCCGCGCGCTCCCGGGATTCCGCCGGATACCAGTATCGCCAGACCGCTGGCGTCGCTGGTCCCGGTAAGCGTTTGCCCGGACCCGCTTGCTGCCGCGCCGCCGAGCGTACCGGCGACATCCCTGCCGGTCGCGGCGATCGCATCGGGTGAGCCGAGCAATGCCGACAGGCCGGTGCCGCCGGTGACGGCGACGAACGACGAGAGTCCGGTGCTCGTCGTTGCAATGGTCAACACGCCACTCGATTCGCCCACCGTCACTTGCGGACCCGACCCCAGCGCGGTGTTGACCTTGGACTCAAGCGCTGCCGCGAGGGTGGCTGCGGTGTATGTGCCCGCAGCGAGCGTGATGGAGATCGACGTTCCGTCGACATTCAACGACAGGCTGTCGTTGACGCCGGTGGTGATGCTGGTCGCCGCCGCCTGCGAACCGGTTACCCGCCCGTGTTCGTCGGGGGTTCCGAATACGGAGGAATAGGCCGTGCCGCCGAGGAACTGAATCTGCGAGTCGCTGCCCCAATCGGTCGAGGCGATGCGCAGTTTGCCGTCGGTGTCGGTAACGCTGACGCTTTTGCCGGTGCCGGACAGGGCGGAGTTGATCTTTTGCTGCACTTCCGTAGCGAGGGTGGCGGCTGTGTAGTCGTTATCCGCAGTCAACGTGACATTCACCTGCGTGCCATCCACCTTCAGCGACAGGGTATCGTTGGATCCCGCTGTAATTGTGGCGGTTGGTGTGATCGAGGCGATGACAGCTGCCTGGGTCGATACTTCGGAGACGCTTAAGCCATAAACGCCGGTTTGCGTTGCGCTGGTGGACCCGGCATAGGTGACCAGGCTGTCGCTGGCCACGCCGATGGTGGCAAACAGGCTGCCGACATTCTTGGCCGGATCGGCCAGCACACCATCCAGCTTGGTGGTGTTGAGCACCAGCGAACCGTCCCTCTGGAAGGAGACGCCGATGTCCGATAGAGATGTCACCCCGCCATTGTTCTCGATACGCTGGCTGACCACGCTGCGCAGTTCCGCCTGGACCGAGCGCAAAGCCGAATCCCCTAGCAGAACGCCGGCCTCCTTGGTTTCCGCGTTGTAACCGCCAAGGCTTTTAGTGGTTTTGGCCAGTTCGTTATAGGCTTTGACAAAGGCCTGGACGGCTGTTTTGACGCCGCTGGTATCTCTGGAAACAGTCAGCGTCGTCGTAGCGTCGATGTTGGTCTTCAACAGATTCAGCGTAATGCCCTGAATTGCATCGGAAATGGTATTCGAATTTTTGGTAATGGTGAGGCCATCGACCTTGACGATGGCGCTCTTGGGTTCCTGGGCCTGGGTTAGATTTTTGCCGTTGCCGGCTACTGCGGTGGGGTTGTAGGCCAGCGACGAGAGCCCCGAGGTATTGGTATTGTTGCCGTCACTGTCTCCGCTGACCAAAACGCGCAGGGAGTTTTCCGTACCGCCCTCGTTGCTCGATACCACCAAACGGTAACCCGAGCCGTCGTTGATGATGCTTGCGGTGACGCCCGCCGCCGCCGCATTGATGGCGTCGCGGATGCCGTTGAGAGAATTCTGCGAGCTGTCGATGGTGATGGATTTGGCGGTTTTATCCGAGTTGACCGCAAACGTGTTGGCGCCAGAATCGTAGGTGCCAAAATCGATGGTCAGCGTGCCGGTCCCGATTCCCGTTGTCGGATCGGAAACCGCTCCCAATGAAATTTTATGCACCTGCGCCAGAGACGTTACTTCGACGCTGTAGCTCCCGGTTTTGGCAAGGCTGTTGGTGGAGGCGGTCAGAACCGTCGAATCCGCAACCGTCGCTTTTGACGCATTGAACTGCGACGGCGACGACAGGCTACCCATCGCCGTTTTCAACGACGCGAGGCCCGACTTCAATGTGCCATAGGCGGAGAGCTTGGCCTGGTATGCCGCTTCCTTTTTTGCCATCGCAGCCAACGGCTGCTGCTCGACCTCCATCAGCTTGGTGACCAAGCCATTGATGTCGAGACCGGAACCTAGGCCGGCGGATGAAAGACCTGCCATTCTCAGAACTCCTTAACCATGATTCATTATCGGCGCGGCAGCCGAAAAGTTAAAGGCAGACTGCTATTTGCGGCCGCAAAATAAAAAAAGCGGGATTCATGCCACGAATCCCGCTTTCGGCCCACCCGACGGTTTTCAGCCTTGGAGCAACTGGAGCACCTGGTTGGGCAGGGCGTTGGCCTGGGCGAGCATCGCGACGCCGGCCTGCTGGAGGATCTGTGCCCGGGTCAGTGCGGCGGTTTCCGAGGCGAAGTCGGCATCCTGGATCCGCGAACGGGCGGCGGTCAGGTTTTCGGCCGTCGTTGTCAGGTTGGCGATGGTGGAGCCGAAGCGGTTCTGCACCGCACCCAGGTCGGCGCGGATGCCGTTGATCCGGGCCAGCGCACCGTCGGCGATGTCGATGGCCCTATTGGCGCCGGCGGCCGTGCTGATGTCCACCGAGTTGAGAGTGTCCTTGGTACTTGCCTTGAGCTGATCCGCATTGCCGGTGAAAAGACTGCCGGACCCTGCGGCGATCGAGCTGGCGAGGCTGAAGTAGCCGCCGGCCGATTTGAACTCGACGTTGCCGCCGATCACTGTGGAGTCGGCTGAGGTTGTCGTTGTGTCGTAGGAAAGACGGGTGGTTGCACCGGAGGCGCCGGCGATGGCCAGGGTGACGGGCGTTGTACTGGTTGCTCCGCTGCTGGAGAAGTCGGCGATGGAGATATTTTCGCCGGAGGCGTGGAGCAGGCTGATCGACGTTTTGGTGATGTCGAGGGTAGCGACGACCCCGGTGGCGCCGGTTTTGGTGTTGATGGCGT
>JALNXH010000018.1 GCA_023230455.1 Rhodocyclaceae bacterium | reverse complement strand
GGTGGCGAGTGTCTCGCTGTTCTTGAAACCGCTCAGCGTTGTTGTCAGCGTCGGGTTGGCGTCGCCGTAGAGGCGGGCCTTGTCATCGGCGGTGACGGTGAGGTGGGCTTTGTCGATGGTCAGCAGCGCATCGGTGTAGACAGTTACGCCGTAACCCGTGGGTGCCGCTAACGTGCCGGCCGCCGCTGTGATCGTGTAGGGTGAGGCAGACACGCCCGCGGTCAGCGCAGTACCGGCAGAAGTGAGCGAAGGGGTGCCAGACGAGGCGTCCTGGGTGAACACGCCACCATAGTCGGCTGCATTCACCAACCCGGTGACCGTCGATGTCAATGCCACCGCATCGCCATAGAGTTTGCTCGTGGCATCGGCCGTCACGGTCAATGCAGGCTGATTGGCGAACAGATAGCGATTCCCGAGTTCCGTTACGCTCGCCGGAGGATAGGCGTCGTAGGTTTTACCCCACAAGGCGAGATTGCCACTGAGCAAGCCAGCAAAGCTGTCATTCACCGGGTCACCGGAATACACCAGCCACCTGCCGTTAGGTGTGGTGATTGCGCTCGCGCCTACAGCGTTGATAAAACGGCTTGCGGCAAGAACCACGGCGTCGCCGCTGCCATTGGTGGCAATGCCGGAGGTGGCGAGCGTAATATCGCCCGCCGTGTTCCGATAGATGAGGTGGTCAAGAGCCCCCGTACTCGTTATCGCATTGATGGTGGTGTTCCCGCCGGTTTCAGCCACGGTATAGGTCAGCCCGGTCGACAGCAGATTCTGCGTGGTCGCGGCCCCATTGGTTATCACGCTGAGATCCGTCAGCGTCCCCGCATTGTTGATGTCAAAGCTGGCTTCGGTGATTAGCGCGAGCTTTGCGGCGGTGATGTCGAACGGCGTTGTGTTGCCGATGGTCGATGCGGCATCGAGCGTGAGCATTCCACTGATGGTCAGCGCGCTGGTGCCAACGTCATTGAGGGTGCCGCCGGTAGCCAGTCGCAAATTCTTCGTGCCGGCAGTAATGCCGCCCACGATCATCGCACTGACGAGCGTTCTATCGCCAATTGTGATGGTGCCGGTGGAACCAACCCGCGAAAGCTCGTCGTCGCTCACCGAGAAAGTTCCTCCGCCCGTCCCGACACCGACGGAAGATGCCGCTTTCGGCTTCAACGTCACATTCCCCGAGCCGCTGTTTACTGTTGCGGGTGTCGTCAGCGTCAGATCGGAACCGGTGATGGAAATATTTCCGCCAGCAGAACTTAAATTGTCGCTCACCGTGACGAAGCCGGTCTGGTCGATGGTTATTGCGCCGCCCGCGGTGGTGACGGTGCCGCCGGCGGGACTGGTAAAAGTGGTGCCAGTGCTCTGAAAAGTGCCGCCGAAGGTCGTGATCGGCGCGGACAGGGAGACCGTGCCGCCCGACGCGGCGAAATTCACATTCAAGGGGTTGCCGCTGCTACCGGAAATAGAGCCGCCTGCGGCGATGATGATGGCGCCTGTGGCAGGGTCCGGCGTCAGGGTCAGGGTGGTCGCCGCCGAACCGCCCGTGGCCCGGGTGATCGGCGCCGTCACGGAGATATCCCCATTCTCGCCGCCGCCACCGGTGGTGGTGATGGTGACGTTGGTGCCCTCCAACTTGCTGCTGATGTCCGCATTCGAAACCGTGGATGCCGTCGCGCTTGGCGTCCAGGTGAAGGTACTCCCCACGGAACCCGTGAAGCCCCCCGCTGAGGAGGCGGCCGTGATCGAGACATTAAAGGGATCGAGCAGCCAGTTGCCTGGCGTGCCATGTGGAGCGCTGGCGTCGATGCCTGCCCCCGCCACATCGAGGTAGTGGCCCGAGGTTTCAATCAGGCCGCCATCGCCGGACTGCGGCCCGCCCCGTGCGGTAAAACTGCCGTACGCGCGCGTCGAGTCGTCCGACCAGACGATTATCTTGCCGCCATTGCCGCTGGCGATGGCGTCTGCAGTAATACTCGTGCCAGGACTGACATAAGTCGCGGCGGCATTCGGTACTGACGGATTCTTGCCCTGATAGTCGCCGCCGATCAGCACCGTGCCACCGCCACCCGCGCCAGAGGCATCGATGTGCGCATCGAACAGGCCGACTTTCTCGCCCAGCACAGATACCGTACCGCCGGTTTGCCCCGCGGCGCTGCCGGAGGCTTCAATCGTCCCGGACACCCACGTGGTACCGCTTTCCGACTGAAGCGTTATCGCCCCGCCCTGTGCGCCATTGGCGCTGAGGCGACTGCCGGCGTCGAGGACCACGTCCTGTTTGGCGCGCAGGACGATCTTTCCGCTTGCCTCGCGCACCACCTGATCGGCATTGACGATGCCCGCGTTGCGCAGCGCCGCACCGTAGATGCCGACCTGCCCGCTTTGCGCCAGGATCTCGCCAAGGTTGACGGCAGCGTTATCGCTGGCCGTAATTTCGACTCGCACGCCCGGCGTGCTGGAATCGAAGATTTTTACCGACTGGCCCGCCGCCAGGATCACCTCGCCCTGCGGGCTGCTGATGATGCCGCTATTGCTGACGCCTGCTCCGACCAGATAAATGCTGCCGCCCGAAGGCGTGGTGATGCTGCCCAGGTTTTCCACGTTGCCGGCCAAAGGATTGGCGGTGAAATTGAACCGGCCATTGAGAAAATCCTGGTCGCTCAGATTGAGCGTCGATGCCACCAGCCCCCCCACATCGATACGCGCGCCCTGCCCGATCAGTATCCCGCTCGGATTGATAAGGAAGACCCGGCCATTGGAGGTGAGTGCACCGAGAATTAAGGAGGGATCGGGGCCGATGACGCGATTGAGCACGCTCGACGTTGCGCTTTGCTGAATGAAACGCATCGTTTCGCCGGCGCCGATCGAAAATTGCTGCCAGTTGATGATCGCTCCTGGACTATTGGTGACGCTGAGCGATCCGCCCAAAGTGGAAAAACTCGCCTGCCCCGCCACCACCGTCGGATTCGTTCCGTTCGCATGGGCCGGGCTGACAGCAAAAAGACACACGGCCACCGCACCGACAGCCTTTCTTTGCCACAGGATCGAGCGATCCGCCGCTCGACCGCCGACGATCGACTTTGCTTGCGCCGGCCCCGAAAAACGACGGGTGCCAAGGGCGTTTGGAAAGCCTTGCAGCGGATTTGGCTGACTGGAACGCATCATCGTTGCACATGGCGAAATAATCTTCGAAGGCTAGCGACTTTGCCGCGCAACGCTCTGTGCGACAGCGTACAGAGAGCGCATAAGTTGCTTTTAGCATATGTTCTTTATAGAACATTCGATGAAAATCCGGATGAAGACCAACGAAGCAAAAACCGAATGGATTTTGCGACCGTCTGGATTTAGTGCTCCTTGACGACGCACCTCCATCCACTCCACCGATCCCTGCGTGACTCGATTCCAACTATGTGCGGCAACGCACAGCGCTTAGTTCTCTGCTGGCGATAATCGACCCACGATATATCTCGTTCGGTGGGTCGCTTCCTTTCCGCCGCAGAGCAGCGCTAAAAGAGGTAGTCCCCAATGCGCAATATTATTTTCATGTGTTTGGTTGCATTTGCCGGCTGGGCAAGTGCGGCACCACAGGCGCCCCCGGATATACAACTGCGCACCGCCACCTCGGCGATGACCACCGGCATCATGCAAAACAAGAACCTCCAGGAAAACAGTATGGAGAAGATCGTGGAGCTGGCCGAGTCGACGATTCTGCCGATGTTCAACTTTCGCCACATGACCCGGCTCGCAATGGCGCGCAGCTGGCGCATCGCTTCGCCGGCTCAGCAGGACGCGCTCGTTATCGAATTCCGCACGCTGCTGGTACGCACCTATTCCGCCACACTAACGAGCTACCGCGATCAGACCATCGAGTACAAAACGCTGCGGATGGCGCCCGACGAAATCACAGTCACGGTGAAATCCGTCTTGAAGCAGCCCGGCACCGCGAACATGAGCATCGACTACGACATGGAAAAAACTGCGCTCGGGTGGAAGGTCTACGACATAAAGATCTCGGACATCAGTCTGATTACGACCTACCGATTGCCTTTTGAACAAGCCATTCGAGAAGGTGGTGTGGACGGTTTGATCAAGTCTCTGGCAACCAAAAATCTACGGGCCGACTCGTGGCTTAAGTCGCGCGAAAGCGGCGCGGGATCCTTTTTATTCGTGTATTCGGTGATATCCGGCTTGTCTGGAAGCAGGCGGTAGCCGCTCTTCTTCGGTACCGTCGATGGCGGCCCCGAGCCTAAGGAGACGCTGAACGCGTCATATCGTTTGGCATTGAGCTTGTCGAAACCAGTCCCGAGCAAGTCGAAGGACTCAATGCGAATGGACTAAGCAAATTAGTAATTGAAACAAGCCGTTGCCAAAGATGCCGGCGCCATGCCACGCCCCCCGCGATGCAAAGGCTCAAATTGAGTCAGATATGTACGCCACCGCACAGATCCCCTTTAGATCGAGGGGCAGACTTAAAAATGTAAAGCTCCGCGAAAGCGATTGTGCAGAACGTCAGCGTGCGTACCGACCACAAGTCGGCCGATGCATTGACGGTTTTCTGGATCAGATGAAAAGGTGAAGTAAATGAAAATTACCGAAAGCTATTCCAGATTTTCCCTCTGGCTAATGACATTGTTGCTGAGTGCCATAGTGGCAGGCTGCGGAGGCGGAGGCGGAGGAGGCGGGCGAGACCCGATCCTCGGTATAGGCGGCATCGCCGTACTCGGGCCCACCGTAACGGCGGTGGCACCGGTCAACAATGCCACCGGCGTACCCATCAGCACAAAGGTAGTCACCGCCGCCTTCAGCAAAGCGATGGATCCCGCCACCCTCACCACGGCAAGCTTTACGCTCGCCTGCGGCGCCGCCGGTACTGCCGGTGTTGTCGGATCGCCCCAAACACCGGTAACAGGAGGCGGAGCAGTAACCTACCTGGCAGCAGGCAGCGTTGCGACACTTCCGCTTCCGCTAGCGACCGACCTACCTGCCAGTGCAGACTGTACAGCCACCGTCACCACCGCGGCCAAGGACACCACCAACGTTGCGCTGGCCGCCAATTTTGTGTGGACCTTTGCGACAGGTGTAACGCCGGACACCACCCGCCCCAGAGTGACGCTCACCGTCCCTGCGACGACGAGTCCCGGTCCGACCCTTGGTGCAATTGCAAACGCAGCCATAACCGCCGTCTTCACCGAAGACATGGTGCCCGCATCGATCACCACCGCCGGTACTTTCACGGTGACATGCGGCCCCGGTAATGTGGCACCTTGCGTCGCACCCGCTGCCGTAGGAGGCGCCGCAACCTACGCCATCGGTAGCAGAACCGCGACCTATACGCCAACGGTGGCGCTTGCCGCCAGTACAACCTATACCGCCACCATCACCACCACGGCAACCGACATAGCGCTCAATGCATTGGCGGGCAATCAGGCCCTCCTGCCCGCGGCAAGCGACTATGTGTGGACCTTTACCACGGCGGCGGCCTTAATTCCGCCGGCGCCCATCACGGTAATTTCCACCAATCCTGACGTCGGTGCCGGCGGAGTGTGTCCCAACGCGACCGTCAACGCCACCTTCAACGCTTCAGCTATTCGGATGGACGATGCGTCGGTTGCAGCGAATTTCAGCGTCACGGGACCGGGCGCGACTGTCGTTACACCGGCCTCCGTAGTTCTTGACGGGGCCACCGGCCGTGTTGCGACATTTACACCGCTTGCCGTTCTCCCCGTAGGTCTTTATACGGCCAAGATCACCGGCGGTGCCAGCGGGGTCAAGGATTTGGCAATCACGCCCAATACCATGGCCAGCGACTTCTCGTGGACCTTTACCGTAGTTCCCGCCACGGGAGCGTGCCTGGTTCCCGTCTCTCTTGGCGCAGCCGCGCCGTTCGGGGTCTTCGGAGGTGCAGCCGGGATGACCAATATGGGCAACTTGACGGTCATCAACGGGGATATAGGCACCATCGCAACGGGCACTTCATCGATCACCGGTTTCCACGATGCGCCCCCGGCGCTGGTAAGCGATAGTTATACGGAAGTGTGTCCGGGTACGCCCCTGCTGGGAACCGGATGCGGCCTGGTGGCCGGGACGATCTACACGTGTACCGTGTCTTCCATCGGCCGCACATCCGCTATCTCGATCGGCCCCGCCACACAAGATCCGGTCGCCTGCGGAATCGCAACCGCCGCCCTGGGTGCCGCAGGAACCGCCTATGGCATTCTGGCCGGACTGGCGCCGGTCGGCGCAAGCCCGGCTCCGGGTGCCAATCTGGCCGGGGTAACGTTATTCCCGGGCGTCTATGCAGCCCCCGGGGGCTCCTTCCAGATTCTCGGCGGCGACTTGACCCTCGACCCCCAAGGCAACGCCGATGCGGTCTGGGTATTTCAGATGGCAAGCACGCTCACCGTTGGCGCCGCCAACGGGGGGGCCCCGCAAAGCGTGATTCTGATCCCACCGGCTCAAGCCAAAAACGTCTTCTGGCAGGTCGGCACATCGGCGGTAATCAACGCACCCGGCGGCGGCACCATGGTCGGAACCATCATTACGGGCGGCCCCCCGCCGGGAATCGCGTTCTCGACCGCCGGCAATGCAACCCCGGTGACACTCAACGGCAGGGCGATGACCACGACAGTCACCGGTGCTTCGGTCACCCTCGTCAATACCATCATCAACGTACCTGCTCCGTAAATAAAAGGCCGGCAGAAATAAATCTGCCGGCTTTTATTGCCCGACAAAAAATAGCACCAAGTCATATTCCAACATCGCCGGATTCCAGCCCCTGTATTTGGATACGGTAACGTCTCTAGGAGAAAAACATGAAATTCGCAAAGACCTCAAGAGCGCTCGGGCTCGTCACACTCGCGGCACTGGCCAGCCCTCTCGCGCAGGCGGAAAACGCCGGCTGGTACGGCGGGATCAACGTCGGCGAGGCAAAATCAAAAATCGACGACGTGCGAATCACCAGCAGCCTTCTGGGTGGAGGCTTCGCCACCGCCGGAATCAAGGACGACGACCGCGACACAGGCTACAAGCTCTTTGGCGGCTATCAGTTCAACAAGAATTTCGCCATCGAGGGCGGCTATTTCGATCTGGGAGAGTTCGGCTTTGTTGCAACCACGGTGCCGGCAGGAACACTGACCGGAAACATCAAGCTGAAAGGCTTTAACCTCGATGCAGTCGGCATTTTGCCGATCACCGAGAAATTCTCTGCGTTTGGCCGGATCGGCGTAAACCGCGCGGAAGCGAAAGACACCTTCACCGGAACCGGGCTGGTCAACGTGCTCGCGCCAAGGCTCAGCAAGCGCGACACGAACTACAAAGCGGGCTTCGGGTTTCAGTACGACTTCACCGAAGCGCTCGGCATGCGCCTTGAGGCAGAACGCTATCGGATCAACGACGCGGTCGGCAACAAGGGCGACATCGACCTGATCTCAATCGGCCTGATTTATCGCTTCGGTGCCAAATCGGCCCCACCCGTCGAGCGTCAGGCAGCCCCCGCACCCTACGTCGCGCCGCCGCCCCAAGTCGTGGCCGCCGTCGCGCCGCCGCCGCCGCGTCCGGCACCCGCCCCGACGCCGAAGCGGGTCACGCTCTCCGCCGACTCCCTTTTCGATTTCGACAAATCCGCCGTAAAAGCCGACGGCAAGCAGCATCTCGACAAACTGGCGGCGGACCTGAGGGGCACCGACTTCGAAGTCGTTACGGTCACCGGGCACACCGACCGGATCGGTTCGCACGACTACAACATGAAGCTATCGATGCGCCGCGCCGAAGCGGTCAAAACGTATTTGGTCGAATCGGCAGGTATCCCTGCGGCGAAAATTTCGGTCGAGGGGAAGGATGGATCCGATCCCGTCACCAAGCCCGGGGAATGCAAAGGCAAGAAGGCCACCAAGGCCCTGATCGCCTGCCTGCAGCCGGATCGACGTGTGGATGTCGAGGTATCGGGTACGAAGTAATACCGAGCGACGTGCGCCCCGACCAAGACCGGATTGCACGTCCTTACTCCTGAACGCTTCGATTCTTAACGGGCGTAACGGAGAGCAGAAGTTTCAAGGGCTTACCCGGAACGACGCTTCGGGTAAGCCCTTTTGTTTTCGCCGCAGGAAAGCGCCGCTGCCTAGGCGACGACGCTTTGCGAAAGCAGCCGGTCGTATTCGCGCTTCACCACCGCATAGCACTCGCAGACACGCGCTTCCAGCTTGGGACGGTCGATAACGGTGATGTGGCCGCGACTGTAACGAATCAAACCGGCCGCCTGTAGATGTCCGGCCGCTTCGGTAACGCCCTCGCGGCGCACACCCAGCATATTGGCGATCAGCTCCTGGGTCATGCACACCTCGTCCGTCGTCAGCCGATCCAGACTCAACAGCAGCCAGCGGCACAACTGCTGGTCGATCGAATGGTGGCGGTTGCACACCGCCGTCTGCGCTGCCTGCGTCATCATCGCCTGCGTATAGCGCAACAGCAGGCGCTGGAACGTACCGCTGCGCTCGAACTCCGCTTTGACGACGCTGCCTTTGAGCCGATAGGCATGGCCTGCGCTCTGCACCACCGCGCGGCTGGGCGTTGTTTCACCGCCCATGAACAGAGAAATGCCCACTACGCCCTCGTTGCCCACCACCGCAATCTCTGCCGAAGCGCCGTTCTCCATGACGTAGAGCAGGGAAACGATGCTATCGATCGGGAAATACATATAGCCCTGATGACTGCCGGATTCGTAGAGCGCCCGGCCGAGTTCCAGCGGGACCAACTCCAGATGCGGCAGCAGGCCCGCGTAATCGGCATCGGGCAGCGCATCGAGTAGATGATTCTGCCGCGGCATAAACGGGGGCGGCCTTGGAATGGCGGACGCCGATAACGGCGTATGGCTGACGCTCATCATGGTGGTTTCCTTTGGAAGGCAACAAGAGTGGTACAGCACTGCATAGAGCATAGTTCAATTGACTATGTTCGGTATGGAACATTATTGCCTTCAGAAAAAAAACCGCCATCGGACTCAAAACTCCCGTTAGTGAGAGGTGCTTGCGGGTTACGTTCTGAAATGATTTCTTTAGTGCGGCGACCGGGCGCCCCCCCGCCAGCCCATCTCAAAGCGCCGAATTTTCAATCCCGCATCGCGGAGATTGGCCCCCAAGACCGCGCGGGCAGGACATCCGCTTCCCCACTATGTACACCAGTGCACATACGCAACACATCAACGTGGAGCGATACAAGCCCGAACTTCGAACTTATGTCCGCAACCGAACATAAGTAATTGTTTTTAAATAGTCTTTATACTGACAAGAATTTCGCAGTTCAGCCCATGCGGGTTCGATTGAGCGGGGTTAAAACACCGGACAAAGAATGCATGCAACGCGCCGCCCAATCGCCAGATGAGAACCGACTCCTCGCTGCCCTGTCCCGTCCCAGCTACCAGCGCCTGGCTGAATACCTTGAACCGGTATCGCTGACGTTCGGCCAGATTCTGTACGAGCCCGGAGATCGCATACAGCACGTCTATTTCCCCTACAGTGGCGTGATTTCGCTGCTCAGCGTGGTCGACTCCTGCAAGGCGGCCGAGGTGGCGGTCGTCGGCAACGAAGGGGTCGTCGGCAGTTCCGCTGCGCTCGGCATCAATATCTCGCATCTGCGCGCCGTGGTCCAGGCGTCGGGCACGGCCGCGCGAATTACGGCGGCACGCATGCGCAAGGAGTTCGATACACACGACTCGTGGAAGCCCGAGTTGTTTCATTTCACCCAGGCCCTGATGGATCAGATCGCGCAAACCGCCGTCTGCAATCGTTTTCACAAGGTTGAAGAGCGTTTAGCCCGCTGGCTGCTGGCAATCCGCGACCGCGTCGGTTCGAACCGTTTCCATGTCACACAGGAGTTTCTTTCGCTGATGCTGGGCGTGCGCCGGGTTGGCGTGACGGCGGGGGCAACCGCGTTTCAGCAGCGCGGATTGATTGCCTACTCGCGCGGGAATATCCAACTGCTCAACCACGCGGGACTTGAAGCCGCCACCTGTGAGTGCTACCGCATGGTAAAAAAAATGTACGACCGCAGCTATCGGAAGTAAAGCGAAAAGCAGGTGCCGGTTTAGCGCTGTAGGTGCCGGCCTGACAAGCAGGCCCGGTCGGCTAAGAAATCGCGGGGCAGCCGCCCCGATCACGCAGCATCACCGCTTTTCGGCAAGGGATTGCCGAAATTCCTCAAGCTTGGCCTCATAGTCCTCGGCCGCCCCGTAGGCGAGAAAATTTGCATAGCGCGCATGTGTGCCGAGCATCCTGCGCGCATGCTTGATCGGGCAAAAATACTGCTCCGTTCTCGCCACAATCTCGCCGATATACGCAATCATTCCCGTGCCGTAAGCGCAATAGGTGCAGTGGAATTTTTCGATGAAGTTGAGGTATTCGAGATGTTGCCGATCGAACACGATGTAATCGGCGCGGCGGACCTTCTCAATCCGATAGATCGGGAAACACACCGCCTGATAGAAGCTGATGCACAGATCGACCAGCAGCAACGGCACGATCAGCCCGTAGATCACCGGCCCAGTGATCAGGTTCTGCGGACGATTGGTTACCAGCCAGCGAAAAAATCCCGTTTTCAGCCTGCGGTGCGCCAGCCTGATCGACTGCTCGAATTCGACGCGCTTGCCCTTGATCTGGAAAAACACCCGACTCTCCTGCACATGGACGGCTTCGCGCAGTTCATTTTCGATGACGGCCATTTGGTCCAGCAACTGGCGGATACGGGGATTTTCCATGGAGTTCAAAGGCCGGTAGGGGTGAGTGCGCTAAAACGCCGGCACATGATGTCACATCCCGGAAGAATCTCCGCAACATCCGATTGCGGGGTAATCCGCGATCAACCTGCGCTTCAATTACCCCATCAGTTATCTCATTGCGCCGGCTGCGTGCTCCCTGCCGGAAGCTCGCTTTGTGCCTTACCGAACAGAGCGCGCCAATGCCGAAGTGGATGATGAACGCATCAGCGGCAACCTGTTCATCATCGCGCGCGGGTTTGGGCGCATCTCGCGATGTCTATGGAATCACCCCCGGCGCGAGCGTCGATTAGCCGCGTGTCAGGTTTTTTTGAAAGACGTCAAATGAAATCCGCCCGCTCTCCGCTCACGAAAGCACCGACCGGCATCGCCGGCTTCGATGAAATCACCGGCGGCGGATTGCCGCACGGGCGAACCACACTGTTGGTCGGGGGCCCCGGCTCGGGCAAGACCCTCTTCGCTCTGCAATTTTTGGTGCACGGCGCACAGGATTGCAAGGAGCCGGGAATTTTTGTCGCTTTCGAGGAAACAGCGAAACGCATCGTGGCGAATGCCGAAAGCTTTGGCTGGAGGCTCGCCGAATTGCAGCGAACAAAACTGTTTTTCCTCGATGCCCAACCCATGCCGGACCTGATCCAGTCGGGCGACTTCGACCTCGGCGGAATGCTTGCCGCACTGGAGGCCAAGACCCGCGAAATGGGAGCGCGGCGCATTGTGTTCGATGCGCTGGATGTCGTATTGGCACTGTTGCAAGATCCGGCGGCGAGGCGGCGCGAAATCTACCGCTTGCATGAGTGGCTGTTGCAGCGCGAGTTGACCGGCATCATCACCACCAAAGCGGGGGGCGATGAAACCAGTTCGGTCGCCCAGCAGCCGTTCGGCTTTATGCAATTCATGGTCGACTGCGCCGTGATCCTCAACCACAGCGTGATGTTGGGCGTATCGCATCGCAATCTGCGCGTACAGAAGTATCGTGGCTCCAGCTTCGACGAGAACGAGTCACCCTTCCTCATCGGCAAAAGCGGATTGGAGGTCGCCGTCGTGCGAGCGCCGGGGCGGATGGACGCCAAGGTCAGCAACAAACGCGTATCCAGCGGCGTCAAACGGCTCGACACCATGCTCGGTGGCGGCTATTACCGCGGTGCCAGCGTGTTGATTACGGGTTTCTCCGGCACCGCCAAAACAACCTTGAGCGGCACATTCGCCGAGGCCGCCTGCAAGCGCGGAGAGCGCACCATGTTCGTCAGCTTCGATTCGGATTGCACCGAGGTGATCCGCAATCTGGCCTCGGTCGGCATTCGACTGGATCGCTACGTGAAAAGCGGAGTTCTGCGCATGATCTTGGCGCGATCCATTTCCGGCAGCGCGGAAACCTATCTGGTGCGCATCAAGACGCTGGCGCAAGAGCATGGGGCACGCTGCCTGGTGATCGATCCGGTGTCCACCTGGTACAAGTCCAGCAATGACTTGACCGCACAAAGTGTGGCCGACCGCTTGATCGATTGGTCGAAGGGCAGCGGCATCACTCTGGTGTGCACCAGTCTGCTCGACGAGATGTCGAACAGGAAGGAAAGCGACTCGCCAATGCAGATATCGACCCTCGCCGACACCTGGATCCACCTCAATTACCTGGTTCAGGCCGGGGAGCGCAACCGCGGCCTGTCCATCGTCAAATCGCGCGGCACCGCGCATTCGAACCAGGTACGCGAGCTGATCCTGAGCAACACCGGAGTGACCTTGACCGACACCTATACCGCCGGCGGCGAGGTGCTGATGGGCACGCTGCGCTGGGAAAAGGAAAGTGCCGAGCGTCTCGCACATGAGGCGGCCGAAGTCGCCGCCAAACTCAAGCGCGTCAAACTCAATGCCGAGGAGGCCGAACTGGAGGTGCGTCTGAAGGCACTACAAGTCGAGCTTGTGGCAAAGCAGGTGGAGAAGGCGTTGTTGGCCCGCACCACGCTGACGCGCAAAGGCGAACTGTCGCGCGGACGCACGCGGATGCGCGAGTTGCGCGGGGCCGATGCGGCCAAGCCAACGCGGAAGTGAGACCGCCATGAGTCGACACGGCCTATTCAAGTTCCGCCTGTATATCGCGGGCGATGCGCTGAATTCAGCACAGGCGCAGGCCAACCTTGCGGCTCTTTGCCGGACGCATCTGCCGGATCGCCACGAGATCGAAGTAGTGGATGTATTTCAGGAACCCAAACGCGCGCTGGCAGACGGCATTTTCATGACGCCGACACTCGTCAAACTCACCCCCGCACCCACCAAAACAATCGTCGGCACGCTCAGCCAGATGCAACCCGTGTTGCGCGCTTTGGGACTGGAAGCTTCTGGAATATGAAAGATGAAAAGCCGCCGCCTGCGGGCGGGCAGAATGAGGAAATAGCCGCGCTAATCGGCAAACTGCACCGGACCGAGCGGCGTCTGGAAGAATTGACCGCCGGCGAGGTAGATACCGTAGCCGACCGCGACGGCCGCACGTTTTTGTTACACCGCGCCCAGGAGTACATGCGTCACAGCGAAGCCTCCAAGCAGGCCGCCATCCTCGACGCATTGCCGGCGCATATCGCGCTGATCGACACCCAGGGACTCGTTCTCTCGGTGAACGAAGCATGGCGGCAATTCGCCCGCGAAAATGAATTGAAAGCGCAGCGCGAAGGAATCGGCCTCGATTACCTCGCAATCTGCGACAGCGCGCAAGGAGCGGACGCGACCGAGGCGCACCAGGCGGCCAAAGGCATTCGCTCGGTATTGCGCGGCGAGATCAAGAACTTCTCGATCGAATACCCCTGCCATTCGCCGACAGCGCAGCGCTGGTTCCTGATGACGGCGACGCCGCTGACTGCGGACCGTCCGAATGGCGCCGTCGTCATGCACTACAACATCACCCAGCGCAAGCTTGGCGAACAGTCGGTACTCCGCTTCGCCGGTGCGATAGATGCCATCGCCGATGCGATCTTTCTGGTCGATCGCTCCAGCATGCGCATCATTCACGTCAATGATGCCGCTTGCTACATGCTGAGCCAGACGCGTGCAACGCTGCTTTCCCAGGAACCCTGGGAATTGCTTTCCACATCCCGCGCAAAGCTGGAAGCCCTCTACGACGGCATCATCGCTCGCGGAGTGAAAGCGGAACCGCTGGAAATGCAGCATCGCCGCGCGGATGGCGCAGAAACCTGGATCGACGTGCGGCGCCACGCACAACGCTTCGACAACAACTGGGTTATCGTCACCCTGATCCGCGACATCACCGAACAGAAGCACGCCGCGCTGGCGCTGAAAGAAAGCAAACGCCGCTTCAGCCACACACTCGACAACATGGATCTGGCTTCGGTGATGCTCGACCGCGAGGCGCGGATTACCTATTGCAACGATTACCTCCTGCGCCTGAGCGGCTGGCGCCGCGAAGAGCTTATCGGGAAAAACTGGTTCGAGATATTCCTGCCAAGCGAAGTCGAGGTTATGAAACTTGCGTTCCAGGCGCTCCTTGACAACGCGCCCGACGCGTGGAATCGCGAGAACAGAATCCGCACCCGTTCCGGCGAGTACCGGGTCATTCACTGGAGCAATTCGATATTGCGCGCGGAATCCGGCGAGGTGGTCGGAACGTCGAGCATTGGCGAAGACATCACCGAACGCCGCCAAGCCGAAGAAAAAATCATCTATCTCAACCGCGTATATGCCGTACTCAGCGGCATCAACACGTTGATCGTGCGCGTAAGCACCCGCGATGAGCTGTTCCGCGAGGCGTGCCGGATCGCGGTCGAAGCCGGCGGATTCCGCATGGCCTTGATCGGCATCCGCGACCCGCACACGATGGCGATGGTTCCAGTCGCCTCGGCGGGTGTGAGCGAGGATCTGATGATCGCCATCAACAACCACCTGTCATCGAGCAAGGATGCGCCGAATACCATGATTGCACGGGCGACCCGGGAGAAAAAAGTCGTCGTGTCCAACGATTCGCAGAGCGACCCGCAGGTTTTGTTGGGCAGAATACACGCCGAATACGGTATCCACTCGATGGCGATTTTGCCGCTGATTGTCGCCGACGAAGCCGTCGGCGTGCTCGCCCTGTACGCCATTGAAATTGGCTTCTTCCAGG
This sequence comes from Rhodocyclaceae bacterium, assembly GCA_023230455.1. Taxonomy (GTDB): domain Bacteria; phylum Pseudomonadota; class Gammaproteobacteria; order Burkholderiales; family Rhodocyclaceae; genus AWTP1-18. Next base: position 51,845 of record JALNXH010000018.1, on the reverse strand, counting down.
AAGAGGAATTGAAGCTGTTGACCGAACTGGCCAACGATATCGCCTTCGCCATCGATCACATCAACAAGCAGGAGCGGCTGGCTTATCTGGCCTACTACGATGTACTCACCGGACTCGCCAACCGCACCCTGTTCCTCGAACGGGTGGCTCTGTACATCCGTAGCGCCACCGGCAGCGGGCACAAACTTGCTGTTTTCCTGATCGATCTGGAGCGTTTCAAGAACATCAACGACAGCCTTGGTCGGGCCGCGGGCGATGCGCTGTTGCGTCAGGTGGTGGAGTGGCTGATGCACAGCGTAGGCGATGTCAATCTGCTGGCGCGGCTGGACGCCGATCATTTTGCAGTGGTGTTGCCGAAAGTCGCGCAGGAAGGCAATTTGGTGCGGCTTGTGGAGAAGCAGATGAGTGCTTTTTTCGAACACCCGTTCATTCTGCAAGATGCGGTATTCCGCATATCCGCCAAGATCGGCGTAGCGCTATTTCCCGATGACGGGAGTAACGCGGACACCTTGTTCAGGAACGCCGAGGCCGCACTCAAAAAAGCCAAGGCGTGCGGGGAACGCTATCTGTTTCACACGCAAACAATGACCGAGGCCGTGGCCGGCAAGCTCTCCCTGGAAAACCAGCTCTACCAGGCGCTCGACAAGGGGGAATTCGTACTGCATTACCAGCCCAAGGTGAGCCTTGCCAGCGGCAAGCTCACCAGTGCCGAGGCGCTGCTGCGCTGGAACGATCCGCGAACCGACCTGGTACCGCCGGGAAACTTCATCCCGATCCTGGAGGAAACCGGTTTGATCCATGACGTCGGGCGCTGGGTGCTGCGCAAAGCCATCGAAGACTATCTGCGCTGGCGCAAAGCCGGGCTGGCCGCGGTTCGCATTGCGGTGAACGTATCGGCAATGCAATTGCGCGATCCCGGTTTCATCGCCGAGATCGAACAGGTCATCGCCATAGACCCACTGGCGGCAGCCGGACTCGAACTGGAGATCACGGAAAGTCTGGTCATGGAGGATGTGAAGCACAGCATTGCCAGCCTGCGCGCAATCCGCGCCCTGGGGGTAAGCATCGCCATCGACGACTTCGGCACCGGATTCTCGTCGCTCAGCTACCTCTCCAAGCTGCCGGTGGATACGTTGAAGATCGACCGCTCATTCGTGATCGAGATGACGGCCGGCGCAGAGGGACTGGCGTTGGTATCCACCATCATCGGCCTGGCGCACGCGCTGAAACTCAAGGTGGTTGCGGAAGGCGTCGAAACCGAAGAGCAATCGCGCCTGCTCCGCTTGCTCGACTGCGACGAGATTCAGGGCTATTTATTCAGCAAGCCGATTCCGGGCGAACTCTTTGAAACAAAGTACCTGGCCCCGCTCGCCCCCGATTGACGAAGAGCGCTGCAAATGCAGACCGCGACCCGTTCACGCCGGGCTTTGATAATCTCGACCTAAAAACGTCAAATGACACCTCTTTTGATACGACCGCAGCAAGTCCCCGCGGGACAGAGGACACAGAGACACAGAGGAAATGCTATGGGGGGGAGGTAACTTGCCTTGTCTCTCTCCGTGTCCTCTGTATCTCTGCGTGCTCTGTGTTAAAGGCGGTTAACTGTTTTCCCCAGGATCAATGCACCAACTGGTTGATCTCGATGATCGGCAACAGGATGGCGAGCACGATCAAAAGCACGATGCCGCCCATGATCAGAATCATCACCGGTTCGAGCAAGGTCAGGAACACGGCCAGACGGCGCTCCAGCGCCTGGGTTTCCAGCTGCGCCGCGCGCTGCAGCATCTGCTCCAGCTTTCCGCTCGCCTCGCCGCTGGCTACCAGGTGGACCAGCAGCGGCGGAAACGCGCGCGTTTCGCGGAGTGCCTGCGCCAGACTCGTCCCTTCGCGCACCCGCTCGATGGCACGCTCGATCGCTTCCCGCATCACCGCGTTGGTCATCACCCGCGCAGCGGAATTGAGTGCGCCGAGCAACGGCACGCCGCCCCCGACCAGAATGGCCAGTGTGCTGGCAAAGCGCGAAGTATTGACGCCGCGGACCAGCGGGCCGAGCCATGGCGCATTCAGTAACAGGGCGTGCCAACGACGCCGCACGTCGGTTCGGCGCAGCGCCATGCGTGCAGCCATCGCTGCGCCGACAAGGGCGGCCGCGAGATAAGGCCAGGTCGCCCGCAGAAAGTCGGAAAGCCCGATCAGGCCACGGGTAAGCAGCGGCAGGCTCTGCCGCGATTGCTGGAATACCTGCACGACTTGCGGTACGACGTAGATCAGCAGTCCGGCGACGATCATGATCGCCACGCCGGTGACCAGGATCGGATAGAGCAGTGCCAGGCTGGTCTTTTGCCGCAAAGCTTGGCGCGCATCGAGATAATCGGCGAGATGTTGCAGCACAGTCGGCAGTGCGCCCGACTCCTCGCCGCCGTGCACCAGCGCCCGATAAAACTCGGGAAAGCTTCTTTCATAGACACCGAGCGCTGCCGCTAACGAGCTGCCGGCGGTGACTTCGCTCTTCACGCCGACGAGCACTTCGTGCGCCAGAGGTCCGGCGGCTTCCTCGATCAGGGCATTGAGCGACTGCTCCATGGTCAGGCCGGAAGCGAGCAGCGTCGCCATCTGCCGAGTCACCAGGCTCAGTTCGGTGGAGGACAACCCGCGCGCCCAATCGCGACGTGCCCGCTCGCGCGCATGGACCTGACTGACCGCCGAAGGCAGCAATCCCTGGGCGCGCAACTGGGCCCGCGCCTGGCGTGCCGTATCGGCCTGCACCACGCCGGAGACGGTGCGTCCGGCGGCATTCAGCGCCTGATACTGGAAGGCTTCCATGGCCGGGGGTTACTCGCGCGTGACGCGCACAACTTCTTCGAGACTGATAACGCCCTGCCCTGCCCAGCGCATGCCATCGTCGCGCAACGAACGCATGCCGCGCGACAGCGCATGTTCGCGCAGCGTCTGTTCGGAGGCGCGGTCGTGGACCAAGCGGCGCAAATCGTCATCGACGGTCAGCAACTCGTAGATGCCGGTGCGCCCGCGATAACCCGAACCGTTACAGGCAGCACAGCCTTGTGCCAGGTAGAGCGTGCCGTCGGTCGGCGCCAGACCGAGGGCGAGGAGTTGTTCCGCGGTGGCGGCGAAAGGTTTGCGGCACTCCAGGCACAGCCGGCGCACCAGGCGTTGCGCGGCCACGCCGATCAGGCTGGAGGCGAGCAGAAAAGGCTCCACCCCCATGTCCACCAGCCGCGTCACCGCGCTCACCGCATCGTTGGTGTGCAGCGTGGCGAACACCAGGTGGCCGGTGAGACTCGCCTGCACGGCGATCTGCGCCGTTTCCAAATCGCGGATTTCGCCGATCATGACCACGTCGGGGTCCTGGCGCAGGATGGTGCGCAGCGCCCGCGCGAAGCTCATCTCGATGCGCGTGTTGATCTGCGTCTGGCTGATGCCGTCGAGGTCGTATTCGATCGGGTCCTCGACGGTCATGATGTTGAGCGCCTTCGGGTCCAACCTCGACAGCGCGGCATACAGCGTCGTGGTCTTGCCCGACCCGGTCGGCCCGGTGACCAGAACGATGCCGTGCGGTTCGCGGATCAGCCGGTCCATGTGCGCGAGGGTGGCGTCGTCCATGCCGAGCCGCGTCAGGTCGAGACGCCCGGCCTGCTTGTCGAGCAGGCGCAGCACCACGCGTTCACCGTGCCCGGTGGGGATGGTCGATACGCGCACATCGATCGGCTTGCCGGCAACGCGCAGGGTGATGCGTCCATCCTGCGGCAGGCGCTTTTCGGCAATATCGAGCTGGGCCATGATTTTCACCCGCGACACGATGGCGCCGTGCAGTGCCCGCGCCGGCTCGATCAGGTCGCGCAGCGTACCGTCGATGCGCAAACGCACGACGGAGCGGGTTTCGAACGGCTCGATATGGATGTCCGAAGCGCCGTCGCGCAACGCCTGGGTAAACAGGGCATTGATCAGGCGGATCAGCGGTGCGTCGTTATGGCTGTCGAGCAGATCCTCGATGCGCGGGATCTCCTGCAACAGACGGGAGAGGTCGAGATCCTGCGCGATATCGTCGGCCAGCGCCGCGGCGCCCTGGTCCGCGGCGTTGTACAAAGCCGAAACCAGATCGTCGAACTCCTCGCTACCGATTTGCCGTGCGTGCAGCGGCACACCCAGAGCGCGGCGCACTTCGACGATCGCACCGGCATGGGCGCCGGCACGCACGGCGACCTCGGCGCTGGCCTCGGTCAGCGCAGTGACCACAATGCCGTTGGTTTTGGCGAAGCCATAGGGAAGGGACGGCTTTATCATCGCGAACCTATTGCTCAGCAGATGGTCCGGGAGGCGTGCCCGAAATTTGTGGCAGCGTGGGCGACGTATAGTCGGGAAGAATGAGGCTCGGCGACGGTGTCGCCTTGATCTGTTCGCCGCGAATGAAACTGTAGCGATCGCTGGTGAGCGCATCGGTGCTTTGTGCGGTGCGCATCACCGTCGGGCGCAGGAATACCATCAGGTTGGTCTTGCTGCGCGCACGCGATTTGTATCTGAACAAGCCGCCGACCAGCGGCAGGCTGCCCAGCCCCGGCACCTGCTCGACGCCGTCGCTGACCGAATCCTGGATCAATCCACCGATCACCACAATCTGCCCATCGTCCACCAGCACCGTCGATTCGACCGCGCGCTTGTTGGTGGTCACCCCGGCGGGATTGGCCGTGGTCTTGTCCACGCTGGAGACTTCCTGGTAAATCTGTAGCCGCACGGTACCGCCTTCGGAAATCTGTGGTTTGATGCGCAGCGTCAGGCCGACATCCCTGCGTTCGATGGTCTGGAACGGATTGGTAGAGCCGCTGCCCGCGCCGGTGTTGGTGTACGAGCCGGTAAGGAAGGGCACGTTCTGGCCGACGACGATTTTGGCTTCCTCGTTGTCGAGTGTCAGCAGTGTCGGCGTCGACAGGATGTTGGCTTTGCTGTCCGACTCCAGTGCACGCACCAGCAGGCCGAGATTGAGGATTTGCTGGCCGCCAATCGTCACCACGCCTTTGACTACGCCGATGTTGAGGCCATGCCCGGCGGCGGCGGGGTTTTGCGCAATGCCGACGATGTTCTGCCCGGAAGTACCGAAATTGGTGCCGCCAAAAGCCGTTGCCGTCGTCTTGCCGACCCCGCTCAGATCCTGCCATTGAATACCGAATTCGGCGGCTCGGTCGGAGGTGACTTCGGCAATCAGCGCTTCCACATACACTTGGGCGCGACGCGCATCGAGCTTTTCCAGCGTGGCCCGTAGATTGTTGTAGACCGCATCCGGTGCCGTGATGATGATCGAATTGGTGGCTGCATCGGCCTGGATAATGCCGGACACCGTACCCGCCGCCGCGACCGCATGTTGCGCCGTGCCCGCCGCAACCGGGGATCCCGGTGCCGAACGTACCGCTGTCGATTCGCTGGAAAAGATGGCGCGCAGGGTTTCCGCGACCTTCACCGCTTCGGCGTTCTTCAGATAGACGACGTGAATGTTGCCGCCGGCGCTGGTCGGGGAATCGAGCATGGCGGCCAGCTGGCGCACCCGCGCCAGCCGTGCCGGGTCGCTGGAGCGGGCAAGAATGCTGTTCGAGCGCGCATCGGCGGCGACGGCAACGCGCTGATTGGGGTCCGCGCCGGCCTGCGCCGTAGCGCCCTCCACAAACAGGCGTTCGATGGTCTGCGCGACATCGATCGCCGACGCATTGAATAGAGGAATCACGATCGGGTCGGCGCCGCTCGGCCGATCGAGCGACTCGATAATGCGCTCGATGCGCTGCAAGTTGCCGGCGTAATCGGTAATGATCAGAGAATTGTTGTTTTGTGCCGCAGCGATGGTGTTGTGCGGCGCGATCAGCGGACGCAGGATCGGCACCAGCTGCGCCGCCGATTCATAGGTCAGATTGAAAATGCGCGTCTGCACCTGATCGCCGCCTGTTCGACGATCCTGCGGATCGAGCGCCGCGCCGCGATGCAGTTTGGCATCGGCCTCGGGAAGGATCTTCACCATACCGCGCTCCTCGACGGCAGCGAATCCCTGCAAGCGCAACGCCGACAGGAATACTTCATATACCAGCCCCCTGGACATCGGTTTCGAGGAGATGATGTTGATGGTGCCCTTGACGCGCGGGTCGATCACAAAGTTCTTGCCGGTGATCTCGCCCACGGCCAAGGCTACGCCGTCGATATCGGCATTGACGAAGTTGAGCGTCACCAGATCGGCGGCCGAGGAATTTCCTGGTTTGTCGGCGGCCCACACATGGCTTGCGCATGCCGCGATCGACAGCGACACGATTAGCGTTCGGAACCAGGGATATCTCATAGTCACCTTCGAACGCGCCATGGATCGACGGCGCAATCTATTTACTTGTTGCAGGGCTGGCAGGTAGCGCCAGCGTGTTTCGTTCCGGCAGCGCGAGGGTTTCGCTAAACCCGCGGCGATCGAGGACGACACGATCCGCGAACACTTCGACGAGCTTGACCCCGGGAACGACGCTTTCGCCCGCGCGCACGGCGAGCCGCTGCTTCCCATCCAGTTGTACCAGCGCATAGGCCGGCAGACCGCCGGTTGCAGCCACGACACCGAGCAGCTTGATGGCGACCCCGGTGACTGCGGCACCGCTTTGTTCGCGTTGCGCGCTGCCGAATAAAGCCAGCGCCGCTGCCGTCGGCGCAACCGAGCGGCCACCTGCCTGGGCCATCGTCGGCGGCTGCGGTTGGAGCGGCGCCGCGAACCATTCCCAGGTCCAATACGCCAGGATCAGCCCAAGCAGTGCAAGTGCAGGAAAGGTCGTCAACGAGACAACGGCGGTCTGCACAAAACTCGATCGTTCGATGGAAATCGTCTGCATTTTTCGCCAATCGGAATGGCCGCTTCTGAATGTGGCCCATCGTAGGACGATATCGCTCAAGGGTATGTGCGTTAGCGAACAGAGCATCGGCGGGCGATGGCGATAATGACGGCATTAGCGCCTGATACCGCCACTGTTCCTGGCTTATCGGCAGAGGCGCCGACGGACGGCGTAACTCGCCGGCCCAGGTTCGGCCGGCCATGGCGCGTAGCAGAAGGCCCTCGAATCCATCGAGCGCAGGGAGGGTCAGATGAAAATCCAATCGTGGCAAGACGGGTTTACCTTGCTTGAGGTGATGGTGGTGATGGTCATCCTCAGCATTCTTGCCGCGCTGGTGGTGCCGAAAATCATCAGCCGTCCCGACGAGGCGCGCGTCCTCGCCGCGAAGCAGGATCTAGCCAGCCTGATGCAGGCGCTCAAGCTCTACCGCCTCGACAACCAGCGCTACCCGACGACCGAGCAGGGCTTGCAGGCGCTGGTGATAAAACCGGCCGCCGCGCCCGTCCCGCCCAACTGGAAATCGGATGGATACGTCGAACGCCTGCCGAAAGATCCGTGGGGCAACCCCTACCAAATCCTGACTCCCGGACTGCACGGCGACATCGACATTTTCAGCTTCGGCGCCGACGGCGTACCGGGGGGCGACGGTAACGACGCCGACATCGGCTCATGGGCGCTCTAAGTGGAAATCGCAGGCCATGAAACGCCGCCCTCCGACACAAAAATTCCCCGGCTTCACGCTCATCGAGGTTCTCGTTGTGCTGCTCATCATGGGCCTGTTTGTGGGTCTGGTCAGCGCCGTGGTGCGTCCGGACGAACGTGGGCTGCTACGCATCGAGGCCGAGCGGCTTGCGCAATTGCTGGATCTTGCTGTAGCGGAATCCCACCTGACGGGAAAATCTATCGCCTGGACGGCCGACGGACCCGCCTATCGATTCTGGCACACGGCCGAAGCCGCCGATGGCACCGCGCAATGGTCGGAAATTCTCGACAACGATCTGTTGCGGGCGCGCAGGCTGCCGCAGGGCATGATGATTACCGAATTGCAGATCGAAACCCTGCCTGCGCGCGGCCCCATGCGCTTGGAGTTCCCCGCCTACGGTACGACTATGTCATTCGTCGTTGCCGTCTCCCTCGGCACGGCGTCATACGCGGTGGCGATGTCGCCCATGGGCGAGGTCAGGGTACTGCCGGGCCAAGGAAATTGACATGCCATGGATGACGATCAGGCGTCATTCCGAACGTGGCGGGTTCACGCTGGTCGAGGTATTGGTCGCGCTGGCCATCGTTTCGATCGCACTCCTTGCAGCACTGCGTGCTGCCGGTATGGGCACATCCAATGTCGGCGAACTGCGCGCGCGACTGCTCGCCGGCTGGGTGGCGGAGAATCGGTTGGCAGAGCATCGCGCCCGCGGCGATTGGTTGCCGCTGGGCATACAACGCGGCAAGGAGCGCGAGGGCGGCATCGAATTCGACTGGCGCGAGGAGATCATCGCGACACCGAACCCGGCGTTCCGCCGTATCGATGTCTTCGTGTTTTCGGCGCCGGAAGAAATGCAAACCCTGGCACATCTCACCGGCTTCTTAGCGTTGCCGCCGAGGATGCCAAAGTGAACCCGACGACGCTACCCCGTGGCTTCACTCTGATCGAGCTGCTCACGGCACTGTTCATCCTGTCGCTGCTGGCGCTGATGTCCTACCGCAGCCTGGGTGCCGTGCTCGATGCGCGCGCGCAGGTAACGCAGGAGGTCGAAAAATGGCGGCGCGTGGCGGCTTTCCTGGCGCGTTTCGAGCAGGATGTGCAACTCGCCGCGCCGCGCCCGGTACGCTCCCCGGGCGGCGATGTCCCGGCCTGGCTCGGCAAGACCGACAGCCCGCGCGGGCTGCGTCTGGAATTCAGCCGCTTTGCCACGGTCGAGGGTATGGATTCGCCGCGACGCATCGGCTACGGACTGAACGACAAGGGAGAAATCGAACTCTGGCTATGGCAGGGACTCGATGTGCCGCCCAATGTGATGGCGATGCCTGCGCGCTACCCCGTGTTGCGCAACGTCACACAGCTCGAGATCCAGTATCTCGCTGCCGACCTGGCATGGTCGAACGCGTGGCCGATATCGCCGCGCGATGCCACCCTGCCGCGCGCAGTGCGGCTGCGTTTCAAGCTTGCCTCCGGCGAGGCCATCGTACGCATCGTTGCGCTGAACTCATGAGAACGCCACGTCAGGTAAGAACTCGCATACCGCAACACGGCGTCGCCATCGTGCTGGCCATGGGCGTGGTGGCGCTGGCGGCGCTCACCGCCAGCGCACTGCTGGTGTCGCAAAGCACGTGGTCGCGACAGATCGAACTGAGCAGCGACCATGTCCAGGCGCAAATCCTTCGCCAGGCGGGGCTGGATTGGGCGCGTGCGGTGTTGAGCGACGATCGCCGCAGCAGCACCGTAGACCATGCCGGTGAGCCCTGGTCGCTTCGATTGCCGCCGATTCCGCTTGAAAACGGCAGCCTCGCCGGTCACATCGAAGATCAACAAGGCAAATTCAATCTGAACAACCTGCTGAACGAAGGGACGGTCAATCCGGTGCAACTCGCCCATTTCCGCCGCCTGCTGACGATCCTGGCTTTGCCGCCTGCGCTCGCTGACTCGCTTGTAGACTGGATCGATACCGATGGCGAGGTGCAATCGCCGGACGGCGCCGAAGACGCGTATTACCTCATGCGGCAACCGCCCCACCTCAGCGCTAACCGGCCGCTGCTGGATGTCGCAGAACTCGCGTTGGTACGCGGCTTCGACGACAACGTTCTCGCGCGCCTGAACCCGTTCGTGAGCGCGCTGCCGCAATTCACCGCCGTCAACGCGAATACGGCGCCGCCCGAGGTCATCAGCGCCGTCGTCGACGGCCTCAATCTCGAAGGCGCGCGCGCCATCGTCGCACAGCGCGAGCGCAGCCATTTCCGCGACCGCACCGATTTTCTTGCCCAAATTCCTCGCGGGCTCATCGTCGCCCCCGAGGACATCTCGTTGAGCAGCAATTATTTTGTCGCCAGGATGCGCGTTACCCGCGGCGGCGCACAGGTCACCGCTAGCGCACTCCTCGCGCGCGCAGACGCCGGCTGGCCATCAATCGTCTGGAGCCATACGCCGTGAGCCTGCTACGTATCCGAATTTCACTGACCGAAGCGCCGCTGCGCTGCCAATGGTCCCTGGTAAACGATGGCCGCGAAGCGCTGGCCGGAGAAGGAACGCTCGCCGAGTTGCCGCAGCGCGCCGAGCGCATACAACTGGTGATTCCAGCCGCACAGATGCTCATCACACGGGTACACCTGCCGCGCGCGGCGCGTCGCCACGCCGGATCGGTCCTTGCCTACGCCGTCGAGGATGCCACCGTGGGCGAACCGGTCAGCCATCAGGTGAGCTGGGTCGGTACCGCTGGAGACGCCGACGTGCTCGCCGTCGCCGACAAGGCCGGCCTCAAACGCTGGCTCGATGCGCTGGAAGGCGGCGGCATCCGCGATCCCGAAGTTCACTGCGAGACCTTGCTCCTGCCTTGGACTGCGGGCGAATGGAGTCTGCTCTGGGATGGCTACGAGGGCGTTGTGCGCCGCGGACAGTTCGAGGGTGCGGCGACCGATTGCGGCAACCGCGAGTCGCCCCCGCTCGCGTTGCGGCTGATGCTCGACGAGGCGCAAACGCGAAGCGAACGGCCGACATCGATTGCGCTCTACATCACCGCGCAAGAGGCGATACCGGATATCGAAGCCTGGCAGCACGAACTCGGCGTCGCCTTGCGCCTCGCCGGGCCCTGGGCATGGCAGACGGCCCCTGAGCAATCGGGTATGAACCTGGCGCAACGAAGACGCCGCTGGCGCCTGATGCCAGGCGTCCTGCCACGACTGCGGACGGCGGCCTGGATTCTGGGCGCCGCGCTGGCGATCCAGGCGGTAGCCCTGATCGCGGATTGGACGCAGCTGGCCCGCGAGCAACGGGCGCTGCGCCAGAATATGACGCAGCGTTTTCGCGCCACCTTCCCCGATGCGGTCGCCGTGGCCGACCCGGTGCTACAGATGCGGCGCAAGCTCGCCGAAGCCCGTCACGCAGCAGGCCAAGCGGATCGCGGCGACTTTCTGCCGATGATCGAGCATGTCGCCGCGGCAAGCAAAGAACTCCCATCCGGCGCATTGCGTGTCGTAGCTTACGAAAGCGAACGCATGACCCTCGAATTTTCTGCTGCCGGAGAGGCAAATATTCAGCGCATCGTGACCCGACTGCGCCAGGCGGGATTGAGCGTCGACACTTCGCTGCCGCCCTCTGCCGCACCGACGCACCCGACCAGCGCGACGATTGTTCTGACGGTACGGCCATCATGAGAATTCAACCGGTCAAGATGTGGCAATCGCGGTCGCCACGGGAACGCACAGTCATCGCCGTGCTGGCGGCGATTGTGGGAGTTGTTTTCTATGTTTGGCTCGTACAGTCGGCCGCACAAGCACGCGCACAGTTGCGCAGCAGCGTAACCGTGCTGCGAGCGCAGGTACTGCGTCTCGACCAGCAGGCGTTGGAGTACGGCCGACTACGCACGATGCCCGCCGCAACGGCCTCGGCTGTAGATTTGCGCCTATTGATGCAGGCCCGAATTGACGATGCCGGCCTGGCCCGCTCGCTGCTGAGCCTCGACGCTCCGAGTACCAACCAAGTCAAAGTGGTGTTCGGAGCGCTGTCATTCAGCGACTGGCTGACCTGGACGGCAAGCCTGCAAGCACAGCACGTCCGCCTCGACACCTGTCGGATAGAAGCGCTGTCCGCGCCGGGACTGGTGAGCGTGACCGCCACGTTCACACGCGCCGGATCCTAGCCATGCAGTGGCGGCTATTCGTCGTTGGAATCGGCGTTTACGCGGTGGCACTGGCTGCAACCGTCCCGGCCACCCTGGCCGACGGCCTGGTGCGGGAGGCAAGCGGCGGACGCCTGCGCCTTGCCGCAGTGCAGGGAACGCTCTGGTCGGGCGCGGGACAGATCGAATTGCGCACGGAGGGCGAAGACAGCGGGTTGACGAAACGCCTGACATGGCATCTTCAGCCCAAATCCTGGCTGCACGCGACGCTCACCTACGCAGTTGTGACCGACCAGGAACCCAGGCCCATTACGGTAACGATTTCCTGGTCGCGGATCCAGTTTGAGAACATCGATATCAGCATGCCCGCCTGGGCCTTGGGAATCGCCGTGCCTCGACTGTCCAGCCTTGAACTGACCGGAGAAATTCAGCTTAGAGCCAACAGCTTGTCCTTCGGGCGAAACGACACGCAAGGCAGTGCCACGCTGCAATGGCAGGTCGCCGGATCGACGCTCACCCCGGTGTCCCCGCTCGGCAGCTACGAACTGCGCCTCGTCGGCGAAGGACCCTCGGTGCACGCCGCGCTGAACACCCTGCAAGGGCCGCTACAGCTTGACGGACAGGGTTCGTGGGGCAACGACCGAAAGCCGGTGTTTATCGCCAGCGCACGCATGCCACCCCAATTCCGCCAGCAACTTGCCCCGTTCCTGCGCATGATTGCCATCGAACGGGACGACGGCAGCTTCGCGCTACAGATCAAATAGCGCCCGGCTATGCGCGCTGCCGTACTGAGCGGCGGTCGCTGGGAACATAGCCTTAGAAGCCGCATCAAGAAATGTAGCAGGTACCACAGACGCCCCAGATGTCATGCGCTGTGTTTGGGGGCCGCTTCTCCGCGCCATGATCGCAAACGGAATCCATTTTTAAAGGAGCTATCAAATGAAACGCTTACTTATCGCAACTGCACTGATTGCCGTCTCCGTTCCTGCGCTTTCGGCAGATGTCGGAGTTTCGCTCAGTATCGGCGAACCCGGTTTCTACGGCCGTCTCGATATTGGCGACTACCCGCAACCACAATTGATTTACCGCCGGCCGGTCCTGATCGAGCGGGTACCGGCAGGCAGACCTCCGGTCTATTTGCGCGTACCGCCGGGCCACGCCAAGAACTGGAGAAAACACTGTCGCAAATACGGCGCATGCGGCGAACCGGTCTACTTTGTGCAGGACAGCTGGTACAACCGCGAATACGTCCCGCGCTACCGGGAACGGCAGTCCGACTATCGCGAAGGCCGTCGCAACGACCATGAGGATGGCCGTCGTAGCGATCACGACAACGACCGCCACGGCCGCAAGGACGGCGACCGTGGTCGCGATCGGGATCACTAGGAAATTGGTTTAAGGAACCGCTGATTAAGTACCCCACCGTTCGGGCTGAGCCTGTCGAAACCTGTCCTGAGCTTTGCCGAAGGGCTCAATGCGAACGGACTTTATCAATCATTCCATAATCGCCGATCAGTTCATTCCGCTACCGGAGAGCGAGGGCTTGTGCCCATACAAAACGATGCCCCAACGATGAGCCATGCCGCCATCAGGGTACTTCTCGTCGAGGAGAACGCCGCAGATGCGCGCCTGATCCAGGAGGCACTCGCCGGCGCGGGAGTCGGCCACTTTCACGTCGAATGGGTAACGCAACTCGCCGCGGCGCTGGAACGCTTGGGCAGAGATGGCATCGAGATCGTCCTGCTGGACCTTATGCTGCCCGACGGCCAGGGAGTCGAGGTATTCGATCGGGTTTTTCAGGCCGCGCCAGATGCGCTGATTCTGGTCCTCTCTGCGGCAAACGACGAGGAAACCGCCCTCCAGGCCGTACAGCGTGGCGCCCACGACTATCTCGCCCAAGGCCATGTCGACGCCCATTGGCTGCCCCGTGCATTGCGCTATTTCATTGAACGCAAGAACGATCGCGACGCCCTGCGCAAAAGCGAAGTTCGCTTCCGCACCATGAGCGATGCCGCCCCGCTGGGCATCTTCGTCGCCGATGCACAGGGGTGTTGCGTCTATACCAATGCGGCGTATCACACGCTGTTGGGGCTGACCTTCGAGCAGACCGTGGGTACGCATTGGGCCACGGCCATCCACAGCGAGGACCGCCCACGTGTCCTTGCCGAATGGGCCGAGGCCACGCAAAGCCGGGAACCCTTTCTGTCGGAAGTGCGCTTTACCCAAAGCGACGACAGAATCGTTTGGGCACGCCTGAACGCCGCAGAAATGCGCGACGGAACCGCCTCGCTTGGCCATGTCCTGACGGTCGAAGACATTACCGAGCGCAAGGCTGCGGAAGAGGCTCTGTTCGACGAAAAGGAACGCGCCCAGGTGACCCTGAACTCCATCGGCGACGCGGTGCTGACAACCGACCTTCAGAGCAACGTGACCTATCTCAATCCGGTGGCCGAGGCGATGACCGGTTGGTCTCGCACCGAGGCGTTGGGCCGGCCGCTGGCCGAGGTATTCAAGATCATCGACTCGACAACGCGCCTGACAGCGGCGAATCCGGCGCAACGCGCCATTGCGGAAGACCGCGCTGTGGAATTGGCCGCCGACAGCGTGTTGGTCCGCCGCGACGGGATGGAATCGGCCATCGAAGATTCCGCCGCGCCGATCCACAACCGCGACGGCCGCGTCGCCGGCGCGGTGATCGTCTACCACGACGTCAGCCAATCGCGGGCCATGGCATTGAAGATGTCCCATCTCGCCCGCCACGACTTTCTCACCGATCTGCCCAATCGGGTGCTGCTGACCGAACGGCTGGCGCAGGCGATCGGATTGGCCAACCGGCACAAAAAACAGGTCGCTTTGCTTTTTATCGACCTGGACGACTTCAAACAGATCAACGATTCGCTCGGCCACGCCGTCGGCGACCTATTGCTACAGGAGGTGGCCGACCGCCTGGTGGAATGCGTCCGCGCCACGGACACGGTATGCCGCCAAGGTGGAGACGAATTCGTGATTCTGCTGGCCGAAATCGAACGACCGGAGGATGCAGCCAATATCGCGAAAAAATTGCTCGCCAAATTTTCCGTACCGCAACATGTCGGCGAACATACGCTCAGTATCACTCCGAGCATCGGTATCAGCATCTATCCGGATGACGGCAGCGATGCCGACACAGTAATGGAGAACGCGGATACCGCGATGTATGACGCCAAGGCAAGCGGGCGGAACACCTACAAGCTTTTCAGCAAGGACATGGCATCAAAAGGCAACCGGCCAGAGCGCCCGTAGCGTCCATTGACGCGACGGGCGGAGGCTATTCTCAACGGCCATATGTTCGACAGCGTACCGACCGTTGGCGTACTGGTGGTTAGGCTTTCCAGAGCTTCGGCACGCAAGTGCGGAGGATTTCAATGGAGTTGTTGGCAGGGCGTTTTAGTTGCCCGCTATCAATGCATCGACCAACCACCGCGGAGACAGCTCATCATGCAGGAAGACACAACGCCGAAAAGCGAACGGCGCGAAACCGTTGGAGAGCTATTGGAATTGATCTTCGTTGTTCAAACGATGGGCCACCGTCTGGCCTACGAAACGCATGGCGAAGCCTACGATCTGGTCTGGGACCTCAACGGCCTGCTGCACCAGGCCCGCGACAAGATCGAACGAATACAAATCGCGGCAAAGTCGCTGCCCTAGCCACCGCAATACCCCTCCGCCAGTCGAGCCGTGCGGAGCACATGAAAGCCGAGGGAAGTTCCTGTGTCGCCGCCGAATCTCAGCTTAACTCCGAGGAAGCCGGAATCCAGCGGCCCTGTCGATCTGTTGGTCAATGTCCCGATCTACTGGGCAAAGCGCCTGAAGATCGTTCTGATCGCTTCGCTGACATCCTGGGTCGATCACCGTGCCGCCAGCAAGGGTGCCGCCCTGGCCTTCTACACCCTATTCTCGATGACCCCGATTTTGGTATTGGTCATCGCCGTTGCCGGCTATATTTTCGGCGCCGAAGCGGCCCAGGGCGAGATCGTTGCCCAAATGCAGGGTCTGGTCGGACCAAACGGTGCGCAAGCGATCCAGGCCCTGCTGGCCGCCGCGCAAAACCCCACCTCCGGTCTGGTGGCGACGCTTCTGGCCGGCGTTCTACTGCTGTTGGGCACCACCAGCGTTTTTGCCGAGTTGAAAGGCAGCCTGGACGAGCTGTGGGGCATCGAAAAAACATCCCGGTCAGCCTTCAGCGTTCTCTTGAAGACACGCCTACTGTCCTTCGGCTTGGTGCTTGTGTTGGCCTTCCTGCTTCTGGTTTCACTCGTCGTCAGTGCCGCGCTGGCTATGCTCGAGCGCTATGCGCACGGAGCCCTCGGCGGCTCTGCCGGGGTTCTGGCGACGACCTCCTCGCTCATTTCGTTCGGCGTGATTGCCTGCATGTTTGCCATCATCTACAAGACTCTGCCGGACACACCGCTGTCGTGGCGCGATGTCTGGATCGGTGCCGCGTTTACGGCAGGATTGTTCAGCCTGGGGAAATATCTGATCGGCCTGTACCTTGGCAACAGCGGCGTGGCATCGGGCTTCGGTGCTGCCGGATCGCTGATCGCATTGTTGCTCTGGGTGTACTACTCGGCGCAGATCTTTTTTCTCGGAGCCGAGTTCACCCGGCATTACGCGCTCTGGTTCGGCAGCTTGCGCGAGAAACGGATGCGTACCGAGGAAATGGATCGCCGCGCTGCGCTATCGCAGGATTGATCCGCGGCTACGTCTGTCAGGGAAAAGCAGATAACCGTTTCTGACACAGAGAGAGATGGTATGGAAAGAAGCCAAACCATTCACTCGAGGGTACGTATCAGGATCGCGCGGTGTTCTCCGCGATTAAGGGCGTTGCTTCAGCAGTTTTGCTATTCAAAGGCCTTGCCCATAAACACGGAGTTGATCTCGATGGCTGCAATCAAAACACCTGAAGTCGGCGCGGTGCAAGGCACCCACTCACCGGCGATGCCTGAACTGCTTGCGCCGCCACCGGCAACTCCACTGCTGGCGGTTGCCGGCAGTGTGTCGCTGACCATTCTGGCCGCCATCGCCATCGTATTCGCCTTGAAATGGATGCAGAGTTTCCTCGTTCCGCTGTTGCTCGGCATCCTCTTCGCCTACACACTGAATCGCCTCGTGGTCTGGCTCGAACTGCTACGCATCCCACGCGCGCTGGGGACCAGCATCGTAATGTTGGGCGTTGTGTGCACACTGATCCTGGGAACCTACGCCTTGCGCGGGCAGGTGCAAACCATCCTCGATCAATTGCCGGAAGCGGTGAGCAAACTGTCGGTCGGTCTCGCCCGGCTGCGCCAGGGGCAGGACAGCACGATGCAAAAGATGCAAACCGCGGCGCACGAGATCGAGCGGGCCACCAACCAGGCGACAGGATCGGCGGCACCACTCACGCGCGCGGTGACGCGCGTGGTCATCGACCCGCCCGGCTTCAAGCTGGGCAATTTCCTCTGGGCGAATTCGATGGGCGCCGCAGCGCTCGTCGGCCAGATCACCATGGTGCTCGTGCTGACCTTCTTCCTCCTGCTCTCCGGCGACACCTACAAGAGAAAGCTGGTGCGCATCACCGGGCCGACACTGTCGGACAAGAAGATCACTGTGCACATCCTCGATGACATCAACGACTCGATTCAACGTTACATGTTCATGTTATTGGCAACCAATGTACTGGTGGGCCTGCTAACCTGGGTCGCCTTGCGCTGGATCGGCCTGGAAAACGCCGGGGCCTGGGCGGTGGCCGCCGGCCTGCTGCATGTCATTCCCTACTTTGGCCCATCCCTCACAACCGCCGCCATCGGCGTGGCGGCCTTTATGCAATTCGACGACCTATCGACGGCGCTCCTGGTCGCCGGCGCCTCGTTGGCGATCGCCACGGCCGTCGGTTCCTTCGTCACCACCTGGATGACCGGCAGGATCGCCAAAATGAACACCGCGGCGGTGTTCGTCTCGCTGTTGTTCTGGGCCTGGCTGTGGGGCGTGTGGGGAATGCTGCTGAGCATTCCGATCACTGTCATCGTGAAAGTGGTGGCGCAGCATGTGGAGCAATTCGAGCCGGTGGCCGAACTGCTGGGAGAGTAGGCGGCCGGCATTCGATGGAATGGCCGCCGTTAAGCTTTAATTTGCCGGAAAGGGTCTACCGAATTGAACGCCCGCACGCAGCTCACGACCTATGTCCGACAATTGAATACACGCTTCCGTGGTCGTGAATGGCCGCGGACGGCGGCCGGCGAAGAACCGCCGCTGCGTGCGGAATTATTCAGCGCCGAGCAGATGGAGCAGCACGGCAAAGTGCTCGCCGCCGCCCACAAGCTGGCCTCGGGAAGCGCCCCGGACCAGTTGCTGGCGCGGCTGGCGGCGAACGAAAATGCCCTGGTCGATGTCTCCAAGCTATTGATGGCCGCCGTCACGGCGAAGCGTCGCATCACGCCGGCCGGGGAGTGGCTGCTCGACAATTTTTATCTCATCGAGGAACAGATCCGCACCGCCAAGCGGCATCTGCCGAAGGGCTACAGCCGCGAGCTCCCCCGCCTGGCGCGGGGTCCGTCCGCCGGCCGGCCGCGCGTGTACGACATCGCGCTGGAGACCGTTGCGCACGGCGACGGCCGCGTGGACACCGAAGGTCTCGGCCGCTTCGTCGCCGCCTACCAGAGCGTAACCGTGCTCAAGCTGGGCGAGCTGTGGGCGATCCCGATCATGCTGCGACTGGCGGTCATCGAGAATCTGCGCCGTGTCGGCGTGCTGATCGCCGCCGGCCTGGCCGAGAGCCATTTGGCCGATACCTGGGCGGACCAGATGATGGAGACCGCCGAGACCGATCCGAAGAGCCTGATTCTGGTGATCGCGGATATGGCGCGCTCGAATCCGCCAATGGTCGGCGCATTCGTCGCCGAGCTCGCCCGCCGCTTGCAGGGGCGCGGCCACACCCTGGCCCTGCCGCTGACCTGGATCGAACAGCGCCTCGCCGAATCGGGCCTGACCATCGAGCAACTGGTGCAACTGGAGAACCAGCAACAGGCAGCCGACCAGGTCTCCATCAGCAACAGCATCGGCAGCTTGCGCATACTGGGGGCGATGGACTGGCGCGACTTCGTCGAAACCATGAGCGTCGTCGAACAGACGCTGCGGCTCGATCCGGGCAGCATCTATGGCGGAATGGATTTCGCCACCCGTGATCGCTACCGCCATGCCACGGAAAGGATCGCCAAGAAGGGCCGTCTGGCGGAGAACGAGGTGGCGCGCAAGGCAGTCGAACTGGCTTCTGCCGCCGCGAGCGACAGCGGCGGTGAGAACGATGAGCGTGCGCGGCACGTCGGCTTCTACCTGATCGGCAAGGGCCTGGAGGCGCTCGAAAAGGCGGCGGAAGTGCGTCTTTCCGGCGCCGAAAAACGGCGCCGGGCAGCCGGCCGGTTTCCCTTGTTGATCTATCTCGGCGGCATCGCACTGATCACCGCGATCGTCAGCGCAAGCCTGGTGGCGCACGTCGGCAGCGCAGGCATGCGTGTCGGGATGCCCTACTGGCTGCTGGTCCCGGTCGGGCTTTTCGCGCTGCTGGCGGCAAGCCAACTCGGCGTGGCGCTGGTCAACTGGCTGGCGACCCTGCTGGTCACGCCGCATCCGCTGCCGCGGATGGATTTCTCCAAAGGTATTCCGACCGCATCGCGCACGCTGGTGGTCATCCCCACTATGCTGACGAGCGCACAGAACATCGAGGATCTGGTCGAGACACTGGAAGTCCGGTTTCTGGGCAATCGCGATACCAGCCTGCATTTCGGCCTGTTGACCGATTTTCTCGACGCGCACGAAGAATCGCTCCCCGCCGACGAGTCGCTGCTGCAAGGGGCGCAGAGGCAGATTGAAGCACTGAACGAAAAATACCCTGGCGCTGCCGACGGCGGCGATATCTTTTTCCTCTTCCACCGCCCGCGCCGCTGGAACCCGCAGGAAGGGATCTGGATGGGTTACGAGCGCAAGCGCGGCAAGCTTGCGGCCTTGAACGCACTGCTCCGCGGCGGCGGCAAGGAGGAATTTTCCCTCGTCGCCGGCGACACCGCGCTGCTCGGCGGCGTGAAGTACGTCATCACCCTGGATACGGATACGCAGTTGCCACGCGATACGGCGCGGCAATTTGTCGGCGCCATGGCGCACCCGCTGAATCGGCCGTGCTATGACGCCGCGCAGCGGCGTGTCGTCGACGGCTACGGCATCCTGCAACCGCGCGTGGCGATCAGCCTGCCGGGGGCCAACCGCTCGCACTACGCGCGCCTGTACAGCGGCGAGCCGGGCATCGATCCGTACACCCGCGCCGTCTCCGATGTCTATCAGGACGCATTCGGCGAAGGCTCGTTCATCGGCAAGGGCATCTACGATGTCGATGCCTTCGAACAAGCGCTGGCAGCGCGCTTTCCCGAGAACCGCATTCTCAGCCACGACTTGCTGGAAGGCTGCTACGCCCGCGCCGGGCTGTTGAGCGATGTGCAGTTGTACGAAGACACGCCGGCCCGCTACGACAGCGACGTCAGCCGCCGCCAACGCTGGATTCGCGGCGACTGGCAGCTCACCGGCTGGCTGCGCCGACGCATACCGGGCGCCGCGGCACAACGTCACGACAATCCGCTCACGCTGCTGTCGCAATGGAAGCTGATCGACAACCTGCGCCGCAGTCTCGTCCCCGCTGCACTGACGCTGCTGTTGCTGCTCGGCTGGACGCTGTTCTCGCCGCCGTGGTTGTGGACTGCAACCGCTATCAGCATCCTGCTGCTGCCTTCCTGGTGCGCCGGCATCGTCGATCTGCTGCGCAAGCCGGAGGACGCCCTGCTGCGGCAGCATCTCGCGGCCGTTGCCGGTTCGCTTTTGCGGCGCCTGGTCCAGGTTGCATTCGAACTCGCCTGCCTGCCCTATGAAGCCTTTTTCAGTCTCGCGGCCATCGCACGCACGCTGTGGCGAATGCTGGCGACCGGCAAGGGATTGCTCGAATGGAATCCGTCGAGCGAGGTCGAGCGCCAGTCCGCCCGGCTCGGCAGCGAACGCAGCGCGCTGGCCGTCAACCTGCGGACGATGTGGATCGCCCCGACCGTCGCCGCCGCAACAGCGATCCATCTGACGACCGCCACACCGGGGGCATTGGCGGCGGCGGGGCCGATCCTGTTGCTGTGGTTCGTTGCGCCCGTCATCGCCTGGTGGATCAGCCGCCCGCTCGCCCCGCACAAGGCGAGCCTGACGCAGGAACAGACTTTTTTTCTGCGTTCGCTGGCGCGGCGGACCTGGGCCTTTTTCGACAATTTCGTCGGTGCGGAAGACCACTGGCTGCCGCCCGACAACTACCAGGAATATCGCGTCGCCGCCATCGCCCATCGCACTTCGCCGACCAATATCGGGCTGGCGCTGCTGGCCAATCTGACCGCCTACGATTTCGGCTACATCACGACGGGAAAACTTCTCGAGCGCACGGCAAACACCCTGCGCACAATGCAAGGGCTCGACCGGCACCGCGGCCACTTCTACAACTGGTACGACACGCAAACGCTACAGCCGCTGCCGCCGCTCTACATTTCGACGGTGGACAGCGGCAACCTCGCCGGCCATCTGCTCACCCTGCATGCCGGCTTGCTCACCCTGGCCGACGACAGGATGCTCGGTGCGCGACTGTTCGAGGGCTTCAGCGATTCGCTGGAAGTCCTTGCCCAGGCGGCGGACGGCGCGGCGATCGCCCTGGCGGCCGATTTCCGTAAAGCGCTCGAAGCCGCCTGCGCGGTGACTCCGCGCACCCTCTCGGCAACACACCGGCACCTCGTCGGCCTGGAGTCGATTGCCGCCCGTCTGGTCACCCAGGTCGCAAGCAGCCTCGACTTCGGCGACGATAAGGCGGTGGTGGACGAAGCCAACGAATGGGCGCAAGCACTCGTCCGCCAATGCCGCGAGGCGCTCGAAGAACTCTCTCTGCTCGCGCCGTGGCTGACGCTGGCAGAAGCCCCCGGAGGCCTGGAATCGTTTCCAGAAATCGCCGGCCTGCCGACGCTACGCGAACTGGCGGCGCTGGAAGCGCTGCTCTGTCCGGGCATCGAGCGACGGATCGCGGCGGATGCGACGCCGGCGCAGCGCGAATGGCTCGCCGAGCTACAAGACCGCATCGCCGCCGGCAGCGCCCAGGCTCGCGCCCGGATCGCCGCCATCGAGCGCCTGGCCGCGCAATCCTTCGCCCTGGCGCAGATGGAGTACGGTTTCCTGTTCGACAAGACACGTCATCTGCTGACCATCGGTTACAACGTCGATGAGCGCCGTGCGGATACGAGCTATTACGACCTGCTGGCGTCCGAAGCGCGCCTGTGCAGTTTCGTCGCCATTGCGCAAGGGCAGGTGCCGCAGGAAAACTGGTTCGCCCTCGGCCGCCTGCTCACCGGCAGCGGCGGCGCACCGGTGCTACTGTCGTGGAGCGGTTCGATGTTCGAGTATCTGATGCCTCTGCTGGTGATGCCGACCTACGACAACACGCTGCTTGACCAGACCTGCAAGGCGGCCGTCGCGCGGCAGATCGAGTACGGCAAGCAGTGCGGCATCCCCTGGGGCATGTCGGAATCCGGCTACAACACGGTTGACGTCCATCTCAATTACCAGTACCGCGCCTTCGGCGCACCGGGCCTGGGCCTCAAGCGCGGCCTGGCCGACGATCTGGTGGTCGCGCCCTATGCATCGGTCCTCGCGCTGATGGTGGCGCCCGAAGAAGCCTGCCTGAATTTGCAGCGCCTGGCGGAGGAAGGTTTCATCGGCAAGTTCGGCTTCTTCGAAGCCATCGACTACACCCCAGCACGCCAGCGGCGGCGACAGGCGAGCGCCGTGGTGCGCTCCTTCATGGCCCATCACCAGGGCATGAGCCTGCTCGCCCTGGCCTATCTGCTGCTGGAGCGGCCGATGCAGCGGCGGTTCGAATCCGACCGCCAATTCCAGGCGGTCATGCTGCTGCTGCAGGAGCGGATTCCCAAGGCCACGACGCTGTTTTCGCACACCGGGCAACTCTCCGAGGTGCGCTCGGCTTCGGTCGCCGCCGAGATGCCGATTCGAATGTTCAACAGCCCCGACACGCGGATACCGGAGGTCCAGCTATTGTCGAACGGCCGCTACCACGTAATGGTCACCAACGCCGGCGGCGGCTACAGCCGCTGGAAGGACGTTGCCGTCACACGCTGGCGCGAAGACGCCACCTGTGACAACTGGGGGACGTTCCTTTATATCCGCGATGTGGCGAGCGGAGCGTTCTGGTCGGCCGCCCATCAGCCGACGCAGAAGCGCCCGGAAAGCTACGAAGCGATTTTCTCCGAGGGCCGCGTCGAGTTTCGCCGCCGCGATGCGGTTGTCGCCAGCGATGGCACCGACGCCGGAAAGTTCGATACGCATACCGAGATCGTCGTCTCGCCGGAGGACGACATCGAGCTGCGCCGGGTGCGCATCGTCAATCGTTCGCGGCAGCGGCGGGAGATCGAGGTCACCAGCTATGCCGAAGTGGTGATTGCGCCGGCGGCCGCGGACGCGCTGCACCCGGCCTTCAGCAATCTGTTCGTGCAGAGCGAAATCCTCCCTGAGCGGCGCGCGATCCTGTGCACGCGGCGCCCCCGCTCGCACGGCGAGCAGGCGCCGTGGATGCTGCACCTGATGGCGGTACACGGCGCCGAAGTCGGCGAAGTGTCCTACGAAACGGATCGCCTGCACTTCATCGGCCGCTCGAAAAGCGCCGCGGCGCCGCTGGCGATGAGTAATCCGGCGCTTTCAGGCAGCGACGGCTCGGTGCTCGATCCTATCGTTGCCATCCGCTATCGGATCGTCCTCGATCCGCAGCAGCTGGTCACCCTCGATATGGTCTCGGGTATCGCCGAAACCCGAGACATGGCCGTGTGCCTGGTGGAGAAATACCAGGACCGGCATCTCGCCGACCGCGTCTTCGACCTGACGTGGACCCACAGTCAGGTGGTGTTACGGCAGCTCAACGCCAGCGAGGCCGATGCGCAACTGTATGCGCGACTGGCGAGCTCCGTCATCCATGCCAACGCCTCGCTGCGTGCCGACGCCGGCGTGCTCATCCGCAATCGCAGCGGGCAGTCCGGCTTGTGGGGTTACGCCATTTCCGGCGACCTGCCGATCGTGCTGCTGCAAATCGGCGACGCGGCCAATATCGATCTGGTACGCCAGCTCGTGCAGGCCCATGCCTACTGGCGCCTGAAAGGCCTGACGGTGGACTTGGTGATTTGGAACGAAGACCACGCCGGTTACCGTCAGCAGTTGCAGGAACAGATCATGGGCCTGATCGCCTCGGGCATCGAGGCCAGCGTGATCGACCGGCCGGGCGGCATTTTCGTGCGCCCGGCAGAACAGATATCAAGCGAGGATCGCATCCTCTTCCAGTCAGTTGCACGCGCCGTCATCACCGACGGCCGCGGCACGCTGGCCGAACAGCTCGACCGTCGCGACCTTACCGAAGCGCGTCTGCCGCGGCTTACGCCGAGCCGCCCGCCGCGTGCCGAAACGCCGCCCGTCGCGGCGCTGCCGCGCAGCGATCTGATTCTGTGCAACGACCTCGGCGGATTCACTCCCGACGGGCGCGAATACGTCATTACCCTCGCCCCCGGCCAGACGACGCCGGCGCCGTGGGTGAATGTTCTGGCCAACCCGCACTTCGGTACGATCGTTTCGGAGAACGGCGTCGCCTACACCTGGAGCGAGAACGCCCACGAATTCCGCCTCACGCCATGGAACAACGACCCGGTAGCCGATGCGAGCGGGGAAGCGCTCTACCTGCGCGACGAGGAGACCAGCTACGTCTGGTCGCCGACGCCGCTGCCGGCCCGCGCCGAGGTGCCTTATGTCGTCCGCCACGGCTTCGGCTACAGCGTCTTCGAGACCCGTGTAGGCGGCATCAGCTCGGAGCTGTGGGTGTATGTGGCCATCGACGCCGCAGTCAAATTCTCGGTGCTGAAAGTGCGCAACGCATCGGGCCGCCCGCGCAAGCTCTCCGCGACCGGCTACGTCGAGTGGGTGCTGGGCGATCTGCGGGCGAAATCGGCGATGCACGTGA
Source organism: Rhodocyclaceae bacterium (assembly GCA_023230455.1). Lineage (GTDB taxonomy): Bacteria > Pseudomonadota > Gammaproteobacteria > Burkholderiales > Rhodocyclaceae > AWTP1-18. The sequence goes on along the minus strand of JALNXH010000018.1, from coordinate 27,069 downwards.
GCAGCGAAATCGCCGCCAAAAGCGGCGCGCTGTATGCGCGGAACCCGTATCACGCCGAGTTTGCCGAGCGCGTTGCATTTTTCGATGTAGACGACCCGACGCGCAACCTGAGCGGCGACCGCGCCGAATTCATCGGCCGCAACGGCTCGCTGCGCAATCCCGCCGCCATGCAGCGCCTGGGCCTGTCCGGCAAGGTGGGCGCCGGCCTCGACCCGTGCGGCGCGATCCAGGTCAGCTTCGATCTGGATGACGGCGAAGAGCACGACATCGTCTTCCGCCTCGGCGTCGGGCGCAATGCCGAAGACGCCGGCCGGCTGGTGCAGCGCTTCCGCGGCACCGCGGCGGCACGCCGCGCGCTGGAGGCGGTGTGGCAGCACTGGAACCACACCCTCGGCGCGGTCCAGGTGGAAACCCCGGATCCGTCGCTGAATGTGCTGGCCAACGGCTGGCTGATGTATCAGACTTTGGCCTGCCGCATCTGGGCACGCAGCGGCTACTACCAGTCGGGCGGCGCCTTCGGCTTCCGCGACCAGTTGCAGGACAGCATGGCACTTATCCACGCCGAACCCGGACTGGTGCGCGAACACCTGCTGCTCTGCGCCAGCCGCCAGTTCCGCGAGGGCGATGTGCAGCACTGGTGGCATCCGCCATCGGGCCGCGGCGTGCGCACGCATTGTTCCGACGACTATCTCTGGCTGCCCCTGGCGGTGAGCCGCTATGTGCTCGCTACCGGCGACAGCGGGGTGCTGAATGAATCCGCGCACTTCCTCGAAGGCCGTCCGGTCAACCCCGAGGACGACTCCTATTACGATCTGCCGGGCCGCTCCGCGGAAGCGGCCAGCCTCTACGAGCACTGCGTGCGCGCCATCGAACACGGCCTGCGCTTCGGCGAGCACGGCCTGCCGCTAATCGGTTCCGGGGACTGGAACGACGGCATGAATCTGGTCGGTCTGGAGGGCAAGGGCGAGAGCATCTGGCTCGGCTTCTTCCTCTGCGAAGTGCTGCGAAAATTTGCCGAAGTGGCGCGGAACCATGGCGATGCCGCCTTCGCCGAGCGCTGTACAACCGAGGAGGCCCAGCTGCGGCAGAACATCGAGCAGCACGGCTGGGACGGCGAGTGGTATCGCCGCGCCTACTTCGACGACGGCACGCCGCTCGGCTCCGCCGGCAACGTGGAATGCCGCATCGATTCGATCTCGCAGAGTTGGTCCGTGCTGTCCGCCGCGGACGATGGCGCGGGGGCAGGAGCAGGCAACATCGAGCGCTCGCGCATGGCGATGAAAGCCGTCGACGCGCGGCTGGTGCGTCGCGACTCCGCATTAGTGCAACTTCTCGATCCGCCCTTCGACACCTCGGCGCTGGACCCCGGCTACATCCGCGGCTATGTACCCGGCGTGCGCGAAAACGGCGGGCAGTACACCCATGGTGCGGTCTGGGCGGCGATGGCCTTTGCCGCGTTGGACGAGCGCGATATGGCCTGGGAACTGCTGGCCATGATCAATCCGGTGAACCATGCACTTTCCGCGGAGGGCATCGCCACCTACAAGGCGGAGCCCTATGTCGTCGCCGCCGACGTCTATGCCCTCGCACCGCATGTCGGCCGCGGCGGCTGGAGCTGGTACACCGGCTCGGCCGGCTGGATGTACCGGCTGATCCTGGAATCGCTGCTCGGCCTGCGGCTGGCGGGAAATCGGTTGCATATCGCCCCCTGCCTGCCTGCCGATTGGGGCGCATTCACGATTCACTATCGCTATCGGGAGACGGTCTACCACATTGCCGTCACGCAGACGCGTGCCGATGAAAGCCCCGGCGGCGCGATACGCGTAACGGTGGACGGCGAGGACCGGCACGACAAGGCGATTCCGCTCGTCGACGACCATCGAGAGCATTCGGTTGACGTTCGCCTGCCTGCGCCTTAAGTTCTGCCCCCCTTGAGCTCAGCGGCGGGCGGAACCGAAGCGCCGATGGCACCGGGCATCGCCCTCGGCTGAGTCATCGGCAACTTTTTGCAGGTCGCCGACGTACGCCGCTTCGCCGTGGCGTACGGAAACTCCTGTCCGCAAACTTTGCCACGCGTTGGCCCCGAACCGGCGGCATGAGTACGGTGGCGTACAGACCGCGGGTTCGGCGCGGAACAAGATGCCAGCCAGAGGAACGGTCGGGGCCGGGTGCAGCGTGTTACCCATCCTGAGTTGTGTACGGTTCCTCGGCAACGGCAATACGGTCGTAATCCCAGCCGCGATTGCTCCCGATCAGGTGTACCAGGAGATCACAATGACTACCGAACGGATCGCAAACTATGGGACTTTCGAAGACAAGAAGGAAGCCCTCATGAAAGATATCAAAGCCGTTGTCGGCGACGCCGATGCCCTGTTGAAGACGATCGCCCATTCGACGGCCGAAGAATTTGCGGCGGCCCAAACATTGGTCGACGGAAAGTTGGACGATGCGAAATCCAGGCTTGACGATGCGCGAACCGCGATCGCAAAAAAGGCCAAATGCGCTGCCGAGGCCACGCAAGCGTATGCGGAAGATAATCCTTGGAAACTCTTCGGACTTGCGGCGGCGATCGGCGTCATTGTCGGCATCGCTGTCAGCCGACGCTGATTACCCTATGTGACGACCGCTGCCGGCAACCCAGCGGCACACTCTACCCACCGAGTTTCGCTAATTTACATACGTACCGCGTTGGAGGCTCCATGCCGGAATATCGCTTGCTGACGATCTGGCGCATAGAAGCACCGCTAGAGCAGGTCTATGCGGTTGTTCTGGATTCCACGCGCTGGCCGGAATGGTGGCCAAGCGTGTACAAGGTTGAGCAGACAGCCGCCGGCGACGCGGCCGGCATCGGCAGCGTACGGCGTTATTCGTGGCAGGGGCGATTGCCTTACCGGCTGACGTTCGACGTACATGCGACACGCATCGAGAATCTGGTCGCCATCGAGGGAACCGCACGCGGTGATCTCGAAGGCACCGGGCGCTGGCATTTCTCCCGCCAGGGCCCGGTATGCGTTGTCAGTTACGAATGGCATGTGCGCAGCACCCGCGGGTGGATGAACCTGATCGCCCCGCTCGCCCGCTCGATGTTTATCCGCAATCACGCATGGATCATGGGACAAGGGGCGAAACATCTGGCCCGCCGGCTTGATGCAGCGCTGTTGAGTCAGGAAAACATCGACCTGAGCGGGTCAAACCTGAACCGGCGAGGTTCAACGCCATTGCCGGTAAAGACCCTGCGACACCGGTAGCGGGCTACAGCGCCCGCATGAAGACAACGAGGTCTTTCTTCTCCTGCGCGTTCAGTTTCAATTCCAGCACCAGGTTGAAAAATTCCACCGTGTCGTCCAGCGTGAGCAGACGATCATCGTGCAGATAAGGCGGCGAATCCTTGATCCCGCGTAGAGGGAAAGTCTTGATCGGGCCGTCGGCCGAGGCCCGCCGACCGTTGATCGTGACCTCCTTGAAAAACCGCTCCACCTTCAGGTTGTGCATCAGGTTGTCGGTGTAGTACGGCGGCGTGTGGCAGGTTGCGCACTGACCCTTGCCGAAGAAAAGTTCCTGGCCGCGCATCTCGCTTTCGCCGGACTTGGCGGGATCGAGCTTGCCGAAGAGATTGAGCTTCGGTGCCGGCGGGAAATCCAGCAGCGCCTGAAATTCAGCCATGAAATGCACCTGGCTGCCGCGTTCGAGGATGTTGCTGCCCTTGCGCGTCGCGTCGGCCGGGATACCGTCGAAGTAGGCGCCGCGCTGCTCGAACTCGGTGAAGTCCTCGATGGTTTTCATCGCCCGTTGCGAGCCGAACAGGCGCTGGATGTTCACACCGCGCAGCGATGGAGTGTCGATCCGGTGGCGGTGCTCGTTGGGGCGAATGTCGCCGACGGTATGGGTGGCGGCGGTGGTATGGCCGTTGGCGTGACAGTCGAAGCAGGCCACGCCCGAATGGGCCTTCAGGCTGCGCCGGTCTGCACTGGCGTTGAACTGTTGCTGCGGAAACGGTGTGACCAGCAAACGCAATCCCTCAAGTTGCTTGGGATTGAGAATGTCCCGGAATATTTCGTCGAAGTTGTCGAGCGTGACCAGCTTGCCCTGCGAAACGTCGCCCAGATCGAGCCGCGTCGTCAGATAGATCGGTGCCGGGAATTCAGGCAGAAAATGCTCCGGCAGGTCGAAGTCAAGGTCGACGCGGGTCAGATCGCGGGCGCTCTGGCGCTTCGTTTCCTCGATCAGAACTTTCGGGAAGACCATGCCACCGGCTTCGTGGTGCGGATGCGGCAGGGGAAGAAAGCCGGCCGGCCAGAGATTCCGCTGCTTGATTTCTTCCGCCGACAAGGCGGCAAGCTCTGCCCAGCTCACGCCTTCCGGCAACTTGACGCGCACGCCGTCCTGCACCGGCTTGCCACGCGACATGGCGGTTCCCCTCGCCGGTCGGTCGGCAAGGTCGTAGCGCGTTGCGAGCAGGGCCTGCTGGCGTTGCGCGAACCGTGGCTTCTCCGCTTGCAGACGCCTGGTCAGTGTGGGGAAGTCTTCCTCTACAGCCGATGCGGCGGGCGCGCAACAGACAACGGCTACCGCGGGCAGTGCAGCGAGCAGGCGGCGGATTCGCGTAGGCATCGACATGGCATTTCAACTCTGGAGGAACGACAGCAAGTCGGCATTGAGTTTCTCTTTGTGCGTATCGGCGAGGCCATGGGGCGCACCCACATAGATCTTGAGGATCGCATTGTTGACCAGATCCGATGAGCGCAGAGCCGCGCCGGCGATCGGCACGATCTGGTCGTCGTCGCCATGGACGATCAGCGTCGGTACGTCAAACTTCTTCAGATCTTCAGTGAAATCCGTTTCGGAAAAGGCCTTGATGCAGTCGAAGGCATTTTTGTGCCCCGCCTGCATTCCCTGGCGCCAGAACGAGTCGATCATGCCCTGCGAAACCTTGGCGCCCGCTCGGTTGGCGCCGAAGAACGGGCCGCTGGCGAGATCCTTGTAGAACTGCGAACGGTCGGCGATGGCACCGCGGCGAATGGCATCGAACACGTCCATCGGCAAGCCAGCGGGATTGGCCGCCGTTTTCAGCATCAGCGGCGGCACCGCCGCAATCAGCGCCGCCTTGATCACCCGCTTTGTGCCGTGGCGGCCGATATAGCGGGCGATTTCGCCGCCGCCCGCGGAGAAGCCGACCAGGGTGGTGCCCACCAGATCGAGCGAGTCGATGAGTTCGGCGAGGTCGTCAGCATAGGTGTCCATGTCGTTGCCGTTCCAGGGCTGGCTTGAGCGGCCGTGACCACGACGGTCATGGGCAATGCAACGGTAGCCGTTGGAGGCGAGGAACAGCATCTGCGTTTCCCAGCTATCGGCGTTGAGGGGCCAGCCGTGGCTGAACACCACCGGCGCTCCGGCGCCCCAATCCTTGTAATAAATCTGCGTACCGTCTTTGGTCGTGATCGTGCTCATTATTGACTCCGTTTCAAGGTATGAATTCTGTTCCCGGCCGCGACCCTTGCCTCATCAACCGCCACCCGACAACCATGAGGGCGATGCCCGATGCGAGGAACAGCATGTCCCACAGCAGTTGTTGTGGATGCCCCGGCAAGACATGATGGATGCCGAGAATCTGGTGATCGACGATCCCCTCGACGAAATTGAACAGTCCCCAGCCGGCCAGCAGCGCACCGAGCAAAACACGCCCCGACCAGGCTCTGACCCGATGCTGTCCGGCGCGAAACAGCATGACGGCACCCGCCAGCGAAATGATCCATACGGTCAGGTGGAAAAACCCGTCTTGTACGATCTGGCGTTGCAACAGCTCGACGGATGTCGACTGGCAATATTGAGTGACGCAGACCAGGTGATGCCAACCCAGAATCTGGTGCAGAACGATGCCGTCGGCGAAGCCGCCGAAGCCCAGGCCGAGGACGATGCCGGCTTGTATCAGCGAATTACCGCGCATGGGGCATCCCTGCGACGCTTGATGTATCGGCCATTGTTGACTCCTAAAAAAGCGGGCGTGGCGGGCCGCTACCGTCGTTAAGGATCGATGCGCCCGGTTGCCGTAAAGCCAGCCGGCACGATGCGCTTCAAGCGCCATCGGCTCTGTTCGATAACGCACAGAGAACAACGCTCTGCCTATGTGCGCTGCCGTACAGCGCGGGGCGTCATGCGCTGCCATTCTGTGATGCCTTGGTCAAAGAGCGTCGGTCATGGACGAGATAAAAATTCTGGGTATCGTTGGGAGCCTGCGCAAAGATTCCTACAACCGTGCCGCACTCAAGGCAGCGCAGGAATGTGTGCCGCAAGGCGCAGTGCTGAACCTAGTCGAACTGCACGGCATTCCGGTCTTCAATCAGGACGACGAAATAACCTTGCCGGCAACCGTGCTCGAATTCAAGCGACGGATTCTGGCCGCCGATGCCATTCTGTTCGCCACACCGGAATACAACTACTCGCTGCCCGGTGTGCTCAAGAATGCGATCGACTGGGCGTCGAGGCCATATGGCGAAAGCGCCTGGCTGGGAAAACCGGCGGCCATGATGGGAGTCTCTGTCGGCAACATAGGGACTGCCCGCGCGCAATACCACCTTCGCCAAATCCTCGTCACACTCGACATGCCCACGGTCAATCAACCGGAAGTGCTAATCGGCAATGCCGCACAGCGGTTTGACGAGCACGGCCGGCTAACCGACGAGCCGACCCAGCAGTTCATCCGGAAGCTCCTGTCCGCACTGGTACGGTTGGCCAGAATCAATCCGAAGCAAAACACCCGGGTCGCTTGAGACTCCATAACGTGAAGGGGAGTGTGCTATGAAAGACGAAATCATGTCGCGCCGAGTTATGTTGCGCAAAGCGTTGGCCGTGGGTTGCGGTCTCTGTTTACCGGTCGCCCTGTTCGGCTGCGATTCGAAGAAAGGCACGAACTCGACCGGCGCGGCGCCGACCGGCACCGCACCGGCCAGCGGAGAAGGGGCTAAAGCTCCGGCCGCGGCCAGCAAAATGCCGCAGGCAAGCGCGAAATACCAGGCTCAGCCCAAAGGCGTGCAGAAATGCAGCGAGTGCCTGCATTTCGTCGCCGAATCGAACACCTGCACGCTGGTCGATGGCCAGATCAGCCCCGAGGGCTGGTGCCTCATGTGGACAAAGAAAGCCTGAGCCCCAAAACATTTCGGTCGGGCAGCTTAGACAATACGCCAGCCGACGGCGGAATCCAGACGGATATCCGCGTCGGCAGACGCTGTAGCCAAGCGGATATCGCGCCGATGACCGAGGCTCGGCTTCATTTTCCCCGGCAACGCATCCCGGCCCGCTGTAGCTGCGCCTGCAAGGCGGCAATTTCGTCGAGCAGATCGAGGGCCAACGCGATGCCGGGCGGATTAACCTCCAAATCGCGCGTGAGGCGTAGCGCCACCCGCGTGCGCCGCAGGGACTGCCCTGTGAAATGCCACTTCTGCGGCCCGTCGCCAAGGGGCTCCAACACCCCTTCATATACCCAGGCGATAACGTGCTCTTCGGCGGCGCCGCAGGCTTGACACAACTCCATCAAGGTCAGCTGAATTTCCTCCTCGACGACCGGGCCGCGGGCTAGTTGCATGTCTGCTTTGCTCATGATGGATTACCCTTTCATCTCGGCGCGGGGATTGAAATCGAAGGCCTTGGCCAACGCACGGTAGGCGTCCTTCTCGGCCTCGCCGACCGCGGGCGGCAAAACAATTGTCAGCACGGCATACAGATCGCCCGGTGGATTACCGGGAATGCCTCGACCTTTCAGGCGTAACTGCCGCCCTGCCGCCGACTCCGCAGGGATGGTGAGGTGTACCGATCCTTCGGGTGTCGGCGCAGTGACCGAGCAACCGAGCGCCGCCTCCCAGGGTGCCAGCGGCAGATCCAGAAAGACATCGCGACCATCGACGCGGAATTGCGCGTGCGGATTGAAGCCGATCTCCAGATACAAGTCGCCGGGCGGTCCATCGCCGAAACCGGGTTCGCCCTGCCCGGCGAGGCGCAGATGCTGTCCCGCATGGATACCTTTGGGAATGCTTACGTCAAGCCTGCGCTCCCGCATCGCGACATGACCCTGGCCATCCAGTTCCGGCAAGCGCAGAAAGATACTGCGCTGCGCGCCGCGGTAAGCGTCCTCCAGATCGATCAGCACCTTGGCGTGATGATCCTGGCCGCGACCGTGCCTGCCCGACTGAGATCCTCCTCGTGCATGGCGACCGAACAGCGCTTCGAAAAAGTCGCTTTGATCGGTTCCGTCGCCGCGTCCGCTGAACTCGAACCCGGCATCCCATCCGGGCGGCGGCTGGAAGTCCTGACCGGCTTTCCACTCGCTACCCATCTGATCGTAGGCAACTCGCTTTTCGGCATCCTTGAGAACGGCATAGGCCTCGCCAAGCTCCTTGAAGCGTGCCTCGGCATCGGGCTCCTTGCTCACATCCGGATGGTATTTGCGTGCCCGCTTACGGTAGGCGCGTTTGATATCGTCCTGCGTTGCGCCGCGCGGCACACCGAGGGTTTCGTAATAATCTTTGAATTTCATGGTCCGCTGCCTCGCCGCCCCGGTGCGCTGATAATCACTGTTTGCAATTCGCTACAAGCCCAGTCTAGATCGGGAGGAAGCATATGGAATCCTCGTTTGACGGGTCAGGTGGCGATTCCAAACACCGCCCCTACGCCGGCGGTCAGCCCCATGGCCAGTGCCCCCCAGAAAACCACGCGCAGCGACGCTCGCGCTATCGGCGCACCGCCGGTATGCGCCGCCAATGCGCCCAATGCAGCAAGGACGATCAGCGAGGCGCAAGCCACCGTCGGCACCAACAGTGCGGCCGGAGCCGCCAGAGTCGCCAGCAGCGGCAACGAGGCACCGACCGCGAAAGTGGCCGCAGAAGCAAGTGCAGCCTGCACCGGCCGAGCGCTCGACGTAACGCTGATGCCGAGTTCGTCGCGGGCATGTGCGCCAAGCGCATCGCGGACCATCAACTGCCGCGCCACCTGTGCCGCCAATTTGGGCTCGATTCCGCGTTTGACGTAAATCTCTGCAAGCTCCTGACGTTCGCGCTCGGGTTGCGCGTCGAGTTCGGCGCTTTCACGCTTCAGGTCGGCCCGTTCCGTATCGGCCTGCGAACTGACCGAAACGTACTCGCCCGCGGCCATCGACATCGCTCCGGCGACCAGGCCGGCGACGCCGGCCACCATTAACTCGCCGCGCGCGACATGCGCCGCCGCCACCCCGATCATCAGGCTGGCGGTCGATACGATGCCATCGTTGGCGCCCAGCACGGCAGCGCGCAACCATCCGATGTGCCGGGTGCGGTGCGATTCGCGGTGGGTGCGGGTCATGGGAACATGAAGTCGTTAGTCGGACGACGCACCCGACGTTTCACGCTGTTTGACGGAGGAAATGAGCATCGTATCTTGCCCAAACTGCGCCTGATGGCGTTCCACTCCAGACTATCGATCAGCGGCATATTCTGTAAGTACCCCGGTAGCGCCCCGGGTGCGCGCCCTGTAGGGTGTAATAGCGCGCCTTAAGGAACCACTGAACAAGGCCGTTCGGCTGAGAGCTTGTCGAAGCGCAAGCCGCTCCAGCACTGGGCTTCGACAAGCTTGCCCGAACGACGGGGTGCTTAATTGCGTTTCCTTAACTCGCCTTCTTGATATCTTCCTTCAGATCGCCATACCCGGCTTGTACTTTGCCGACGGAATTTTGAATCTTCCCTTCTCGCTCCAGGCGCTTGTTGCCAGTAATCTTGCCTGCGACTTCCTTGACTTTGCCTTTTACTTCCTTGACGCGGCCTTTAGCTTGATCCTTGTTCATGGTGCTCTCCTAATATTGACTGTTGCAGATAATCGGGGGCATCGTATTGAGTATCGAATTCCCGTCCGATTGCCACATGAACCGCGGCTGCTTTCTCCGCGCCCGACGGAAAGCCCGTTGCAGGGTTCCGTTGAGCATAGAAAACAAGCCAGCCTTACGGTTCACGAATGCTCAATTGACTTTGCGGAACCGATGCTATGAAACATGTCGGTCGCCATCTGTCTGTTGGCACACACAGCAACTCAGCATGTCCGACTACCGAGCGCAGGCGGCCAATTCCCTCGATGCCATACCCGTAGATCGTTTGGAAAGTCGGTCAGCCCCAGAGGGCAGCGGGAGAGGTACGGCCGACGCCCGACAACGCAATGGGCCGGAAAGGGAGAACAAGGTGAACGCGGTTGACCAAAAAAAACCGGCCGGACGGGTCAGCATGCTTTGCTTGTGCACTTGTCGGCCGGTCGCTTAGGGACATCCGCCCCAAGGTCGCCACCGATCAGGACGACGTCCAGAAGGCCCAGGCCCTACTCGGGCACAAGCACCTGAGCACAACCGAGCGGCATTATTTGAGGGTTGGAAAACTGGTCGATCCGGCAGAATAGTGAGCGGATAGTGAGCATTGTGAGTGTGGAACAAATCTCACAAAATCCGTGAAACATTCATGAATACTTGGTGCCCGGGACCGGACTCGAACCGGCAAGCCTTGCGGCGGCGGATTTTAAGTCCGCTGTGGTTACCAATTTCACCACCCGGGCGGTATTTCAGACCGGCTTGCGCCCCAGCAGTCCGCGCAACGATTCCTGTAGATCGGCGGGGATCAGGACGGTTTTGGCGTTCTCCGACTTGGCAAGATTTCCTATCGCCGCGATATATTTTTCGCCCAGCATATAGCGCATCGGCGCATCTTCCTGACCGATGGCGGCGGTCACCCGCTTGATCGCCTCGGCACTGGCTTCGGCCAAGGTGACCTGCGCTTCGGCCTGCAACCGCGCGGCTTCGAGCTGGGCTTCGGCGTTGAGAATGGTGGCCTGCTTGGTACCTTCGGCCTTGGTAACCATCGCCTTGCGTTCACGCTCGGCCGAAGCCTGAGCTTCCATCGCTTTCTGCATCGACTCCGAAGGTTTGATGTCCTGGATCTCCACCGACTTGACGGTGAGGCCCCAATCGATGGCCTCGTCGGCAATGCTCTCGCGCAGGCGGGCCTTGATTTTGTCGCGGTTGGTCAGCGCTTCGTCGAGATTCATCTCGCCGATGATCGAGCGCAGGGTGGTCATGATCATGTTGCGAATGGCTTCGGCGAAATCGGTCACCCCATAGACCGCCTTGATCGGGTCGGTAACTTTTATGAAAGCGATGGCGTTGGTGAGGATCACCGCGTTGTCCTTGGTGATGACTTCCTGCTCCTGCACATCGAGGATGATGTCCTTGGTCACCAGCTTGTAGCCAATGCGGTCGAGGTAGGGAATGATCACCGAGAGACCCGGCAACAGCGTGCTGTTGTACTTGCCCAAACGCTCGACGATCCACTCTTCGCCCTGCGGCACGATGCGCACGCCCTTGAGTAGAGTGATTACGGCAAAGACCAGCAGGGCAATGACGAATATTTCCATGGAATGCTCCTTGTTAAACTTTGCCGACTTTCAGCAGACTGCCTTCGACCGCAGTGACCTTGACCCGGCTGCCGGCAGCAATGGCTTCGTCGGCAATGCAAGGCCAGACATCGCTGCCGAGGATGGGTTTCTGGAAACGCACCTCGCCGCGCGCAAAGGGCGCAACCTCCAGCGACAACAGCCCGACTTCGCCGACCATATTGGCATCCGATCGGCCGATCCGCGTTTTCATCTGGTCGGGTCGAAAAAGCTTGAACCAGAGCAACGTCAGCAGCAGCGAAGCCGCCAGCCAGAGCGCCAGTTGCACGGTGAAGCCAAGACCGGGCACGACCCCGAGCGCCAATGCCACCAGCAGCGCACCGAGGCCGAACCAGATCAGGACGAAGGCCGGCACCGCCAACTCCGCCAAAATCAGGCCGATGCCAGCGACCGCCCAATGCCACCACTCGGGATTCATCATCGACTCATCCCTTGCGCTTGTGCTGCGCCAACTTGAGCCAAGTATCGATCACCGTGTCGGGATTCAGCGAAATACTCTGGATACCCTGATCCATCAACCACTCGGCCAGATCGGGGTGGTCGGAGGGGCCCTGGCCACAGATACCGACGTACTTGCCGAGGCGGTTGCAGGTTTCGATTGCCATCGCCAGCAACTTCTTCACCGCCGGATCGCGTTCGTCGAAGGCATGCGCGACCAGCCCGGAGTCACGATCGAGGCCGAGGGTAAGCTGGGTCAGGTCGTTCGAGCCGATCGAGAAGCCATCGAAATACTGTAGGAACTCCTCCGCCAGCAACGCGTTGGAGGGTATCTCGCACATCATGATGAGGCGCAGGCCGTTGTCGCCGCGCTTCAGGCCTTGCGATGCGAGCAGCGCCTCGACGCCGGCGGCTTCGTCGAGATTGCGCACGAAGGGCACCATCAGCTCGACGTTGGTCAGGCCGAGTACGTTGCGCACCTTCTTCATCGCCTCGGTTTCCATCTCGAAGCAGTCGCGGAAACTGTGGGCAACATAGCGCGACGCGCCGCGGAAGCCGAGCATCGGATTTTCTTCCTCTGGCTCGTAGATTTCTCCGCCAAGCAGCTTGCGGTACTCGTTCGACTTGAAGTCGGACAGGCGCACGATCACCGGATTCGGATAGAACGCCGCGGCAATGGTAGCAACGCCTTCCACCAGTTTCTCGACATAGAAATCGCGCGGGCTGGAATAGCCGCGTGAGCGACGGATAATTTCATCGCGCAGCGAGGGCGGCACGTGATTGATGTCGAGAATCGCCTTGGGGTGGATGCCGATCATGTTGTTGATGACGAATTCGACCCGAGCCAGACCCACACCGTCGTTCGGCGTCTGAGCAAAATCGAAAGCCAGTTCGGGGTTACCCACATTCATCATGACCTTGACGTCGAGCGGCGGCAGATTGCCGACGTCCTGGTGGGTCACCTCGAAATCGAGCCTGCCGCGATAGACGTAGCCGGTATCGCCCTCGGCGCAACTGACGGTGACCGTCTCGCCCTCGCTCAACGTGACGGTGGCATTTCCGCAACCGACGATGGCCGGAATCCCCAGTTCGCGCGCGATGATCGCCGCATGACAGGTACGCCCGCCGCGATTGGTGACGATGGCCGAAGCCCGCTTCATCACAGGCTCCCAGTTGGGATCGGTCATGTCGGCGACCAGCACGTCGCCGGGCTGAACCTGATTCATCTGCGCCGGATCAAGCACCACACGCACCGGGCCGACGCCGATCTTCTGGCCGATGGCCCGCCCCGTCGCCAGCACCTTGCCATGCTGCTTGATCTTGAACTTCTCCACCACTCCGCCAACCTGCGACTGAACAGTTTCGGGTCGCGCCTGAAGGATGTAGAGCTTGCCGTCGCGACCGTCCTTACCCCACTCGATGTCCATCGGCCGACCATAGTGCTTTTCGATGATGACCGCGTAGCGGGCAAGTTCGAGCACGTCGACGTCGGTCAGCGCATAGCGATTACGGTCGGCTTCGGGTACGTCCAGGGTGAGGGTGGACTTGCCGGCCTGCTTGGTCTCGGAAAACACCATCTTGATCAGTTTTGAGCCGAGATTGCGACGGATCACCGAGGGTTTGCCCAGCGCCAGCGTGGGCTTATGTACGTAAAACTCGTCGGGATTCACGGCGCCCTGCACCACTGTTTCCCCGAGGCCGTAGCTGGCGGTGACGAAGACCACGTCCTTGAAGCCGGATTCTGTATCGATGGTGAAGATCACGCCGGCCGCACCGGTATCGGAGCGCACCATGCGCTGCACACCGGCGGACAACGCCACCTCGGCATGGGCAAAGCCTTTGTGCACGCGGTAAGCGATGGCGCGGTCGTTGTACAGCGAGGCGAACACTTCCTTGATGGCGTGGAGAATATTCTCGTAGCCGTGGATATTGAGGAAGGTTTCCTGCTGGCCGGCAAAGGACGCATCGGGCAGATCCTCCGCGGTTGCCGAGGATCGCACCGCGAACGAGACGTCGGCACCGCTGCTGGCGGTCAGCGCTGCGTACTCGGCTTTTATGGCGGCCTCGAAGGCGGGCGGAAACGGCGTATCGATCAACCACTGGCGGATTTGCGCACCGGTCTTCACCAACGCATCAACATCGTCGACGTCGAGCGCAGCGAGCGCAGCGTTGATTCGACCGGACAGCCCTTGATGCGAAAGGAATTCGCGATAGGCATCGGCCGTGGTGGCGAAACCGCCCGGCACCCTCACGCCGGAAGCCGCGAGCTGGCTGATCATTTCCCCCAGTGAGGCATTCTTGCCGCCGACCTCGCCTACATCGGTCATGCGCAGGTGTTCGAAGGGAATGACATGGCGGGTCATGGCGATGCGACCTTTCTGGTATCGAGGGAGCTGTTCTGTTGATCGGACTCAGGGGAAGCGGTTATTGTACCGCCTTTGCCTATTCACCCTCCCCGCCCCATGACCACGCGACGCACCGTTTTCTTCGTTTCCGACGGTACCGGCATCACCGCCGAAACGCTGGGCCACAGCCTGATGAGCCAGTTCGAAAACCTCACCTTTAATCAGGTGCGCATGCCTTTTATCGACTCGATGGAAAAAGCGCTGGATTGCGTTCAGCGCATCGAGGAAACAGCCCGCCGCGACGGCGTACGCCCGATCGTGGTGTCTACGCTGGTTCGCGCCGAGGTGGCGGCGGTGCTCAACCGGTCGGGCGGCGTAGTGCTGGATTTTTTCGGTGCTTTCATCGCCCCGCTGGAAGCCGAGTTGGGACAAAAGTCGTCCCACACCATCGGCCGCTCACACGGGCGCGCGACGAGCAAGGACTACCTCGCACGAATCGAAGCCGTAAACTTCACCATGGCCCACGACGATGGCGTTACAGACCACGACCTGGATAAGGCGGACGTCATCCTGATTGGCGTCTCGCGCTGCGGGAAAACCCCGACCAGCCTGTATCTGGCGCTGCAATTCGGCATCAAGGCAGCCAACTATCCGCTGATCCCCGAGGATTTCGAGCGTAATCGCCTGCCGGATACGCTCGCGCCGCATCGTCAGAAACTGTTCGGGCTGACCATCGCACCTGAACGGCTGACCCAGATTCGCCAGGAGCGGCGCCCCGACAGCCGCTACGCTTCGCTCGATAACTGCCGCTGGGAAGTAGACCAGGCGCAAAAATTAATGCGCCGTGAAAACATTCGCTGGCTCGAATCCACTACCAAGTCGATCGAGGAAATTGCCGCCACGCTGATGCAAACCCTGGGGCTCGACCGACTGACCTATTGAGTACTATTCCTTCATCTGGCGCAGACGGTTACCGATATCCTCGGGCGACGGCAGGCTCAGGTCCAGCGAACGGACCACCGCTTGATTTACGCCAACGCTGAAGTAGCGCGGACTCTGGATCGGGAGCGCCCCCTTTCCCTCACGATACGCGATGACCATCTCAGCCGACTGCCGGGCTAACTGCTCCGGGGTCGAATACGTCGCCAGCGCCGCGCCGGCGCGCAGATAGGCTTCTGAGTAAGCAACGACCGGTACGCCATTGCGATAACTGATCAACAACAATGGCTGTACCGTATTCGCGGTATGAACGGTCCCGTCCGGCAAGGCGAGCAGCGCGGTGCCGGCTTGTACGAGGCGCTCCACCGCCGGCCCGACTTCGGCTTCCTGGGTTACCTTTTCGATCCCCAGATGCAAGCCGCGTTCCGCCGCCGCCCCTTCGATACGCCCAAGTTGGGAGGTCAGTTGAGGGCCGGCAATCAGCCCGACCTGACGCCGATAAGGCAAAGCCAGCTGGATCAGATTGAGCAGCCTGGACGGCGGCGGCTCGGCGAGGATGACACCTGCCAGCCGCGCGCGTCGACCGACGCTTTGTTCAAGGGTTTGCTGCGGCACCATCACCCCCAACAGCGCGACATCCGGCCCCAGCGTGTCTACCGCCTTGCGCCAAGCGCCTGCCCCGATGGCGACTACGAGACGACGGCTTTTCTGGCTGCCGGTGGCAGGTTCGGCAACGACATCGATGTCGTTGTTATGCAGCAATGTCTCCAGTTGAGTCGCGGTGCGGGCGGCAAACACGTTACCTTCGGAGACCAGCAGCCGTACCGTAATCGGCTCGGCCCCCAGTGCGACACTGACCCGACAGCCGGCAACCGCCAACAACAGCCAGCAGAAGAACCGCAATTTTAGGAACAGTCCGCGCACTTTGAGCCATCTACACCCGGTGTGGCCATATTGGCCGAATGCCTGTGGCCGGGTCCGGTGCGACCGATTAGCACACCATGTCGATAGCGCCCCGTTTCCGACAGGCAATCTAATTCATAAGCATATCTGCTTATCGTAGCACAATGACATCTACCTTCTAGAAGTCGAGCGAAAGTTGCACCGACGCAAGGCGACTGGCGATCGTTTTCGGAGTGGACAGGTAGTACGCATGGTGGTTCCCCAGCGCTTCCTGTACCACCAAAGCCGCCTCGGCTCGATTGGCACCGAAGTGGTACGCCTTGGCCAAGCGTAGATTGAGGTGTTCGATCGGCGCGATGGGCCGTTTGGGCGATCCTGCATCCGTCCAGAACATGGCACCGACACGCTGATAGTTGGCTGAAAATTCGAGTCCGTAAGCCAGTGACTGCCCCAAGAACAGCGACACCGTGTTATCTGGAGCGCTAATTGAGTAGGTTCCGCCCTGATCGTTCGCATATATTTTCGTTTTTGAAAAAGCCATGCGCAGACGGGTGCCGGCCCGAGGCAGCCAGTTGAGAGTCAAGTCCCCTCCTCTCACATAGACATCGTCCATGTTGATGAAGGTCACCCCGCCGTTGTTGATCTGTCCGACAAGCCCCCCCAGTCGATCGGAAAACCAGCGCATATCTCCGCTCAGCCGACTATTCGGCAAACTAAAGGCGTAGCCGATTTCGTGGGAAAGGATCGATTCGCTATTGGGGCCACCCCGGCTCATTTGAATTTGCAGGCGAGCCGGCGGAATGGCGACCAGCGGGTTCACCGGGGAAACATAGCTTGGAGTGTCGAAGTAGTAGTTCACATACTTTTCGAACAAGGTCGGCGTTCGCTGGGCACGACTGCTGCCCACTCGGAACACATGGCCGATGAAAGGCTCGTAGGTCAACGCCACTTTGGGTGACCAGGCGGCTTTGGCATTGGTGTTGCGCTCGATCATCGCCGCACCGTGAAGCGTCCATCGATCCGACCACTTCCATTCGACGTTGGAAAAGCCGCGTGTCAAAAAGGCCGTTCGCTCATCCCGAGTGCCGAATAGGCGGGTTGAGTCCACGGCATCCCTGCGGGTTTCCAGCCCCCAGACAGAACGCAGTGATGCCCCCCAGCGTCGCGTCTGCTGCAATTCGATGCCATCGCGCACCACGGCATAATCAAGATCGACGGTATAGGGGAGTGCCGAGGGGAACAGGATGAAAGCCGATCCCGTCGGGAAAAGCACCGGACTGATGCCATTCAAAACACGATCGATCTGTAGCCGGGCATCGATCGTCACCCGATCCTGTGTGGCACTTTGCTGATGGTAATACTGCACCCACACCTCATCGTCCGCCGATTGCGCCCGGGTCCATCGCACCTGGAAATCGGCGCTGTGGCCAAAAGCCGTATGCGGGTACTGATTGGAAACTCCGGTCTCCGCATAGTCGCCGAGATCTTTTCGGTTATTCGCCCAGCGGGCGGTCAACTGTAGGGCATCGGTGTGATCGATGCGATACTCCGCGCGTGCATTACCGAATAGGTAACGTTGCGTATCTGGCCGGGTCTCGAAACCATCCGATCCCCGCTGGCCCAACGTGGCGCGATAGCGCCACCCTCCTGCAACGCCTGCATAGCGCCCCGCGCCGTCGGCGATGCCGTCTCCACCCATTCTGGCTTCAACGCGGAATCCGCCATCGGCCGCCGGCTCGCGGGTGATGATGTTGATGACGCCGAGAAACGAATTGGGGCCGAAGATTGCCGCATTGGGTCCGCGGATCACCTCGATGCGCTCGATATCGCTCACCGCGATCGGCAGTTCCTCCCACTGCATGCCTCCCCACAGCGGGGAGTACACGGAAACGCCGTCGATCAATACCTGCAAGCCGGATGCATACACGCCCGACATCCCTCCGCGCAGCGTCACCACCGGCCGATTGCCATCGTTGTAGCCGACGATGGCACCCGGCACGAAACGCATCAGGTCAGCGATCTGTCGCACACCGGATTTTTCGATCATCTCGCGGTCGATAACCGTCACCGCCGACGGCGCCTCAGCCACCGCTTGCCGCAGCCGTGAAGCCGTCAGGACCACCGGCAGATCGCCGAAGCCATCGGCCTCGTCGCTCGACGCCAGTGGCGCCGCAAAAGCACTCAGCGTCGGCAGAAAAAACGCAAGCCCCAGTCTACGGATACCCCTTGCCATCAACAAATCCTCCCTATTTTCATTCGCCTCTTTTTTGCCTCAAGGCTTCAAAAAAACATACAGCGGCGGCGGCTGCAACATTCAGGGATTCATTCCCCTCAACGAGAGGAATGGTAACCCGACGTGCGCTCAGACAAACCAGCGCCTCGCTGAGTCCCCTGCCCTCACTACCGAACAGCCAAGCAACGCGCCCGCTCAGATCGATACCAAAAATTGAATCTCTTGCATTCACCACCGTGGCCAGCGTCTGCCCGGGGAAATTTTTCACCGCCACGGCCAAATCGTCGCATTCCCGAAGGCGCAAGCCGAAATGGGCGCCCTGCGCAGCACGCAGCACTTTCGGTGTCCACACGCCGGCACAGCCGGGGCCGAGAATCACATCAACAATGCCGGCGGCGGCGGCGCTACGCAGAATCGAGCCGACATTGCCGGCATCCTGAATCCCATCGAGCATCGCGCAATCGCCTTGCAGCGGATCGGCAGACTCGCCCGGGATCGGGATGGCCGCCAGGATACCAACAGGACTCACGGTGGCACTGAGTTCACGAAATAGAGCATCGCGAAAGCACAGAGCCTCGCCGTCATGGGATTGCAGCAGCGCCTGGATTTCCGCGTTGGCGAGTCCGCTTTCGCTGACCGCCAGAAGCAACGCCGAACCGACGCGACGACGATAGGCTTCGACCAGATGCGGCCCGTCGATCAGCGTCATGCCTTGGCGACGCTGTTCGCGGACATCGCCGGCCAGATCGCGGAGGGCCTTGAAGCGTGGGTTATCGCGGGAGGCGATGAGTTTCACGGCAGGGACGATTGCCTGACCGGGGCAAAGCTCATGCGATGCACCGGGCTGGGGCCATGTTCGCGCAGCGCTGCGACATGCGCTGCGGTCGGATAGCCCTTATGACGGTCGAAGCCGTACTGCGGATATTGAAGATGCAGGACACGCATTTCTTCGTCACGGGTTGTCTTGGCTAGAATCGACGCTGCCGAGATGCACGCTTCGCTGGCATCGCCACCGATGATTGCCCGGCTGCGCCAAGGCCATGCCGGACAACGATTGCCGTCCACCCAGACCTCGCCGGGAGCGACATTCAGACCTTCGACAGCGCGGGTCATAGCCAGCAGCGTCGCCTGTAGAATGTTGAGTTGATCGATCTCCGCAACGCTGGCAGAGGCGACATGCCAGGCACGGGCATGTTGTCGGATCAACGGAGCGAGCCGTTCGCGAGCCTTCTCGCTGAGTTTCTTCGAATCGGCGAGACCGGCCAGTGGAGCGTGCGGATCGAGAATCACTGCAGCGGCGTAGACTGCCCCGGCAAGCGGACCGCGACCGGCTTCATCCACGCCGCAGATCATCATCGCTAACGTTCCAGGGCGCCCATCACCGCCTGTGCCGCCCGCGTCGCGGTGTCCTGGCGCAGCGATCGATGAATGCTCACGAAACACGACTCGATGCGCGCCACTGTCGCCCGGTCGGTTACCAGATTGCCCAGTGCCTGCGACAGATTGTCGGGCGTCGCGTCGTCCTGGAGAAACTCGGGAACGACAAAGCGCCCGGCGAGAATATTGGGCAAACCGACCCAAGGTTGGTAGCGCATGCGACGGGTCAGCCACCAGGACCACGGCGACATCTTGTAGGCAATCACCATCGGTCGTTTCAACAGCGCGGCTTCCAGCGTCGCCGTACCGCTGGCGACCAGCGCTGCATCGCAGGCAGCCAGTGCATCCTGGGCGTGGCCGAAGAGCATCTTGAACGACATGTCCTGCGCTCCGGCGCGCCACAGTGCCTCCTCGAAAAGGACGCGGGTCTCCCGCGACACCAGCGGCACCAGCAGCAAAGCGC
This sequence comes from Rhodocyclaceae bacterium, assembly GCA_023230455.1. Taxonomy (GTDB): domain Bacteria; phylum Pseudomonadota; class Gammaproteobacteria; order Burkholderiales; family Rhodocyclaceae; genus AWTP1-18. The sequence goes on along the minus strand of JALNXH010000018.1, from coordinate 6,920 downwards.
CGGGGAATCGCTGTAGCAGTCGCTTGCCGGTCTCGATGAAGGTATCCGCCAAGTAGTGCAGCTCGGACTGACGGCTTCCCGGCAGCAACGCGAAGATGGGCGCCGGGCCGTGCTCTGACAAACCCAGCCGATCGCGCGCTTCCTGGCGGCTAGGTTGCAGCGGGATTACGTCGGCCAATGGATGCCCCACATAAGTGACCGGAATGTTCTGCGCTTCGTACAGCGGCGGCTCGAAGGGAAACAGCACCAGCATGCGGCTGACGGCGCGGGCGATCGAGTGAATGCGCTTTCTACGCCAGGCCCAGATCGAAGGGCCGACGAAATGCAGCGTCGGAATACCGGCTGCCTTGAGCCGCCGCTCCAGCCAGAGATTGAAATCGGGCGCATCGACGCCGATGAAAAGGTCGGGCTTGTCGCGCAACAGCGTTTTCAGCAGCTGGCGGCGAATACCGGTGATTTCGCGATAGTGCCGCAACACTTCGGCATAACCGCGCACCGCCAGTTTTTCCGCCGGCCACAGCGGATCGAACCCCACTGCCTGCATCTTCGGACCGCCGATGCCGTAGAACTCTGCGCCCGCAAGGTTTGCCTTGACGGCCTGAATCAGATGCGCGGCGAGCAAATCCCCCGAAGCCTCGCCTGCGACCAGTGCTATCCGTATCGGTTTCATATCGGTGAGGATTGTGCCGCATGTGCTGCGACGGAAATCGGCGGAAATCGGGGATTTTTACCCGCTGCGGCTAACGGACGATGCCGCGCCCGGCGGCGGCAAGAAACTTCGTCATCGGCCCCAACTCAGGCAGTGTCGCCGCATCGGCGGCAATTGCGGCATTGGCTTCTTCCAGACGCAAACCGGATTTGTAAAGCGTTTTGTAGGCGCGTCGAATGCCGGCAATAGCTGTGCTAGAGAAACCTCGCCGTTTCAGCCCTTCGACATTGATCCCATGTGGCTGTGCGGTGTTGCCGGAGGCCATGACATAGGGCGGCAGATCCTGGAGCAGGATGGTACCCATCGCCGTCATGCTGTGGGCGCCGATGCGGACGAACTGGTGTACGACGGTAAAGCCGCCAAGGATCGCCCAGTCGTCGATCAGCACATGGCCGGCGAGCTGCGCATTGTTGGCGAAAATGGTGTTGTTGCCGACCTGGCAGTCATGCGCCAGATGCACATAGGCCATGATCCAGTTGTCGTTGCCGAGCCGGGTGACGCCAACATCCTGGACCGTACCGGTATGGAATGTGCAGAACTCGCGAATGGTGTTGCGATCGCCGATTTCCAAGCGCGTCGGTTCACCCTTGTACTTCTTGTCCTGCGGGTCGCCCCCAAGCACCGTGAATTGGAAGATCCGGTTGTCGCATCCGATCTGAGTATGCCCCTCGATCACTACATGCGGGCCAACACGGGTGTTATCGCCGATCTTCACATGCTCCCCGACGATTGAATAGGCGCCGACCGAGACCCCGGCGCCCAGTTCGGCGCGCGGATGGATCAGAGCGGTCGGATGGATCAGCGGCTCAGTCATTGTACCGAGCGCACCGTACACATGATCTCGGCTTCGGCGGCAACCGCACCGTCGACCTTGGCCACCGCAGAGAATTTCCACAATCCCCGCTTATTGGCTGTCAGCGCAACTTCGAAAATCAGTTGATCGCCCGGACTTACGGGACGCTTGAAGCGGGCATTGTCGATGCCGACAAAGTAATACACCGAATTCTCATCCGGCCCGCTGCCCAGGGTCTTGAACGAAAGAATCGCCGCGGTCTGCGCCAGCGCCTCGATTACCAGCACACCTGGCATCACCGGATGGTGCGGGTAATGGCCTGGGAAGAACGGTTCGTTGATGGTCACGTTCTTGAGCGCTGTGATCCGCTCACCGGGCACCACCTCGATCACTCGGTCCACCAGCAAAAAAGGATAGCGGTGCGGCAGGCATTCGAGAATCTGGTGGATATCCATCGCGCTCATGACTGTTTTCCTTTTTCCAGCTCAGAGAGCCGTTTTTCGAGGGCGCGTATTTTATCCGCCATAGCATCCATGTGCCGCAGACGGGAGAAATTCTTCAGCCAGGCGGCATGGTTCATCAGGGGCACCGACCCGGTGTAAGTTCCCGGTTCGGCGATCGACTTGCCGACGAAGGTGCCGGCCGATACGTGCACGCGGTCGGCTATTTCGAGATGGCCTATGATCATCGCCGCCCCGCCAAGTGTGCAGTCGCAGCCAATTTTGGTGCTGCCAGCGATGCCGACGCAGCCAGCCACCGCGGTGCGTGCACCGATGCGCACGTTGTGGGCGATCTGAATCTGGTTGTCGAGCTTGGCGCCGTCTTCGATCACCGTGTCCGTCAGCGTACCGCGATCGATGGTGGTATTGGCGCCGATTTCGACATCGTCGCCAATGGAAACTCCACCCACTTGGGGAATCTTGAACCAGGAACCGTCGTCCTGCTGCGCGAAGCCGAAGCCGTCGGCACCGATCACGACCCCCGAGTGGATGATCGCCCGTTTGCCAATCCGGCACCGGGGATAGATACTCACCTGCGCATGCAGGTGGCTGTCGGCACCGATCGACGAACCGGCGCCGATCGAGCATCCGGGGCCGATCACCGCGTTTTCGCCAATCGTCACGTCGGCGCCGATCCAGGCGCCCGCCCCTACCGAGACGGATGCGGGAAGCGCCGATTCGACAACTGCATTGGGATGGATTCCTTGCGGCGCCGGCGGCAAAGGATTCAGCCATGCCGCCAGCCGCGCAAAATAGAGATAGGGTTGTGGCGTCAATACGCAGGCCACCGGGCAACTTTCAGCCATCGCCGGCGACAGGATGACCGCACCGGCCTGTGTGGTGGAAAGTGCGCTCTGGTATTTGGGGTTGGCGAGAAAAGCGATCTCGTCGGGTCCGGCCTTGTCGAGTGTGGCGATACGGCGTACGGCGATATCGGCCGCGCCTTGCAGCTGCCCACCCAAACGAGCGACGATCTCGCCGAGTGTCAGGGAAACGGTCACACTAAGCCCGGTATGCTGCGGTTATTTGGCGGCAACCGGCTCGGCCAGCGCCTTGATGACCTTTTCGGTAATATCAATGTGCGGATTGAAGTACGCCGCCTCCTGCAGTACCAGGTCATAGCCTTCCTTTTCCGCAATCGCCCGGATCGCCTTGTTGGTGCGATCGACGACGCCCTGAAGTTCCTCGTTGCGCCGGGCATTGAGGTCTTCATTCAATTCACGCTGCTTGCGTTGGAAATCGCGGCTCAGGTCGGCAAGTTCGCGCTCCCTGGCCTTCCGCTGCGATTCAGCCAGCGTGGCTCCGTTCTTCTCCAGTTCTTCCTGCATCTTCTGCGCCTGTTGGCGCAACTTCTCAAGATCTTGGCCGCGCTTTTCGAATTCCTTCTCCAGTTTTTTCATCGCCCGCTTTGCCGGCTCGGAATCCCGCATCACGCGCTCGATGTTAATCACCCCAACTTTTCCTTCGGCGAAAGCTGACCCGCCGGCAAGGACGGCGAGCGCAGTAAAAACCACAACAAGCATTTTTTTCAAGGCGATCTCCCCGTATGTCAGAAAGCGCTACCCATCTGGAACTGGAATGTCTGCTTCTTATCGTCATTCTCGCTCTTCAAAGGGAAAGCAAGGCTGAACTTGAGCGGCCCCATGGGCGAGGTCCAACTTACCCCCACGCCCGCACTGGCGCGAAGATCCTTGAGTGCAATTTTCTCGTCCGCACCCCATACCTGCCCCGCATCGACAAACGCCGAAAGCCGCAGCGAGCGGTCCAAGCCCATCCCCGGCATCGGGAATAGCACTTCGGCATTACCCACCAAACGCCGCGTACCGCCCAACGCATCGTCGAAGAAGCTGTCTCTCGGGCCAAGCGTACCGGAATCGAAACCGCGAACCGAACCGATGCCTCCGGCATAGAAATTTTTCCAGAAAGGAACTTCCTTGCCGCCGAAGCCGCGGGTAACGCCGAATTCGGCATTCGCCATTAGAGTAAATGTCTTGGACAGTGGCCAGTATTCCTGATACTGGACGTTTTCCCGCATGTATTTGAGCTTGCTACCGGGAATAGCGATTTCGCCGCTGACGCGATAGATGTGGCCTTTGGTCGGGTAGGTGCGGCTGTCGATGGTGATCTCGCTCCAGCCGATCGTTCCCAGCACAGTGGAGAACTTGTTGCCGTTGGAGTTAACAAAATCGACATAGCGGAACGGGCTAAAAGCCGTCAGCGTCAGTTCGGTGGAATCCACCGAAACACCAACAAAAATTTGCTGTTCCTCTGCAATCGGCAATCCGTAGCGAACCCCGCCGCCGAAAGAAGAAACATCGTAGGCACCAACGGAAGAGCTATATTTTGAGGTGTCAGTCTTTCGTCGATACACGTCAAAACCTCGACTTACCCCGTCAATCGTGTAATACGGGTCGGTGTATGACACTGAGTAGACCTTGTTGGCTCGGCTGGTGCTGAGCTGCAAGCCCAGGCTCTTACCGCTACCGAAAAGGTTTTCCTGATTGATCGCCCCCGACAGCACCAACTTTTCGCTGCTGGAGAAGCCGGCACCGATCATCAAGTTGCCGGTGGGTTTTTCCTTCACCTTGATATTGACGTCTACCTGATCGGTCGTACCCGGCACGGCCGGCGTTTCGATCTCGACGGTCTCGAAATAGCCGAGACGATCAACGCGATTGCGCGACTTGTTGATCTTGGTGCCGTCGTACCAGGCCGATTCCATCTGCCGTACTTCGCGGCGCACGACGTCGTCCTTGGTGCTGGTGTTGCCCGCCACGTTGATTCGCCGGACATATACCCGACGCCCCGGATCGACGAAAACGTTGAACGCGGCGAGGTGTTTTTCTTTGTCGAGCTCAGGCACCGCATTGACGTTGGCAAACGCATAGCCCTCGTCACCCAAACGTTCGCTGATCGCCTTGGTCGATTCGGTCAGGGTGGCGCGCGAATACGTTTCGCCGGGCTTTACCGCCATCAGCGAGCGCAGCTCTGCTTCGGGAAGGAGCAGATTCCCAGCCAGGGTAACCGAAGAAACCTTGTAGACCCCGCCCTCGTTGATATTGATGGTGATGTAGATATCTTTCTTGTCCGGCGAGATCGACACCTGGGTCGACTCCACGGCGAATTCGAGATAACCGCCATCGAGATAGAAGGAGCGCAAGCTTTCCAAGTCACCGGACAGTTTCTGCTTCGAATATTGATCGTTTTTTGTGTACCACGTCAGCAGGCCGGGAGTGCGCAGCTGGAAAAGGTCGATCAATTCCTTCTCGGAGAACGCCTTGTTGCCAATAATATTGATCTGCTTGATCTTGGCGATATCGCCTTCGTCCACCGAAAAACTGAGCCCGACGCGATTGCGCTCGAGCGGCGTCACGGTGGTTGCCACGCTGGCCGAGTAATAGCCGCGACTCAGATACTGGCGCTTAATTTCCTGCTCGGCACGGTCCATCAAAGCACGGTCGAAAATACGCGACTCAGTAAGCCCGAGCTCCCTGAGTGCCTTGCGTATCTGGTCTTTGTCGAACGCTTTCATACCGACGAAGTCGAGCGCGGCAATCGCCGGCCGCTCGTCCAACATCACCACCAGTACATCGCCATCGATCTCAAGACGAACATCTTTGAAGAACCCCGAGGCATACAGGGCTTTGACGGCCTGAGCGGCCTTTTCCTCGGTCAGGGTCTCGCCTACCTTGATCGGCAGATAGCTAAACACCGTACCTGCTTCGGTACGCTGCACGCCCTCGACGCGGATATCCTTGACTGCAAAAGGTTCAAAGGCATTTGCGGATGCGGCAAACAACGTTGACAACAGCCCTGCAAGGAGGGTTTTCTTCATGGGGATCAACTGGAAAGGAGGCGGTTGAAATCGTTGTAGAGGGCGCATGCCATGAGCAAGCCGAGGATGACGAATCCTATGCGCTGTCCCATTTCCTGCATACGCTCCGAGACCGGGCTACCCTTGAGAAACTCGGCAAGATAATACATCAAATGCCCGCCATCGAGGATCGGGATCGGCAGCAGGTTGAGGATGCCGAGGCTGACGCTGATCAGGGCCAAAAAATTCATGAAGGAGACCGCCCCGAGCTGGGCCGACTGACCGGCGTAATCGGCAATCGCAATCGGACCGGAGAGGTTGCGCACCGACATTTCGCCCACCACCATGCGCCCCATGACCACCAGTGTGAGGCGCGCAGTCTCCCAGGCTTTCTTCACGGCTCGGGCGGCAGCGTCAATCGATCCGTAGGAGACATCAACGCGGAACAGCTTGTCCAGTTCGGGGTCGACGCGCACAGCGGCTCCGATTCGCCCGATGGTCCTGCCGCTGCCGGTCACCGCCGAAGGCACGATGGTCACGTCGAGGCTATTTCCGGCGCGCAGAATCCGCATTGACAGACGCTGCCCAGGAGCCGAGCTAATCACCTCGACGAGATCGGCCCAAAAACCGATCGGACGGCCATCAATCGACTGAATCTCGTCGCCCGCCTGTAGGCCGGCCAGCATCGCCGGCGACCCTTCGAGAACGCTTCCCACGATCGGACGCCGTGGCGGCGCGTACGGTGCCAGACCGAGATGGCGCGACAGATCTCCGTCCAATCGATCCGCTGCATTCGCGCCGAGGTCGAGGAAACGGGTCGCCAAATTGCCGTCGGCGCTCTGCGTTTGCAATTCCACCGACTGACCGGCCAGCGCGGCGTCGACCAGCGCAAGACGCAGGTCGCTCCAGGACGCAATCTCCTCTCCCTGCACGCGCAACACCCGGTCGCCGGCTGCAATCCCCGCATGCGCAGCGACGCTGTCCGCCGGCGGAGCGGAAAGGTAGGGGCGCAACTCGGTCACGCCGACCTGGAACACAACCCAATAGAGGAAGATCGCCAGAAGCAGATTGGCCGCAGGGCCGGCGGCGACCACCAGCATGCGC
>JALNXH010000017.1 GCA_023230455.1 Rhodocyclaceae bacterium | reverse complement strand
TCTTCCTCGCTCAACACAATCTCCGCAGCAACTCGCACTCGCCCTCTCCTCGCTGTGATGAATTACAGCATTGGAGACACCTGATTTGTATAAGTTCCATCAAGAATAGAACGCTACACTAGCTTAGCGCCAAGATCAATTCGCCACCAGCGCCCAGACAACCTTGCCCGGCTGGTTGCTGCGCAGCTCAAGTAAGTAGCCGTGCAAGCCGGCGCTACGCGCAAGCTGATAAAGTCCGATACCGAAGCCCTTGGCTGAAAATACCGGCCGTTCGCCCACGTCGGCAGCGATTTCGGGGCGCACCGGCGAACCCGAATCGCTGACCGTCAGCGTGACTCCGCCCGCGTCGAACAACAATCGCGCAGTGACCTCGATACCAGGCTCGATCGCGCGCTTGTCGATCGCGTTCTGCAACATATTTTCGGCGGCGTGGGTAAACAGTGCAGCGGGAATTTTTGCGTCGTCGGCGGTTCCGCCGATCTCGAAACCGACTCCCTTGGCCGGATAGCTGCGCTGTAGCTCGACCCACCAGTCGATCGCCCGCACTTTCTCCGAATGGTCGAACTCGGGATCGCGCAAGCGCTCCAGCGTCTGCTCCAAGCGCAGGGTAATCGCCGGCAACTGCCGCCGCAGCAACGCCTGATAGGAGGCTCCGCCGCCGTCTCCGTCCTGCTGCGCGGCGAACACCAGCGTGTTCAGCGATTGCAACAGATTCTTAACGTCGTGAGTCAGGCGAGCACCCGTTTCGTGAACTGCCTGGATATAGGCCATTTCCCGCAACTCTCTATCGCTCTCCTTGGCTCGATAGAAATGCGCCAGCAATTGCGACACCAGATCGAAGTGCCATTTCACCGAGGGTGAGAGCTCATGCCGGGTGTACAGCACAAGAATCAGCCCTTGATGGCGAAACTCGGTTTCCCTCACATCACTGAGACCGAACATGCCGGTCTGCCCGCCGGTGCGCCAAATCCCGCCGCTGACCCACGGCAGGTTTCGCACCATGTACAAGCACGCATCCTCAAGCAAACGGAAGGGATCGGATTCACGTTCGTAAAGATCGGTCAGCGAGTGCAGCCATTGTTCCAGCGGCAAACCGATGGAAAGCGCATAGCGCGAAGCAATGGTGCTCAAACCGGAAAATCCGACGCGTGGATTCCACAACCAGCTCACCAGCATAAGTATCGCCGCCACCGACAGCACCATGGTCAACAATGCGGAAAGGTAGTCAGCCTTGTGCAGCAGCGTGTACGCAATCGCGCCTTGCGTCAGCCCAACCAGGAGAAAGACCAGAAACAGCGCATAGGCCAGATCGATGGCCTCGTCGCCTTTGTCCTCCGAACGCCCCAGCGGAGCAAGGGCAAGCGCCATTGCCAACAACATCGCGGGAAAGAGGTAGCGTTTGAGTGCTGCCATCACGTTGGCGCTGTAGGCCACCTCGGGCACCGCCGAAGGTATTGCCCAAAGCAGCAACGCGGCGACGACGTACATCAAGGCAAGCAGATAAAAAATTCGCGGGCCGCGACCGCTGTAGAAAAACACCCGGCCGCCGACCAGGCCGGCAAGCACCATCAGCCAGAAAGCCACCAGCGTCCAGTTCAGCCAGGCGATCGCCAACAAGGTGACCAGGGAAAGCCCAATCAGATGAAACGGCGCAAGCCGAACCTCCGAACGCACCAGCGGTTGCCAGAGCAGAAACAAGCCGAAATGGGCCATCATCAGCCCCCGCCCGTAAGCGCTGGCGGGGCCTTCCAATAGCGCCAGATAAAGCAGCGTCAGCGTTGCGATGAGCAACGCGCCACGGTAGTGATTGACCCAGCGGACAACCGTATTCGAACGATAATCGCCAAGCCCCGGAGGAATGCGCATGGGTGAGCTTTAAAAATTATTGGTCATGAAATCTGACTGCACTATGACACACCTGTCGGCCATTCGACACCCATGCCCTGCAATACGTCACAAAATCGACGAAATCGGGGGCAAAAACAGCTTAATCTAAGGGTTGGCACGGAAGCTGCTGTAGTATCGCCACAGCAACTCACCGGAGAACGCAAATGCCTCGCAAACAAGCAGGTTTTACCCTCGTAGAAATTGCCATCGTACTGGTCATCATCGGCCTTCTGCTTGGCGGCGTCTTGAAGGGCCAGGAACTCATCACCCAAGCCAAGATCAAGAATATCGCCAACGATTTCAATGCGACGACTGCCGCCATTCTGGCGTACCAGGATCGCTATCGCCGGCTGCCCGGCGACGATGCCGGCGCGACTCGTTGGGCTGGGGTTACGGCAGGCAACAGCGACGGTTCGATCACCGGGACCTATCTGGGCGGAACCACGCAAGAAACAGGTTACTTCTGGCAGCATCTGCGCAGTTCGGGCTTCATTACCGGCTCCGCGACGGATGCAACCCCACCGCTGAATGCCGTCGGCGGCATCCTCGGCGTGGAAGCGGGCGCCGGCACAACCGGTGGCGGTACCGGAGTTCGCGGCCTCTCGGGTGTGTCGCTGTGCTCCTCCAAGCTTCCAGGCAAGGTCGCCATCGCGCTCGACACCCAGTATGACGACGGCGCATCGAACGCCGGCGGCATGCGCGGCTTTGCCGTCACCGGCGATGTCACCGTCGATGGAGTCGATGCCGCTGCCAGCTACGTTGAAGACTCGACCACCACTTATGTGGTTTGCCGCTCGGTGCTTTAAAGTACGCCGTCTCAGTTGTCCTGAAACGCCCCTCACGGGGCGTTTTTGTTTTGCATCAGCCGCAGGATCAGTTCGCGATTCCGGCGGAATACCTCGAGCCCCGGATCGATCTCCAGTGCGTAATTGGAGTCACGCAAGGCGTCGTCCAACCGCCCCTGCCGCAAGGCAATGACCGCGCGGTTGCCGTAGGGCTCGGCAAACCACGGATCAAGTTTCATCGCCTGTTCCAAATCGGCACCGCCGCCGCTCAAATCGCCGGCCTTCATGCGTGCCACTCCGCGATACATCCAGGCCCGGCCGTTCAGAACGTTCAATCGCCCACCGCTTTTTTCCACTGCATCGGTCCACAAACGCAGATTGCTGGAAAAACTGTACAGCCGGTCCCAGGCCGGGGGTACGAGTCCGATCAGCAGGGCCGGCACCAGCAGCCGGACGATTCTCGGCGAGATGCTCGTCAAGGCCAGCGGAATGAGGAACGGCAAGCCGGCCATCCAAAGATAGCTGCGATAGAGCACAAAGATTTCCTGCACCCGGACCGTCGCCAGCTCGGTACCGAACAGCAACCATGGCCACAGCAAACCAAAGCCAGCAAGGCCCGCGGCCCCACCGCGCCGAAGCAGCAAAATCCCCGCAACACCCCATGCGCCAAATCCAAGCAAGGCAACCAACTGCCCCCCTCCCCAGATCGACAGAAACAACGCCGGATGCATATCGATCGACATCCCTTCGGGTAGCGGTACTATCCAAAGCAGCAAATATTTGAAGAACAGTCCACATTGGGTAAGCACACTCAGCGGGTAGGCATACTCGATCAACCGCTGCCCACTCATCACCTCCTGCATCCCCAGCATCGCCAGCGCATGACCTTCGTATGGCTGGGCGATTGTGGCCCGCCGCAAAACGGCAAAGCCGACGGCAGCAAGCGCCAGCACAAGCAGGAACCAACGCCAGCGACGCCATTGCACCTGCGGCAACAGCAGCAACGCCATGGCGAGCATCAGCGCGGGGAGCAGCACGGCGTGCTCCTTCGACAGCAAAGCCATGACGTAGGCCAACGCCGCAGCCACAGCCCACAGCCCACGCGCGCGTTCAGCCTGCATGGCGCGCAGCGCGCCGTGCAGGGCGAGCAGCGAAAAACAGGTCGCCATCAGCGTACTGCGCTGGATCAGATAAGCCGTTGCATAGACGGCGGCGGGGTTGAAACCGAACCACAGGGCACCCAGAGCGGCCCACCAGCGATGCCGCGAGACGTTCGTCGCGCTGCGCCCGAGCACGGCGTTGAACAGTGCCTGCAACAAGGTATAGAGGAGGATAACGTTCGCGCAATGCAGCAGCAGGTTTTGCAGCCGCAGCAGCGGCAGGAGCCAACCGAAGATGTCGACGGTCCAGATGAAACTGGCGTTCGACAGCCAGCGCACGATCCCGCCCCCGCCATCGAGCAGCGCACGCCGCTTGCTCGGGTCAAGTACGGCGGCGTTCAAATCGTCGAACACCAGAGGATAGCCAAGGCCAGGCGCATACAGCGCCAGGAGCGGCATTATCAGCAGCGCAAGCAACCAGAAGCGCTCGCCCCGCAGGGGCCGATAGGGCGCAGAATCATAGCTGGCGTTCGGCAATAGAACTCCTCTCGTACTTGGACTATCTGCCGCTCAGCAGGCTTTGCTCCGCCGCGGCAAGCGCCGCAGGCGGTCCGAGCAGCACAACCACATCCCCGGCCGACAGGGGAGCGGTACTCTCGACACGGCGGACGCCGCGACGACGCACGGCGGAGACCGTGCACCCGAACGCATCGAGGCCGAGATCCACCACCGCGCGCCCAATGGCCTGCGCCCCATCGCCCAGAACCACCGCACGTAACCTAGGTTGGTCGGCTTCGTCGAGGCTTTCGTGAGCATCGGTGGCCCCATGGAAGAAACCGCGCAGCAAAACGTAATGCTGTTCGCGCATTTCGCGCAAACGCCTGACGACACGCGACATCGGCACGCCAAGCAAGGCCATCGCATGGGTAGCCAGCATGGCACTGGATTCCAGCGCTTCGGGCACCACTTCGGTGGCACCGGCTGCCGTCATCCGCTCGACATCGCTGTCCTCGGCTGCCCGCACCACGACCGGCAGGTCGGGGCGTAGTTCGCGGGCGTGATGCAACACACGCAACGCCGCCTGACGGTCGGAAAAGGTAATCACCAGCACATGCGCACGACTGATCCCTGCCGCGACCAGAGTTTCGCGACGGGCGCAATCGCCATAGGTAACCGATTCACCAGCCAGGGCGGCTTCCCGTACCCGCTCCGGATCGAGGTCGAGCGCCATGCAGGAAATCCCTTCCTGATCGAGGAAGCGCGCCAGATGCTGTCCGGTACGTCCATAGCCGCAAAGAATGGCGTGCTTGTCGGTCCCCATCGAGCGGGCCGCGATCTGCGTCAACTGCATCGAACGCACGAGCCATTCGGAAGCGACGAAACGCAGCACGATGCGATCGGAGGCCTGCACGATCAGCGGCGCCAATACCAGCGACATCACCAGTGCGGCAAGCACCACCTGCTGCGCCTGGCCCGCCAGCAAACCTTCGTGGCCCGCCTGAGCCAGAAGTACGAAACCGAACTCGCCGCCTGCGCACAACCAAAGGCCAGTACGCAACGCAGTACCCGGCGCAGAACCGAGCGCTCGGGAAATGCCGATGGTCAGAGCAAACTTCACCACGAGCAGCAACGTCAGCAACAGCAGGACCCAGACCCATTCGCGCGCCACCGTCGCCGGATCGAGCATCATCCCGATGGTGACGAAAAACAAGCCGAGCAGAACATCGCGGAATGGCTTGATGTCCTCCTCCACCTGATAGCGATATTCGGTTTCAGAAATCAGCATGCCGGCCAGAAAAGCCCCCAGCGCCAACGAGAGCCCGGCCTGTTCGGTGAACCAGGCGAGCCCCAGAGTAATCAGCAGTACGTTGAGCACAAACAGTTCGGACGATTTGCGCCGTGCCACGACGAAGAACCAGCCATGCATCAGGCGCTGGCCGAGGAAGACCACCACGATCAGCACAGCGGCCGCCTTGAACGTCGCCCAGCCGAGGGTTTCCATCAACTCCCCGGCAGGTCGGGAAAGCGCCGGCACCAGAATCAGCAACGGCACCACGGCGATATCCTGAAACAGCAACACGCCCATTACCTCGCGGCCGTGCTTCGAATCGAGTTCGAGTCGGTCGGCCAGCAGGCGCGACAACACCGCCGTCGAGGACATCGAGAGAATGCCGCCCAAGGCGAAACCTGCGCCCCAGCCTATACCGAAGCCCTGGGCCAGCATCATAGCGGCGGCAATCGCACCAAACAGTTGGGCGGCACCGAGGCCGAACACGATGCGCTTCATCGCATACAAACGCGGCAAAGAAAACTCAAGCCCGATGGTGAACATCAGGAACACGACGCCGAATTCAGCCAAGTGCCGGGTTGTTTCCGATGCCGGCAACCACCCCAGCGCACGCGGCCCTATAACCGCGCCGACCAGCAGATAACCGAGGACCGGCGGCAGATTGAACGAACGAAATACGGCGACCACCAGAACTGCGGACGACAACAGCAACAGGACGAGCGGCAGGGCGGATTCCATGGGGGCCTTCGGTATAATTGGCCTCCATCATAACCGCCCCGCACCCATGACCAAAGCGCTTTCCCAGCCCCACGTTCTCGCCATGGCGCGCCAGGTGCTGCGCATCGAGGCGGAGGCGGTGAGGGCTCTGGAGCAGCGCATAGACGGCGCCTTTTTTAGCGCCGTCAAACTGATTCTCTCCAGCAGCGGGCGGGTGATCGTCAGCGGCATAGGAAAATCCGGACATGTCGCCCGCAAGATCGCTGCAACGCTGGCCAGCACAGGCACGCCGGCCTACTTCGTTCACGCTGCGGAAGCCATCCATGGCGACCTCGGAATGATCACCCGCGAAGACGTGCTGATCGCACTTTCCAACTCCGGCGAAAGCGACGAACTACTGACCATCGTCCCGCTGATAAAACGCCAGGGCGCACACCTGATCGCCATTACCGGCAACGCTCAGTCCTCCTTAGCGCAGGAGGCTGATATCCACCTCGACGCCAGCGTTGCAGAAGAAGCCTGCCCACTCAATTTGGCTCCGACCGCCAGCACCACCGCAACGCTCGCGCTCGGCGACGCACTCGCCGTTGCGCTGCTCGATGCGCGCGGATTCGGCGCCGACGATTTCGCCCGCTCCCATCCCGGAGGCGCCTTGGGGCGCAAGCTGCTAACGCACGTCCACGACGTGATGCGCAATGCCGACCAGGTTCCTCTCGTCGTCGCCACGGCCCCGGTACCCGATGCACTGCTGGCGATTTCGCGCGGCGGACTCGGCATGGCTGCCGTACATGATGCGGCCGGTGCGTTGGTCGGCATATTCACCGACGGCGACCTGCGCCGTGCACTGGAAAAACTCGGCGACCTGCGCAATGTCCGCGTGGAGTCGGTAATGACGCGCCAGCCGCACACCATCGCACCGCAAAAATTGGCCGTGGAAGCCGTCGAGATGATGGAGGAATTCAAGATCAACCAGTTACTGGTGACCGGCGCAGACGGCCGTTTGCTAGGTGCGCTCAACATGCACGACCTGTTCCGCGCCAAGGTGATCTGATGCTGGCTATCGCAGCAGTCCCAATGCTGACTCGCGCCGCCATTGTCGGCGCCCACCCCTAGCCCAGCGATGAGACTCAGTGCTTCAGCGCTCTTCCCACTCGTTCTGGCCGGGCTGCTGGCAGGCCTCTCCTACTGGCTTGAGCGCGCAACGACGGTCGAGGAGCAAACCCGTCGAGCCAAGGCCCGACACGCCCCAGACTTCGTTGTGGATAAAGTTCGTCTACAGCGCTTCGATGCTTCCGGTGCGCTATTGCAGTCCCTGCATGCCACGCAGATGAGTCATTTCCCCGACGACGAAAGCACCGCGATCATTGCGCCCACACTCACCTACCATCGCCCGGATGCGCCGACACGCATAACGGCCAAGCAAGCGTTGATGACCAGGGACGGGAAAGAAGTCCGCTTGACCGGCACCGTCCGCGTCAGTCGCCCCAAAACGCCGAGCAGGGAATCGACGTTGATCGAAACCGAAGCGCTGACGGTTTTCCCCGAGGAGGAACGGGCCGTCGGCAACAGTCCGGTCACCTTGATTCAAGGCGGCAATGTGATCAAGGGCGGAGCCATCACCTACTACGGCAAAGAGCGCATCGCCGAATTGAGCGGCGGAGTGCGCGGCAGTTTCAGGAGAGGACAGTCGGAGTGAAAAATTACAAAAGATGCATCAGCCAGACGGCCATCTGCGTGCTGTTGGCGGCCCATGCCGCGTTACCGGCGTGGGCCGAGAAAGCGGATCGAAACAAGCCGGTCAACCTCGACGCCGACCGAATCACGGTCGACGAGGCAAAAAAGACCCAAATATTCGAAGGCAACGTCCAACTAGCGCAAGGCACCCTGGTCATACGCACCGATCACATGGTTGTCAGCCAGGACAGCAACGGCTACCAGCGTGGCGTAGCGACCGGTGGCGCAGGCGGATTGGCCCGCTTCAAGCAAAAACGGGAAGGGCGGGACGACTATATCGAAGGCGAAGCGGAGCGCATCGAACACGATGCGAGAACGGAGAGAAGCCAATTCTTCGGCCGGGCGCATGTGAAAAATGGACGCGACGAGGTGAGAGGTCCGTATATCGCTTTCGACTCCAAAGCCGAAACCTACGTAGTTACCAACCGTACGGCCGGAGGAACGCCGGCCGTACGGCCCGAACGCGTTCATGCCGTCATCCAGCCCCGCAATCAGGACGACAAAGCACCCTCCCCCTAAAACCTGATTACATCCCGACTCGAAGCCGCCGCGAGGCGGCTTTTTTATTCTGACAACTTAATGCAACGCCACATTAATACGCCATTATTCCGCATATTATAAATATAACTTATTTATAAATAACAATAATAAATATTTGCTGCATTGCCGCAAAAAAA
Organism: Rhodocyclaceae bacterium; assembly: GCA_023230455.1. Lineage (GTDB taxonomy): Bacteria > Pseudomonadota > Gammaproteobacteria > Burkholderiales > Rhodocyclaceae > AWTP1-18. The sequence goes on along the minus strand of JALNXH010000017.1, from coordinate 74,595 downwards.
TCTTGACACGGGGTTCGGGTTGCCTATAATTCGGGTCGTGATGCAGCGCAACAAAAAAATAGTTACCGCGAAACTGAAAAATCGAATTTGCGGATCGAGCAGGGTTGTTGCCATTCGTTAGAAATCGTTTTCAACCATTTCAGGAGTCCGCCATGACCTACGCCGTCCCCGAACAGTTAGCCGCTGCCCACAAGGCTAATGTCGAAACCCTGCTGACCATCGCCAATACCGCATTTGCCAGCGCCGAGCGTTTCGCAGCCCTTAACCTGAACACCGCGCGCGCAATCCTCGAAGATTCCGTTGCCACGGCCAAGACCCTGCTCTCCGCCAAGGATGTGCAAGAACTGGCCGGGCTGCAAGCTTCCCTGTCCCAGCCCGCTTTGGAAAAAGCTGTTGCGTACTCGCGTAGCGTTTATGAAATCGCCACCCAGACTCAAGAAGAACTGAGCAAGGTTGTCGAAGCCCAATACGCCGAACTGAACAAGAACGTTTCCAGCGCACTGGACAAGGCCGTAAAGAATGCCCCGGCCGGTTCCGACGTTGCCGTCGCCGCTGTGAAGTCCGCCCTGGCTGCTGCCAACTCGGCTTACGACAGCGTGACCAAAGCGGCCAAGCAAGTCGCCGAAATCGCCGAAGCGAATGTCGCCGCTGCCACCAACGCTACCGTGAAAGCCGTCGGTACGTCCGCTGCCAAGGTTAAAAAGGCAGCCTGACGCTGGCACAGATTGATTGTCTCCTCCTCCAGCCCCGCAACGGGGTTGGTTTCAAGCCCCAGTCAATGACTGGGGTTTTTTTTTGGTTTCGCGAAGTCTATCTCCAAACGGGTCAATTCGCGGCAGATTTCTTCCATCGCCAAACCGACCTGTTGCGGATCGCCCCGTACGCCCAGTTCCAAATGGCGCTCGATCGTCTCGTCGCCCAGTGACGGCAGGCTGAACACCTTGATCCTGGGATAGTCGCGCTCTATCCGCAACATCAGCGGAAGCATCGAGCTTTCGTTGTTGTCCCAGACAATCACCGCGTCCTCAATGTCCGGCCGGGCGACGAATCGATCAGCGTAGTGCGTATCCAGCACCCATTCGATCATCGGCCAGGCCATCTGCGGGAAACCGGGAACGAAATAATGGTGGCCTAGGCTGAATCCGGGAATGCCGTTGAACGGATTCGGTACGATCTCGCAGCCGCGGGGGAACTCGCCCAAGGCGAGTACGCCTGCGGACACAGCGATCTTGGCCTCGGCGACGCGGAGGCGAATGTTGCGCTCGGCCTCGGGATGCAACACCAGATCCAGCCCGGCGGCTTCCGCGGCTGCCTGCCGGGTATGGTCGTCGGGAGTGGCACCGATGCCGCCAAAGCTGAACACCACGGCATCGCCGGCGAGCGTGCGACGCAGGGTTTCCACCAGGCGCGGCCGATCGTCGCCCAGATAAAGCGACCAGTCGAGCGTCAGGCCGCGCGCCGCGAGCAACTCGACGACCTTGGCGAAATGTCCGTCCTTGCGCTTGCCCCGAATGATCTCATCGCCGATGATGATTGCACCGAATCCCATTTCGTCTCTCTCCTAGCGGGGACGCCCGTCCCACATTTTTTGTAATCGTTTCACCGATACCGGCGAGGGTGTCTTCAATTCCTGCGCGAACAGCGCCACGCGGAGTTCCTCCAGCAGCCAGCGAAAGTCTTCCATAAACGGATCGGCAAAGCCACCTTTCGCCTGCATCAGACGCTCGCGCTCGAACAGCTTGCCGAGGCTTTGCCAGTCGGCCATCAGGCGTGCGTCGCGGGCGGCATCGGCACGTGCCTTGTCCAGGCGCAGCGCAGCCGCCTTGAGATAGCGGGGAAAATGGGCCAGCCGTTCCCACGACACCGCCAGGATGAAATGCCTATCGATCAATACAGCAATCTGCGCAGCGATATCGGTGCAGGCCTGCGGAAACGCCTTTTGCATCGATTGCAGCTTTTTCGTCAGTACCGCGTACTCACTCAGGATCGAACCCACCAGCCGCGCCACTTCCTGCGAAACCAGCATGACGCGGTCCTTGGCGGCAGCGACCCGCGCCTCGAACTCGGCCTGGCCGGTCGGCAACGGAGCCATCATGCAAGTGCGCTCCAGAGTGGCGGCGACAATCTGCTCCTTCAATTCCTTTTCGGTTCCGATCGACATATAGAGCATACCGACGTCGCGCGGCACGTTCTTTTCGATGGACTTGATCTGCTCCTTCAGCGCCAGCGCGAACAGCCGGCGCAGCCCGACGCGATGCCGGCTGCGAGCCATCTCCTCGGTATCGAAGGCGCGCAGCGCCACGCTGTCGCCTTCGTCCACCAGCGCCGGAAACCCTACAACACGGCGGCCCGCCACCATAACTTCCATCAACTCCGGCAGCTCGCCGAAAGACCAGCGGGTCAAACCGGCGTGCTCGCCCTCGGCCGTCTCGGCTTTCACGTCGGCCTGAATAAAGCTTTGGGTGACGCGCTCACCGTACTGCGCCCGCAACTCGGCGAGAGAGCGGGAGAAACCCAGGGTGCCGCCATGTGCGTCGAGCAGGCGAAAATTCATCAGCAGATGCGGCCGCAGTTCTCCGGGACGAAAGGCGTCCAGCGGCAGCTTCATCGCCAGCGCCTCCTCAACGGCACGGATCAGCACGCGCACCAGCGCCTCGTCCTGATCGTGAGCTGCATCGCAGAATTTTTCGGCGAAGCCGTCCAGCGGCTGCAGACGATGGCGGTACTTCTGCGGCAGCGTCTTGAGCAGCGCCACCACCTTTTCCCGCAGCAGCCCCGGCACCAGCCATTCGCAGCGATTAGCCGGCAGCTGGTTGAGCGCCGGCAGCGGCAGCGACAGGGTAATGCCGTCGTCCGCGGCACCGGGATCGTGCTTGTAGGCCAGGGCATATTTCTGCCCGCGATGTTCCAGCCCGGGCGGAAACGCATCGGTGGTGATGCCTTCGGCCTCGTGCCGCATCAACTGTTCGCGTTGCAGGAACAGCAACTTCGGCGAATGTTGCTCGGCGTCCAGGCGCCAGCGCTCGAAGGCCGCCAGGGTGACGATGTCGGCAGGCAGCTTGGCATCGTAGAAGGCATGGATCAACTCAGCGTCGACCAGCACGTCCGGACGGCGCGACTTGTGTTCGAGGTGCTCGATGTCGCGCATCAGTTTCAGGTTGTGCTGCAGGAAACGCCACTTCTTCAGCCAGTCCTCGCCAACCTGCGCATGCACCAACGCCTCGCGGATCAGTATCTCGCGCGCCAGTCTCGGGTCCTTCGGCCCGTAATGGATCCGGCGGCGGGCATGGATCAGCAATCCATGCAGCGTCACCCGCTCCCAGGCCGCCACGCGGCCCGGCCCCTTCTCCCAGTGCGGTTCGAACACATGGCTGCGGATCAGGTGGGCGCCAACCTGTTCCAGCCATTCCGGCTCGATGCGCGCCACGCAGCGGGCGAACAGACGCGAGGTTTCCACCAGTTCCGCGGCGACGATCCAGCGCCCGGCTTTTTTCACCAACGAAGAGCCGGGATGGATGAAGAACTTGATGCCGCGGGCACCGAGATAATGCGCCTCCTCCTCGCTCTTCAGGCCGATATGGCCGAGCAGGCCGGCCAACAACGCCTGGTGTACGGCGTCGTAACCGGCCGGAATCTGGTTTTCCTTCCAACCGTGTTCGTGGCACAGCGTCATCAGCTGACCGTGGATGTCGCGCCATTCGCGCAGGCGCATCCAGGAGAGGAAGTTCTGCCGGCACCACTGGCGCTGCTTGTTGGACGTCTCATGCCGCCAGATTTCGTCGGCGGCATTCCACAGCTTCAGCCAGGTCAGGAATTCGGATTTATCGTCCTTCCACCGGGCATGGGCCTGATCGGCGCTGCCGGCCTGCTCCTGCGGCCGTTCGCGCGGATCCTGCACCGAGAGCGCCGCGGCGATCACCAGCATCTCCTTCAGGCAGCCCTGTTCGCGGGCAGCGAGGATCATGCGGCCGATCTTCGGATCGAGCGGCAGCTTCGCCAGTTCGCGGCCGATCGCGGTGAGCTGGTTGTCGTCGTCCACCGCGCCGAGTTCGGCAAGCAGCGCATAGCCGTCGGCGATCATTCGCGGCAGCGGCCGGTCGAGGAACGGAAACGCCTCGACGTCGCCGAGATTGAGCGACTTCATGCGCAGAATCACGCCGGCCAGCGAAGAACGCAGAATCTCCGGATCGGTGTGCGCCGGGCGCTTGTCGAAATCGTCCTCCGCATACAGGCGAATGCAGAGCCCCGAGGTCACCCGGCCGCAACGCCCGGCGCGCTGTCGCGCCGCCGACTGCGCAATCGGCTCCGACTGGAGTTGCTCGACCTTGTTGCGATGGGAATAGCGCTTGACGCGGGCCAGGCCGCTGTCCACCACATAGCGGATGCCCGGCACGGTCAGCGACGTCTCCGCGACGTTGGTGGCAAGCACCACGCGACGCCCCTGATGCGGAGCGAACACACGCCCCTGCTCCTGCGCCGTCTGGCGGGCGAACAACGGAACCACTTCCAGCCCCGGCGGATGATGTTTGCGCAAGGCTTCCGCCGCCTCGCGGATTTCCCGCTCGCCGGGCAGGAACACCAGCACGTCGCCCGGCCCTTCACGGTGGCACTCGTCCACCGCCGCGACGATGGCGTCGTTGAGGTCGGTCTCCTTGCGTTCCTCGTAGGCGCGATAGCGCACTTCGATCGGGTACAACCGTCCCGAAACTTCGATCACCGGCGCGCCGTCGAAATGCCGGCTGAAGCGCTCCGCATCGAGCGTCGCCGAAGTGACGATCACCCGCAGGTCGGGCCGCTTCGGCAACAGCTGGCGCAGATAGCCGAGCAGAAAATCGATGTTGAGGCTGCGCTCGTGGGCCTCGTCGATGATGAGCGTGTCGTAGGCTCTGAGCAGCGGGTCGCCCTGGGTTTCGGCAAGCAGGATGCCGTCGGTCATCAGCTTGATGTAAGTGTCGGGCGACGCCTTGTCGGTAAAACGGATCTTGTAGCCGACATACTTGCCGAGCTCGCTCTTCAGCTCCTGGGCAATGCGCGTCGCCGTGGCGCGCGCCGCAATACGCCGCGGCTGGGTGTGGCCGATCAGCCCGGCGCAGCCGCGCCCAAGTTCGAGGCAGAGCTTCGGCAACTGCGTGGTTTTTCCCGAGCCGGTCTCGCCGCAGATCACCACCACCTGATGGTCGCGGATGGCCTGGGCGATTTCCTCCCGACGCAGATTGACCGGCAGCGCTTCATCGTAAGCGATGGCCGGCCGCGCCGCCAGCCGGGCCTCGGTCCTCGCCGCGCGCAACGCGCTCGCCTCAGCGCGAGGCGCTCGCGGTGCCTTGCGTTCAGCGCTCAAGATAGCCCGCCAAGCGAATCGCCACCTCGTCGGCGCCCGTCGCCGCGACGGCGGCAACAAACGGCTGCGCAAGCAGCCGGTCCATCGTTTTGAGCCACGTGCCGCTCGCCAGATCGGCCCACGCGACCTCGTTACAACGGCCGTATTGTCGCAGCCACCGAATCAGAAACTCCTGCTCCGGCCAATCCTCGCGTCGCAGGTAAAGCAACGGCACTCCGTTGCATGCCGCCTCGACGAACGTGCCGTAACCCGGCTTGGTCAGCACCACATCGGCCGCACGCAGCAAGGCAGTGAAATCGAACTCGGTGAGGCCGAAGCCAAGCGCCGCCGGATGCCTGGATTGCCATGCCGCGGGGACCAGATAGCGCAGGTCGTCCCGCTGCGGCCAGCCCGCCAGCGGGATATCAAGATCGAAGCCGCCCGTCGCCACCAGCACCAGAGTTTCGCGCTCGCCCACGCCCAGCGCAGCGCGCACCTGCGCCCGCGCCCCGGCACCCGCGATGCAAGCAACCGGACCGACCGGCTGGCGCCGCGGAAACCCGGCCATCGGCATCCCCGGCGTCAGCGCAAACATGCAGTCTGCCGCCGCATAGGCCTCGCGTATCTCCGCCGTCACCCTCAGCGCCCAGCTCTCCTCAGAATAGAAGTGCGTGGCGAGGTCGAACCAGTTGAGCGAACTCATCGCCACCGATGGCATACCCGCCCGGCGGGCGCCCGCCAACGGCAGATAGGCAACGTTGCTCAGCACCAAATCGGGCGCTAGCCCGGCAAGGAATTCCGCCTCCTGAGCCACACATCGGTCGAAATCACGGTGGGCCTCGCGATAGGCCCGCCGGGTGGCCACGTGATCGATGCTGACTGCATCGCGCTGAACGAAACCAAAATCGCTGGCGGCATCGATATGGACGAATTCGGTCCCGATCCGCGCTTGCAGCAGCGACGCCGGCAAACCGCTGCGCACGGTCAGCCGCATCCCCGGCAGCCGCTGTTGCAACGCCGCCAGTACCGGCGCGGTCTGGCCGAGATGGCCGAAGCCGTGGGAGGAAATATCGACGAAGAGATGGGCAGGCATGGTTCGGCTAATCGGCATCGACAAAGATGCGCAGAGCGGCTAGGAGAGACGGTGGATGCTCCAGATACCCAGCACGGTCATCAGCAGCGAACCCGATAAATGCAGTCCGACGGCAGCGGCAGCCCAACCGTAATCGGCGGCGCGAATCAACCCGACCACCTCCGCCGAAAACGTTGAAAACGTAGTCAGGCCACCGAGAAAGCCGGTAATGACGAACAACTTGGCTTCCGGCGGCAGGTCGACATTGATATGGAACACGGCGACGGCGACGCCGACCAGATAGCCGCCCAGCAGGTTGGCGGTCAGCGTCCCCAGCGGCAACGTCGGCAACAGCGGGTTGAGCCAGAGACCGAACCCCCAACGCAACCAGGCGCCGAGTGCAGCGCCCAAGCCGATGGCGATAAAGGAAAACGCGTTCATCGCCGCATTTTACTTGCTCGCCGCAGAGCGCCGTTCAATGGCGGCCATCGGCCGCGGCGAACTGCCGGATCATCCGCACCGTATCGATATCGGCGGCCTCGTAGGCCTGCCGGAGAAACTCGGCATAAGCCGCGTCCTCGCGCTCGTGACCGGTGGCGAAGACGGTTGCATAGCTGAAACGCAGGAACAGCCGCTGCGGCTCCGGCTCCTCGATGCGGATGGTCAGTACGCCGCCGCCGCTGCGTCCGCTTGCCGCGGTTTCGAAACGCACCCATTGGTACTTTTCATAGCTCACCCGGTCGCTCACCTCCACCTCGCCCCAGCGCAATATCCGCTCGACGCCGCAAGCGCCGCGAGAGACGATGCGGCATTCGTCGAGTCCGGGAAGAAAAGCGCGGGCATCCTCCACCCGCTGCATCAGACCGGACCAGAGCTGAGCGCGGTCGAGCATGATGAGCAAGGGGACGTCCGGGTCGTTGATTTCGACAAGGTGTTCGAAGTTCATGCCGCCATTATGCTTCCGACGCTGTCACCAGCGCGCTGCGCATGCGTTTCTGCACGTACATCGCCTGGTCCGCCCGATCGAGCATCGCTTCGCCGCGACGATCGTCGCTGTCGCCGGACCAGGCCAGCCCGACGCTGGCGCCGACCTGTAGCAGTTGCGTCCCCCAGCGCAAACGGATCGCTTCCACCGCCTCGCGCAGACGCACCGCGAGCGCCTGCGCCGCCTCTCGATCCAATTCCGGCGCCAGCACCGCAAACTCGTCGCCGCCGACCCGGGCCAGCACATCGGCGCTGCGGATCGCCTGACCGAGAGCGACGACCACCGCCTCCAGCATGCGGTCGCCGACGGCATGTCCGTGGGCATCGTTGATCGGCTTGAATCGGTCGAGATCGACCAGATACAGCGCATAGGGAAGCGGATTCGCCTGTTGGTGTGACAGACCGTCGAGCATCTGCATCAGATAGCGGCGGTTGTAGGCACCGGTCAACGGATCGCGCAGCGAGTTTTCGAGCAACAGATGCTGATTCCGGTCAGCGTCGGCCAGCAGCACATCGAAGGCCTTGACCACCCGGCGCAGATCGGAACTGCCGCGCTGCGGAATACCGATGCGGCGCGCGTAATCGTGATCGCCCACCACCGACTCCATGTCCGCGACCAACCGTTCCAGCGGACGCGTCACCAAAATCCGGGTGAGCGCCAGCATCAGCGCAAACAGGGCCAAAAAGACCATGGCGAGGATTTCCAGCGTATCCCGGATCGCCGTCTGCAACGGGGAACGAAAGCGCTCCGCCTGAAACGATAGGTCGATGGCGCCATTCACCTCGCCGATGCGCGCCTGATGGCAGGCTTGGCACTCGGCGACCACCCGTAGCGGCATCACGTAACGCACCCGACCGTCGCGCTCGGCGAATTCCGGTTCGCCGCTTTGCAGCGCCTGCGCCACCAAGGGATCGTTTGCCGGAATCGAACTCGCCGCATGAACGCCGTACTGGCGAACCACGGCGGCGCCGCGGATCAGGCGGATGTCCATGTCCGGCCGCGCCCGCCGCAAGCGCTCCAGCGCATCGTCGATTTCGGCGCGCGTCCAGCCCTTGCGCATCAACCCATAGAGATGTTCGAACACCTGGCGCGAGGACAACGCCGCCGCCTCGCGACCGAGAGCCTCGGCCAGCCGGCGCTGTTCGTTGCGTACCTGGAACATCACCAGCACAGCCGCCGCCGCAAGAGTCAACACCAACAACATGAAAATTACCCCGTAAAGCGAGTAGCCCGCTCTGCTCCGACGCCGCATCGAAATCGTCTCCCCTTCGTATTTCCATCATCGTACGGCAAACCCAGCGCACGCTGGCAAGCCGGTAGAATTGCGGCTTCGCACAATCCTCATCGATGCAACACCATGGCCGATTCCGCCGCCCCCGAAGCCAAGACCTCCAATTTCCTCCGCCACATCGTCGAAGCCGACCTGGCGGCGGGCACCCACGCTTCCCGGCGCTGGTGCGGACACCCCGGCGCGGGCCCGGAACAGCAGGCCGGCGCACCCGATCCGGCGAAAATCCGCACCCGCTTCCCGCCCGAACCGAACGGCTACCTGCACTTCGGCCATGCCAAATCGATCCTGCTCAACTTCGGCCTGGCCAAGGATTACGGCGGCGTCTGCCACCTGCGTTTCGACGACACCAACCCGGAGAAGGAAGACCAGGAATATGTCGACGCCATCATCGACGCGGTGCATTGGCTGGGCTGTAGCTGGAGCCACGAAGCGGGCGAGAACCTGTACCACGCCTCGGACTATTTCGGCTTCATGATTCAGGCGGCGGAGGCGTTGATCGGCGCCGGCCATGCCTACGTCGACAGCCAGACTGCCGAGGCAATGCGCACCAACCGCGGCACACTCACCGAGCGTGGCAAGGACAGCCCCTACCGCACGCGCAGCGCCGAGGAAAACCTCGACCTGTTCCGCCGCATGCAGTCCGGCGAATTCGCCGACGGCAGCCACGTGCTGCGCGCCAGGATCGACATGGCCGCGCCCAACATGAACCTGCGCGACCCAGTCATCTACCGCATCCGCAAGGCCAGCCACCACCGCACCGGCGACCGCTATTGCGTTTACCCGATGTACACCTACGCCCACCCGATCGAAGATGCGCTGGAGAACATCACCCATTCCATCTGCACGCTGGAGTTCGAGGACCAGCGCCCGTTCTACGACTGGATCCTGGAGCGGATCGCCGACTGCGGCCTGCTCGCGCGGCCGCTGCCACGCCAGTACGAGTTCTCCCGACTCAACCTGACCTATGTCGTGCTCTCCAAGCGCCGGCTGATCCAGTTGGTGGAAGAAAAGCACGTCGACGGCTGGGACGATCCGCGCATGCCCACTCTGGTCGGCGCCCGCCGCCGCGGCTTCACCCCCGAAGGCTTTCAATTGTTCGCCGAGCGCATCGGCGTCACCAAGTCCGATTCGCTGATCGACATGAGCGTGCTCGAAGACTGCATGCGCGAGACGCTCAATGAATCGGCGCCGCGCCGCATCGCCGTACTCGACCCGGTGAAGTTGATTCTTGACAACGTGCCGGAAGATCACGAGGAACTCTGCGAAGCGCCCAACCATCCGCAGCAGCCCGCACTGGGCAAGCGCCCGATCCCGTTCTCGCGGGAACTCTGGATCGAGCGCGAAGATTTCGTCGAAACCCCGCCCAAGGGCTACTTCCGCCTGTTCCCCGGCAATCTGGTGCGCCTGCGCTACGGCTTCGTCGTCAAATGCAGCGGCTGCGACAAGGATGCCGCCGGCAACATCGTTGCCGTCCACGCCGAACTGATGCCCGACTCCAAATCCGGCACCCCGGGATCGGACAGCTACAAGGTCAAGGGCAACATCCACTGGGTCTCCGCCCGCCACGCCTACCCGTGCGACGTGCGCCTCTACGACCGCCTGTTCGCCGTGCCCGCCCCCGGCGCACGACGCGAGGGCGATGCCGAGGGTATCGAACGCGATTTCCTCGCCGACCTCAACCCAAACTCGAAGCAGATCATCGCCGCCCAACTCGAACCGTCGCTGAAGGATGCGGCGCCCGAAGACCGCTTCCAGTTCGAGCGTCACGGCTACTTCGTCGCCGACCGCAAGGACAGCCGGCCCGGCGCACCGGTATTCAACCGCGCGGTGACCCTCAGGGATTCCTGGGCGGCCAACCCCGGCAAGGGCAAGAAGTAGGGACATGTTCTACCTTGATCTGTTTCAGGCCTTAAATCGCCATCAGGTGAACTACCTGGTGGTGGGCGGGCTGGCGATGAACCTCCATGGCGTGCCACGCATGACCATGGACATCGACCTCGTTCTGGCACTGGATGAAGCCAATCTCGATCGTTTCATCGCCTGTGCGGAAGCCTTGCATCTGAGCCCGGTCGCACCGGTATCGCTGGCAGAGTTGAAAGATGCGCAGCAGCGCTGGATTTGGTCTGAACAAAAGCACATGGTCGCCTTCGGCCTCTCATCCCCGGTCAGCAACGCCCCGCTGGTCGACATCCTGATCGCGCCTGCCCTCGACATCGGAGTTGCCATGGGCCGCGCCACCTTGCGTCACGTGGGTGATACACCCGTCAGGGTTGCTGCCGTCGAAGACTTGATCGCGCTCAAGGCTCATGCCAATCGCAGGCAGGATCATGACGACATCGAACATTTGGAGCGCCTTCGCAACCATGATTCGCACTGAACCGTCCGGCGGTTTCGGCTATTACGTCAGCGACGAACAACTGGCAGCCTTCGCCCGGTTGAGCCCGCTACAGCGTCTACAGTGGCTCGAGGACGCTCGCCAGTTTCTGCTGCTCGCCCTTCCTCCGGAAATCAGGGAGCGCCAGGAGCGGCTGCGCCGCGGCGAAACGATTCTGGGAGGCTGACAATGGCCGGAGGCTGGGGTTGCCCTCACGAAGTCAATGACGTTTGCACCCGGGTGAACGACCTACCCTGCGACCCGGGCATGAAAGGTTGCGTTCTCTTCGGCCGTTATGTATTCGCCAACGAGGACAAAAACGCCCGGTTGCGGGAAAAACAGGCCCGGGAAAGTGCCGCCAACGAACCCGCCCCCGACGACGAGAAAAAATCATGAACTTCAGCACCGCCCTGCGCGCCGCCTGGACCGAACGCAACAGCCTGCTCTGCGTCGGCCTCGATCCCGATCCGGCGAAATTTCCCGCCCATCTGGCCGGCCGACCCGACGCCATTTTCGAATTCTGCACCGCCATCGTCGATGCCACCGCCAACCTGGTGTGCAGCTTCAAGCCGCAGATCGCCTACTTTGCCGCGCGCCGCGGCGAAGACCAACTGGAACGGCTGATCGCCCACATCCACGCCAAGCATCCGGGCATCCCGGTGATTCTCGATGCCAAGCGCGGCGACATCGGCAGCACCGCCGAGCAGTACGCCATCGAAGCCTTCGAACGTTTCAAGGCCGACGCGGTGACGGTCAATCCCTATATGGGCCACGACTCGGTGGAACCCTGGCTGGCCTGGAAGGACAAGGGCGTGATCCTGCTCTGCCGTACCTCCAACCCCGGCGGCAGCGACCTGCAATTCCTCGACATCGGCGGCGAGAAACTCTACGAGCGGGTAGCCCGCCTCGTCGCCAACGAATGGAACGTCGGCGGCCAGTGCGCGCTGGTGGTCGGCGCCACCTTCCCCGCCGAGATCGCCCGCGTGCGCCAGATCGTCGGCGACCTGCCGCTGCTGGTGCCCGGCATCGGCGCCCAAGGCGGCGATATCGAAGCCACCGTCGGTGCCGGCAAGACCGCCGACGGCGGCGGCCTGATGATCAATTCCTCGCGCGCCATCCTCTACGCCGGCAAGGGCGAAGACTTCGCCGCCGCCGCACGCAGGGTTGCGCAGGAAACCCGCGACGCCATCAACCGCTGGCGCTGAACCGGCGGCCTATCGACGCACCGCATGATGGAGTACCGGGAATGCTGCTTGCTACACTGCCCTTCATCATCGAAATTGTCTGAAACCCTACATGACACTCCCTGTGCGCAACATGGTTCTAGGCTTGGCCGCTCTTCTTTTCAGTGCGGCCGTACAGGCGGCGGATATGTCGCCCAGCATCGGATTCCCTATCGAGTTCATCCTGTTCGGCGCCACACTGCTGGGCGTCGCGCTGTTCCACAACCAGACCCTGTATGTCGGACTCTCCGGCTTCGCCGTCATCGCGCTCTACAAGACCTTCGTCACCGGGTTCGCAACCGGAGCGGGATTCCCCGGTTTCGCGGCGCACCTGGGACATGAGTCGGTCACCCTCGCTAACTTGCTGTTGCTGTTGCTCGGCTTCGCCCTCCTCGCCCGACATTTCGAGAAAAGCCACATCCCGGTAATCCTGCCCAAGTATCTGCCGGACGACTGGAGGGGAGCCTTTCTGATGTTGGTCATGGTGTTCGTGCTGTCCTCCTTTCTCGACAACATCGCCGCCGCGCTAATCGGCGGCGCCATGGCCCACCAGTTGTTCCGCGCCAAAGTCCATATCGGCTATCTGGCCGCCATCGTCGCGGCCTCCAACGCCGGCGGTGCCGGTTCGGTGCTGGGCGACACCACCACCACCATGATGTGGATCGACGGCGTCTCGCCACTCGACGTTACCCATGCTTTTGTCGCATCCGCCACCGCCCTGATCGTGTTCGGCATTCCTGCCGCCCGGCTACAGCAGGCTTACGCGCCAATTCTCAAGGGCGGCCACGGCCACACCCATATCGACTGGGCCAGAGTGGGCATCGTCGGCTTGATGTTGTCGCTCGCAATGGCCACCAACATTTTCGTCAACCTCTTCTATCCCGAAGAAGCCGATCACTTCCCCTTCCTCGGAGCATCCGTCTGGCTAGCCATCATGCTCACCCTGCCCGTACGCCGCCACGACTGGGAAGTCCTCCCCGAAAGCCTGCGCGGCGCCGTGTTCCTGCTCTCCCTGGTGCTCTGCGCCTCGATGATGCCGGTGGAGAAACTGCCCGGCGCCTCGTGGCCGACGACCCTCGGCCTGGGTTTCGTTTCAGCCGTCTTCGACAACATCCCCCTAACCGCCCTGGCGCTCAAACAGGGCGGTTACGACTGGGGCGTTCTGGCCTACGCGGTCGGCTTCGGCGGGTCGATGGTCTGGTTCGGCTCGTCGGCCGGGGTGGCGCTTTCCAACATGTACCCCGAAGCCCGCTCGGTAACCCTCTGGCTGCGCCACGGATGGTTCGTGGTTGTCGCCTACGTCACCGGATTCTTTGTCCTGCTGGCGCTGCTCGGCTGGCATCCCCATGAACCGCACAAGACCAACAAGGTAGTACCAACGGCACAGTCTCCAGCCGTGACCCGCTGAATGGGCCCGCTACTGCTGTTATTGGCTCCCCTACCAGCCCTTGCCGCCGATGCCGGGGGCATCGGCGAGAACCTGCTCTGGCTGGCGCTGATCCTCATGGCGGCGCGGCTGTTCGCCCCTCTCGCCCAGCGTTTCGGTTTTCCGGCTGTGCTCGGTGAACTGCTGCTAGGGGTGGTGCTAGGCAATCTTTCGCTGCTCGGTATCGGCGTGTTCGACAGCATTGCCCGCGACCCCGTTATTGCGTTTATCGCCGAACTGGGCGTCATCGTACTGTTGCTACAGATCGGACTGGAAACGCGGCTTGCCGATCTGGCTAGGGTCGGTGGCAGAGCCAGCGCCGTTGCCGCGGTAGGCGTAGCTGCACCGTTTCTGATCGGCGTGCTGCTGGCCGGGCCATTGCTGTTACCTGGACACGGACAGAACACCTACCTGTTTCTGGGCGCCACACTAGCCGCTACCTCCGTCGGTATTACCGGACGCGTTTTTCGCGATCTCGGCCGCTTGCACCTGCCGGCAGCGCGCATCGTCCTCGGTGCCGCAGTGATCGACGACGTGCTCGGCCTGGTGATCCTCGCCGTGGTTTCCAATCTGGTAACAGCCGGCAACGTCAGCACCGCCGAGGTTCTCTGGATCATTGCCAAGAGCACCTTATTCCTGATCGGCAGCATCGGCATCGGGCGTCTGGTAGCACGCCACTCCAGCCGTTGGCTGGCCCGCATCGACCACGGCCAAAGCATGCTCTTCGCGCAGGTGTTGGCGACCGGCCTGTTCCTCGCTTGGCTGGCGCATGCGGCCGGACTGGCACCGATCATCGGCGCCTTCGCCGCCGGCCTGTTGTTCGAACCCCTATTTCTCAAGGATTTCCGCACGCCGCGCATCGTCGCCGAAATTGAACCGCTGCTGGCCACCGCTCCGGTATCGGTCGCGGAGCGAGTAAAGTCCGCGCTGCTCGGCCACACGCGGCATCAACACGAACACATGCTCGAACCCATCGGCTACTTCTTCGTTCCGGTGTTCTTCGTGCTTACCGGTATGCAGGTGGATCTGCATGTCTTTGCCGATTCGGCGGTGCTGGCCGTCGCGTTGGGCATCACCGTCGCCGCCGTTGTAGGCAAGCTTGCCGCCGGCCTGTGCGCCGGCAAGGGATCGCGCTGGCTGGTTGGCTGGGGGATGGTGCCGCGCGGCGAGGTCGGACTGATCTTCGCCATGGCCGGCAAACACCTGGGCGTCATGGATGAAGCCCTGTTCTCCGCCGTGGTAGTCATGGTGATCCTCACCACGCTGCTCACGCCCCCGATGCTTATCCGCCTGCTGGCGTCGTCTGAACCAACAGCGGACGATCCGAAACCCGGCGCCTAGGGCAAGCGGCGCAAGCCGCCACAAGATCGGATCGGTATCATCGGGGCATGCTTTCTTCCTCCCCCCCTTCGTCCCGCCGCATCCATTTCGGGCTCGGTCTCGCCCTGGCTGCCTATGTGCTGTCGTTCTTCCACCGCGTCGCACCGGCGGTGATCGCCCCCGATCTGCAAGCGACATTCAATGTCGGCGCCGCGCAATTGGGCAACCTGGCGGCGACCTACTTCTACGTCTATACGCTGATGCAGATTCCCACCGGCGTACTGGTGGACACCTTGGGCCCGCGTCAGGTGCTGTTCGGCGGCGGCCTGCTGGCCGGCATCGGTGCGCTGCTGTTCGGTTGCGCGGCCACCTTCGAAACCGCGTTCGCGGCGCGCGCACTGGTCGGTTTAGGCGTGTCGGTCACCTTCATCGCCACACTGAAGATCATCGCGCTGAATTTCCACGAGCGCCGCTTTGCCACCATGACCGGGCTGACCATGTTTTGCGGCAACCTCGGCGCCGTGGCGGCCGGCGCGCCGCTGGCGCTGGCCGTGCAGTTGGGCGGCTGGCGTTCGGTATTCGTCACGGTCGGCGCGCTTTCGCTGCTGATCGGCATCGCCAGCCGCTACGGCGTGGCACCGACGCCGGCCCGCGGCGGCGACCGCACCCAGTGGCTCGGCCAATTGCTGCGCGTGATGCGCAACCGGCATAGCTGGCCGGGCTTCTTCTCCAACATCGGCATCGCCGGCAGTTTTCTCGCCTTCGGCGGACTCTGGGCCGTGCCGCTGCTGACGCAAAGCCACGGCCTGACGCGGACCGCGGCGGCCAATCACGTCAGTCTCGCCTTCCTCGGTCTGGCCTTCGGCTCGATGGCCTGGACCCGGCTTTCCGACCGCATCGGCCGCCGCCGCCCGGTGATGCTTGGCGCCTCGGCGGGCTATGCGCTGCTCTGGCTGCTGCTGCCGACGGAGCGTATCGGGGTGACGGGGCTCAGCCACGGGCTGTTTTTCGCGCTGGGATTTTTCGCCGCCAGCTTCACGCTCTCCTGGGCCTGCGCCAAGGAGGTGAACGCACCGCTGTCCTCCGGCATGGCCACCAGCGTAGTGAACGTCGGCGTCTTCGTCGGCGCCGGCCTGTTGCAACCGCTATTCGGCGCCCTGCTGGAGTTGCGCTGGAGCGGACGCATCGCCGAGGGCGTGCGGATTTACGCGACGACGGACTATCATCGTGGCCTGACCCTGATGGCGGCCGCCGCCGCGCTGGGCTTTCTCGCCAACCTACTGATCCGCGAGACCGGCTGCCGTAACATTCACGACGCGTTGGCAACCAAGCAATAAAAGATCAATTAACCACGGGGAACACGGGGCAAATCACGGGAACATCTTATGCATGCTTGGCAGGCGCTCTTCGGCGAATAGCCGGAGCTCCAGTCGATTGCATTTGTTGAATTCCCCCGTGGCCCCTGGGTCCCCTGTGTCCCCCGTGGTTTAAATGGGATTAAAAAAATGACTACTGGCATCATCCTGTTCGGCCACGGCGCGCGCAATCCGGAATGGGCGGAGCCGTTCCAGCGCATCCGCGCCGCCATTCTCCGCAGCGCGCCGCAGACTCCGGTGGAACTGGGTTTCCTCGAACTGATGCAGCCGAGCCTCGACGAAGCCATCGACCGGCTGGTGCAGGGAGGCGTGGGCCGGATCAGCATCGTGCCGATCTTCATGGCCGCCGGCAGCCATGTGAAAAAGGATCTGCCGCAACGGGCGGCCAACGCCATGGATCGGCATCCTGGCCTGACCATCGACATCGCCGCTCCGGTCGGCGAAGCGACCAGCGTCATCGATGCGATGGCCGCCTATGCGCTGAATCCAGGTTAGTCCGTCGGCCGGTTCATCCCGCGAGCAGCCTCCCCTCGCCATCGCGCACCCGCACATTCACCTCGAAGCCCTGACGCACGCTCTGGGTAACCACGCAGAAATCCTCGAACTGCGCCAGCACGCGCTCCAGATGCTCCATCTCGGTGCCCGGCCGGCCCAGTTGGATATCCACCTCCATGCCTTCGACACGCAGTCGCTTGGCGGCATTGCGGCCGAGCCGGGTGGTCACGCTGGCGCGGATCGGCTCCGGCCGGTTCTTGAACTTGCGCAGTGCGAACAGCAGGCTGGCGGACAGACAATTGGCCACCGCCGCCGCCAGCAGCCGGCTCGGATTGGGCCCGGCACCGCGGCCCAACGGCGCGGGTTCGTCGCTCAGCAGCGGCGCGGCGTCCGGTGTGTCGAAACGGATCAGAAAGGCATAGTCGTCCTGCTGTTCCAGAGTGAAGGTGAAAGGTTCCATGTCGCTCACGATGAGGCTCTCCATGTTGTTGCGATTTTGATCCATTAGAATATACTAATACTCAAATCTTCTGGGAGTGTGTGCGTAATGAAGCCGATCCATCGACTGTTTGCCCTTGCCCTTGTCTTCGTGCCGGCGCTGCTGGCGGCGCAGGAAAAAGCCGCGCTCGTGAACCTGCGCGAGGTCGATCAGACCTGGCCCGCCGACGCCACCGTCGATGCGGTGAAGCAGGCGACGCTGGCGGCGCAGGTGGCCGGGCGCATCGTTGCCGTGCAGGTGGATGCCGGCACCCGCGTGCGCGCCGGCGAAACGCTGATGCGCATCGACTCGCGCGAAGCCGCACAGGCCGATGCCGCCTCCCGCGCCCAACTGGTGCAAGCGCAGGCGCAGTACGAGCGCACGCGCAGCCTGCTGGAAAAGAAATTCGTCAGCGCCGCCGCAATGGATCGCGCCGAGGCCGACTACAAAGCCGCACAGGCGCAGGCCGCACAGGCCGGCGCCGGCCTCTCCCACGCCACCATCGGTGCCCCCTTCGCCGGGGTGGTCGGCCAGCGCCTGGCCGAACTTGGCGACATGGCCGTCCCCGGCAAGCCATTGCTGACGGTTTACGATCCGCGCGGGCTACGCGCCGTGGCGACGGTGCCGCAGCGCGTGCTGGAGGCGGTGCGCGGCAACCTCAAGGCCTGGATCGAATTCCCCGAAAGCGGCCGGCGCATCGCCGCCGAACGCGTCGAGCTGCTGCCGATGCTGGATGCGCAGACGCGCACCGCCACTGTGCGCGCCTACCTGCCGGCCGGCATCGAAGGCGTGTCGCCAGGCATGTTCGCCCGCATCCATCTGGCCATTGGCCGCGCCAGCAAGCTGCTGCTGCCGCCCACGGCCGTGATTCGCCGCGGCGAGGTCACGCTGGTCTACGTGCTTGACGACAAGAACCTCGCCCACCTACGCCAGGTCCGCCTCGGCGAACCGTCGGCCGACGGCATCGAGGTGCTGGCCGGACTGAAACCGGGTGAGCGGATTTCCCTCGATCCGGTGCAGGCCGGAATTGCCGCCACGCGCAAGCCATGAGCGGAGGAATGCACGCCATGGGCATTTCCGGACGCATCGCCGGCTTCTTCCAGCGCCATTCGATCACCCCGCTGCTCGCTCTGGTCGCCTTGCTGTTGGGCGTTTTCGCTACCGTCATCACGCCGCGCGAGGAAGAACCGCAGATCGACGTGACCATGGCCAACGTCATCGTCCCTTTCCCCGGTGCCTCGGCCAAGGATGTCGAGAGCCTGGTCGCGCGCCCGGCGGAGCAGGTGCTGTCGCGCATTGCCGGCGTCGAGCATGTGTTCTCGGTCTCGCGCCCGGGGATGGCGGTGATCACCGTGCAGTATTACGTTGGCGTGCGCGAACAGACCGCGCTGGTGCGGCTCTACGACACCATCCATTCGCACAAGGACTGGCTGGCGCCGAACCTCGGCGTCGGTGAGCCGGTAGTCAAACCGAAGGGCATCGACGATGTACCGATCGTCGCGCTGACACTGTGGAGCGCCGACAAGGACAAATCCGGCTTCGAAATGCAGCAGGTAGCGCGGGCGGCGGAGATCGAACTCAAGCGCGTCGCCGGTACGCGCGACGTGCAGACCATCGGCGGCCCCGGCCACGTCATCCGCGTGATCATGGATGCCGAGCGGATGAATGCGCACAACATCACGGCGCAGGACTTGCGCGCCGCACTGCAAGTGTCCAACGCTTCGCAGCCGGCCGGCAGTCTGGTAGCGCAGAACAAGGAAGTGCTGGTGCAGACCGGCACCTACATCGAATCCGCCGCCGACGTGAAGCGGCTGGTGGTCGGCGTCGGCAACGGCCGGCCGGTGTTCATGTCCGACGTCGCGCAAATCGTCGACGGCCCCGACCAGCCCAGCCGATTCGTCTGGCACGGCCTCGGCAAGGGCGGCAACGGCGAGGAAATGCCGGCGGTGACGCTGGCGGTGTCGAAGAAGCCAGGGGTCAACGCCGCCGACGTCGCGGCAGCGGTCATCGAGCGCGCCAATGCGCTGAAGGGCACGGTGATTCCGGAGGGCGTCGAATTCACCATTACCCGCAACTACGGCGCCACCGCCACCGACAAGGCGCAAAAACTGATCGGCAAGCTGGTCTTCGCCACCGCCTTCGTCGTACTGCTGGTGTTGTTCACGCTCGGCAAGCGCGAAGCCTTCATCGTCGGCACCGCTGTGACGCTGACCCTGGCGGCAACGCTGTTCGCCTCCTGGGCCTACGGTTTCACTCTCAACCGCGTCTCGCTGTTCGCACTGATCTTCTCCATCGGCATCCTGGTCGACGACGCCATCGTGGTGGTGGAGAACATCCACCGCTGGCAGCAGCTGCATCCGCAAAAGGCGCTCTGGGAAATCATTCCCGGCGCAGTGGACGAAGTCGGCGGGCCGACCATCCTCGCCACCTTCACCGTCATTGCCGCATTGCTGCCGATGGCCTTCGTCTCTGGTTTGATGGGGCCGTACATGAGCCCGATCCCGATCAACTCGTCGATGGGCATGTTCATCTCGTTGGCGGTGGCGTTCATCGTCACGCCCTGGCTGGCACTAAAACTGATGAAGCCGCACGACGCCGGTGGCCACAAAGAAAACGCCCTGGATTTACGACTACAGGGGTTCTTCCGCCGCCTGATGACACCCTTCCTGCAACGCCGCTCGGCGCGCTGGGGCTTGTGGCTGGGCCTGCTCGCCGCCATCGTCGTCTCGGTGTCGCTCGGGGTGTTCAAACTGGTGGTGCTGAAAATGCTGCCGCTCGACAACAAGAGCGAATTTCAGGTGGTACTCGACATGCCTGTGGGCACGCCGGTCGAGGAAACCGCGCAAGCGCTGCGAGCGATTTCGGCCTATCTGGCGACGGTCGAAGAAGTCCGCGACTTCCAGGCCTATGCCGGTACCGCCAGCCCGATCAACTTCAACGGTCTGGTGCGCCAGTACTACCTGCGGGCGCAGCCGGAGATGGGCGACATCCAGGTCAATCTGGTGGACAAACATCATCGTGAGCGCAGCAGCCACGAAATCGCCCAGACCATTCGCGACCAGGTGGCCGAGATCGGCCGCCGCTACGACGGCAACGCCAAGGTGGTGGAAGTGCCGCCCGGCCCGCCGGTGCTGGCGCCGATCGTCGCCGAGGTGTACGGCCCCGACTACGCCGGCCAGATCGCCATGGCGCAGCGCCTGCGCAAGATCTTCGAATCGACACCCGATGTGATGGCGGTGGACGACACCATCGACGAACCGGCGGAAAAACTGGTGCTGCGCGTCGATCAGGCCAAGGCGGCGCTGATGGGCGTGGCCCAGCGCGACATCGTCGACGTGGTGCGCATGGGGCTCTCCGGCGAAGACGTGACGCCGGTGCACGACGGCGAATCGAAATACGAAGTGCCGGTACGCGTGGTGCTGCCGGCCGAGCGGCAGAACTCGCTCGACCAGTTGTTGCGCCTGCGCGTGCGCTCATCCTCGGGCCAGCTGCTGCCGATCTCGGAACTGGTCGAAGTGAAAAAGAGCCGCCGCGAACAAACCATCTATCACAAGGATTTGCTGCCCGTGGTGTACGTGATGGGCGACATGGGCGGCAAACTGGATTCACCCTTGTATGGCATGTTCGCCATGCGCAGCGCGCTACCCGAGGAACTCGGCGAATACTTCATCCGTCAGCCGAAGGATCCGTATGCCGGCTACGCGATCAAGTGGGACGGCGAGTGGCAGGTCACCTACGAAACCTTCCGCGACATGGGCCTCGCCTATGCGGTGGGCCTGGTGCTGATCTATCTGCTGGTGGTGGCCCAGTTCGGCAACTACCTGGCACCGCTGATCATCATGGCGCCGATCCCGCTCACCATCGTCGGCGTGATGCCCGGCCACGCTCTGCTCGGCGCGCAATTCACCGCCACTTCGATGATCGGCATGATCGCCATGGCCGGCATCATCGTGCGCAACTCGATCCTGCTGGTGGACTTCATCAACCAGGAGCGCGCCAGAGGCATTGACTTCGCCGAAGCGGTGATCCGCTCCGCCGCAGTACGCGCCAAGCCGATTGCACTCACCGCGCTGGCGGCGATGCTCGGTGCAATGTTCATCCTCGACGACCCGATCTTCAACGGCCTCGCCATCAGCCTGATCTTCGGCATTTTTGTCTCCACCCTGCTGACCCTGGTGGTGATTCCGATTCTTTACTACGCGGCCATGCAAGGTCGCGCCACTTCCTGAGGAGAACGTCCATGTCCATCGAACGCATGATCCGCATTTTTGCCGGTTCCTTCATCCTGCTCTCGCTCACGCTGGCGCACGTCAACGGCCAGGCCGATCTGTCGCAGCTGTCTTGGCTGTGGTTTACCGCCTTCGTCGGCGTCAATCTGTTCCAGAGCGGTTTCACCCGCTTCTGCCCGCTGGAAATGATCCTGCGCAAGCTAGGTGCGGAAAAAAACTGCAAGGTCTGAACCCGCGGCCGGGTCGCCCGATTTGATTGCACGATTCTTGCGTAGCACCGGGCATGCTACGCGTACTGGTTATTGACGAATCCGAGAGCCGCGCCGGGGAAATCTGCGCCGGCCTTGCCCTGGCCGGCTATCAGGTCGCCGCCCTGTTGCCTTCGGTGCTGGATCTCTCCGCCCGGGTCGAGCAACTGCGTCCCGATGCGATCTTGATCCAGACCGACTCGCCGAGTCGCGACACACTGGAGCACCTCGCCGTCGCCAACGCCGAACTGCCACGCCCGGTGGTGATGTTTTCCAGCAAAAGTGACTCGCAGACCATCCGCAAGGCCGTCAAGGCCGGCGTCTCGGCCTATGTGGTGGATGGCCTCAGCGCCAAGCGGCTGAGGCCGATCATCGAAGTCGCCATCGCCCGCTTCGAGGAATTCCAGGCGATGAAGTCCGAGCGCGACGAGGCCAAGCAGCAGCTCGCCGACCGCAAGACGCTCGACCGCGCCAAAGGCGTGCTGATGAAGGCGCGCGGCATGAGCGAGGAAGAGGCCTACAGCGCCCTGCGCAAACTGGCGATGGACCGCAAACAATCCATCGCCCAGGTCGCCGCGCAAGTGCTGGAAATGGCCACCCTGCTCGGCGCCTGAACCGGGCGTTTCTGGTGCGGTGCGGCAAGCACCCGCACCGGGGCAGTGCGTACCGACACTCGCCCTCGATTCAAAAAGACATCCTCCTGCTGACGACCAACCCCTGACTACGAGAGGGTTTCCCGACTTTCTGCGAAGGCTGGCACATGGCTTGCTGAAAGAGATGCAGCACCGGGTCAAGGGCGATCGGGTGCGATCAGAGTGGACAACGGCGTCCACGTTGGCGAAGCCGATCAGGCTTCCCGGCGTGCGATGCCGTCTTTTTTTCAGGGAACCTTCGTCGTGACAAGGAGTTCGATATGGATCGGAAAAACAACAACAGCGGGCCGCAAACGCTTGGCACTCGCCGCGACTTTATCCGCACCGCCGCCGGGCTGGCGCTCGGTTCGGGACTGATGGCCATGGTGCCCCCCGGAGTACGCGCCGGCGCCTGGGCCGCAGGCTCGGATGCGCCGGAGAAAAAGGAAGTCCGCATCGGCTTCATCCCGCTCACCGACTGTTCCTCCGTTGTCATGGCGGCGGTGCAGAAATTCGACGAAAAGTACGGCATCAAAATCGTCCCGACCAAGGAAGCGTCATGGGCTGCCGTGCGCGACAAGCTGGTGAACGGCGAACTCGACGCCGCCCATGTGCTCTACGGCCTGGTCTATGGCGTGCAACTCGGCATCGGCGGACCGAAGAAGGACATGGCGGTGCTGATGAACCTGAACCACAACGGCCAAGCCATCACCCTCTCCAACCAGCTCAAGGACAAGGGGGCGACCGACGGTCCCTCGCTGGCCAAGTTGATCGCCAAGAAGGAACGCGAATACACCTTCGCCCAAACCTTTCCCACCGGCACCCACGCCATGTGGCTGTATTACTGGCTGGCCGCTCAGGGCATCGATCCGTTCAAAGACGTCAAGAACATCACCGTGCCGCCACCGCAGATGGTGGCCAACATGCGCGTCGGCAACATGGACGGCTTCTGCGTCGGCGAACCGTGGAACAACCGCGCCATCATCGACAAGATCGGTTTCACCGCGGTGACCACCCAGGATATCTGGACCGACCATCCGGAAAAGGTGCTCGGCACCACCGCCGACTTCGTCGCCAGGAATCCCAACACGGCACGCGCCATGACCGCCGCGATACTCGATGCCGGCAAGTGGATCGACGCCTCGCTGGCCAACCGCCGGACCACGGCCGAGACCGTCGCGCAGAAGTCCTACATCAACACCGACATGGACGTAATTCTCGAACGCATGCTCGGCCGCTACAGCAACGGTCTGGGCAAGAGCTGGGACGACAAGAACTGCATGCACTTCTTCAACGAAGGCGCGGTGAACTTCCCCTACCTCTCCGACGGCATGTGGTTCATGACCCAGCACAGACGCTGGAACCTGCTCAAGGAAGATCCCGACTACCTGGCCGTGGCGAAGAAGGTAAACCGCATCGACATCTACAAGCAGGCAGCCGCGGCGGCCGGTACGCCCCTGCCGAAGAGCGAGATGCGCAGCTCCAAGTTCATCGACGGCACGGTATGGGACGGCAAGGATCCGAAGAAATACGCCGCGTCGTTCAAGATTCACGCCTGAACCATGCAGGCATCGGGCCATGCGGCCCGGTGCCGAACGCAACCTGGGAGCAGATCATGAGTACGGTCGTCGCATTGAAACCCGCACGCGTCGCCATCGAGAAGGAAGAAGCCGCCGTGGAGCAAAAAATCGAAATCGCCGCGCCAGCCGTCGCCGCGCCGGTCGCCGCAACGCCGGCGAAGGCATCGCGTCTGGTCGGCGCCCTCAAGGAAATCGCCCTCAACGCCATCCCGCCGTTGCTCGGCCTCGGCCTGCTGATCGGACTCTGGGGTCTGCTGACTATGAAAGGCGGCAGCATTCCCAGCCCGGCCCAAGTCTGGGCGGCGGCAGCCAATCTGTTTGCCGATCCGTTCTACAGCAACGGGCCGAACGACCAGGGCATCGGCTGGAACGTACTCTCCTCGCTGAAACGCGTCGGCATAGGCTTCGGCTTCGCGGCGCTGGTCGGCATTCCGCTCGGCTTCATGCTCGGCCGCTTCGACTTCCTCAGCCGTATGTTCGATCCGGTGATCTCGCTGCTGCGCCCGGTGTCGCCGCTGGCCTGGCTGCCGATCGGCCTGCTGGTGCTGAAGAAGGCCGATCCGGCCGCCACCTGGACCATCTTCATCTGCTCGATCTGGCCGATGATCCTCAACACCGCCGAAGGCGTGCGCCGCGTACCGCAGGACTACCTCAACGTCGCCCGCGTGCTCAACCTTTCGGAAGGCAAGATCATCACCCGCATCCTGTTTCCTGCCGTGCTGCCCTACATGCTCACCGGCATCCGCCTGTCGATCGGCACAGCCTGGCTGGTGATCGTGGCCGCCGAAATGCTCACCGGCGGCGTCGGCATCGGCTTCTGGGTATGGGACGAGTGGAACAACCTCAAGGTCGAACACATCGTCATCGCCATCTTCGTCATCGGCATCGTCGGGCTCGTTCTCGAACAGACTCTGCTGTTGCTGGCTCGCCGCTTCCAGTACGAAACCCGTTAAGGAGAACGCCATGAATCAGCCCCTGGTAAAAATCGAGCGCGTCGGCCAGACCTTCAATACCAAGCAGGGCGCATTCACCGCGCTGCGCGACATCGACCTGTCGATCCACCACGGTGAAGTCGTCTCGCTGATCGGCCACTCCGGCTGCGGCAAAAGCACGCTGCTGAACCTGATCGCCGGCCTCACCCGGCCGACGACCGGCGTCCTGCTCTGCGACAACCGCGAGATCGCCGGGCCCGGACCGGATCGCGCGGTGGTATTCCAGAACCACTCGCTGCTGCCGTGGATGACTTGTTTCGACAACGTGATGCTCGCCGTCGAACGCGTGTTCGGCCGCAAGGAAGGCAAGCCGAAACTGAAACTCCGCGTCGAGGCGGCGCTGGCCATGGTGCATATGGACCACGCCATGCACAAGTTTCCGCACGAGATTTCCGGCGGCATGAAGCAGCGCGTCGGCATCGCCCGCGCCTTTGCCATGGAGCCGAAAATCCTGCTGATGGACGAACCGTTCGGCGCGCTCGACGCGCTGACCCGTGCCAGCCTGCAGGACGAACTCAACGGCGTGATGGCCAAGACCGGTGCCACCGTGGTGATGGTGACCCACGACGTAGACGAGGCGGTGCTGCTCTCCGACCGCATCGTGATGATGACCAACGGCCCGGCAGCCGTCATCGGCGAAATCGTCGATGTACGGCTGGAACGCCCGCGCGATCGTCTCGCCCTCGCCGAGGACCGGCGCTTTGCCGAGTGCCGTGCCGCGGTGCTGGATTTCCTCTATCGTAAGCAGATGAAGAAGGCCGCTTAGCGGCAGGTCGCTCGCTGCCAGCGCTGCCGCCGTCGGACAAGACTTCGCCATTCCCGCGTGCGCGGGAATGGCGATAGTTGTTGGCCCGCCGCTGCGCAAGCGCCGCACGAAATCGCTGTCGATCGGGGCGTTCGTACCGGATCGCGTAAAACCCGGCGCAAATTGTCTTCTGTCGCGGCTTCCGCCGTTGATCGACACGCTACCCGTCTCGGTGCATCGCTGCACCGAATTGGGTTGCCTCGGTCCACAGCATCGCTCGCACCCGGCGGACACCGGTCAGCCACCCCGGCTAAGTACCTGCATAGGCAGCATTTTCAAACCCACATCCAACATGGCACATGGCTTGCTGTAAGGGATGCATCGGGTCAACGACGATCCGCCACAGCATGGACAACGGCGTCCATGCGATTAACGCGCAGCGGCAAGCCAGGCGCGGCAATCGCATGGGACGCCGTTTTGTTTTCAGAGAAAAGGAATTGCGATGAAGAGATCGAAACTGGTGCTGATCGGCAACGGCATGGCCGGCGTACGCACGTTGGAGGAACTGCTCAAGATCGCCCCCGACATGTACGACATCACCGTGTTCGGCGCCGAACCCCATCCCAACTACAACCGCATCCTGCTCTCGCCGGTGCTGGCCGGGGAAATGACCCTACAGGACATCGTGCTCAACGAACTCGACTGGTATCGGGACAACAACATCGTTCTGCATACCGGCAGGAAGATCTCCGCCATCGATCGGATCAAGCGCAAGGTCATCGCCGAAGACGGCACCGCGGCCGACTATGATCGGCTGCTGATTGCCACGGGTTCGCTGCCCTTCATCCTGCCGATCCCAGGCAAGGATCTGCCGGGCGTGATCGCTTATCGCGACATCGCCGACACCGAAGCGATGATCGACGCCGCGGCGCGGCACAAACACGCCGTGGTGATCGGCGCCGGCCTGCTCGGCCTGGAGGCGGCCAACGGCCTGGCGCTGCGCGGCATGGACGTGACCGTAGTGCATCTCGCTGACTGGATCATGGAGCGTCAGCTCGACAAGTCGGCGGCCGACATGCTGATGCAGTCGCTCGCAGCCAAGGGCCTCAAGTTCAGGCTCGGCGCCTCCACCAGCGAACTGGTGGCCGGCGAAAGCGGCCGCGTCTGCGCGCTGAAGCTGAAAGGCGGGGAAACCTTGCCCGCCGATCTGGTAGTGATGGCGGCGGGCATCCGCCCCAACGTCGAACTGGCTGAGAAGGCGGGCATCCACTGCAACCGCGGTATCGTGGTGAACGACACGATGCAGACCTTCGATCCGCGCATCTACGCCGTCGGCGAATGCGCCAACCATCGTGGCACCGTGTACGGGCTGGTGGCGCCGCTGTTCGAACAGGCCAAAGTCTGCGCCAACCATCTGGCGATGTACGGCATCGGCCGCTACAAAGGCTCGGTGACCTCGACCAAACTCAAGGTCACCGGCATCGACGTGTTCTCGGCGGGCGACTTCATGGGCGGCGACAGCGTCGACGAAATCCTGCTGCACGACCCGGCCGGCGGCGTATACAAGAAGATCTGCGTCAAGGACGACAAGCTGGTCGGCGCGGTGATGTACGGCGACACGACCGATGGCGCCTGGTACTTCCAACTGCTCAAGGACCGCCAGGATATCGGCGAAATCCGCGACCACCTGATGTTCGGCCAGTCCCACATCGGCGACGCCGGCCATGCCGGCCAGAACAAGGCCGTGACAATGGCGGACACGGCGGAAGTCTGCGGCTGCAACGGCGTCTGCAAGGGCACCATCGTCAAGGCGATCAAGGAACAGGGCCTGTTCACCCTCGACGACGTGCGCAAGCACACCAAGGCCTCTTCCTCCTGCGGCTCCTGCACCGGCCTGGTCGAGCAAATCCTCGCCTCCACCGTCGGCGGCGCCTACCAACCGGCCGCGTCGAAGGACAAGCCGGTCTGCGGCTGCACTGAGCACTCGCATGGCGATGTCCGCACGGCGATCCGCGAACGCAAGCTGCTGACCATTCCCGACGCTATGCACGCGCTGGAATGGAAGACTCCGAACGGCTGCGCCACCTGCCGTCCGGCGCTCAACTACTACCTGATTTCCACCTGGCCGCATCTGGCCAAGGACGATCCGCAGAGCCGCTTCATCAACGAGCGCGCCCATGCCAACATCCAGAAGGACGGCACCTACTCAGTGGTACCGCGGATGTGGGGCGGCCTGACCACGCCGGACGAGTTGCGCGCTATCGCCGACGTGGCCGAGAAATACCGGATTCCGACGGTGAAATGCACCGGCGGCCAGCGCATCGACCTGCTCGGCGCAAAAAAGGACGACCTGCCGAAAATCTGGGCCGACCTCGGCAAGGCCGGGATGGTCTCCGGTCACGCCTACGGCAAGAGCCTGCGCACAGTGAAGACCTGCGTCGGCTCCGAACACTGCCGCTTCGGCACCCAGCGCTCGATGGACATGGGGGTCAAACTGGAAAAGATGCTGTTCGGCATGTGGTCGCCGCACAAGGTGAAGCTCGCGGTTTCGGGCTGCCCGCGCAACTGCGCCGAATCCGGCATCAAGGACGTTGGAGTGATCGGCGTCGACTCCGGCTACGAAATCTATGTCGGCGGCAACGGCGGCATCAAGACCGAAGTCGCCGAATTCCTCTGCAAGGTGAAAAGCGACGAGGAGGTGAAGGAATACAGCGGCGCCTTCCTCCAGCTCTATCGCGAGGAAGGCTTCTACCTCGAGCGTACCTGCCACTATCTGTCGCGCGTCGGCCTCGACCATGTGAAAAAGATCGTCGTCGAAGACGCGACGCAGCGCGCGGCGCTCTACGAACGTTTGCTCTACGCGCTGCAAGACTACGAGGACCCATGGGCCGAGGCCAACACCAAGCCCGCGGCACGCCGCGAATTCGAAATACTGGAGGTCTGAGATGAATGCCGCAACCCTAGAGCAGGATCTGGACGTGGCCCCGGTGTGGAAGCGCCTCTGCGACCTGGACGAGATTCCGCGTCTCGGCAGCCGGGTGGTGAAATCCGCTGCCGGCGACATCGCCGTGTTCCGTAACGCCGGCGACGAGATCTTCGCCCTCCACGACAAATGCCCGCACAAGGGCGGACCGCTCTCTCAGGGCATCGTCCACGGCACCACCGTGACCTGCCCGCTGCACTCGTGGAAAATCGATCTCGGATCGGGTGCCGCGCAGGCGCCCGATGTCGGTTGCACCCGGCGCTTCAAGGTCAAGGTCGAAGACGGCCTGGTCTGGCTGGCGTTGGGATAGGCGCCATCGGTTTCGTGAGTTTCATGATCGCGTACCGATCGATGCATCAGCGCGGGCCGGGGCTCGCCGGCGGTGGCGGATAGTAAGCTGGATCGCCGGGGCGCGACGGCGATGCCGCTCCGCCGCCGGCCGGCCCGCTGACGTAGCCGGCCGGCACCGGAACGCGCTGACCCTTGGCATACATGCACTGGATATAGGCATGATCGTAGTGCTGTTGCGTCCCCCGCGCCGAACCCTCGCCGGCGCCGGCGCCGACCATGCTGCCCATCACCAACCCGGTACCCGCGCCGGCTCCTACGCCGTCGTGCCCGCCCATCGCCGCGCCGGCGACGGCGCCAACCACGGTCCCCACCGCCGCGCTCTTCAGTCCGGCGTCGAGCGCGGCCTGATTCGCGCTGGTTCCGCCGATCTGAAAGGACGCGTAATCGCGGCAATCGACATCGTCCCGCCGGAACTGATCAAAGCTTTTCCCGCTGCCGGGCAGCGCCATTACGCTCGGCCCGGTCGGCAGGGTGGTACATGCGGCGAGCAAACTGCAAAGCAGGGCGGGAACCAAACTCCGCTTCATTTCATCCACCTCTTTTCTATGGCTGTGCAGGCGGCTGCGGCGTCACTTTCTGCCAGCCGGACGGACATTCCTTCACATACGGGTAATAGATTTTCGATTCGGGGCAGTAGTACCAATAGTAGTTCGTCTGTACCGTTGCCGGCGGCGATGACTGTTCGATGTATACCTGAGGCTGGGGCGCCGGCGGGGTCACCACGATGGGCGGATAATAGGCTGGCGGATAGTAGAAGTGCGGCGGGTAATACCACGGCGCCCATGGCCCGATCGTCACACCAAAGTGAACACGCCCGCGGTCATGACCGTGTCTGCGGTCAGCCCATGCATTGCCGGCAGATAGCAGGCCCAGGACGACAAGCGCGGACAAAAGCCTTGATTTCATGGTGCGCTCCTTTCAACCGTCCGCAGACGCGATACGCCATCGCCTGCTTTGCATTTAAGCACCCGCGGTGTTTCCAGGCAGTGCCGATTTGTAACGCGGCGTTAGGATGCATGGGCTTTCAGGGGATGCTTCTGAGGTGGGCTTGTCACAGATCAGATCCCATGCAATACCGCTTTCGCAGCCATGGGTCGAGGCATGGCATGCCCGACTCTTCGCCCCGCTCGCTACGCGATGTTCATTTGCATGAAGTCAACCGAAGGCATTGAGCTGGCACCGAGGTTGAGCAGTGCCGCGAGTGTGGCTCCCCCAGGGGTGAGCCAGTCGCTTTGAATCGGTTGGAACTCTGTCGTCCAAGAGCCCCCGTTCGGGTTGTCGTTCAGGCTCAGCGAATAGGTCACATTGCGCTGGCCGGAGCCAAACTGCCAAGCACTTCCCTGCACCAAGCCGTCGACCAATGTGTTCCCCGTTAGGCCGACTAAGTTGTCTACAGGAGTCGCCTTGTAATGCCCTCATTCCCCGTTATCCGCCAAGAGCCACCGTATTGGCCGCATACGACTAAAGTTATATATATTTGATTTTACTATGTTATTTTAACAACATTAGCCGAATTAATTGTCGACGAACCCATTCCCGTTCGCCCGTTGGCTGCATCTCCCACCCTTCGGCTACACTTTCGTCCAAAACTACAACGGTGGACAAAGGGTGGTAGCCGGATCGTGAGGACTCGCCTCCCCAACGAACTGATCGGATCGATGCTGGCGTACACGTGCGGCAAGAGCGGTCCAGCATAGAAATTACTGGGGAAATCAATGTACGAACTCGAAGTAAACGGGCGTATTCACCAGGTCGACGTCGACGCCGACACACCGCTGCTCTGGGTGTTGCGCGATGAGTTGGGTCTGACCGGCACCAAGTACGGCTGCGGCGTGGCCGCCTGCGGCGCGTGCACCATCCATATCGACGGCAATCCCATCTGTTCCTGCGTGACGCCGGTATCCGTCGGCGTCGGCCGCCGCATCACCACCATCGAGGGATTACGTTCGCAGATCGCCGCCGCGGTGCAGGCCGCCTGGGAAGAGCTCGATGTCGTGCAATGCGGCTACTGCCAATCGGGCCAGATCATGAGCGCGGTGGCGCTGCTGGAGAAGAAGCCTCGCCCCGACGATGCCGACATCGATGTCGCAATGGGCGGCAATCTGTGCCGCTGCGCCACCTATCAGCGCATCCGCGCCGCGATCCACCTCGCCGCGACGCGACTGGCGGAGCCGCGGGCGTGAGCGCCGCGTGGATCGAGAACGCCAGCCGGCGGCGCTTCCTCAAGGCCGGGTCGGGGCTGGCGCTGGCCATCTACCTGCCGCTGAATGCGGCGGCCAAGACCCAGCCGGAGCGCAGCTTCGCGCCCAATGCCTTCGTCCGCATCGGCGAAGACGATACGGTGACGGTGATCGTCAAGCACCTGGAGATGGGCCAGGGCACCTACACCGGCCTGCCCACTCTGGTGGCGGAAGAACTCGACGCCGACTGGGCGCAGATTCGCGTCGAAGGGGCGCCGGCGAACACCGCGCTGCACGGCAACCTGCTGCTCGGCAAGATCCAGGGCACCTTCGGCAGCACCTCGCTGGCCAACTCCTTCGAACAGTTTCGCCGCGCCGGTGCCACCGCCCGCGCCATGCTGGTGGCCGCCGCGGCCGAACGCTGGCAGGTTCCAGCGGCCTCCATCGGCGTCGCCGGCGGCGTGGTGTCCCACGCGCCGTCGGGGCGTACCGCGCGCTTCGGCGAACTCGCCGCCGCGGCGGCGGAACTGCCGCTGCCAAACAAGGTCGACTTGAAGAATCCGGCCGACTTCGTCCTCATCGGCAAAGGCGTGAAGCGTAAGGACAGCCGCGCCAAGATCGATGGCAGTGCGCAGTTCACCCAGGATGTGCGCCTGCCCGGCATGCTGCTGGCGCTGGTGGCGCATCCGCCCTGGTTCGGCGCACGGGCCAAGCGCTTCGATGCGGAAAAGACCCGGGCCGTGCGCGGCGTGGTCGACGTGGTCGCCATTCCGAGCGGGGTTGCCGTGCTGGCGACCAACTTCTGGGCGGCGAAGAAGGGACGCGACCGACTCAAGGTCGAATGGGACGCGTCCGCCGCCTTCGGCCAATGCACCCACGACATCGTCGACGAATTCCGCGGACTGCTCGAACAGCCCGGCCGCATCGCCCGCAGCGAAGGCGAATGCGCGGCAGCGCTGGATGCGGCGGCGCATCGACTGGTCGCCGATTTCGAATTCCCCTATCTCGCCCATGCCGCGATGGAGCCGCTCAACTGCGTAGTCAGGCTCGACGCCAACGGCTGCGAAATCTGGAACGGGGAACAGTTCCAGACGGCCGACCAGATGGCGGTGGCCGCCGTCACCGGCCTCGCGCCGGAGCAGATCAAACTCAATATGCTCTACGCTGGCGGCAGCTTCGGCCGCCGCGCCAGTTCGAAGGCCGACTATCTGGTCGAAGCGGTGCATATCGCCAAGGCCATTGGCGGCCGCGCCCCGGTGAAACTGATGTGGACCCGCGAAGACGACATGCGCGGCGGCTACTACCGGCCGATGTATGTGCATCGGCTGGAAGCTGGGCTCGACCGCGACGGCGCCCTGGTCGCCTGGCAGCATCGCATCGTCGGCCAGTCGATCGCCGCCGGCACGGTGGCCGAATCGCTGATGGTGCGCGACGGCGTGGACCGTCTTTCCGTCGAAGGCGCCATCGACCTGCCGTATGCCGTACCCAACCTGCGCGTCGACCTGCATTCGCCGCAGCTCGGCGTACCGGTGCTGTGGTTCCGTTCGGTCGGCTCGCTGCATACCGCATTTGCCATAGAAACCTTCATCGACGAACTGGCGGCAAAGGCCAGCCAGGATGCGGTGGCCTTTCGCCGCCGGCTGCTGGCGCAGCAGCCGCGCCATCTGGGCGTGCTCGAACTGGCGGCGGCAAAGGGCGACTGGGGACGGCCGCTGGCCAGGGGCGCGAAGGGCGAGCGCCGCGGGCGCGGCATCGCCGTGCATCAATGCTTCGGCAGCGTAGTCGCTCAGGTAGTCGAGGTCACCGTGCGCGCCGATCGCAGTTTCAAGGTCGACCGCGTAGTGTGTGCCGTCGATTGCGGC
Source organism: Rhodocyclaceae bacterium (assembly GCA_023230455.1). Classification (GTDB taxonomy): domain Bacteria; phylum Pseudomonadota; class Gammaproteobacteria; order Burkholderiales; family Rhodocyclaceae; genus AWTP1-18. The sequence goes on along the minus strand of JALNXH010000017.1, from coordinate 41,436 downwards.
CTCGCCGTGAATCCGGACATCGTCCGCGCGCAGATGGAGGGCGGCATCGGCTTCGGTCTCAGCGCCGCCCTGCACGGCCGGATCACCTTGCGCGAAGGGATCGTCGAACAGTTCAACTTCACCGAATACCCAATCCTGCGGATGAATGAAATGCCCCGGGTTGAAGTGCATATCGTCGCTTCGGCGGCACCGCCTTCGGGCGTCGGCGAACCGGCCACGCCGGTGATCGGCCCGGCGCTGGCCAACGCCTTGTTCGCTGCCAGCGGCGAGCGTCTGCGCCAGCTGCCCCTACGCTTCGACCAAGCGCCCTCGGCGTGGGGCTGGCATGCGGGTGCGGCAACGCCGCTGCATGAGGGCTGCACGCAGGAAGATCGCCCCTGTTCGCCATCGGTTGCTTAATAACAAGCCGGTCAATAGACTGCTCGGCCCGGATAGACCCGCTGATTGCGCACCCTCATCATGTTCAAGCTGTTTAGATCGCGCGCCCGCAACGAAACCGCGAACGCCGCGGTAGAAGCAACCGCGGCGCTGACGGCCAGGATTGCCTCGCTCGAAAACGAACTTGCCGCCGCCGCCCGGCGCGAGGAAACCGCCCGCGAAGCGCTTGCGCGCAGCACCGCGGAATGCGGCCGGCTGCATTCCGCGGCCGGCCAGATCAACAGCATCGCGACGATGATGGCATTGATGCAGGCGTCTTCGAGCAAGCTGCACGACCTGGTCGAAATGGAGAAACGGGCTTTTCAGGAAGGTTCGATGGCCAGCGGATGCGAGGAATCGTCCGTACAGATGCTGATCCAGCAGGTCGAGGAAATCGGCGGCGAGTCGAAAACCATTGCCTCCGACATCCAGAATCTCGGCGCGCAGTTTCACCGGATCGAAGGCATTCTCGGACTGATCAAGGGGATCGCCGGACAAACCAACCTGCTCGCCCTCAACGCCGCCATCGAGGCGGCGCGAGCCGGAGAAGCGGGGCGCGGTTTCGCCGTCGTTGCCGACGAAGTGCGCAAGCTGGCAGAAAATTCCGCCGACGCGGTCAAGGACATCGGCAACATCGTCTCCTCGATCCGGCCCGGCCTCGAAAGCGCATCAACGAGCGTCGGCGGCATGTCGGCGCGCGCGGCATCGATGGCCCGCTTCGGCGAGGAAGTGAATGCGGCGATGGCCCTGCTCGACGACACGCTGTCGCGCTCCGGCAGGACCATCGGCGACACCTCCCATCGGGCCTGGGTCGAGCTGGTCAAGCTGGACCACATCCTGTTCCGCCTCAACCTGATCCGGCAGATCCTCGACGAACCGGAAAACCGGGACTGCAAGAAACACACGGAATGCCGCCTGGGCCAGTGGTATTACGGCAACGTGGACGACTTCGGGAATTCGCCGAGCTTCAAGGCCATCGAACAGCCGCACATCCTATTCCACGAACTCGCCTGCCAGCTACTCAACGTGATCGGCACGGGCAACCGCAGCGAAATCGACCGAATGCTCGTGCGCGTGGACGCGGCCAGTCAGGAAACCCTGCGCACGCTGGAACGCTTCGCCGAGGAGGGAATGCCGCCCCCGACGCAAGCCGTGTCGTCCAAGGTCGAATTGTTCTAGGCCGCCTGCCGGGCGCTCGCCGCCAGCCGCTTCAACTCCGGAACACAGGAGCCGCAGGAGGTTCCGCACTGGCGCTTTTCCTGTAGCGCGGGCAGATCGAGGCCCGCGTTCAGGTCGGCGATGATCTCGTCTTCGGAAACGTTCAGGCAGTTGCACACCACCCGGCCGCGGCAGTGGGTTCCGGCTGGCGGCTTTTCCAGCGGGGCGAGCAGCCAGCGGCGCAGGTCGGTCGGCATTTCGCCGGCGGCCATCAGCTCGGCCAGCCAATCGCGGGCACGGGTTTCCCCTGCCAGACGCACAGCGAGCAGCAGGCTGCCGTCGATACGGGCGCGTTTGGAAATGCCGCGTTTCCTGTCGGCAAAGCGCAAGGCACGATCGCCATCAAGACCGAGTTCGGCGTCGAAGGTGGCGATGCGTTCCTCGTCCCACTCGCTGTGACCGGCCTCGTTCCAACCCTGGAAGATCAACACCGGTTGCTCGCGCCCGGCGAGGGTCAGCGTGGCATGGTCGCAACGCGACAGCCAGGGCTGCAACGCGGCGTGCCGCGCCAAGGTTTCGCCGCCGCACCCCGCCGGCGCGCGGAATAGCGCGACGATGCCCCAGCCGGGGTCGAACTTTTCGATGGCTACCGCGGCATGCTTTAGCTCAGGCTGCTTCGAGATCGGGTCGAACGCCGGCGTGGTCACACTGTTGGTGCCCTTGCCGCGCATGAACTGGCCACCCCAGTGCATCGGCATGAAGGCCTGCCCCGGACGGACGGCTGTCGTCGCCTTGAGCCGGGCGACGAAGCTGCCGCGCTTGCTCTTCACCCGCACCAGCCCGCCATCGGCAAAACCGCGCCGCTCGACGTCGGCCGGATGCAGTTCCAGCTGCGGTTCCGCGGCGTGGCTGAACAACTGGGCAACGCTGCCGGTGCGGCTCATACCGTGCCATTGGTCGCGCAGGCGTCCGGTGGTGAGGCGGAACGGGTGACGGGCATCGGGCACTTCCGCCGTCGCCTGCGGGCGCGTGGCGACGAAACGGGCGCGGCCATTTTCCGTCGCAAACACGCCATCGCCATACAGCCGCCGCTGCCCCTGCTCGGCCCCCTCGGGGAACGGCCACTGCTGGGGGCCGGCTTTTTCGAGCAGGGCATAGGAGAGACCGGCAATATCCAGATCGCGGCCGCGGGTGGTGGCGCGATGTTCGTCGAACACCTGTTCCGGGCAGGTGTAGGGGAACAGGCGTTGCGCCAGTTCGCCGCACCCGAGGCGCACGCCCAGCTTGAGGGCGAAGTCGGTGGCGATGCGCCAGTCCGCCCGCGCTTCGCCGGGTGCCGGCACGGCGGCGCGAACGCGGCTGATGCGGCGTTCGGAATTGGTCACCGAACCTTCCTTCTCACCCCAGCCGGACGCCGGCAGCAGCAGGTCGGCAAACGCCGCGGTGTCGGTATGGGCGTGAGTTTCCTGGACCACGACGAATTCGCAGGCGGCAAGCGCCGCGTGCACCTTCTCGGCATTCGGCATCGATTGGGCCGGATTGGTGCAGGCGATCCACAGCGCCTTGATGCGGCCTGCGCGCACCGCATCGAACAATTCCACTGCGGTCAGCCCCGGCGTCGCCGGCACCTCATCGACGCCCCACAGGCGGGCCACTTCGGCACGGTGCTGCGGGTTCGCCAGATCACGGTGGGCGGAGAGCAGATTGGCCATGCCGCCGACTTCGCGGCCACCCATCGCGTTGGGCTGGCCGGTCAGCGAGAACGGCCCACAGCCGGGCGTGCCGATCTTGCCGGTGGCGAGATGCAGCTGGATCAGCGCCGCATTGTTGTGGGCGCCCTGGCTCGACTGGTTGAGGCCCTGGCACCACAGCGACAGCGCGTTCCGGCCGCGGGCGCCGAACCAGCGCGCGGCAAGCACAATATCTTCGGCCTTCACCCCGCAGATGCCGGCGGCGACGGCCGGAGTAAAGTCGCGCACCGCCTCGCGCAGCGCTTCGAAGCCTTCGGTGTGATCGCGAATGTAGTCGAGGTCGCACAACCCCTCCCACAGCATCACATGGAGCATCGCGTTATAGAGCGCAATGTCGGAACCGGGCATGATTTGCAAAAAAAGATCGGCCGCCTCGGCAGTGTCGGTGCGCCGCGGATCGACGACGATCAGTTTCATGTCCGGGTTGCGCACCCGAGCATCCTCAATGCGGCGGAACACGATGGGATGCGCATAGGCGGTGTTCGAGCCGCTGACGAACAGGCAGTCGGCCGCGTCGATGTCCTCGTAGGCGCAAGGTACGCTATCGGCGCCGAGGGTGAGCTTGTAGCCGGCGACGGCGCTGGACATGCAGAGCCGTGAATTGGTATCGACGTTATTGGTGCCGATCAGCCCCTTGGCCAGCTTATTGAAGACATAGTAATCCTCGGTCAGCAACTGCCCGGAGAGGTAGAAAGCCACCGCATCCGGGCCGTGCTCGCGAATCGCGTCGGCGAAACGCGTCGCCGCATGATCGAGCGCGGCATCCCAGGTCACCGGCCGGCGCGGCGCATCGCGGCGGGTGCGCAACTCGGGCGTCAGCGCCCGCAACGCCAGCGTCTCCGGGGCACTGGTCAAATGCAGCGTCGCCCCCTTGGTGCACAGGCGGCCGAAGTTCGCCGGATGCTCGGGATCGCCGCGAACGCCGACGATCTGCCCGGCGTCGTGTTCGACAATGACCCCACAGCCGGTGCCGCAATAGCAGCAAGTCGTTCTGGTTTCTTTCATGTAGACCTACGCTGCAAGGCCTGTGCCATGAGCCCGGCGGCGGGAGCCACACGCCGCAAGGGGCGCCACGCATCGAAACGGTGCTCGATTCCTGTGCGCGGAACGCCGCAGTGCGTCAGCGTGGTGCGTCACTGCGTCACACCGGGCAGAGACGCGGCTCACTATAATCGGCCGCTGCAAAGGAGAATGCATGACTTCATCATCGGAACGCTTCGCCCGTGCGGTTGCCCTGATCGATGCCGCCAACGCCGCGGACCCGAACCAGGAACACAACGACGACGGCCAGCTGCAGGCCAAAGAGCTGCTCTACGGGCAGCGCATGAGCGCGATGCTGGAACGCTACGCGGCCGAGGCCGATGAAGCCGTGCGTCTCGCCGTGCGCGCCCAGCACGTGCAGCGATGGAAGATTCCGCGCAGCGATTTCCCGATGGACAGGGCCGGCTATCATCGCTGGCGCACCAGCCTGTACCGCTTCCACGCCGAACTCGCCGCCGGCCTGACGCTACAGGCTGGCTACGACGCTGCGCTGGCGGCGCGCGTCGCGGCGGCAGTGGGCAAGAAAGCCCTGCGCAGCAACCCCGACAGCCAACTCGTCGAGGATGTGGCGGGACTGGTGTTCATCGAGCACTACATGGCGCCGTTCGCCGCACAGAAGGCCGACTACAGCGAAGACAAGTGGCTCGACATCATCGCCAAGACCTGGCAAAAGCTGTCGCCACGCGCGCACGAATTCGTTCTCGGCGGCGGAATCCGCCTGCCCGAACACCTGGTGCCGCTGATCCTGAAGGCCGTGGGCGCAGCTCACTGAGCATCGATCGCTAAAATCAGCACGCAGCGGCGAGGCGGTATGGAATTGGTATAGTTGCGACCGCTATCGTGCCCAATCGCAGGCATGCTAAGCGCAGGGAGGAGGAGACCCACCATGTGTAATTCTTTTGCAGGCCGGGCCGAGCATCGCACCCGGCACACGATCCATAGCTGCAACGCAAGCGCACTGAACCCATGAACGTCGGTTTCATCGGCCTCGGTTTGATGGGCCGGCCCATGGCCTTGCATCTGGCGCGCGCCGGCCATGCGCTGCACCTGTGGGCACGGCGGCAGGCCTCGTTCGAGCCCTTTGCCGACGTAGACGCAACCCTGCACGCCTCGCCGGCGGAGGTTGCCAAACAGGCCGACATCGTATTCACCATGGTGGCCGACGCGCCGGACGTGGAGCAGATCTGCTTCGGCCCCGGCGGACTGGCGGAAGGGGCGCGTGCGGGGCTGATCGTGGCGGACATGAGCACCATCGCGCCGGCGGCGGCGCGCGACATCGGCGCCCGGCTGGCGCAACGCGGCATCGGGTTTCTCGATGCGCCGGTTTCCGGCGGCGAGAAGGGCGCCATTGAAGCGACGCTGACCATCATGGTCGGCGGCAACGATGAGCCCTTTGCCCGCATCCGGCCGCTGTTCGAAGTCATGGGTAAGTCGGTGACTCATATCGGCGCTAGCGGGGCCGGACAGGTGGCCAAGGCCTGCAACCAGATACTCACCGGCGTCACGGTCGCCGCGGTGGCGGAGGCGCTCAACTTCGCGCGCAAAAGCGGCGTCGATGCGGCGAAGGTGCGCGAGGCGCTGCTCGGCGGCTCGGCCTATAGCCGCATTCTCGAATTCCACGGCAGCCGCATGCTGGCAGGAAACTTCGCCCCCGGCTTCAAGGCCTGGATGCACCAGAAGGATCTGCGCATCGTCATGGAAGAGGCGCATCGCCTCGGCCTGGCCCTGCCGAATTCGGCGGCGACGGCGCAGCTGCTCAATGCGATGGTCGGCAGCGGCATGGGCGAGGAGGATTCGGTCGCGGTGTACAAGTTGCTGGAGCGGCTGAGTGGCTGACATCGCCGGGCGCGGCCGCGGGGGCGGTACGCCATGCTGAAAATAGCCGGCGCGCGGGATGCTGCGGCCGCAGGCGGCAACAGTCTGGCCCAAACGCTGCTGGAGCTGCGCGCCATCCTCGAGAATGCCACGGTGGGCATCTTGTTCACCCGCCGCCGGGTGATCGTCCAGGCGAATGCGCTGGCGGCGGAAATGTGGGGCTATCGGCCCGACGAAATGCTCGGACTGCCCGGAGAAGCGTTGAATGCCTCCCACGAAGCCTACGAGGAACTGGGCCGGGAAGCCGTGCCACAGCTCAGCGCCGGGCGCTCCTACCGCAGCGAGCGGCTGATGCGGCGCAAGGACGGCAGCCTGTTCTGGTGCCGCATTTCGGCCAAGGCGTTGAATCCGGACTATCCCGGCCAGGGCACGATCTGGATCATGGAGGACGTGGACGAGGAACGCTCGATTCGCGATGCGCTGGACAGGTCCACACGCGAATTGCTGGGTATTTTCGAAACCAATCTGATCGGCATCGCCGTGGTGCGCCAGCAAAGGATCGTGCGCTGCAACCGCTGCATCGAGGAATTGATGGGCGTTGAAAGCGGCGCATTGCTCAGTCGCCGCGTCGCCGAGGTGATGGGCGGCAACCCGGAGGGGTTCGAGCGCCTGGCCAACGAATTTCTCCGCGGTGCGGAGGAAAACCGCGACCATCACAGCGAACTGCGCCTGCCCCGTGCCGACGGCAGCCAGTTCTGGGCGCGAATCTCCGGGCGCGCCCTGGATCCGGCCGACCCGGCGAACGGTTCGGCCTGGCTGGTGGAAGACATCACCCAGCGACGCGACGCGGAATTGGCGCTGATCCAGGCCCGCGACGAGATGGAACAGCGGGTGCACGAGCGCACCCGGGAGCTGGCCAGTGCCAACGCCAAGCTGCAAGAGGAAATTTTCGAACGCATGCAGACCGAACAGCGCGTCTGGCGTCTGGCCCACCACGATGCGCTGACCGGCCTGCCCAACCGCGCCCTGCTCCAGGACCGTCTGAGCCAAGCCCTGGCCCAGGCGGACCGCCACGGCAAACGGGTGGCGGTGATGTTCCTCGACCTCGACCGGTTCAAGGGTATCAACGACACCCTCGGTCACGCCATCGGCGACGAACTGCTGAAGCAGGTGGCTGCGCGGCTGACCGCCGCGGTGCGCGCGACGGATACCGTATCGCGCCTGGGCGGCGACGAATTCGTGGTCATGCTGCATGATTTCCGCAACGTCGACGACGTGGTGATGGTCGCGGAAAAAATCATCGCCGCACTCGACCCGGTAGTCCAGATCGGCGGCCACGCGCTGCGTGCAACGCCGTCGATCGGCATCAGCATCTACCCCGACGATTGCGACGATGCAATGCGGCTGATGAAAAACGCCGACACCGCGATGTATCACGCCAAGTCGGCCGGACGGAACAATTTCCAGTTCTTTACCGCGCGCATGAACGAAGAGGCGACGCGTTTTTTCAATCTGGAACAGCGCCTGCGCGCCGCGCTCGATCGCGGCGAACTGCTGCTCCACTACCAGCCACTGGTGGATCTCGACCGCAACGGCGTCTGCGGGCTGGAAGCGCTGGTACGCTGGAACGATCCGGAACACGGCATGATTTCGCCGGGAGAATTCATTCCGGTCGCCGAGGAAACCGGGCTGATCGTCCCACTCGGTGAATGGGTGCTGCGCGAAGCGATGCGGCAGAACCGCGTTTGGCAGGAAATGGGGCTGCCGCTGCTGCCGGTCTCGGTCAACCTCTCGCCGCGGCAGTTCCGCCAGCGCAATCTGGTCGAGACGATCCGCGCCATCCTGGCGGAGACCGGCCAGCCGGCACGCCTGCTGGAACTCGAAATCACCGAAGGCTCGCTGATGCAGGACCAGGAAGAAACCCTGCTGCGCCTCAGAGAGCTCGCCGACATGGGCGTGCGTCTGGCCATCGACGACTTCGGCACCGGCTATTCCAGTCTCAGCTACCTGAAACGGTTTCCGGTGCACAAGCTGAAGATCGACCAAAGCTTCGTCCGTGACCTGTGCGACGACAAGGAAGATGCGGCGATCGTCGCTGCGGTGATCGGTCTCGCCGCGGCGCTCGGACTGGATACACTGGCCGAAGGCGTAGAAACCGAAGCCCAGCTGGCGATGCTGATCCAATACGGCTGCCGGCGCTTCCAGGGCTATTATTTTTCCCGGCCGCTGGCCCCCGACCAGGCCGCGCTCCTGTTCAAACCACCGGAACTGGAGCAAAAGCTTCACCCCCACAACCACTATCACATCTAACCCAGGTACCCGCACCATGAGCACCAGCGCCATCACCACCCCTTCCGGCCTCATCATCGAGGACGTCACCCTTGGCAGCGGCGAAGAGGCCGTCGCCGGCCGCAACGTCATCGTCCATTACACCGGCTGGCTCAGCGACGGCCAAACCTTCGATTCGAGCCGTACGCGCAACGAACCGTTCGAGTTCGCACTCGGCCAACGCTGGGTGATCGCCGGCTGGGACGAAGGGGTACAGGGAATGAAAGTCGGCGGCACGCGCAAGCTGACCATCCCGCCGCAGCTCGGCTACGGCGCAGCGGGTGCCGGCGGCGTGATCCCGCCCAACGCAACGCTGATTTTCGAAGTCGAGCTGCTCGGCCTGCGCTGAAGCGGGCGACGCTCAGGGCAGGATCAGGCTGAAGCGGGCGCCGTCGCGGTTGCCCAGTTCGACACGTCCGCGACGTCCGGAAGGCGTCGCGTGGCGGTCGGCGATGAGGCGCGCAAAGGCGAGGCCAAGACCGCTGCTGTCGGCATCCATCGCCGCCGTAGCGCCCTCCAGCACCGCGGCAGGAAAGCCCGGCCCGTCGTCGCCGACGCAGATCCGCAAACCGCCGCCGGTCTCGCGTTCGAGTTCGATGCGGACGCGGTGACGGGCATGACGGGCTGCATTGCGCAACGCATCGAGCAACACGAACTTCACCAGATAGGCATCGAAGGCCCAGGCGCCGAGCATCTGCACAGCGCTCCGGTCGCATTCGACAACCACCTTGGCCGGCGCCGGCAGCACCAGTTCGGCGAGCAGATCGTCGACGAAGTCGGCCAAGAAATGGTCGTTGACGTTCAGCTGTAGGCGCCCCCGGTCGGCGCGATACAGCGCGAGCAGTTCAACCAGTTGGGCATTGATTTGCGAGGAGAGCAGGCAGGCCTGTTCCAACGCGGGCGACGGCGCCTCGGCGCGCGCGCGGGCGAGCCAAGTGTCGAGCGCGTGCAGAGAATTCTTGGCGTCGTGGATGGCGGCGGCGACCAGCGTGTCCATCAGCCCGCTCCCGGCTCACCCTGCTCCGTGACCGATCCGCTTTCATCGAGCGCAGACGCATCGGCCGGTGCCACCTTGCGATAGAGATCCGAAATTTCCGCCAGCCGCGGGTGTGTCGGATTGGCCCGCTGCGCCTGATCGATATAACCGCGCGCACGCTCCAGCCGCTCCATGTTCATGCCGTTGCGCTGAATGTGGGTGAGCAGGGCCGCGGCGGCATTGATCGAAACCTGGCAGTTGTTGCGCAGCCGGTCGGCGGCCTCGGTGAGCATCTCCATGGCCTGATCCAGTTCGCCGCGTCGGCTCATGGCGATGGCGTCGTTGTTGAGCTTGATCATCCGCTTGCGGGTGGCTTCGAGCAGCACCGCACCTTCGTCGCCCAGCCCGGCATGGGCAAACACCGACTGCGCCCGATCGAGTACATCGACATTCTCGTGGTGATCCTCGGCGACGGCTTCGATCAGCCGCCGGGCTTCGTCGGCACGGCCGCCGACAAAACAGGCCTGGGCCACTTCGAGCGCGGTATTCGGATCGAGCCGGGCCTCCTTGCCCAGTTGCAACGCCCTTTGCAGGGCGGCCTCGGCGGCGGCGGTATTGCCGGCCTTGGCTTGCACCTGGCATTCCACGGCGGCCTGGCGCGCCGCCAGTTCCGGCGTGCGGACGAAATGCTGGCCCATGTCCTGAATCGCGCCCAGCGCCTCCTTGGTCTTGCCCTGTTCGGAGCAGCTCTTGGCCAGGCCGGCGTAATCGTCGTGGCTTTTGAAGAAACCGCTGCGATCCTTGTCCACCGCGCGGCGGAAAGCGGTTTCGGCGCGTGCGAAATCCTTGTTCTCCAGCGCCAGGCCACCAAGGCGACGGGTACGTTGGGTCGACGGAGCAACCTTCAGCGCCCGTTCCACCACGTCCTGGGCCGCGCCCTTGTCGGATTTTTCCAGTAGCGCCGCCAGCGAATCATAGGCCGCCAGGTAATTGGGATAGGCGTCGAGCGCCTTGTGCAGATTCTCGCTGGCTTCTTCGGTACGTCCCAGGGCGGCCAGCGCGCGCGCGCGGCCGACCGCGGCCCAGGGCGTTTCGCGCTGCTGTAGGGCGCCTTCGTAGAGCTGGAGCGCCTCGTCGGGACGCTCCAGCCCGATCAACAAGTCCCCCTTGAGGCGCAGTACATCGAACTGATAGCGGCTGTCGCCGGCCAGCAACTCGTCACAGGCGGCGAGCGCCTTTTCGGGATCGCCGCGCTTGTCGGCCAAGGGCAGATGCCGGTAGACCGGCATCAAGGCGGCCTTCTTTTCCAGGATGCGGACCAGCCGCGCCTGTAGCGTAGCCGACGTGAACGGCTTGATCAGATAGTCGTCGGGGGCATATTCGGCCGCAGTCGCGACCTGCTCGTAACCCGATTCGCCGGTCACCATGAGAAAAGCGGTAGACAGCGGCATCAGCTGGCGGCGGCGCAACAGTTCGAGCAGCTGTTGTCCGTCGGCGCCCTGGCCGAGGGCGTAGTCGCAAACGATGAGGTCGTAGCGCTTGAGTGTGAGCTTGGCCACTGCCTCTTTGACGTTGCGCGCCATGTCGCAGCGGTCGAGGCCGCCGTCGGCCAGCTGGATGCGCATGGCGTTGCGCATGTCGGCGAGGTCGTCGATCAGCAACCCGCTTTTGTCTCTCAGATCCATGGCGTAATCCGGGTTGCGCTGTCGATGAGGTCGCCCGGCCGCGGCATCGCCATGCTACCCGGCGTGATAGGCGGTCACCCGCTCCACTTCGTTCTTCGAGCCGAGAATCACCGGCACCCGCTGGTGCAAGCCGGTCGGCTGAATGTCGAGCAGGCGGCGATGGCCGTCGGTGGCCTTGCCGCCCGCCTGTTCGACGATCAGCGCCATCGGATTGGCTTCGTACATCAGACGCAGTTTGCCGCCCTTGGCCTTGGTCTTGCTGTCCAGCGGATAAAGAAAGATGCCGCCGCGGGAAAGGATGCGATGCACATCGGCGACCATCGACGCCACCCAGCGCATGTTGAAATCCTGGCCGCGCGGCCCCTCCTTGCCGGCGACCATTTCACCGATGTAGCGCTGCACCGGCGGCTCCCAGAAACGCTGGTTGGACGCATTGATGGCGAATTCCTTGGTGTCCTCGGGAATCCGCACATTGCGCTGGGTCAGTACGAAACTGCCCATTTCGCGATCGAGAGTGAACACGTTGACTCCGTCGCCGAGGGTCAGCACCAGCAGCGTGGTCGGCCCATACACCGCGTAACCGGCGCAAAGTTGCTGATTGCCGGGCTGCAGGAAGGCCTGCTCGTTGGCTTCGGCGCCCTCCGGACAGCGCAGCACCGAAAAGATGGTGCCGATCGAAACGTTCACGTCGATGTTCGACGAACCGTCGAGGGGATCGAACAACAGCAGGTATTCGCCCTTCGGATAGCGGTTGGGAATCGGATGCGGCAACTCCATTTCCTCGGAGGCCATCGCCGCCAGGTGGCCGCCCCATTCGTTGGCTTCGAGCAGGATTTCATTGGAAATCACGTCGAGTTTCTTCTGCGCCTCGCCCTGCACATTGTCCGAACCGGCACCGCCCAGCACATCGGCCAGGCCGCCCTTGCCGATGGCGATGGAAATGGCCTTGCAGGCGCGGGCGACGACTTCGATGAGCAGACGCAGATCGGCCGGGATGAGGTTCTTGTCGCGCTGTTCTTCGATCAGGAAGCGCGAGAGGGTGATGTTTTTCATGGCAGGGGAAGGGAGGATTTGCGGCAAAGCACAATTATAGGTTGATCGACCGCGGCCACGGCGTCGCTCACCCCTGTTCGATGCTCTTGCGTATCACCGCATTGAAGTGGTCGATCCATTCCGGCGCAAACTGGTTGTCGCAGGCGTTGATCTCGGCGATGGCGCGCAGCAGTGAGCGGCTCTGGCCGCGATGGCTGTGCTTCAGCGTGACCGCCTCGAAGGCGTCGGCCATGGCCAGGATCTTGGCGCCGGCGACGATGTCAGGCTCCTTCAGCCCACCCGGATAGCCTCCGCCGTCGGGCATCTCATGGTGCTGAAGAACGATCCGCGCCGCCGTCTCCCAGCCCGGAATGCGCTCCAGCAGGCCGGCGGCGAAGCGCGGATGGTCGCGCATCGCACGCTGGTCCTCCGCACTCAACCGCTCGGCCTTGAGCCAAATCGCCTGGGGCAGGAACATCATGCCGACATCGTGCAGATAGGCAGCCGCCTCAAGCTGTAGCGGATCGACCGGCATCCCGGCCTGTGCGTTGGTGTCCAGCACCAATCGCAGCAGGCGGTCGCTGCGGCCCTTGAAGTGCGGCGAAAGACTGTCGAGCTGCAAGGCCAGTTGGCGGAAAAAGCGCAGATCCTCCGCCGTGCTGCCGCGTTCGTGAGCCGGCGCCTTCGCTTTCGGCGCAACCGCTGCAAGATTCGGACGAAACCCGGTCACCGCCTCGATCACGGCGATGGCGCGCGCGGGCAGTTGCGCCTCGCTGCCGTCCTTCATGCTCACCAGGCCATCCACCAGCGCCGGCAGCTTGAGGTGTTCGATCGAGTGGCCGGCGGCAATCGTTTCCGTCGCCATTTCCAGCCGGTCGAGGGCGAGCAGAATCACTTCCGCAAGCGCGTCGGAGAAGACGATCTCGCCCTCGCGCAGCCGCGAAAGCAGGGTTTCGATCGGATGTGCGACGAGCACGCCCATCTCGACCTTGCAGATCGCCGCGTCGCCCTTGATGTTGTGCAGCGCGCGGAACAGATCGGCAATCAACGTCCGATCCTGCGGCGAGCGGCGCAGCCGCGCCACATCGCGCTCGATGGTCGGCACCTTGTCGGCGAGCGAATCGAGAAATTCGCCCAAGGCCTCGCGATCCTTGATGAAGGGATGCGTAAGCGCGGCAGGATCGGCAGCAAGGTCAGCCATTGATAACTCCGGTGTATGAAATGCCGCCGCTATCTTAGCCGCTCGCACCTGCCGCAAGGCCATAAGACAAAAAAAGAGCCGCCCTGCGGGCGGCCCGGATGACTCGATGGCTGTAGCGCCTACGCCAGCATGCACCCCCATTCCGGATGGTTCATCGCGGCGCGGAACGGTGCAGCCGCCGCAAAATAATCGGCATCGTAATCGCCGACCGTTTCGACGAAAACGTCGCAATCGGCCAGCATTTCGGCAACATGCCGCGGCGACAGGCGCCGTGCCGCCTCGGTCACCGGCTTCGCCCAGATTCCGGCAACATGGTCGTAATTACCGACCAGCATCCACCCCGATCCCTTGGTTTCGGCCATATCCGGCACCATCCCCCGCTGCGGCTCTGCGCAAATACGGTACTCGACGCTCAATCCGAGCTCCGACGCCCGGTCCTGCAAGTTTTTCCAGCACATATCCATCTCCTCCCTCGGTTTCGCTATCCAGTTCCACTGTAGGCAAGGAAAGCGCGGTGGTTTGCCGCAGTGCAAGAGAAACGGCGCCGCCAGTTACACTCCGCGCCATGTTCGCCGAAATCGATTTCCCCGCTGCCGCCGGTCGGCTGCGCTGCTCGTTTGCCAACCCGGTGGCGCTCCACGAGGCAAGAAACCTTGCCGACGTCCCCGCCGCCATCGCCGCAGCCGCGACCGAGGCAGGACGCGGGCGCTGGGTCGTCGGATTCGTCGCCTACGAGGCAGCGCCGGCGTTCGATGCGGCGATGAAAGTACGCCCGCCGCGCACCGACCTGCCGCTGGCCTGGTTTGCAGCCTTCGCCGCGGCCGACGAAAGCAACCTCGAGGCCGCAGGAACCTTCGATTGCGCCGCCTGGCACGGCGAACTCGACGGCCCCGAGTTCGCCGCCGACGTCGAGCGCATCCGCGCCGACATCCGCGCCGGGCGCTACTATCAGAACAACCACAGCGCCCGCTACCGCGCCGCCTTTTCCGGCGATCCCCGCGCCTTCCATCGTGCCCTCGCCGCCACCCAACCCAATGGCTACTGCCTCTATCTGGACGGCGGGGCGTGGCAACTGCTGTCGGTCTCGCCCGAGCTGTTCTTCGACTGGAGCACCGACGGACGGCTCGCTACCCGTCCGATGAAAGGCACGGCGCCGCGCCATGCCAGTCCCGCCGCCGACGGCGCCGCCGCAAGCGCGCTGCTGGCCTCGTCGAAGGAGCGCGCGGAGAACCTGATGATCGTCGACCTGCTGCGCAACGATCTGGCGCGTCTGGCGCAGACCGGCACGGTGCGGGTACCGCGGTTGTTCGAGATCGAAGCGCTACCCACCGCCTGGCAGATGACCTCGACGGTGGAATGCCTGACGCGCCCGGAGGTGGCGTTGACCGACGTTTTCGCCGCGCTGTTTCCCTGCGGTTCGATCACCGGCGCACCCAAACTGGCGGCCATGCAGTCCATCGCCGCCGGCGAACATTCGCCGCGCGGCGCCTACTGCGGCGCGCTCGGCATCATCCGCCCCGGCGGCCACGCCACCTTCAACGTCGGCATCCGCACCGTCACCGTGTCCGCGGGATGCGCCGAGGCCGGTATCGGCAGCGGCATCACGCTGGATTCCCAGGCGGCGGCGGAATTCGCCGAATGGCAGGTAAAACGCCGCTTCCTGCTGCGCGCCGGCGCCGATTTTTCGCTGCTCGAAACCCTCCGCCTAGAGGATGGCGCGTACTGGCTACGCGAACGCCACCTGCACCGCCTCGCCGCCAGCGCCGGACATTTCGGTTTCGTGCTGGAACCGGGCCGTGTCGAAGCGGCGCTCGATGCCCTGGCAAAAAAGCATGCCGCCGGCACCTGGCGGGTACGCCTGCAGGTAAACCGCGCAGGCGTGCCGCAACTCGAAGCCTTCGCGCTGGAAGCGCCAACGGCACCGCTCGCCGTCGCCCTGGCCTTGAGCCCGGTGGCCGACGACGAGCGCCTGCGCCACAAAACCAGCGACCGCACACCCTATGCCGCCCATGCGCCGACGCCCGGCCGCTTCGACACGCTGCTCTACAACGTGCGCGGCGAGTTGACCGAATTCACCCGCGGCAACCTGGTGGCGGAGATTGCCGGTCGCCGCCTGACGCCGCCGCTGGCCTGCGGCCTGCTGCCCGGAGTGCTGCGTGCAGAACTGCTCGAATCCGGCGCAATCGAGGAAGCCGTGCTGACCCGCGACGATCTGGCCCGCGCCACGCGGCTCTGGTTCATCAACAGCGTACGCGGTTGGATCGAGGTCGCGGTGAACGCATCGACCTGACTTCGCTGCGAAGGATTGGTCGGCCTATTGCTTCGCCGACGGCCAGCCCCATCCGGGATGGTCGAAATATTTGCCGTAGTTGCGCAACGCCTGGCCGAGCGCCAGCGCCCCGGTACGCTGCAACTCGACCTTTTTTCCACGCATCAGCTCGACCGCATGATTCATGTCGGCGAGGATGGCGTGAAAGGTGCTGTCGGCTTTCGGTTCGAGCTTGCAGTTTTTCACAATCGCACTCAGTTGGGCTTCCGTCTGGTTCGCCAGCTCGACATAGTCCTGCCCCGCCAGCCGGCCCTTTTCGATCGCCTCGATGCGGCGACCGAGGCTACCGGAAATAGCCTCCATCCCATTTCGCAAGACGGCGTCGGTCGCCATCCGGGCGTCGGCCGGAGCCGCCGCATGAATAGGCGACGCGGTTTCGGTTTTCTCACGCGCCGCGGCGGGCAACGGCTTGGCGCCGAGGAACGCCGCGGCAAGGCAAAGGGCGGTGAACAGGTTGCTGTGGAACGGACGGAAAATCGCGCGCATGGTGCCTCCAATAGAGTTGGCGTTGCAGGGTTGAACGGAGTGTCGAGGCCACTCACCCTACGCGGCCTGTCTTAAGAAAATCTTAACCCCGCGGTGAGCTGTGCAACGAACGTGCGTGGGTTGCCGCCACGGCCCTTACACTGCGCAGATGGCGCCGAACCTGCTCGACCTTTATCTCGCCTTCCAGCGCATCGCCCTGCATGCCTTCGGCGGCGTGCTGCCCTGGGCGCGCCGCGAACTGGTGGAGCGCCGCAGCTGGCTGAGCGACGAGGAATTTACCGAACAGCTCGGTCTCTGCCAGTTTCTCCCCGGTCCGAACGTCGGCAACCTGGCGGTCGCGGTGGGCAGCCGTTTCCACGGGGTGGCCGGTGCGGCGGCGGCCTTTCTCGGCCTCTATATCCTGCCGGTGGCGATCGTGCTGGTCCTCGGCGGCGTCTATGCGCGCTACCGGGCATTGCCGACGCTGAGCGGCGCCCTCGACGGCATCGCCGCCGTCGCCGCCGGACTGATCGCGGCGATGGCAATAAAGATGGCGCGGCCCCTGCTTCGACGCAAACGCAAACCGTGGCATGCGCCGGTCTTCGTCATGCTCACCTTCGGCGCCGTCGGCGCCCTGCGCCTGCCGCTGGTCTGGGCCATGCCGCTGCTCGCGGCGGCAAGCATTCTGCTGGCGCCGGACGAGGCATGAGCGTCGCGCACGGCCGTCCGCAGGGGCACAGGCCAAACAAGGCGCAGGCCTTACCGGCGAACCGCCGTCACCTCCTCCCGTGCGGAGGGGCCGGGGAAGGGTAGCCGAATGACTCCGGCACTGCTGCTCGCCCTCGCGGCGAATTTCGCCCTGCTCTCGCTGCTGGCCTTCGGCGGCATCGGCGCCGTGACGCCGGAAATCCATCGCGTCGCGGTCGAACAGTTGCACTGGCTCAGCGAACGCGAGTTCGTCGACTACTTCGCCATCGCCCAGGGCGCACCGGGCCCCAACGTGCTGTTCGTCACCCTGATCGGCTGGCACGTGGCCGGCATCGCCGGCGCGCTGGTCGCCACCCCTCGCCATGTCACTGCCGGGCGCGGCGCTGACCTACGCCGTCAGCCGGCTGTGGACGGCCTTTCGCGATCGCCCCTGGCGCCGTCGCATCCAGCACGGCATCGCTCCGCTCACCGTCGGCCTGGTCGCCTGCACCGCCTGGATCATGGCCGGATTGGCCGACCGCACGACGGCCAGCGCCGCGCTGACGCTGGCCAGCGCGCTGATTGCGCTGCGCAGCCGCGCAAACCCGCTCTGGCTGCTCGCCGGCGGCGCGCTGCTGGGGGCCGCCGGCTGGCTTTGAGCGCCGCCACCGCGGCGCCACGAGCAGATAATCGGAGGTTCGTGGCGGCCGGCTGGTAGAATCGCGCGCCTCCCCCTCTCAGTAAGCCGCTCCCCGCGGCCCCGCCGTCATGTCATCCCCCATTTCCGCTCCGGTCGAACGCTTCGACCAGCTTGGCCTATCCTCTTCCCTGTTGCAGGCGCTGGACGCCGTCGGCTACGAAAATCCGTCGCCGATCCAGGCGGCGTGCATTCCGCCGCTGCTGGCCGGCCACGACATCCTCGGCGAGGCGCAGACCGGCACCGGCAAAACCGCCGCCTTCGCCCTGCCGCTGCTGCAAGGCCTCGATCTGGCGCAGCGCAAGCCGCAGGCGCTGGTGCTGACGCCGACCCGGGAACTGGCGATCCAGGTGGCCGAGGCGCTGCAAAAGTACGCCCGCTTCCTGCCCGGCTTCCATGTGCTGCCGATCTACGGCGGACAGAGCATGGTGGTGCAACTGCGCAACCTCGAACGCGGCGTGCATGTCATCGTCGGCACACCCGGCCGCGTCATGGACCATATCGAGCGCAAGAGCCTGTCCTTCGACAAGCTGAAGATGCTGGTGCTCGACGAGGCCGACGAAATGCTGCGCATGGGCTTCATCGACGACGTCGAATGGATTCTCGAACACACGCCCGCCGGCCGCCAGACAGCGCTGTTTTCGGCCACCATGCCGGAGGCCATCCGCCGCGTCGCCCGCGCCCACCTGCGCGAGCCGCAGGAAATCAAGATCAAGGCGGCGACTTCCACCGTCACCGCCATCCGCCAGCGCTACTGGCAGGTCACCGGCACCCACAAGCTCGACGCGCTGACCCGCATCCTCGAAGTCGAGGAGGAGTTCGACGCCGCGTTGATCTTCGTCCGCACCAAGACAGCCACCGTGGAACTCGCCGAAAAACTCGAAGCCCGCGGCTACAAAGCCACTGCCCTCAACGGCGACATGCAGCAGGCGCACCGCGAACGGGTGATCGAACAACTCAAGAGCGGCGGCGTGGACATCGTCGTCGCCACCGATGTCGCCGCTCGCGGCATCGACGTGCCGCGCGTCAGCCACGTCATCAACTACGACATTCCCTACGACACCGAGGCCTATGTGCATCGCATCGGCCGCACCGGCCGCGCCGGGCGTTCGGGCAACGCGATCCTGTTCATCTCGCCACGCGAGCGGCGCATGCTGAAGATGATCGAGCACGCCACCCGCCAGCCGATCGAACCGATGCAGCTGCCCAGCGCGGAGGCCGTCGCCGATCGCCGCGTCGCCCTGTTCAAGCGCCAGGTCACCGACGTGCTGAACAGCGAGGATCTGGGTTTCCTGGTCGATGTCGTCAGCCAGATCGAGCGCGAACAGAAAGTCGAAACGGTGGAAATCGCCGCAGCGCTGGCCTGGCTCGCACAAAAGGAGCGGCCGCTGCTGCCGGACGGCTACGGCGAGCGCCGCCGCCCACAGGTTCAGGCGGCGGCACCGGCCGCCACCGTCGCGCCCAGCCGGATGCCGACCACCCCGCACGTTGAAACCCCGGCGGCGCCCCCGTTGTCGGCCGTGGTCGCTGCGCCGGCCGCGAACCCCGACGACCCCTGGGCCGAAGAGCGCCGCGCCAAGCAGGAACGCAAGCAACAGGCGCTGCGCGAAAAGCTCCAGGCGGCGGAAGCCGCTCCCGAGCGCGCCCCCCGCCGCGAAGAAGCCCCGCGTCCTGCGCGCCGCGACAGCGGTTTCGGCAAGGCGCGCTACCGCGTCGCCGCCGGCCGCAGCGCGGGCGTGACGCCGAAAGACATCGTCGGCGCGATCGCCAACGAGGCGGGAATCGAAAGCCGCTTCATCGGCCAGATCGACCTGTTCGACGACTACTGCACCGTGGAGTTGCCCGACAGCCTGCCGAACGACATCCTCGCCCTGCTCAAGCGGGTACGTCTGCGCGGTATCGCGATGGACCTGCGCCTGATGGAGCCCGGCGAAGGCACCCCCAAGCCCTATGCCAATCCCCGCGACAAAGCGCCGTTCCGCAAGGAATGGAGCGAAGGTCGGGGTGAAAGCCGCGGCCGCGGCGAATCCTCGCGCGAATTCAAGCCCCGCCGTGAAAGCGCACCCCGTCCGGCGGGCGACCACCCGCCCCGCGCATCGCGCGTACCGCAAACCGACAAGCCCTACAAGGGTAGCCGCAGCGCCGGATCGGGCACAGGCAAGCCGGCATTCGGCAAAAATCCCAAAAAGCCGAAATATTGAGGTCTAATCGCGTTTCGCCACGTACCCCAGCGTCATCCGGGGCGCACCGCGAAACCGGGACCTTCGCGTTCGAACCGTAACGAAAATGCGCCGCAGGGGCGCATTTTCTGCATTTGCGGCCGAAACAAGTAGGGGGTCCGCAACGGACGACACATCCTAGATCGCGCACAAGCGCGACATGAAGGGAAACGGCAATGGCGCTGGTCAAACTGGGCTACGGCTACCTGTCGCCCGGACAGGTGTTGGCTTTCGATCTGCTGGATGAGCAGGGGCGCACACTGCTCAGCAACGGCTATGTCCTGCAAAGTCAGGCGCAAATCGACAGACTTGTCGAGCGCGGAGTTTTCTTCGACCGGATCGAAGATGAATCCATCGTCTGCCGGCAGGCGGAGCGGGTATCGATCTATCTGCGAATATCCCAGATAGCGGACGATTACATCGCCGCCGCGGGCGACGACACGCCCGATCCGCAGCGCATCCTGGCCATCGCGGCGGAATTGCAGGCGACCTGCGAACTCGACAGCAACCCAGCGCTGGCCGCAATACTGCTGAGGAAAACCAGCCGCTATTCGCTGCGCCATGCGTTCGGCGCCGCCGTGCTGGCCGAAGTGCTGCTCAGGGAAATGGGGCGCACGCCGGCGCAGCGACAAAGCGCGGTGGCCGGCGCCCTGACCATGAACCTCGCCATGCTCGAATTGCAGGACACGCTCTACCATCAGCAGTCTCCGCTGACGACGGAACAGAAGCGCGGCATCATCGAGCATCCGGGTGCCAGCGCCCGGATGCTGCGCAGCATCGGCGTCGGCGATCCGCTCTGGCTCGACGTCGTCGAGCACCATCACGAAATGCTCAACGGTACCGGTTACGCAAAAAAATTGACGGGTTCCGCCCTCAGCCTCGAAGCGCAGGCGGTTTCGCTGGCAGACCGCTACTGCGCAATGGTTTCCGAACGCAGCTACCGCCCCGCCACCCTGCCCGCGGTGGCGGCGAAAGATCTGCTGACCCGCCAAGGCGGAACCATCGACCCGGCGCTGGCCGCGGTGTTCATGCGCGAAGTCGGCATCTATCCGCCGGGCAGCGTGGTGGCGCTGGCCAACGGCGAAGTGGCGGTGGTGATCAAGCGCACGTTGAATCCGGCCCAACCCGTGGTGCGCAGCCTGCGCGCCCCCAGCGGAGTGCGCCACGCGCAGCCGCCGAAACGGCTGACCAGCAAACCGGCCTACGCCATCAGGAACGCGCTGGATACCGAACTGGCGCGCGACTTCGATCTGGTGGCGCTGTGGCCCCCGGCCCACCTCGACAACGAAAGCGAAGAGTGAGGGCAAGGCAGGGGCCGCTTAGCTGTGCGGCACTCGATTCCGCCGGCGCACAAAGTCCGACAAGCGCTTGCCGCTGTCGTAGCATAGCGTCCGACGCATAGCGGAGGGCATCATGCGAATCGGCGTACCCAAGGAAATCAAGATTCAGGAGTACCGCGTCGGTCTGGTGCCGGCGTCAGTGCGCGAACTGACCGCGCACGGCCACGAAGTCTGGGTCGAACACGGCGCCGGTGTCGGAATCGGCTTCGCCGACGAAGATTACGCGGCGGCCGGCGCCCGCGTGGCGACAGCCGCCGCCGTCTGGGCCGCCGCGGAGCTGGTGGTCAAGGTGAAGGAGCCGCAGGCCGTCGAATATGGCTATCTGCGCGCCGGGCTGATGTTGTTCACCTACCTCCATCTGGCGCCCGACCCCAAGCAAGCCGAGGCGCTGATCCGCTCCGGCTGCATCGCCATCGCCTACGAAACGGTGACCGACGCCCATGGCGGTCTGCCGCTGCTGGCGCCGATGTCGGCGGTCGCCGGACGCATGGCACCGCAGGTCGGCGCCTATCACCTGATGGAACCGATGGGCGGGCGCGGCGTGCTGCTCGCCGGCGTACCCGGCGTTCCGCCCGGCAAGGTGGCGGTACTCGGCGCCGGCGTCGTCGGCAGCCATGCCGTGCGCGTGGCGGTCGGCCTTGGCGCCGACGTCACCGCGCTCGACAAATCGCTCCCGCGCCTCGACGCACTGGACCGCGAATGGCGCGGGCGGGTAACCACCGTTGCGGCATCGGGCCACGCCATCGAGGAAGCCGCGATGGCCGCCGATCTGGTGATCGGTGCCGTACTGCTGCCGGGTGCCGCTGCCCCCCATCTGATTTCCCGCCGCTTACTCAAGCACATGAAGCCCGGAGCGGTGATCGTCGACGTGGCCATCGACCAGGGCGGGTGCTGCGAAACCTCGCGCCCGACCACGCATGCAAACCCGACCTATGTCGTGGACGGCATCGTGCATTACTGCGTCGCCAACATGCCCGGCGCGGTGCCACGCACCTCGGCACTGGCGCTCAACAACGCCACCCTGCCCTTCGTTCTCGCCATCGCGGAGAAGGGCTGGCAATCGGCGCTGGCCGAAGACGAACACCTGCGGGCAGGCTTGAACGTGGCCGAGGGAAAGGTAACCCATCCGGCCGTCGCGGAAGCCCTCGGCCGCGAATACACAAACCCCGGGGCGCTGTTGTAGGGAAATGCGGATCCAGCCTGTTCGCATTGAGCCTGTCGACTTGCCCAGGGAACCGCTGCACACGTCCGTGCACGCCTTTCTCGACCGCCCGGCACCCGCAGAATGGGTGCTGTTCTGCAGCATGGCCATCGGCGACGCCGATCCGGACGCGGCGGTGAACCGGCTCGAACCGGAGCCCCTCGCGCCCAACCGATTTGCCCGTTTCATGGGCCGCTGAAGCCGCCGCCCAGCGGAAGGCGAATGCACGGGCGGGCCAGCCCCGGGGACGGCGATCGGTATTATGATGAGCCGGTCGTGAGCAGGCTGTAGCAAAAAATAAAACCGGATCAAAGCCGGGACTGAAGGAGGAAAAACGGACCGCCGCCGGGTATCGAAGCACCGGCCGGATGCCCGTCGGCCCTCGCCCCAACTCCGCAGCGCGTACTGACATCGAGGAGGCTGGAGCATGTGGCTATACAACGAGATCAAATCGCTGGCCGACATTTCGCGGCATTACGGCCGGCACTGCCGAAACAAACCGGCCCTGGTGGCCGGCACGGAAAAACGCACCTTCGGCGAACTCGACCGCATTTCCAATCGCGTCGCCAATGCGATCGTTGCGACGGGAGTACGGCCCGGAGCGAACATCGGTTTCGTCGGCAAGAATTCGCTGGCCTATTTCGACGTCCAGTTCGGCGCCTGGAAAGCCGGTTGCGCGTTGGCGCCGCTGAACTGGCGGCTGGCCCCGCCCGAACTGGCGCAGGTGATCGACGATGCGCAGCCGCCGCTGATCTTCGTGGACCGCGAATTCCACGCGCTGGTCGCCGAGGCGCAAAAAAGCTGTGCCTGGCAATTCACCACGGTCGAGTTCGGTTCCGAAACGGGGCCCGATGGCCAGCTGGATGCCTGGCTTGACGGTGCGAGCGACACCGATCCCGGCCTGCCGATTCCGCCGGAACGCTGCGCCATCGTGCTCTACACCTCGGGCACCACCGGCCGGCCGAAAGGCGTGCAGCTTTCGCATGGCGCCTTCAACTACATGCGCCTGTCGGAACACCTCGACAGCGGCTTCAACTGGACCCACGACGACGTGATGATGCTGGTGATGCCGAACTTCCATCTGGTCGGCATGGGGCTGGCGATCCAGGGCTTGTACAACGGCGCGACGATTTCGATGCTGCCGGCCATGGAGCCGGACAAGCTGCTCGACGCGATCGAGCGCGACCGGCCGACGGTATGCAGCCTGGTGCCGACGGCGATCCAGATCCTGCTCAGCCATCCGCGCGCCGCCAGCACCGATTTCTCGTCCCTGCGGCTGGTGATGTACGCCGGTTCGCTGATCGAGAAAACGCTGCTGAAAAAAGCCCTGCACATGATGAAGTGCGATTTCCTCCAGTTCTACGGCACCACCGAAACATGGACCGTGACCCTGCTGCGGCCGCAGCAGCACGATGCCGACAACGAGGCCCGGCTCAAGTCCTGCGGCACGCCGCCGCCGCTGGTGGAGCTCAGGATCGTCGATGCCGAAGGCCGCGAGGTCGCCGACGGCGAAGTCGGCGAAATCCTGATCCGCACCCCGACCATGTTCAGCGGCTACCTGAACCAGCCCGAGGTCACCGCCGCCGTGCTGCGCGACGGCTGGTACCACACCGGCGACGCCGGACGGCGCGACGCCGACGGCTACTACTACATCCTCGACCGGGTCAAGGACATGATCATCTCCGGCGGCGAGAACGTCTATTCGATCGAGGTCGAGCAATCGCTGCTGCGCCATCCGGCGGTGGCGCAGGCCGCGGTGATCGGCATTCCCGACGAACGCTGGGGGGAGAAAATCGTCGCCTGCGTGGTGCTGCGGGAAAAAGCGGCGGCGGCCCCGGACGAACTGATCGCGCATTGCCGCACCCTGATCGCCGGCTACAAGGCGCCAAAGGAGCTGTACTGCCTGGACAGCCTGCCGATGACCTCGATCGGCAAAGTCGTCAAGCGCGCACTGCGCGACCGCTACAGCACGCTGTCGACGGCGTGAGCGGCGTTCCACACGCAGGGAAATGCGGGTCAAGTCCGTTCGTCCCACAGCGACGTGCACCCTTCAGGAAAACGCTGATTAAGTACCCCACCGTTCGGGCTGAGCTTGTCGAAGCCCAGTGCTGGAGCGCTTGCGCTTCTGTCCTGAGCGGAGTCGAAGGACTCAGCCCTGACGGTGGAAATATGTTCGATGTTTCTTCAAGGAGACCCCCATGCAGTATTCCGACTTCCAGTTCCTGACTTTCGAAGCCCGGCCGAACGGCGTGCTGGTGATCACCATCAACCGGCCTGAAGTGCTGAACGCCACCAACGCCCGTCTGCACTGGGAGCTGTCGAAGATCTGGGCGGTGATCGACGACGACCCGGCAACCAAGGTTGCGCTGATTACCGGCCGCGGCGAGCGCGCCTTCTCGGCGGGCGGCGACCTCGACTGGGTGAGTGGAATGGTCGGCAACGCGGGCGAGATCGCCAAAGGCATGCGCGAAGCGGCGGACATCGTCTACGCCATGATCGGCTGCGAGAAACCCGTCATCTCCGCCATCAACGGCGTTGCCGTCGGCGCCGGACTGGCCGTTGCACTGCTGGCCGACATCAGCATCATGGCGGAGGAGGCGCGCATCGGCGACGGCCACGTCAAGCTCGGCGTTTCCGCGGGCGACCACGCCGCCATCGTCTGGCCGCTGCTGTGCGGCATGGCCAAGGCGAAGTACCTGCTGATGACCGCCGACTTCGTCGACGGCAAGGAAGCGGAACGCATCGGCCTGGTCAGCCTGTGCGTTCCCGCCGAGCAACTGATGGCGCGCGCGCTGAAAACCGCCGACCGGCTCGCCGCCGGCAGCCAGCAGGCCATCCGCTACACCAAGAAGTCGCTCAACAACTGGATGCAGATGGCACGGCCGATCTTCGACAACTCGCTGGCGCTGGAAATGCTGTGCTTCCTCGGCGCCGACGCCGCCGAAGGCGTCGAGGCGATGCGCGCCGGCCGCCCGGCGCGTTTCCCTTCGGCGGGCTGACGGCCGGCCGGCCCCGAGTTGTCGCTGACTGTCATTAAAGTTGAAACGAGGGCTATTGATTTTGAGCTGTTTTTTCAACAAGACTGGCACGAGTTCACCAGCCTCGTGCCATCGCCCTTAAAGAAACACACACACCGTGCCACCAAAACTGAAAACGGTGGCACCGAGTAGGCTATCCGGCCTCTGCCGGTTTCTATGCTATGCCGTCGTGGGTGTTTCTTGAGTCCTATCGGACTCGGTGCTCAGGTGCGTTAGGCAGGTGTGCCCGAGAACCCAAGGAACGCATGATGTAAGCGAATCGGCATAGATGGCCTGGAGCGTGTGTGCTGGCTCTGCCAAGTCGGCCCGGGACTGACGTCGCTCGGGGCGAGGCGATCTGCCGGACGCGAAACCCGCTTCAAGTAAGCGTTGACGCCATCGGCAGATTCCGAAGGGGCGCCGGAAAGAACGTAACCCACCATGAAGCCGATAGCATGGTTCTCTCCGTACTTCTCCTGGATGAATCGATCCATGCCTTCGACTACGTACTCGCGGCACAAGTGGGTGTCTGACCCTGCGATTCGCTTGCATTCGATGATCGCATGAGGATCATGTTCTTGTGTGCGCAAGAAGATTTCGACGAACGCCAGTGGAATATCGGTGCGCCCGTCCGGCAGCATTACGCTGCTTTTTGATCGCGACTCTGTGCCAGGCAGCACCATAATCTGTTTCCACGGAGAGTTCTTCAGTGCACTGCGCATCCCATCGCGTAGGCGCTCCGTCATGAGCACCTCGCCAGCATTGGGATTTACATCCTCGGCTTCACATGCATGTTGCCAACCATCAGCCAGTGTCAGCAGAATGACCGCTACGACCTCAGGCTCCAGTTCGATGAACTCTCTGCCCAAAGCAGGAGGGGGCTCATAGGGAATCCTCAAGCGTTGCCCCCTGAAAAGCTCTCCGCTACCACTGCATCGGCATCTTCCAGTGCTGCGATGCCCATCCAGTGGCGACGCGCTGCGGGCTTGATGATCACGACTTCGTTGCGTCCGTGTACTCGCAATTCCCGCTCCGCACTGAGCGCGGTTGCGATCTTGACCTTCAGTCGCTTACCAAGCCGTGCTAGCACGTCGTTCAAGTCGCCTTGTGGTGCCACGACGCTCACGCTGGAATCTCCGGGGCCGTCTTCCAGGACGAAGCGCACTACGCGCAAGGCCGAGCTGCCTGGTAAGTCAAGTACTTCGGCGCGCATATGTCGCTTGTTACGAACGGAAAACCAGCCCTCCATGACGGACAGAAAGGTCTTGGCGTACGCCGCGACCTCGGTACGGCTGTCCGTAGTCGCGACAGAAGATTCGCGGCCGCTCTCCCATTGCCATCCGGCGCGCAGAAGCCCATCTCGAACCACTACTCGATCGGTGTCACCAAGCCCGTATAGATCGAATACCGCTTCGTCCAATGCAGCCCAATCCTGCACGTCGATTTCGCGCTTACGTAGTGCTTTCTCAAGTGACAACAGGCGCTGCCCTGCTTGCGACTTCCCGGCAGTGATGAAATCCGGCACCGGCAGAGAGCCAACGTCGCGCATTAACAGCTTTCGCTTGTAGATGCCAAATTCCGCAGCCGTCAAACTAAAGAACCACGAGGCCAGCGCAGAACTCAGAATCGCTCCGAGTAGATGCGCCGTTTGCTTGTGGGCTGCTGGTAGCGATACGGCGAAGAAGGAGTCGGTAAAAACAAGGTCGCGCTCGGCGACTGCGACCACAGCTCGTGGATGTCCCACTACCATTTCTTTTACGACCAGCAGAGGTGCTCGATAGGTATTGCGTGAGTGTGGCCACTGAGCCTTCGAGTGGTTGTATGTTGGAAGGTCATCAGGAATGCAGAAGTGCTGCATGTCGCTAGTCTGTAGCAGTTCCAACCCGTTCAATTCACGAGCATCGCGCGTCTGGTTCGTCGGACGCCCTTGAGTCAACCCATCATGGAACTTGGTATCGAGTGATGCCAGCCGTTCGCCCAGGCTTTGATGTACCGAAGTCAGCTCGTCCAACAATAGAAGATCACGGTGACGACCCACAGCAGCGGCCTTCAATTTCAGCGGCTGCCTTTCGATCTCGCCGAGAGTCAGCTTGATGACATCACTGGGTGCAACCTCGAACGAATGAGTTCTCGCGCCGCTGGGCGTCCACGGAATTTGAACTACCGTGACCTGATCTGCCCGCTGCGTTGGTCGGTGGCGAGCAAAGAGGACCACTGCTGGCATCGTTGCTGTCGCGAAAAGCCAACTGCATAAGTGGGACAGGTTGACCAAGGTGATCGGGGCCATGGTGCGCATGACATGCTGTGCCGCCGCCATGCCCGTCCCGCTGCGGCTAAAGAATGGCATCGCGCTGAGAATGATGCCGAAGCGTGTTTTCTCATGCGAGAACTCAGCTGCCCGCAACACGAAGTCCAGCCCTTCCCCTCGCGGCTGCGCGGGAACGCCAGCAACTCTGGTCTTTCGTCGTGCTTCGGTTCCGGTCTGCCCTTTAAAGCTCCAAGGCGGATTGCCCACGATCAGGTCGAACTGTTTCAATCCCGCCGGGGTGGTTAGCACGGCCTTGCTATCTCCGTCGCGCTCGACGGTCCGAGCGTCGCCGACGAGCAATGTCTTGCCGATCAGTGGCTGAAACTTCAGGGAGTGCGGCGGGCGGGGATCGGGGTCCAGTTCAAGTGCGGCTAGATACAAGCTGAATGCAGCGACGCGAATGGCGGCTTCGCTGATGTCCACGCCGTAGATCTGCTCATAGAGCGTCGAGCGGATCACTTCCCGTGTTGGTGTCTGACCTTTCATGCGCAGATGGACAAGTCGCCGTAACGCCTCGACCAGGAAGACGCCGGAGCCGCACGTCAAATCTAGAACGGACTCCCGTCCCGACAGGCCATCCATGACCTCATCGAGGATCAGGGAAACCACCGACAGTCGTGTGTAATGCACGCCGTTGCGCAGCGCTTCCGTGCGCTTTCCATCTGGACGTGGCTCGGCGTGCGCGAACTGCTCGTAGATCGAGCTGATGAGCTCGACCGGAATGACGTCGAACTGGTACGGGAAAAAGCTGAGCTGCCCACTCTCGGGATCGACGGCCTCAAGGAATTCGGCAACCCGCGTCAGGTGGTGAGCGGAGGGTGTTGTCTTGACCGACGAGGGTGGAAACATGTCGCCGTTGAAAGTCTGGGCCAGCCATTCGAACAGCTTGCCGGTCGCTGGCCGGTCGCGCAGGATCATCGGCAACGTTGTGTGGTCACATACCCTCTTCAGCCGTGCCGCACTGACGATCTCGCGGTCGATCAGATACTGGGTAAAAATCACCCGCCCGATCAAGGCCTGTGCCTCACCACGCGCGAGATTGCCAGCGACCAGGTCGCGTTCGAGAAAACCAAGGTCCGACAGGAGCTTCTGATCGACGCTAGTTTTGCGATCGATGACCGGCACTTGGACCCAGAACTGGCCCGTCTCGATCGCCAATCGGCCGGCGAACGTATCCAGTTCCTTGAGCGAAGATTCGATGTTTTCGAAACGTCGGATCAGGTGTCTCTGGGCATCATCTTCTTTCACGGGTGTGCCGAAGCCGTTATACAGGTCGATACGCTGCGGCGAAATCACCCACAGCAACGGCGCGAACCCCTCGTTCCAGATTTCTCGCCGCCACTGGCTGACAAGATCGTCTGTAGGCGCGCTTTGCTCGAACTTGAAATAGACGGTCAACGACGACGTGCTATGCCACAGAGCGTCTGGAGTAAAGACGCGGCCATGGCGAGAAGATTGCGCCTCCGCTCCCAGTCGAAGGCCTGGCGCGGGTTGACCATCCGGAAGGAAGCCGGTTGCGGCGAGCACATGATCCAGCCTGGAGGTATTCACGCCCTGCTCCGAATAGCTTCAGGCGGAAACGGCAATGCTGCTTGCTTTGGCGCTGACATGATCGGCAGCATGTGCTGCTGAAGCCGCGTGATCAAAGGATCAAGAGGGATGGCGAGAGTCGGTTGCGTCGGTGCCGGCCCAAGTCCCTCTGGGCCGGTGTCACGTAGGGTCGCCGAGGTCGGGGTCACCAACACCACGGCGCCATTCAGTGCCAATATGCTACTGTCAGCCAGCAACCGGAACAGCGCATCGACGCCAGCGCTGACAGTGGTGATGTGCACGCCCAACGAGCTGACCAATTCGTTGGTGACAGCTAGGGCAAGAAGATCGGCAAAGGTGAACCGAGCAGCTTTCCCTGTCTTGGAGGCAAGGTACGGTAAGGTTTTGCGCCAATGCCGCACAGTCTCGGCAGAAACGCCAGTTAGCGTGCGCATCTGATCCTGAGTGTATTGAATGGCAGGGACAGTTGGCATTTGCGTTGTTGATAACGTGAAATTTTGCGTATTTTGCCATGCAAGAACGTTCATCTCAACAGGTACAGACCGGTCAACTGTCTATTCCACAAGCTTTCCACTCTCCTGGAACCGTGCTCTCTACCACATTCCAGAACGGGCATTAACCGCTCCGGCGAAAAAAGGACCGCTGTGATCGTTTTCAGGCCTACGTCGTCAAGATAGAAGTACAGAAGCCAAGCTCCAAACAAGAAAGACTCTGATATTCCGAGCCCTTTCAATCTCCGTGGCACACGCTTTTTACTAACTTGGCACAGCTTTGACTTTCCGTGTCCCCCCGACACCGACAACGGAGCGGCCGTGTCTTCCTTCCGTCAAATATTTCCACGATAATGGAAACATGGAAATAAACATCGCCGTCGCCGCCCTTGCGGCCCTCGCCCAGGAAACCCGCCTCGCCATCTTTCGCCGGCTGGTGGAAGCCGGGCCGGAGGGTCTGAACGCCGGGGCCATTGCCGACGCGCTGGGGCTGCCCGCGGCCACGCTGTCGTTCCACGTCGCCCAGCTCAACCGGGCGAGCCTGGTGGCGGCGCGACAGGAGGGGCGCTTCATCTTCTATTCGGCCAACTTCGCGGCGATGGACGAACTGCTCGCTTACCTCACCGACAACTGCTGCCAGGGCGGCGCGTGCCTGCCCAAGGCGGCCAGGAATCTGCCTTCCGCCAGGAGAAAATCCAAATGACCGACCGCCTCTACAACGTACTGATCCTGTGCACCGGCAATTCGGCGCGCAGCATCCTCGCCGAGGCCCTGTTCAACGAGATGGGCAAGGGCCGCTTCCGCGCCTGGAGCGCCGGCAGCCATCCGGCCGGCAAGGTGAATCCTTTCGCCATCGAATTGCTGCAATCCAAGGGTATGACGGTGACCGATCTGCGCAGCAAGAACTGGGACGAATTCGCCGCTCCCGGCGCACCGGCGCTGGATTTCATTTTCACCGTCTGTGACAACGCGGCCGGCGAAGTGTGCCCGGTGTGGCCGGGCAAGCCGCTCACCGCCCACTGGGGCATTCCCGATCCGGCGGCGGCGGAGGGCAGCGACGAAGCCAAGCGTCGCGCCTTCCTCCACGCCTTTCTCCAGTTGCAGCGGCGCATCGCCCTGTTCTTCGCCCTGCCGCTGGAAAAGCTGGACGCCGCCGCATTGAAGCAGCGCCTCGCCGACATCGGCCGCAGCGCCGACGGGAAGGCAGCATGAACCGCTTCGAACGCTATCTGACCCTGTGGGTGTTTCTCTGCATCGTTGCCGGCGTGGCGCTGGGCCAGGCCTTCCCCGCCCTGTTCCAGGCCGTCGGCCGGCTGGAAGTGGCGCGGGTGAATCTGCCGGTGGGGCTGCTGATCTGGGTGATGATCATCCCCATGCTGGTGAAGGTGGACTTCGGCGCGCTGGCCGAGATGCGCCGCCATGTGCGCGGCATTGCCGTGACGCTGTTCGTGAACTGGCTGGTGAAGCCGTTTTCCATGGCCCTGCTGGCGTGGATTTTCATCCGCCACCTGTTCGCCCCCTGGCTGCCGGCGGAGCAGATCGACAGTTACGTGGCCGGGCTGATCCTGCTTGCTGCCGCGCCGTGCACGGCGATGGTCTTCGTCTGGAGCCGGCTGACCGACGGCCATCCGCTGTTCACCCTGTCGCAGGTGGCGCTCAACGACACCATCATGGTGTTCGCCTTCGCCCCCATCGTGGCGGTGCTGCTCGGCCTCTCCTCCATCGTCGTGCCCTGGGATACCTTGTTCACTTCGGTGCTGCTGTACATCGTGATCCCGGTGATCCTCGCCCAGCTCTGGCGGCGCCATCTGCTCAAGGGCGGGACGGCGGCGTTCGAGGCGGCGATGGCGAAGATCGGGCCGTGGTCGATCGCCGCGCTGCTCGCCACGCTGGTGCTGCTGTTCGCCTTTCAGGGCGAAGCCATCCTCGGGCAACCGCTGGTGATCGCGCTGCTGGCGGTGCCGATCCTGATCCAGGTGCTGTTCAACTCGGCGCTGGCCTACTGGCTCAACCGGGCGGTGGGCGAGCAGCACAACGTCGCCTGCCCCTCGGCGCTGATCGGTGCCTCGAACTTTTTCGAGTTGGCGGTGGCGGCGGCGATCAGCCTGTTCGGCTTCGAATCCGGCGCCGCGCTGGCGACTGTGGTCGGCGTGCTGATCGAGGTGCCGGTGATGCTGCTGGTGGTGCGCATCGTGAATGCCAGCAAAGGCTGGTACGCTCGGGGCTTGGCCGCTTAGCGTGAAAAAGCAAAAATCGAAGGATAGGTAATCGTCGAGCGTAGCGAGCCAGTAAGTACTTCCCCCGCGAGGGGGACGGGAGGGGGCGGGCCTTTCTGCTGCTTTTTCGGCCGAGCCATTGCGCGCGGCATCGAAGTCAACCCTGTTCGGTTCCGGCTCGTCCGGCTTAGGAGGACACCATGGATCTGCTGCTGGCGGCAATGCAAAGCGGTGCGGCCAGTCTGGCGTCGTATCTGGCGGCCCATGTGCTGCTCTGTCTGGTGCCGGCCTTCTTCATCGCCGGCGCGCTGTCGGCGCTGGTGCCGCAGCAATCGATCGTTCGCTTTCTCGGCCCCGACGCGGCCCGCTGGAAGTCCTACTCCGCCGCGGCCGGCGCCGGCAGCCTGCTGGCGGTGTGCTCCTGCACCGTCCTGCCGCTGTTCGCCGGCATCTACAAAAAAGGCGCCGGCCTGGGGCCGGCCATCACCTTTCTGTTCTTCGCCCCGGCGGCCAACATCCTTGCGTTGTCTTATACCGGCGTGGCGCTGGGTGCCCAGTTCGCCGTGGCGCGCATCGTCCTCGCGCTGTGTTTCGGCATCGGCATCGGTCTGCTGATGGCGCTGCTGTTCCGCAAGGCCGAAGCGACGCGGCGGGCCGCCGATGCAGGCCCGGCCTTTGCCGGCGACGGCGGCATTCCCGCCCGCAACCTGGGCTTTCTGCTGGCGCTGGTGGCCCTGCTGATCGCCGGCACCTTGAAGCTGGATTTTCTCAATGCCGCCCTGTTCAGTTTCAACCTGCCCTGGGACGGCCGCGCGGTCCAGGCGACGCTGGACCGCTGGGTGCCGGCCAATCCGGCGACGGGCGCGGAAGGCCTCAGTCTCCAGGGTCTGCTGCTGATCGGCCTGCTGTTGCTGATCGGCGCCTGCGCCCGGCGCGGCCTGGGCAAGGTGGATGAGGGCTTCAACCGCTGGACGCCGGCGGCCCTCGCGCTCACCGCGCTGACCCTGGTGTTCGCCGCCCTGGCGCTGCGCAGCACGGGCGATCAGCTGTTGCTCACCGTCACCGGCCGCACCGTCGCCGTCGCCGGGCTGACGGCGCTGCTGCTGCCCCTGGCGCGGCGCTTCGATGCCTGGGACATGCAGCAGTGGCTGTGGGAAACCTGGCGCTTCGTGATGCAGATATTTCCCCTGCTGGTGGTAGGCGTCTTTCTCGTCGGCGTGATCCGCTTGTTCATCCAGCCGGAGTGGGTTCAAGTCGTGGCCGGCAGCAACACCGTGCTCGCCAATCTGGCCGGCGTGGTGTTCGGCGTGTTCATGTACTTCCCCACGCTGGTGGAGGTGCCGGTGGCGAAGATGTTCCTTTCCCTGGGCATGCACCCCGGCCCGCTGATCGCCTACCTGATGGCGGACCCGGAACTGTCGCTGCAAAGCATCCTGATCACCACCGCCATCATCGGCAAGCTCAGGACCTGGACCTACGTCGGCCTGGTGGCGCTGTTCTCCACGCTGGCCGGTCTGGCCTACGGTGCATGGGTGGACGGTGCCGCTGCAACGACGTTGTTGCCGGCCCTGGCCGGCTTTATCGCGCTGCTGGCGGCGACCCTCTACGCCATCGAACGGCAGCGCCCACCGCATTGAAAAGGAGTTCGCCATGCTGATCAAAATATTGGGAACGGGCTGCGCCAAGTGCCAGCGTCTGGAACAGCTCACACGCGAAGTGGCCGCCGAGGCAGGGCTGGCAGTCAGCATCGAGCACGTGCGCGAGATGGACAAGATCATGGCGTATCCGGTCATGTCCACGCCGGCGCTGGTGGTGGATGATGTCGTCAAATCCTCGGGACGCATGCCGAGCAGGGAGGAAATCGCCGACTGGCTCGGCGCCGACTGAGCCTGGCGGAGGAGACCCTGCATCCGGCCGCGGTATCATCGCGGCATGTACCAGAATCTACTAATCATGTTGCTGCTGCTGTCGGCCGCCGTCGGCGCCGTGGCAGTGGCCCGGCGCCTGCGGGCACCGGCCATGCTGGCCTACCTGATGGTCGGCATCGTCCTCGGCCCCCATGGCCTGCACATGATCACGGAAAGCTCGACGGTGGACGCCTTCGCCGAGTTCGGCGTGGTGTTCCTGATGTTTTCCATCGGCCTCGAATTCAGCCTGTCCAGCCTCAATCGCATGCGCAAGGCGGTGTTCGGCTACGGTACCGCCCAGGTTCTGCTGACCACACTCGGCACCGGTCTGGTTACGTTTTACGGCTACGACCAAGGCTGGCGCACCGGGGTCGCCGTCGGGCTGGCGGTGGCGATGTCGTCGACCGCCATCGTCGCCAAGATGCTGTCGGAACGCTTCGAGCTGCAGTCGCGCTCCGGCCGGCAGACCATGGGCGTGCTGCTGTTTCAGGATCTGGCTCTGGTCCCCTGCCTGCTGCTGTTTCCCGCCCTGGCGCAGCCCGACGAAGACCTGATGCGCCCCTTGCTGATGGCGCTGCTCCAGGCCGGCGCCGTTCTCGTCATCCTGGTGGCGGTGGGGCAAAAGCTGATGGCGCGACTCTACGATGCGGTGGCCCATCACAAGTCCGAGGAGCTGTTCGTTCTAGCCACGCTCTGGATCGTGGTCGGGCTGGCCTACGCCACGGGGCAGGCCGGCCTGTCGCTGGCACTGGGCGCTTTCGTCGGTGGCATGCTGATCTCGGAAACGGTGTATCGCCATCAGGTGGAGGCGGACATCCGGCCGTTCCGCGACATCCTGCTCGGCTTGTTCTTCGTCACCGTGGGAATGATGCTGGATCTGGGCTACGTGCTCAGCAACCTGGACGGGCTGCTGCTAGCGCTGCTGTTACTGGTGGCGGGCAAGGGGATCGTCGTGCTGCTGGTGGTGATGGCAGGACGCACGCCGTTCGATGTGGCGCTGCGCACGGCGGGGCAGTTGGCCCAGGCCGGCGAGTTCGGGCTGGTGCTGATCGAATTCGCCCACCAACTGAAGCTGGTGGGGGACGATGTGTTCCAGGTCACCATAGCCGCCATGCTGTTCTCCATGTTTCTCGCACCCACCTTGATCGAACGCGCCGCCAACCTCGGCAAACGCATGGCGCGCGGCGACTGGGCGCACCGCACCCGGGTCATTCAATCAGTCACCGCCGAAGCGGAGGAACTCAGCGGCCACGTTGTCCTCTGCGGCTTCGGCCGCAGCGGCCGGCGCATTGCCAGCTTTTTAGACGATGAGGGAATTTCCTACATGGCCCTGGAAGTGGATCCGCAGCGCGTCAAGGACGCCGGCGGCCGCGTCGTGTTCGGCAACGCCGATCGCGCCGAGGTGCTGCGCGCCGCCGGCATCGAGCGGGCACGGGCCGTGGTGGTCACCTATCCGGACGTGCACTCGGCGTTGCGCATCCTGCGCCGCGTACGCGACCTGCGTCCCGACCTGCCGGTGGTGGTGCGCGCGCCCGACGAGGCCGATGTCGCCAAGCTGAAAGCGGCAGGAGCCACCGAGGTGGTTTCCGACATCCATGAAGGCAGCCTGATGCTGGCTGCGGAAACCCTCGCCCAGCTCGGCGTACCGATCGAACGCGCCATCGCCCAGGTCAAGGCGGTACGCGCCGAACGCTACGGCAGTCTGCGCGAGTTTTACCGCAACGACAAACGTCAACACGTCCGTCCGGACAATCGATGACCCCCTGAAATCGAGGCCCCCCCATGTCCGCCTTCCCTGCAATGTCGCGCCGCGCACTCGCCCTGTTCTGCCTCCTCGTCGCCGTTGCCACCGCCCGCGCCGACGATGCGCCGCCGCTGTCGACCGGCCGCAGTCTTTATCTGGCGATCTACTCGCACCTCTACCACGGCGATCTGGACGGCCGCGGCAATCCTTCGCAAACCCTGCTCTCCGCGCATGTCAGCATCCGCAACACCGATGCCCGCTCGACCATCAAGGTGGTCTCGGCCCGCTACTACGACACCGAGGGACGGCTGGTGAAGGATTACGTGCCCGCGCCGCGCACGATCAAACCGCTGGGCACCTTGGAACTGTTCGTTCCGCATACCGACGTCTCGGGCGGATCGGGTGCCAATTTCATCATCGAGTGGAAGGCCGACGGGCCGGTCAATCCGCCGCTGGCCGAAGCCCTGCATGCGGACATCCGAGCATCCCGCACCATCGTCTTCACCACGACGGCCCGCACCCTGGCAGCGCCTTGACATGTCCACCGCACTGCGCTGGCACGCCCACGACGGTGCGACGGTCGCCCGACACCACGTCGTCGATCCGGCCCAGGGCCTGAGCGACGCGGAAGCCGCCGCCCGGCTTGCCCGCCACGGCCCCAATCGCCCGACGCTGCGCGCCGGACGCAGCGCGCTATCGCGCTTTGCCGGGCAGCTGATGGAACCGCTGGTGCTGGTATTGATCGCTGCGGGACTGGTGACCGCGGCGCTCGACGAATGGGTGGACTCCGGGGTGATTTTCGGTGTCGTACTGGTCAATGCGCTGGTCGGCTTCATCCAGGAAGGCAAAGCCGAGAGCGCGCTGGCGGCGCTGGCGCGTGCCGTCGCCACCGAGACCACGGTGTTGCGCAGCCGCCAGCGCCTGAAGCGCGATGCGCTCGAACTGGTGCCGGGCGATGTGGTACTGCTCGCCGCCGGCGACAAGGTGCCCGCCGATCTGCGCCTTGTCGCCGGCAAGGATCTGCGCACTCAGGAAGCGGCGCTGACGGGCGAATCGTTGCCGGTGGACAAACACTGGAACGCACTGCCGGAGGACACGCCGCTCGCCGAGCGTCGCAACATGGCCTATGCCGGCACCGTGGTGGTGGCCGGACAGGGGCGCGGTGTGGTGGTGGCCACCGGCGACAGCACCGAAACCGGACGTATCGCCGATCTGATCGCCCAGGCGCCCGATCTATCGACGCCGTTGACGCGACAGATGGCGCGCTTTTCGCGCCAGTTGCTGCTGATCATCCTGGCGCTGGCGCTGCTGACCTTCGTCGTCGGCGTACTCCGCGGCGAAGCGGCGGTAGACATGTTCATGGCCGCGGTGGCGCTCGCCGTCGGTGCCATTCCCGAAGGCCTGCCGGCGGCGGTGACGGTCACGCTGGCCATCGGCGTTGCGCGCATGGCGCGGCGGCGCGCCATCGTGCGCAAGCTGCCGGCGGTGGAAACTCTGGGCAGCACCACCGTCATCTGCTCCGACAAGACCGGCACGCTGACCGAGAACGCAATGACCGTGCTGCAACTCTGGGCAGGCGGCGAGCGCTTCAGCGTCAGCGGCCACGGCTATGCGCCGGAAGGCCACATCGAAAATATGCAGGACGGAGGCGCCGCACACCCCGCCGCTTTGCGCGAAGTCCTCCTCGCCGGCGCGCTTTGCAACGATGCCGGCCTGCATCGCGAGGAGCGGCACTGGTCCATCACCGGCGATCCGACCGAAGCGGCGTTGCTGGTCGCCGCACGCAAAGGGGGCCTCGACGAGGCCACGCTGCAAGCCCTTTTCCCCCGCCATGACGAACTGCCGTTCGATTCCGAGCGGCAGAGCATGGCCACCCTGCACATGATCGAGGGGCTGGGCATGGTGTACGTGAAAGGTGCGCCGGAAAAAGTGCTGGCCGCCTGCGACGCGATGCTCGATGCTTCCGGACACAGAGTGCCGCTGCAACACGCGGCGGTCGAGGAAGAAGCGCGGGCCCTGGCGCGCCAGGGTTTGCGGGTTCTTGCGCTGGCGCGGCGGGAACTGCCGGCAGACACGGTTTTGACGGCACGGCACATCGAGAGCGGGCTCTGCCTTGTCGGCCTGGCCGGCATGCTCGACCCGCCCAGAGCGCGGGCCGTGGCAGCAGTCAAAACCTGCCAGCGAGCGGGTATCCGGGTCAAGATGATCACCGGCGACCATGCCGAAACCGCGCTGGCCATCGCCCGCCGGCTGGGCATCGCCGACGAAACCAGCCGCGCACTCAGCGGACGCGATCTCGCCGCACTGGATGACGATGCGCTGGTGGCCACCGCCGCCGCCACCGATGTGTTCGCCCGCGTCGAGCCCGAACAGAAATTGCGGTTGGTGCGCGCCCTACAGGCGGGCGGCGCGGTGGTAGCGATGACGGGCGACGGGGTCAATGACGCGCCGGCACTGAAACAGGCGGACATCGGTATCGCCATGGGACTGGGCGGCACCGACGTGGCCAAGGAGGCTGCCGCGATGGTACTCACCGACGACAACTTCGCCACCATCGAAGCCGCGATCGAAGAGGGGCGGGGGATATACGACAACCTGGTGAAGTTCGTCACCTGGACGCTGCCGACCAATTTCGGCGAAGGATTGGTGATCCTCGCGGCGATCCTGCTCGGCATGACCCTGCCCATCACTCCGTTACAAATTCTCTGGATCAACATGACCACCGCCGTGCTGTTGGGCATGCCGCTGGCCTTCGAGCCGGTGGAACGGGGCGTGATGGCGCGCGCGCCGCGACAGCCGGGCGGCGCGATGCTCGACGGCTCCCTGCTATGGCGCATTCTGCTGGTCAGTACGTTGCTGCTCGCAGGCGCCTTCGGCCTGTTCCTGCTCTACTTGGAGCGTGGAGCACCGCTTGCCGAAGCCCGCACCGTTGCCTGCAATGTGTTCGTGATGGTGGAAACCGCCTATCTGTTCAGCTGCCGCTCGCTGACGCGACCGCTCTGGCGCATGGCGCCATTCGATAACGGCTGGGTGTGGGGCGGTGCCGGCAGCATGCTGCTGCTGCAACTGGGATTTACGTATCTGCCGGTGATGAACCGCACCTTTCAGACCGCGCCGATCGGCTTGACCGCCTGGGTGGAAATTCTGACGGTCGCCACGCTGGCCACGGTGGTCGTGGAAATCAGCAAATACCGGCAGCGCAGAGCCGCTCCGGCAAAGAGTGCGCTATGAGAGAACCGCCGTGCGCCACGGCGGGCGCACGGCGGGAGGTGCTTCAGCCGGCGGTCGGCTTCTGCGTCAGGCCGGCGCTTTCGATCCAGCGCTTGATGCGGTTGGCGTCGCCGATCCGGGTCAACTTACCCCAGGAATCGAGCAATACGATGATGGTCGGCTTGTTGTTGAGCCAAGCCTGCATCACCAGGCATTTGCCTGCTTCGCTGATGAACCCGGTCTTGGACAGGCCGATTTCCCAATTGCCGTTGCGGGCGCGTACCAACGGATTGGTATTGCGGAAGGTCTGCTGGCGGTTGCCCAGCATCACCTCGTACTCCGCCGTGGTGGTGAATTCGCGGATCAGCGGATATTGATGCGCGACAGTCACCATTTTCACCAGATCGCGGGCACTCGACACGTTGGCCGAGGTGAGGCCGGTCGGGTCTTCGAAATGGGTGTCGGCAAGGCCCAGGCTTTCCGCCTTGCGGTTCATCGCGGCGATGAATGCCGAGCGTCCGCCCGGATAGAAACGCGAAAGCGCCGAGGCCGCACGGTTCTCGGATGACATCAGCGCAAGACGCAGCATTTCTTCGCGGCTAAGGCGCGTTCCCACCTTGAGTCGGGAATGGGTGCCCTTGAGGACATCCACGTCCTCTTCTCCGATTGTCAGTTCCTCGTTCAGATTGGGATTGGCATCCAGCGCAACCATCGCTGTCATCACCTTGCTGATGGACGCAATCGGCACCACTGCGCCGGCATTCTTCTCGAACAGAATCGCGCCGGTGGCCTGATCCTGTACGAGGGCCGCCGACGACTGAACAACCAGGCGCCGAGTGTCTTCCAAGGTACTCCTGGCGACGACGGCACGTTTTTTCACGACGGCCTGCTTTTTCTTGTGTCCGTGGCTGTCTTTGCCATCGGCCTTGCCGGTTGCGGCCGTTCCGGCGAGGGGATTCAACGCGAGCCCTGCGGTGGCGAGGAGAAGGATCAATATTGTTTTCATAGGGTCTCCTGCGAAGATTTACGCGACCGTGAAACGGCTACGGCCCACACTCGAATTAGCGGCATTTTATAACGCAAAATTAAGTAGATATAGAGATAATCTCAACTTATGCATTAAGGCTGTGCGAGAAATTTCTGCAAATCATCGCGCCGTGCCACGCCATCCCGGTAACCAAGGTCGAGCAGTGCTTCCAGAAAGGGCTGCTCGAACAGCAACAGGCTGGCGATCTGGAATGCCGTCTCCTCTTCGATCCGCTCCAGCGATTTGCGCAGAGTATCGGGAACGCAGGACCAGTGGCTCCGCGCAAGTTGCGGCAAAGGTACTGACGGAACAAACCGAATC
The DNA here is from genome assembly GCA_023230455.1 of Rhodocyclaceae bacterium. Lineage (GTDB taxonomy): Bacteria > Pseudomonadota > Gammaproteobacteria > Burkholderiales > Rhodocyclaceae > AWTP1-18. Next base: position 1,302 of record JALNXH010000017.1, on the reverse strand, counting down.
GTCTCGCACGCCGCCGTAGGCGCCTGAACGTCCCCACCGCTGCACCCGAAGCCGGAAGCCACGGCATGGGCCGCCGCCTGAAGCATCCCCGACTGCAGCCGGGTATTGCGCCGTTGCGCCGTCGATACGGGCAGATCCGCCTCGATGCTCAGAATCCGGCCCGCACCTAAACGCAAGGCCGCTGCCTCCGGACGACCGGCCGCGGCCGCATCGCAGAAATATTCCCGATGCACTTTGACCGGAGGGAACACCAGCGGAATGGCGAACGCCGCCGCAAGATGTTCGGCCCCCAGGCGCACATGCGCGCTGACGATAGGTCCGTCGCGCCAGGGCTCGAGATCGCCGCGCCCCTGAAAGAAATGCACGGTTTGTTGCGAAGCGTATCCGTACGCCCCGAGGCTCAGCGCATGCAAGGTGCCGGCTTCGATCGCCGCAGCGATGCCTTCAAAGTCGGCCTGGGCCGCGAACAACGCACGCGCCGAGCGGGCGTCGAGCCAGCCGTCGCCGGCGGCACCGCACAAAATACGCCAGGCAACCCCCAGGCGGGAGACCGGTAATCCACCGTAGAGATTACGGCAGCTGCAACTCGTCCAGAATCGCGTCAGCGCATCGACGGCGGCATGGAAATCGTTCGCGCCCGCTGCCAGAATCGTCGCCCCCATGCTCCCGCCGGAAACGGCGCTGATGATCGGAAACGGACTGCGACGCGCGTTGCGGTCCATTTCCGCCGCCGCTTTCAAAACCCCCGCCTGATAGGCCGCGCGGGCTCCACCGCCTGACAGGGCCAGCCCGTTCAGCGGTGCGAACGAAGCCATGCGGGCTTTCTAGAGCAACTTGATGCACAACCGGAAACGGCTGCCTGCGGCGGGCAATTGGGGCGAATTTGGCTCATGTGAGATAATGGCAACCTTTACCGTTCCCATAATAACCGAGCCGTACCCGCCCAATGCTTGTCCAGTGCTTCGCACCATCTCCGCGAGGCGCGCCCCCGACCGCATCGGCATATCGCCGCTTCCGCACGTCCCGACGACAAGCCTGCCCTCACACTAAGATGGAGTGGAGTTTTCAATGAATCAACGTCTGCAAACACCGACCGACGCGATCGCCGCACCGGATTACGTCAAACACGAAAAACTCAAGGCCTGGGTTGCCGAAGTAGCGGCCATGACGGAGCCTGACGCGGTGGTCTGGTGTGATGGGACGGAGGAAGAAGCGGAGGGACTGTTTGCGCAGATGGTGGAAGCGGGCAGCCTGATCAAGCTGAACGAAGCGAAGCGGCCGAATTCGTACCTGGCGCTGTCC
>JALNXH010000016.1 GCA_023230455.1 Rhodocyclaceae bacterium | reverse complement strand
GCCGAAGCCGCCGGCAATGACGCTGATGAAGTTGCGGTTCATCGCCCGGCACATGATGTAGGAGAGGATCGCGCCCGAGGAGCCGACCAGCGCGCCGACCACGATCAGCAGATCGTTCGAGAGCATGAAGCCGGTCGCCGCCGCCGCCCAGCCCGAGTAGCTGTTGAGCATCGACACCACCACCGGCATGTCGGCGCCGCCGATAGCCATCACCATATGGATGCCGAACAGCAGGGCGATGACGGTCATCACGATCAGCGGCATCATGCCGTCGGCGACGCTGTGGGCGTTGAGGAACTCGCGGCCGAACCAGATCACCACCAGCAGGCCGGCCAGGTTCAGCCAGTGGCGCGCCGGCAGCAGCAGCGGCTTGCCGCCGATTTTGCCGTTGAGCTTGCCGAAGGCGATCAGCGAACCGGAGAAGGTCACGGCGCCGATCAGGATGCCGACGTAGATCTCGACCTCGTGGATCGCCTTTTCCGCGCCAGCCAGCTCGACCGAGGTGTCGATGTAGCTGGCAAAGCCGACCAGCGCAGCGGCGAGGCCGACCAGGCTGTGCATCAACGCCACCAGCTCGGGCATCTGCGTCATCTGCACGGTACGTGCGGCGTAGAGGCCGATGGCGCCGCCGACCGCCATGGCGCCGACAATCCAGGGGATGCCGGCCATCGAGACGCGCGGCCCGAACACCGTTGCGAGGACGGCGATGGTCATGCCGATGATGCCGTAGAGGTTGCCGCGACGGGACGTTTCAGGATTGGACAGACCGCCCAGGCTGAGGATGAAGAGGATGGTGGCTCCGATGTAGGAGACGGTGGACAGATTTCCGGACATTTCGTGGTGTCTCCTACTTGCGGAACATGGCCAGCATGCGCTGGGTGACGGCGAAACCGCCGAACATGTTGACGGCGGTGAGGACGATGCCGCCGACTGCCAGCCAGCGTATCCACTCGTTCGGCACCGGCATGCCGTCGGCCAGCGGCGGCGCGATCTGGATCAGGGCGCCGATGGCGATGATCGAGCTGATCGCGTTGGTCACGCTCATCAGCGGCGTGTGCAAGGCCGGGGTGACGTTCCACACCACCATATAGCCGACGAAGCAGGCCAGCACGAACACGGTGAAGTGGGCGAGGAAGGCGGCCGGGGCATTGGCGCCGACAAACCAGAACAGCGCCGCGGCGACACCGAACATGATGGCCAGCTTGTTGCCCGCCATCGGTTCGCCGCTGCCGCCGTGTCCGTGCCCGCCCTTCTTCGCCGCCGGAGCGGCAGCGGCCGGTTTGGCCGCCACCGGGGGGGGCGCCGCGGGTTTGGGCGGCGGGGGCGGCCAGGTGATGTTGCCCTCCTTGATGACCGTCAGGCCGCGGATGGCCTCGTCTTCCATATTGACGTCGATGATGCCGTCCTTGGTCTTGCAGAGTTCCTCGGTGAGGCGGAACAGGTTGCTGGCATACAGCGTCGACGACTGCTTGGCCAGGCGGCTGACCAGGTCGGTGTAGCCGACGATGGTCACGCCGTGACAGACAACGACTTCGTTCGGCACCGTGAGTTCGCAGTTGCCGCCTTGCTCGGCGGCCATGTCGACAATCACGCTGCCCGGCTTCATGCTCTTCACCATCTCGGCGGTGATCAGCTTGGGCGCGGGCTTGCCGGGGATCAGCGCGGTGGTGATGATGATGTCCACCTCTTTCGCCTGCTTGGCGTACATCTCGCGCTGGGCCTGCTGGAAGCCCGCGCTCATCACCTTGGCGTAGCCGCCGCCGCCGGAGCCTTCTTCCTCGTAATCGACTCTGACGAATTCGCCGCCCAGGGAGACGACCTGGTCGGCCACTTCGGCGCGGGTGTCGTTGGCGCGCACAATGGCGCCGAGGCCGGCGGCCGTGCCGATGGCGGCCAGGCCGGCGACGCCGGCGCCGGCGATGAAGACCTTGGCCGGCGGCACCTTGCCCGCGGCGGTGATCTGGCCATTGAAGAAGCGGCCGAAGGCGTTGGCCGCCTCGATCACCGCACGGTAGCCAGCGACGCCGGCCTGGGAGGTCAGCGCGTCCATCTTCTGGGCGCGGGAGAGCGTGCGCGGCAGCGAGTCGATGGCCAGCACGGTCGCCTTTTTCGCCGCCAGTTGCTGCATGAGGTCAGGGTTCTGCGCCGGCCAGATGAAGCCGATCAGCGTGGTGCCTTCCTTGATCAGGGCGACTTCGTCGAGGCTGGGCGCGCGTACCTTGAACACGATGTCCGACGCATTCCACAGTTCGGCGGCGCTGCCAGCGATCTTCGCTCCTGCGGCGACGTAGGTGTCGTCGGCGAAGTTTGCCAGCGCTCCCGCGCCGGTTTCGACGGTAACGCCAAATCCCAGCTTGATCAGCTTCTCGACAACCTCCGGTATCGTCGCCACGCGCTTCTCGTTGGCAAACGTCTCCTTCGGTATCCCAATCGTCAATGACATAACTTCTCCCTCGTTCAATCGCAGTGCAAATTGGCCTCGGCCGCCTTCATGCCGATGGGCGGCGCAGCCAACAGTTTTCGGAGTCTGGGGTTCGGCACAGGTCGGCCGACAGGCTTGCATTCGGATATGCAGCTCAGCTTTGGTGCAGAAAAGCCGTGCCACCGATTTCCGAGGGGCAAGGATACAGAAAATCATGGCTATTGTGAGCGGGAAAGCCACATTTGAAGGTTTTCGGGGCCCCGAACGGATGTCGGGCAAGGTTTTGGGGGGGGAGTCGGTAAAATGCCTCTCAGCGAATGGAGCGGGCGGTTTTCCCTCTCCCCGCGGAATCCGGTACAGGCGGTTTGCAGGACTGCGGCCGCGCAAAAAATAACGATGCAGGGGTGCGCACTCACTCATTGCATCGAGGATATTTCCATATTGATCCCACGGAGGTTGCATGTTCGGTTTGAAAAGCAGGAAACGCATTGCCCAGCTGGAGTCCGCCTTACATCAGGCCGACAGCCGTGTCGCGGCGCTCGAAAGGGAACTCGTTCAAGCGCGCGAAGAGGAGGCCAGCATGCGTTCACGGCAGGAGGCGATGGCGGCCGATCTGGAGAAATGCGCGCAGATTTATCGCAGCATGCAGTCGTTCGGCAACTCCTTCGGCGAAGTGCAGAAATCGCAGTTCCTCGTTGCCAGCGCAATGAAGGGCGAGGCGGAGCGGGCAGCCGAAATGGCCCGCGTCTCGGACGGCAGCCGCAGCTCGATGGAGTCGATGGCCGCCAATATGGAAACTCTGGCTATCGACACGCGGCAAATGGCCGCGCGCGTCGATAGCCTGTCGCAGCGCACCGGAGAGATCGGCGGGATTCTCCAGCTGATCAAGGAGATTGCCGACCAGACCAACCTGCTCGCGCTGAACGCGGCAATCGAGGCGGCACGCGCCGGTGAGCAGGGCCGCGGCTTCGCGGTGGTGGCCGACGAGGTACGCAAGCTGGCGGAACGCACCAGCAGCGCCACCAGCGAAATCTCCTCGCTGGTGCTCTCGATCCAGGAAGAGACACGCCTGACGAAGGCGCAGATGGAGCAGTGGGCGCAGAAATCCGACGTGTTCAGCGCCGAAGGTCATGCCGCCGAAGCCGAAATGGCGCGCCTCAACGGGATGTCGGCGCTCACCGAGCGCACGGCGCTGCATTCTTCGCTGCGCGCCTTCGCCGAAGTAGCGAAGATCGATCATCTGGTCTACAAGTTCGAGGTCTATCGCGTTTTCATGTCCCTGTCGGATAAAGAGGGCAAAGATTTTTCCGACCACCGCGGCTGCCGCCTCGGCAAGTGGTACTACGAAGGCGATGGGCGCACCTCCTTTGCACAGCTGCCGGGGTTCCGCGAAATGGAGCAGCCGCATGCGCGTTTCCATGAAAACGGCATGGCCGCCGTGCGTTTATTCAAGGAAGGCAACCAGGCGGCCGGGTTCGGGGCGGTCGAACGCATGGAGCAGGCAAGCCTTGAAGTGCTGGCCTGCCTGGAGAAGGTCGCCGCCAGCGGCGACGAGCACATCCGCTTGAGCCACTAACGCAGTGCGTCGTAAGCGTCGCCGGTTGATTTCAATAAAGGAAGCTATTTCTTGATGGCGCCGCCAAGCAGCGCGGCGACCGGGCGCAGAGGGCGGCGTGGCGCGGCGGCCGTTTTGGTTTCGTCGCCGGTACCGCCGCCGCTCGGTTCGTACGGCTTGCTGTAGTCGAAGCCGTCCGCTGCCAGGGTGGGCAGGTGCGCGGCGGTGGCGGGCAGCCGCACCGGGCTTTTCGGCCCGTGGGTAGCGCGGCTTTCGCGTTCGCGCAGATGGCCGTGGCGACTGCGTTCTTCGCGTGCCACCGGCGCCCCCGGTTCGAAGCCCGGGACGACGACCTGGTCGATCTTGAACTTGATCAGCTTCTCGATATCGTCCAGGCGCTGCTTTTCGTCCGGACTCATCAGCGAGGTGGCATCGCCCTTCTTGCCGGCACGGCCGGTACGGCCGATGCGATGCACATAGTCCTCGGCGGTATGCGGCAGTTCGTAGTTGATGACGTGGGGCAGATCGTCGATGTCGAGGCCGCGGGCGGCGACATCGGTGGCTACCAGCACGCGGATGGTCCCCGCCTTGAAGCCTTCCAGCGCTTCGGTGCGCTGCTGCTGGCTCTTGTCGCCGTGGATGGCGTCGGCTTTGACGCCCTGGCGGTCGAGCCAGGCGGCCAGGCGGCTGGTACCGAACTTGGTGCCGACGAACACCAGCACCTGTTTCAATTCAGCTTCGAGCAGCAGATGCAGCAGCAGGTGGCGCTTGTTGTCCGCCGACACCGGATGCACGCGGTGAGTGATGTTCTCGCCGACTGCATTGCGCCGCGCGACTTCGATCAGTTGCGGACTCTTCAGCATACTGTCGGCGAGCTTCTTGATCTCGTTGGAGAAGGTGGCGGAGAACAGCAGGCTCTGCCGCTCCTTCGGCAGCAAGGCGAGAATGCGCTTGATATCGGGAATGAAGCCCATGTCCAGCATGCGGTCGGCTTCGTCCAACACCAGCATTTCGACTTGGGCGAAGCTCACGCTCTTCTGCTCCACGTGGTCGAGCAGCCGGCCGGGGGTGGCGACCACGATCTCGCGGCCCTCGCGCAACTCGGCGATCTGCGGCCGGATGTCGACGCCGCCGTAGATGCACACCGAGCGCAGTGGCACGTACTTGCTATAGGTCTTGACGCTCTCGTACACCTGCATCGCCAGTTCGCGGGTCGGCGCCAGGATCAGCGCCCGCACCGGGTGCCGCGCCGGCGACGGCGAACTGCTGGCATGGCGCGCCAAACGTTGCAGCAGCGGCAGCGTGAAGCCGGCCGTCTTGCCGGTCCCCGTCTGGGCGCCGCCCATGACATCGAGGCCCTGCAACACCGTTGGAATGGCCTGCATCTGGATCGGAGTCGGGGAGGTGTAGCCGGCTTCATGCACGGCGCGCAACAGTTCGGGCATCAGCCCGAGATCTTCGAATTTCATCGGTTGTGGCTTTCCTGGATCGGCCTGCCCCCAAGGGGGTACCGGTTCAGGCAGTGGGTAATGTCGGGCGAGAGGCCCTGCGGAGGGTGCGCCAACCGGAAAAGCGCAGTGTTTGGGCGATGGATTCTAAAAGAAAAGTCGCTTTCACGCCGGCTTATCGCCGCAAATCGAACTGCCGCGCCCGGCTAGGCGATTCCCTAGGGCAATCGAATCGGGGATCGCCGATGGAAAACGCACATGCAGGGGGGGATCATCTGATCGACCCCGGGGCGTCCGGAATCCCGGGCTTTGGCGAAGGAGATGGATTGTGAGGTCTATGCGCGCTGCCGGTTTCACGCTGCTGGAATTGATGATTGCCGTCGCCATCATCGGCATTCTTGCGGCGATAGCGATCCCGAATTATCAGAGCTATCTGGTCAAGGCCAACCGTTCGGCGGCCCAGCAGCACATGCTTGCGCTGGCCAGCAAGCAGGAACAGTATCTGCTCGACAGCCGTGCCTATGCTTCGACCGAAGCGGCGTTGGGTTACTCCAGTACGCCGAGCGACGTGAGCGGAAAATATACGATCGCCATTGCGACCACCGCCACGCCGCTCGGGTTCACGATTACCGCCACGCCTGTTGCGGGGGGCTCCCAGGCGGCCGACGGCACGTTGACGCTGGACAATACCGGAGCCAAGACCCCGGTTGGGAAGTGGTGAGATGCCACAAATCGCCCACCCCCATCGACTGGTTGAAATGCAACCGCACAGCGCTGGCGAGCGTGGATTCACCGTCATTGAGCTGATGATTGCGATTGCGATCATGGGGATTCTGTTGGCGATCGCACTGCCCAACTTTCAACAAATGATCGCCGGTCAGCGGGTACGCGGGGCGAACAGCGACATGTTCTCGGCGCTACTGCTGGCGCGCAGCGAAGCCATCAAACGCAATAGCTCGGTCAACGTCGTTCCCTCCGCAAGCGGCTGGGGCGGTGGCTGGACGGTGCAGTTCACCAGCGGTTCAACGACCACGCTACAGAAGCAAGATGCCCTGGATGCCAGCGTTTCTGTGGTGCAGACCGAGAGCGACGGAGACGTCATCACGGCGAACGTCACTTTCGGCGGAAACGGCCGCCCTTTAGCGGCCTCCAGCGGTATCAGCTTCATCATGTCGTCGTCGAACTATGGCGAAATTCCTGCACGTTGCATCACGCTGAGTCTGAGCGGTCTGCCGGAAGCCCGGCTCGATACCGACGGCGATCCCGACAACGGTTGCCAGTGAGGGATTCCATGACTGTCCGTCGCAAGAACCAATCCGGCGCTTCACTGATCGAGGTTCTCGTCTCGATGCTCATCGTCGCTGTCGGTGTGCTGGGCCTGGCGGCGTTGCAGGCCCGTGCGATGAATGCCGAATTCGAGTCTTACCAGCGCAGCCAGGCGATTCTTCTGGCGAACGACATGGTCGAGCGCTTGCGGATGAATCGAACCGCCATGGGGTCGTTCAAGAACATCACGGATCCCGCGACCGGCGTCAGCTACCTGGGGACGGCCGGCGACGATTCCTATGTCGTGGATTGCACCAGTACCCAGGCGGGGAAGGATCTGTGCGCTTGGTCGTTGCTGCTGCAAGGATCTGCGGAGACGAATTCCGGTGGCAGCAAGATCGGCGCGATGGCAGGCGCCCGCGGCTGTATTTCCTACGATCCGGCGACGGAGATTTCCGGTGTGGTCGATTCAGGATTGTTCACCGTGTCGGTCGTCTGGCAGGGAACCCAGGAGACCCTCGCTTCCTCGACCAATTGCGCCAACGGCCTTTATGGATCGGAAGCCAGACGACGCGTGGTTTCCATGTCGTTCCGGCTGGGGCGGTTGTCATGATGGGGTTGCCGCTCCGGCCTCGACGCCATATGGCGGATGGTTTTTCGCTGATCGAGGTGATGATCGCGATGACCATCGGACTCATCATCTCGTTGGCGCTGGCGACGATGTTTACAAAAATATCCGAGACCAATCGAGAGCAGTTCAAGGCAGCGATGCAGATCGAGAACGGACGCTATGCGGTCGACCTGCTCAGCAATACCGTGCGCCTTGCCGGCTACTACGGCGAGTTCTCCGCGGTGCCGCCCGCCGCAGCGTCGTTGCCCGACCCGTGCGCCATTCCGGCGGAGGGCAATGTGAGCGCAGCGACGGCGAACAGCCCGCTGGCTTTTTTCATCCAGGGCTATGCGGCAGCGACGGCGTCCGCTTCCGCTACAGTGCCGACAGCGTGCCAAGCCTGGATCGATAGCGACACGCTGAAACCGGGCAGCGACATTCTCGTGGTGCGTCGGCTGGACACGATTCCATTGATCGACCCGCCAACCACGACCTCGGCCACGCCCGATGCCGGGATGGTTTATGTGCAGACCTCCGACTCGCTGCTCGACATCCAGTACGGATCGGGAACCGCGATCGACAGCAGCAAAAACGCCAAAGGCGCGGCGACTGCCGCCGAACTGCAACGCAAGGATTTCACCCAGGCACTCTCCGGAACGCCGGCAACGCGGCCGACGATCGCCGCCTATATACGCAAGCTGCACGTCGACATTTACTTCGTTGCCAACTGTCGCAGCGGTAGCGGCAGCAATGGCATGTGTACCGCAGACGACGACACTATCCCCACCCTGAAACGCCTCGAACTGACGGCTTCCGGGGGCGCCGCGACCATGACCGTGGTGCCGCTGGTCGAAGGGGTGGAATTCTTCAAGGCGCACTACGGCGTCGATACCGACGGCAATGGCCAGGTCGATTCCGGCGGTCTGTCGGCGCCGGCCACGGTGGCCGATTGGCAAAACGTGGTGCAGGTCGAAGTCAGGGTGCTCGCCCGCAATACCGAGTCGAGTACCGGCTATACCGATGGCAACAGCTACGACCTCGGCGGCGGGATCAGTTATACCCCGAGCGGCGCCGCGGCGAAATTCCGCCGCCACGCATTTCACCAGCAGATCTACATCACCAATGTCGGCGGGAGGCGCGAAACATGATCTCCCCTCGCACCCGGCCGCGCGAGTCAGGTGTCACCCTGATCATCACCCTGGTCATGCTGGTGATGTTGACGCTTTTTGTTTTGGCCGGGATTCGCCTGGCCAATGTGAATCTCCGGATTACCGGCAATTTCCAGTGGCAGAAACAGATGGAAATGCTCACCGATTCGGCCATCGAGCAACTGGTGAGTTCCAGCGCAACTTTCGACGATGCGGCGGTCCAGGCCGGCACGGCCGCTGCCAAGGACATCTGCTCGGACGGAAGCGTGGTCACGGCTGGAACCTGCTCCATCACCAATCCGAAGATCGGCAGCGTGACGGCTCCGCAATGTACCAAGTCGCAACCAGCCACCGGCTACACAAAAAAACTCGGCGAACTGGCGCCCGACGACAACAACTGGGTCATCAAAGCCGATGCTACCGACAGCGTCAGTGGCGCCAAGGTCACCCTTTATCGCGGTGTCACCGTCCGTATGTTGGCGGAGCACTGCCCGGAATAAGCGCCGAATCGTCGGCGCAAAGGAGTTCGGCATGAAAATCCTGAGATATCTGATCCTGTCCCTGGCGCTGCTGCCGGGGGTCGCCAACGCCGCTTTCGATCCGGTGCATGAGGATATCGACATCTTCATGGCCAATCCGTCGATCGCGTCGGAACGGCCGAACGTGCTGATCGTGCTCGACACCTCGGCCAACTGGCAGAGCTATTTTGCGGCTGAGAAGACGGCGCTGATTTCGGTGATCAACGGGCTTTCCGACCAATTCAACGTCGGCTTGGCCATCAATGCCGGCGGCAGCATCGAGGGCAGCTACGTGCGCTTCGCGGTGCGCCAGATGACGGGTACCAACAAGACGGCGCTGTCGAGCCTGGCCAACGATCTGAACAATGCGCCGGCGACGAGCTTTGCCGGCGACAAGACCAACAATGCGGTACCCGGCTTATCCATGGCCGAGGCGTATCGCTACTTCAAGGGTCTGGCCTCCTATTCGGCAACGACCTCCAATGCCGGCCACGATTCGCGCACCGACTACAGCGGCAATGCGACCAATTCCTGGATCACCAGCCTCGCAGGCAACGCCTTTTCCGCAACCCCCAACACGGCGTCGACCTATGTGAGTCCGGTGGTGGACGGCTGCCAGAAGAACTTCATCATCTACATCAGCAATGGCAAGGGCAGCAACCAGACCGGGGAAGCCACGGCGGCGCTCAATCTGCTGGCGACCGCAAAGAACAACGACGTGGCGGCGACGGGGAATGCCGAGGAGACGAAGATTTCGCCCCTGTCGCCCACCGGCAACGAGACCGACAGTTGGTTCGACGAGTGGGCCAAATTCCTCGCCCACACCGGCTTCAGCATGACCATCGGCGGCGCGGCCAAGACCATCACCGCCGCCACTTACGTGGTCGAGGTCGACCCCGGCACTCAGTCGCAGGATCTGCAATGGACCGCGACCTTGAAGAGCGGTGCGAGCAACGGCAACGGCAAGTACTACGCGGCGACCGGCAGCGATCCGGGTACCTCGCTGTTGAACGCGCTGAATTCGATCTTCAATGAAATCCAGGCGGTGAATTCGGTGTTCGCCTCGACTACCCTGCCGGTGAGCGTGAACGTCCGCGGCACCAACCTGAACCAAGTGTATATCGGCATGTTCCGCCCCGACGCCACCAAGGCGCCGCGCTGGTTCGGCAACCTCAAGCTCTACAAGCTGGCGCTCAACGGCGATGCGCTGGAGCTCCAGGATGCGGCCAATGTGGCCGCCGAGTCGCAGACCACCGGCTTCATCGTCAATACCGCGCGCAGCTACTGGACCCACGATTCGACCTTCTGGGCCTACCGCAGCAGCGAGGAGAACGGCGCCGGCGGACAGTCCGACTCCCCGGACGGCGATCTGGTGGAGAAGGGTGCTGTCGCCCAGCGTCTGCGCGAGGCCTATGCCAGCAGTCAGAGTTCGCGCAAACTCTATACCTGCACCGACGGCAGCTACGGCGACTGCAATCCCTGCGAGATCGACGGCTCCGGGACGGACAAGACCTGCCACGATGCGACGGTCCTGTCCAGCACGCCGTTCTCCACGGCGAATACCGACATCACCTCGATCGCGCTGGGCCTGGGTACCAAGGATGTTGCCAACCTCACCGCCAAGGTCACCAAGTCGGTTACCAGCGTTGCCGACCGGCGCAACGTCACCATCGGCAATTCCACGGCGGGTTCGGCGGCCATCGCCACCGCCAGCAACGGCGCGACCGTAAAGACCCTGACGGCGCTGACCGCGTTCGACAGCACCAAGACCATGGCGATCAACAGCCTGAGCGGGCTGGGGAATGCCACCGGGACGATCAACGTATCGGCCAAGGCGAATACCGGGTCGGCGGTGACGCTGACCTTCGCCGAGTCGGGGAATCCCTGTAGCGGCAAGGACACGGTGATCGTCGCGGGTAACGACAGCACGGTCAACGGTACCTGGTCGATCACCTCCTCAGCCGCGATCAGCAACAGTCCGGCACGCTCCAGCGTGACTTTCACCGTCAGCAGCGCCAGCCCCTCGCCCAATACACAGGGCACCATCAACTGCCTGGCAAAAACCACCACCGCGACGGCGAGCGTCACCACCCTGCCGACGGGCCTGGCGGTCAACAGCCGGATCAATATCAGCGGCGCATCGCCTACAGCGTTCAACGGCGACTTCCAGGTCACGGCGATCGATACCACGGCGAAAACCTTCTCCTACACGACGGGATCGAGCCAGGGGGCGGCAACCACCGCCGGTACCCTGAAGGTCTACAACACGGTCAGTTCCGGCAGCTATTCGGCCACCTCGACCACGGTGCGGATTACCGCTTCGGCGGTTGCCCACGGCTTTTTCGCCAACGACAGCGTGACGCTGACCGGCGTGACGCCGACCACGATCAACGGGATCGCGGTTTACGCCGGTGCGGTTACCGTCAAAACCGTGCCGTCCACCGACAGCTTCACCTACGACATGAGTTTCAGCGGCGCCAGCCCGCTTTATCCGCCGTCGGACGCCACGGCCTTCGGCACGGTTTACAAGGGCGCGACCACCACCGTTACGCTGACCACGTCGTCCAACCACGGCCTGCTCACCGGAGCCCTGGCCGATATCACCGGCCTCGACAGCTGTTTCAACACGTCCGCTACGGCGATTACCTACCTTAGCGATACCAGCCTGTCCTACGCCACGGCCAGCGCCTGCCCGCCCTTGACCAGCGTACCGGCGGGCGCCACGGTGGCCGGCAGCAGCTACAGCACCACGGTGACGGCGACCTTGGCCAACCACGGCTATAGCGTCGGCAACAGCATAGTCATCGACGACGGCACCACAGCGGCCCATAACGGCACGTTCAGCGTCGCCTCGGTGCCCGATGCCAACACGTTCACCTATGTCAATGCCGCGGTGGGCGGCGTCGGTCCCGCGGGGCAATACACGGTGCGCCTGCTGGTCGGTCCTCTGGTTTATGTCAACGCGGTCGGCCACGGTTTTTCCACCAACGACAGTATCACCGTCGCGGGCGCCAATCCGACCGGCTATAACGGCGCTCACACCATTACCGTGGTCGATGCCGACAATTTCACCTACCCGACGGCGATCGCCATCGGCGCCAATACCGGGACTACCGTCACCGCGTCGAAGAACACCACGACCGCGGTCGCTACCTCGGCCAACCACGGCTTTGCCGACAATTCCGCGGTGGCGATTTCCGGCGCGACGCCGGGCGCCTTCAACGGCACGTTCACGATTACCTCCATCGACGTCAATACCTTCCGCTATACCCTGGCCTCGGCCCAGGGCGATGCCAGCGGGACGATCCTCGCCGCCGCCGGCACCGGTTCCAGTTCCGAACGCGATCAGGTCATCAACTGGGTGCGCGGACAGGACAACAACGAGGACGAGAACGGCAACGGTTCGACGACCGACTGCCGGGCGTCCGTGCAGGGCGACGTACTGCATTCACGTCCGGCGGTGATCAACTACAACCGGTTCGGCGGCGACAACGATGTGTATGTGTACTACGGCGCCAACGACGGGGTGTTCCATGCCATCAAGGGCGGCGTGACCACCGATGCCAGCGATACCTCCGGGTTGTTGCCGGGTCAGGAAGCCTGGGGCTTCGTGCCGCAGGAGGCATTCACCAACCTGAAGCGGCTGCGCAACAATTCGCCGCAGATCGGCAGCGACTTCAAGCGCCCATACTTCATGGACGGGCCGATCGGCGTCTACAGCATCGACGGCAACAACGATACCAAGATCCAGTCGTCCACCTCCTCCGACCACGTGTATCTCTATGTCGGCGCCCGGCGGGGCGGCCGCTACATCTATTCCTTCGACGCCACCAGTCCCTCGAACCCCAAGTTCCGCTGGAAGATTGACCAGAACACCAGCGGCTTCAGCGAGCTCGGGTATTCCTGGTCGCTGCCGACGGTGGTGACCGGCGTCACCGGCTACAGCAACCCGGTGCTGATTTTCGGCGGCGGCTACGACCCCACGGTGGAGGATGTCGAGAACTGCACCATCACCGGCACCACTGCGGCGAGCTACAGCCTGGGTGTCTATACCCCGGGGTCGGTGACCTTCAACGAGGGTGACATTACCTACGCCAGCGTCGGTACCGGCTGCACGGTGACCGACCCGGTCAGCACCACCGTCAACCGAGGGATGGGGCGTGCCATTTATGTGGTCGATGCGATTACCGGCGAGCGCATCTGGTGGGCCAGCTACCGGGGCAGCGGCGCCGATCTCGAAGTCGCCGGGATGGATTACGCCATACCGTCGGATGTCACGGTGGTCAAGAACGTTTCGGGCGGCAACACCAACCGGGCTTATGTCGGCGATACCGGCGGCAATCTGTGGCGCCTCGATTTCGGCGATGCCGACCGCTCCAACTGGAAAGTCACCCTGATCGCCGCCGTCGGCGATAGGACCACCGCCGCCGGGCGGCGCAAATTCCTCTCGCCGCCGGATGTGGTGGGGCAGACCGGCTACGATGCCATCGTGATCGGTGCCGGCGATCGCGAGCACCCGTTCGACAATACCGTGACCAATAATTTCTACCTGTTCAAGGATCGCGGCGACGATACCGGGCCGGCCTCCGGAACCACCCACTACTTGGCCGATTCGGACAGCGACGGCGACGGCGATACGCTGACTGTGCTGACGCGCGCCGGGGTGGCCGCCGACGGCAGCGGCAATCCGGTGATCACGCACAGCAATACGACCGATGGCCAGCTCTACAACGCCACCAGCAACTGCGTTCAGCAGGCCTGCAACAGCACGACGCAGGCCGCAGAATCGGCCAAACTGGCGGCCGCCGACGGCTGGTACATCACGCTGGGGACGGGCGAGAAAGTCATCGGCAATGCGTTGATATTGAACGGCGTGGTTTTCTTCAATACCAACCAGCCAAGCCAGACGGCAGACGCCAGTTGCGTCGCCAATCTCGGCGTCGCCCGCCAGTACCAGGTTTCCGTCGATACGGCGGGCGCCGCTAACGGTTCGGATCTCGGCGACCGATCCGAGACCCATGCCGGCGGCGGTTTCCTGCCTTCGCCGGTGCACGTCGTGGTCCAGGTGGAAGATGCCGAGGGCAATCTGGTGACCAAGGAAGGCGTCATCTCCGGTACCTCGGTACAGACACCGACCACCGGCGCCATCGGCGCGCGCACCCGTCGCTTCTGGTACAAGGAGATCGACTGACGGTGTGCGCCGGCCGCAGCCCAAAGGGGGGCTTGCCCCCCTTTTTCGTTTCCGCCGGGCCGACGGACATCCGCGTGTGCCTCGCGCTCGCCGCGTCCCTTGCCTTCCATGCGGTATGGCTGGCCCTGCCCGTGGCGGTTGACGCCGGTCGCGGCCCAGGCGACAGCGGACCGGCGGCGGTGCTGGAAGTCCGCCTGCGTGGCGCCGCATCGCCACCGCTGCCGGTCGCTGCGACCGAGCCGCCAGAGTCGTTACAGCCGCCGCCTCAGGCGGGGGTTCCGCTGCCCGAGCGCTATTTCCAGGCGGCCGAGTTGGATGCCGTCGCTGCCCCGATCGAACTGGCGCCCCTGATCTATCCCGAAGGCGCCTATCTGCGCCGGATCGCCGGGCAGGTAAAGGTGCGTCTGTTTATCGATGCCTCCGGGGCGATCGATGCAGTCGATATCCTCGAAGCCGTCCCTCCCGGCCTGTTCGAAAGCGCCGCGCTCGATGCGCTGCTGAAAACGCGTTTTGTGCCGGCAAGACTGTTGGGGCAGCCGGTCAGGAGCGTGAAAACGATTTCCGTCCGCTTCGATCCCTATCAGGATCGGCCGCCCCCCGCCGGCGAAGCCGCGGGGCAATAGGAAGGCGCATGACGCTGTGGATTCGGTATCGATCCGGTAGGATTCGGCCCTGGGCGCAAGCCGTAAGGGGAATCGGCGATGGCAAGGACACGACTGGAATGGTGGGCGGCGGTGGTATTGGCGGCGCTGTGTGCGCGCGGACACGCCGCGGATGCAGTGTCGGCGCTGCCGCTGGATGAATTGCTCAACGTGGAAGTGTCCGGCGCCTCGCGTTTTCTTCAGCCGCTGGCCGATGCTCCCGCCTCGGTGACGGTGATCTCCGCGGAGGAAATTCGCCGTTTCGGTTTCCGCACCCTGGGCGAGGCGCTGCAAAGCGCGCCCGGCGTGTATGCGACCAGCGACCGCGACTATACCTTCCTCGGCGTTCGCGGCTTCGGCCGTCCCGGCGATTACAATTCGCGGATTCTGGTGCTTGCCGACGGCGTTAGCCGCAACGACCCGATCTACAACCAGGCCACCGTCGGTAACGAGTCGCCGCTGGAGCTGGATTGGGTCAAACAACTCGAATTCGCACCCGGTCCGGCTTCGGCGCTGTATGGCGGCAATGCGCTGTTCGGCACCGCCAATGCGGTGCTGTGGACGGGGGCCGACATCGACGGTACGCGGCTGTCGACGACGCTGGAAAGCGGGCGCGGAGTTCGTCTCGGCCTGCTTTCGGGGGGACGCAGCCAGCCTGACCGCGACTGGGTGTTCGGCCTCGCCGTCAGCCAGCAGGACGGTTGGGATCCGCGTTTCCGCGAGTTTGCGGTGCCCGGCGTTTCCGATGGTGTCGCCCATGGTCTCGACGCCGAGCGTTATCTCAAGGCCTTTGCCAAACTGTCCGTCGGCGAATGGCAGTTCAGCGCCAACCTTGCCTCGCGGCGCAAGAACGTTCCCACCGCGTATTACGGTACGCCGTTCGATACGCCCGGCAACTACAGCAACGACCGTAGCGCCTATCTCGACGTCAGCCACGCCCGCTCCCTTGCGCCCGACTGGGCCCAGCACCTGCGCGTCTACGGCGGCAGTTACAGTTTCATCGGCCAGTATGTCTTCCCCGGTGCGTTAAATCGCGACGAGGCGCGTGCCCGCTGGTGGGGGCTCGACTACCGCCTCAGCTACAGCGGGTTGCCCGGCCACCGGTTGATGTTCGGCGCCGAAGCGCAGGCAACACCGCGCCTCGATCAGCGCAATCTGGACGTCTCGCCGCGGTTCGACTACCTGGACGACAAGCGCAGTGGCCGCAGCGGCGGGATCTATGTGCAGGACGAATGGCGTCTGGCATCGCGCTGGACGGCCAACCTCGGCCTGCGCCTGGACCGGCTGAAGGATTTCGCCACCATCGCTTCGCCGCGGCTGGCGCTGATCCATCAGGCACAGGCCGATACTGTGCTGAAGCTGCTGTATGGCCGCGCCTTCCGTTCGCCCAACGCCTACGAACGCTTCTACGACGACGGCAATTTCACGCAGAAGGCCAATCCGGATCTCAAACCGGAGCGCATCGCCACGGCCGAGTTGGCGCTCGAACACCGTCTGCATCCGGATATCCAGGTCGGCGGCAGCTACTACCACTACCGGGTGGACAGGCTGATCGATCAGGTTGTCGATCCGGCCGACGGCTTGTTCGTGTTCGTCAACAGTTCCCCGGTGCATGCCCGGGGCATCGAGCTGGAAACCGAAGCGATGCTCGGCGCCGCGTTGCGGCTGAAAGCCAGCGTTGCCTGGCAGCGGCTGACACAGCCCGGTGGCGAGCCGGTGAATTCGCCGCGGCGGCTGGGCAAGCTGTTCCTCGACGGGCCGTTGTTCGCCACCGGCTGGACCCTCGGCCTCGACATCCAGGCCATCGCCGCCCGGCGTAGCCTGGCGGGAGCGGTTGCCGGTTACGCCAGCGGCAATCTGACGTTGCGGCGGTCGTTGCCGGGACGCAGCGGCGAAGTCAGTCTGGGCATCCGCAATCTTGCCGGGAACCACTATCTCGATCCGGCGCCGCCGGGGATGGTCCAGGATGCGTTGCCCCGCGACGGTCGCCAATTCAGCCTGCGTTGGGATGTTTCCTTGTGACGGTTCCGCTATCGCAGCTGTTCCGCAGGCTGTATCGCGCTGCATGGCTGTTCCTGCTCGCGTTGCTGTTCGGCCCGGCGGCCGTAGCCGAAACGAGCCTGCCCGAGGACGAGGTGAAGGCGGCGGTGGTCGCCAACCTGCCGTTGTTCGTCCGTTGGCCCGCGGGTGCGGCGAACGCCGCGCATCCACAGGTTTGCGTCCTCGCGCCCGGCGCCATGGAAGCCGCCCTGCTGCGGCAATATCGGGAGGGGGGCAACGGCAATGCCCTCGACTTCAAACCCGTGACGGCGGTGCCCGAACAACTGCGTGAATGTGCCATGGTGTTCGTCGGTGCCGGCGATCCGGCGACCCTGTTTCGCGCCGCGGCGGCGGTGGCCGGGCGCCCGGTGCTGCTGGTGGCCGAAGGCCACGGCGTCTTGCAGCGCGGCGCGATGATCGGCCTCGCGGTGCAGGAGGGGCGGGTGGTGATCGACGTCAATCTCGGTGCGCTGCGGCGCGCGCAACTGGATGCCAGCGCCAAGCTGCTGCGCTTGGCGCGGACGGTGGTGGAATGACATGACTCAGCGCGATACTTGGCGCCAGTACTGGCGGCTTTCCGCACTTTCGGTGGCGATTGCGCTGCTGGCGGCGTTCGTCCTGTTGGCCGGGGAGTTCTGGTTCGAGGAGCGCGCAGAAGTGCTCGAGGAACTCAAGGTCCAATCAGCGATGATCGGCACCAATGCCGGCGCCGCATTGGCTTTCAAGGATGCCGAGACGGCGACGGAAATCCTTTCTGCGCTGGCCCGTTCGCCGATGGTGATCGAAGCCGCGCTCTATCTCGCGGACGGTCGTCGGCTGGCGGTCTTTCGCCGCGCCGGCGAGAAGGCCGGCTACCTGCCGGCGCATGTGCAGAACGTGGTCGCCACCGCGGCGATCGGCGAAATCCGTCTGACCCTGCCGGTTCTGCAACAGGGGCGCAGCATCGGCACAATGGCGCTGCGGGCGGATATGAGCCGCGTCCACGCCACCCTCGGCCATTTCGTCGTGGCATTCGCTGTCGTCGCTGCGATTGCCGGAGTGTTGGCCTATCTCGCCGGTCACGGCATCCGCCTGCGTCTGATGGAAAGCCAGTCGGCACTCGAAAGCTCGCGTTCCACCATCCGCTTGCTTAGTGCCCATCGCGAGAGCGTGATGGAAGCCGAACACAAGCGCATTGCCCAGGAAATCCACGACGAACTGGGACAGTTGCTGACCACTGCGCTGCTCAACCTGAAGCGCATCGAGCGCTCCAGCCGCAGCGGCAACAGCGTCTCGGCGGAACAGGTGGCCGAGATCAAGCTTCTGATCGAGGATGCGTTGCGCGGCGTGCGCGGGATCGCCGCCGATCTGCGTCCGCCGGTACTCAACATCGGCTTGCCGGCCGCCATCGAATGGCTTGCCGAACGCACCCTGAACGGCAGCGACATTGCGCTGCGCATCGAAATGGCCGAGTCCTTGCCCGGGATGGATGACCGTTGTTCGATTACCCTGTTCCGCATCGTGCAGGAGTCGCTGACCAACATCGTGCGCCATGCGCATGCCCAGTCGGTGCATATTGCCCTTGCGTCGGACGGGGAGAGCCTGCGTCTGTTGATCGAGGACGACGGTGTCGGCTTCGTCCCTCAGGTACCGCCGCCCGGCACCGGCTTCGGCCTGATCGGCATGCAGGAACGCGTGTCGGCGATCGGCGGTAGCGTAGAGATCGACAGTCGCCCCAGTGCGGGTACCCGCATCCGGGTTCGGGTACCTCTTTCAACAACCAAGGAAAATTGAAATGGCCGTCAGAACCATCGTCGCGGACGACCACGCTCTGTTCCGCTCCGGTTTGATCCGCATGCTTGCTGAACTACCCGATATCCGCGTGGTGGCCGAGGCTGCGGACGGCGATCAAACCCTCGCTGCGGTGGCCGGCGTCGCCGCCGATCTGCTGATCCTCGACCTGACCATGCCGGGCCCCACCGGCGTCCCGCTGATCGAGAAAATCCGCGTCGTGTGCCCGCAACTGCCGATCCTGATCCTGAGCATGCACGACGAACCGGTGACGGTACGGCGCGCTCTGCGGGCCGGCGCTTCGGGCTATGTAACCAAGAATGTGGATATCGATATCCTCGGCGAGGCGATCAGGAGCGTGACCGGCGGCGAGCAGTACGTCGATCCGAACCTGGCGGTGGGCCTGGCGTTCACTCCGCGCAAAACGGCGGGCAGTTCGCCCGGACTTGGATTGACCAACCGCGAGCTGGAAGTGCTGACGCTGATCGTCGAAGGCATGGCGCTCAAAGACATCGCCGAGCGTCTCAATCTGAGCCCGAAAACGGTCACCACCCACAAGGCCAACCTGATGGATAAGCTGGGCATCGAGAACAATGCCGAACTGATCCGCTATGCGCTGGAGCGCGGGTTGCTCTGACGTCTTTATTCCGGCTCCAGGTTGCGCTCGCGGATGGCGAGGATCTCGGGTAGGCGGCGCTGGAAATGAGCCACCACTTCGGGGTCGAAGTGGCTGCCGGCATGGTCGGCGATGAAGGTTGTCGCGGCGTCGACCGGCCAGGGCTGTTTGTAGGGGCGCGCCGAGGTCAGCGCGTCGAACACGTCGGCGACTGCGACGATCCGTGCGGCCTGCGGAATCGTTGTGCCGCACAGCCCCTCGGGATAGCCGCTGCCGTCCCATTTCTCGTGGTGGCTGAGTGCGATCGCGCGGGCCATGTACAGCAGGTCGGAGTCGTCGCCTTCGAGAATGTCGGCGCCGATGCCGGCATGGGTCTTCATGATCTCCCATTCGTGCGGCTCGAACTTGCCCGGCTTCAACAGGATGGGATCGGGAATGCCGATCTTGCCGATGTCGTGCATCGGGCTCGCATGCAGCATCAACTCGCAGTCGGCCAGGCTCCAGCCGATGCTCTTGGCCAGCAATGCGGAATACTGGCTCATGCGGACGATGTGCAGGCCGGTTTCGTTGTCGCGGTATTCGGCGGCGCGGCTCAGACGGCGCACCACCTGAAGGCGGGTCCGGTTAAGGTCTTCGGTGCGGAGGCGCACCATGTCTTCCAGTACCGCCTTCTGGTCGTGCACCATGCGGTGGGCCAGTTGCGCTTCGAGCAGATTGCGCACACGCATCAGCAATTCGGTGCGGTCGAAGGGTTTGCCGATGAAGTCGCGGGCGCCGGCGGCCAGTGCCCGCAGCAGGTTTTCGCGGCCGTACTGCGCGGTCAGCATCACGATCGGCGGCAGCAGCGGATCACCCAGCGCCTTCAATTGATCCATTACCTGATAGCCGTCCAGGTGCGGCATGTTGATGTCGAGCAGGATCAGGTCGGGCCGCTCCTCGCGATAACGCTCCAGGACATCCCGCGGATCCTGTATCAGTATCGTCTGGCTGTAACCCTGGCCGGCGAGCATCTTGTGCATCAGCTTGAGGTTGGTCGGCTCGTCGTCGACGATGAAGATCCGCGCGCGTTGAATCACTTCTTCAGTCATGCTCCGCAACTCCTTCGGCGGCGGTCAGGTAACGGTCGATGGTCGCAAGAAACGTTTGTACATCGAGCGGTTTGTTGAGGTAGGCGGCAAATCCGGCGGCGCGTCCGCGCGTCATTTCGCGCTGCATCGCGTTGGCGGTGACGGCGAGCACCGGGATCGCCTTCAGCCGGGCGTCGGCACGGAATATTTCAAGCACTTGATAGCCGTCGATTCCCGGCATGTTGATGTCGAGGAGGATCAGATCGGGGCGATGGGCCAGTGCCATCTCGACGCCGAGTTCGGCGGTATGCGCGGTGATCAGGCGGACGTGTCGGCGCCGGCCGAGCATCTGCGCGATCAATTTCAGATTTGCCGGATTGTCGTCGATGCAGAGCACGCAGCGCAGATCCGTTTTGACGCCGGCAGGCGCTGCCGCACTGGCGCTGTCGTCGGCGCGAACGCCGGGCAGCGGATTTTCGCCGGGCAGGTCGATCCAGAATGTGCTGCCGACGCCGAGCTGGCTTTCGGCACCCACGGCGCCGCCCATCAGTTCAACCAGCCGGCGGGTGATGGTCAGTCCGATACCGGTGCCTTCGATGCCGCTGATTTCTGCCGCGAGCCGATTGAAGGGCTGGAACAGTTCGGCCATCCGTTCCGCTGCGATGCCGATACCGCTGTCGGCGACGGCGATGCGCACCCGTCCGTCGGCAACGCGCGCTGCCCTCAGGCGGATCGTGCCGCCTTCGCGGTTGTATTTGACGGCATTCGACATCAGGTTCAGCAAGGCCTGCTTCAGACGCACGCGGTCGGCGCGCACCGTCGCGCCGCATGCTGGTTCTACCGAAAAACTCACTCCGCTGGCGCGCGCCAGCGGCTGTATCAACTGCTGGCAATCGGCGACCAGCGCCGCCAGTTCCACTGGTTCCAGCGACAGGTCGATGCGTCCAGATTCGATCTTGGCCAGATCGAGTACTTCGTTGATCAGATCGAGCAGGTGGCGGCTGGCTTTGAGAATTTCATGCGCGTTGTCGCGCTGGTCGGCATTCAATCCGGCGTCGTATTCCAGCATCTGCGCAAAACCGATGATGGCGTTCATCGGTGTGCGCAATTCGTGGCTCATGCTGGAGAGGAAATCCGACTTTGCCTGGTTGGCGCGCTCGGCGGCCTCCTTGGCTTGGGAGAGTTCGTTTCTCCGTGCAATTTCATTGCTGAAATCGGAAAAGACGTTGAAGATGTTCTGTAGTTGCCCCTGCGCGTCGCTGACGAAACCGAAGTTGCTGGCGGTGACGAAGATGCTGCCATCCTTGCGCCGCGCCTCGACCGGTGCCGAAAGGTTTTTGCCCTGGGAAATGGCGGAATGAATGTCTTGCAGGGTCTGTGCCGCGCTTTCCTGCGGCAGGCAGATCTGAAACGGTTGCCCTGACAGCTCGTCCAGCCGGTATCCGGTCAGGGTTTCAAAGGCCGGGTTGAGGTACACGATGCGGCCCGCGGCATCGGTGATGCCGATACCCTGGGTGGAGGCCTCCACGATGCGTCTGAACAGCGTCAGGTTTTCTTCCGCCGCTTTGCGTTCGGATATGTCGCTGGCGATTCCGATCATTCTGATCGGCTTGCCGTCGCCGTCGCGCTCCATCACCTTGCCGCGGGAGAGCGTCCATTTGTAGCTGCCGTCGGCGCAGCGCACGCGCAGTTCGATGCTGTAGGCGGAGACTTTGCCGCCCAGGTAATCTGCCAGGTGCCGGTCCAGCCGCGGGCGATCGTCGGGGTGCGTGAGGTCCATCCAGGCGCTCAGTGTCGGTGCGATAGTCCCCTTGGCGAGACCGAAAATGGCCTCGAACCCACCCGAGAGCTTGAGTCGGTCGCTCGCCAGGCTCCAGTCCCAGATGGCGTCGCCGGCGCTTTCGACGGCAAAGCTGAAACATTCCTCGCTTTCGCGCAGCCGGGCCTCGGCCTCGATGCGCTCGGTGATGTCCTGCACTGTACCGAGCCGGCGGACGATGGCTCCCTCAGTGTTGCGCTCGACGCGGCCCATCGTGTGCACATGGCGGATCGACCCGTCGGGCCGCACGATACGGTGCTCAATGCTGGCGGTGCCTGTGGAGTGCGCCCGTGCCACCCAATCGCTCACTTTTGCCGCATCGTCCGGATGGATGGCGAGAAAGTAGATATCGACATGCAGGTCGGTGGCGGCGGGATCGCGGCCGAAGATGCGATAGATCTCCTCCGACCAATGCAGTGCGCCGGTCTCCAGATTCGCTTCCCAGTTGCCCATATGTACCAGGGCCTGGGCTTCGCGCAGCCTGCCTTCGCTTTCGGCGAGGGCGATCTGAATGCGCTTGCGCTCGTCGATGTCCTGCACCACGCCCAGCATGTGCTCCGGGTCGCCGTGTGCGTCGCGCGTCACCGCGCCGCGCTCCAGCAGCCAGCGGACGGTGCCGTCGGGCCAGACGACGCGGTGCTCGATTTCATACGGCCGGTTGCTCGCGAGGCTGGCGGCGACCGCGTCGATGACGGCCTGGCGGTCGTCCGGATGCACGGCGGCGAGGAAGTTTGCGTAACTCGTCTCCAGTTCGCCGGTGGGGTAGCCGAACAGCGGCGCGATGCGCTCCGACCAATACAGTTCGCCGCTGCGGATGTTTAAGTCCCAGGTGCCGATGTTGGCGAAAATCTGGCTGCGGCGCAGCCGCTCTTCGCTGTTGCGCAGGGCTGCTTCGATGTGCTTCAAGGCGGTGACGTCGGTGCGGATCGAAACGTATTGCCGGGGTTTCCCGCGCGCGTCGGGGTAGGGGACGATGGTTGCTTCGACCCAATAAAGCTCGCCGTTCTTGCGCCGGTTGCAGACTTCCCCTTGCCAGACTTTGCCGCTGCCGATGGTGCGCCAGAGATCCCGGTAGAACTCGCGCGGGTGCGTGTCGGACTTGACGATCCGGTGGTTCCGCCCCATCAGTTCCGCGCGGCTGTAGCCGCTGATTGCGCAGAACTTGTCGTTTACGAAAACGATGTCGCCTTTGGCGTCGGCGACGCTGACGATGGCGTGTTCGTTGATGGCCTGCTGCAGTTGTTCGAGACGGGCCAGCATGTGCCCGGGCGGTTGCCGGTAGGCGGCTTGGCTGCGCAGCAGAAGGCGATATTGCTGTGCTTGGAATTCGATCGCCGCGATCAGTCGTTGTGGAGCGACGGGTTCGAACAGGAATGTCTCGGCGGCGGTGCAGCCGGGCCTGGCAGGCAGCGCGGAATCCGGGGGGGCGATGAAGATCGCCGGCAGCAACGCGTATTCCGGCTGCTGGCGCACGAGGAGCATCAGTTCCCGCGCGTCGCAACCGGGGAGGTCGATGTCGGCGACGATCAAATCGGGTTGTTCCTGTTCGAGCGCGGTGAGTGCCTGCCTCGGGTCGCTCACCGCGTGCAGCCGCATGCCGACATTGCGCAGCGTTGTGGCGCAGGTGCCGCGGCCGACCAGCAGTACATTGATCGGCGGCCCGCTTTGGCGGTCGCCGATGGCGGCGATCAATTCGGCCAGCCGTGCGGGATCGAGCGGCGTCGGCAGCAGGTGGCTGACGCCCGCACGTTGCCAGGCGATCCGTTCGTCGAACCCGGCGTCGGCCGCGCACAGGGCGACCCAGGCCGCCGCTGTGGCGGCACGGAGTTTCAACGCCTCGCGCGCCGCCGGGTCGAGCGTATTGAGCCAAGACAGTTCGGTGAGCAGTACATCGTGTCCGCTCAGGTTCGCGGGCAACGCTTCGACATGCGTAAACTGCCCGAACGCGTCCGGCTGCGTCGTTGCGAAATGTCCAAGGGCAACAACGTTCATCGACGTGGGGGTTGTCGGATTCACCGGCGAGGTTCCTTGGTTACCGCCTATTGTTTGTTGGCTTGGCCGAACGCAGATGCGAAAACTCGCGCAGGAACGCGCGAGTTTTCGGCAAACAGGTTGAAAATTTCGGGGTGACGTTCAATCAAATGCGCGGTGCCTGATCGTTAGCCGGTATCGGGGTTTCGGATCACGTGGAATACTGAGCCACCGCTTTCTTCATGCGATTCACCACGTCGTTCAGCATCGCCACTGTGGCGTTGGTTTGATCCACCGTCGTCATGTTCTGTTCGGTCATCGCGGCGACCCGCTCGACGTTCTGCGCCATCGAGGTCATCGCCTGCTGCTGCTCCTGCGTCGAGTGCGAGATGTCGCCTACCATGCGGGTGGTATTGACCATCTGCGCATTGATTTCCTGGAGCGACTGCTGGACGCCCTGTACCAGCGCCACACCGTTGTCGACCTGGACCGCGCCGGAGCGCATGCCTTCCACTGCCTTGTTGGTCTCGTCCTGGATCGACTGGATCATCTTGCTGATTTCCTGTGTCGCCTGACCCGTGCTTTCGGCCAGCTTGCGCACTTCGTCGGCCACCACCGCAAAGCCGCGGCCCTGCTCGCCGGCGCGCGCCGCTTCGATGGCGGCATTCAACGCCAGCAGGTTGGTCTGGTCGGCAATGCCGCGGATGACGCCGGTGATGCGTGAAATTTCCTCCGCCTGCTCGCCCAGCAGTTCCACTTGGGCAGCGGAAGACTTTACCGTTTCGGAGAGAGAGAGGATGGTGGTGCAGGCCTTCTCCGACAGCGCGACGCCTTTTTCCGAAACTTCTGCGGCGGTGGTGGCGACTTGCTGGGTGGCGGCGGCGTGGTTGGCGACTTCGCCGATGGATACCGTGATCTGCTCGATGCCGGCGGCGGCGGACGCGGTGGCGTCGCTCTGTACCCGGGCGGATTCGTTGACGCTGGCAATGCGCTGGCCGACTTCGTCGGCCGCCCGATGCACCTGCTGAGCGGTGTCGCTCATGCCTTGCACCGTCGACTGTACCCAGGAGACAAAGCGGTCAGTCTTGCGGGCGGTTTCACCGAGTTGATCCTGGCGGCCCAGGTCGAAGCGCTTTTTCAGGTCGCCGCTGGTGAGCAGGTATTCCAGATGGTCGGAGAAGGCCGTCAAATCGTTGCGTAGGCGGGGCAGGGTATGGGCAAGAAAGAACAGGCCCAGCGTCGCCCCCACCGCGGCCAACACTTGTTGCGCCGGCAACAGGTTGACCGACGGCATCAGGCTGGCGGTTAGCACGCTGCCGCTGAGCAACAGCACCGAGAGTCCGAGCAGCAGGGATTGGGTACCGAGTCCGGAAAAGCGGGAAAGCAGCGATTTGCGGGCCGGTACGGCGCGGCCGTGCTCGATGCGCAGCGCCGTGTCGCCCTCCTGGATGCGCTTGTAGGCCGCGGCGGTAGCCTCGACTTCATCGCGGCTGGGGCGCGCGCGTACCGATTGATAGCCGACGATCTGTCCGCGTTCGCGAACCGGCGACGCATTGGCCACTACCCAGTAATAACCGCCGTCGCTACGTCGATTCTTGACCAGTCCGCGCCATGGGCGCCCGGCCTTGAGATCGCGCCAGAGATCTTCGAAGGCCTGCGGCGGCATATCCGGATGGCGCACCAGGTTGTGCGGCTGGCCCAGCATGTCCTCGCGCTTGTAGGCGCTGATATTGGCAAAGGCCTCGTTGGCTTCGACGATCACCCCGTTCAGGTTCGTCTGCGAGTAGATGAATTGCCCTTCGGGCAACAGTGTTTCTACCTGAGTGACTGGCTGGTTGTTGCGCATGCGGATGTTTCCTATTTGCTCTTGTTGTTGGTCACCGTTTCCGGCATGACAATTTGCGATCGGGCCGAATTCGAAGAATTCGGCCGTGCTGCGTGAATGCGAGTGCATCAGGGGGAGAATTTATAGGACTAAAGCTATAAAGTCACTATTTTTTCAGGGTTAATTGCGCTGCACGGGAGGGCGATTTGGCGGAAGCTTGGCGGCCGGCCATCTTCGGCTGAAGCCGTGAATTTGTGGTCGTTGTGTCGTGGCGGACTTGAAATTGCAACCTTTGGCCCCTATTATTAGCACTCGTCGGAAGTGAGTGCTAACGATCTGATCGTGGCCGAGCTGACTAGCCGACTGAATTCAATGAGTTACGGCCCCTGTGCCGTAGCGCAACGTCACTACTCAAGGAGATAACACCATGAAAATTCGTCCCTTGCATGACCGCGTGATCGTCAAGCGTCTCGAAGAAGAGCGCAAGACGGCCTCCGGTATCGTCATTCCCGACAATGCCGCCGAGAAGCCCGATCAGGGCGAAGTGCTCGCCATCGGCGCCGGCAAGATCCTGGAAGACGGCAAGGTCCGTCCGCTGGCCGTCAAGGTCGGCGATCGCGTGCTGTTCGGCAAGTACTCCGGCCAGGCCGTCAAGGTCGATGGCGAGGAACTGCTGGTCATGCGTGAAGAAGACATCATGGGCGTTGTCGAAGCCTAACCCTCAAGGAGATTACAAATGGCTGCAAAACAAGTTCTGTTCGGTGACGACGCTCGCGCGAAGATCGTCAATGGCGTCAATATTCTGGCCAATGCCGTCAAGGTGACCCTGGGTCCCAAGGGCCGTAACGTGATTCTCGACCGCTCCTTCGGCGCCCCCACGGTGACCAAGGACGGCGTTTCAGTCGCCAAGGAAATCGAACTGAAGGACAAGTTCGAGAACATGGGCGCGCAACTGGTCAAGGAAGTCGCTTCCAAGACCTCCGACAACGCCGGCGACGGCACCACCACCGCCACGGTGCTGGCCCAGGCCATCGTCCGCGAAGGCTTCAAGTACGTCGCTGCCGGTATCAACCCGGCCGACCTGAAGCGCGGCATCGACAAGGCCGTGATCGCCATCGTCGAAGAGATCAAGAAGATCTCCAAGCCCACCACCACCAGCAAGGAAATCGCCCAGGTCGGTTCGATCTCCGCCAACTCCGATGCCGACATCGGCAAGATCATCGCCGACGCGATGGACAAGGTCGGCAAGGAAGGCGTGATCACTGTCGAAGACGGCAAGTCGCTGCAAAACGAACTCGAAGTGGTCGAAGGCATGCAGTTCGACCGCGGCTACCTGTCGCCCTACTTCATCAACAACCCGGAAAAGCAGATTGCCGTTCTGGACAACCCCTTCGTGCTGCTGTTCGACAAGAAGATCAGCAACATCCGCGACCTGCTGCCGGTGCTGGAGCAAGTCGCCAAAGCCGGCCGTCCGCTGCTGATCATCGCCGAAGACGTCGAAGGCGAAGCCCTCGCCACTCTGGTGGTGAACAACATCCGCGGCATCCTCAAGACCGTTGCCGTCAAGGCCCCGGGCTTCGGCGATCGGCGCAAGGCCATGCTGGAAGACATCGCCATCCTCACCGGCGGCACGGTGATCGCCGAAGAAGTCGGCCTCACCCTGGAAAAGGCCACCCTGCAAGACCTCGGTCAAGCCAAGCGCGTTGAAGTGGGCAAGGAAAACACCACCCTGATCGATGGCGCCGGCACCGAAGACGGCATCAAGGCTCGCGTTGTGCAGATCCGTGCCCAGATTGAGGAAGCCACCAGCGACTACGACAAGGAAAAGCTGCAAGAGCGCGTGGCCAAACTGGCCGGCGGTGTTGCGCTGATCAAGGTCGGTGCTGCGACCGAAGTCGAAATGAAGGAAAAGAAGGCCCGCGTCGAAGACGCGCTGCACGCTACCCGTGCCGCCGTTGAAGAAGGCATCGTCGCCGGCGGCGGCGTGGCGCTGCTGCGTGCGCGTTCCGCCATCACCAGCCTGAAGGGCGACAATCACGAACAGGATGCCGGCATCAAGATCGTGCTGCGCGCCATCGAAGAGCCGCTGCGTCAGATCGTCACCAATGCCGGCGACGAGCCGAGCGTGGTGGTGAACAAAGTGCTCGAAGGCAAGGGCAACTACGGCTACAACGCCGCCAATGCGACCTACGGCGACCTGGTGGAAATGGGCGTGCTCGACCCCGCCAAGGTTACCCGCATGGCGCTGCAAAATGCGGCCTCGGTCGCCGGCCTGATCCTGACCACCGATGCGCTGGTCTCCGAACTGCCGGAAGACAAGCCCGCCATGCCCGACATGAGCGGCATGGGCGGTATGGGCGGCATGGGCGGCATGGGCATGTAATTCGTCCCGCGCGGGAAGGGCTTCGCGCTCTTCCCGCGGCGTCCTGCAAGCGCTCCTTCGGGAGCGCTTTTTTTATGTGCGCCCGGCGTGGCGCAGGCGCGGGCGGCTTTGCCGCGGCGCCGGCCGATGGCGTCAGCGCCGGTTTGGCGGCTTCAGCGACGCCGTAGCACTACTGCCAGTGCCGCCAGCGCCAGCGCGCCGAACAGCACCACCGAGTAGTTGGCGATGGTGAGGCCGAACAGCATGAATCCGGGATCGGAACACATCCCGCTGGAAAGAAAGAAATCCGGCGCCTGTTGCCCGGCCCAATACACCAGATCCTCCCACCAGGGCGTGTCGGCGGTGCAGCTGGGGCCTTCCGGATGGTGCTGCAACCAGGTCTGGTAGACCGCGATCCCTGCCCCGGTGACGGCTGTCGCGGCAGTCAGTGCAGCAACGATGCGCGACGGCAATGGCTTGTGCGCCAGGGCAACGCCGAGCAGTCCGAGCACGCCGACCAACAGATACAGCATGCGCTGGAGGATGCACAGCGGGCACGCCGCCAGATGCATCAGGTTGCCGAGCAATACGCCGCCGAAGAAGGCGCCGAGGCCGGCGGCGGCGAGGCCGAGGAAGATGAGGCGGGGAAAACGGAGCATGGCGGCGAGTCCGGAAGCGATGCCCAAGTGTACCGCGGCGCGGCAGGGGGCGGCATGATCGTCGCCGCCCCCTGCCGGTCAGACGGCGGCGACGATCATGCCGGCGCCGACCGTGCTGTTGGTCGATTCGTCGATGACGATGAAGGCGCCGGTGCCGCGGTTGTCGGCATAGGGATCGATGGCCAGCGGCTGGGCGAAGCGAAGGGTGACGCGGGCGATATCGTTCATCTGTAGGCGGTCGGCATCCACTTGCTGGAGGCTGTGGATGTCGAGCTTGTAGGCGATGCCCGCCAGTTTGGCCTGGCTGGTGCGCGTGGTGTGCCGCACCAGATAGCGCCGGCTCGGTTCCAGCGGCGTTTCGGCGAGCCAGCAGAGCTCGGCAACGACGGTCTTGGTGACCGTGGGTTGCGGCTCGGCGGACTTGACGATCATGTCGCCGCGCGAGATATCGATTTCGTCGGCGAGCAGCAGCGTCACCGACTGTTCGACGAAGGCCGAGCCGATCGAGCGGCCGGCCAGCTGCACGTCCTTGACTGTGGTGCTGAGACCCGAGGGCAGGACGGTGAC
Organism: Rhodocyclaceae bacterium; assembly: GCA_023230455.1. GTDB lineage: Bacteria > Pseudomonadota > Gammaproteobacteria > Burkholderiales > Rhodocyclaceae > AWTP1-18. The sequence goes on along the minus strand of JALNXH010000016.1, from coordinate 62,272 downwards.
CGCGTCGCCGGTGGCGATCGAGCCGGACTCGATGCGGCCCATGAAGCCGCGGTAGTCGTGCAGTTCGGGGTTGGCCGAATCCTGCGGCCGGCAGACGTATTGCACCGGCAGGCGGAAGGGCTCGTCGTGCTCGCTGTGGGCGGGCGGCGCGGATTCCAGGATGTCGAGCAGGGTGGGGCCGTCATACCAGTCCATCGCTTCGCCGCGATCCACCACCATGTCGCCGGTAAGGGCGGAGAGGGGGATGAACGTAACGTCCTCGATGCCCAGCGTCGCGGCAAAGGCCTGGTAGTCGGCCTTGATCTTCTCGTAGGTGGCCTGAGAGTAATCCACCAGATCCATCTTGTTCACTGCCACCAGCAGGTGCGGAATTCCCAGCAGATGGGCGATGTAGGAATGGCGCCGGGTTTGCGGCAGCACACCCTTGCGCGCATCGACGAGGATGATGGCGAGGTTTGCGGTCGACGCCGCGGTGACCATGTTGCGGGTGTACTGCTCGTGGCCGGGGGCGTCGGCGATGATGTATTTGCGCCGCCCGGTGGTGAAGTAGCGGTAGGCCACGTCGATGGTGATGCCCTGCTCGCGCTCGGCCTGTAGGCCGTCGGTGAGCAGCGACAGGTCGACGGCTTCCATGCCGCGCTTGGCCGAGGTCTTCTCAATGGCGTGCAGGGTGTCGGCGAGAATGGTCTTGGTGTCGAACAGCAGGCGGCCGATCAGCGTGCTCTTGCCGTCGTCTACGCTGCCGCAGGTGAGAAAGCGCAGCAGGCCATTGTCTATTTCGGGCAGGTTCTCGGGGGCGCTCATCAGAAATAGCCTTCCTTCTTGCGTTGTTCCATGGCGGCTTCGGACGCCTGGTCGTCGAGGCGGGTGGCACCGCGCTCGGTGATGGTGGTGGTGGCGGTTTCCTCGATGATCTTGGCTACCGTGTCGGCGTCCGACTCGACCGGCGCAGTACAGGTGATGTCGCCGACCGTGCGGAAGCGGACCCTCACGTCTTCGATCGCGTCGCCGGGTTTGGCCGGAGTGACGTCGGTCACCGGCACCAGCGATGCGCCCTTGCGCACCACCGGGCGGGTGTGGGCGAAGTAGATGCTGGGCAGTTCGAGGCCTTCGCGCTCGATGTACTGCCAGACGTCCAATTCGGTCCAGTTGGAGATGGGGAAGGCGCGGATGTTCTCGCCTTTATGGCAGCGGGCATTGAACAGGTTCCACAGCTCGGGGCGCTGGTTCTTCGGATCCCAGCCGCCGAATTCGTCGCGGAAGGAGAAGATGCGTTCCTTGGCGCGGGCCTTTTCCTCGTCGCGGCGGGCGCCGCCGATACAGGCGTCGAACTCGAACTCGGCGATGGTTTCCAGCAGGGTCACCGACTGATGCTTGTTGCGCGATTCTCCCGGATGCTTGAGCACCACCGTGCCGCGCTTCATCGAGTCTTCCACTGAGCGCACGATCAGGCGCTCGCCGAGCTCGGCGGCACGCTTGTCGCGGAAGGCGATCACCTCAGCGTAATTGTGGCCGGTATCGACATGCACCAGCGGAAACGGGAACTTGCCCGGGCGGAAAGCCTTTTCGGCAAGGCGCAGCATGCAGATCGAATCCTTGCCGCCGGAGAACAGCAGCGCCGGATTGGAGCACTGGCCCGCCACCTCGCGCATGATGTGGATGGCTTCGGCTTCGAGCCAGTCGAGATGGCTCAGGGTTTTTGTCGCAGTCATAGTCATTGGATTATTTTCTCAAACCTTGCTGACGTGCAGGCCGCATTCTTTGCCGGCAGGTTCCTCCCACCACCAGCGGCCGGCGCGAACATGCTCGCCGGGCTGGATGGCGCGTGTGCAGGGGGCGCAGCCGATGCTCGGGTAGCCTTTGTCGTGGAGGCGGTTGTAGGGCACGTCGCGGCTGCGGATGTAGGCCCAGACTTCCTGTTCGGTCCAGTCGGCGAGCGGATTGAATTTCTCCAAGCCGTTACCGCTATCGAACGCCTGCTGCGGCAGCGCGGCGCGCGATTCGGCCTGTTCCGCGCGCATGCCGGTGATCCAGGCCTTCTTGCCTTTCAGCGCGCGTTGCAGCGGCTCGACTTTGCGTGCGTGGCAGCAAGCCTTGCGGTTGTCCACCGAATCGTAGAAGCCGTTGATGCCGTGGTGGCGGGTGAAAGCTTCGACGTTTTCATGGGCCGGGTAATACAAGGTCAGCAGCAGGCCGTAGTGGCGCTTGAGGCGACCCATCAGGTCGTAGGTCTCGGCAGGCAGGCGGCCGGTGTCGAGGGAGAAAATCTCGATCGGCAATTTGTCCTTGAGGATCAGGTCGGTCAACACCATATCCTCGGCGCCGAGGCTGTTGGCCAGGCCGGCGGGGCTGAACTCGGCGGCAATCCGTGCCAGCAGCGCGCGAACGGTTTGGGTCTTGGCGGCGACCGAGGCCATCAGGACGGCATCGTTGAGATCGGGAGTCATGTTCGGATGCATGGCGGGCTCCTTACGCGGCTTCCTGCGCAGCCCGGCGGCGGAACAGCGGCTGCGGTTGGTTCCATGAGGCCTGGTAGGCCTCGCTGAAATCGCCGAGGCTTTGCAGCGCTTCCTCGATTGAGCGGTCGGCGCGAATGGCGAAGGCGTCGAAGCCGACGCGCATCATGTAGTGCAACTGGTCGCGCAGCACGTCGCCGATGGCGCGCAGTTCGCCGCGATAGCCGTGGCGGCTGCGCAGCAGGGCGGCGGTGGAATAGCCGCGGCCATCGCGGAAGACCGGGAAATGGATGGCGACGACGTCGAACAGCGCCAGATCGGGCGCGATTGCCGCCGCGTCGTCGGCGGGGCCTAGCCAGACACCGAGCGCTTCGCCGCGGCCCTGTAGTTCGCTCCTGCGCGCCTGCCAGACGGCCAGCGGCACCAGCAGCGGGCCGGCAGGCAGTGCGACGCCGGTGGCGGTTTCGCCCTCGGCAAGGAACAGGGTGGTCCAGGCGTCGTCGATGACGGTGCGATTCTTGATGAGCTTAGCCATTGACGACTTCCTTGTCTTCGCTGGGCGCCTTGATGGTTTCGTAGGCACGGGCCTTAAAGCCGTCGATGCCGATGCGCCGATAGGTGTCGATGAAGCGCTCGCCGGGGCGGCGCTCGTTGCGGTAGTGCTCGACGATGCGTTGCACCGCGCCGGGCACCTCGGCGGCGGAGATCGAGGGGCCGATTACCTTGCCCAGCGAGGCTTCCACCCCCCAGGCGCCGCCCAGCGTCACCTGATAGAACTCCTTGTCGTTCTTGTCTACACCGAGGATGCCGATGTGGCCGACATGATGGTGTCCGCAGGCGTTCATGCAGCCGGAGATATTGAGCTTGAGTTCGCCCAGATCCTCGATCTCGGCGATTTCGGCAAAACGCTGCTGGAGGGCATTGGCGATCGGGATCGAGCGGGCGTTGGCCAGGTCGCAGAAATCGCCGCCGGGGCAGCAAGTGATGTCGGAAAGCAGGCCAACCGTCGGCGTGGTCAGGCCGGCGCCGCCGGCCTGGATCCAGAGCAGATACAGGTCGGAGAGGCGCACGTCGGGCAGGATCAGGTTCTGCGTTTGCGTCACGCGGACTTCGCCGAAGCCGAAGCGCTCGGCGAGGTCGGCGACGAACTCCATCTGTTCGCTGCTGGCGTCGCCCGGCGCCTGCCCAGGCGCCTTGAACGACAGGGTGACGGCGGCATAGCCCGGAACCTTGTGGGCATGGACGTTATGCTCGACCCATTTGGCGAAGATCTTGTCGTCGCGGCGGGCAATCTCGAATTGCACATCCTTGGCCGGCAGGGTTTCGTAGGCGGGTGCGGTGAAGTGGGCCGAGATGCGCGCCACCTCGGCTTCGGTGAGAGTGGCGGGGCCGTCCTTGAGGTGGCTCCACTCCTCTTCCACCTGGCGGGTGAACTCGACGATGCCGAGCGCCTTGACCAGGATCTTGATGCGCGCCTTGAACGGGTTGTCGCGCCGGCCGTAGCGGTTGTAGACGCGCAGGATGGCTTCCGAATAGGTCAGCAGGTGCGGCCAGGGCAGAAATTCGCGCACCACCTGGCCGAGAATCGGCGTGCGGCCGAGGCCGCCGCCGGCCCAGACGCGGAAGCCGAACTCTCCGGCTTCGTTGCGCACCAACTGGAAGCCCTGGTCGTGGATGCGCACCCCGGCGCCGTCGTCGGGGCCGCCGCTGACGGCGATCTTGTACTTGCGCGGCAGGTAGGCGAATTCGGGGTGGAAGGTGGACCACTGGCGAATGATCTCGGCCCACGGCCGTGGATCGCCGACCTGGCTGGCGGAGACGGCGGCGAGCGGATCGACCGTGGTGTTGCGGATGCAATTGCCGCTGGTCTGGATCGCGTGCATTTCGGCGTCGGCCAGTTCGGCGAGCATCTCGGGCACGTCTTCCAGCTTCGGCCAGTTGAGTTGCACGTTGGTGCGCGTGGTGAAGTGGCCGTAGCCTTTGTCGTAGCGCCGGGCGATGCTTGCCAGTGTGCGCAACTGCTGCGCCGAGAGCAGACCATAGGGCACGGCGATGCGGAACATCGGCGCATGGCGCTGGATGTAGAGGCCGTTCTGCAAACGCAGGATGCGAAATTCCTCTTCGCTCAGTTCGCCGGCCAGATAGCGACGGGTTTGGTCGCGAAACTGGGCGACCCGTTCCTTGACCAGGCGGCGATCGACGTCGTCGTATTTGTACATGGTGGTTTTCTCTCTGTCAGAAAGCGATCAGCTTGCCGCCAACCAGTACCAGCATGCCGGCCAGGGTGGGGCGCAGGATGCGCTCGGAAATGCGGGAAGCCAGATGGCTGCCGATGTAGATGCCGGGCAGGGAACCGATCAGCAGGGAGCCGAGCAGAGTCCAGTTTACGCTGCCGAGCCACCAATGGCCGAGGCCGGCCACCAGGGTCAGCGGCACGGCATGGGCGAGATCGGAGCCGACGATGCGGATCGCCGACAGTTTCGGGTAAAGGAAGAACAGCGCGGTGACGCCGAGGGCGCCGGCGCCGACCGAGGAAATCGATACCAGTACGCCCAGCGTGGCGCCGACGGCGATGGTTTTCCACGGATGGTGCTCACTGTCGGGGTCGTGGCTGCGCGCCCAGCCGAGCAGTTTCTGGCGGAAGATCAGGGCGCAGGCAGTGAGCAGCAGGGCGACGCCGAGCGCCACGGTGATGATTTTCGACGCACTGCCGAGCCCGCCGGGGAAAAAGGTGTGCACCACGATCAGCGTTGCCAGTGCGGCCGGCAGGCTACCCGTGGCCAGCAGGCGGACGATGCGCCAGTCGACGCTGCCTTTGCGGGCATGCACCCAGGTGCCGCCGGACTTGGTTATGGCGGCGTAAAGCAGGTCGGTCCCCACCGCGGTGGCCGGATGGATGCCGAACAGCAGCACCAGCAGCGGCGTCATCAGCGAGCCGCCGCCGACGCCGGTCAACCCGACGATGGCGCCGACAACGAAGCCGGAAAGGGTTTGAGCAAAGTCGATCATGGGGAAACCTGATTGAAATCAGGTCGCTATGGTAGCGATAAAGCTTAATTACCAGAAATACTTTATCGTTTGTTTTATATAACTAAATGAACTAACAAAGGTCTGGCTACGTCGCTTCCACCCATGGCTTAAGCAGCGCATCACCTACGGAATCAACGACATGCCGTTTGTCCGGCGCTTGTCGGCGGGCTAGGTCAGGCCTTCCTCAGTGGTCGCGGTGAGTTCTTCCTGTTGCTGCAACGCCCACATCTGGGCGTAGGCGCCGCCTTTTTCCAGCAGTTCGCGGTGGGTGCCGCGCTCAATCAGGGTGCCGGCGTCCAGCACCAGAATCTGGTCGGCGTTCATCACCGTGGACAGCCGGTGGGCGACGATCAGCGCGGTCCGCCCCTGGGCGGCTTGCTCCAGTTCGGCCTGGATCGCCTTCTCGGTCTTCGAGTCGAGGGCCGAGGTAGCCTCGTCGAAAATCAGAATGGCGGGATTTTTCAGCAGCGCGCGGGCGATGGCGACGCGCTGCTTTTCGCCGCCGGAGAGCTTGAGGCCGCGCTCGCCGACCATGGTGTCGTAGCCGTCGGGCAGACGTTCGATGAATTCGTGCAGGTGCGCGGCACGCGCAGCGGCCATTACCTCGTCGCGCCCGGCGGTCGGCCGGCCGTACTGGATGTTGTAGAGAATGCTGTCGTTGAACAGCACCGTGTCCTGCGGCACGATGCCGATCGCGGCACGCAGGCTGGCCTGGGTCAGCTGGCGGATGTCGCGGCCGTTGATGCGGATCGCGCCGCCGCCGACGTCGTAAAAGCGGAACAGCAGTCGCGCCAGGGTGCTCTTGCCGGAGCCGCTGTGGCCGACCACCGCCACGGTGTGGCCGGCGGGAATCTCGAAATCCACGCCGTGCAGAATCGTCCGGCGTGGTTCGTAGGCGAAATCCACCGCCTCGAAGCGCACCGCGCAGGGGCCCGGCGGCAATGGCAGCGCATCGGACGAATCCTGTATTTCGCGGTTCTGGTTGAGCAGACCGAACATGCGCTCGATGTCGGTCAGCGCCTGGCGGATCTCGCGGTAGAGGATGCCGAGGAAGTTGAGCGGCGTATACAGCTGGATCAGGAAGGCGTTGACCAGCACGATGTCGCCCACCGTCATGCGTCCTTCGGCGACGCCCGCGGCGGCGCGCCACATCATCAGCGTGACGCCGACGGCGATGATCGCGGCCTGGCCGAGATTGAGGTAGGAGAGGGAAACCTGGCTCTTGATCTGCGCGCTTTCCCACTTCTGCAACTGGACATCGTAGCGTTGCTGCTCCCACTGTTCGTTGTTGAAATACTTGACGGTCTCGTAATTCAGCAGACTGTCGATGGCGCGCGAATTGGCCGCCGAGTCGAGTTCGTTCACCTGCCGGCGCAGCGCCGTGCGCCAGTTGGTGACGACGATAGTGAACGTGATGTAGACGGCCAGGGTCGCCGCCGTGATGAGGGCAAACGCCGGCTCGTAGCGGACGATCAGGACGCCCATCACCATGAGGACTTCGATCAGCGTCGGCAGGATCGAGTACAGCGAATAGCTGATCAGGCTGCTGATCGAACGCGTGCCGCGCTCGATGTCGCGCGTCAGGCCGCCGGTCTGGCGTTCCAGGTGGAAGCGCAGCGAAAGATTGTGCAGATGGCCGAACACCTGTAGGGCGATGGTGCGCACCGCGCGCTGGGTGACGCGGGCGAACACTAGTTCGCGCAGTTCGGTAAACAGCGAATTGGAAAAACGCAGCACGCCATAGGCCGCCAGCAGGCCGATGGGTACCGCCAGCCAGAGCTGATCGTGCGGGATCGACAGGGTGTCGACCAGATCCTTGAACACCAGCGGCACGGCGACGTTTGCCACTTTTGCGGCGATCAGGCTGGAGAGGGCGATGATGACCCGCCACTTCCAGGCCCACAGGTAAGGCAACAGCGTCTTGATGGTTTGCCAGTCGCGGCGTTCGCCGACGGGCGCCGCGGGGAGGGGCAGCGAAGCGGTGCGGTGTCTCATGGCCGGATTGTACCGGCTTGTACCGGCTGCCCCGCGCCGCGCCGTAGGTCGAATCACCGGTATCATCCACGCATATATAGCGGAGAGATGAACCATGAGCGACAAGATGCAATGCTATGTCCCCCTGCCTGACGCGATACCGGTCTTGCGTGTGGTGCCGATGCCGGCGGACGTCAATCCGAACGGCGACGTGTTCGGCGGCTGGGTCATGTCGCAGGTCGACATCGCCGGCGCCATCCCTGCGTCGCGCCGGATTCGCGGCCGCCTGGCCACGGTGGCGGTCAACTCCTTCCTGTTCAAGCATCCCATTGCGGTCGGCGACCTGGTCAGCTTTTATGCGGAAGTGGTGAAGGTGGGCAATACTTCGATCACCATCGACGTGCAGGTCTTCGCTACCCGCCAGGGCGTCGAAAGCGATCCGGTGAACGTCAAGGTGACCGAGGCCATCATTACCTACGTGGCGATCAACGCCGACGGCAGCAAACGGCGGATTCCGCCGGCGCCATAGCCGTTCGCCGAATTCCGCTTGGGCCGGCGGAGGGGGATCGGCCACCGGCCTAATTTGCATATACTCCGACAAAAATAGGTAGCCAATAAGAAGACGTAACCATAAGAGGCAGCGGGCGGCTTGTTGAGCCCAAAATGGAGGGGGGCATGTTCGATCGTTTGTCGAAAAAACCCGCATGCGCCGCCGGTCTGAGCGGGATCGCCGGTCGGTGACAAGCAGACGGCCGGGTTTGTGGGAGCGCGTCAGCATGCCTTGGCGTATGGCGTGCGTCGTCGTGCTGGCGGTTGCGGTCACGACCGTCTGCGCACTCCTGCTTTCCGCCCGGTTTGCTGCTATCCGTGCCGAGGTCGATCTCCAGGAGCGGCTCGCCATGGAACTGGAGTCGCTGTCACTGGCGGTCGATTCGGCGGTGGTGGCAAACCGTGTCGAGGCCATCGAGCCGATACTTAGAAGTTATGTGCAAAGGCTGGATATCGAGCAGGCCGGCTACCGCGGTTCGTTCGGGTCGCTGACAGCGAAGGACGAAAGCGCTTTGCCGGCCAATGTCCCGGACTGGTTCGTGCGCTGGCTCGGTTTGCAGGACAAGACCGGAAGCCGTGCCGTCTCGGGCCGGGACGATGATGCCGGTACGGTGTTCCTCGAACTCTGCGCGACCTCGGCGATCGAGCGTGCCTGGGAGCGTGTGGTGCAGAGCGTCTTGCTCGCTGGGCTCGGTCTGGGTATTGCCCTGGCAGGATTCGGGCTGATTTTCCGCGAGGGCATGCAATCCCTCCGCACGATGATCGACGCCGGTGCCAAACTCGGCGAGGGGAAGCTAACCTACCGCATCCCGCCGGTCGGCAGCCCGGAGTTCCGCGCGGCGAAGACGGCATTCAATACCATCGCCGACAACATCGAGCGCCTGGTCGGCGACGTGCGGCTGCGCGAAGCGAACCTCAGCATCACTCTGCGCAGCATCGGCGACGCGGTGCTGGTCACCGATGCCGAAGGTCGGGTGAGCCTGATGAATCCGGTGGCCGAATGGCTTACCGGCTGGCCGGAGAGCGAGGCGCGCGGCCATCCCGTGGGACAGGTGTTTTGCATCGTCAACCATTACACGCGGCAGCCGGTGGAAAATCCGGTGGAAATCGTGCTGCGCGAAGGCAAGGTGGTGGGGCTCGCCAATCACACGGTGCTGATCGCCCGCGACGGCGTCGAACGCCCGATCGCGGACAGCGGGGCGCCGATCCGGGCGCATCCCGACAGCCCGATCGAAGGCGTGGTGCTGGTGTTCCGCGACCAGAGCGAGGAATACCGGATGACCGAGGCGCTGCGCGAGAGCGAGGAACTCCATTCGTCGCTGATCAAATCCGCGCCGCTGGGTATTTTCCGCCTCGACGACAAGGGCGACGTGGTCTATTGCAGCGAAGTGATGTCCTCCTTCGTCGACATTCCGTTGGGCGATCTGGATCGGACGAACTGGCAGCGTGCGATCCACCCCGAAGACTTCGCCCGCTTCATCGAGGGCTGGCGTCATGCGCGGCGCGAAGGCGTTGGGTTCTCGATCACGCTGCGCTATGGCCGCCCCGAACGCGGCCTAATCTGGGTCGATCTGCGCCTGGCGCCGCTGCGCGATGCGGAGGGCCGGATCAGCGGCTTCGTCGGTACCGCGCTGAACGTGACGGCCGAGCGCGAGGCGCAACGGCGGATCGAGGATCTCTCCTCGCTCTATGCCACATTGAGTGCCGTCAATTCGGCGATCGTCCGGTGTCGCAGCGAAGCCGAACTTTTCCGCGAAATCTGCCGCGCCGCCGTCGAGCGCGGCGGATTCTCCGGCGCCTGGATCGGACTGGCCGACTGGGAGTCGGGGCGCGTCGAGATGGCGGCCTTTCATGGCAGCTTGGAGGAAACCGTGCGCCAGGCGGTTGTGCTCATGCAGCTGAACATTCCTTCCGGGAGGAGCCCGGGACTGGTGGTCAGCGCATTTCTCTCCGGTCGCAGCCAGGTGTCCAACGACATCCAGAACGACCCGCGGGTCGCTTCCCATTGGCAGGAGGACTGCTGCCGGGTCGGCATCCGCGCCTACGCAGCGATGCCGGTCACGCGCTTCGGCGAAGTCGTTGCGGTTCTGGCGCTGATGTCTCCGCAATGCGGGTTCTTCAGCGCGGATGTCGTTGCCTTGGCCGATGAAATCGGCCGCGACGTTTCCTTCGCGCTGGAAAATTTCGACCGCGAGCGCGAGCGCCAGGCGACTACCGAGCGCTTGGCGCAGAGCGAGGAGCGCCTGCGCATGACGCTGGACTCGGTCGGCATCGGACTGAAGGAGGTCAACCTGCGAACGCATAGGGTGCGGCTGGATGCGACCGCGGCGCGGATCATCGGTCTCGGCAATCAGGCGGTCGAAGTGGATATGGACCGCTATCTTGGGATTACCTTTCCCTCCATCACGAAAGACGAAATCCACCAGTTGGGCGAAGACATCGATATGGGGCGGCGGCGCAACTATACGTTCGAACGCTCTTTCACCCGGCCCGACGGATCGCTGTGCTGGCTGCGCACCCACGGCGGTTCGCTGACCCGCATGGCGGGCTCGGGGGACGATCCGATCTCGCTCAGCATCATGGTCGATGTCACTGAGCAGCACCAGCAGGCCGAGCGCGAACGCCTGGCGATGGCGATGTTCACCAACAGTTACGAGGCGATCGCCATCACCGACGCCAAGGGCGACATCATCATGGTCAACAAGGCGTTCCGCGACCAGACCGGTTACGAGCCGGAGGAAGTGCTGGGCGCCAATCCGCGCATCCTCAAGTCCGGCCGCCACGACGAAACCTTCTACCGCAACCTGTGGGATGCGCTGCAAGCCGACGACCACTGGCAGGGCGAAATCTGGAATCGGCGCAAGGACGGCGACATCTTTCCGGCACTGGTCAATATTTCCGCGGTACGCGACAGTGCCGGAAAGATCACCCACTACGTCGATCAGTCCACCGATATTTCGCTACAGAAACAATTCGAGGAACGTATCACCTATCTGGCGTATCGCGACTCGCTAACCGACCTGCCCAATCGCGTGTTGTTGCGCGACCGGGTCGAACAGGCGCTGGCCACCGCCCAGCGTGAGGCGACGCCGCTGGCGCTGCTGTTCCTCGACCTCGACCACTTCAAGAACATCAACGACTCGCTCGGCCACGTTGTCGGCGATCGCCTGCTGCGGGAGGTGGCGCAACGCCTGAGCCGGGCAGTGCGGGAAATGGATACGGTCGGCCGTCTTGGCGGCGACGAATTTCTGGTCATGTTGCCGGTGACCGATGCGGAAGCGGCGGCCCATGTGGCGCAAAAGCTGCTCGATCAGATATCGCAGCCCTTCGCCGTAGAAGCGCATGATCTGATGGTCACCCCGAGCATCGGCATCGCCATGTTCCCGCGCGACGGCGCGAGCTTCGACGAATTGCTCAAGACGGCCGATACGGCGATGTACCGGTCGAAGGACGAAGGCCGCAATACCTACCGCTTCTTCACCCCGGAAATGAACGAAGCCGTCTCCCAGCGACTGGTTCTGGAAAACAGCCTGCGCCGCGCGATCGAAGCCAAGGAGTTCGTTTTGTTTTTCCAGCCACAGTACGACATCGGCGCCCGTTCGCTGATCGGCGCCGAGGCGTTGATCCGCTGGCGCGAGCCGACGCTGGGGTTCGTTTCGCCCGGGCAGTTCATCCCGATCGCCGAGGAGTCGAACCTGATCGAAGCCATCGGCGCCTGGGTGCTCGACGAAGCCTGTCGCCAGATCCGCAGCTGGATCGACCAGGGCTACCCGATGCTGCGCGTTTCGGTGAATTTTTCGGCGCGGCAGTTTGCCGCCCGCGGCGTCGTGGAAAATTTCGACCGGGTGCTCGCGCGCCATGGACTGAGCGGCGCCGCCCTCGAAGTCGAAATCACCGAAAGCCTTCTGGCCGGCGATATGGAATACACCCTTGGCGTACTCACCGCGCTGCGCGCGCGCGGCGTGCATGTCGCGGTGGACGATTTCGGCACTGGCTATTCCAGCCTCTCCTACCTCAAGCGTTTCCCGATCAACCGGCTGAAGATCGACCAGTCCTTCGTCCGCGACATCGAAAGCGATGCCGATGACCGCGCCATCGCTACGGCGGTCGTCACCCTCGGCCACAGCTTAGGCATGCAGGTCATCGCCGAGGGCGTGGAAGGCGAAACGCAGCTTGAAATTCTGGCTGCGATGGGTTGCGACGAAGTGCAGGGTTTCCACCTCGGTCGACCGATGTCGGCGGAGCAGTTCACTGCCCTGCTGGAAAAGGCGGCGTAGTCCGCCGGCCGTATGCGCCGAGCGTGCCGATTCACCAAACACCGCAAATACCACTAAAGTAACGCTCCACAACAACAGGAGGATGTCTCATGGCGATTTACGAACTGGGCAGTATCGCGGCGTTCCTTGCCGTACTCGTCTGGGCGGTGCGCTCGCGCAACCCGGTCAATCTCGGCGCGCTGCTCGGCGGCTTCATGATTTTCGGTTTCGACTGGCTGTGGTGCTCGAAGGCGTTTTTCAATGCCACGTTTACGCCCAACCTGACCATGATCCCCGGCATCCACATTCTGGGCGAGCAGTACCCGATCGCCGTGGCCTGCAACTGGGCGGTCGGCTACGGCTTCGGTCCGCTGCTGCTGTCCAAATTCCACGCACCCATCGGTCGCGCCCTCGGCCGGCTGCATTTCCCGGCGATCTTCGCTGCCTGCGCGCTGACCGATATGCTGATCGAGGCCTTCCTGATCTCCGGTCTCGGCATCTACAAGTACCATCAGGCGCCCCAATTCCTCCTCTGGGGCGTTGCCTGGTCGAACATCTGGCTGCTCGGCGGCCTGCTCACCCTGTCCTATTTCGGCCTCGCCTATGTGCAGAAATGGGCGGCTATTCCCGATGGCGCCGGCTTCGGCCCGTGCAGCGAGATGACCTGGAAGGGCCTGAGCCTTTCCGCCGGCGCGATCTGGACGTCGGCGTTCTTCCTCACCGTGATCCAGTTCTTCTGGTACTCGGCGGCGACGCCGTGGGTGGAGTCCGGGCGGCTGTTTTAGGCGCTGCCGGGCCGCGGTGAAAAGCCTTCAGTCACTCCACTGCGGATTCCAGACGACTTCCCAGAGATGTCCGTCGGGATCGGCGAAGTAGCCTGCGTAGCCGCCCCAGAAGGTGTCTTGCGCCGGCTTGACGATCACGGCGCCGGCGTTCTTCGCCTGCGTCATCACGGTGTCGACCTCGGCTTTCGCGGCGACGTTGTGGCCGAGAGTGAATTCGGTCGGGCTTGCACCGGCGAGGGGTAGCCCGCTATCGTGGGCAAGACTCGCTCGCGGCCACAGTGCCAGCTTCAATCCCCCGTTCAGTTCGAAGAAGGCCACCGCGCCGTGTTCGAACTCGCGGCCGATGATGCCCTCTGTGTGGAAACCCAGACCGTCGCGGTAGAAACCGAGCGCACGCTCGAGGTCTTCGACGCCGAGGGTGATGACGGTGATGCGCGGCTTCATGGGAGCCTCTCAAGCGGGGTCAGAGCGGTCGCGTTTGGGTGATGCGATCCCAGCCGGCTGCTGCATCGGCCACCAGCGCGTAAATACCGCGCAACTCGGCGGAGTCCTGATACAGCTCGACGAAGAATCCCAGTTGCCGGCGCGCGTCCATGAAGGCGAAGGGCGTCGATCCGAAAACGCCGCGGGTGGCGAGTTCGCCGCCCTTGTTTTCAAACGAGCGAATTGCGCTATCGAGGTCCGGCGTAAACAGCGCTACGTGGTGAAGCCCGCCGCCACCCTGAGGATACATCTCGGTAAAACAGTTCTGCGTGGCCGAATGCACTTGCACCAACTCGATCTGGATCGGCCCTGCCTGACCCAGCGCGACGCTGATGTCGAATACGGATTGTTTGCCGCGATGTTCGACCGGCAGGTCGAGATGTCGTCGGACAAAGAACGGGCCGGCGCCGATGCTCTCCGTCCAGTGCCCGATGGCGGCATCGAGATCGGCGACTACGTAGGCGTACTGGGCGATGTTGCCGTCGAGCATGACCATTTCTCCTGATGTGTTGAGGACGGGGCGGGGCGCCTTGACCGAGAGCTTAATCGTCCCGCCCCTTTCGTTTCAACATACTGACATTATTGGGTGTCATGGCTGCAAGTGCGATGGCTTCGGCCAGAAGAAGCCGAAGCGGGAGAGGTTTTGAAGGTCCATTCGGCGACATCATCGGTTGTTCTGCGCCGGCTAAACAGAAGCGTATCGGCCGGCTAAAAAATTACACCTTGCCTCCAAGGTGTTTAGTATTTAAATTGGTGGCGGACGGTTAATTGAATTAAACACTTAGCAAAGGGCTAGACACAATGTACAAACACATCCTCGTACCCACCGATGGATCCGCTCGCTCGGAACGCGCCATGAAAGCCGGCATTGACCTCGCCAAAGCGCTGGGCGCCCAGGTGACTGGTCTTTTCGTGACGGACCCCACCTATGTACGCGAGCTTGATGAGGGCCTTAACGTGCACTCCGACAAAGTTCTGGCGCTTTTCTCCGAACAGGCGAAATTGGCCGGAATCGCACACGAATGTGTTGCCGTCAGGGGGGCTACGCCGCAAGACGGGATCATGGATTTTGCGAAGGAAAAGGGCTGCGACGTAATCGTCATGGGGAGCCACGGCCGTTCGCGCGTCGGCAAGTTTCTGCTGGGGAGCATTGCCGCGTCGTTGCTTGCAGACTGCGATATCCCCGTACTCATCTATCGCTGAGATGTCTGTGGACGAAAGCTGACAGTTAAGCCTGTCGGACCATTCGGCCCGCAAAATGGTGTAGGTGCTCATCAGAGCATCAGCGCCGCTGCAATCAATGCGCTCCAGCCGCTATGAGCGCAAGCGATGGGCAGCGGCTTTAACAACAGACATTCCGCGACGCTTGGCGCCGACACGCCCCGTGCGCCAAGTGATCCACCCTAACGCTTCTCCCATACGGTCACTTCCGACAGCGTGTGCTGGTGCTTGCGCCGGGTTTCGCGGATGACGAAGGGAGCTTCCAGCGGACCTTCCGCCAGGCTGAAATGTGGGGCGAGGATTGCCTTCAACCCGTCGAGGGTGGTGAAGCTTTCGCCGTCGCGCTTGAAGCCGCCGATCCATTCATTGCGCGGGGTGTACTCCTCCAGCCAGGTGCAGGGCGTGGCAAGCAGCAGCAGGCCGCCGGGATTGATGCGGCCGGCGATGGCGTCGAGAAATTTGCGCGGGCTGTAGAGCCGGTCGATCAGGTTGGCGGCGAAGACCAGGTCGTAGCCGGTGAAGATGTCCTTCAGGTTGCAGGCGTCGCCCTGGAAGAACTCGACCTTGTCGCGGACCCCGGCGAGGTCGAGTGCGTCGAGTCGTACCTCCTTGTAGCGCACCAGTTCGCCTTCGTCCGCCAGCGTGTAGCGGAACGTGCCCTGTTCGGCCAGATGCACGCCGGTACCGATGAAGCGGGCCGAGAAGTCGATGCCGGTGACGCGCTCGAAGTGACGCGCCAGTTCGAAGGTCGCGCGGCCGGTGGCGCAGCCGATGTCGAGGGCCTTGCGTGCCGGCCGCGTGCCCATGGCCTTGATCGCAAGCTGTGCCAGCGCACGGGGGAAATTCGGCACCCCGAAATACTCGTCGCCGTAGTGGAACTCGCTGTATTCGGAGAGCATGCGGTCGCTCTCGTAGCCGACGGTCGGCGTGGCGGGCGGCGCATCGGCGACGATGTAGCGGAAGCCGGCGTGCTGGAAGAAGTGGCGGCGGAATGCGTAGCGCGAGGCGCGCACGGCTTCGTTGCCGCAGGAAATCCAGGCGCCGCCCTTGAATAGATTATGGCGGTTGTCGAAGGTCGGCGTGGTGAAGTCGTCGTACACCGGGTGGACCGCAAAACCGTCGAAGGGGTAGGTCGGCGTTTCGGTCCATTGCCAGACGTTGCCGACCACGTCGTAGAAATCGCCGTGACGGAAACGGTTGACCGGACAGGACGAGGCGCCATGGTCGAGGTGCAGATTGGCGTTGGCGACCGCGTCGACGGGAAGCTCGGCGAGACCGGCGACAGCGTAGAGCCGGTACCACTCGTCTTCGCTCGGCAGCCGCACCGGCAGGCCGGTGGCGCGCGCCTTCCAGTTGCAGAAGGCTTTTGCCTCGTGATAGTTGGTCTCCACCGGCCAGTCCCATGGCATCGGCACCTCCTCGCACATCAGGCGCAGATGCCAGCTGTCGTCTTTGCGCCGCCAGAAGGTCGGGTGCTGCGCCTGGGCGAAATTGCGCCAGCCGAGGCCTTCCTCCGGCCACAGCGCATCGTCGGCATAGCCGCCGGCCTCGACGAAGGCAAGGAACTCGCGGTTGCTCACCAGATGGCGGGAGGCTTCGAAGGCGGCGACCTCGGCTTCGTGGTGGCCGTATTCGTTGTCCCAGCCGTAGACCGGGTCGTCGAATGGTTTGCCGACGCGCACCGTACCGCCGGCGACGGCGATCAGCGTGTTGGCCGGGGCTTCGCCGCTGTGGCGGCAAGGTGGCCAGTCGGGATGCGGCCTGACGTAATGCAAGGCGTGCTGGCGGATCAGCACCGACGAGGTTTCGAGATGGATGCGCTCGTGCTCGATGCCCATCATCACGATCCAGAACGGGTTCTTCCAGCCCACCGGCAGGGTCAGCGGCGTTTCGCCGATAAAGGCATCCACCACGGCGCGCACTTTGCGGCGGTAGGCGAACACGTCGGCCACCGCCGGCCAGGCGTAGTGGGCGTCGTTGAGATCGTCCCAGCTCATCTCATCGACGCCGACGGCGAACATCGATTCCAGCCGCGGGTCGATGCGCTCACCGATCAGTCCGGCGACGAACAGCTTGTTGATGAAGAAGGTCGCGGTGTGGCCGAGGTAGAAGATCAACGGATGGCGCAGGGAAATCGGCTTCCTGTAATAGGCCTCGTCGCCGACCAGCACCTCGAACAGCGATTCGTAGCGGTCGTAGGTGGCGTGGAAGTAGCGGCGGATTTCGGCGCGCTTGGCCTCGGCATCGTTGCCGGCCAGCAGCGGCGTGCGCGGAAAGAGGGCGGTTGGTGGCGTCATGGGGCGGGCGCGGCGAAGGCGCGGGCGATGATGCTGCGGATGATGTGCAGCCGGCGGTGGAAGAAATGGTCGGCGCCGGGCACGACTACCACCGGTAGTTCCAGCGCTTCGGCCCAGGCCAGCACGTTTTGCAGCGGCACGGTCTCGTCGGCCGAACCGTGGATGACCACGGTATCCGCCGCGACGGCGCCGGTTTCGTAGGCGCGCGCGCCTTCGACGTGGCCGGCGGCGGTGCCGACCAGCACCAGACGCCGCGCCGGGTCGCCGGCATCGGCGAGACGGCGGGCGACGCGGGTGATCACGTAGGCGCCGAAGGAAAAACCGGCCAGATAGAGCGGCAGGGCACCGAAACGCTGCCGCGCCCAGGCGTGCACGGCGAGCAGGTCCTCGGTTTCGAGGCCGCCCTCGTCGTGTTCGCCTTCGGAGCCGCCGACGCCGCGGAAGCTCGGACGCAATGCGACGCAGCCGAGGTCGCGGAACGCGCGCGCCAGGGTGGTGACCACCTTGTTGTCTGCGGTGCCGCCGAACAGCGGATGCGGATGGCCGATGAGGGCGATGCCGCGCGGTTGCTCGAGCGGATCGACGAAGACTTCGATGCGGCCGGCGGGGCCGTCGATCAGGACGTGTTCGTGGCGGCTCATGGTGTGCGCCGGCCTCAGACCTTCAGCCGTTCGACCACCTTGCCGCCGACGATGTGCGAATCGATGATCTCGTCGATGTCCTCGCGGTCGACGTAGGTGTACCAGACCGCCTCCGGGTAGACCACCAGCACTGGCCCCACCTCGCAGCGGCCGAGGCAGCCGGCCTTGTTGACGCGGATGTTCTTCAGGCCGAGATCCTTGCCTTTCTGCTTGGCGTATTCGCGCAATTCAGCGGCGCCGTGGTTGCCGCAGCAGGCTTCGCCCTCGGCGCGCTGGTTGGAGCAGAAGAACAGGTGGTGCGTGTAGTGGCTCATGGGGGCAGGAACGGTGAAAGGTTGTCAGGGATTATCGCAAACTCGCGGGCGTGGAAAAAACGGATAACCACGGGGGGCAGGGGGAAACGGGATCGCCCTGTCTGTTGGGCCAATCCATTCACCGAGGGAGATGCGTTTGCTGCGGTTTATGGTTTCCCCGTGCCCCCGTGGTTTAACCGACGTTTCGGCTTGATTCTGCCGGCGGCGGATATTTGACGGCGTTCTTGGCCATCTTGTCGCGCGCGGCAGCGATCAGGTCGATGCCCAGCACGTCGGCGAGCTCCAGCAGATAGATGAAGGTGTCGGCGACTTCGTCGCGCACGTCGGCGAGTTTCTCCGGCGCCAGGGCGAGGCTCTCCTCGGCCGTGGCCCACTGGAAATGTTCGACCAGCTCGGCGGCTTCGACGATCAGCGCCATGGCCAGGTTTTTCGGCGTGTGGTAACGGTGCCAGTCGCGCTCGGCGCAGAAGGCGCGCAGTTCGTCGCGCAGCCCGGTCAGTGTTTCGATGTGGTCCATGGGTCGCGTTCGCGGATCAACAGCCAGGGCAGGGCGAGGAAGGGCCAGAGTACCGAGACCAGCCGCGTCAGTCCATTGAAATTGAGAAAATGACCGTGCCGCCAGATGGAGGCGGCCTCGCTCAAATAAGGATTTTCCGGCGCCAGGTTGACCAGCACGGTGGCCAGCAGCAGGGCACTGCCGGCCAGTGCCCTGCGCCATGCCGATGGCAGGCGCAACGTGATCGCCAGCAGCACGATGCCGATCGCCAGGCCGCTGCCGTTGCCCGGCGTGAGCCAGTGCAACGACTTTTCCGGAGCCACCAGCAGCGCAGCGGCGAAGCTGCGGATCGCGAGTGCGGCGAACAGCAGTCCGCCGATCATCCAGAGCTTGCGGCCCCGGGCGCGCGGCGTCGGACGCAGCAGGCAGGAAGCGAATAGCCCCAGCGCCAGCATTTTTGCCGCGGCGATGACCGCTTCGATGCGGCTGAAACGCTCGGTATCGAAGTCGAGTGCGATCTCGATATCCAGCAGGTGGCGCAGGTCGCCGCTGCCGAAGAGCAGGGTTTCCGGATTGAGTTGGGTCAGCAGCCACAGCCCGAGCAGCATCAGTCCGGCTTCGCCGCTGCCACCGGCGACGATGTGCTGCACTCGCAGGCTGTGCAGTCGGCCGCCGGAGAGCAGTGTGCGTCCCCAGCGTGCGCCGAGCAGCGCGCCGACCAAGCCGCCGAGGCTGTTGCTGCCGAGGTCGAGATTGGAGGGGACGCGGCTGGGCAGGTAATTCTGTACCGTTTCCATGGTGAAGCTGAGGACGATGCAGATTAGCGTCGCCAGCAGCGCCTGTAGTCGCGCCGTGCGTCCGCGTTGCAGCGCCGGTACCCAGAGGAAGCCGAGCGGCACGTAAGCGATCGCGTTGACGACCAGGTCGAAGGTTGTGAAGTAACGCGGCCAAGCTGCCGTCAGGTAATCCAGCGGCGGCGCGCCGGAATCGCGCCAGCCGGAGAACGGGTGGAGGCTGGCATACAGCGCCAGCAGCGTATAGGCCGCGGCGAGATACAGCGGCAGCCGCGGGCGCGGGGCGTGGACGCCCATGACGGCGCTTGCGTCAGGCCTGGCGTAACGGCCGTAGCGGACTCTTCAGACGCTCGGGGACGAGCTGCGAGAAGTCGATGCCGTCGACGGTGTTCTTCACCAGCAGGCCGAGCTCGGTGTCGCCTTCCATCAATAGCCGGCGGTTGAAGAACAGCGCGTCGGGGTCTTCCTCGCGGGTCAGCAGGGCGATGAAATCGCGCAGCCGGGCGGAGACGGTCAATGCCACCGCCGCGGTGCCGAACAGCGGCTGGAAGCGGCGGCCGTCGTACTTGAAGCGCAGCGTCAGCCCAGCATCCAGCACGCGGATAGCGAAGGCCCGTCCGGCCAGCGGTTCCAGTGTTTCGCGGCTGACGATGCGGCCGAGGCCGAGGTTGAGTGCAGAGACCAGTGCCAGGGTTGGCGGCAATTGCGGCAGGCGGGCGCCGACGCGGGCGATCAGGGCGGGCAGTTCGAATTCAGGCAGTTTCACAGGCGGCTCCTTCGGTGACCAGGTCCAGTCCGGGTTGGCCGAACCAGAAGCCGTTGCATTCTGACGGCCCCAGCGCGCTCCGGGCGGGCGGATGTCCGGCGCAGGCGGCGCGCAGCGCGGCGAGCGTCTCCAGGTTGTCGGCTTCGGGGCTGATGCGCAGCACATCGACGCCGGCGGCCTGCAACTGGGGAACTTCCGGCAACAGATTATAGGTCTTCGCCGACAAGGTCTGGACGCCGTTAAGGACGAGGAAGGGAATGCCTTCGCGGGTGTGCAGCGCGAGGCCCTGCGGGTAGTCGAGGCAGCGGAATTCGCAGGCGTCCTTTTGCAGGTTGAAGCGCCGCGCGGTGAAGCAGCGCGCGGAGTGGGCCAGCGGCAAGCGGCCATGCACGAACACTTCGCTGGCGAGGCCGGGCGGGCATTGCGCCTGTAGGGCCCGCAGCGCGTCGCGGCCGAGTTCGGCCGGCATCACCCAGCGCGTGGCACCGCTGTCGGCGACGATCCTCAGTGTCGCGCTGTTGAAAATATTCAGACCGGGGCCGGCGCAGAATGCCCGTCCACGTTCGGCGAGCAGGCGCACCGCCCCCATTTCGTTGGCCTCGACGCCGAAACAGCCGTCGGCGGCGTCGATCAGCCGGCGCAGCGCCTTGAGGTCGGACTCCGATTCGATCAGGGTCAGCGTGGACAGCACCACCTCCTTGCCGGCGTCGGCCAGCCGGCCGGCCACCGCCAGCCAGTCGTCGAGGCGCAACTCGTGGCGGCGCGAGCAGACCGCTTCGCCGAGGTAGACGATATCCACCGGCGCACTGGCGACGGCGGCATAGAACTCTTCGACCCGTTGTTTGGGCCAGTAGTAGAGCAGGGGACCGAGGGCGAGTTGCATAGGTTTCACTTCCACGGGCGGTGGTAGGCGCCCAGGGTGTGGCTGCTGCCTTCGGAGACCTTGTTCAGGTCGGCCATCCAGCTCGGCAGTGGTGCGAAGCCGGCCGGATTCTTGCGGGCGGCATCGATCGCGGCGCGCCAGACCTTGGTCACTTGGGCGACATAGGCCGGGCTGCGCTGGCGGCCTTCGATCTTCACCGCACGCACGCCGATGCGCAGCAGCTCCGGCAGCATTTCGAGGGTGTTGAGGCTGGTCGGCTCCTCGATGGCGTAATACACCTCGTCGTCCACTTCGAAGCGGCCCTTGCACAGCGTCGGGTAGCCGGCGCGCTCGTCGTTGCCGAAACGGTCGATGAGCAGGCCGTTGAGGCGTGTTTCCATGCCGGCGGCGGTTTGTTCCCAGCGTACCGCGCTGGCCGGCGAGCAGGCACCGTTGCAGTTGGGGGAGACGCCAGTGGCGTAGGCGGACAGCGTGCAGCGGCCCTCCACCATCACGCACAGGCCGCCGAAGCCGAAGACTTCAATGTCGACATCGGTGTGTGCAATCAACTGCTCCACTTGGGCCAGCGAGAGCACGCGCGGCAGTACGGCGCGGCGGATGCCGAAGCGCTCGCGGTAGAAATTGATCGCCTCGTAGTTGGTCGCCGAGCCCTGGACGGAGAGATGCAGCGCGAGCGCCGGATGACGCTTGGCCGCATATTCCATCAACCCCGGATCGGCCAGGATCACCGCATCGACGCCGCACCCGGCGGCGCGGTCGACCGCGGCGGTGGCTTTGTCCCAGTTGCGTACCTGGGGGTAGGTGTTGAGCGCGACCAGTACTTTTGCGCCGTTGCGATGGGCGTAGGCGACGCCTTGGGCGAGGGCGGCCGGGTCGAAGTTGAGACCATTGAAGTTGCGCGCATTGGTTTCGTCGCGGAACCCTGTGTAGACACAGTCGGCGCCGTTGTCGACGGCCGTCTTGAGGGCCGGCAGTCCGCCGGCGGGGCAGACGAGTTCGAGGGCTTGCATGGGGGCGTTGGGGATTTTCGCTGAAGTATTGCAGTATAGAGAGGCGTCGTCTGACACGTATTGAGCCAAATCAAGGCCACTGACCGGCCGGGTTTGGACCCAAGTGCTTGAAAATACGGGTGCCGCCGGCATGGCCGGGCGGCGGACGATGTCACCCCGCCGTTTAGTCGACCAGCGGCTCGCCCGACCCCCAGATCAGGTAAACGATGGCGCCAAAGACGCTGATCGAGGCGCCAAGGAGGAAGGGTGCGTCATAGCTGCCGGTCAAGTCGAGCATCCAGCCGGTAACCATCACAGCGATGATGCCGGGGATGTTGGCGGCGGTGAATGTCATGCCGGAGAGCACGTCGGCGTAGCGCGGGGCGATGTCGAGGCTGTTGATGCCGTAGCCGGACCAGGTTAGGCCGACGAAGCCGAGTGCAAGGCAGATCGCCGCCAGCGCTGTCTCGGGTGTCGTCATCTGGCGCGCGACCATGAGGAACAGGGCGGACCCGATCAGTCCGCTTGCCTGCATGGTCTTGCGCACCGAGGTGGTGCTGATGTGCCGCCGGGTCATCGCGTCCGCGATCCACCCCCCGGCATTGACCAAAATGAACAGGGTGATCCAGGGGGCGGCGGAATAAAACCCGGCCTTCAGCATGTTCATGCCGTAGATTTTGTTGAAGTAACTCGGCAGCCACGCGAGGAGGACATACAGCGTCCACGCGCTGCAAAAGCCGTTCACCATCAGCGCCCACACCGCTGGTTGGGTTAGCAACCGGCGCCATGGCACCGCTCCCGGCGTCGCGTCGCTCGGACGGTCGCGATCGAGCAATTCCAGCTCTTCCCGGCTGATGCGCGGGTGCTGCCGCGGATCGTTGTAACTCGAAGGAATCCATGCAATGGCCCAGAGCACGCCCAGCAGGCCGAAGACGTAAAAAATCGCCTGCCAGCCAAACTGGGTCGCCAGCCAGCCGCTGACGGCGAGCCCGATGACGTTGCCTACCGGTGCGCCGCTGAGCACCAGGGCGACGAAGCGGGAGCGCTGGTGCAAGGGAGTCCAGCGGCTGAACAGATTGAAAACAGAGGGGAACATGCCGGCTTCGCCAACGCCCATCAGGACGCGCGTCGCCAGCAGCACGGGCAATGAAATCGCTGCCGCTAGCGGCGTCAGGAAGGTGAATGCCGACCACCAGATAACGGCGACCGACAGCATGATCTTCCCGCCCAAGCGGTTGGCCAGCCAACCGCTTGGCACCTGGCACAGCATGTAGCCGATGAAAAACGAAGAAAGCACCAGGCCCTTGGTGGTCTCCGACCAGCCGAATTGCTCCTGCATCGCGATCACCGCAACGGAAATGCTGATCCGGTCCAGGTAGCAAATCAGGCAGGCAAAAAAACACAGCGCGAGCAGCGGATATCGGACCGGCAGTTTTCCGACGCCGAGTTGCGCGACGGGCTGATGGGATGTCATCGCGGAGTTTCCTGTAGTGAGTCTGTCTGCAACACGCGGACACTACACTAAACGCCCCGGCGGCGCTTGCCGCCGCCGGGGCTGGGTTTACTGGGCGTGGTGATGTGCCGTTTCCGCCACGTGGTGGGTCTGCGCCGCCGCGTGGTGGCCATGACGCAGGGCGTCGTGAATGTGGGGGTCGTGATGGATCGCCTGCGGCAGCAGCGAACCCAACAGCATGCCGACGGCGGCGGCGATCAGGCCGGCGAACTGGGCCGGGACGAACGGATCCTCGGGGCCGACGAGGAGGATCGAAAGCCACGTGAAGAGGCCGCAGAAGATCGAGACCAGCGCGCCCTGATGCGTGGCGCGCCGCCAATAGACGCCGCAGGCGAGGGGGATGAAGGCCATGACCAGGGTGATCTGGTAGGCGTTTTCCACCATCTTGAAGATGCTGGCCTTTGAGTTGATCGCATACAGCGTGACCAGCAGCGTGAAGACCAGGGTGACGATGCGCATGGTGCGCAGCAGCTTGTGATCGCTCATCGGCCCCATCATGGGTTTGAGCAGGTTTTCGGTGAAGGTGACCGAGGGAGCCAGCAGCGTCGCCGAGGCGCAACTCTTGATCGCCGAGAGCAAGGCGCCGAAGAACATCACTTGGGCGAACAGCGGCGCCTTCTCCATCACCAGGCGCGGCAGGATCATCTGCGAATCGCTGTCGATCAGTTCGGCGACCATTTCGGGGGCGATCAGCGTCGCCGAATAGGCCAGGAACATGGGCACGAAGGCGAACACGAAATACAGGCTGCCGCCGAGTACCGAGCCCCACACCGCGATCTTCTCGCTCTTTGACGACTGGACCCGCTGGAACACGTCCTGCTGCGGAATCGAGCCGAGCATCATGGTGCTCCAGGCGGCGATGAAGCCGATGATCGCCTTGGCGTCGGCCTCCGGCCAGAAGCTGAACTTGCCGCTCTGCATGGCGTGATCGACCACCACGCCGACGCCGCCGACCATGCCGGAAACCTCGCCGCCGATCCACAGCATGCCGATGACGATGATGATCATCTGTAGGAAGTCGGTGATCGCCACCGCCCACATGCCGCCGAACAGGGTGTAGATGAGGATGGTGGACGAGCCGATCCACATCCCGGTGACCTTGCTGATTTCGCCGCCCGAGACGACGTTGAAGACCAGGCCGAGGGCGGTGATCTGGGCGCCGACCCAGCCCAGATAGGAAACGACGATGGCGATGGTGGTGAGGGCTTCGACGCTGCGGCCGTAGCGCTTGCGGTAGAAGTCGCCGATGGTCAGCAGGTTCATCCGGTAAAGCGGCGCGGCGAAGAACAGGCCGACCAGGATCAGGCACAGAGATGAGCCGAAGGGGTCGGCGACGACGCCGTGCATGCCTTCCTTGAGGAAGGTCGCGGGAATGCCGAGTACGGTTTCCGAACCGAACCAGGTGGCGAACACCGTCGCGGTGACCATATAGAACGGCAGATGGCGGCCGGCGACGGCGAAGTCCTTGGTGTTGTGCACCCGGGTGGCGGCGTAAAGGCCGATGGCCACCGAGATCACCCAGTAGATGATGACGAACCAGAGCAGCATCGGGAATTCCTGCACAGTTGAAAAGCGCGCCGATGATGTGCAACGCGGCGGGAGTTCGGGCATTATAGCCAAGCGTTTTCGTTGGAGATCCTGCGCCGTCCGGTCGCAGAGCCAGACCTCCCGTTTCGATGAGGATTGAAGTGACCGATACCGCCCATTACGCTTTCGCCTATCAGCCCATCCTCAGCGCCACCCAGGCGTCGGTGGCGGTGGAACTGATCTATCGCGATGCCGGAGTACCCGCTGAACCGCGCGCTAACGAGGCCGCCGACGCGGCCAACGCGATTCTCAGCGCCTTTGTCCATTCCGGGATCGACGATCTGCTGCGTTTGCGTCGGGCCTTCGTCGCCGCGTCGGAGTCCTTGCTCAAGAGTGACTTGCTGAACCTGCTGCCGTCCGATCGTTTCGCTCTCGAAATCGCTCAGCCGCTGGCGCTGCGGCTGAGCGTGCGCTGTCAGGAACTGCGTGCGCTGGGTTTCCGCATCGTGCTCGATGTCGGTGCGGCGGCAAGCTTGGGCGCCGCTGCCGCACTGGCCGACGTGGTCAAGCTGGAATGCCGGCGGGTGATCGCCGGAGAGTGCGAAACCGTGTTCCGCGAAGCCTTCGCCCACGGCGTGCAGATCTACGTTTACGGCGTCGAGCGGCCGGAGGATTTCGATGTCCTGCGCCGCCGCGGCGTCCATCTCTATCAGGGCTACCATTTCGCGCACACCATGCAGATTCGCGGCGAGCGCGCCGATCCGCGCAAGCTGGCCGTGCTCGATCTGCTCGCCAAGCTGACTGCGGATGCCGACGATCGCGTGCTGGAGGACAGTTTCAAGACCGATCCGGCCTTGTCGCTGCACCTGCTGCGTCTGGTGAATTCCTCCGCTTTCGCTCTGCCGACGACGATCCGTTCGCTCAAGCACGCTTTCGTGATCCTCGGCCGTGCGCAGCTGGCGCGCTGGCTGCAAGTGCTGCTTTACGTCCTCGACGGCAACGCCGGCGGCTCACCGCTGATGGAGCTGGCGTTGCGCCGCGCCCGGTTCATGGAGTATGTGCTGACCTTCCGTACCCATCAAACCCACAGCCTGTTGCAGGACGAGGCTTACATGATCGGCCTGCTTTCGCTCGCCGACGTGCTGATGGGCTGGACCATGGAGCAGGTGGCGACACGGCTCAGTCTGGCCGACGAACTGCGCGAAGCGCTGGTCAACCGCAATCGCCCGCTGGGGCGTCTGATCGTTCTTTGCGAGGCGCTGGAAAAGGCCGACTTCGATGCCGTCGCCGTCGTCGCCGAAGAGCTTCAGTTGTCGCTCGAAGCGGTGACGGCCGCGCAGCAGGAAGCGCTGGTGTACGCCCACCGCATCAGCAGCGGCGGCCAGCAAGCCTCAAGCGAGCAGAAGGACGCCGAGCAGGGTGGCGAGTAAGAGTGCGATTGCGGCCAGCCAGCGATTGCGCTGCCGGGCCTGCTGACGCAGTTCCGTCAACTCGGCGGCGATGCGGGCGGTCTCGTCGCCCGCCAGCCGCTGGTGCAGCAGGCGCGGCAGGGCGGGCAGCAGCGTCGCCCATTGCGGCGCTTCCTTTTTCAGGTTCCTGAACAGGCTGCGCCAGCCCACCTGCTCGCTCATCCAGCGTTCGAGGAAAGGCTTGGCGGTTTTCCACAGATCGAGCTCGGGGTCGAGGTCGCGGCCGAGCCCTTCGATATTCAGCAGGGTTTTCTGTAGCAGTACCAGTTGCGGCTGGATCTCGACGTTGAAGCGGCGCGAGGTCTGGAACAGCCGGAGCAGGATGCGGCCGAAGGAAATGTCCTTCAGCGGCCGGTCGAAGATCGGTTCGCAGACGGCACGGATCGCCGTCTCGAATTCGTCGATTCGCGTGTCGGCCGGCGCCCAACCGGATTCGACGTGGGCTTCGGCGACGCGGCGGTAGTCGCGCTGGAAGAAAGCGAGGAAGTTCTGCGCCAAATAGCGCTTGTCGGTTTCGTTGAGCGTGCCGACGATGCCGAAGTCGAGCGCGATGTACTTACCCTTGTCCACGCCTTCGGTGGCGACGAAGATATTCCCGGGATGCATGTCGGCGTGGAAGAAGCCGTCGCGGAACACCTGGGTGAAGAATATCTCGACGCCGGCGCGCGCCAGGGCCGGGATGTCTACGCCGCGATCGCGCAGCACGTCGGTTTGCGAGATCGGCGTGCCGTGCATCCGCTCCATCACCATTACCGTTTCGCGGCACCAGTCCCAATGCACTTCCGGCACGCTGAGCAGCGCGGAGTCGGCGAAATTGCGCCGCAGTTGCGAGCAGTTGGCCGCCTCCCGCATCAGGTCGAGCTCGTCGTGCAGGTACTTGTCGAATTCGGCGACCACCTCGCGCGGTTTCAGGCGCTTGCCGTCCGACCAGATCTTTTCCAGCAATACCGCCGCGGCGTCGAGCAGAGCCAGGTCGTGTTCGATCACCGGCGCGATGCCGGGACGCAGGATCTTTACCGCGACGTCGTGGCCGCCGTCCTCACTGCGCAGCGTGGCGAAGTGCACCTGCGCCACCGAAGCCGAGGCCACCGGTTCACGTTCGAAGCTCGCGAAGACTTCGTTCAACGGCTTGCCGTAGGCCGCTTCGAGCTGGGCTACCGCCTGCTTTGAAGGGAAGGGCGGCACTCTGTCCTGCAATTTCGCCAGCTCGTCGGCGAGTTCTGCCGGCAGCAGGTCGCGGCGCGTCGACAGCACTTGTCCGAACTTGACAAAAATCGGTCCCAGCGCTTCCAGCGCCAGCCGCAGGCGCACGGCGGGCGGCGCCGACAGGTCGCGCCAGAAGAGCAGGCGCTGCGCCAGCCGCATCAACACGCCCGAGGGTTCGTGTTCCAGGATCATCTGGTCGAGACCGTAGGCAACGCCGACGCGGACGATCTTGGCAAGGCGCAGCAGACGCATGGGGAATGGGCGGCAGGGGAAAAATCGGGAGCGGCGACTTTACCCGCTTTCTCCGTAGCGTGGAAGCCAGCCCGGTATAATCCGCGGCCTTTGCAGTCAGCGTGTTAGCAATGTCCTTCGACCCCAAAGCCCATCTCATCGAACTCCTGCGCGGCGCCCTGCTCAGCGTGGCGCCCGACCATTGCAATTGTGAAATCGTCATCGAGCGGCCGAAGCAGGCGAGCCACGGCGACTTCGCCAGTAACCTGGCGCTGCAGCTGGCGCGTGCGTTGAAGGACAACCCGCGCAAGATCGCCGAGCGTCTGGTGCAGGAGCTGCCGCCTTCCGACTGGGTGCGCAAGGCGGAGATTGCCGGTGCCGGCTTCATCAATTTCACGCTGGCCGCGGCGGCCAAGACCTGTGTGGTGCATGACGTACTCGCCGCCGGCGAGAACTATGGCCGGCGCTCGGCCCTCGGACGCAAGATCCAGGTCGAGTTCGTTTCCGCCAATCCCACCGGTCCGCTGCACGTCGGCCACGGCCGCGGCGCCGCCTACGGCGCCAGTCTGGCGGCGCTGCTGGCGTTCGCCGGGAACACGGTGAGCCGCGAGTATTACGTCAACGACGCCGGTCGGCAGATGGACATCCTCGCCGTATCCACCTGGTTGCGCTACCTCGAATTGTTCGACGAATACGTGCCCTTCCCACCCAATGCCTACCAAGGCGCTTATGTGCGCGAGATGGCGGAACAAGTGAAACTGGCGCACCGCGATACCTACGTGCATCCGGCGGCGGCGGTGCTGGCCGTTGCGCCCGCGGCGCCGGCGCGGCGCGACGACAGCGCCTACACGAAGGAGGAAAAGGAACAACTCGAACTGCATCTCGACGGACTGATCGCCGCCGGCAAGGACCTGCTCGGCGAAGGCTGGTTTACCATCCACGGCCACGCCCTCAACGAGCAACTGTCCGACGGCCGTTCCGACCTGGAGGAGTTCGGCGTCCATTTCGACGTCTGGTTCTCCGAGCGTTCGTTGTTCGACACCGGCATGGTGCAGCGCGCCGTGGCCGAACTGGAGAAGCGCGGCCATATCTACGTGCAGGATGGCGCCAAGTGGTTCCGCTCCACCGCCTTCGGCGACGAGAAGGACCGCGTGGTCCAGCGCGACAACGGCATCTACACTTATTTCGCCTCCGACATCGCCTATCATCTGAACAAGCTGGAGCGCGGCTTCGATAAGGTGATCGACGTCTGGGGCGCCGACCATCACGGCTACATCCCGCGGGTGAAGGGCGCGATGCAGGCGCTGGACCTGGATACGCAAAAGCTCGACGTCACCCTGATCCAGTTCGTCAGCCTGCTGCGCAACGGCGAGAAGGCCTCGATGTCCACCCGCGCCGGCGAGTACGTGACCCTGCGCCAGGTGCGCGAGGAGGTTGGCAACGACGCCTGCCGTTTCTTCTACATGTTGCGCAAGCAGGATCAGGCGTTGGATTTTGACCTGGAACTGGCGAAATCGCAGTCGGCCGACAATCCGGTGTATTACGTTCAGTATGCCCACGCCCGCCTCTGTTCGATGCTGGCGCAGTGGGGCGGCGATCTCAACGGACTGGTGCAGACCGATCTGGCGCCGCTGACCAGCGAGCGCGAACTGGCGCTGTGCGCCCGATTGCGCGAATTCCCCGAGGTCATCGAGCATGCGGCACGCGACTATGCGCCGCATGGCGTGGCTTTCTATCTCAAGGATCTGGCGGCCGATTTCCACGGTTGGTACAACAGCGACCGGGTGCTGGTGGACGACGTCGCGCTGCGGACGGCCCGGCTGGCGCTGGCGCTGGCGGTGCGCCGAACCTTGGTCAATGGATTGCAATTGCTGGGCGTTTCCGCACCGGAGAGCATGTGATATGAGTCGTGATCTGAAACACAAGCCGCAGATGGCAAAGTCCTCCAGTGCAAAGCGCAGCGGCGGCGGCACCTTGCTCGGCGTCTTCATCGGCTTGGTGTTCGGCATCCTCATCGCCTTCGGCCTGGTCTGGTATCTGAACAAGGCGCCGATGCCCTTCCAGGACAAGAGCAATCGCAGCGAGCACCTGGCGCCGGTGGTTTCCGGATCGGGCGCTGTACCCGAACCGCTGCCCGGAAAACCCGGCGACAAGCCGGTGGAAAAACCGCGCTTCGAGTTCTACAAGATTCTCCCCGGCGCCCAGGAGGCGACTCCGGCACCCGCCGCCACCGTGGCGGAAAAGCCCGAGGTCCCGCTGGAGCAGTTCTATTTGCAGGCCGGTGCCTTCCAGAAACCGGCCGATGCCGACAACCTGAAGGCCAAGCTGGCACTGCTCGGCGCCGAGGCCAGCGTGCAGGAGACCGCCGTCGCCGACAAGGGCACGATGCACCGCGTGCGTCTCGGTCCGTATGCCTCGCCCGAGGATATGAACCGGGTGCGCAACCAGTTGGCGCAGAACGGTATCCAGGCCACCGTCGTAAAAGTAAAGGTCGGCGGAAACTAAGCCGCCGCTTTCCCGGTCGAACCCCGCAACTCAACGTTGGAGACGAACATGCGATTCATCAAGACCCTGCTGCTGTGCCTGTCCCTTGCCTTTTCGCTGCCGGTGGCCGCCGACGTGCAGGAGGGCCGTGACTATTCGGTTATCAATCCGCCGGTCAGCACCGACTCGCCGGGCAAGATCGAGGTCAGCGAATTCTTCTGGTACGGCTGCCCGCACTGCTTCCACTTCGAGCCGGCACTCAAGCAATGGGCCAAGACCCAGCCCAAAGACGTGGTCTTGCGCCTGGTTTCCGCACCGCTCAACGTCAATGTGTGGACCCCGGGTGCCAAGCTCTATTACGCGCTCGACGCCCTCGGCGTGGAAGACAGGCTGCGCAACGACATCTTCGCCGCCATCCATACCGATCGCCAGCTTTCGCCGACCGACGAGCGTGCTTTCCCCGCCTGGGTGGCGAAAAAAGGCGTCGATGCGGCGAAATTCTCCGAGGTGTATGCCTCGTTCACAGTACAGAGCAAGGTGCAGCGCGCGATGCAGCTCGGTCAGGCGTATCGCGTCGACGGCACGCCATCGGTGATCGTGAACGGCCGCTACCGCATTCTCGAACCCGGTGCGATGTCGCCGGAACGCTTTGCCGAAGTGGCGACGGCGCTGGTCGCCAAAGCGCGCAAGGACAGCGGCAAGTAAGCTTCACGCCGTGAGCGGCAGCGATCCGAAAACCCGCAGGCAGCCCCTGCGGGTTTTTATTTCCGGTGCCTCTTCCGGGCTGGGCGCGGCGCTGGCGCGGTATTACGCCGGGCAGGGCGCCGAGTTGGGGATCGCGGCGCGGCGCGCAGGCGAGTTGCAACAAGTCTCCGCCGCCCTACAGCAACCGGCCCATATTTATCCGCTCGACGTTACCGATGCGGCGGCTCTGGCTGTAGCGGCAGGCGATTTCATCGCTCGCGTCGGCGTTCCCGACATCGTCATCGCCAACGCTGGCATTTCGGTCGGTACGCTGACCGAGGAGGCCGACGATCTGGCTGCCTTTGCCCGCGTGTTTGCAGTCAATGTGCAGGGGATGGTGAATACCTTCCAGCCTTTCGCGGGGGCAATGCGCCGCCGCGGCTGCGGCCGCCTCGCCGGCATCGCCTCGGTGGCGGGCGTTCGCGGCCTGCCCGGGGCTGGGGCCTATTCGGCATCGAAGGCGGCGACCATCGCCTATCTGGAAAGCCTGCGCGTCGAACTGCGCGGCAGCGGGGTGCAGGTGGTGACGGTGGCACCGGGCTATATCGAAACCCCGATGACAGCGGCGAATCCGTATCCGATGCCGTTTCTGCTACCGGTCGACGAGGCAGCGCGGCGCATTGCGCGGGTGATCGATCGCGGGGACAGCTATGCCGTGGTGCCCTGGCAGATGGGGGTGGCGGCGAAGCTGCTGCGGCTGCTGCCGAACGCTGTTTACGACCGTCTCGCCGCCCGCGCCGGGCGCAAGCCGCGCGGCTTGCCGCGATGAGCTGAGGCCGCCGGCGCTTGGATCAGTCGTTCGCGTCGGTAGCGCGCTCGGCGCAAACTGGACAGGCCGGGTCGCGCGGCACGCGGATTTCGCGCCAGCTCATTGATAGACCGTCGAGCAGCAGCAGGCGGCCGGCGAGCGATTCGCCACAGCCGATCAGCAGCTTGAGGGCTTCTGCGGCCTGCATCGCGCCGATGATTCCGGTCAACGGTGCGAACACCCCGGTGACCGCGCAGCGCAGCTCCTCGACGTTTTCCGCTTCGGGGAACAGGCAGTGGTAGCAGGGCGCTTCGGCACGACGCGGGTCGAACACGGCGATCTGGCCGTCGAAGCGGATCGCGGCGCCGGAGACCAGCGGTTTGCCCTGCTTGACGCAGGCGCGGTTAACCGCGTGACGCGTGGCGAAATTGTCGCAACAGTCGAGCACCACATCGGCGCGGGCAATTTCGGCGTCCAGCCGTTCGCCGCTGAGCCGCTCGGCCAGCGGAATTACGGTACACGCCGGGTTGATTTCGGCCAGCCGTTTGCGGCCGGACTCGACCTTGGATAGGCCGACTGCGTCCTCGCGATGGAGAATCTGCCGTTGCAGGTTGGTCAGGTCGACCGTATCGCCGTCGGCCAGCGCCAGCCTGCCGATGCCGGCCGAGGCGAGGTAGAGCGCCGCCGGCGAACCCAGGCCGCCGGCGCCGATGACCAGGGCACGGGCGGCCAGCAGTTTTTCCTGGCCCTCGATATCAATCTGCGGCAGCAGGATATGGCGGCTATAGCGCAGGAGTTGGTCGTCGTTCATGGCAAAACACCCCGCCGCCGCGGGGATTAGCGTTCTTCTCGCAGGTCGGCAGGCGTGTCGTCGTGGTCGCCGTGGAGATGCTGGTCCCAGGCCTTGGAGTAGATCTCGTTGGATTTCTTTATCAGCCGCTCGGGCTGACGCATGTTGCGCAGCTGGGTGTCCTCGCAAAAATACACGATGGCCCGTGAGAGTTGGGTGACCAGCGAATTGTCGAGGTGAAAACCCTGACGGATGAGGGCCGTCTCCAGGCCCTGTAGCGTGTATTCGCGGATATCGTAATGCACCGTCAACGCGTCGTGATGATGGCCGGGATCGACCGACAGGCCTTCGAGGCCGGCGAGCAGCAGGCGCGCTTCCTCGACTTGCTCTGGGCGGGCATGATCGAAGCGAATTTCACGTTGCTTCATTTCGCCCGGGTGCGGATCCTGTAGGCCTGAGCGATCCAGCCCGCGCTCCAGGTCGCGTAGCTGGCGGGCTTTTTCCACCGACATCTTGCCGCGGGGTTTGCTGTCCGGCATGGCTATTTTTTAGGAATCAACTGCCAGGCCTTGAGCAGACCGAGCGCCTGCCCGAGCTGGTAATCGTTTTTCGAGGCGAATTCGATCGGTTTTTGCGGTTCCTCTTCGCCTTCGCCTTTGCTCTTCTTTGGCGACTTGCCAAGTGCACCGGCCGTATCGCGGGCCGCACCCTCCTTGTCGTTTTCCAGATGACGATTGAGATCGGCCTCGCGGATGCGCTCGTGGGCGGAGCCGCCGTTCGCTGTTTCCTCCACGATCACGTCGGGGACGATGCCCTTGGCCTGGATCGAGCGGCCGCTGGGGGTGTAGTAGCGCGCCGTGGTGAGCTTGATCGCGGCATTGTTGGACAGCGGCAGCACCGTCTGCACCGAACCCTTGCCGAAGGTCTGGGTGCCCATTACGACGGCGCGCTTGTGGTCCTGCAAGGCGCCGGCGACGATTTCCGAGGCCGAGGCCGAGCCGCCGTTCACCAGCACCACCAGAGGCACGCTGCGGCTGCCGGCGGGCAGATCCTTGAGCACGTCGCCGCGGCCGCGCTGGTAGTCCTCGGCGATGGCCAGGAATTTGCGTTTGGCATCGTCGGTGCGGCCGTCGGTGGACACCACCAGCGCTTTCGGCGGCAGGAAGGCGGCGGAGACACCGACTGCACTGTTGAGCAGCCCGCCCGGGTCGTTGCGCAGGTCGAGTACCAGGCCGCGCAGGCCTTCCTCGGGTTTTTCGGCATAGAGCTTTTCCAGCGCCTTCACCAGATCGCTGGTGGTTTCTTCCTGGAACTGGGTGACGCGGATATAGCCGTAGCCGCTTTCAAGCAGCTTCGACTTGACGCTTTGCACCTTGATCTTGTCGCGAACGATGGTGATTTCCAGCGGTTTGGGTTCACCCTTGCGCACCACAGTGAGGCGGATCGAGGTCTTCGGCTTGCCGCGCATGCGTTTCACTGCCTCGTTGAGGGCCATGCCCTGCACCGGCGTGTCGTCAAGCTTGACGATGAAGTCGCCGGCCTTGATGCCCGCTTTGTAAGCCGGGGTGTCCTCGATCGGTGACACCACCTTGACGAAACCGTCTTCCATGCCGACCTCGATGCCGAGGCCGCCGAACTCGCCCTGGGTGCTGACCTGGAGATCCTTGAAGGCGTCGGCGTCAAGATAGGAGGAATGCGGGTCGAGGTTGGAGAGCATGCCGCTGATCGCGTTGGTGATCAGCTTCTTGTCCGGCACCGGCTCGACATAGCCCTGCTTGATGGCGTTGAATACGTCGGCGAAACTGCGCAACTCTTCCACCGGCAGTGAGGTGGAGGGCGGCGCTTCGTCCTTGCCGACGGCGGAGAAATTGAGGCTGATGAGGACGCCGACCACGACGCCGACGCCGACCAGACCGAAACTACGCAGCTTGTTACGCATGAGGAAATGTCTCTGGGATATGGATCAGCGCAAAGAGGCCCATTTGAGCGGGTCGAAGGGTTGCCCTTGATACCTGAGTTCAAAGTATAAACCCGATTCATCGCCCCCACCGCTGCTGCCCGCGGCGGCCACGGCCTGGCCGGCGCGGACGCTCTGCCCGGTTTCGCGGAACAGCGACTGGTTATTGCCGTAGATGGAGAGAAAGTTGTCGCCGTGATCGATGATCAGCAGGTTGCCGAAGCCGCGCAGCCAGTCGGAGAACACCACGCGTCCCGGCGCTACGGCGAGCACTTCGGTACCCTCGGCGCTACGGATGAACAGGCCTTTCCAGAGCCCCCCTTCCGGCCTCGGCTTGCCGAAGCGACCGAGGATTTCGCCCTTGATCGGTAATCTCAGGCGGCCCTTGAGTGCGGCGAAGTTGCCGATATAGGCCAACTCTGAGGCGTTCGGCGTGGCGTCGACGCGCAGGCCGGGAGCGTCTTCCGGTACCGGCGTCTTGCGCGCATGGCGTTGCTTCGGCGGGCTGCGGACGATGCGCGAGAGGCCAGCCACCAGTTTGGCGAGGCGCTTCTCGTCGTTGCGCAAGGTGTCGATTTCCCGTCGCTGGGCACGGATCGCCCCGGCGATGCGACCGAGCACCGCCTGCCGCTCCTTTTGCTTCGCCACCAGCGCGCCGCGCTCGGTCTGCTGCTGCCGCTCGATGGCAGCAAGTTGCTCCGCCTTGTCGCGCCGGGCCTCCGCCAGCCGTTGTTTCCGTGCCAGGGCCTCGCGCAAGCGACCGAGCATCTGCGCCTTGGCACGCGACAGGGCGGCGAGGAAATACTGGTCTTGGGCGATGCGATTGGGATCCTGGCCGGCCAGCAGTAATTGCAACGCGTCGGTTTCGCCGTGCAGATAACGGCGATAGAGCAGGTCGGCCAGTTGCCGTTGCTGAGTGCCGATCTGTAGGCCGAGGGCGTCCGATTGTTTCTCCAGCAGGCCGATCTCTTCCTGCGTCGCGGCACGATTTTCGCCCAGCTCGCGCAGCCTGCGATTGGCGGCGGAGATCGCCGATTCGGCGCTGCGCAACTGGTCGGCGACGCTGGTACGGGATTGCTCCGCTTTGCCGAGTTCGGCGCTGAGGGCTTCGATGCGGCTGCGTAGATCCTTGAGTTCGCCGCGCTTGGCGTCTGCCGGCGCACCCAGCGCCGGCAGTGCCAACAGCAGAAAAAGCCATGCAACCGCGGGGAGTGCTAAGAGTCCGTGGCGAACCGAATATTTCGATGTCCCGGTGTTCCCCGTGGCCAAGGCTTTCAAGCTTTCGCTTTCCCCTGCGCTGCGACGGCGGCCTGTGCTGCCTTGATGGCTTCCGGGTCACCCAGGTAGTAGTTGCGGATCGGCCGCAGGTTGGCGTCCAGTTCATAGACCAGCGGCTGGGCGGTGGGGATGTTGAGGCCGACGATGGCCGCGTCGGAGACGTCGTCAAGGTACTTGATCAGCGCCCGCAGGCTGTTGCCATGGGCGGCAATGATCACGCGCTTGCCGGATTTCACCATCGGGGCGATGGTTTCGTGCCAGTAAGGCAAGAAACGCTCGACGGTGTCCTTGAGGCATTCGGTGCGCGGAAACTGCACGGCCGGGAGGCCCGCATAGCGCGGGTCGTCGGGGGTCAGGCGCGGATCGCCGGCTTCCAGCGCGGGGGGCGGTGTATCGTAGGCGCGGCGCCAGATCAGCACCTGGTCATCGCCGAACTTGGCGGCCGTTTCTGCCTTGTCCAGCCCCTGTAGGGCACCGTAGTGGCGTTCGTTGAGGCGCCAGGAGTGATGCACCGGAATCCACATCCGGTCCATTTCCTCTAGCACCGTCCACAACGTCTTGATCGCGCGCTTCAGCACCGAGGTGTAGGCGATGTCGAATTCGTAGCCTTCCTGCCGCAGCAGCTTGCCGGCGGCGAGGGCTTCGGCCTGACCTTTTTCGGTGAGTCCCACGTCGGTCCAGCCGGTGAAGCGGTTTTCCAGATTCCACACGGACTCGCCGTGGCGCATGAGCACGATTTTGTACATGGATGAGGTTTCCAGGAGATTTGAGCGGGAAGTGCAGCGAAACAGCGACGAATTTTAGAGCCTATCGCCGGCGATCGTCGCGTAGCGCGGATTTTACGTGGCCGATACAATATAATCATTCCTTAATATTCACTTTGCCCGACGCCAAATTCGATGTCCCACGCCGTTCGCAGCCTGGCCAGCAAACAGAAGCAGATCGAGACCGCAGCGCATGCGCTGAAGGCCATCGCCCATCCGCTGCGGCTGAAGATTCTCTGCGTGGTCGGCGATGAAGAACTCTGCGTGCAGGACATCGTCGAAGCCGTGGGCACTTCGCAAAGCAATATTTCGCAGCATCTGGCGATCCTGCGCGACAAGGACGTGCTGCATACGCGCAAGGACGCCAATCGCGTTTACTACCGGGTCGCCGATCCGCGCACGCTGCAATTGGTGACCATGATGCGCGAAGTTTTTTGCGGCGACTGAGTTCGCCGTTTTCGATTTTTCATAAGGGCAGACAACGATGGTCGAGTTTTTGCAGCAGAACGTTTATCTGGTGATCCTCGCCGTATCCAGCGGCGGCATGTTGTTGTGGACCAGCCTGAGGGGGGGCGGCAACGGAATTTCGCCGGCTGCGGCGACGCTCAAGATCAACCGCGAGAACGCGCTGGTGATCGACGTGCGCGAGTCCGCGGAATGGTCGGCGGGGCATATTCCCGAAGCGCGCCATTTCGCCCTTGGCCAACTTGAAAAGCGGCTGCACGAAATCGACAAGCACAAGGATCGCCCGCTGATCGTCTGCTGCGCCAGCGGCGGCCGTTCGTCTGCGGCCGTGGCGACGCTGAAAAAAGCCGGTTTTGCCCAGGTTTTCAATCTTGCCGGCGGGATGGCGGCCTGGGCCGAGGCCAGCCTTCCAGTCACCCGCAAGTAGAGGAGTTCCTGCATGGCCAAAGTGCTTATCTATGCGACCGCCGTTTGCCCCTATTGCGTGCGCGCCGAGCAGCTGCTGCGCGCCAAGGGGGCGACGGAGATCGAAAAGGTCCGCATCGACCTGGAGCCCGCGCGCCGCGAGGAAATGATGGAGCGGACCGGGCGGCGCACCGTGCCGCAGATCTACATCGGCGACACCCATGTCGGCGGCTGCGACGACCTTTACGAGCTCGATCGCAAGGGCGGGCTGGTCCCGCTGCTGGCGGCGTAACCCGGCGCGGCCGGGGCGGGTACAATCCGCGGCTTCCCACTCACCCAGCTAGGCCCTACATCATGAGCGAACAGCAACAGCCTTTCTTCAATATCGAAAAGCTCTACGTCAAGGATCTTTCCCTCGAAGTCCCGAATACCCCGAACATCTTCCTCGAACAGGAAGGTCCGTCGATCGAACTGGAAATCCAGAGCGGGGCAAAGAGTTTCAATGAAGGGCTGTATGAAGTCGTGCTGACGGTGACTGTCACCGCCAAGCGCGAGGAAAAAATCTTTTTCCTGGTCGAAGCTGCGCAGGCCGGCATTTTCCGTGTCGGCGGCGTGCCCGAAGAGAGCATGGCGCCGTTGCTCGCCATCGCCTGCCCGAACATTCTGTTCCCCTATGTCCGCGAGACCGTTTCAGACGCGGTCAACCGTGCCGGTTTCCCTCCCGTGCTGCTTGCTCCGGTGAATTTCGAGGCACTTTATCAGCAACGTCTCGAAGCCGAAAAAAATGCTCCGGCGGCTGGCGAACCGACGCTGCAATAACCGACTGATGCGTGTCGCGCCCTGGATCGCGTTGCTCGCCATCGCTCCCGCGGCGTGGGGGCTGGATTTCCGTTCGGCGGCCGAACCGGCCGTGCTCTACGAAGCGCCCTCCGCAAAGTCGACCAAGCTGCTGGTGATCGCCCGGCAGACGCCGGTCGAGTTGATCGTCAGCAACCCCGACGGCTGGAGCAAGGTGCGCGACGCCAAGGGCGCACTGGCGTGGATCGAAACCCGGATGCTTTCGCCGCGGCGCACTCTGTTGGTAAAGGCCGACAAGGCACAGATTTTCACTCGGCCCGACGACAAGGCTGAATTGGCGTTCGAGGCCGAAAAGGATGTCGCGCTCGACTGGGTCGAGTCCGGCCCATCCGGCTGGGTGCGAGTCAAGCACCGCGACGGTCAAGGCGGTTTCGTTCGCGTCACCCAGGTCTGGGGCCTGTGACCGGGACGCAGCGCCGCTTGAAAGCATTCCCATGAAACTCGCGGTACTCGGTGCCGGCGCCTGGGGCACCGCGCTGGCGATCGCTTTCGCGCGTCAGCATCCGACCTGCCTGTGGACCCGCGACGGCAAGCAGGCCGCAACGATGCAAGCTGAGGGCGAGAATGCCCGTTACCTCCCGGGTCAGGTCTTCCCTCCCGGTTTGACGGTGAGTGCGGACAAGAGCGTATTTGCCTGGGCCGAGCTGGCCCTGGTGGCGACACCCGTTGCGGGGCTGCGCGCCACGGTTTCAGCGCTCACCGAAATGGCGCCGGCGCTGCCTTTTCTCTGGCTCTGCAAAGGGCTAGAAGCGGAATCCGGCCTGTTGCCGCATCAGGTGGTGGCGGAGGTGGGCGTTGCCGTCGCCAACGGCGCACTGACCGGCCCCAGTTTTGCCGACGAAGTCGCCCGCGGCCTGCCGGCGGCGGTGACCCTGGCCGCCCGCGACACCGAGTTTGCCCGTACCACGGCGCAGGCCCTCAACGGCAGTCGCCTGCGCATCTACGCCAACGACGACCTGATCGGCGCCGAAGTCGGCGGCGCGGTGAAGAACGTGCTGGCCATTGCCAGCGGCATCAGCGACGGCCTCGGTCTTGGCCTGAATGCCCGCGCCGCGTTGATGACGCGCGGCCTGGCCGAAATCACCCGCTTCGGCATCGCGCTCGGTGCACGGCGCGAGACTTTCATGGGTTTGGCCGGAATGGGCGACCTGATCCTCACCTGCACCGGCGACCTGTCGCGCAACCGCCGCGTCGGTCTGGCACTCGCTGTCGGCCGGCCGCTGACGGACATCACGCGCGAATTGGGCCACGTCGCGGAGGGCGTGTCGACCGCCCGCGAAGTGCAGCGCCGCGCTGCCGCATTGGGCGTCGATATGCCGATCACCGACGCCGTCTGTGCGGTACTCGAAGGCCGCATGAGCGCGCGCGAGGCAGTGGTCAATCTGATGGGCCGCGATCCGCGGGTCGAGTAACCGTAGCGGGCGGCAAATCTTCGGGGCCGGCCTAGACTCCGCCCGCAAACCCGGTTTGCCGCCAGGCCTCGAAGACGGTCGCCGCGACGGTATTCGACAGATTGATGCTGCGGCAGTCCGGCATCATCGGCAGGCGGATGCGCTGTGGCGGGGCGAATTCCTCCAGCACTTCGGGCGGCAAGCCGCGCGATTCCGGACCGAAGACGAACGCATCGCCGTCGGCGTAGCGCGGCTGGTCGTGACGGACGCTGCCGCGGGTAGTGAGCGCGAACAGCCGTTGTCCGGCCAGGGCGGCTTTGCAGGCGGCCCAGTCGGGGTGGAGGCGCACGTCGGCGAACTCGGCGTAATCCATGCCGGCGCGGCGCAGGTGTTTGTCGGCGATGCTGAAACCGAGCGGTTCCACCAGATGCAGCCGGCTACCGGTATTGGCCGCCAGCCGCACGATGTTCCCGGTATTGGGGGGGATTTCCGGCTGATATAGGACAATGTGGAACATGCGGCGGCTGGTAGGCTGAAAAAAGCTGCGGCCTGTATTTTCCCATTTCAACGGCCGCTCGTTGATCAAGATGGAGTTGCGATGGCCCGTCCGGAAAAAATCCGCCTTGGCGACCTGCTGATCCAGCAGGGGCTGCTCACCGACGAGCAGCTCAAGCTATCCCTCGACGAGCAGAAGCGTTCCGGGCGCAAACTCGGGCGGATTTTCGTCGATGGCGGCTATGTTACCGAGGAGGGTATCTCCAAGGCGCTGGCGCGTCAGTTGCAGATTCCGTTCATCGATTTGCGCACCTATCCGCTGAAGGCGGAACTGATTCAAAAACTGCCGGAGGCCCAGGCCCGGCGCTTCCGCGCCATCGTCCTCGAAGACCGCGCGACCGGCCTGCTGATCGGTCTTTCCGACCCGACCGACCTGGCCGCCTACGACGAGCTGGCGCGCATCCTGCGCCGCGACATCGAGTTGGCTGCGGTGACCGAGACCCAGGTGCTGGCAACGATTGACCGCACTTATCGCCGCACCGAGGAAATTGCCGGTCTGGCCAAGGAGCTGACCAGCGAACTGGGTGATATGCCGGTGGAGTTCGGTGAAATCCTCGGTCTGTCCACCGGGCAGGAGGATGCGCCGGTCGTCAAATTGCTGCAAACCGTGTTCGAAGAGGCCTTGCGCCTGCGCGCATCGGATGTGCATATCGAGCCGCAGGAAAAATCGCTGCGCATCCGCTTCCGTATCGACGGACTGCTGCATGTGCAGACCGAGGCCGACTACAAGATCGCCACGGCGGTCGCCTTGCGCCTGAAGTTGATGTCCGGCCTGGATATTTCGGAAAAGCGTTTGCCGCAGGACGGACGCTTCGTCATTCAACTGCGCAATTCGCCGGTCGACGTGCGTATCTCGACCATGCCGACGCAGTTCGGCGAGTCGGTGGTGATGCGTTTGCTCAACCAGAACACCGGCCTGCTCAGCCTCGACCGGCTCAACATCCCGCCGCGCATCCTGGAGCGTCTGCATCAGGCGGTGCACCGGCCGAGCGGCATGGTGCTGGTCACCGGCCCCACCGGTTCGGGCAAGACGACCACGCTCTACGCGGTGCTCAACGAGCTCAACAGCACAGAGAAGAAGATCATTACCGTCGAAGATCCGGTCGAATATCGCTTGCCGGGGCTCAACCAGGTGCAGGTGCATGAAAAGATCGAGCTGAGTTTCAGCCGCGTGTTGCGCACCGCGCTGCGGCAGGATCCGGACATCGTGCTGGTCGGCGAAATGCGCGACCAGGAGACCGCCGAAATCGGCATGCGCGCCGCCATGACCGGCCACATGGTGTTGTCCACCCTGCATACCAATGACGCGCTGACCACCCCCATCCGCCTGCTCGATATGGGGGTGCCGCGCTACATGGTGGCGCTGTCGCTGCAATTGGTGCTGGCGCAGCGCCTGGTGCGGGTGATCTGCGAAAGTTGTGCCCAACCGTATCAACCGACGCCCAGCGAGCGGGAATGGCTGCGCAGCGAGCTGCACGACCGGGTGGATGCCCAGCGCTATTCCCACGGCCCCGGTTGCAGCCACTGCAACGGCACCGGCTACCAGGGGCGCACGGGAGTGTATGAAATGCTGGAAATGACCAATGAAGTCGTTCAGTCGGCCAACAACGACGACCCGAACGCCTTCGTCCAGGCGGCGAAGAAGCAGATGGCCGGCAATACCCTGCGCCGCGACGCCGTTCGCCTCGTTCTTGCCGGCCGTACCACGGTCGACGAAGCCATGCGCATCAGCAATCAGTATGAGGATTGAGGGCGTGAGCCGTCAGCCGTCTGCGGTCTGCGGCTCCTTCCGTTGTACCGTGCCCCCGGCCTTCGTCGCCCCCCGCTGCCATGCCTAACTTCGCCTACAAGGGCCGCGACGCAGACGGCAAGATGGTGCACGGCGTGCTCGACGGCGCCGACACCTCAATGGTGGCTGGGGCGCTGGTCGCTCAGGGCATTACACCACTGGACATCCATGAAGCGCCGGGCGGCGGGCGCGGCGTTTCTCTCGGTAGCAAAGTCGATTTCTTTGGCAATCTGTTCAAGGAGCGGATTGCCCACGTTGACGTCACCCTGTTCACGCGCCAGCTGTACACGCTGCTGAAGGCCGGCGTGCCCATCATGCGGGCGCTGATGGGCCTACAGGAATCGTCCAACAAGCCGGCGATGAAAGAGCTGATCCAGGATGTACGCGGCAGCCTCGACTCGGGGCGCGAACTGTCGGTGTCCTTCGCCCGCCATCCGAAAATATTCACCTCCTTCTATATTTCGATGGTGCGCGTCGGCGAGATGTCCGGCATGCTCGAAAACATCTTCCTGCGCCTGTTCCATCACATGGAGTTCGAGCAGTTCATGCGCCAGCAGGTGAAGGCAGCGCTGCGCTACCCGAGTTTCGTCGTCGCCGCCATGGCCGTGGCCATCGTGGTGGTGAACGTTTTCGTGATCCCCGCCTTCGCCAAGGTGTTCGAAGGCTTCGGTGCCGAGCTGCCGTTCATGACCCGCGTCCTGCTCGGCTTTTCAAAATTCATGGTGGCCTATTGGTGGCTGCTG
Source organism: Rhodocyclaceae bacterium (assembly GCA_023230455.1). Taxonomy (GTDB): domain Bacteria; phylum Pseudomonadota; class Gammaproteobacteria; order Burkholderiales; family Rhodocyclaceae; genus AWTP1-18. The sequence goes on along the minus strand of JALNXH010000016.1, from coordinate 19,421 downwards.
TTGCTCGGCGTCGTCGGCGCCACATTCGCTTTCCGCACCTGGATCGGTACCGTTGTCGGGCGCTTACAGTGGGACGAGTTCAAACTCAAGATACCGATTGCCGGCAAGATCGTGCAAAAGGCCACCCTGTCGCGCTTCGCCGGCAGCCTCTCGCTGGCGTTGCGCAGCGGCGTGCCGGTGGTACAGGCCATGTCGGTCGTGGCACAGACCGTCGACAATGACTTCATTGCGCGCAAGGTGGATGCCATGCGCGACAGCATCGAGCGCGGCGAAAGCGTGTTGCGGGTGGCCATTGCCTCCGGCGTGTTCACCCCGGTGGTGGTACAGATGGTCGCCGTCGGCGAGGAGTCGGGCGCCCTCGACGACATGATGCAGGAAGTGTCGGAAATGTATCAGCGCGAAGTGGAATACGAACTGAAGACCCTCTCGGCGCAGATCGAGCCGATTCTCATCGTGTTCCTCGGCGTACTGGTGCTGATCCTCGCTCTGGGTATCTTCCTGCCGATCTGGGACCTCGGTAAGGTCGCTACCGGGAAGCATTAGCCGATGCGCACCGGGCACCGCAACCGCGGATTCAGCCTGCTCGAACTGGCGGTCGTATGCGGGATCGCCGCCCTGCTGGCGGCGGCGCTGATCAGTTCGCTGCTGCGCTATCAGGGCATCGCCGAAAAAGAAGTGGTGGATGTGACGGTGCGCCAGATACGCAATGGCTTGCGCATGGAGGTCGCCCAGCTGTTGTTGCAGGGGCGACAGAAACAGGTGCCGGCGCTGGTCGAGCAGAACCCCATGCTCTGGCTGGGGCGCCGGCCGCAGGCGTATCTCGGCGAGCCGGCCGCGCCGCCCGCGGCCGACCGGCGCGGCTGCTGGTATTTCGATCCGACGCGCAAGGAACTCGTTTACCGGCCGCAGTCGTCGGCCTACCCCGGCGTCGCCGAGGGTGCCGAACTACGCTGGAAAGTCGTGCCGTCGGGCAGCGTCGACGCTGGGGTGAAGCTGGTCGAAAGCGGAAGTGCGGGCGGAATGTGAGTCATTTTTCCGCTCTTTAGACATAAAGTTATGTTCCAATCTGCCGCAATAGAGGACAATCTAGGGAAAATCCTAGCTACCATGAATATGGTCAAACGCTTCCGACACGCCGGTTTTACGCTGATCGAGCTCATTATCGTCATTACCATTGTCGCCATCCTGGCGGCCATGGCATTGCCGCGGTTCATCGACGCCCAGCGCGATGCGCGGGTGGCCAAGACCAATGCGATCTTCGGCTCGGTGCGCACGGCGGCGATGCTGGCCAAGTCGCGTTGCGAACTGGACAATTCGCCCAGCTCGAATGTGACCAATCCGTGCAATCCGAAGTCGAACAGCAGCAACGTATTGATGGAGGGCGCCGGGGTGTCGATGGTTTACGGCTATCCCGCGGGCACCTTGTCGGGCATCGAGGTGGCGGCACAGATCAACGTCACGTCGGACGGCCTCTCCCGCGTGATCTCGGGGACCGGGCTGTACTACAACGTGACCGGCGGGACGGATCAGACGTGCAGCATCTATTACACGCCGGCGGTATCGGCAACGGGGACGGTCACCGCTCCGGTGGCCACGGTGGATACAACAGGTTGTTAACGCGATTTTGACTTGTGGAGACTGACATGAAACAACAACAGAGCGGCTTTACCCTGATTGAACTGGTGGTGGTGATCGTGATTCTCGGCATCCTGGCCGCGACGGCGCTGCCAAGGTTTGTCGACTTCAAAAGCGATGCGGCGCAGGCGGCGGTGGAAGGGGTTGCCGGGGGCTTGGCGTCGGCGAGTTCGATTAACTATGCGGCACGCGCCATGAACAAGACCGTAACGCCGGCATCCCTGAGCGGCTCGGCTGGGCAGGTTTGCACTACTGCGGCGCTCGGTCCGTTGCTTACCACTGGCGCGCTTCCCGCGGGTTACGACGTTTCGGGTACGGGCGACTGTGATGACGGTGCGATTACCTGCTCCGTTACCGAACCGTCGTCAAGTGCAACGGCTACCGCAGGTCTGACTTGCTATAACTAAATAAACGCGGCGCAGTAGCGGGTTGGCGGGGCGGCCTCGGCCGCCCTTGTCGTTTCTGACAGAGACTGATGATGTTGGCCAAAAGAGGCTTCACTCTCATCGAACTGGTTGTGACGATCGTCATACTCGCCGTTTTGGCGGTAACGGCGCTGCCGCGCTTCGCCAAGCGATCCGACTTCGATCAGACTGGGTTCCGCGATCAGGTCATCGCCAGCCTGCAATATGCGCGCAAGATCGCCGTGGCCAGTCGGCGCAACGTTTGCGTCACGGCCAATGCTGCGCAGATCGGGTTTCAGGTCGATCCGCAACTGCCCGAAACCGGTGCGCCGCTGGATTGCAATACCGATCTGGTCATTCCCGGACGTGGCATCAGCACCATCGCCACGCCGGCGGATGTCACGCTGTCCGGAACGGCGAGCTTCCATTTCGATCCGGCCGGCCGGCCGCTGTCGGGTACCGCCGCGATCGGCCCCAGCTATACCGTCTCGGGGCAGACGGTCACCGTCGAGCAGGAAACCGGCTATGTACACTAGCCGGTGCCGCCCCGGCTTTACGCTGATCGAACTGATCGTCTTCATCGTTATCGTCAGCGTCGGTCTGGCGGGCGTGCTGACGGTGTTCAACACGGTGACGCGCAGCAGCGCCGAACCGGTGCGCGACAAGCAGGCGCTTGCCGCGGCCGAAGCGATGCTGGAAGAAGCGCTGAACAACAATTTCGCCAATCCGGGCGGCGGCTATACCCCGGCCGGCTGCCCGGCAACGGCAAGCTGCGACCGGGCCCGGTTCGACGATGTGGACGACTACAACAACTACGGCAGCAATTCCGCCGGCACCCTTTGTGCGGGAGCGGATATCGGCATCAAGGACTTGACCACGGCGGCAACCGTCGTTCTGCCCGGCTACGATCTGACGGTGGTCGTCGCGGTGCCGGGGGCCAGCTTCGCCGTCGGGGCCGACTCGGTCACTGCGGCCAATTACCGTGTGGTCACCGTCAGCGTGACCGACTGCCTGACCGGCAACGACTATTCTCTGACCGGCTACAAGTTCAACAATGACTAAGTCGCGCGGATTCACGCTGGTCGAAATGATTGCGGTGATGGTCATCATCGGCATCATCGCTGCCGCGGTCGGGGTGTTCATCGCCAGGCCGGTCGCCGGCTATGTCGATGCGGTGCGCCGCGCCGCGCTTTCCGATCTGGCCGATACGGCCCTGCGCCGCATCGGCCGCGACGTCCGGCTGGCGGTGCCGAATTCCGTACGCGTAAGCGGCAACACCTTCCTCGAATACATTCCCACCCGCGACGGCGTGCGCTACCGGGCCGAAGCCGATGCGGGCGGGGGCGGCGACATTCTCGATTTCACTCTTTCGGCCACCGAATCCACGTTCGATATCTTTCCGGTCAGCGCGGTAGCGGCCACTGCCGGCGATTTCATGGCGGTGTTCAATACCGGCCAGTGCGATCCTGCCGGCTGCGCCGCCGCGTGTACCCTCAGCGGCGGGGCGAATGCCTATCAGGGCTGCAACCGCCGCGTGCTCAGCGCGGTGTCGGCGACGGCCATCGGCTTTTCGGCCACCGCGCTGCCGCTGCCGTTCGATTCACCGGGCCATCGGGTGAACTTCGTTCCCAGCAGCGGTCCGGTCAGCTACGCCTGCGAAGGCGTGGGTACGGTCGGCGGCAACGGCACCGGTACGCTGCGGCGCTATACCGGATATGCAACGGGCAGCGGCGGTTGGAATGCCGCGGCACAGCCGACGCCGCCTTTCGGCGGCGGAGCCACCAGCGCGCTGCTGGCCGACAGCGTCAGCGCCTGCGCGTTCACGTACCTGCCCGGGGTAACGCAAACCAGCGGCTTGGTCACGCTGAGCCTTACTCTCACCCGTGTGTCCGAGTCGGTCACGCTCTATTATGAAATCCATGTGGACAATCAACCTTAAGGAAACGCTGATTAAGTACCCCACCGTTCGGGCTCTGAAGGGCACACGTCCCTGCGGGACGAACGGACTTGTTCAGTCCTTCCTTGATCGCAAACAACGCGGTTTCAGCATTCCCGCGGCGATTTTCATCATCGTCATCCTCGCCGCGCTGGGGGCATTTCTGGCAACGGTGGGCGGCACCCAGCAACTCGGTCATGCGCAGGACATCGTCGGCGTGCGTGCCCTCCAGGCGGCGCGCAGTGGTGTGGATTGGGGCGTACATCAAGTGATCAATACAGGGACGTATCGTACCGGCTGCGATGGCGGCAGCGCCAGCGCAACGCTGCCGGCGCTGGCCAATATGGACGGCCTGACGGTGGTGGTCGGCTGCACCAGCAGCGCCTACAGCGAAGGGGCCAGCACGCTGCATTCGTACCAGATCACCGCTACCGCCTGCAACAACCCCACCTGCCCGAACACCGCAGCGGGGTTGCCCAATCTCTACGTCGAACGGCGTGTCGTGACGCTGGTGACGAATTGAGAATGCGATGATGATTTTTCCCCTTGCGCGTGGCGGACGGCCTGCCCTGCTCCGGTTTTGCTTCCTGCTGTCGGCAGTGTTGTGTCTATCGGCGCAGAATCCGGCGAATGCCGCCGTGGCCTATGCCAATCGCGGAAACACGGCGACCGGCACGACTTCGCTCTCGGTTGCTTATCCTAATAGCATTGCGGCCGGTGACTTGCTGGTGCTGGCGGTCGGTAATAAATACCCGACCAACGGCCCAGCTACGCCGGCTGGGTGGACCCTGGTTGGGCAGGGCTCGGGCGGCCTCGGTGCCGCCGGGGCCGACAGCGGGCAGGTGTATTCGACGGTTTTCGTCAAGCAGGCGGCGGGAACCGAGTCGGGCAGCCTGGCGCTGACCCTGACCTCCGCCAATACGTCGATGGCGCGGATGTTCCGCTACACCAAGAGCGCGACGATGCTGTGGGACTACGCCGCCACCAGCGGCGTTGACAACACCGCCGGCACCGGATGGTCGGTGACCGGCGCGGCGAATCCCGGCATTACCGCCGGCGACGTGGTGTTCGTGGCTTCCGCTATCAACGGCAACCGGGTGACCAACTGGACGGAAGCTATTTCTGCAACCGGTGTCACCGCCTGGGGCGCCGTGACCGAAGTGCAGGATGCGGCAAGCGGTACCGGCGACGACATGAGCCAGATCGCCTCGTCCCATCCGGTCACCACCGGTACTGCCAGCGCAGCTCCGGTTTACACCATGACCGGCAACAACGGCACAGCCAATGCGAACAGTCCCACCGGCGCCTCGATCATCCTGCGCCTGCGGGAAATTCCGGCAACGACTACGCTCGCCACGGGAACCGACCCGGCGGCGGCGACCATCGCGCCGGGCGCTGCCGCTACGGATGTCGACCTGTTCACCCTACAGACCAACGGCGGGACTGAAGCCGTCACTGCGGTGACGGTGAATTTATCTACCCACAACGGTATCGCGCGGCTGGCGATCACCAATAACGCCGGCACCGAATTGGGCTTTACCACATCGCCGGTGACCGGGTCGAACACCATCACCGTCGCCGGCCTGTCGGCGACGACAGCGCTCACCACATTCAAAGTGCGTGTGACCCCCTTGAGTCATGCCTTGATGGTTGCGCCGCCGGGCGCCGCCTACGCCATTACCGCCCCGGTGACCGCCTGGGCAGGGGTGAATACGCATACCGGCAGCGATACCAATGTCAACGCGCTGACCATCGACAATCTCTCGCCCGCGGGCGCTACGTCCGTCAGCGGCTGTACCGGCAACGGGAAAATCGGCCTCAACTGGACCACATCCGCATCCGGCGATTTCGCCACCACCAGCGGTTCGGTGATCTATCGCTGGGTGGCGGCGAGTGCGGGGAGCGAAGTGCCGGCCGAAGGCTCGATCCCGGCGGCGGGCGACGCCAACGGGACGGCAGCGGTCGCCTGCGTCATTTCGTCGGCAGCCTCGACCGCCCAGTCGAACATTATTGACGGCAGCGGTGGGAGCGTTGGGTGTACAACAACAGCGCTTACCAACGGGCAGCCCTATACCTATAAAGTTTTTCAGAAGGATACCAACGGCAACTACGACGTCGGCGTGAGCCTCGGTACGTTCACCCCCGCGACCGGAGCGTCTACATTCACCAGCCAGACCAGCGGCAACTGGAACACCGTGGCGACGTGGACCGGCAGTTGCGGCGGTGGCGTTCCGCAAGCCGGGGACAACGTCGTGATTGCCAACGGGCACACGGTGACGCTCGACGTCAACACCCCGACGCTGAACGATCTCACCGTCAACTTGGGCGGCACGTTGACCAACGTCGCGGCCAATACCCTCACGCTCAGTGGCGCGTTGAACAACGCAGGTACGTATTCCGGCGGCAGCGGCGCAGTGACCCTCGGCGGAAACTTCACCAACAGCGGGAGCTATTCGGCCGGCAGCGCCACGACCACCCTGTCTGGCTATTTCAGCAATAGTGGAACATTCACCGCCGACACCGGTACCTGGGTATTCGGCGGTTCGGTGGCGCAGAGCATTACCGGTGCGACCACGTTCTACCGCCTGACCTTCAACAATGCCGCCGGTGTTGCGGTGGCCAACGACGTTACCGCCAGCAACATGCTGACGCTGCAAAGCGGCATCGTCAGCACTGGCAGCAACATATTGACGGCCGCGACCGCTTGCCCCGGTGGCGTGAGTTTCACCAGCGGCTGGGTGGCCGGCTACCTGCGGCTGACCTTCCCCGCGGGCAACGTCACCTGCAACTACTATGTAGGCAGCGGATCGACCTATGCGCCGATTGCGGTCAACATGAACTCGAACGGCGGCACCCTCACCGGCGCCACCATCGGCAACGAGGATCCGAACATCGCCACTTCCGGCATCGACGCAACCAAGGATGCCAACCGCTACTGGATACTCTGGAGAAGCGGCGACACCCTCGACGCCATCAGTTACGGCGCCACGTTCACCTTTACCACGGGCGATTTGGACATCGGATCGACGCCCACCAGCTTTGTCGTCGGCAAGTACGCCGCGGGAGCGTGGACCCTGCCCACCCCGGTGACGGCGTTGGCGTTGTCCACCGGGGTTTCGAGCCTTTCCGGACCGCTGACCGGCACGACGAACTTTGCGGTCGGCGAAGTGCCGCCCTCCTGCAATCCGCCGTCGGACCTGACGGCGGCCTATCCGACCATTACCTTCACCTGCGAGTGCGACAACTTCGGACGCGGCACGCTGAATCCGTCCACCATTTTCGGCGGCAACTGGTCGACCTCCACCAGTTCGGGCAGTTTCGGTTTGCCGCGTATCGTCAATTCGGGCTATCTGCGGCTGACCGACAACTCCGGGTCCGTTGCCACCGCGGCGACGGTGCCCGGGACATTCCCCGCTGCGGGCAACCTGATTTCAGTTGAGTTCAGACATTACGCGTACAGCGGGTCCGGCGCCGACGGTGTTGCCCTGACGTTATCCGACTCGGCCTTGACGCCGACTCCCGGGGCGTTCGGTGGCTCGCTGGGTTATGCGCAGAAATCCAATCCCGGCTCCGACTGCACCACGTCGGGCGGCTGCCCGGGTTTCAACGGCGGTTGGATCGGCATGGCCATCGACGAGTACGGCAATTTCTCCAATAACACAGAAGGCCGCACGGGCGGCACGGCGCCGGGTTTCCTGCCCGACTCGGTGTCCGTCCGCGGTTCCGGGTCGGGGCAGACCGGCTACCCCTACCTGGGCGGCACGGTTACTCTCACCACTCCGCATGGGGTCGATAACGCCGGCTCTGCGACGGCTTCTTACGGCGATCTCTACCGGATCATCGTGGACGCCCGCAGCTACACCTGGAACGGCAGCAACGGGAGCAATACCTTCGTCGAGATCAAGCGCGACACCAGCGGTACCGGGGGTAGCTTTTCGACGCTGATTCCCTCGTTCGACGCCTATGCGGTGAATCCAGCGCAGGCGGCCGTCCCGGCCAACTGGCGGCTCTCCTTTACCGGCTCCACGGGCGGTGCAACGAACATCCACGAAATTTCCGGCCTGAAGATCTGCGCCCAGGCGTTCTCGCCGCCGGCCGGATTTCTCATCCAGGTGGACAATCTGACGCCCAGCACGTGCACCACGGTGGCCGCAGGCAAGCCCATCGTTACCGTTAAAGCGCTCGACAGCAATGGCAATGTAGTGACTACCTACGACAAGACGGTAACTTTATCGGCGACACTCGGCGCCGGCGGTACCGGTGGTGCCTCAGCGGCGGTATGGAGCCTGAATGCCGGAAACGGAACGTTTACCGCACCGAACCAATACACCTTCGTTGCAGCGGATCAGGGTGTCGCCAAGTTCCAGCTGGTGGACTCTTCGACCCAGAGCGTCTACATCACGGTAACCGAGAACGGCGGCGGTATCGCCTCGTCGCTTTCCACGCCGGTGGTTTTCAGCGGCGCTTCGTTCGGCGTGACGACCGCGGATACCTTTCTTCCCGGCGATGTGCCGGTGGCGGGCCGCCCGCATCTGATGACGATTACCCGTGCCAGCGCCTGCGGCACCGATACCACCTACAGCGGCAGCAAGACGCTCGACGGCTGGTATACCCCGGTCAGCGGGGATCATCCGACCGGTGCTGTGGCTCCGCAGCTCTGTGCTCCCAACGTTGCGGGAACCTGCCTGCCGACGACGGGCGCCTGCCAAACCTTGTCGATCGCCCCGCCGAGCTTGTCGGCGGCGAGCAATTTCATGCCGGCGCTGACCTTCAGCGGCGGCACGGCGAATTTCTGTCTGGTGACCGCCGACGTGGGCAAGTATTCGGTGAGCCTACGCGACGACTCCAACATCGCGTCGCCGATCATCGGCTCGACCACCAGCCTGACGGTGAGGCCGTTTGCACTGGCGGTGAGCGGCGTGGCGCAGGGGGCGACGAGCAACCCCGCCGGCACCGCCAGCTCGGGCAGCAAGTTCATCGCCGCCGGCGACACCTTCCAGGCGACGGTCGGCGCCTATCTGTGGAACTCGGCGGCCGACAGCAATAGCGATGGCACGCCCAACGCCAGCCCGACTTTGAACCAGCTCACCGCCAACGGTGCAACGCCTTCCTACAGTTGGGATACGTCGCTGGTCGCGGGCGGTCCGTATACACCGGGTGCTGGCGTGCTCGGCGTGTTGTCGCCGACCACTGGCCTGTCCGGGGTCTGCCCGAGCAATTCGCCTAACTGCTTCACCAGTGGCGTTGCCATACCCACCGGCCTGACCTATTCCGAAGCCGGCAGCTTTACGCTGACGGCGCAGGCGACGAGTTTCCTCAACACTTCGGGAACCAATCTGTCGGCCTATATGTTCGACAGCGCGGGCAATTACCAGTCCGCAGGATTGACGGTGGGCCGTTTCCATCCCGAGCATTTCGAACTTGCCAGCGGCAGTGCGGCGACGAATGCCTGTTCTGCGGGTAGCTTTACCTATATGGGGCAGTCGTTCGGCGTGGATTACCAATTGATTGCGCGCAACAAAGTGAACCAGACCACGACCAACTACGACAACGACACGCGCGGCTATCCGACCGTAGATCCGCTGCTGGTGGCGGAAGACGGTGCGGCGGCCAATCAGGGTAACGATCTGACGGGGCGGCTGGGCGTCACGGGTACGCCGAAGTGGGTGCTCGGCACGCATACAGTCAGCTCCGGCGGGCTTTACAACAATGTAACGTTTGCTCGCAGTACGAGCGTCGACGGCTCTTTTGAGGCGCTGGCCCTGGGGGTAAAGATGGTCGATACGGACGGTGCGGTGATTTCCTCTCCGATCCGGGACATGAATGCGGCGAGCGCCGGTATCTGTACCGCCTCCACCACCCCGGCGTGCGATGCCAAGCAGATCGGCTCGACGCTGCTGCACCTGCGCTATGGCCGCCTGCATCTTGCCAACAGCCTCGGTTCCGAGCGCCTGCCCCTGGCGGTCTACGGACAGGTCGAGTATTTCAACGGCAGCGGCTGGACGATCAATGCGGACGACAACTGCACGACGCTCAGCGCCCTCGGCGGCCCGGCGGCGGGTCTGCCGCTGACGCCGTCGGGCAGCACCACGGCCCGATGCAATATCGGCGCCTTGGCCTGCACGGTGGCCAACGGAGCCGCCTGTAATGCCGCCGCTTCGATTGCCGCGGGGAGCTTGGGGCTTTGTTTGACGGCGCCCAATGCCGCGGGCTATGTCGACTTTTCGTTCGCTCCGCCGGCCTGGCTGCTGTTCCCCACCATGGCCAACAATGTTGCCGCTCGCGCCACCTTCGGTATCTACAAAGGCAACAATCGGGTGATCTACCGTCGCGAGCGTTACTGATTGCCCGAGCAGGCGGTGATTCGGGCCCTAATTGATAGGATTTTCCCTACCTTCCTTTTGTATCGATCCCAGAGTCGGTGCGTATGCTTTGCGTGGGTTATTGAACAAAGCATAAATAGGGAAAATGTTGCCTTTCGGCAAGCGCAAGCAAACGGGATTGACCGCGGTCTGCCTCTATCCGGGACGGATGGATCTGGCACGCGTGCGCTATCACGAGGGCTGGCCGCGGGTCGAGATGCTCGAATCCTTCGAGCGGCAGGGCGACGATGTCCAGGCGCTGACGCGGTTGCGAAAAAAATTTTCCCTCGATCGCTGTGCCTGCACCACCCTGGCGGTTCAGGGCGACTATCAGTTGCTCCAGGTCGAGGCGCCGAATGTCGGCTGGGAGGAAATGAAAGCCGCCGTGCGTTGGAAGATCAAGGACATGATCGACTTCCCCGTCGAGCGGGCGACTGTCGATGTGCTCGATATCCCGGTTTCGGCCAGCGGCAACCGCGGCCACTCGGTGTTTGTCGTGACGGCCCGCAACGATACGCTGGTACCGGTCATTGGCTTGTTCGACGCCGCTGGCGTGGGACTTGAAATCGTCGATATTCCAGAACTGGCCCAGCGCAATCTGGCGGCCCTGTGCGAGGAAAAAGACCGCGGCCTGGCGCTGCTCTGCCTTGACGAGGCCGGTGGGTTGCTCACGTTCACCTATCGCGGCGAGCTCTATATGGTGCGTCGAGTCGAGATCGGTATGTCGCAACTGGTCGAGGCCGGTGAAGAGCGCCGCGCCCAGCTGCTGGAGCGAGTCGGCCTTGAGTTGCAACGCTCACTGGATAATTTCGACCGCCAGTACAGTTTTATTCCGTTGAGCAAGCTGCTGCTTTCGCCGGGTTCCGCCGCGACGATGCTGTGCAGTTTCCTCGGCGACTATTTGTCGATGCCGGTCGAGGTCATGGATTTGGCCGCGGTGATGGACATCGGCGGCATTCCAGGGTTGGACCAGGTGGCGCGCCAGGCGCAGTGCCTGCCCACCCTGGGCGCGGCGTTGCGTCCGCAGGGCGGTACGCCATGAGCCAGCAAATTAATCTCTTCAATCCGGCGCTGCGTCCCAAGCGGGAGCTGGTCTCCGCTGTCAATGTGGCGATTGCCAGTGCCGTTAGTCTGGCGGTCGTGGCCGTCGTCGGCAGCGGCGCCTCGACGCTGGCGCAGCACGCGCGTAACGAGGCGGCGGCCGCCAGTGTTGCGCTCAAGGCGGCGCAGGAAAAGGTTACCCGGCTGAGCCAGCAGGCCTCGGGCGCGAAGCCCAGCCCGGCCTTGCTGGTCGAGCTGGAACGGGCTCGCACTCAGGTGCAGACGCGCGAAGAAGTGCTGGCGAACCTACAGCAGGGGATCGGTGCGGGCAGCGGCGGTTACGCCGACATCCTGCGCGCTCTGGCACGTCAGTCGCTCAGTGGAATCTGGCTGACCGGCTTGAGCATGGGGCCCGGCGGCGGCGGGTTGGAACTGCGCGGGCGGACCCTGGATGCCTCACTGCTGGCCGATTACGTGCGACGCCTGGATGGCGAAAAAGCCTTTGCCGGTCGCACGTTCGCTGCGTTGCGCATGGATCAGCCGAAGCCGGCCGAGCCCGCGGCCGCAGGCAAGGTCGAGCCTGTGCGGGCCGAACCGGCCTATCTGGAGTTCGTGTTGAGTTCCGAAGTCGAGGCGGTCGTTGCCAAGGAGAGCAAGTCTTGACTGAGCTGTGGCGAAAATACCAAGCCTGGTTCGATCGGCGCGCGCCGCGGGAACGGAGCATTCTTGCGCTGACCATCCTCGGCTCGATACTGCTGCTGGGTGTTGACTATTGGGCCGGCCCGGCATTCAGCGAAGTGCGCAAGCTGGGTGCCCAGGCAAAGCAAAATCGCCAGACCGCCAATGAACTGGAAGCCCAGATCCCGCTGTTGCAAATGCAGGTGAAGGATCCGGACGCTTCGACCCGGCTCTCGCTGGATCAACTGAAGAAGCAGATCGCCGAACAGGAGCCGCGCTTCAGAAACGTCGAGCGCAGCCTGGTGGCGGCCAACAAGATGCCCGAGTTTCTCGAAAGCATCCTCGCCCGCAACCGCGCCCTGCAACTGGTGAGTCTGCATACGTTGCCGCCGGTACCGGTGATCGAGCGCGCGCAGAGCGGCGAAAAAAAGCCCGCTGCGATGCCGGCAGCGGGAGCCGAAGCCAATCTCTACAAGCACGGAGTCGAAATACGCCTCGCCGGCAGCTATCGCGACCTGATCGCCTATCTGAGCGAACTGGAAAAGGCGCCGCAACAAGTGATCTGGGGGGCGATGGACATCTCGGTGGCGGAATATCCGCGTACGGTACTTGCACTCACCGTGTATACCCTCAGCCTGGATAAAGCATGGCTCACCCTCTGACCGCTTGGGGCCTGCTGCTTTTCGTGCTGCCTGCCTTCGCGGCGGAGGACGACACGCTGCCCGACCCAACGCGGCCGCCGCAGCAGGTGGTGAAAGCCGCCGAAACGGCCGGCAACAAGCCGGTCGCCGCCGCGGTACTGCAATCGGTGATCCTGCGCGCCGGAATGAAGCCGGCGGCGATCATTGCCGGCGAACGCATCGAGTTGGGCGGCGACTATGGCGGCGCGAAGCTGGTGAAAATTTCCGAGCGGGAAGTCGTCCTTGAGGGCCCATCGGGAGTGGAAGTGCTGCTGCTGACGCCGGCGGCGCAGAAGCGGGCGGTAAAGCCGGAGCCGGCAGGCAAGAAAAAAATGCAGCGGGAGACGGTTCGGTGAGGCGCCGTTACCCCCGCGCCGTCCTGGCCTGCCTTGCGCTCGCGCTGGCTGGATGTGCCGGCTCGTCCGCGGTCAAGCCGGGGGTGGTGCAGGAGGCGATCCAGCAGGAAATGAAGCAGGCGATGACAGCCAAACCGGCGCCGGCCGTGGCTCCGCCCAATCTCGATATGTCGCTGTTGCCGCCTTTGCAGCTCGATCTGCCGCGCCCGGTAAAGCAGGGCGACCTGCGCTTCGACCTGGCGGTGCAAAACGCGCCCGCGACCCAAGTGTTTATGGGCATCGTCAGCGGCACGCCGTACAGCATGCTGGTAGGGCCGGAAGTGACGGGCAATCTCACCATCAATCTGAAGAACGTGACGGTGAAGGAAGCGCTGGAGTCGATCCGCGAGCTCTACGGCTACGAATTCCGCATCCAGGGTACGCGCATCACGATCCAGCCCAATACCTTGCAGACGCGGGTGTTCCAGGTCAATTATCTGGCTGGCCGACGCATGGGTACGACCGATACGCGGCTGACGGCCAATACGGTCACCACCTCGGGCGGCAACAGCGGTGCGCCATCGAATACATCCACCAACACGGCGCCCGCGTTGCCCGGTTCGAGCGGATCGGGAAGCAACAGCGGAGCGAGCAGCGGTAACGGCGGTTCGCGGGTGTCCACCACCATCGATTCCGATTTCTGGAAAGATCTCGACAAGGCGCTAAATACTATCGTCGGCAGTGCGGAAGGGCGCAGCATCGTGCTCAATGCCAGTTCCGGCGTGATCGTGGTGCGGGCCCTGCCGTCCGAGTTGCGCAACGTAGAGACCTACCTCAAGGCGACGCAGCTGGTGATCGAGCGCCAAGTGATGCTGGAAGCGAAAATCATCGAGGTCTCGCTCAACGAGGAATTCCAGTCCGGCGTCAACTGGGCGGCATTCCGCGGCAGCCGCAGCAACCGTTCGGCCTTCGGCGTGGTGGGCGGCAACACCCTGTTGCAGCCCAGCGGCGGTAGCCAGGGTTCGCCTGCCGGCGCACTGCTCAATTCCGACGGCACCGGCATCGTTACCGGCGTCGGTGGCGCGATTTCCACTACGGCGCTCGGTTCCGGCCTGCTCGGTCTGGCTTTCCAGACGCCCAGTTTCGCTGCCCTGCTCAACTTCCTCGAAACCCAGGGCAGTGTGCATGTGCTGTCCAGCCCGCGTATCGCCACCATCAACAACCAGAAGGCGGTGCTCAAGGTGGGCAGCGATGATTTCTACGTCACCAATATCTCAACGACAACGACGACCGGTACCGGCGCTACCACGACTTCGCCGACGGTGACGCTACAGCCGTTCTTCTCCGGCATTTCGCTGGACGTCACGCCGCAGATCGACGACGGCGACCACGTGATCCTGCACGTCCATCCGTCGATCAGCACGGTGACGGAAAAGACCAAGACCATCAATCTCGGTACCTCGGGCGGCAATCTCGTGCTGCCGCTGGCGTCCAGCGCGGTAAACGAGAGCGACAGCATCGTCCGCGTCGAGGACGGCTATATCGTCGCCATCGGTGGACTGATGAAGCAGAAACAGACCTCGGACAAATCGCAGTTGCCCGGTGCCGGCGATGCGCCGGTGGTCGGCGGGTTGTTCGGCCAGCGTTCCAGCGGCCTTACCAAGAGCGAGCTGGTGATCCTGATCAAGCCCACCGTGATCCGCGACGAGACGGGCTGGCAAAACGATCTGGCGGAGACCCAGAACCGCCTCGGAACGCTAGGGAGATAGCATGTACCTGCCCTTCTTCGGCCTCAACGAATTTCCCTTCGGCATCACGCCCGACACCAGTTTCCTGTTCGCCGCCGCCGGCCATGAGGAAGCGCTTAATACCCTGCGTCTGGCGGTCTCCGGCGGCGAAGGTTTCGTCAAGGTGACCGGCGAAGTCGGTACCGGCAAGACCCTGCTCTGCCGTCGTTTTCTGGCCTCCCTCGGCGCCGAGACGGTCACTGCCTACTTGCCCAATCCGATGCTGGAGCCGCGCACGCTGTTGCTGGCGATTGCCGAAGAGTTGAATATCCCGCTGGAAAAGTACGACTATCAGTTCCACTTGCTCAAATACTTCAATCAGGCGCTGATGCAATCGGCCGCCGAAGGCAAGCGTGTGCTGGTGTGCATCGACGAGGCGCAGGCGATGCCGCTCGATACGCTGGAGTCGCTGCGCCTGCTGTCGAATCTGGAAACCGAAAAACGCAAGCTGATGCAGGTGGTGATGTTCGGCCAGCCGGAGCTCGATGTGAAGCTGGCTGATCCGGCGGTGCGCCAGCTGCGTCAGCGCATCGGCTTCGAATACCGCTTGCGCGGATTGGATCGGCGCGAGGTCGAGCATTACGTAGCGCATCGCCTGCGCGTTGCCGGCCATCGTGGAACGTCGCCGGTATTCTCGGCGGCGGCGTTGCGGGCGCTGCATTCGGCCAGCGGCGGTACGCCGCGGGTGGTCAATATCCTCGCCCACAAATCGCTGCTCTCGGCTTTTGGTGAAGGCAAGGAGCAGGTCGGCCTGCGCCACGCCATGCAGGCTGTTCGCGACAGTGCCGGCATCGTCAAGCCGCTGGGCGGCTGGTGGAGGCTCGCCGCTTGAGCTTGCTCAACAAGATGCTGCGCGATCTCGATGCCCGTCGCGCCGGCGAATCCGAGCGCAAGGGGCTGCCGCGGGATCTGCGGCCGCTGCCGCCACCGCAGAACCGCGCCCGACTGCTGCCCGGCCTGCTGGTGGCCGCCGCGCTTATCGTCGCCGGCGGTTATTGGGCGATGACGCGCATCGGTGCTCCGGCGCCGGCTGCTTTTATCCCGCCGTCCCCGCCGCGGGCGATGCCGGAGGCGGCTCCGCCAGCGGCGCCTGATGCCGTTGCGCCGATGCTGTCCGCGGCGGAAAACCCGCCCAAGTTGCGGCTCGACCCGCAGTTGGCTGCAAAGCCGCCGGCCGCGGTCGAGCCGAAGCCGGACAAGCCGAAGGCGTTGCCGACCCTCGCCGCCGAATCCGCCACCCTGCTCCCGAAAGCCGCTGCTCATTCGTCGCCCAAAGTGGAAAAACGCGTCGCCGGCGAGAGTCCGCTGACCCAGGCGGAAAACGAATTCCACCGTGCCCAGGGGTTGCTGGCGCAGGGGCAGCGCGCCGAGGGGGAAGCGGCGTTGCGTCAGGCACTGGTCCTGAGCGGCCTGCATGCGGCTGCGCGTCAGACACTGTTCGCCCTGCTGGTCGAGGATCGGCGGATCGACGAGGCCCGCGCGACGATCGAGGAAGGGTTACAGGTGTCGCCGGCGCAAACGGTCTGGGCGATGAATCTTGCCCGGCTGTTGATGGAGCGCGGCGACAATGCCGCCGCGCTCGATATTCTTCAGAAGACCTTGCCGTATGCGCGGCAGAATGCCGAGTTCCGCGCCTTCTGCGGTACCGTGCTGCAACGCCTGAATCGCGCGCAGGAGGCCAGCGAGCACTTTCAGGCCGCCTTGCGCATCAATCCGTCGGAGGGGCGCTGGTGGCTCGGTCTGGCGCTGGCGCTGGAAACCGTCGGTCATGCTGCGGAAAGCCGCGAAGCCTATGCGCGTGCCAAGTCGGTCGGCAATCTGCCGGCGGATCTGGCGGCTTATGCCGAACGGAAAAGCCATTAATCAGTGAGTCGGACCGGCAGACTTGCTGTGCGTCTGCATCTGGCGCGGTGCCGTTGCCGAAAGTCTTGCCGCCACGGCCTGGGCCGTTTCCGCGAGTGCCTTCGCCTCCGGCATTGCGGCGGTTTCGCTGGCATAGGCCTTGGCCGCCAGCGCAGCCTGCCCAGGATAAGCGGCCAATGCGCGCTTCAACTGGCGCTGCGCTTCTTCCGGGTCGTCGGCCAGCGCATCCAGCAGCGGACACTTGAACACGATTTGGGGAATCGGCGCGAAACGGCGGGCGCTGCTGCAGACATAGCGACGATCGGCGACATGGTCGCGCACCGGTTGCATGATCGCTGCGAAGACAAGATTGGCCTGCGGCGAGAGCAGCGAGTTGCGGTGCAGATCGAGCAGCGTATCCACTGTCGTCGGCCAGTCGAGCGGCTTGCCGTCGCCGAGGCGCTGCCAGTTCATCAAGCGTTCCATGCGCGTGTAGTCGTCGCGCAGGGTGCCGAGGATGAAACTGCCGAGAATCAGGATCAGAGTGAAGGCGGCGAGTCCGCGGCGGCCGTTGGCGAGTCGCTGGCGGCCTTCGTCGCCGGCGCCGAGCAGCAGCGCGAACGGGCCGAGGAAGAAGGTGTACCAGAGTGGGTATTCGAGCATGGCGTGCAAACCAGTGACCAGCAGCAGTGCCGCTAGCCACCAGCGCTCGGGCGTCCACCTGCGGCGGCAGAAGCGCAGCAGCCAGAAGGCGGAGAGAGCTAGAACGGCCAGCGTCAGCGGCGCACCGAATTCGAGCAGCAGTTGCAGCGCCAGATTGTGGGTATGTTCGGCCACCGGCGGTTGCGCGCCGCTGGCGAAGCGTTCGCCGACCTGAAAGTATTCTCCCGGCGCGGCGCCGACGCCGTGGCCGAGCCAGGGCGCGTCGCCGATCCGTAGCAGTGCGCCCTGCCACAATTGCAATCGGATGCTCGGGGTGGCGGCGTCCGCATAGAAACGTTCCAGCGTGCCGGCGCCGGGCTGCGCGAGTAGCAGCGGGCTGGCGTAATGGGCACCGATGAGGCAGGCCAGCGCGATGGCCGGCAGCGCCAATCCGTTGACGAACAAGGTTCGCATCCGTTCCCGTGCGCCGGCCTGCCTCAGCGCCAGACCGCCCAGTGCGGCTAGCGCCAGGGCGTAAAGCAGGGCACTGCGCGAACCGGTCAACGCCGAGGCGGCGATCAGGATGGCCAGCGCTGCCAGCAGCGCCGGGCGGTGGATTTTTTGTCGCGCATGCAGGTAGCAGGTTGAGGCGATCGCCAGCCAGAGATAGTTGTTGAGGTGGTTGGGTTGCCCGAGGTTGCCCCAGGGCATGCCGCGCCGCGGAAAGATCCAGCCGTGGCCGTATCCGGCATGCTGGATTTGCAGCACCATGACGATCGTTTCCAGCAGGGCGCCGGCGACGAAGGTGGCGGCCAGTCCGTCCGCGAGGAAGGCCAGGCCGCGCCGCTGCGCCAGATCTTGTCCGAGACTGGCCAGCAGCATCGCCCAGAGCAGGTAGGCGGCGAAGGTGAGCCCCTGCTCGACGAAGGCGATGCGCCCGAAAAAATACTGTAGCAACAGTGCGCCGAGCAGCAGCAGCGGGATCAACAGCACGGCGGGTAGCGGGTAGCGCCGCCAGGCCGAGGGGCGCAGGAAGGCCGCGGCGCAGGCGGCCAGGCCGAATACCGCGGCCCACCATTCGGCGAAAAAGCTGGGGATCGGGTTGTAGTGATGGGCATGCTGGAAGGGGACGATCGCCATCGCCGCCAGCAGTAGCATGACCAGGCGGTCGAGCCAAATTTCGCGGGTTTCGCGGAGCGGGGCGTTCATGGTTTCAATGCCCGGGCGCAGACCCAGTTGGCGACGTGGGCTGCGCCATGGTTTTTCAGCGTGCGGGCGAATTCGTCAAGCGTCGCGCCGGTGGTCATCACGTCGTCGATCACCGCGATGCGTTTGCCGCTCAGGTCGATGCGGCATTCGAAGGCATGGCGAACATTGCGCCGCCGCTTCTTCCACGGCAACGTAGCCTGTGCGACGGTATCGGCGACGCGCAGACAGCCGTCCAGCGAAAGCGGGATGTCCCAGCGCCGCGCCAGCGGCCGGGCCAGTTCCACCGCTTGGTTGAAGCCGCGCTCGGCGAGCCGCTGTGGCGACAGCGGCAAAGGGATCAGCAGGTCGGCGGCGGGCGGCGACAGTTCCTGTAGCGCGCGGGCAAAAAAATCCGCAACAGCGAGGCGATGGGCGTATTTCAGCGCATGGACCAGCCGGTCGAGCGGAAAGCCGTAGCGCCAGCGTGCGACCGTCGCGTCGTAATGCGGTGGCTGGGCGAGACACTGGCCGCAGACGCTGCCGCTGGGGACTGGCAGGGCGCAGCGCGGGCACTGCGGATCGTCGAGCAGGGGCAGGCTGCGGTTGCAGGGTTCGCAAAGCATCTCGGCGCCGGCCGCCGCGCCGCAGAGCAGACAGTCCTGTGGCGGCAATAGGCGTAGGCCGATTTGGCGTAGCGCCTTGGTTGCCGTCCAGTTATTGGACAATAGCTACCCCTTTCGCGATAATTCCGATCCTTTCGATTGTACCCAGCAGGATCCGCCATGACCGCCACCGCCAGCAAAATCGCCTCGACGCCCGCCGTTCGATCCTCACGTAGCTGGACGACCGCTGAGGTTGAAGCCCTGTTGGCGCTGCCCTTCTTCGAGCTGC
>JALNXH010000015.1 GCA_023230455.1 Rhodocyclaceae bacterium | reverse complement strand
GCGGGACCCGGCGACCTTCGCGATACGGGGCGGGTAGAAAGAAAAGTCAGCCGTTGCCCTTCGACACGCTCAGGGCGAACGGAAGAAGGAGGCTCAGGGCGAATGGAAGTAGGGGGCTCGGGGTGAACGGAAGAAGGGGGCTCGGGGCGAACGAAGGGGGGAAGCCCGCGCCCTCAAGCAAGTTCCCTGAGGTGCTGTCAAGAAACGACGCGTTGTCTGTGCTGCGATCACAGCACCACCTGGGTGCCCAACTCCACCACCCGGTTGGGCGGCAGGCGGAAATAGGTGGCGGCGCTGCCCGCGTTGCGGAACAGGGCGACGAACAGCTTCTCGCGCCAGTAGGCCATCTCCGAGCCGAGTTTTGGAATCAGCGTTTCGCGGCCGAGGAAGAAGGTGGTGTCCATGGCGTCCAGATGCAGGCCTTGTTCGGCGCACCACTCCAGCGCGGCGGGCAGGTCGGGTTCGTCCATGAAACCGTAGAACACTTTCACGCGCCAGAAATCGTTGGGTAATTTTTCTGCGCTGACGCGCTGTGCGTCGGCAACCCGCGGCACGTCGAGCACGCTCACGGTGGCCAGCACCATGCGCTGGTGCAGCGTCTGGTAATGTTTGAGGCTGTGCAGCAGCGCATGCGGTACGCCGTCGGGATTGGTGGTGAGGAATACCGCTGTGCCGGGCACGCGCGGTACGCGATCGGCGCCGCAGCCGCCAATGAAGGCGTCGAGCGGAATCGACTCGGCTTCCAGGCGCCGGGCGAGCAGGTGACGACCCTGTTTCCAGGTGGTAAGCAGGACAAAGACGAGCAGGCCGAAAGCCAGCGGGAACCAGCCGCCATCGGCGATCTTTGCCGCATTGGCGAAAAAGAACGCCAGGTCGATGGCGAGGAAGGGCGTGGCGCCGAGCATGGCGCGCCACAGCGGCCAGCCCCACAGCCAGTAGGCGACGCAGAAGGCGAGCACGCTGGTAATGGCCATGGTGCCGGTGACGGCGATGCCGTAGGCGGCGGCGAGTTTGGTGGACGAACCGAAGCCGAGCACCAGCGCGATGACCAAAATCAGCAAGGTCCAGTTGACCGCCGGCAGATAGATCTGGCCGATCTGCCGGTCCGAGGTGTGTTGCACCGCCAGTCGCGGCGAGTAGCCCAGTTGCATCGCCTGCTGGGTAATCGAGAAGGCGCCGGAGATCACCGCCTGCGAGGCGATTACCGTCGCCGCGGTGGCCAGCCCGACCAGGGGATACAGCGCCCAGTCAGGGGCGAGGCGGTAGAACGGGTTCTCGATGGCCGTGGCATCGTCGAGCAGCAGTGCGCCCTGGCCGAAGTAATTGAGCACCAGCGCCGGCAGCACCATGCCCAGCCAGGCGAGCTGGATCGGCTTGCGGCCGAAATGGCCCATGTCGGCATACAGCGCTTCGGTTCCGGTCACGGCCAGCACCACGGCGCCGAGGGAAAAAAAGGCGAGCAGCGGCTGGGCGGCGAAGAACGCCAGCCCCTGGCGTGGGTCGAGGGCGAGCAACACCTGCGGATGATCGACGATGCTGGCGATGCCGAGGACGGCAAGGGCGAGGAACCACACTGCGCAGATCGGCCCGAACAAGGTGCCGACGCTGCCGGTGCCGCGGCGCTGGATGAGGAACAGGCCGATCAGTACGCCGAGGGTGATCGGAATGACGTAGGGCTTCAGTTCCGGCGTCGCGATTTCCAAGCCTTCGACGGCCGAGAGTACCGAGATCGCCGGAGTGATGACGCCGTCGCCGTAGAACAGCGCGGCACCGAACAGGCCAAGCACGAGGATCGTGGCCTGCCGCCGGCTACCGTCGGCGACGGGGCGCAGCGCCAGCGCCATCAAGGCCATGATGCCGCCCTCACCCTTGTTGTCGGCCTTGAGGATAAAGGCCACGTACTTCACGGTGACCACGATCATCAGCGACCAGAAGATCAGCGAAAGGATGCCGAGCACGTTATCCGGGGTGATCGGCACCGGATGATGCGCCCCGGCAAAGACCTCCTTCATGGTGTACAGCGGGCTGGTGCCGATATCGCCATAGACGACGCCGAGGGCGGCGAGGGCGAGAGGGCCGGTGCGGGCGTGCGATGTGGACATGGAGATTCCTGATTCGGCTTTTAGGTGGGGTGTGTCTGGAATCGATAACCGATCCCGATTTCGGTGAGGATGTGGCGCGGCCGGGCCGGATCGTGTTCCAGCTTTTGCCGCAGGTGACCGACATAGACGCGCAGGTAGTGGCTGTTCTCTGCGTAGCCGGGCCCCCAGATTTCGCGCAGCAGCTGGCGATGGGTCATGACCTTGCCGACATTGGCGGCGAGTACCGAGAGCAGGCGGTATTCGATCGGCGTCAGATGCACTTCGGCACCCGCGCGGTGCACCAGGCGGCGCGAGAAATCCACCTCCACATCGCCGAACGCCAGTTGTGCCGTGCCTTCCGCTGCCGGGCTGCGCCGTCGCAGCAGCGCACGCACGCGGGCCAGCAACTCACCGATGCCGAAGGGCTTGATCAAGTAATCATCGGCACCGGCGTCGAGGGCGCGGATCTTGTCGTCCTCGCCGTCGCGGGCGGAGAGAATCAGTATCGGCACCGCCGACCACGTGCGCAGGTCGGCGATGAAGTCCGTGCCGTCACGATCGGGCAGACCGAGGTCGAGGATCACCAGTTCGGGCTGGCGGGTGCCGGCTTCGGTCAAGCCGGCACCCGCCGTCTCCGCCTCGCGGACCGCGCAGCCTTCGCCTTCGAGCGCCTGGCGGACGAAGCGACGGATCTGCGGCTCGTCCTCGACGATCAGAATCTGCGGCGCGCTCACGACGTTTCTTCCTCGATGTTCGGCGGCGTGCCGAGCGGCAGGCGCACGGTGACGCAGGCGCCGCCGTGCGCTTCGTTGGCTGCCGCGATGCGGCCGCCGTGCGCGTCGACAATCGCCTTGCAGATGGCGAGCCCGAGGCCGACGCCGGGCGTATTCGACTCGGTCGTGCCGCGACTGAAGCGCTCGAACGCCGTATCCAGTTTGTCGCCGGGGAACCCCGGCCCCTCGTCGCGCACGGAGATTTCAAGGGCATTGCCGTCGACGCGTGCAGCAAGAGCGATCGCACTGCCCGCCGGCGCGTACTTCGCCGCGTTCTCCAGCAGGTTGCCGAGCACGCGTTCCATCAGCACCGCGTCGATGTTCACCAGCGGCAGATCGGCGGGCAGCGAAATATGCAGGCGATGATGTGCCAGCGCCGGTTCGAGCAGGCGCACCGCCGCACCGACGACTTCCTCGATGGGCTGCCACTCGCGGCGCAAGTGCACGCGGCCTGCCTGCAGGCGTGCCATGTCGAGCAGATTGCCGAGCAGGCGGCTCATGGCCCGTGCCTGGTCGCGCAGGGCGGCGGCGGTTTCGCGCGCTGCTTCGGGTAATGGCGGTTGCGTCAGGGTGAGGCTGTCGGCGAGCCCGACCAGCGAGGTCAGCGGCGTGCGCAGGTCGTGGGAGAGTGCGGAGAGGATCGAGTTGCGCAGCCTCTCAGAGGCCATCTGTACTTCGGCCTCCTGCGCCACCGTGGCGTAATGCAGGCGCTCGACAGCGATGGCGATCAGCGAGGTCATGGCGGTGAGCAGCGGCCGCGCCGCGCGCAGCGCATCCTCGTCGGGGTCGAGCGGCGACACCGCGAGCACGCCGCAGACGCGCAGCGAGGTGTGCAGGGGAAGATAGGCGGCGGCGATGCCGCTGCCGGCCAGCGCGTCGATCTCCAGCACTTCGCCGCGCTCGAAGGCGGTGCGGGCGAAGCCGGTCTCGATGGCGCCCGGGGTGTGGCCGATCACCGGCCCATCCTGCAATCCGCTTTCCCCGTCGGCGAAGAACAGTGCCGAGTCGAGGCGGTACTTGTCGGCCATGAAGCGCTGGGTGATTTCCGCCACCTGCTCTATGGTCAGCGCGCCGGTGAGCTGGCGCGCCATGTCATAGAGCGCATGGGTTTCGGCTTCGCCGCGGGTCGCCCGTTCCGCCTGCTCGCGGATGCCGGCCACCAGGTGGGCGCTGACCAGGCCCACCGCCAGCATCACCGCAAAGGTGACCAGATATTGGGCATCGGCGACGGCGAAGGTGAGATGCGGTGGAACGAAAAAGAAATCGAACAGTCCGACCTCAACAAAGGAGGCCAGCACCGCGGGCCCGCGGCCGAAGCGCACTGCGATGAGAAATACCACGAGCAGGAAGACCATCACGATGTTGGCCAGGTCGAAGGTGTCGCGCAGCGGCAGCAGCAGCGCCGCGGTGGCGGCGCAAACGAGCAGGGTCAGCGAATAGCGGGCGGAAGCGATCATGGCAGTTCCTGGTGGATACAGCCCCAGCTTAGGTCGGGCCGGGCAGGGACGGCGTAGAGTTTTGCGCATCGGGCGTAAAAATGGCGTAAACGGCGATGTGGCGGGGAACCCCGGACGTTCCCTGATCCACGGCGCGTATCGCCCCCGTCATCTTCCGCATCGGTACCCTGGAATTTCGGTTGGGTCCGGCATCGCTCACGACCATGGGGTGTCGTGCGGTATTACGGGGCGGGCGATTCCATCAATGCACGCCAGGAGAAGACCCGGCAATCGCCGGTTTCGAAGGAGCGGTCGCCGCCATAGACGATCCACGGTGCCAGCGCCTCGTCGCCGGCATAGCCCTGCCAGCGCCGGGTGGCGTCGAGCCAGTCGCTGGCGAAGGTCATGCCGGATTTGATTTCGACGGCCTGGAGCTTGCCGCCCGACTCGAACAGCAGATCCACCTCGTGACCAACGTTATCGCGCCAGAAGTAGAGCTGGGCGGGCTGTCCCGCATTGAGCCGCTGCTTGACAAATTCGCCGACCACCAGCGCTTCGAACAGCGCGCCGCGCATGGCGTGGCTGGAGATGGCGGCGCCCTCCCGGATGCCGAGCAGCCAAGCGGCCAGCCCGGTGTCGATGAAGTACAGCTTGGGCGTCTTGACCAGCCGTTTGCCGAAGTTGCGGTAGTAAGGCGGCAGCAGGTGCACGATGTAGCTGGCTTCCAGCACCGTCAGCCACTGCCGCGCGGTGACATGGGTGATGCCGCAGTCTGCCGCCAGGGACGAAAGGTTGAGCAGCTGGCCGGTGCGCGCCGCGCACATCTTGAGGAAGCGCTGGAACAGGGAAAGCTCCCGCACCGCGAGCAACTGGCGGACGTCGCGCTCGACATAGGTGGCAAGGTAGTTGGGAATCCAGTCGCCCGGCGCCAGGGCACGATCGTAGAGGGCCGGGTAGGCGCCCTGCCAGAGCGCGCTATCGATGCTCGCCGGGGCCATGCCGGAATCGGCAAGTTCAGACAGGGATAGCGGCAGCAGTTGCACCAGCCCGACCCGGCCAGCGAGGGACTGGGTGATTTTCGATAGCATGCCGAACTGCTGCGGCCCGGTGAGGATGAAATCGCCCATGCGCTGGCGGTCGTCTACCCAGCCTTGCAGATAGGAAAACAGCACCGGGCAGCGTTGCGCCTCGTCGATGATTGCGCCGCCCGGATAGTTGGCGAGAAAGCGGCGCGTGTCGCTTTCTGCGTAAGCCAGCATGTCGGCATTTCCCAGGGTGACGTAGGGCTTGCCGGGAAAGGCGACGCGCGCCAGCGTGGTCTTTCCCGATTGGCGCGGCCCGGTCAGGGCGACAATGGGAAAGCCGCGCGCCAGGCGCAGGAGGGTGGCAAGGGCAGTACGAGGAACCATGGCGCGATCTTACAGATTGAAAGTAGAAACTTCAATCTGTAAAACAGGCCGTTCCCCATGGTGCCGGAGAGGGCATCGGGCTTCGGCGGCGTCGTCTGTAGCGGCGGCTTGGGCTAAAATCCACAATTCACCCGCAATACAGCGCCCTCGCAGGAGTTCCGCCATGCCCGACTATCGTTCCAAGACCTCCACCCACGGCCGCAACATGGCCGGCGCCCGTGCCCTGTGGCGCGCCACCGGCATGAAGGACGGCGATTTCGGCAAGCCCATCATCGCGGTGGTGAACTCCTTCACCCAGTTCGTCCCCGGCCATGTGCATCTGAAGGACCTCGGCCAGCTCGTCGCGCGCGAGATCGAGGCGGCCGGCGGCGTTGCCAAGGAATTCAACACCATTGCCATCGACGACGGCATCGCCATGGGCCACGGCGGCATGCTCTATTCGCTGCCCAGTCGCGACCTGATCGCCGACAGCGTCGAATACATGGTGAACGGCCATTGCGCCGATGCTATGGTGTGCATCTCGAATTGCGACAAGATCACGCCGGGCATGCTGCTCGCCGCGCTGCGCCTCAACATCCCCGCGGTGTTCGTTTCCGGTGGGCCGATGGAGGCCGGCAAGGTGCAATGGCACGGCCAGTTCCGCAAGGTCGACCTGATCGACGCGATGATCGAGGCCGGCGACAGCCGCAACACCGATGCGGAAGTGAATGATATGGAGCGTTCCGCCTGTCCCACCTGCGGTTCCTGTTCCGGGATGTTTACCGCCAACTCGATGAACTGCCTGACCGAGGCGCTGGGCCTCTCGCTGCCGGGCAACGGCTCGCTGCTGGCGACCCACGCCGACCGCAAGCAGCTCTTTCTGCGCGCCGGCCGCGTCGCCGTCGAGCTTTGCCGGCGCTGGTACGCGCAGGACGATGCCAGCGTGCTGCCGCGTTCCATCGCCAACCTCAAGGCTTTCGAGAATGCAATCACGCTCGACATCGCCATGGGCGGCTCGACCAACACCGTGCTGCATTTGCTTGCCGCGGCCCAGGAAGCCGGCGTCGACTTCACCATGAAGGACATCGACCGCCTCTCGCGCCGTGTGCCCTGCCTCGCCAAGGTGGCGCCGGCGACGCAGAAATACCACATGGAAGACGTGCACCGTGCCGGCGGCATCATGGGCCTGCTCGGCGAACTCGACCGTGCCGGTCTGATCCACCGCGACACGCCCACCGTACATGAAAAGACCCTCGGCGCCGCGCTGCAACGCTGGGACGTGATGCAGGCCCACGACAACAGCGTGTTCGATTTCTACCGCGCCGCACCCGGCGGCGTGCCGACGCAGACCGCCTTTTCGCAGGAGCGTCGCTTTCCCGAACTCGATCTCGACCGCACCGCCGGCTGCATCCGCGACAAGGCCAACGCCTACTCGCAGGACGGTGGGCTCGCCGTGCTCTATGGCAACATCGCCGAGCGCGGCTGCATCGTCAAGACGGCGGGCGTCGACGACAGCATCCTCAAGTTCACCGGCCGGGCGCGGGTGTGCGAGAGCCAGGACGAGGCAGTGGAAAAAATCCTCGCCGACCAGATCGTCCCTGGCGACGTGGTGGTGATCCGCTACGAAGGTCCCAAGGGGGGGCCCGGCATGCAGGAGATGCTCTACCCGACGAGTTATCTCAAGTCGAAAGACCTCGGCAAGGTTTGCGCCCTGCTCACCGACGGCCGTTTCTCCGGCGGCACCTCGGGCCTCTCCATCGGCCACGCCTCACCGGAAGCCGCCGAAGGTGGCGCCATCGGCCTGGTGGAGGAAGGCGACACCATCGAGATCGACATTCCCCAGCGCAGCATCCGCCTTGCCATCACGGACGAGGAACTTGCGCGACGGCGTGCCGCGATGGATGCCCGCGGCGCCGACGCCTGGCACCCGCTGCACCGCGAACGCGTCGTCAGCCCGGCGTTGCAAGCCTATGCGGCGATGACGACCAGCGCCGACAAGGGT
Organism: Rhodocyclaceae bacterium; assembly: GCA_023230455.1. Lineage (GTDB taxonomy): Bacteria > Pseudomonadota > Gammaproteobacteria > Burkholderiales > Rhodocyclaceae > AWTP1-18. The sequence continues at coordinate 85,408 of JALNXH010000015.1, read as the reverse complement.
GCGGTGCGCGACGTGAGTCAGATCCGCCGGCGCTGAAATTCATGCGTCCGCACCGCACGTGGTCTGATACCCGATGAAATTCCGCCGTATGCTTTCGCGCGCCCGGCTGGCTTGCGCCGCCTTGCTTGTGATGTACTGCGCGCTGGCTGCTCGCGCAGACACGGTGGCGTCGTGCGCGCAAAAATTTCCCGGCGCTGACGAAGCGCAGAAGCGGCTGCGCTATCGCTGCTACGACGCCGCCGAAGCGCTGCCGCCGATCGCGTCGGCCGAGACTGGCGTTGCGGATCAGATCGCCGACGCACCGGTTCAGACCGCCGCCGCGAACGCACCTTCCCGGCTTGACGCCCTGTGGCGTACCGACAAGCCGCGCAGCCTGCAGCCGTATCGTCAGAACTACCTGATGATGACTCACACTGGCAGTCCGAACAATGCGCCGCGTAGCGGCAATCCGACGAACAACGTGCCGCACACCTTCGATCTGCGGCAGAACGAAGCCAAGTTCCAGTTGAGCGTCAAGGCGCTGGGGCTGGATGCGACGGCGCTCGAATTCCTCGGCGGCGGCAACAGCCTCTGGTTCGCCTACACCCAGCAGTCTGTCTGGCAGATCGGCGACGCGGATCGTTCGCGTCCCTTCCGCGAAAGCAACTACGAGCCGGAAGTGATCTTCTCGCACCGCATCGAACCGGGTAAACGCTTCGGCGATCTCCCGGCAGAGGTGTTCGGCTTTGCGCCGCGCTTTTTGAATTTCGGCCTGGTGCACCAATCCAATGGCCAGTCGTTGCCGCGATCGCGCAGTTGGAACCGTGCCTATGCGCAACTCGGGATGGAACGCAATTTGTCCGAGGGCAGCAGCGTGGCCATTCTGGTCAGGCCGTGGGTGCGCTTGGGGGATCGGACGGGTAACGACGACAATCCGGATATCGGCCACTATCTGGGCCATGGCGATATCGAGTTGCTCTACTGGAAGAACGGCCGCCTGCTTTCACTACTCGGGCGCCGCCGTTCGCTGCAAGTCGACCTGTCGATTCCCTTCGACCGCGAGGAAAAGTCGCTGCAACTGCATTTGCAGTATTTCACCGGCTACGGCGAAAGCCTGATCGATTACAGCCAGCGCCACAGCGTATTTGGCGTCGGACTGTCGCTGCCTTATCGTTGAGCCAGAAAAAAGACCTGCGGGGCGAGAACCCAACCCCGCAGACAAGGGGGGTTCCTGACGGCGTCAGCCGTTGACCGGCGGCAACTGCTTCTCGATGGGCACCGGCATGTTCGCGGGGTCGGTCTCGAAGCCCATCTCCACCACCAGCGCACGTTCGCGGTCGAGTTCGGTCTTCGAGGCGGCGACGGAGAGTCAGCGTGCGTCGCGGATCTCGAGGGGGACGCTGAGTTCGGTGAGCAGCAGCGACTTCAGGTTGGCGCACATGATTTCCAGGCTGATCGGCGAATAGCTCGGGCCGCTGCGGTGCTGCAATTTGCGCGTGACACGCGGTCCATTTCCGCCTCGCAATGAAAGCGCTTGCGCAGACTTTCAATCCATTCCGGCGAGGGGTTGTTCTTGTCTACGGCCATCTCGATCCTGCTTCCTTTGACCCTGTGTATGCGACCCGGTTGGCGTTCAGCGCAAGCAAATGCACACGAGCGTGACACAGACGACAATGACCCATGCGTCATAGCCGTGTCGCAGCCACCGAGGGGCACGCTTCAATTCCATGAACTGGAAACCAATCAGCCAGACTTTGAAAAAGGCCGTCACGATCACGCCTGCGATGGACAGGCGTGCTCCGTCTTGCGCGATTTGCGCAGTGTGGCCAAACCACCAGCCAATGCCTGTCGCCGCGACAAGAATGCCCCAGGCCAAGGTCAAGGGGGCGATTGCGGCAATGGACTGTTTCTCGTTCGACATGGGCGCCGTCAAAGCAGATAAAGAAGTGCGAAAAGCACGACCCAGAGGAGATCCACGAGGTGCCAGAAGGTTGCCCCGCTCTCGAGCGTACGAATCCTTCTTTCGTTTAACCCGGGACTCCGGCTCACGCTTCGAAGAAGGCAAAGCACGCCAATGCCGACGAGGACATGCAGCAGATGAATGCCCGTAAAAACGAAAAAATACATGAAGAATTCGTTCGTCGCCGGGTTAATCCCCTGCGTAATCTTCGAGCCCCACTCCAGACTCTTGTTGGCAACAAAGCCCACGCCGCAAAGAATTCCCAGGGAAAAATAGCGGCTGGCTGTCGCGCCCAAGCCCGTCCGGCAGCGCTCGACGGCAATGGCTACAAACCACGATGCAGTCAGTAGCAACAGGGTGTTCAAAACGCCTACCCAGAGGTCGAGCTTCCCTCGCGACTGAACGAAGATATCGGCGTTCTCTTTTTGTCCCAGCGCAATAAGGATGAAAAAGACCGAAAAGACGATCAGGTCGCCGGCGACAAACAACCAGATACCGAGCTCACCCGGTATCTGGTTGTTTGTGGCAGGGGCCTCCATCGTGCTCGAACTGCTTGCAGCGTCGGAGAGCTCAGCCGGACGCCCACTCACCGTCTCGGCTCCCCAGACAAAGCAAGCAACGGCACCGCTTAAGGTCCGGTGACTTGATCGTCCGCCTTTACCGCCTTGAGCATTGACAGGCACATGATCAATATCCACAAGAAGAAGGCAACAAACGGAATCCACAGCGCGACGATGCCGTGCCAGGAAAAGGGGCCTTCCTTGAAAAAGAGAACGAGTTGGCCCGGCGCAAACAGAAGAACCGCCCAGAGATTGACGTAGCCAACCCATCGTGGGAAACACTCCTGCCCTTCTTCTGCCAGAAGAATGGGCAGCGCAATGACAACGCACCAGCCACCAAACACCGGCACGGAAAATACGGCGAGGAAGTAGGCGAAGTCGGCAAACATCTGTACCGTCGTTGGGTGATAGACATCCGGCCGGAAAGCCATCAGCGCCCAGGTGAAGGCGACCAGTACGGCCACCAAGGTGCCGCATGACGTAAACACCAGCTGAACGTAGGAAAAAACCGGGCTCTTCTCCGCACGCCGCGTCAGCGCTGCGATCCCGGCGCCAAAAGGCCCAAAGAGTGCAAAGGACAGCATCAGGAACACGGACCCGATCCGGATCGAGAGCAGATGCTCGTTTACTTTCCTGACGAACTCCTCAGGCGGGTCGTTGGCACGCAGCAAGGGTGGCAGCATCTCTCCCAGAATGACGCCACCGATGATGAACAGGACAATGGCGATCAATCCGGACCACGCACAGAAGACCATGGACTTTCTGAACAGTGGATCTACGTTTTTTTCTTTCAATTCATTCTCCCAACCAAATGCGTGCGCGAGATTGCGCAATAAGCCTGCGCAGGACGTCAATGCGTACCTTTGCCCTTGTGCGCTGGCGGTTTCTTCCTGCTCAACCCGATCAATGGCTTTGACGACGTAATAGATCAGCAGCATCACCCAGGCGAACCAGGTGCCCAAACTTACCCGGTAGCAGAACGTTCCGCTCCAGGCGAATACTCCCATGTAGAAGAACGGAAGCATGGTCAAGGGCAGAAAGGCGCCGGCCGCTATGAAGGTATGGCTTGAGTGAATGCCGGCGCGCGGCTCTACTCGGAGGGCGTGCGCGAGTTTACCCTCCGATAGGATGGTTAAGGAAGCTGATTGGCGGATGTCTCGTTCAGCAACTCATGGCAGCCTGACTGCGTACAGCGCACCAACGACCGCAAGCCGAAAGGTCACCCGGCGCAACCTGCCGGAATGCCTGCTTCTGCCGGCTGTAGTCGATAGTGAGCAAAAAGGGCCGGGGGCCTAATTCCAGCTGCCGTCGTAGGCGAGAAATCCGTCGATGAGGGTATAGCGCACCTGGCCGGAGAGGTGGTGGCCGAGGAAGGGCGTGTTCTTGCCCTGGCTCTTCAGGTTCTCGCGGCTGACGCGGAAGTCGGCGCGCGGGTCGAAAATGCAGACGTCGGCCGGCGCGCCGACGCCGAGCTGGCCGCCGTCGATGCCCAGCAGCCGTGCCGGGTCGGCGGTGATGCGGGACAGCGTGTCGGCGAGCGGAAGCTTCATTTCCGCGCCCCATTTCAGGGTCAGCGGCAGCAGCAGCTCCAGCCCGGTGGCGCCCGGTTCGGCTTCGCCGAAGGGTACTTGCTTGCCGTCGTCGTCGACCGGTGTGTGGTCGGAACAGACCGCATTGATGATGCCGGCGGCGAGGCCCGCGCGCAGCGCGTCGCGGTCGCGTTGGCTGCGCAGCGGGGGGATCAGGCGGGCGTGGGGATTGAAGTAGCCGATGTCGTTGTCGGTCAGGTGCAGCTGATGCACGGCCACATCGCAACTGACCGCGATGCCTTGTTCGCGGGCAATGCGCACCATGTCCAGACCGGCCGCCGAGGAGATGCGCGTGATATGTAGGCGGACGCCGGTTTCCTGCGCCAGCAGGATCAAGGTGCCGAGGGCGGTGGTTTCCGCCGCAACCGGAATGCCGACCAGACCGAGCCGGGCCGCCACTTCGCCGTCGTGGGCGACACCGTTGCGCGCCAGGAAGGGGTCTTGCGGCGAGAGCCAGACGGGGAAATCGAAAGTCGCCGCATACTGCATGGCGCGCAACAGTACCTGTGTGTCCACGACCGCCGCGTGGGCCTGGCCGAAGGCGACGCAGCCGGCCTCCGCCAGTTCGGCCATCTCGGTGATGTGCGTGCCTTCAAGCTTGGCGGTCAGCGCACCGACCGGATAGACCTTGGCGAACTCGGGCAGTCGCGCCCGGTGCTTGAGCATTTCCACCAGTCCGGGTTCGTCCAGCGGCGGGTCGGTGTCCGGCGGACAGGCCAGGCTGGTGACGCCGCCGGCGGCGGCGGCGGCCATTTCCGATTCCAGCGTCGCCTTGTATTCGTAGCCCGGTTCGCGCAGTCGCGCCGAAAGGTCGACCAGACCAGGGCAGACCACGCAGTCCGTCGCATCGATGGTGCCCACCGTGGCGTTGTCGTCGAAGCCGGCCGGTGCTGCGCCCACCGCAACGATGCGGCCATCGGCGATGAACAGGTCGCTCTGGCGGTCGATCTTGTTGGCCGGGTCGACGAGGCGGCCGTTCATGATTTGCAGTTTCATGTTTTCAATTCCCCGCCAGCATGCTCATCACCGCCATGCGCACGGCGATGCCGAAGGTCACCTGCGGCAAGATCACCGCCTGCCCGCCGTCGGCGACCGCCGAATCGATTTCGACGCCGCGGTTCATCGGCCCCGGGTGCATGACGATGGCGTCGGGTTTGGCCAGCGCCAGCTTTTCCGCGGTGAGGCCGTAGCTCTTGAAGAACTCCTGCGGGCTCGGCAACAGTGCGCCGAGCATGCGTTCGCTTTGCAGGCGCAGGGCCATCACCACATCGACGCCCTTCAATCCTTCGCGCATGTCGTTGCAGACGCGTACGCCCATGCGCTCGACGCCAGTAGGCAGCAGGGTCTTCGGCGCGATGACGCGGATCTCCGGCACGCCGAGGGTGGTCAGGGCATGGATCTGCGAACGTGCGACGCGGGAATGCAGGATGTCGCCGACGATGGCTACGGTGAGGTTGGAAAAGTCCTTCTTGTAGTGGCGGATGGTGTACATGTCCAGCAGCCCCTGCGTCGGGTGGGCATGGCGGCCATCGCCCGCGTTCACCACGCTGATGTGGTTGCGCCCGGTCGCCGCCAGATGCTGCGCCATCAGGTACGGTGCGCCGCTGGCGGCGTGGCGCACGACGAACATGTCGGCCTGCATCGCGGCGAGGTTGTCCACCGTGTCGAGCAGGGTTTCGCCCTTGGCGGTGCTGGAGGTGTTGATATTGAGATTGATAACGTCTGCGGAGAGGCGCTTGGCGGCGATCTCGAAGGTGGTGCGGGTGCGCGTCGAGTTCTCGAAGAACAGGTTGAACACGCTCTTGCCGCGCAGCAGCGGCAGCTTCTTTTCTTCCTCGTGGGCGAGGGCGGTAAACGGCGCCGCGGTGTCGAGGATGCGCACGATCACGTCGCGCGGCAACCCCTCGATGGTGATCAGGTGTTGCAGCTCGCCGTGCTTGTTGAGTTGGGGATTGGTATGGTTCATCGTGGCGTGGGGCGTTCGTCGAAATAGCTTTGCAGGATGGTGGCGGCGGCTTCCGCATCCAGCGTGTCCTTGCGCGTGCTCCAGTCCTGGCCGCGCGCGGCGAGCCGCGATTCGGCCTCGACTGACGAGTAGCGCTCGTCCACCCGCACTACCGGCAGGCCGAAACGACCTTCGAGCTGGCGCGCGAAGCGTTCGCAACGTTCGCTCATTGCGTGGCGTTCGCCGGCAGCGGAGAGCGGCAAACCGACCACCAACTGCGTCGGCTGCCATTCGGCGATCAGCTTGCCGATGGCGGCAAAGCGCGTTTCGTTAGCCTCGGCAGCGAGAGTGGACAGCGGACGGGCATGGCCAAGCATCAGTTCGCCCACCGCGACGCCGATGCGCCGTGTGCCGAAATCGAAGGCCAGTACGGTGCCGCCATCAGGCATGCCCGGCGACTTCGGAGAGGGAGGCGAAATTCACGCCGAGCAGTTGCATCGCCGCAGGCAGGCGTTCCTCGGGCGGCAGATCGAAGATCACCGCGGGTTGGGCCGGCACCGTCAGCCAGGCGTTCTGCGACAGTTCCCATTCGATTTGCCCGGCCGACCAGCCGGCATAGCCGAGGGTGACGACGAATTCGGCCGGGCCGCTATGGCTGCCCATGGCGACGAGGATGTCGCGCGAGCTGGTCAGCGCCAGATCGTCGCTGACTTTCAGCGATGACTGCCAGGTACCGCCCGGGCGGTGCAGGACGAAACCGCGGTCGGTCTGCACCGGGCCGCCGAAGTAGATCGGCATGGCCGAGAACTCCTGCGTTTCCATCGGAATATCGACCCGCTCGAAGAGCGCCGCCAGGGTCATGTCGATCGGGCGATTGACGATCACCCCAAGCGCGCCATTGGCGTTGTGCTCGCAGATGTAGGTCAGGGTGCGGGAAAAATTCGGATCGGCCATGGCAGGCATGGCGATGAGGAAGTGGTCGGTCAGATTGACCGTGGCGGATTCGCTGCTCACGGAAACATTCTAGCGCATGGCCGGCGGCGGGCTCGCATCGCGGCGGCGCCGTTTCTGCCGCCACAGCACCGCCGCCGCCCAGGCCAGGCCGGCAAGCATCACCATGATGCCGAAGCCATGCACCCAGGCGGCGTAGAGCGGGGAACGGGCGGTCCGGCCGACGCTGTCGAGGAGGAAGATCCAGTCGTGAAAGCGGTCGGTGCCGGTACCGCCGCCGATCAGCGGCAGCACCGGATCGGCGGCGTCGTGGATGTAGGACGAGATGTCCACCAGACTGGCGCCGGCCCACCACAGGCCGAGACCGGCGGCGAAGGGATCGCGCTGCTGGATCAGCATCGCGGCAGCGGCGATCAGCGGCATCAGCACCTGAAACAGGCTGCCGCCGAGCACCGTCATGAATTCGCCGAAGGGCATAAAGAGGATGTGCCCGGCCTCGTGGAAGAGGATCACCGTCAGGTGCATGAAGGAGTCGAGCGCTTCCTCGCCGCGATAGTCGTTGAGCGCGATGCGTACCGCCCAGACGGCGATGCCGGCCCAGATCGCGGCGCGGCCCCAAAGGTGTTCGGGCGGTACGTCGGCCGCTGCGTCGAGCAGTCGCGCCGCGGCTTCCTCGATCAGCACCGGTTCGTCGTCATCCTGCACCCGCTTGCGCAGCGACGGCGGAACGAAGCTGTCGCGCGCCAGCCACTTGGCGAACACCAGACCGCAGGCCGGGCAGACCCCGGGGTCTGCGGTCTCCTCGGGGGTGCGCCGATGGCGGCATTTCGGGCAGATGGCAAAGGCGGCCTTATCCATGCCGCCAGCTTAAGGGAAAACGCCGGCGTTTTCGATGGCATCATTGGCGCATGACTTCCGCCCTCGTCTGGTTCCGCCGCGACCTGCGCGCCCACGACCATGCCGCCCTCTACAGCGCCCTGCGCGATCACCAAAGGGTGTGGTGCGCCTTCGTCTTCGACAGCGACATCCTCGCTCCGCTGCTGCAAAAGGGCCTGCGCGACGATCGCCGGCTGGCCTTCATCCATGCCTCGCTGGTGCAGCTCGACGAGGTCTTGCGCAGCCGTGGCGGCGGGTTGCGGGTGCGGCACGGACGGGCCGTCGAGGAGATCCCGCGCCTCGCCGCGGAATTGGGCGTCGATGCGGTCTATGCCAACCGCGACTACGAACCGGCGGCGCGGGATCGCGATGCCGAGGTGGCGAGCCGGCTGATGGCCGCCGGCTGCGGCTTCGTCGATTGCAAGGACCAGGTGATCTTCGACCGCGACGAGGTGCTGACCCAGGCGGGGCGGCCGTTTTCGGTATTCACCCCGTACCGCAACGCCTGGCTGAAAAAGCTCGACGCGACGGCGCTGGCGCCCCACCCGCTGGAGCCGCATCTGGCCCGCCTTGCGTCGACGCCGGCCGGCGGCATGCCGACGCTTGCCGAACTCGGTTTCACGGCCGCCGACCCCGCGGCGTTGCCGCTGTCGCCCGGCGTCGACGGCGCCCAGCGGCGGCTGCGCGATTTCGTCGCCCGCATCGACGATTACGCGGCGACGCGCGATTATCCGGCGCTGAACGGAACGTCCCTGCTCTCGGTGCATCTGCGCTTCGGCACCCTGTCGGTCCGCCAACTCGCCGCCTACGCCTGGGGCCGCGCCACCCACATGAACAGCGCCGGCGCCCGTGTCTGGCTCAACGAGTTGATCTGGCGGGAGTTCTACCAGATGATCCTGTGGCACCGGCCGCAGGTCGTCGAGCGCTGCTTCAAGCCGGAGTGCGAGCACATCGTCTGGGACGATGCGCCGCAACTCTTCGCCGCCTGGTGCGCCGGCAGTACCGGCTACCCGCTGGTGGATGCGGCGATGCGCCAGCTCAACAGCAGCGGCACCATGCACAACCGCTTGCGCATGGTGACGGCGTCGTTCCTGAGCAAGGACCTGGGCATCGACTGGCGTCGCGGCGAAGCCTGTTTCGCCGAGCGTCTGCTCGACTACGATCTGGCGTCGAACAACGGTGGCTGGCAGTGGGCGGCCTCGACCGGCTGCGACGCGCAGCCCTGGTTCCGCATCTTCAATCCGGTCACCCAGTCGGAAAAGTTCGATCCGAAGGGCGACTTCATCCGTCGCTACGTGCCCGAGCTGGCCGCCGTGCCGAACCGCTTCATCCACGCCCCGTGGCGCATGGACGCGGCGCAGCAGGCGGCCTGCGGCGTCGTCATCGGCCGCGACTATCCGGCGCCGGTGGTCGATCATGCCGTAGCCCGCGAGCGCACGCTGGCTCGTTTCAAGCGGATTGCGCCGATATTGGCCGCAGATTGAATTTTTTCCCGTCGCCCCCATCTAAGCTGCCGTTACCCCCAATCTGCACGGAGACGCACGATGTTCAACTGGTTCAAGACAACCTTGCTGATGGCGGCCATCGTCGCCCTGTTCGGCGTCATTGGCGGCATGATCGGTGGCCAGGGCGGCATGCTGCTGGCGCTGCTGTTCGGCGGCGGCATGAATCTCTTTGCCTACTGGTTTTCCGATTCGATGGTGCTGCGCATGTACAACGCGCAGCAGGTAGATGAGGCATCCAGTCCCTACCTCTACAACATGGTCAGGGAACTGGCGGCCAACGCCGGTCTGCCCATGCCGCGCGTGTACATCATCGACGAGGCCCAGCCCAACGCCTTCGCCACCGGCCGCAACCCCGAGCATGCCGCCGTCGCCGCCACCCGCGGCATCCTGCAAATGCTCTCGGCGCGCGAACTGCGCGGCGTGATGGCGCACGAACTGGCGCATGTGAAGCACCGCGACATCCTCACCTCGACCATCGCCGCGACGATGGCCGGCGCCATCTCGGCGCTGGCCAACTTCGCCATGTTCTTCGGCGGCCGCGACGGGAGCGGCCGCTCGGTGAATCCGCTGGCCGGCATCCTGGTGGCGATCCTCGCACCGCTGGCGGCCAGCCTGATCCAGATGGCGATCTCGCGCGCCCGCGAGTTCGAAGCCGACCGCGGCGGCGCCGAGATTTCCGGCGACCCGCATGCGCTGGCCGACGCCCTGGCCAAGATCGACGCCTACGCCCGCGGCATCCCCATGGCCAGCGCCGACGCACATCCGGAAACGGCGCAGATGATGATCATGAATCCGCTCTCCGGCGGCGGGCTGGCCGGCCTGTTCCGCACCCATCCGGCGACCGAGGAACGCATCGCCCGCTTGAGGGCTATGTCCTGAGCAGTTTCGCGCGCTGTTTTGTCATTCCGCCGAAAATCGACTCGGCAAGGTCCGCGGGGAAATCGGCCGGCAACAACCTGGCCGCGGCATTGATCGCGGCCTCAGTTGACTCGATGACGTCCTGAATCAATTGCTCCGCCGCCGCGGCACCGAGTCCGACCTGTTGCGCTTGGGCGATCCAGTGCCGACGCTGGATTTTTTCGATCAGGTAGTGATAGGTGCTTCCCCGTACCGCCATCGCGAGCCGGGCCTTTTGCGGCGGAATTCGATTCTTTCCCTTCCCGATGACGGGATGGGCGGAAAGTACGTCGTAGATCGGTGTGGCGCGATAACGGCCGCCGGGGAGATGGACGATGCTGAAGTTCTTCCCATGGCCGTCAGTGGCGGCAAGCAGCCAAAAGACGATCTGGGTTTTGAAGAAAATCTTCCGGTCCTGTTCTGCGTTGTCCGAGCCGAGGAGCAATTCCATGATCCGGGCGATGCCGGGACCGCCGTCCGACTGGTATTTGTTTAGCGGCGAGGTACCCGTCGCTTGGCACATGTCTTCCTGGGGCAGGCGCACGATCCAACTTCCATCGTTCGCAGGGACTCGGTCGAAGCGTTCGACGACGAGCGTTTTCTGATCCTTGAAATGCTTGATTTCGCAACGTGCGATGGGAATGCCATAAGCCTCCATGATTTTCGAACACAACCATTCGTTCTCCACCGACGTGCGCATATCGGCCTGCATATGGCCGACCAAGCCCAAGGGCAGTTTGAAGATGTGCGTCGTCGGGGTGCTGCCATGGGGTAAAAGCCATCGACCCTCATGACGCAGCAAGGCGGTTTTTTCCTGGGCGCCGGCGATGGAAAGACGCAGGTCTTCGTTGTGATCGTGTTGCCCCAAGGCTTGATCCGATGTGGTGTTGCGTAGCTGTTGGGCGATTTCCGCGGTGCTTAATACTTGGCCGTTGATTTCATACACATCCACCGGCGTTTCGTCTTCGGGAAGCAGCTGTATTGCCCCAACGCAGTCTCTGCCCAGTTTTGCCAGCAGTTGAAAGGCATCGGTTCCTCCTGCTCCATGGCGTTGCGCCAGGCGACGGCGGATGGCGGCACTGTCGGGCAGAAGATTGTCGAAATAGCCCGTGACGATCTGGCCTTGGTGGGGCATGTTGCCCGGCAAGAATGGCAGCGATAATGACAAGGGGCGGGAATGCTCGTCCGCCAGCCATTCATCGAAGTAGCCAAGCCGTTCGCCGTGTCGGGTGGTTTCCCAGTAGCCGACAGGAATGCCGTTCATCCATATATTCAGCCGGCGTGTCTTTGCGCGACGCCCCATGGTCACCAGCTTTCCTTCTTCCGCGCGGTAGCGGCAATGCGGCCGGGTTTCGTGACGGCCGACGCTTTTGCCTGCTTGCCGGCCGTATAGGTGTTGGCGGCCGGCTCGCCGGCGATCTGGGTGGAAGGCGTGGAATCGGCCTGATCCAGGGAGATTTCAACATTCAGCATGCGTAGCACCATGAAAAGCCTTTCGAGCGTGGCGGTCGATGGATTGGCTTCGAAATGGGCATAGCTTTGCTGGGTGATTCCCAGCCGTTCGGCCATGGCTGCCTGGGTGAGCCCGCGTACCTTGCGAAAGCCCCTGAGGATGAGAGGAATCTGGCTGAGGGTCTTGATGGGGTAGTTCATTTTTGCCTCCGCTCCGTTATGAGTCCTGCGTCAATACAAGGGGCGGGCTGCAAATATCATTAACAGCCCATTGTTTGTATATTACATTTACAAATGTTGATTTGTAAATGGAAATTACAACCCTAAGTCTGTTTTTTCTCCGGTGCGCCCGGCATGTCGGCCTCCTTGATGCAAGGCCTTGCGTTGGCGGAGGAGCTTAAGAAAGGCGCGGCCAGACGATGCGCCGCTGCGCCAGATCGAAACTGCACAGTGTGGTCAACGGCCCGCCGATCACGCTGCTTTCATAGGCCATCAGTTCGATCCGCTCGACGCGCAGCGCTATCGGGGCCGCCACGCAGGCGTCGATGCAGGGCAGCACGGTCGCCACCGGGGTTTCGGCGGCGTAGAGGCCCAGCGTCAGATGCGGCACGTAGGGCACGCTGCGTTCTTCGGCGTGTTCCGCTTCCAGCGCGTCGCGCAGCCGGGCGAGGCTGGCGGAACGGTCTGCCACTTCAAAAAATGGCGCGGCGGCGAAGCTGTTGCACGCGCCGAGCGCAATATCGAACGGGCCCACGCCGCTCGCTGCCAGCCGGCGTGCCTGGCCGGCGAGGCGGTCGAGCCCGTAGTCGTCCGTGGCGGCGGCCTGGCGGCAGGGAAAGCCGCAGACCTGGAGCGTGATGTGCGGCTGGCGTGCATAGTCGCCGCGCAGCAGCGTGCCGAATCTCAAGCGGGCTTCGGCCAACCGTGCCGTCAGCCGCGGGTCGTCTACTGCGATGGCCCAGACCGCAAAATGTGTGCGGCCGCGGTGCCAGGCTGAAAAATCGCCGTCGCGGTTGGCATAGGTGGTGCCGGCGGCGAGAAATTCCGCCCGCACGCGCTGACCGGCATTCACCAGCGCAACACGATCTTGCCGATGTGCGCACCGCTCTCCATCAGCCGATGCGCCGCCGCCGCCTCGGCTGCGGGAAAGACCTGATGGACCACCGGGCGGATCGCGCCGCTTTCCAGCAAGGGCCAAACCTTTTCTTTCAATGCCGCGGCGATGGCGCCCTTGAACGCCACCGGGCGGATGCGCAGCGAGGAACCGGTGACGGTCAGCCGCCGCATCAGCAGCCTCGACAGGTCGATGCTGGCCTGGGCGCCGCCAAGCAGCGCGATCAGCGCGATGCGGCCGTCGGCGGCGAGGCAGTCGAGTTCGCGTTGCAGGTAGTCGCCGCCGACCATGTCGAGGATCACGTCCACACCGCGCTTGGCGGTCAGCGCCTTCACCACCGCGGCGAAATCCTCGCGGCGGTAGTTGATGCCGCGTTCGGCGCCAAGCACCTCGACAGCACGACATTTTTCATCGCTGCCGGCGGTGGCGAAGACGCGGTGGCCGAAGGCGCGGGCGATCTGGATCGCCGCCACGCCGATGCCGCTGGTGCCGCCCTGCACCAGCAGGGTCTCAGCCTCGCCGGATTCGTTGCGGCCGAGATGCACGCGGTCGAACAGATTGCTCCAGACGGTGAAATAGGTCTCCGGCAACGAGGCCGCTTCCTCCATCGACAGGTCGCGCGGCAACGGCAGGCACTGGGCGACCGGCGCGACGCAGTATTCGGCATAGCCGCCGCCGGCGAGCAGGGCGCAGACCGCCTGGCCGGCCTTGAGGCCGAAGCGGTTGTCGGCATGGGCGAGGTCGCCGCCGACGATCTCGCCCGCCACCTCCAGCCCCGGCAGATCGCTGACGCCGGGCGGCGGCGGATAGCGCCCCTCGCGCTGGACGATGTCGGGACGGTTGATGCCCGACGCGGCGACGCGGATCAGCACTTCGCCCTCGCGCGCCACCGGAATCTCGCGTTCGCTCAGGCGCAGCACGTCGGGGCCGCCGAAGCCGGCGATTTCGATGGCTTTCATCATGACTTCTGGATCAGTTCGATCTTGTAGCCGTCCGGGTCCTCGACGAAGGCGATGATCGTCGCGCCGTGCTTCATCGGCCCCGCCTCGCGCACCACCCTGCCGCCGCGGGCGCGGATCGCCGCACAGGCTGCCGCCGCATCCGGCACCGCCAGCGCGATGTGGCCGAAGGCGTTGCCCAGTTCATAGTTCCCGACGCCGTAGTTGTAGGTCAGCTCGATCGCCGCGGCTTCCGCTTCGTCCGCGTAGCCGACGAAGGCCAGCGTGAACTTGCCCTCCGGATAGTCCTGCTGGCGCAGCAGGCGCATGCCGAGCACTTCGGTATAGAAGGCGATCGAACGTTGCAGATCGCCGACGCGGAGCATGGTGTGGAGGATTCTCATGGCGGACCTTTTTTAGACAGGCGGCTGGAAATTGATTTTCCGCGATCCGTGAATTCTTGCAGAACATGTGGTGAGGGGGGCGTAGCTTAAGCACTCACAACGATGCAATGGCGCTGTTGTGCCCAATCCGGCCTTTCGGTTTTCAATAAACGGGGTTGCCCCGACATCGAAAGCCGGCGACCGAAGGAAGCGCAGAGCAAGGCGAGGCAATCGATTTCAATTTCTGATGAAAATCAGCTTGTTCAACCGCTTCAACGATCAAGGTCATCGGCGCTGCGCGGCTTTATCGCGCAGCGCCCGCGTGGACTGCCGGGTTTCGGCTTGACCATCGACATAAGCGTCGAGAAGCCGGCGAATCATGCGCTGGTACTGAGTGTGATGCTTTGTGGCCTCTGACTTGAAGAACTCGATACTCTTCTTACTCAGAGCGAGAGTTACTTTCACCCCCTCTTCACGAAACGCCAATTCGGCCGGCGAAGGGAGGAAGTCGGCAACCACCTGGACCTTGCCAAGGGGTTCATCGGTGTATTTGATTTTAGTTTCGGCGTAACGCCGGCTTGCGCCGGCATTAGCCTTCTCTGAAACTCCGCTACGCTGCGTTTTCGCGCTCATAAATCGCCTTTCCTTTGCGCCAATAACCGGCGCCGATGATTCGAATAACCGAAGCGCGGTAAGTGAACCGCACCGTGAGCACACCGCCATCAACTTCGCCGAAACAATAGAACCGCTCTTCGGTTTGGCTGTGAGTCTCGTCTTTGGCTATCACGCGCTGCGGGTCCGCAAAGACGTACTGAGCGCGGGAGAAGGAGACTCCGTGCTTCCCCTGATTCTCGGCGTCCTTGTCGGGATCCCAGTCAAAGCGAGGTTTTGCCATGGGCACAGAGTAGCATTAGCCCATATAAAACGCCATATGAAAATATGGGAAGCCCCAGCGTCAAAGCTCAGGGGCGCTCCGTTTACGGCGCGTCCCTTGTAGCGCAGTGTTAGCTATTTGATCGCCGCGCCAGTAAAGGAGATCCAAGTGAACTCGCTCGGTTTTTTCCCTGGTGGCGACATCTCTTGCCACAAGCTGATAGGCGAGACTCACATCCTGCGTGAGGCCGATGACGGTCTTCCACCCAGGAAGGTTTTTACCTTCCGGTTCAAACAAGAGGCCCTTTGCGACATGACTATCCAGCGGAACCTCCAGCCATGGCTCTAGGCCAAAGAGGCCATATTTTTCGCAGGTATATCTGTTGTAGAGTGCGTCGCGCAAAAAGATGTTGAAAAACTTTCTCGCGCTACCCCAATGACGAGCCTCATTCGGGAGAGATTTTTTCAGTTCGTCCGTCGCTTCCTCCAACTTGGACTGAAAGGTTTTTTCAGTGCGCACTTTTATTCGATTCAGGTCGTACCCATCGAGGTACAAGCGTGCGGCTGCAATAGTTCCCTTCGGCCCCATTCTACGTGCTGTTGATGGCCCAACTGATCCGCGAGCAATCTTGCGTTCAAGCAGCTTTATAAATTCTGGCGACATGCTAAAAGGTCTCCTGACATGGCTAAGTGAGGGGCGGTGCGCTTTTGCGCCGCCCCTCTCGAACGGAGGGTTGGGCATCTTAGCGACTGGAACCATTACTTCTTCGTGTTTTGCCCAAAGGACTCTCGGAGTTTTTCGGCACTCGGAGGATAAATATCGTACCAATCTTTAGCGTAGACACGCTCACGTTCAGTATCTCTTCGCTCTAAATCCATTGGGATGTCTGCGCCTGGCGTTCCACGTTTCTTTCCGACAACGATTGAAGTTAGTGCGGGGAGATCGTTGTCGTTGCAATAGAAGGCAACATGACCAAGAATCCTATCGAGTACCCCTTGCGCTTTACGACGGTACATCAGCAGAGAGAGGCCTTCGTAGGTTAGTGTTTGGCGATTCATTGCGGCCCCAACCAAAATTAACCATGCTTGAACAGCGCGGTCAGGATGGGATGATGAGGGGTTAAATTTAGTCATTGTTGCTCCCTGTAAAATTAAAGTCTCATAATCTGTAATGAGATGCCAACGCGCCGCACCCTCCGCACCGCAGTGTTAGCCCTCGCTGACAGAACCGAGTTGCGAAACCACTCAGGCCAAAAGAAGCGAACCGGACTGAAACCCACAGAGATCGTAGTCATTGCTTTGGCCAGCTACCAATGGCTTGCAGTAGAAAGCCAAATATGAAAAACGCAAGACCAGCCAACGACCAGTTCTTTGCCCGAAGCCGTTCTTGCGCTCTCATATTGCTTGCATCGTTTGCTCTTTGAACAATGCTGTCACCTCCAAGGTCGTCAAGGGTCATGGGGACGACGGGAGTTTCAAGGCGGAGTGCTTCTGCAAGGGATGTTCGAACTCCCACATACACGAGGCAAGCGCCACCAATATCAAGCGCAAGACCAATGACCGGCCCCCAGATGCGTAGAAATTGCCAAACTTCGGTGATATAGGTCATGGATGAGAGGCCCAACGAAAATGTTAGACAGCACGGATTTCCTCCTTAGGCGGGCAGCTTTCTTCAATCTTGACAAATAGAGCTTCCACTTCTGACCTGATGCGGCTAAATGCATCGCGGGAAATGTCAAAGCTCAAGTCTGAATGTCGAAAGATGCCACCATGAAGACTCAGCCCGTAATGAATCTTGCGGGGATCGCTCCCGTCAGCCGTTACCTCAACCAACTGATGCTCTTGCTTCTCGCCGGGAAGGCGTTGATCAATATGCTCAAACGCTTCTCGCCCCTTTGCGTAGTGCCTAAACCAAGTGTCATTGAGGCGCGCAACTTCCGGTTTGAAGTGCTCAAACGCCGGGTCTTCGACTACTTTGACTAGAAAGCGATACACGTTTCTCAACGAGACGAAATAGAAGTGGACGTCTATGAGTATGTCGTGAAACGCGGCTTCCACGGCAGAATGGCTCCCACTAACAACAGGGCGATCCCAAATGCGGCTGATCTGAATTTCAGCCGCACGCAAGGATCGAGCAGCAAAATCAAAACAATGTGGCGTTGCCGGCCTCTTGGCCGCAAAAAAGATTCGCGCTTCGCTGACTGCCATAGTGCGGTCTACTTTGTTATGAGGAGACAGCTTTGCGCCCTGACTCCGCCGCGTGCCGCATGACTCGGCGGCGACCAATGCTGCAAGCGGCCCTGCCAGTAGGGCTTTCCGCAAAAACGCAGTCATTTTCAACCATGTTAAATTTCCGTGAAAAGCGGCACGCCGCGAATATATCGCAATGACATGATTGAATGGTTGGGTGTCGCTTTGGGTGATCTTTCGGAAGGGCCGCTTTGGGCCCAACTGTGAGACAAATCAAAACGGCGCTGAGTGACGGGGCTGCCGGCAGTGCGGGCAGCGATTGCAGCGCGTCGGCAATAAATCCAAACGATTTTCCGCTTTCCCCGTGCTTGCCGAGCCGCCGCGGCTAATCGCTTTTCTCCGCTCGGTTGAGCGCCGCTTCCGCCGCCGCGATCAGTCCGTCCATTTCTTCACGCGTAGCTTCCCGCGGCAGCGGCAGATGCACGAACTCCAGGGTGATCGCGGCGAACGGCAGCGGGATCAGGAAGTGGTCCCAGTGGGTGCCGCGGATCGCCCGCGTGCAGCGCACGCGGCAGAGGTAGAGCGGTACGCCGGCCTGTACGGCGGCGACCACGGCGCCGGCCTTGAGTTTGTGCGCCGGGCCGCGCGGGCCGTCGGGGGTCACCAGCAGGCGGTTGCCGCGTGCGGCGGCCACCATCTCGGCCAGGGCTTCCCTGCCGCCCTTCGACGACGAGCCGCGGATCACGCGGTAGCCCCAGCTCTCCAGCAGGCGGGTGAGCAGGCCGCCGTCGCGGCTCTGGCTGACCAGCGCGCAGGCGCCGCCGGCGGCGAAGAATTTCCACATCGGCAGCATCTCGCCGTGCCAGAACGCCAGCACCGCCGGTTGCGGCGGCAGCGGCCCGCAGGCGGCAATGCGCCAGCTGCGGGCGAGCAGGCGGAACAGGGCGGGACCGAGCTTGGCAAGCTGGCGGCGCAGAGCTTTCAACATCGGCGATGGCGGTGAAGGCGAGGGCCGCTATTGTCTCCCATTTGTCCTCCAGGCCAAGGTGAGTGCCGCTCAGTGCCGGCGTTTGCGGCACTTCGCGGTTGACCGGGCAGGCGTTTCAGCGCATCGTGACAAGCGACTCGCAACCAATTTCGGCATCGCTCCTATGGAAACCAGCCCCGAGCCGACGCAGCGCTTTTACGCCATCGCCGCTGCCGCGATCATATTACTGTCGGTATTGTTCGCGTCATACGTGTTTTCCGATCGCCGTGCGCTGCTCGAGGCCGGTGAAGAAACCGCGCGGCAGATTGCCGAGCAGACGGCGCTGGTCGCCGACGGCGAACTGGCGGCGACCCGCCAGCTACTGGTTTCGATGGCGATTCTCATCCGTCCGCCAGGCGCAGCGGGCAAGGTCAGTCCGGCGGCGGTACGCAGCACGCTGCTCAAGCTGCGCGGACAGAATCCCTACATCATGGACCTGCTGGTGGTCGAGCAGACAGGTCGGGTTGAGTGCTGGACCGGCAACGGCGCGCCGCCCGATGTCCGCGACCGCTCTTATTTCACCGCCCATGCCGGCCTCGCGGACACCGGGCTGCACGTCGGCCCGCCGCTGCGCTCCAAGGTGCATCGAGGCCGCTGGTTTTTCGCCCTTAGCGAAGCCTTGCGCAATGCCGACGGAACCATCGACCGTATTCTGGTGACGATTGTCGATGTCGCCCTGCTGCGCGACCATATCGGCGTGCGCATGGCGATCCCGGACAGCTCCCAGTCGCTGATTTCGGAAGCCGGCATCATCTATACCCGGCGCCCGGATCATGACCTCCATGTCGGCCACTCGGTCTCGCGCCTGCGCGAACTTTCCTCGCTGACCGCGAACGAACCCGGACTGACTATTCGCACGGTCTCCCAGGTGGATGGTCTGGACCGCATTCTTTCCTACCGCCGGCTGAGGGATTTTCCGCTGATTGCAACCGGTTCCGTTCTTATCGAGCGAGTGCTTGAACCGTGGCAGCAGCGTACCGCAATCGTCGGCGCGGTGTTCGTGGCGCTCAGCCTGGTGATTCTCTGGATCGCCCACCGCGGCGTGCAGGTCAACCGGTTTTTGTCCGAACTGGCGAGCATCGACAGCCTGACGGGAATCTTCAACCGGCGCTCGATCATCTCCACCGCGTCCCGTCTCGAACGCTCGCAGGAGCATGTCGGCAGCCTCTCGCTGTTGATGGTCGACATCGATCATTTCAAGGCGGTCAACGACCGTTTCGGCCATCTGGTCGGCGATGAGGTGCTGCGCCAGGTGTCGCATGTGTTGACGACCCAGTGCCGCGGCACCGACATCGTCGGCCGTTTCGGCGGCGAGGAATTTCTGGTGCTGATGCCGGATACCGGCGAGGAAGGTGCGCGCCGGCTGGCGGAGAAGTTGCGCGAAGCCATCGAAAGCCGGGTCGTCCAGCCGGTGCAGGTCACCATCAGCGTCGGTGTGGCGACCACCAGCGAATTCGACCAGACGCTGGACCGGACGCTGGCCCGCGCCGATGAGGCGCTTTATGCCGCCAAGGAGGCCGGCCGCAACTGCGTGCGCATCGCCAAATCGGCGCTGCCCAAGGCGCACGAGCCGCCTGCGGGCACCGGCTAACCGGCGCCGGTTTCTCCAACATACCCCGCGACAAGTTCCAGCAGTTGCGCTTCGTCGTAGGGCTTGCCGAGAAAGTGCCGGACGCCGAGCTGTTCGGCGACGCCGCGATGCTTGTCGGCCGTGCGCGAGGTGATCATGATCACCGGCAGCGTCTGCCAGCGCGGGTCGGCGCGCAGGTTTCGCACCAGCTCGAAGCCGTCCATGCGCGGCATTTCGATGTCGGCGAGGATCACCTCGGGCAGGGTTTCGGCGAGTTTCTCCAGCGCATCGATGCCGTCCTTGGCGGTGAGCACGCGGTAGCCGGCGCGCTCCAGCAGGCGGCCGGTGATCTTGCGCACGGTCAGCGAATCGTCGACCACCATCACTGTCGGCGGCATCGCCGCGGCTGTTGCAGCGGCTGCCGGACTTGGCGCCGCCGTTTCAGCGGACTCGGCCAGCGCCGCCGGATTGAGGATCAGCACGATCTCGCCGTCGCCCAGCACGGTCGCTCCGGCGATGCCCGGAACCCGCGCCAGCTGCGGGCCGACCGGCTTCATCACGACTTCCTGATTGCCCAGCATGGCGTCGACTTCCAGCGCCAGATGATGGGCGCCGCCGCGCACCAGCAGCAGCCAGTGGCGGCGCGGTTCGGCGCTCGCCGCCGGTTCGCGGCCGAGCAGCCGGTTCAGCGCGTGCCATGGGTAGCGCCGGTTCATCCAACGATAGGCGCCCTCGGCGCGTAGCGCGTCGATTTCGTCCGCGGCCAGTTCCATGGCCTGTTCGACCATCGCCGAGGGAATCGCGTAATGGGCGTTGCCGGCCTGTACCAGCAGCGCCTGGCCGATCGCCATGCTGGCCGGCAGGGTGAGGGTGAAGGCGCTGCCGCGGCCGGGCTCCGTATGCACCTCGACACGCCCGCCGAGCGCCATGATTTCGTTGCGCACCACGTCCATGCCGACGCCGCGGCCGGCCACGGCGGACAGTGCGTTGGCCGTGGTGAAACCGGAGAGGAAGATGAATTGCGTCAGGCGTTGCGTGTCGGCCTCCTCGCCGGCCTTGAGCAGGCCGGCGGCCACGGCGCACTGACGGATGCGGTCGAGGTCGAGGCCGGCGCCGTCGTCGCGCAGCTCCAGGCTTACTTCGCCGCTGCGCTGAAGCAGTTCGATAGCGATCTGTCCGGCTTCCGGTTTGCCGGCGCCGCGTCGCGTCGCGGCATCCTCGATGCCGTGGGCGACGGCGTTGCGCAGCAGGTGTTCGATGGGGCCGACGAGGCGTTCCAGCACGGCGCGATCGAGTTCGGTCTGGCCGTTGCCGATCGTCAATTGCGCCGGCTTGCCCAGATCGCGCGCACTCTGCCGCACCGTGCGCTGCAGCCGCTCGGCGATCGAATCGAACGGCACCATGCGCACCCGCAGCAGGCCCTGCGACAGTTCGCGGTTGAGACGGCCCTGCGCGGCGAGCGCGGTTTGTGCGTGTTCCAGATTTCTCAGTAGCGCGTGCTGTACGGTGGACACGTCGTTCACGCTCTCCGCCATGATCCGTGTCAGCTCCTGGAAGCGTGTGTAGCGATCCATTTCCAGCGGGTCGAAATCGGCGCGCGTTTCCTCCGTCGCGACATGGCGCGAAGCGATGCGGCTGTCGGACTGGATTTCGATTTCGCGCAACTGGCCGCGCAGGCGGCTGACGTTGTCGGTCAGGTCGGAAAGCGCCCCTTTGATGCTGCGCAATTCGGCTTCGACCCGGCTGCGCGCGATGGCGATCTCGCCGGCATCGTTGATCAACTGGTCCACGCGCTCCGCCGGCACGCGCAACTGGATCGATGCCGCCTCGCCGGCGGCGGCGGGCGGTCCGTTCGTCGGAGTCTCGGGACCGTGTGCCGCGACGAGCGGCGCTGGCGCGGCAGCGAGCGCGTCGATCAGGCCGACCACGCGGTCGATGCCGGCTTCGGTTTCGTCGAGCGCGGCGGAGGTGACTTCGTGCAGTTCGGTAACGCGGCTTTCGAGGTCGTGGATCAGCTCGCCCAGACGCAGCGCGCCGGCCATCCGCGCGCTGCCCTTCAAGGTATGCAGCAGGCGCTGTACCGCCTGGCGCGCTTCGGCGTTCGTCGGCTGCGCGCGCCAGGCACGCAGGGCGGCGGACAGCGCAGCGGTGAGATCGACGCTTTCCTCAAGAAAGATCGGCAGCAGTTGCGGGTCGACGCCGGCATCGCCGACGGGCGGCACGGGTGCTAGCGAGGTCAGCGCATCGAGCAGTTCCTCGGCGGCGGCGGGGGGCTGTCCGCCGGCGATGGCTTCGACCATCACGCGCAGGGTGGCGACGGCTTCCGCCAAGGCCGGTGCGGTGACCGCATCGGGTGCCACCGCGGCGGCGTCGAAACGCGCCAGCGCTGCCTGTAATTGCTCGGCCAGTGCCGCGACGGGGGCGAAATTCACCGTCGCGGCGGTGCTCGCCAGCGTCCGCGCGGCGTGCATGGCTTCGCGCAGGCTGCCGCGTTCGAGGACGGCGAGATGGCTGCGCGCTTCTTCGAGGAACATTGCGTACAGCGCCGGGGTCAGCGTCACGCTGCCGATGCGTACCGTTGCGGCAGCGCTGGGTGCGCTGGGTGCGGCCGGCGGCGGCGCTTCGCGGCGCAGCAGGGCCTGGCAGCGGACGACGAAATCCGCCGCCGCCGGCGTTGGCGTGTGCGCTGCCAGGTTGTCCACCCAGCGGCCGAACAGTGCACGCGCTTCGCCCAGGGCTGCGCGCAGCGCCGCATCGACGGCCCCCTCCTGCGCCAGCGCTTGGTTCAGCAACTGTTCCATCGCCCAGGCCGCTTCGCCGAGCTCGCCGAGGCCGACCATGCGTCCGCTGCCTTTCAGGGTATGGAAGCTGCGCCGGATTGCGGCGAGCGTTTCGCGGTCCGCGGGCTGGGCGTCGAGAGCGGGCAACAGGCGATCCAGCGCCGCCATTTCGTGCTCGGCTTCTTCGAGGAAGATCGCCAACAGTTCCTCATCCCGTGCCGGTTCGCTGGCTGCGGCCAGCGCCAAGGTGGCGCTCGACGGCGCGGCGGCGGGCGCAGGCGACGGTGCTAGCGCATCGACCGCGGCTTCGAGGCTGGCATCGCTCTGCTCCAGTGCTGCCAGTGCGGCGGCGGCGCGCTGCTGCAGTCCGTCGTCGGCGACCAGTTGCGCGTCGTCGCGCAGGGTTTCCAGGTTCTGCCGGATCGAGGCGCGCGTCGCTTCGCGCAGTGCGCCGTCGCTCTGCATCTGGCGCAGGTTGAGCACCAGTGTGCGCGTTGCATCGGTCGCCTGCGCCAGCTCGCGTTCGACGCTGGGCTGGAATTCGGCAGCCGGCAGCGCCGACTCGCCGAGCAGCGCGGCAAGATCGCCGCCGCCGCGCGGCAGCTGTTCGATGAAGGCGCCGAGCGCGGAGAGCTGGCGTGCCACGCGTTCGAAGCGCGTGCTGTCCGCCGCGCCCGCGGCAAAGCCGGCGATCTGCGCCGCGCAGTCGGCCAGCAGCGCGGCAGCGCGGTTCTCATCGAGCAGCGCGAGGGCGCCTTCGACCTGTTTCAACGGCGCCGCCAGGGCGGCCAGGCCGCTGCCGTCGGCGGGGTTGCGGAAATAGCGGTCGAGGGTTTGTTCCACCTGTGCCAGGCGGATCTGGATCTGCTTGCCGACCTGCGCCAGCAGGCGTTTTTCGCGGGCGCGGCGGGCGACGGCATCGAGCCGCGGCGGCGCTTCGCCGGCCAGGCTCTCGCCGCGCAGCAGGCGGGCGAGGCGGCTGGTGACGCGATCCACCTGCTCGGCGAAGCCGCTTTCCGTCGCGCCGCCGGGACGTGCCATCTCGTCGGCGGCGCCTTCGCAGAGCAGCAGTGCGGCGGTCATTTCTTCGGCCAGCGCTTCGCCGTGGATCAGCGGATTCTTGCGCAATAGATTGGCGGCATTGGCGATGGCGGCGGTGAGGCGGGTCAGATCCACCCGCGCCAGCGGCTCGGCGAGCGAGGCCAGGCGTGCGGCATGCTCGTGGAACTCCGGCAGGGCGGCGGCGGCGCCGGCGCAGAAACGGTCCCAGGCTGTGCTGCTGGCGAACACTTCTTCGCCGAAGCGGTGCAGTCGCGACTGGCGCTGGCGCTCCTGCTCGACATCGAGGCCCTGCGCCGGAATCAATTCGCCCAGCCGGTAGGCGGCGCGCACCACTTCGGCGTGTTCGCCGCCGCCGGACGTCGCGGCGACCCAGTAGAGCGCATCGCGCATCAGACGTTCGGCGACGACGGCTGAGCCGTCCAGCAGCTTGCGGATCTGCGCATCGATACGGCCGCAAAGGCGGCGCAGCTCGGCCGTCGTCGCCGCGGCGCGGCGGTCGATGCGGGGCAGCACGTCGAACAGTGCCAGGCTTACCCACCAGAAGGCGCGCGCCGCGGGCGTGTCCTGTGTTTGCTCGATGATGGCTACCGCGTTGCGCATCTCGCGCAGGCCGCTGGCGTCGTCCTTCAGCCATTTCAGCAGCCCGCGCTCGAAGCCCAGTCGGGCGGCCTTGAGCCGTGCCGCGAGCGCTTCCGGCGGCAGCGGTGCGGGTTCGCTTTCGCGCCGCGGCGGCCGTTGCGACAGGTCGGGGAAGAACAGCTCGCTCGCTGCGGGTTCCGCCGCACCGCGCACCGCCGCCAGTTGCCGGTAGGCCGGCAGCAGGCGGAGCGGCTGGTTGGCGGCGCCGGCCATCAGTTCGTCGAGGTAGCCGCGCAATGCGGCCACGGCGGTGCGTGCCGCTTCGGTCTGTGCCGCGCCCCATTCGATTTCGCCGGCCGCCGCCGCGGCCAGCAGCTGTTCGATGGCGACGGAAAATTCGCTGATTCCGGCCAGGCCGACGATGGCCAGCGCGCCGCCGGCCTGATGCAGATTGCCGCGCGCTTCGCCGAGTCGGCTGCCGTCGTCGAGCGCCTGCGCTGTGCGTTCGAGGGCGAGATCGATCTCGTCTCTGACCCAGGACAGCGGGCCGGTATCGAGTTCGAGGCTCACGTTGAGAAAACCTTATAAACCACGGGGGATATGGTCAAACCTTGAACCCGGCAACCGAGCCCTTCAGCTCGACCGCCAGTTCGGCCAGTTCGCCGATCGAGATCGCGGTCTGCTGGGTGCCTTCCGACGTGCGCTCGGTGATGCGCAGGATTTCCTTCATCGCTTCGGCCACGCGGGCGGCTGTTTCCGCCTGGCGTTGGGTGTCGCCGGAAATGCCTTCGATCAGCGTCGCCAGATCGCGCGAGACGCGCGAGATTTCAGCCAGCGCCTGGCCGGTGGCGTCGGACAGGCGCGCGCCCTGCACCACGTTCTGGGTCGAGCGCTCCATTGCCGCAACCGCTTCGTGGGTGTCGGTTTGGATGGTGCGTACCAGCGCGGCGATCTGCTTGGTGGCCTCGGCGGAGCGTTCGGCGAGGCGCTGCACTTCCTCGGCCACCACCGAGAAGCCGCGCCCCGCCTCGCCGGCCGACGCCGCTTGGATCGCGGCATTGAGGGCGAGGACGTTGGTCTGCTCGGTGATGTCGGAAATCAGTTCGACGATCTCGCCGATCTCCTGCGACGATTCGCCGAGCCGCTTGATGCGCTTCGAGGTCTCCTGGATCTGGCCGCGGATGTCGTTCATGCCGGCGATCGAGTTCTCCACCGCCTGCGCCCCTTTGCCGGCGGCCTCCAGCGACTGGCGCGCCACCGCGGCGGATTCGCGGGCGCGGTCGGAAACCTGGTGCATCGACTGCGCCATCGACAGCACCTGGCCGCTGGCGCCGCGGATCTGGTCGGACTGGGTGTCCGAGGCGGCGAGCAGTTCGTCGGTGGTTTCGGCGGCGACGCGCGAGGCGCCGGCGACACGGCCGGCGGCGTCGTTGATGCGGCGTACCAGCACAGACAGCTCGTCGATGGCGTAGTTCATGGCTTCGGCGATGTCGCCGGTGAGGTCGTCGCCAAGGGTGGCGCGCACACTCAGATCGCCATCGGCGAGTGTCGCCATTTCGTCCACCAGGCGCTGTACCGCCTGCTGCGTGGCGTGGTTGGCGGCCTCGGCGGCGCGGCGCTGGCGTTCGGCTTCGGCCTGGCGCAGCAGCGCGTCGTCGTTGATCACCTTGACCATCAGCACCAGCATCGCCAGCGACAGCGAACCGAAGGTGGCGACGATGCCGAGATGGTTGGCGCGCGGCCCGAGTCCTTCCTCAATGCCGGCGATCAGCGCATCGGCTACCGCGCCGAGGCCGTCGCCGCTGCGCGCCAGCGCGCCGGCGGCCTGCTTTGCCTGGAGCAACGGCTTGAGGTCGGCGACGGCGGCTTGCAGGTCGGTCTGCCAGGACTTCAGCAGTGCCGCCAGTTCGGCTTGTTTGGCGGCGGCCTCTGCGGCGGCGGCGAGATCGCGCGTCAGTTGCTGCGCGGGGACCGGGTCGACCGTCGTCAGGCCGAGCAGCAGGTTGGCGTTGCGGCCGATGCGCTCGACCAGCAGCGGCAGGCTGCCGCCGGCCTGCGCAGCGAGATCGGCGGCGCGCGGCGCCTGCGCGTTGACCTCCGCCACCGTTCGGGCCAGCGCCGCCAGCGGCTTTCCCCGCGTCAGTACGGCCTGCGCGTTGCGGTCGGCGGCATCCCAGCGCACGCGCAGATCTTCGAGCGGGGTTTGCAGGCTGGCGGCGATCGGGGCCAGCACGACGCCCTTGTGCGTGCCGCCGCCGGCGAGCAGGCCGAGCAATTGGGCGTAGCGCTCGCGTCCGCTGCGCAGCGCGGCGAACGCCGCCTCCGGCTGGGTGCCGAGCGCGGACTGTGCGGCGCGCGCCATCTGCTGGCCGAGGCTGCGCATTTCTGCCGCCGCCGAGAGCTGCGCCGCACCCTGGCTGGCGGCGCGGTTGTCCATCAGGCCGACGAAGGTGGCGGCGACCAGGAACAGCAGAAAGGCGGCAGCGAGGATCTGCACCTGCATGCTGACTGCCAGATCGCCGATCAGCGGCAGCGGCTTGGGCTGGGTCGGGGCGTCGGGCAGTTTGGGCAGCGAAAATTTGAAGGCCATCGGCCGTCCTTCACGAGGCGATGTTGAGGAAACGCGGCGCATCCAGCAGCGGCCGCACGTTCAGCCGTCGCCACAATCCGCCGCCGGCGTCGCGCAGACGCTCGCCGGCCCAGGGGCGTTCGGCATCGACCGGCGCCGGTTCGCTCTTCAGCCCCTCCGGGGCCTTGAGGCCGAGGATGCGCGTCACCAGCAAGGCGCTGTTGATGCCGTGCTTGGCGCCGACAAGCAGCAGCCGCGCTTCGCCGTTGCGCGGGGTGGGCGGGTCGCCGTGAAATGCCGCCAGATCGACGACGCTGTAGAGCGTGCCGCGAATATTGGTCAGCCCGGCATACCAGGGCCGGGTGCGCGGCACTTCCGCCAACGGCGGCAGCGGTACCACTTCGCCGGCATCCGACAGATTCAGCAGCCAGCGCTCGCTGCCGGCCTCGACGCAGAGCAGCGCAGCGGCCGCTTCGCGCTCCTCTGCCTGATTGAGGCGCGCGGCGAGGTCCTGCTGGAAGTCGCGCAGATCGGTTTTCTTGCTCATCGCTGTCGTCTGCGAGGTCCGGCCTACGTCGCCGTACCGTCGCCCGCGGTACCGACATGGCGGGCCACCGCACCGAGCAGACCCTCCTTGGTGAACGGCTTGGTCAGGTATTCGTCGGACCCGGCCATGCGGCCGCGGGCGCGGTCGAACAAGCCGTCCTTGGAGGAGAGCATGATCACCGGCGTGGCGGCGAAGTGCGGATTCTTCTTGATCAGGGCGCAGGTCTGGTAACCGTCTAGGCGCGGCATCAGGATGTCGCAGAAGATCAGTTGTGGCCCGTGATCGGCGATCTTGGCCAGGGCGTCGAAGCCGTCCTCGGCGAGCACCACTTGGCAGCCAGCCTGGACGAGAAAGATTTCGGCGCTCTTGCGGATGGTGTTCGAGTCGTCGATCACCATCACTTTGACGCCTTCAAGAGTGTGCGCGTCGGACATAGCGGAGGTCGCGGTCATGATGTTCGTAGAGTACCTTTCGTCCGGCGGTGGCGAAGCGGCAAACAGACCCGACTCTGCCGTCTAAACGCCCGGCTGGGAACGATCTCCCAATCGCGCCGCCACCGCTGATTCGCCGGCCGGAGTCGGTCGGAACCATCGGTTAGAATGCCCCGATCTTACCGCAGTGCCGATCCCGCCATGTCCCAGGCCGCCCCGCCCACTCAGCCGCTTCCGCCGCCACTGGTGCTCACCTTCGCCGCCTCCGACCCAACCGGCGGCGCCGGCATTCAGGCCGATATCCTGACCCTCGCCAGCATGGGTTGCCATCCGCTCACGGTGGTGACGGCGCTGACCGTTCAGGACACCTCGGGGGTCGAGGGCGTACTGGCGATGGACGCCGACTGGGTGGCGGACCAGGCCCGCGCCCTGCTCGAAGACGTGCCGGTGGCGGCCTTCAAGCTCGGCCTGATGGGCAGCGTGGAAATCATTGCCGCCATTGCCGAAATCATTTCCGACTACCCGGACGTTCCGTTGATCCTCGACCCTGTGCTGGCCTCGGGTCGCGGCGACCAGTTCGCCGACGAGGAAATGGTCGCCGCGATGATCGAGCTGTTGCTGCCGCAGACCACGGTGCTCACCCCCAACAGTCTGGAGGCCCGCCGTCTGGCCCTCGACGAGGACAACGAAGACGATGCGCCGTCGCTCGGCGAGTGTGCCCGCCGGTTGATCAATGCCGGTTGCGAATATGTGCTGGTCACCGGTACCCACGAAAACACCGCCCAGGTGGAAAACATCCTCTACGGCCCGCGCGGCCAGGTGCGCAGCGATAAGTGGGAACGCTTGCCGGGCAGCTATCACGGCTCCGGCTGCACGCTGGCTTCGGCCATCGCCGCCAATCTGGCGGTGGGCATCGACATCGAAGAGGCCGTGCGCGAAGCCCAGGAATACACCTGGCAAGCCCTGGCCGCAGGCTTCCGTCCCGGCATGGGGCAGTACATCCCCGACCGGATGTTCTGGGCTCGGGGTGCCGATGAAGACGACACCCCAAGCCCGGAGGGCAAAGGTTGACTCCCCACCCCCTGGCCCCTGCCCCCAGGCGGGGGTAACTGTTTAGCTCGCTACGCTCGATTTTTATGGCTTCCGATTTTTCGCCTTACCTCCGCGGTCTCTACGCCGTGACTCCCGACGATCCGATCTTGCCGCGGTTGTCGGCGCTGGTGGCGGCGGCGCTCGCCGGCGGCGTGCGGTTGGTGCAGTACCGCAACAAGACGGCGCCGCAGCCGCTGCGGCGCGCCCAGGCGGCTGAGCTGTTGCGCATCTGCCATGCGGCGGGGGCCAAACTGATCGTCAACGACGATCTGGCGATGGCGCTGGAGATCGGTGCCGACGGCGCTCATCTCGGCCGCGACGATTGCGCGCCGGATGCCCTTGCGGCGGCGCGGGCTGCGCTCGGCCCGCAGCGCATCCTCGGCGTTTCCTGCTACAACGAATTGCAGCGCGCCGAGCTTGGCGCGGCCGCCGGTGCCGACTATCTGGCCTTCGGTTCGATGTTTCCGTCGCCGACCAAACCTGCGGCGCTCAAGGCGCCGCTGTCCCTGCTCGGCGAAGCCCGCCGCTTCGGTCTGCCGCTGGCCGCCATCGGTGGCATCACCGCCGACAATGCGGCGCAAGTGATCGCCGCCGGCGCCGACATGGTGGCGGTGATCAGCGACCTGTTCGACGCGATGGATATCGCCGGGCGGGCGGCGGCGTATGCGGATGTGTTTCGTTGAAACGCAAAAATGAACCACGGGGGACACGGGGAGCACGGGGAAAGGCGAAGCGAAAGCTTCGGTAAACCACCATCCGTTCTTGCTTTGCCCCGCCCCCGCAGGATTTCCTTCGGTCACGTTCCCCGTGTCCCCCGTGGTTAATGTATTTTCAGGCCGAATCGATTATCCAAAAGGCATTGCCATGACCAAGAACGAAGAACTCTTCCGCCGCGCCCAGCGGCACATTCCCGGCGGCGTCAACTCCCCGGTGCGCGCCTTCCGCTCGGTAGGCGGCACGCCGCGCTTCTTCGCGCGAGGCGAAGGCGCCTATGTCTGGGATGCAGACGGCAAGCGCTACATCGACTACGTCGGTTCGTGGGGGCCGCTGATCCTCGGCCACGCCGAACCCGATACGGTGAAAGCAGTGCAGGACGCGGCGGCGCGCGGCCTTTCCTTCGGCGCCCCGACGGAAGCCGAGATCGAGCTTGCCGACCTGCTGGTGGCGCTGGTGCCGAGCATGGACATGGTGCGCCTGGTGTCGTCGGGCACCGAGGCGACGATGAGCGCGATCCGCCTCGCCCGCGGCCACACCGGCCGCGACCTGCTGATCAAGTTCGAGGGCTGCTACCATGGCCATGCCGACAGCCTGCTGGTGAAGGCCGGCTCCGGCATGCTGACCTTCGGTAACCCGTCTTCGAGCGGCGTTCCGGCCGACCTGGCGCAACATACGATGGTGCTCGACTACAACGACGCGCAGCAGTTGCGCGACGCCTTCGCCAAACACGGCGACAAGGTGGCCTGCGTCATCGTCGAGCCGGTGGCCGGCAACATGAACCTGATCGCACCCAAGCCCGAGTTCCTCGCCGCGATGCGCGAGCTGTGCAGCACGCACGGCGCGGTGCTGATCTTCGACGAGGTGATGACGGGTTTTCGCGTCGGTCTTGGTTCCGCGCAGGGGCTCTACGGCATCGTTCCCGACCTGTCGACCTTCGGCAAGGTGGTTGGCGGCGGCATGCCGCTGGGCGCCTTCGGCGGCCGCCGCGAGATCATGGAAAAGATCGCCCCGCTTGGCCCGGTGTATCAGGCCGGTACGCTGTCCGGCAATCCGCTTTCCGTCGCCGCCGGCCTGGCGACGCTGAAGAAGATCCAGGCCCCCGGCTTCTACGAGGCCCTGGGCAAGCAGACCCGCGCCTTGGCCGAGGGTCTTGCCGCCGCCGCCAAAGCGCACGGCGTCCGCTTTTCCGCCCAGTCCGTCGGCGGCATGTTCGGCGTGTACTTCGCCGCCACCCCGCCCGCGTCCTACGCCGAGGTGATGGCCTGCGACAAGGACGCTTTCAACCGCTTCTTCCATGCCCTGCTGGAGAAGGGGGTGTATCTGGCGCCCTCGGCCTTCGAGGCGGGTTTCGTTTCCGCCGCGCATACCGACGCCGACATCGCCGCCACTATTGCGGCAGCGGATGCGGTGTTCGCCGCCGGCTAACGAAGCGGCTGCGCGCTTCGACACGCGCAGCGCGAACGGATTTAACGCTGCGTCGTCTCTGCCCGCGTGGCGAGCCATTCGCCGTCGCGCAGTTCGAGCACGTAGCGTTCCGTCGACTCGAAGCGGTAGGGCTTGCCCGACAGGCGGCCCTGCTCGATCACCACCGACTTCACCTCCAGCCGCGAGCAGGCCGGCTGCCCGCCGGCATCGGCCTGTGTCGCCGCGACGGAAATGCGGCGATGCTGGTAGCCCGCCAATTGCTTGACGGTGGCAAGGGTGCCCTGCACCAGTTCTTCGCGGCTGAAATCGACTTCCGACAGGCTGCCGTCCTTCCTGCGCACGATGGCGTGGATGGCGACATCCGGCGCGAACAGGGCGAGGATGGCCGGTGCGTCGGCGCGGTGGATCGACTGGTCCAGACGGTCGAGCCAGGACCGCGCCAGCGCTTTGGGCGTGCAGCGTGCAGCGGGCTTGAGCTTTTGTTCCAGCGCTTTGCGCGCGCTGTCGTCGACGGTCTGCGAATAGCGGTCGAGTTCGGCGTCGAATTCGCCCGGTACGTAGAAATCCGGGATCTTGTCTAGCAGCACCGGCAGCAGCAGGGTCATCAGGGCGCGGCTGCGCTTGCCCTTGTCCCCGCCACTCTCGGCACGGGCGAAGCCGACCCGCCCCGGGTTGATGTCCACCGATTCGCCGGCGGCGGAGAGCGTGGTGCCGCCGCGGTTGACCTTGTCGTAGGTCCCCGCCCGGTGCGGCGTGCCAGCGTCGGCCGCCGGCCGGTCCTCGACGAGGACATACGGTTCGTGGTCGGTGCCGCGGATGCCGATGGTGGCGGTCGGCGTGGTGATCAGGTGTCCGCGCCGGTTGGTACGGCCGATCCAGCCGGTGATCACCCGCAACGATCCGGAGAGCAGGCGCAGCGCCATGCCGTCGCGGGCGTTGCCGACGGCGGCGAAGCGTTCGGCGACGAACTCCGCGCCCGGCCGCACGGCCACCATGCCGGCATCCTCGGTTTTCAGTACGGCTTCGGCATTGGCCGCGGCACGGATTTTTTCGCCCACCCGCACCCGATCACCTTCTTTCAGGCCGCGTTCGTCGCCGGTCGCCGCTTTGGCAACTACTTCGCCGCGCAGTCGATAGACCGTGGCATAACCGGTATCGCCCGGATTCGCGGCGTCTGCCGGTGCCGCGCCTTGGGCCGTGGCGTGCAACAGGGCGCAGAGACAGAGCATGTGGAAGAGGGCGGCGGCGAGACGGCGGCCGACGGCGTGAAAACGTGGATACATGGCATGGCCTCCTGACGATTGGGACGCGGGGCAAGCGGCAGGATACGCACGCCCCTTCCGGATCATATGCCGCCCGTGCTATCCCGTATTCTCTCCCGGCATGCCGGCGGCGCCAATAACCATGGCAGGTTTATCACTTTAGTAATATTGGAATCGGGCGGATAATGGCCGCTACTGCTACTAATGGAGTTTGTCGCGGAGCCACCTCATGGAATGGAAATCAGAATATTCGGTCGGCATTGCCCTGATCGACCGTCAGCACCAGGAAATCCTCAATTACATTAATCAGCTGACGGCGTCCCTGAATGCGCGGGACCGGTGGACTGTGACGCACCACCTGCTGACCCAGATCGAGGATTTCATGCGCACGCACTTCGCGGTGGAAGAGGCCCTGCTCGAAATTGTCGGCTACCCTGCGGAGGAAGCGCATGTCGCGAGCCACGGGAAGATGAAAGCCCACATGGCCGAACTGGAGCGTCGTTCGATCAAAGAAGACATCACCGAGGAACTGATCGCATACCTGTGCCAGTGGTTCATCCAGCACGTGCTCCACGACGATATGGACTACGGTCGATACGTGAGCAAACACTTCCGCCAAGTGGGCGGTTTGCGGGAGCCGTAACCCCCGGAAGGTTCGTGACGCTCAGCCGTCCTTGCGCAGCAGCCGGGCTTCGAAGTCGCGTTTCGCCTTGCGCCGTTCGTAGATGCGCAGCACCTGGAAGGTCGCCCAGCCCACCGCCGCCATGCCGAAGGTGAACGCGCCGTAGGCCACCGGCCAGGGAATGCTCTGGGTCATCATCGAGAATTCCGACATGCCGCCGATCCCGGCGAGGATGTTGATCGGCATGAACACCACGCTGATGGTGGTCAGCTTCGACACGCGCTGGTTCTGGTTGATGTTGATGAAGCCGACGGTGGCGTCCATCAGGAAGTTGATCTTGCCGAAGAGGAAGGTCGTGTGGCCGTCCAGCGATTCGATGTCGCGCATGATCTGGCGCGCGTCCTCCTGCTGGCCGCCGCTGAGGAACTTGCCGCGGGTGAGGAAGGAGACGGCGCGGCGGGTGTCCATCACATTGCGCCGGATGCGTCCGTTCAAGTCTTCCGCCAGGGCGATCTCGGCAAGAATTTTGGCCGCGTCCTCGTCGCTGACCCGCGTGTCCAGCACGTGCTTGCCGACCGCTTCGAGGTCGGCATAAACGTCCTCCAGCGCATCGGCGGAGTATTCTGCGTCGGCGGCGTAGAGGTCGAGCAGCACGTCCTTGCCGTCGGTCACGTAGCCGGGCTGGGTGCGTGCGCGCAGGCGTTGCAGGCGGAACACCGGCAGTTCCTCCTTGCGCACCGAGAACAGGATGTCCTTGTGCAGGATGAAGGCGACTGCGACGTTGCGCGACTGCTCTTCCATGTCGAGCAGGAAGTCCGAGTGCAGATGCACTTCGCCGTTGTCCTCGACGTAGAAGCGCGCCGAGGCTTCCAGATCGGTGAGTTCGTCCGGATCGGGCAGTTCGAGGCCGAAATGTTCGCCGACCCAGGCGCGCACCTTTGCCGTCGGCGCCACCAGGTCGACCCAGATCGGCTTCAGCGTCTTCAGCTCGTCGCGGCTCTCGACCGGGATTTGGCGCAGGCGGCCGTTTTGCAGTTCGAATGCGTTCAACATGATTTTCTGACCTTGTTGCGGCCGCGCGGCGACCAGTTGCTCGCGCACGTCGTCGGAGACCCGCTCGAGGATGGCGTCGCCGATCTCGTCGCGGGTTTCCGCCCAGACCACGAGGCGGTCCTCGGAGGGCAGCGTTTCGAGGATTTCGGCAATCTGTCCGGCCAGCAGTGTATCCAGCAGCTTGCGCAGTTCCGCCAAGTGCTGCTTGTGCACCAGATCCTCCACCAGATCGTGGCGCGGCATGTCCTGGCGATGCACCAGATCCTCCACGCGGTGCTGGCGCGAAAGCAGTCTCCGCACTTCTTCCAGTGCGCCATGCGCGTCGTCGTGTCGACGTGGCGGGCCATCGTAGCGGGGTGGGGTTTCGGCGCTCATCGCGGGCCTCCTCGGAAGCCCGGCATTGTAGGGGAATCGGCCACGCGGGGCCATGGCTGGATAGTTGCCGTTTGGCGGGGGTTCTAATAGGTTAACCACGGGGAGCACGGGGCACACAGGGGAAGCATGCCAAAAAGCAACCTCCGGATGGCGGCCGGCTTCGATCCGCGCTGGATTTCCCTGTGCCCCCGTGGTTAAGGACTTTCCTAAGGAACTTCCGAATACTGCATGCGCCCGAGCACGGCCTGGGTGCGGGCGTTGAGGTAGGGCGAGTAGGGGTTCCGCTCGAAGCGACGCGGCGCCGGCAGCATCACCGCCAGCCGCGCCGCCTGCTCGGGTCCGAGGCCGGTAGCCGAGCCGCCGTAGTAGCGGCGGGCGGCGGCCTCGGCGCCGAAGATGCCTTCGCCCCATTCCACCGAGTTGAGATAGACCTCTAGGATGCGCCGCTTGTCCCAGAGCAGTTCCAGCCAGAGGGTGATGATCGCTTCCTCCGCCTTGCGCCACGGCGTCTTCGATGCGGAGAGAAACAGGTTTTTCGCCAGTTGCTGGGAGATGGTCGAGCCGCCGGCCACGACCTTGCCTTTGCGCTGGTTCTTCTCGATGGCTTTCTGCATGCCCTCCCAGTCGAAGCCTTCGTGATCGATGAACTTGTCGTCCTCGGCGGCGATCACCGCGCGTTTCAGGTGGAGCGAGATGCGCGCATAGGGTACCCACTGGTGTTTCAGTTCGGCGCGCGGATTCTTCTCCTGCAGTTCGTCCAGGCGCCGGCTCATGAACGCAGTGCGACCGGGATCGGCGAACTTCCACCAGACCACCCAGCCGAGGTACCAGCCCTGCCAGAGCAGCGCGGCCAGCAGTAACAGGGCGAGCCCCTGCTTGAGGCGATGTGCGGTGGCGGCGAGCATCAGGCGCTGCGCAGTGTTTTCAGCACTGGCGCGGTGTCGGGGCGAATGCCGCGCCAAACGAAGAAGGCTTCCGCCGCCTGTTCCACCAGCATGCCGAGACCGTCGGCGCAGCGCGCACCGGCCGACCGAGCCTGGTTGAGGAACGCGGTCTGTTTGCCATAGACCATCTCGTAGGCTAGGCAACCCGTGGCGAAAATGCCGGGGGGCAGCGGCAGTTCGGCATCCGATAGGCCGGCGGAGGTGGCGTTGATGACAAGGTCGAAAGCGCCGGCGAGGGTGGCGAAGTCGCAGGCGTTGCAGCCGGCGAACGCCTGTGCCAGCGCGACGGCCTTGTCTGCGGTGCGATTGACCAGAGCGAGTTGTGCCGGCTGCTGCTCCAGCAACGGCAGAATCACGCCGCGCGCGGCGCCGCCGGCACCGATCAGCAGCACCCGCCGTGCGGCGATCGCCGTGCCAAGATTGTGTGTGATGTCGGCGACCAGTCCGGCGCCGTCGGTGTTGTCGCCCGCGATGCGGCCGTCGGTGAAGGACAGCGTGTTCACCGCGCCGGCGGCGCGGGCGCGCGGCGTCAGGGTGTCGGCAAGTCGAAACGCCTGCTCTTTGAACGGGACGGTCACGTTGAGGCCGGCGCCGCCGGCGGCGATGAAGCCGCGCACCGTCGCCGCGAAGGCGTCGAGCGGCGCCAGCAGGGTTTCGTAGCGCAGATCCTGATCGGTCTGGGCGGCGAAAAGTGTATGAATCTGCGGCGATCTGGAATGGGCGATGGGGTTGCCCACCACGGCGTAGCGGTCGGTCATAGTACGCCCCTTACCCCGATCCTCTCCCGCGGGAGAGGGTGACGGAGGTTCGCCGGCGCCGCCGGCTCCATGTTCAACATGCGCCCCGGTGGGCAGCAGTGCGGGATGCTCATTACTTGGTTTGCAACTGGTCGGACTGGACGAAATTCAGC
The DNA here is from genome assembly GCA_023230455.1 of Rhodocyclaceae bacterium. Taxonomy (GTDB): domain Bacteria; phylum Pseudomonadota; class Gammaproteobacteria; order Burkholderiales; family Rhodocyclaceae; genus AWTP1-18. Next base: position 49,231 of record JALNXH010000015.1, on the reverse strand, counting down.
GTCCGGGCAAAGGCGAGGATGTCGAATTCGCGCTTCATTTCCGCCGAGAAGCGGCCGAAGCCGTTGGTCGCCGCCAGGCGCACGATGCGCAGCGCCGCCTCGTCAAGCAGCTTGTGCCCGGAAGGTCGCTGTACCTCGGAACGCACCAGCTCGCCGGCGCTGTCGATTTCTACGTATACCACCAGGCTGCCATAGAGTTTGCCGCGGGCGGCTTCCGGGTAGTTGAGGTTGCCGACGCGCTCGACTTTCTGTCGCCAGTCCTCGATGTACTGGGCGGGGAGGTATTCCTCGGTGCGCACGCCGACGAATTTCTTGCGCGGCAGCTTGTTGTACTGGTCGGTCTGGCGCTCTATCTGCGCTTCGAGGCGAGCGATGGCCAGCGCTCGGTTGGCGAGGTCGTAGCCCGACATGGCGGGCGTCGGAGTCGGCAACGGTTCCTGCTGTTTTGCTTCGAGCGGCAGCGTGCGCATACTCTTGATCTGCGTCAGCATCTGGCGCTGCGCCGCTTCGAGCTGCGCCACGCGCTGTTGCGCCTCGACCAGATCGTCGCCTTCGCGAACCTTGTCGGACGGCGGCAGCGGGGTGGTGGCGCGGCGGTTTTCCGCAGTATTGCCGCCGCCGTCGAGATTGGTCTGCGCTTTGGCCTGGGCATCCTTCGGACGGCGCGAATGCTTGCTGTTGACCAGAATTACGTCCAGCGCCTGTTCCTTGACCTGGGCGAAGGCGTCGGGGTAGGTGAAGTGGATGCTCAGCGCCAGCCCGTGAAGCAGCAGGGAAATGCCCACGGCCAGCGTCAGGTTGCGCTGATTCGGGTCCATCGCGGCCAGGGGCGCTGGCCAGGCGAATTGCGGCGGTCGCATAGACGACGATTTTACTCGCCGCCCTCCTCATCCCCCAAAGCGCCGTCAGGGCTGGATGAGTCCAGCAATTCGAGGTATCGGACGCGCGCCTCGGCCTCCAGCAGTTCGATCTGGTCGATCGCCAGCCGTACCCGCTGGCCGCGGTTGAGCGGAGGCAGCGAAGGCACTTTCATCACCAGGGGCACGGTTTCTAGACGAACCAGGCTTTCGCGCAACACCTGTGCCTCGGTCTGTGCGACATCCTCCTGGACCAGCCAGCGCAGGCACCAGTAGCGCTCCATGCCGCGCTGGAATTCGGCGTAGGCGGCGTAGGTGAGCTCGAAGTCGCGCATCGCGGCCATCAGTTCGGCGGATTTCGGCGCGAAGGCCGCCGGTTCGCCACGCAAATGGGCGATCAACTGCCACTGATTGACCAGATCGACGTAGCGCCGCAGCGGCGAGGACGACCAGGCATAGCAGTCGACGCCGAGCCCCTCGTGCGGCCCGGCGACTGTGCTCATCCGTACCTTGCCGGCCGTCTGCACCCGGTAGAGGCCGGGGATGCCGGCGTCGGCGAGCAGACGGCCCCAGGTCGAATTGGCGACGATCATCAGTTCCGCCACCAGGGTATCGAGCGGCGAGCCGCGTGGCCGTTCACCGATCTCGATACGTCCTGGCCCTTGTGGCGTCGGGATTTCCCAATCGACCTGATAGGTGTAGTCCTTGCGGTTCTGCTGACCGGCCGCGCCGCGCCCGGCTTCGAGGACGCTGGCCAGTTCCCAGAGGCGCTTCAATTCATCGCTGTAGGGGAAAGCGGCGAGCCCGGCGGCCAGCGTCTCGCTGTTGAACAACGGCTCGATGTCGTGGTGACGCAGGTTTGCGACGATGGGTACGGCTTCGATGCGCGTGGTGTGGCCGACGATGCGCAGATCCGCGGCGACTTCCAGATACAGCGACAGCGCCGGCACCGTGCGCCCGGCAGCGAGAGTGAAGCGGTCCACCACGTCTTCGGGCAGCATGGTGATCTTGCGTCCCGGCATGTACACGGTGGACAGGCGCTGCCGGGCGATGGCGCCGAGCGCCGAATCGACGCCGATGCCCAGCCCCGGGGCGGCGATGTGGATGCCGACGAGCATGCGGCCGTCGGCGTTTGTCCGTACCGAAAAAGCGTCGTCGATCTCTGTCGTATGGGCGTCGTCGATGGAGAAGGCCTGGACTTCCGCCACGGGCAGATCGGCAGGCGGATCCGGGATCTCGACGCCGGGGAAATCGGTGCCTTTGGGGAAATATTCAAAAAGGAATTTGCCCAGATGATAGTCGTGGGTATCGCTCAAGGCGCCGCACTGTTGCAGCAGTCTTGCCGCCGACAATCCGGTCTCGGCGCTGGCGGCTTCCAGCGCCTTGGTTTCCAGCCGATTGCGGTCGGGCTTGTAGAGCAATTGCGTCAGCAGCGGGCGCAGCTCCTCGGGCAGTCGCTGTTGCTTCATCTCATCGACCATCCGCTCCATCAGCGCCGCTTGCTGCTTTTTCTTTTCCAGCCCGGCGAGCGCCGCCTGAAGAATTTCCGGCGGCGCCTTGCGGAAGCGGCCTTTGCCCTTGCGGTGAAAATAGATCGGCGCCGAATGCAGGCGCAGCAGTACGCCGGCGGCCTCCGCCGGCGCGGGTTTGTGGCCGACATAGTCGGCGGCGAGCTCCTCAAAACCGAATTCGCCGTCGGCGCTGACTTCCCAGAGGAAATCGCTGTCGATTTCGGCAGCGGCCTGCTCGGCTTGGGCGATCAGTTCGGCCGGCGTCGGCTGCTCGAAGCGCAGCAGCACGCTTGCCGCCTTGACCTTGGCGCGCTTGCCGGAAGGTAGTTCGACCTGTAGCGATGTGTTCTGATCGGACAGCACGACGCCGGCCTTGAAGGCGCCGTCTTCTTCAAACAGGACGTTCATGGGGAGGGGGATGAGCGCAGGGGCCGCGATTATCCCCGATAACGTCCCGCGTTGGCAGTCCAGAAGGAGGCGCCGGCGATGCCGCCGGACTCTATCGTCATAGTCGCGGCGCACCTCGGGCTAGAATGCGCGGGTCCGGAATGGCTAACCCAGCCTGACCGTTAGTTGTCGGGGAGCCGCATGTATCCTGTCGTTCTCAAGCAGGTTGGCAAGACCTACCACCTCGATGCCGTCGATGTGCCGGCGCTGACGGATATCAACCTCGAAATCCGTTCCAACTGCTTCACCGTGATTTCCGGTCCGTCGGGGAGCGGCAAGACCACCCTGCTGAATCTGATCGGTTGCATCGATCAGCCCGATCATGGCGAAATAGTGGTGGCCGGGCAGCCGGTGCAAACCCTGTCCGACGATGCCTTGTCCGACTTCCGCGCGCGCCATCTCGGCTTCATTTTCCAGAATTTCAATCTGCTGCCGGTGCTGACGACCTATGAGAACGTCGAGTATCCATTGCTGCTGGCCAAGATTCCCGCCGCCGAACGCACACGCCGCGTGCTGGCGCTGCTCGATGCGGTCGGGTTGTCGGACCGGGCGCAAAGCCGTCCGGGGCAGTTGTCCGGCCGCCAGCGGCAAAGGGTGGCGATTGCCCGTGCGCTGGCCACCGAACCGAAACTGGTGCTGGCCGACGAGCCGACGGCCAACCTTGACAGCCATACCGGCGCGGCGATCATTGCGCTGATGCGCAAGATGCAGCGTGAGCACCATGTGTCCTTCGTTTTTTCGTCGCACGATCCGCAGGTGCAGGCCGAAGCCGACGACGCCATCTTCATCCGCGACGGCCGCATCACTGCCATCGAGCGGCGCACCGTGTCGGCAGAGGGCATCGCATGAAGACCTTCTCGCTCGCCTTGCGCAATCTGCTGCGCAACCGCCGCCGTTCGCTGACCACGCTGCTGGCGATGATTATCGGTCTGGTCGCCGTCCTGCTGTTCGGCGGTTATCGGTCCAACATCACCTACGGTTCGCAGACCGGCTTTGTGCAGAACAGCGGCCACTTGCAGATTCAGCGCAAGGATTATTTCCTCGATGGCAGCGATAACCCGACTTCCTACGGAATTGCCGACTATCAGCGCATCGTCGATGCCGTAAAGCACGATCCGGTGTTGGCCCCGATGTTGACGGTAGTTACACCCACGCTGCAACTGGGTGGCATCGCCGGCAATTTTTCCGCCGGCGTTTCGCGCTCGGTGATTGCGGTGGGCCTGGTGGCGGAGGAACGCAATCGGATGTTGTCGTGGAACGACTATGGCGTGATCAGCTATGCCAAGCCGTTGCCCTTGATCGGCACCCGCGAGGATGCGGTTGTGGTCGGCACCGGCGTGGCGCGCAAGCTCAAGCTTTGCAATACCCTCAACGTACCCAATTGTGTTCAGGCGCCGTCTGTCACCGTGAGTGAAGGGAACCCAGCGCCAGACGACATCGCTGCGCTGTCCGCGCTCGAAAAGACCAATCAGCCGCACCCCGAGGTAAACCGGATCGAAATGTTGGCGTCCACCGCACATGGCGCGCCCAACGTCGCCAGCCTGAGCGTGGTTGCGGCCGAAAACAAGGGGATCAAGGCGCTCGATGACGTTTATCTGGCCATGCATCTGGTCCGGGCGCAGAAACTGATCTACGGCTCGGCGTCACCGCAGGTGACCGCGATCATCGTGCAGCTTCGGCATACCGATCAAATACCGGCGGCGCATGCAAGGCTGGAGCAACTGCTGGCCAGCGAATTCAAGACCGAAGCGCTGGAGGTGCTGGATTTTCAGGTTCTCAATCCGATTTATGGCCAGACGGTGCAATTCATGAATTCGATGTTCGGCTTCATCGCTACGCTGATCGGCGTCATCGTTCTGTTCACGATCGGCAACACCATGAGCACGGCAGTGGTGGAACGCACAGTGGAAATCGGTACCTTGCGCGCGATGGGCTTGCGCCGCTCCGGCATCCGCCGTCTGTTCATGTGCGAGGCCCTGTTGCTGGGAGTGATCGGCTCAGCGATCGGTGTGCTCTGCGCCTTGTTCATTGCCTACCTGATCAACCACAGCGGCTGGTCGTGGACCCCGCCCGGCTATTCCTACGCCTACCTGATCCTGGTTCGCGTCTGGCAGGACATGAGCCTGCTGGTCGGCAGCGTGATCGGGATGATCCTGGTCACGATTCTTTCTGCGTGGTGGCCGGCCAATCGGGCGGCGAAATTGATGATCGTCGATGCCCTGCGCCATGTCTGAGAGACCATGATGATGAGACCGCTGAGGATCGCCATTTTTGCGTTTGCCGCCGCGCTGGTCTCCGTCGCCAACGCCGCTGCCGACCCGCAGCAAATCCTGATCGCCAGCGATGCGGTGCGCAATCCGGATTTTCCCTTCGGCCTGACCAACACGCTGGTCGAGTATCGCAATGGCAAGCAGACCGAGAGCAGCACCTTGGCGATCTATTCCAAGGCCGACCCGAACGGCGGCCAGTTTCGCAGTCTTGTCCGCTACGTGGCGCCGGCGCGCGACGCCAACAAGCTGATCTTGTTCAACGGCAAGGACATGTGGTTCTTCGACCCGTCGAGCAAGGCCAGCATCCGCCTGTCGCCGCAGCAGCGACTGCTCGGTCAGGCTTCCAACGGCGACGTGGTCACCGTCAATTTCGCCAAGGACTACCGGGCGACGACGGCGACAGAAGAAGATACGCAGGATGGCGACCGGAAAAGCCGGCATTGCTACAAGCTCGGGCTGTCGGCGATCACGCCCGACGCGACCTATCACCGCATCGAAATGTGGGTCGACAGCGTCAACGCGCGTCCGGTCAAGGCGCGCTTCTATACCGAGAGCGACAAGCTGTTGAAGACCGCCTACTATCGCCACTACCGGACGCTGTTCGGCATCGAGCGCCCGACCGAAACCGTGATCATCGACGGACTGGACCCGAGCTGGGTTACCGTCATGCGCTATTCCGACTGGGTGAAACGCGAGGTTCCGGAGATCTGGTTGCAGCGCGATTACCTGCCCCGGTTCAAACCGGAATGATCCGCTTGGGTGTCCGGCGCCCCGGACCGAACGCAGAAGGGATCGGCGATTAAATCATCGGCTTTTCGCACGTTGTCGATCAAGGCTTTCCTGGCGACCGCCCTCGTTTTTTTCGGATTGTCAGGGGCTAACGTCGCGCTGGCCGAAGATCAGGACGCGGGCGCTCTGCTGCTCGCGGATACCGCGCCCGCCGCGGTGGAAAATGCCAGCGACTGGCGGACGTTTATCGAAGTCGCCTATGGCGGCGCGACACAGCGCGGCGGTGGTCCGGGCAAATACAACCATCGTTTGTCGCTCGACATTCAATACGACCATTCGTTTTCTCCTGAATGGCGCGCGGTGCTGGCCGATCGACTGGACATGAACTGGCCGGCACAAATCCGCGATCAGAACGGCATCAACACCCTCAAGGAAGCCTACCTCAGTTGGCGGGCGCAGCCTGACACGCTTCTCGATCTGGGCCGCATCAATGTGCGCAACGGCGTCGCCACCGGCTATAACCCGATCGATTATTTCCGCGCCGGCGCGGTGCGTTCGGTGGTTTCGATCAGCCCGGTCAGCCTGAAGGAAAATCGACAGGGCAGCGTCATGCTGCGTGGCCAAAGGCTGTGGAATGGCGGGTCGCTGACCGTACTGTATTCGCCCAAACTGAGCGACCGGGCCAGCGACAACGCTTTCAATCCCGACTGGGGCGCAACCAACCATCAGAACCGCTGGCTGGTTGCCGTCAGCCAGAAGATCAGTGACGACATCAATCCGCAATGGCTGCTGTATCGGGAAGCGGATTTGCCGGCGCAGCTAGGCTTCAATTTGACCGGCTTGGCCAACGATGCGACAGTCATCTATGTCGAGTGGTCCGGCGGCCGCAGCCCCTCGCTGCTGACTCAGGCTTTGCGGCAAAGGGGATTGCCCCGCGCCGGCGATACCGCTTTCCGCAACCGTCTCTCGACCGGACTGACCCACACGACGCCGAACAAGATTTCATTGACGGCGGAGTTTGAATACAACGGCGGCGGGTTGAACGCGGCGGACTGGCGCGCGTTGCGTCGCGGTGCGCGGGTTGTTTACGGGCAGTACCGCAACTGGGTGCAGAGCGCTCAGGATCTGCCGACCCGACAGGCCCTGTTTTTTTATGCTCTGTGGCAGGACGCGCTGATCAATCATCTCGACCTGAGCGCGATGGAAAGTTTCGACATCGCCGATTCCAGTCGCCGATCGTGGCTGGAGGCGCGCTATCACATCGACCGTGTCGAGTACGCGCTGCAATGGCAGCGCAACAGCGGCCAGCGTCTGAGCAATTTCGGCGCCGCGCCACAGGTGCAAAGCTGGCAGGCGCAGCTACGCTACTATTTTTGAGTTGCGCGACTCAACCCGCCGCAGCGAAGCGCAGAACGTCGTCGAGGTAGTCTTTCCAGTGCGTAAAACTGTGATCGCCGCCGGCGAGAACGGTTTGCCGTGCGCCGCCGTACTTGGCCACCGCCAGGCGATAGTCGAGCACTTCGTCGCCTTCTTCCACCAGCAGCCAGTAGCGTTGCGGCCGCGTGATGGCGGTCACTTCGAGTGCGCGCATTTCATCCACGTGATCGCGAGTGAATTCGAAAGGCTCGCCGGAGTGGAACTGGGTCAATGTGCCGACATAGGGCGCCAGGTCGAGATGGGCGACGACGGCCGGATTCACCAGCACCGCGCGCAACGCGTGACGCTCCGCCAGCCAGGTGGCGTAATAGCCGCCGAGCGACGAGCCGACGACTGTAACCGGCGTAGCGCTGCTGTTGAGCAGCTCCTCGCATAGCATCATCGCCTCCTGCGGCGAGGCCGGTAATTGCGGGCTGGCGAAAGCGATCCCGCGGGCACGTGCCGCCTCGGCAAGCTGCTGCGCCTTGGCCGACTGGGGCGAGGAACGGAAGCCGTGCAGGTAGAGAATCACCGCCCGCTCAGCCCTGGCTCCAGTCCACCCAGCCGAACTGCCAGGTCAGGATGACGATGATGCCGAAGGCGATGCGATACCAAGCGAACAGCGTGAAATCGTGGCTGCTGATGTAGCGCAGCAGCCAGCGCACGCAGAGAAAGGCCGAGGCGAAGGCGGCGACGAAACCGACCGCCCACATGCCGAGGTCGTCGGCGTTGAGCAGGGCGCGCTCCTTGTAGAGCTGGTAGGCCGTGGCGGCGAGCAGGGTGGGAATGGCGAGGAAAAAGGAGAATTCGGTCGCCGCCTTGCGCGAGAGGCCGAAGAGCAGGCCGCCGATGATGGTGGCGCCGGAGCGCGAGGTGCCGGGGACCAGCGCCAGCGCCTGGGCAAAGCCGAGTTTGAGGGCGTCCATGGGCGAGAGATCGTCAACGCTGTCGACGCGGATGCGGTGCTCGCGCTTCTCCGCCCAGAGGATGACGAAGGCGCCGACGATGAAGGCGGCGGCCACCGGCAGCGGCTGGAACAGGTGGGCCTTGATCGCCTTCTGGAACAGCAGGCCGAGGACGGCGAGCGGCATGAAAGCGATTATTAGGTTGACGGCCAATCGCTGCGCGGTTCGGTCGCTGCCGAGGCCGCACAACACGCGGCCGATGCGCTGGCGGTATTCCCAACACACGGCGAGGATGGCGCCGGACTGGATGACGATCTCGAACAGTTTGCCGCGGTCGTCGTTGAAGCCGATCAGGTCACCGGCGAGGATCAGGTGGCCGGTGCTGGACACCGGGAGGAATTCGGTGAGGCCTTCGACGATGCCCAGAATCAGGGCGTGCAGCAACAGGGTGGGGTCCATGATGTCAGGATGGCGGCGGAAAGCGCGGCGGAGTCTAGCACGGGCGTCGCATGCCCATTGGCGCCGGTCAGGACGGACGTAGCGGTGCGTCGCCGATCAGCCAGACGCTGCGCTCGGGTCCGCCGCCGGCCATGCGTCGGCCGTTGATTTCGGCCCAGAATTCGCGCCCGTCGGCGCGCCGCAGGCGGATGGCGTTGTGGTACGAGTGCCCCTTGCGAAAGATTTCTTCAGCGGCTTCGCTCAGCGCCGGAAATTCGCTGGGATTGACCAGGTGTACGGCAAACGGCAATTCCATCAGTTTGTCGATGCGCAGGCCGAGCATTTCACCGAGCCGCGGATTGGCCTTGACCACGCGCCCGTGTTCGAGCACTGCGATACCCAGCGTGGCCGATTCGAAGATCGCCTGTTGTTCCGCCAGCAGCGCTTCGCTCTCGATCCGGCGGCGCAGGTTTTCCAGCATGCTGCGGCGGTTGGTGAGCTGTAGCATTGTTACCAGTCCGCCGACGACCACGCAGAGCAGGAGCGAATAGGCTGGCCAGATACCGGCTGCGGTGATGCCTTCATAGAAGCGATAGAAGGCGGGCACCAGCGTCGGCAGCGTGACCGCCCAGAAGGCCGCGTGACTGAGGCCGAAAGTCACGGTGCCGGAAAAGGCAACGATGATTGCCGCGGTGATCAGCATGAACTGCGCGTAAATGTGGGTGCCGGGGAGGAAGAGCAGATTCAGCGCCGCCCAGCCGATCCCCATCAGCAGCGCCGAAAGCACGTAAGCGGCTTCCCAGCCGATCAGGCTGCGGAGGCTGAGGCGGGCGCCCTGGAACGCGTGCCAGAGCCAGCCGCGAAAGCCGACCACCGCCAGCATGTAGGCGGACCATCCCTTGGCGGCTTCCGCGCCGTGCAGGTCGAGCAGCAGGACGAACAGCAGCAGGACGCCGACCAATGCGGAAACGATGCCCGCCGGCATTTTGCCGAAGAGCAGTCTCATGCGGGCGACAGCTTGTGCTTCGCGCAGCGATTCCGGGGACAGGCCGATCATGGTTTTGTATTTTTCGTCAATTGCGACGCGAACGACGAGTGCGATACTACCGCGTTTCGTCGTATTCACCGCTTCCGCATGGCCTTGCCGCCCGTTTATCGAGGACGTTTCGCGCCCAGCCCTACCGGCCCATTGCATTTCGGTTCGGTGACGGCGGCGCTCGGCAGTTATTTGGAGGCGCGCTGCCGCGCAGGCGAATGGCTGCTGCGCATCGAGGATGTGGACCAACCGCGCTGCCAGGCCGGTGCCGCCGCGGACATTCTGCGCACCCTCGAAGCCCTCGGTTTCACATGGGACGGCGAGGTGATTTATCAGCGGCTGCGCACGCCGCGCTACCGTGCTGCGCTCGACCAATTGATCGCTGCCGGCGCCGCTTTCCCCTGCGCGTGCAGCCGCCGTGAACTGGGGCTTGCCGGTTCAACCGCCGTCGACGGCGGTCCGCGCTATCCCGGCACCTGTCGCTCCGGGTTGCCCCGCGGGCGCTCGGCGCGGGCATGGCGGTTGCGCGTCAGCGACGAAACGTTGACCTTCAGCGATGCCTGCCAGGGCGAGGTGGCGCAGCATCTGCAACGCGATGTCGGTGATTTTCCGCTGTTCCGCGCCGATGGCTATTTCGCCTATCAATTGGCCGTGGTGGTCGATGATTTCGAGCAGGGGGTGACCGACGTGGTGCGCGGCGCCGACCTGCTCGATTCGACGCCGCGGCAGATTTTTCTCCAGCGCTGCCTCGGCTTGCCGACGCCTGCCTACGCTCATCTGCCGGTGGCGGTGAATGCCGCCGGCGAAAAACTTTCCAAACAAACGCATGCCGTCGCGGTCGATGCGGGCAAGGCGGCGCCGGTACTCTGTGCCGCGCTCGATTTTCTCGGCCAGAGGCCGCCTCCACAATTGGCGCAGGTCTCGTTGCAAGAACTGTGGGCGTGGGCGCTGGCGCATTGGGATCTGTGCAAGGTGCCGCGGCAGCGCACCTTGCCGGCGGGGCCTCAGCCGGTGTAGTCGCTGCCGCGCCGGCGGCTGAAACCGACCGCCAGGCGCACCAGGAAATACGCCAGGCGTCCGCCGAGCACACCCCACCAGGGCAGCTTCTGCAAATCCTCAAGAGACACCCGGTGGGCTCCGGCCTCCATGGCGGTCGTCAGGCTGGCGCGCAATTCGGCGGCGAAGGTACGGTCTTCCACTACTAGATTGGCTTCGCGTGCCAGCAACAGGCTGAACGGGTCGATGTTGGACGAGCCGATGGTGGCCCAGTGGCCGTCGATCACCGCGACCTTGGCGTGGAGAAAGCTGCGGCGGTATTCCCAGACCTCGATCCCGCCGGCGAGCAGGCGGCCGTACAGCGATCGAGTGGCGTGATGCTGGATCAGGTATTCGCTGCGTCCCTGCAACAGCACGACGACGCGCACGCCGCGCTGCGCCGCCGCGATCAGCGCCTGGCGAAAACGGCGGCCGGGGAGGAAATAGGCATTGGCGATGAGGATTTCTTTCCGCGCCCGCGCGATCGCCGCGAGGTAGGCGTTTTCGATGTCGTGGCGGTGGCGCAGGTTATCGCGCGTGAGGAAAGCGGCCGCGGTGGTTCCGGCCGGTGGCGGAGCGGTGGGGACGAAAGCGGGGCGCGCCGGACGGCGGCCCAGGCGCGCCCAACGCACCAGGTTCCAGAGGTGGCGCGCGGCGGCATGGATGCGGCCGACCAGCGGGCCTTCGACCGCCACTGCATAGTCATAGCGCGGCGGAATTTGTTGTGGCGTATCGAGGTCGTCGATGATGTTGATGCCGCCGACGAAAGCCAGCCGTGCGTCGATCACGACCAGTTTGCGATGCATGCGGCGCAGGCGGTGGCGGCGCAGGCGGAAGCGCGCGACTTCGGGGCGGTAGACCAGGACGTCGGCGCCGGCGGCGGCCAGCTCGGCGCCGAGGCCGGCGGCGAAGTCGCGTGCGCCGAAGCCGTCCACCAGCACCCGTACCCGCACGCCGCGCCGCGCCGCGGCGGCCAGTGCGGCGCTTACTGCGCGGCCGGTGGGGTCGTCGGCGAAGATATAGGTTTCGAGATGGATTTCCCGGATCGCCGCGGCGATTGCGTCGATCAACGCCGGAAAATAATGGGCGCCACTCTCCAGCAGTCTTAGCCGGTTATGCGGGACGATGACCACGGTCAGGCCGGCAGCAGTCGCGCCGACAACGGTGCGTGATCCGATAGCTGCGCCCAGTGATGGCCATGGTGCACTTCACAGCCTTCGACACGAAAGCCGCGTACATAGATGCGGTCGAGACGGAATAGCGGCAGCGTGGCGGGAAAACTGCGCGCCGGCCGCGCCGCGCCGAACACTTCCTGCATGTCGAGGCGTTCCGCCAGCAGATTGTGGGCGCGGTTGCGCCAGTCGTTGAAATCGCCGGCGACAATCAGCGGCGCCGCGCCGGGTACCAGGTTTTCCAGGCGTTCGGCCAGCGCCTCCATCTGCCGCTTGCGGGAGCGGCCGAACAGCGAGAGATGCACGCTGACGCAATGCAACGGTTGCGTCAGCCCGGGAACGCGGAGTGTGCAATGGAGCAGTCCGCGGCGCTCGAAGCGCAGATGGGTGACGTCCTGGTTGTGGCTGGTGGCGATGGCGAACCGCGACAGGATGGCATTGCCGTGATGGCCGTGGTCGTATTCCACATTGCAGCCGTAGGCGGCGTGCCAGACGTCCTCGGCGAGGAACTCGTGTTGCGGCAGGGCAGGCCAGCGAAGGTGGCGGCGGGCATGGCCGAGGTGCTCGCCCTGCACTTCCTGAAGAAAGACGATGTCGGCATCCAGCGTTCGCAGACGGTCGCGCAGCTCATGGACGGTGAGGCGGCGGTTGAACTGGGAAAAGCCTTTGTGGATGTTGTAGGTGGTGATGCGCAATGGAGCCATGACGCTATTGTGCCCGTCTGCCGGCGGCTTGCGGCGGCCTTCGATCAAGTCGCCACTTCCACCCGGTTGCGGCCGAGCGACTTGGCCCGGTAGAGGGCGCTGTCGGCGCGCGCCAGAACGTTGTCGGGGGTGGCATCGTCCGCAGCGATGCGCGCAACGCCGATGCTGACTTTGACCGGAATGGTTTTGCCCCAGCCCTGCACGTCCATTGCGGCGACGTTTTCACGCAGCCGCTCGGCGAATTGCCGGGCGCTTTCGGTCGACGTGCCGGGCAACAGCACGCCGAATTCTTCGCCGCCGAGCCGTCCGGCCAGGTCGATCTGGCGCAGTGAGCCGCGCAAGGTGGCGGCGAAGGCTTTGAGTACGGTATCGCCAGTGGCATGGCCGTAGGTATCGTTTACCAGCTTGAAGTGATCCAGATCGAGCATCAGCAGCGCCGCTGGATCGCCGAAGCGTTTTACGCGGGCCATTTCCAGGCTGGTCTGGGCGAGGAAGTGATGGCGATTGGCCAGACCGGTCAGCGAATCGGTGGTGGCCAGTCGTTGCAGTTCCGCCTCCACCGCCTTGCGTTCGCTGATGTCGTAAAGTACCCCGGTCCACACCAAGTCGCCATTGTCGGCTCGGCGTGGCAGCGATTCCAGATGCACCCAGCGGCTGTGCCCTTCGTGAAGCAGCCGTCCCTCCCAGTTGAAAGCGGTGCGATTCTCCCGGGCTTCGCGGTTGTGGCGCGAAAACTCGGCAAGATCCTCAGGGTGCACCCGCTTGCGGAAAAGGCCGGCGTCGGTGTACAGCTGTTCCCGACTGACGCCGAGGATTTCGCAGAAGCGGTCGTTGATCGCCTCGAAACGGTAGCGCCGGCCACCCCGTGCCCGCCAGAACAGTCTCGGCCAACGGCCGCGGCCGGACACGTTGAGGCGATAGACCCCGGTAGGTTGTGCCGCCATGACATCCCGATAGATGCTCCGCGCTTGGCTCAGGCGGCGGTTGGCGACGATCAGGAAGGCGGCCAGGATAGTGATCAGCCCGCCCGCCAGCAGGCTGCCGGCGATCTCCAGGCGATAGCGCGTCCAGACGTCCTGTCGGGTGAAGGACGGCATTTTGTCGAAAGGCGGCACGCGCAGCTCGCGCAATAGCGTTTCTACCGAGCGGTAGTCGGAGGGGACGGTAAAACCGTGAATACCGATTGATGTCGTCATTGCGCTGTCGTGCGGCATCGCGAGCAGCGCCGCTGCCGTGCGGCGAGCAAGTTCCTCGTCGATACTGGGCATTACCGCGAACGGCCATTCCGGGTAGAGGTGGGTCGAGACGACGAACGGGAAGTCAGCCAGCTTCTGGCGATTGAGAATCTTCAGCCGGGCTGGATCGAGTCTGCCTTCGCGGGCCAAGTCTTCGATTACCCCGGTGCGGACGAAGCCGACATCGGCCCGTCCGCTCAGTACGGCCTCGATAACCCGGTCCTGCGGCATACCCGTTTCGATGAGGTCGGCGTCGGCGGGTAGCGTGATGCCGAGATGGGCAAGTTCGTGCGCCTGAATCTGGTAGCCCCCCAGTGAATTCTTCGCCGCCGCGGCCAACGTCTTGCCTTTGAGGTCGGCGAGGGTGGCGATGTCCTTGCGGCTGATCTGGGTGAAAATCACCCCGCCGAAAGCGGCCAGATTTCGCCCGTCTGCCCGTTCTACCATCGTGGCTAACGGCGACGACAGACCGTTGCGGTAAGTCATCAGTACGTAATGGCCGGGATTGGTGAACACGAAATCGACCTGTCTGCGGGCAATGGCCTCTTCGAGCTCCGGCAGACTCAGCGCGTTTATTTCAAAGCGCCAGCCGGGTACGCTTTGCTCCAGGTAAACCGCCAGCGGTTGCCAGCGGCGCTGGGTTTCCAGTTTCGGTCGATAAGCCAGCACGGCAATGCGCGCGGTCGGTTCCGGTTCGGCCCATGCGGTCGAAATGGCGGCGAACAGCGTGAGGAGGAGGCCGAGCGTAACGCGCCAGCCTGCGAGCGGATGCGGTGTCACACCGGCACCTTGCGCCAGCGGGCGAGCCACATTTCTATCGGTTCCGGTCGGCCGTAGAGGTAGCCTTGGTGGATGATTTTTCCACGCGCATCGAGAAATGCCGCCTGCTCTTCGGTTTCCACCCCTTCCGCAACCACCGAGAGATGAAGATGTTCCGCCACCGCGAGGATGGTTTCCACCAGTGCGGCGTCGTCGCTGTCGGTCGGCGCATCCTGGACGAAAGTCTTGTCGATCTTGATTTCGTGGATCGGCAGACGCTTCAGATAAGCCAGCGATGAATAGCCGGTGCCGAAATCGTCAATCGAGAAGTGGATTCCCAGGCTGCCCAGTTCGCTCATCGTTGCCACGACGTCGTTGATGTTGTCGATCACCAACCCTTCGGTGACTTCGAGTGTCAGGTGGCTCGGGTCGGCGCCACTGTCGGCGATCACCTTCTTCATCCATGCCGAGAACCCCGCCTGACGGAAATGGCGCGGGCTGATGTTGACGGCCACGCGCAAGCGCCGCTGGGCGACGTCCGGGTGGACCAGCAGTCGGCAGACTTCGGCAAATACCCAAGCGCCGAGTTCGACGATCAGATCGGATTCCTCGGCCACGGGGACGAAGACGCTTGGCGGCAACAGGCCGCGTTCCGGATGTTGCCAGCGCACCAGCGCTTCCGCGCCCACCATGTGTTCCTCGCGGTTGACCTGGGGCTGTAGGAACAGCCGCAACTGGCCGGAATGAATCGCCTGACGCAACTCGCCCTCGATGCGGAAGCGCTGCTGCACAGCTTCTTCCATGTCTTCGCCGAAAAACACCGACTGGTTGCCGCCGGCCTCCTTGGCACGGTGCAGGGCGGTATCTGCGCGTCGCAGGATATCGACGGAGGTATCGGCGAGGCTGTTTGGAAAAAGTGTGATGCCGAGGCTGATCTTGACGGCGACCTCCTCTTCGCCGATGCGGAAGGGCGCGCGGATTGCGGTCTGGATGCTTTCCGCCAGGCGCAGGGCATCGTGGCCGGTGCTTTCTCCGCGCCGGTCGAGAGTGGTCAGCAGAATGGCGAATTCGTCGGCGGAGAGCCGGGCCAGCGTGTCGCTTTCGCGCATCAGGCCGCTCAACCGGCCGGCGACGGCGCGCAGCAGGATGTCGCCGAAGTTGTGGCCGCGCGCGTCGTTGAGGGTCTTGAACCGGTCGATGTTCAGCAGCAACAAGGTATTTTGCCCTTCGTCGCCGCGTGCGGCGGACAGCGCCTGGCCGACGCGATCAAGCAGCAGGCTGCGGTTGGGCAGCGCGGTGAGCGAATCGAAGTAGGCCAGTCGATGGATTTCCCCGGCCGCTCGTTTTTGCTCGGTGACGTCGCTCCAGATCAGCGAAATGTAATTCCTGCCCCTTATAGCGATGGAGCGCCCGCTGACGCGGACGTCGCGGACGGTGCCGGCGCGATTGCGGACCTGGACTTCGAGCGTTACGCCCTCCGGGCTGTGCATCATCTCGAAGCCGCGGCGCAGCGCCTCCGGATCGGGAGCGGAGTTTGCAAAATCCCAGACCGTAAGTGCCTCGAATTCTTCCCGGCTGAAGCCCAAACTATTGTGTGCCGCCTCATTGACCTCGACGTAGCGGCCGGTCTCCGCATCGACCAGGGCGATGGCATCCATTGCCTGACGGAAGATGAGCGACAGGCGTTCTTCGCGTTCCTGCAATGCAGCTTCGGTTTTACGCATGGCGGTAATGTCGCGCCCGACGCCGAGTACGCCGATGAGCTTTCCCGTCGGGTCGTACATCGGCGTTTTGATCGTCGCCAGCCGTTCCGTGTGGCCGTCGTCGGCGAAGGTGGCATCCTCTTCGTTCATTACTGGCTGATTGGCGGCGATGGCTATGCGGTCGCGTTCGCGGAAGAAGTCGGCGCGTTCCCGGTCGAGAAAGTCGTAATCGGTCTTGCCCAGGATCTGCTCTTCGGCCGCGCCGAAAAACTTTTCAAAGCGCGGATTGCAGGCGAGATAGACGCCATCCGGGTCTTTCAGCCATACCAGATCGGGCACGCTCTGGAACAGCGATTTCAGAAAAGCGCGTTCGCGTTCCAGGGCGCCTCGGTCGGTCCTCAACTGGACTGCCATGAAGCGGAAGTCTTCGCTGAGCGTGGCGATTTCGCGCGGCCCTTCGGTGGCGATCCGGATGTCGAGTTCGCCGCGGCCGATGCGCTTGGCGTCCGCCGACAGGGCCGCCAGCGGGCGGGCCACGTATTTGTTCAGCAACGCAATCAGAATACTGGTGAGCAGGAACGCCGCGGCGGCCTGGACCAACTGCTGGCGCAGGTTGGCCGCACGCACTGCGGACAGGCGCGCGGCGATGTCGAAATCGAGATAGACCGCACCGCGTCGCTGGCTGGTGATTTCGCCGGGAACCGGCGGATAGGCGTAGGGCATCAGCAAGGACAGATGGGTGGTTTCGTCGCGCACGATATCCGCAGTGGAGCGGTTGGTCGCCCGTTGGAAACGGGCTTTGTCCCAACCGGCGATCGCTTCGTCGGCAGGCAGATCGGCCCAGTCGGAGCGCGTGGCGAAAATCACCCGGCCGTCGGGGCCGATGAGGGCCGCGTTGCGCAGCCCTATTTCCAGTTCGCTGCCCAGCAACATGATTTCGCGTTCTACCCCCGCCGGGCTGTCGCGCAGATCCTGTTCCGCTTTGCGTACCAGTCGCGCGGCCTCGCCGACCGCGAGCGCGGCGGTTTCTTCGAATTGCACCAGCCGTTTTTCGCGGTCGGAGTAGATCATCGACAAGGTCGAGATTAGCAGCCAGCCGGCCAGCACGACCACAGGCAGGATCAGTCGCAGAGGCAGCTTGGCGAGAATCGGTTTCACTGCGTTTCTGCCGCAGGCAGGTAGGCGGGGTCGATCAACCCGGCGAGGGGCGGAGCGACGGGAAGCAGCTTTTCGCTTTGCATCAAGGCCGACACTTCCTGCGCCGTATCGAGCAACGCCGGCGATGCCGAACCGAGCAGCCGCCAATTCTCCTTGAGGCTGGACAGGTTCAGATTCTTGTAGGTGGCCAGCACCTCGTTGGCGACGAATTTCAAGCGTGGAGCCAGTCGGTAGGCGGAGTCCTGCGGGTTGGTGCGAAATCTTTGCAGGGCGCGGAAATGCGCTGCGATTAGCGCGCGCACGGCCTCGCCCTTGGTCTGTAGCGCCTGTGGGTTGATCGCCAGCACATCGACGATGGTGCCGGGAAGGCTGCGGCTGTCGAAGAGGCGGATACCGCCGAGGTTTTCGATACGGGTCGCCACCGGTTCGTA
Organism: Rhodocyclaceae bacterium; assembly: GCA_023230455.1. Lineage (GTDB taxonomy): Bacteria > Pseudomonadota > Gammaproteobacteria > Burkholderiales > Rhodocyclaceae > AWTP1-18. The sequence goes on along the minus strand of JALNXH010000015.1, from coordinate 31,425 downwards.
GGTGATCAGCGCGTCTATCCGACCGCTACGCCAAGCTTTTTCCTGCTCGTCGGGAAACAGCCGCACCGGATGGATGTCGGCAACGGTCAGTTTGGCCACCCTGAGCGCTTCGCCGAGCATCAGAGCGCCGACCGCGGAATGGTCGACGCCGATGCGCGCACCGCGGATATCCGTCAGCTTGGCGATGCCGGGGCGGGCAAGGAGGACGTCGGCGCCGGAGGAAAAGTCGAATACGGCAACGACGACCAGTGGAATGCCGCCGGCACGGACCCGCAGCACTTCGTCCAGCGTGAGCGCGGCGCCGTCGGCCATGCCGGCGGAAAGCAGATGCATCGAGTCGGTCGCGGAAGTGGTTTCGATCAGCCGGATTTGCCCCGGATCGAGCCAGCCTTCGTCGCGGGCAAGGAACATGAATTCATATCCGGGCCAGACCTGGCTGGCGATCCGCAACGGCTGCCGGTTTGCCCCGCAGCCGCACAAGCCGGCAAGCGCCAGGCTGCTCAGCCCGAGCACGATGCGACGCCGGCCCGAATCGGCCGGCCGTCTGGAAAAGCGACTCCCGAACATGCATTCTGGATGATCAAACATATTACTATAGTAATATGCTGCTGCCTTTCGGGCAAAAGCCGAACGCCGCTTCTGCCGGTATGTCGGAGGAGACTACGAAACGGCCAGCATCCGGTCGAGGGCGATTTTGGCCAGCACGGCTTCGTGCGGCGGCACCTCGATGCGGTTCACTACCCGCCCCGCGACGAGATTCTCCAGCGTCCAGGCCAGATGTTGCGGGTCGATGCGTTGCATGGTCGAACACATACAGACCGTCGGCGCCATGAACTGGACGACTTTGCCTTCATGCTTGACCTCGTCGGCCAGGCGTTCCACCAGATTGAGCTCGGTGCCGACCAGCCAGCGCGTATTGTGTGGCGCCGCCTTCACCGTGTTGAGAATGTATTCCGTGCTGCCGACGTAGTCCGACTGGCGACAGACCTCGAAGGCGCATTCCGGATGCGAAATGACGATGCCGTCCGGATACTGGTTGCGGAACTTGAGGATGTGCGCCGGCTGGAACATCTGATGCACCGAGCAGTGGCCCTTCCAGAGCAGGATCTTCGCGTTGCGGATCTGCTCGGCGGTGAGGCCGCCCATTTCCAGGTCGGGATCCCACACCACCATTTCATCCAGCGGGATGTCCATCTTGTGGCCGCTCCAGCGCCCGAGGTGCTGGTCGGGGAAGAACAGCACTTTCTCGCGTTGGGCGAACGACCACTTGAGAATAGTTGGGGCGTTCGACGAGGTACAGACGATGCCGCCGTGGTCGCCGCAAAACGCCTTCAGGTCGGCGGCGGAGTTGATGTAGGTGACCGGGGTGACCTGCTGGTCGGGGTCGAGCACCTCTCCCAGTTCGCGCCAGCAGCGCTCGACTTTGGCGAGATTGGCCATGTCGGCCATCGAACAGCCGGCGGCGAGGTCGGGCAGGATCGAGATCTGCTCCGGTTTGGACATGATGTCCGCCACTTCGGCCATGAAATGCACGCCGCAGAAGACAATGTATTCTGCATCGGTCTGCGACGCTAGGCGGGAGAGCTTCAGCGAATCGCCAGCGAGGTCGGCGTGGCGGAACACATCGGCACGCTGGTAATGGTGGCCGAGAATAACGACTCGCTTGCCGAGTGCGGCCTTGGCGGCGAGGATGCGCTGCTGCGCTTCCTGGTCGGCGAGGGCATTGAAGCGGTCGAAGCTGATGATTGACGATTGCATCGGTTTGAGCGGTTGCCGCGATCAGGCGGAACCGGGTCGGTTGGAAGGTGGATTAACTTTGCGTCCAGGGCAGCCCGGCATGGCGCCAGCCATTGAGCGTTCCGCGCCGGCCTTTTTCGTCCTTGTCGCCCTCGAAGCCTTCGAGCACATTGTAGCAATCGGGGAAACCCGCTTCGGCAGCCGCTTTCGCGGCGGCGCTGGAGCGTGCTCCGGAGCGGCAGATGAACAGCAGCAGCATTTCGGTGGTGACTGCGTGCCTCAGCTCGGCAACGAAATGGATATTGGGGACGCCGCCCGGGTAGCTTTGCCATTCGATCTCCAGCGCGCCGGGAATGCGGCCCACCCAGTCCCATTCCGCGCGGGAACGCACATCCACCAGCTTCGCGTTGGGTACCAGGGTCAGCAGCGCGCTGGCTTCGGTCGGAGTGAGCGCGCCTTCGTAGGGCAGGCCGAGTTTTTCGGCGCGTTCCTGGGCGAGGGTGAGGATTTCATTGAGACGGGTCATGTGCCTGGCGCCTTTGCAACGAGCGCTAAAATCGGGCCTTCAAGTATAAGTCAGACCTTCATGGCACGCGAACACGCCCACTCGCCGTTTCAGTCCGCACCGACAGACACTCACCGTCTTCGGGAGGGCAGTCGCATTACCTGGATCAGCATTGCGGTTAACGTGCTGCTGACCGCCATGCAACTGGTGGTCGGCTGGATCGCACATTCCCAGAGCCTGATTGCCGATGCGATGCATACGCTGTCCGACATCGTGGCCGACGGCTTCGTCCTTTACGCCAACAACAAGAGTGCGGAAGCCGCCGACGAATCGCACCCCTACGGCCACGGCCGCATCGAAACCGCAGCTTCACTGTTGCTCGGAGCACTGCTGGCGTCTACCGGTGCCGGTATCCTGATCTCTGCGGTGGGCCGTTTGCAGAATCTGGACAACCTGCCGGCGGTCGGTGTGGCGGCAATGTGGGCCGCGTTGGCCACGCTGGCCGGCAAGGAAGGCCTGTTCCGCTATATGCTGAAGGTGGCCGAACGGCTGCGCTCGCCGATGCTGGTGGCCAACGCCTGGCACGCGCGCGCCGACGCTTTGTCGTCGCTGGTGGTGGCGGCCGGCATCGGCGGTGCGCTTGCCGGTTTCCCCTTTGCCGATGCCGCGGCGGCTATCGTGGTCGGAGCCATGATTGTCAAGGCGGGCGTGCAGTTCGCCTGGGATGCGCTGCGCGAACTGGTGGACACCGGTTTGTCGGCAGACGAAGTGGCGCGCATCAGGGAAAGTATCGAGGCGGTGCCCGGGGTCGTCGGCCTGCATGAGTTGCGCACCCGGCGCATGGGGCATAAGGCGCTGGTCGACGCGCATATCCAGGTCAATCCGCGTATCAGCGTGTCCGAGGGGCATCTGATTGCCGAAACTGCGCGCATTCGAACCCTCAGCGCCCATCCGGACATTCTCGACGTACTGGTGCACGTCGATGCCGAGAACGATCTCGATCCGGCCACTTGGCCGGGGAAGTTGCCCGATCGGCAAATGCTTATCGAACATCTTCGCTCGCTTCTTGGGGAAGACGATTTGCCCGATCTCGAAGACACGGTATTCCATTATCTGGGCCGACAAGTCGAGGCCGACGTGTTTCTCAATACGACAATACTGGCTGATCCGGAACGTGCCGGACGTTTGAGGGCCCGACTGACGAAGGCTCTGGCGGACGACCCGTGGTTCCGCTCGATCAGCCTGAATTGCAAAATTGCACCATATTAGTGCCCAATTTCAGAGTCCGCACCAAATTGGTTCGACGCAGACTCGGGGCGGGTTGCTATCCCTTTGTGGCACAATGCCCGGTTCCCGCTTGAGGCGTGGCATGGAAACTGCTGACCCGCCCTCGCAACGATTTTTTCGCAAGGCTTAAATTGCAAATTCTGTTTAGGAGCGCAACCTCATGACCACGCCTCAAGATGTGATGAAGATTGTCAAGGAACAGGAAGTCAAGTTTGTCGACTTTCGTTTCACCGATACCCGCGGCAAGGAACAGCACGTCGGCGTGCCCGTGTCCGCTTTCGGCCTGGAAAAGTTCGAAGACGGCCATGCCTTCGACGGTTCCTCGATTGCCGGTTGGAAGGGCATTCAAGCCTCTGACATGCAGCTGATGCCTGATCCGGCAACGGCTTACATCGACCCCTTCTTCGATCAAACCACCCTGGTGTTAACCTGCGATGTGGTAGATCCAGCCGACGGCAAGGGCTATGACCGCGATCCGCGCTCCATCGCCAAGCGTGCCGAGGCCTACCTGAAGTCCTCCGGCATCGGCGACACGGCCTACTTCGGCCCGGAACCCGAATTCTTCATCTTCGACTCCGTCGAGTGGGGTGTGGATATGTCCGGCGCCCACGTCAAGATCAACTCCGAGGAAGCCGCCTGGTCCTCCTCTGAAAAATTCGAGGGCGGCAATACCGGCCATCGTCCCGGCGTCAAAGGCGGCTATTTCCCGGTGCCCCCGGTCGATTCCTTCAATGACGTGCGCGCTGAGATGGTGCTGGCACTGGAAGCCATCGGCATCCCCGTCGAAGTGCATCACCACGAAGTGGCCACCGCCGGCCAGAATGAAATCGGTACCAAATTCAACACTCTGGTGCGTCGTGCCGACTGGACCCAGGCCCTGAAGTACGTAGTGCATAACGTCGCCCATCAGTACGGCAAGACGGCTACGTTCATGCCCAAGCCCATCGTTGGCGACAATGGTTCCGGCATGCATGTGCACCAGTCGATCTGGAAGGACGGCAAGAACCTGTTCGCCGGCAACGGCTACGCCGGCCTGTCCGAATTCGCCCTGTACTACATTGGCGGCATCATCAAGCATGCTCGCGCCCTGAACGCCATCACCAACCCGCTGACCAATTCCTACAAGCGTCTGGTGCCTGGCTTCGAGGCCCCGGTGAAACTGGCCTACTCGGCCAAGAACCGTTCCGCCTCGATCCGCATCCCGTTTGTCCATAGCGACAAGGCGCGGCGCATCGAAACCCGCTTCCCCGATCCCGGTGCCAACCCTTACCTGTGCTTCACTGCGCTGATGATGGCCGGCCTCGACGGCGTGCAGAACAAGGTTCACCCCGGCGATCCGGCCGACAAGAACCTCTACGATCTGCCGCCGGAAGAAGATGCCAAGATTCCCACCGTCTGTTCCAGCCTGGAACAGGCCCTGGACTACCTGGACAAGGATCGCGAGTTCCTCACCCGCGGCGGCGTGTTCTCCAGTGACTGGATCGATGCCTACATCGCGCTCAAGATGGAAGATGTGACCCGCTTCCGGATGACCACGCACCCGGTCGAGTTCGACATGTACTACTCGATCTGAATCCTCCGGGATTCAGAGGGAAAAGGACGGGTATCCCGTCCTTTTTTTTCGCCCCTGCTTGGCCTACACTTTCTCCGCCTCATTTCCGGACGCCTATCAATGCAAAACAGCCGCACCGTAGCTCCGCTGATCGCCATGCTGATCGCCTGCCTGACTGCAGGCCGGACCGACGCTTCGACCTTGTACAAATGTACCGACGACACCGGTCACGCGACGTATGCGACAAGCAAAGCCGGGTTGCGCAATTGCACGGTGATTTCCGAGGAGCGTTCGACCCCGGCCACCAAGCCGCGGCCCGTTGCGGCCTCCAGCGCTACAGCGGCTGGGTTTCCGCGCGTCAGCAAGGATCAGCAGCGCAACCGCGATTCAGACCGGCGGTATCTGCTCGATCAGGAATTCAAGTCCGAGCAGAAGAATCTCGAGGACGCCAGGAAATCCTTGGCGGAACCGGACGCTGTGCGGCTGCCGGCTGCGGGCCAGCAGGCTCTGCGCGACCGGGTTGCCCTGCACGAGCGGAATCTCGATGCACTGCGCCGCGAGATGTCCGCACTCAAGTAAATGGCCGCGGAACGGCGGGGCTGCAATGGCTTGCTTCTTGCTGATAGCGTGCAATGAGCGCCCCCGTCCCTACTGCCAGGAATGATGCCTTTGCCGGTCTCGATCTGCTCTCCTCGGCGGTCATCCTGCTCGACGACAAGGAACTGATTCGCCACCTCAATCCGGCAGCGGAGAACCTTTTCGCGGTGAGCCAGCGCACTTGGTTGGGGCGCCCTCTATCCCAATTGTTGGGCGCTTCCAAAGTGGTGAATGCGGCGCTGGAGAGCGCGGTGCGCAACAACTGGAGCTATACCGGGCACAACATCGAAGTGGCTCGTGGCGAGCACCTGCCCCTGCACCTGGATTGCACGGTAACCCCAGTTGAGGTCGAGGGAGCCACTTTGCTGCTGGAATTCCGCCCGATTGATCAGCAGCTCAAGGTGGCGCGCGAGGAACGCGAAGCGGTGCAGCAGCAGGCGAATCGCGACCTGGTGCGCAATCTTGCCCACGAAATCAAGAACCCGCTCGGCGGCATCCGCGGCTCCGCGCAGCTACTGGAACGTGAGCTGAACAACCCGTTCTTGCGCGAATACACCCAGGTCATCATCAGCGAAGCCGACCGGTTGCAGGATCTGATGCAGCGACTGCTCTCGTCGCATCGTACGATGCAACCGTCGCAGGTGAGCATCCATGAAATCCTCGAACGGGTGCTGCGCCTGATTCACGCCGAATTCGCCGGCGTCCGGGTACGGCGCGACTACGATACTTCGCTGCCGGATTTGACCGGCGATCGCGAACAGCTGATCCAGGCGATTCTCAACATTGCCCGCAATGCCGCCCAGGCGATGAGCGGCAAAGGCGAAATCGTTTTCCGCACACGTGCACAACGCCAGGTCACCCTGGCGAAGAAGCGTTATCCGCTGGCACTCGAATTGCAAGTGATCGACAACGGTCCAGGTATTCCGGAGGCAATTCGGGACAAGATCTTCTATCCTCTAGTTTCCGGTCGTGAAGGGGGTAGCGGACTGGGGCTGACGTTGGCCCAGAGTTTTGTGCAGCAGCATTTCGGTACGATCGAAGTGGACTCGCGTCCCGGGCGTACCTGTTTCACGATCCTGTTGCCTTTGAATTACGAACACCATAACGGCACATCATGAATCCCGTCTGGATAGTTGACGATGATCGTTCCATTCGCTGGGTCTTCGAAAAGGCCTTGGCGCGGGAGTCGATTCCATACAAGAGTTTCGTTTCTGCCACCGAAGCGATGGCCGCTCTCGATTCCGGGCAGATGCCCTGTGTGCTGGTCTCCGACATTCGCATGCCGGGCCATACCGGGCTGGAACTGTTGCGCCAGGTAAAAGCCCAGTGGCCCGAATTGCCGGTCATTATCATGACCGCCTATTCCGATCTCGATTCTGCCGTCGCCGCCTTTCAGGGCGGCGCCTACGAATACCTGCCCAAACCGTTCGATGTCGATCAGGCGGTCGATCTGGTACGCCGCGCCATCGAGGAAACGCCGCAACCGGCGGGCAGTGTCGAAGCCACCAGCATGGCGCCGGAGATCCTCGGCCAAGCGCCATCGATGCAGGAAGTTTTTCGTGCCATCGGCCGTCTGTCGCAGTCGCACGCCACGGTGCTGATCAACGGCGAATCGGGCACCGGCAAGGAACTTGTGGCGCGCGCACTGCACCGCCACAGTCCGCGTGCGGCGGCACCGTTCATCGCCATCAATACCGCGGCGATCCCGCGCGATCTACTTGAATCGGAGTTGTTCGGCCATGAAAAGGGGGCGTTCACCGGGGCTGCCGCACAGCGCCGCGGGCGTTTCGAACAGGCGGAGGGCGGCACGCTGTTCCTCGACGAAATCGGCGACATGCCGGCAGAACTACAAACCCGCCTGCTACGCGTGCTTTCCGATGGCCATTTCTATCGCGTCGGCGGCCATACACCGGTGAAGGCCAACGTGCGCGTCATCACCGCGACGCATCAGAATCTTGAGCAACGCGTGCGCGACGGGTTGTTCCGTGAAGACCTGTTCCACCGCCTCAACGTTATCCGCCTGCGTTTGCCTACGTTGCGCGAGCGGCGCGAAGATATTCCGCTGCTGGCCAAGCATTTCCTGGCCAAAAGCGCGCACGAACTCAGCGTCGAACCGAAACGGCTGGCCGATAACGCGTTGAAGTATTTGCAGGGGCTGGAATTCCCAGGCAACGTGCGGCAGCTGGAAAACCTGTGTCACTGGTTGACAGTGATGGCGCCGGGACAATCGGTGGATGTTGCCGATCTGCCTGGCGAACTGCGCGAACAAACGTCGGCATTGGGTCCGGTGGACTGGCTCGAAGCGCTGGCCAGCGAAGCCGACCGAATGATCGTCGCGCACCCCGGTAATGTCTTCGATCATCTCACCCGCGCCTTCGAGGGCACCCTGATCCGGCGCGCCCTGGCGGCTACCGGCGGACGCCGCATCGAGGCCGCGCAGCTGCTCGGCATCGGCCGCAACACCATCACCCGCAAGATCCAGGAGCTCAACCTCGACGATAGCAAAGGCGAGGAAGAGCAGGGATAATCCGGCGCATGCCCGATTCATCACCTGCCGTCCTGGATACTGTCGCTGTCGTCGCTGCGCTTGGCGTTGCGGCCTGCCGTTTCGACATCGACGTTGTCGCCGAATGCGATTCGACCAATTCGCGCCTGCTGGCGCGCGCCGCATCGGGCGCCGCGTCGGGAACGGTGCTGGCGGCCGATGCGCAAACAGCCGGGCGCGGCCGGCTGGGCAGGCAGTGGGCCTCGGCACCCGGCGACAGCCTGACCTTTTCCCTGCTTTGGCGTTTCCCGCCCGGCTCGGGCGCGCCGGCTGCACTGTCCCTGGCCGTCGGTCTCGCTTTGGCGCTCGGGCTTGAGCAGCTGGGCGCCGCGGGTGTCGCGCTGAAATGGCCCAACGATCTGCTCTACCGCGAGCGCAAGCTGGCCGGCGTGCTGATCGAACTGCAACCGGGCGACATCCGTTCCGCGGTGATCGGCATCGGTATCAATCTGCGCCGGCCGTGCAGCCTGCCGCCCGGTGTCGAAGCCGCTGCGCTCAATGAAGCGCTGGCCGCGGTATCGCGTGAAGCGGTGCTTGGCGCACTATTACAGAACCTGTGCACCACCCTCGACCGCTACAGCAACGGCGGCTTCGCCGCGTTGCGTGCGGAGTGGCAAGCGCGCCACGCGTGGGCCGGCCGGCCGGTGAGGATCAGCGGCGGAGGCAGCGACAGCAGCGGACGCTGCCTCGGCGTGGACGACGACGGCGCGTTGCTGCTGGCGACCGAATCGGGCATGCAGCGGGTCGTTTCGGGGGACGTCAGTTTGAGGCTGGCACCGTGATCCTTTGCCTGGACTGCGGCAACACCCGCATCAAGTGGGGATTGCACGACGGCGAGCGTTGGTGCGGCGGCGGCGCGCTGGCGACGATCGATGCCGCGGCGCTTGTTCGCTATCTGCCGCTTGGGGCGACGTTCGATCGCATTATCGGCTGCAACGTGGCCGGTGCCGCCGTTGCCGCTGCAGTGGCGTCGGCCCTGCCGGGTGCGGCAGTGCGCTGGAACGCCGCGTGTTCGGAGCAGGGCGGCGTGCTTAACGGCTACGACCGGCCGGCGCAGCTCGGCGCCGACCGCTGGGCCGCGTTGATCGGAGCGCGCGCCCTGCACCGCGGCGACTGTCTTGTAATCAACGCCGGGACGGCGACTACCGTCGATGCGCTCGACGCCGCCGGCTATTTCCGCGGCGGGTTGATCCTGCCCGGGCTGTCGTTGATGCGCGCCAGTCTGGCGCAGGCGACCGCGCAACTGCCCGCCGCGCGCGGGCGCTATAGCGAATTGCCGACCAACACCGACGATGCCATCGAGAGCGGTATCATCCACGCCACGCTGGGCGCCATCGAACGCATGTTCCGCGCGCTGGGTGCGGTGCCAGATGCCCGCTGCCTGCTTTCCGGCGGAGCGGCCGCCGACTTGGCGACGCATTTGACCCTGCCTGTCCTGGCTATAGACAACCTGGTACTCGAAGGTTTGGCGCGTCTGGCCGTAGACGTGTAACCGACCCTGGCGACGACTTCATCCATGAGACTGCTGTTCCTTGCGCTGCTGCTGGCCAACCTGATCTTCCTGGTCTGGTCGGGCGGGTATTTCGTGACAACGGATGCCGGACACGAGCCGCAACGGTTAGCGGCGCAAATGGCCACGGAGCGGTTGCGGTTGGTCGTCGCGGAGCGTGTGGGGCAGGGTGGCGGTCTATTCTGCAAGGCGGTTGAAGGGCTGGCGGAAGTCGATGCCGAGAAGTTCGGCGCCGAGATCGGCAAGCTCGACGGAGTCAAGGCCGAGACCGTCGTTCGTGAGGCGCCGGCGAAGTTCGTGGTGCTGATTCCGGCGCTGCTCAGCCGCGAAAGCGCCGCCGCAAAAATCGCAGAAATCCGCAAGCTGGAAGGCATCGTCGCCGAGTTGCGGGTGGATGAGGAAAGCGACGGCAAGTTCGCTATCGTATTCAGGGAATTTCCCAGCGAACAGGCGGCAACCGATTACCTCCAGGAGATCGGCCGCAGGGGTGTGAGAAGCGCAAAACTGGTGTTGCGGCCGGGGTCGGCGACGATCCTTCGGATCGAAGTGCGCGGCGTGGCGGCGGCTGTGCCGCGGGTAGAAGCCCTGCTGGCGACGCTGGTGGGAATCCATGGCGAGGAGTGTGACGTACCGTGAGGCAAGTATTGATTGGATTGACCGGCGGTATCGGCAGCGGCAAGAGCGCCGCGGCCGACATGTTTGCCGCGCTGGGGGCGCGGATTGTCGATGCCGACGTGATTGCCCACGAGGTTACCGGGCCGAATGGGGCGGCCATGCCGGCGATTCGCGCGGCCTTCGGCGACCAGATGATTGCCCCCGACGGTGCGCTGGACCGGGTGGCCATGCGTCGCTTGGCCTTCTCCGACCCGCAGGCCCGAGCACGGCTGGAAGCCATCGTCCATCCGCTGGTGCGCCAGGAAAGCGCCGACCGCGTGGCCCAGGGGTTTGCCGATGGGGCCCCGTACGTGATGCAGGTCATTCCCCTGCTGGTGGAATTCGACGTCTACCGCGAACGAGCCAGTGCGATTGCGGTGGTCGACTGTGCCGAAGAAGTCCAATTGGCACGGGTAATGGCGCGCAACGGCTTGTCCGCCGAGGAGGTCCGCCGCATCATGGCTACCCAGGCGAGCCGAGCGCAGCGTCTGGCGGCGGCCGACGACGTAATCGACAATAGCGGCGACTTGCCGCATCTGCGCCAACAGGTTCTCGCCCTGGATCGTAAATACCGTGAAATGTCCCGCGAGAAGCCGGATTCCAGCTCTTATTCGGGTTGAGGTTTGACCCCAAATCGGTCAGAATCGCCCGACTTCATCCAGGGGTCCCGCGTGATCACATACGAATATCCTCTTAACGAGCGCATACGCACCCTGCTGCGCCTGGAGGATTTGTTCGACAAGATTGCGTTCTTCATCTCTGCCGAAGCCGCGGAAATCCATCACGTCGCTTTGGTCACTCTGTTCGAGATATTCGAAGTGGCCGGCCGCGCCGATCTCAAGTTCGACCTGATGCAGGAACTTGAGCGGCAGCGCCAGATCCTGCTTTCGTTCCGCAACAACCCCGAAATTTCAGAGGATGCGCTGTCCGGCGCGCTTTACGAAATCGAGCAAGCCTCCGCAGCGCTGCTATCGATGCAAGGCCGTATTGGCCAGTACTTGCGCGACAACGAATGGCTGATGGCGATCAAGAATCGCGCGGCGATCCCGGGCGGCGTTTGCGAGTTCGATCTGCCTTCATATCACTATTGGCTCAACCGGGACGCGGACGGGCGACGCCAGGATCTCAATACCTGGGTTGGTCCGATGATGGCCATCCGCCAAGGCCTGACGATCGTGCTGCGCCTGCTGCGCTCATCCGGCCGCGCGGAAAAGCAAAGCGCACCGCGCGGCAGCTTCCAGCTCATGCTGGCCGGACGCACGGCGCAACTGGTGCGTCTGCGTCTGGATAGCAACGATTGCTTTGTGCCGGAAATCAGCGCTGGCAAGTATGCGCTGAACATCCGCTTTCTCGCTCCCGAGATCAACCAGCGGCCAAAGCAGGTCGAAGCGGATGTGAACTTCGAACTGACCTTCTGCAATCTCTGAGCCGCCCGTTCAGGGTTTCCTTTTTCTGATGAACCAACCCGCAGCGACCCAGGTGTGCTGTCCTACCTGTGGCAAGACCGTGGCGTGGACGGCCGCCAATCCGTATCGACCGTTTTGCAGCAAGCGTTGCAAGGGCATCGACCTCGGTGCCTGGGCCAACGAGGAGTACCGCATCGCGGCGGCGGAAGAGGATTCCGATACGCCGGCTCAGGCCGGCGATTGATTCCACGCGGCGCGAATCGCCGCAATGCCGTGAGCCCCCGCCTGCCAGGCGGCCTCCATGTCGGCTCTGGCCAGGCCGCCGAGCGCGAAGACCGGTAGCGTCGCGTCCGCTGCCGAGTCGGCAAATGCCTGCCATCCCAGTCCCGGTTGCTGCGGGTGGCTGGGGGTTGGGGCCACCGGGCCGAGCACCGCGAAATCCAGCTCCAGCGCACCAGCCCGGGCGAGTTCCGCCGCGTCGTGGCAGGACGCCGCGACCAAGGGAAAGTCGGGGCGGCGGTCGCTCGCCATGAGCTGCCGTGCCGAAAGGTGCAGCCCGTCGGCCGCGCAGGCGACCGCCAGTGGTGCGTCGCTATTGACCAGCACACGGGCGCCGTACTGGCGGCACAGGTCGACGGCGGCATGGGCGAAGGCGCTGCGGCGGGCAGGGTCGAGCCCGGGTTCCCGGATCTGCACCAGCCTGAGCCCGCCGTCGAGGGCCTGCGCCAGCGCCAGCAACTGGGTATCGATGCCGATCTGCGCGGCCGCGGTGATGGCGTAGAAGTTGGGCAGCGCCAGGCCCTTCAGCACCGGCGCGTTGGCGGGCAGCATCGGCGCCACATCGAGCGATTCGGCATGCTGCCAGGCCAGCGCGCTATGCACGTGATCGCGCAATTCGCCGCGCCAGGCGGTGACGCGGAAAAAGTGCAGCTTGACGTGGGCGTGCTCATAGACATGTTCCCTCGTCAGCCAGCGGTAGGCGGTGAGGACGTCGATACCGAGTTCTTCCGACAGCTCGCGGATCAGCGCCTGGCGGGGGCTTTCGCCAGCTTCCACCTTGCCGCCGGGAAATTCCCAGTAGCCCGGATAGAAGGTGCCCGGTGCGCGCTGGCCGAGCAGGAAGCTGCCGTCGGGCCGCTGGATCACCGCGGCGGCGACTTCGGTCATCCTCTTCATGGCCGCATCGTCCCGGCGTTGCGGCCGGCATAGTCGCGGGCGAACTGCCAGGCCACACGCCCGCTGCGCGAACCGCGGCCAAGCGCCCATTGCAGCGCCTCCGTGCGGGCGTCGGCGATTTTTCCGGCATCGAGTCCGAAGCTGTGCAGCCAATGGCCGCAAATGGCCAGGTACTCGTCCTGGCTGAACGGGTAGAACGACAGCCAGAGACCGAAGCGCTCGGAGAGCGAAATCTTTTCTTCGGTGGTTTCGCCCGGATGCAGCTCGCCGTCCTCGTCGTGGCGGGCGTCGAGGTTTTCGCGCATGGTTTCGGGCATCAGGTGGCGGCGATTGGATGTCGCGTAGATCAGTACGTTGTCGGGCATGCCCGCGATCGAGCCGTCGAGCACGCTTTTCATCGCCTTGTAGCCGGGCTCGCCGCTTTCGAAGGAAAGGTCGTCGCAGAAGACGACGAACTTTTCCGGGCGGGCGGCGACGAGTTCCACAATTTCCGCCAAATCCACCAGATCGCCCTTGTCCACTTCGATCAGGCGTAAGCCCCGATCCGCATAGCCGTGCAGCAGCCCCTTGACCAGCGACGATTTGCCGGTGCCGCGCGCGCCGGTGAGGATGACGTTGTTGGCGCTGTAGCCGGCGATGAACTGCCGTGTGTTCTGCTCGATGCGCTGTTTCTGTTCCTCCACCCCTTGCAGATCGTCGAGGCGGATGCGGTGCGGATAGCGTACCGCTTCCAGCGCACCGCGGCCCTGTCGCCTGCGCCAGCGGAAGGCGGTTGCCGACCAGTCGGGGGCCGCGTGGGCGGCCGGCAGCAGGCCTTCGATGCGCGCCAGTACGGCTTCGGCGCGCGCGAGAAATTTTTCCAGGTCAGTCATCGTCGGAGTTCCTCGGCCAGACGCGCCAGAGCCAGTAGAGCAGGAGCAGCGGGATGAGCAGTTCGACGCTGATCGCGGCCAGGACGGTGGTCAGCCCCATGGGATAATTTGCAGCATTGCTAACCTGACGACTTTATCAGAATCATGCGCAGCCCCATTCTCCTGCTGGTCTTTCTTCTCGTCGCCGGCTGCGCCAGCCAGGCGACGCGCCTGCCGGAGCCCGTTGCTATCGCACCGTGTGCCTGCCCCATGCCCGAGATGCCGAAGCCAGCGGAGAAACCGCTACAGCCCGCCGAGTGGTCGGAGTTGCCGGGCTGGGGGGGGGAGGATCTCGGCGCCGCATTCGATGGCTTTCTCACCACTTGCCACAGCCTGGGCCGCCAGGAACTTTGGGAAGCTACCTGCACCGCCGCGCGCAGCGCCGACCGCAGCGATCTGCGCGGTTGGTTCGAGGCCTGGCTCCGCCCCTGGCAACTGGCGAATCCCGACGGCTCCCGCGAAGGACTGGTCACCGGGTATTACGAACCGGTGGTCAATGGCAGCCGCCGCCGCTCAAAGGCGTATCCGATTCCGGTCTTCGGTCCGCCGGAGGACATGATTACCGTCGATCTGGGTAGCCTCTACCCCGAACTCAAGCATCTCAAGCTACGCGGTCGTCTCGACGGGCGGCGCCTTGTCCCCTACTACCCGCGCGCCGAATGGGCGCGGCAGGAGGCGCAGCGGGCGAACTCGGCACTGCTCTGGCTGGACGACCCGGTGGACTTTTTCTTCCTACAGATTCAAGGCTCGGGGCAGGTACAGCTCGACGACGGCAGTCGCGTACGCATCGGTTACGCGGACCAGAACGGCCAACCCTATCGTTCCATCGGCAAGTGGCTGATCGAACAGGGCGAACTGCGTGCCGACCAAGCCTCGATGGGTGGCATCAAGGGCTGGGTCAAGGCCAATCCGGGACGGGCGCAGGAGCTGCTCAACAACAATCCGAGCGTGGTGTTCTTCCGCGAACTGCCGGTCGAGGGCAGCGGTCCGCCGGGAGCGCTCGGCCTGCCGCTGCTGCCGGAACGCAGCATCGCCGTCGATCCCCGCATCACGCCGCTTGGGGCACCGGTCTGGCTGGTGACGACGCGGCCGTTATCGGAGATCCCGCTGCAACGGCTGATGCTGGCGCTGGATACCGGCGGCGCCATCCGCGGCCCGGTGCGCGCGGACTTCTATTGGGGCAGCGGTGCGGACGCCGGCGAGCATGCCGGCAGGATGCGGCAGAAAGGCCGTATGTGGGCCTTGCTGCCGCGAACCTACGCACCGAAATAAGTTTTCTTCAGGCGGGGTGGGCGTTGTTGGTGCGCCACTCCATCCGAAACGCACCAAATGGAGGCAGTTGTCTGTCGGGGTAATCTTATAACTATATGATTATCATGAGGTCGTGTCTCTGGAATGTGTTTTGCTTTTGCGCACAGACTTTGTGCTTGGAGCCCCAAAATGGAAAACCTCAAGACCTCGACTGACGTACTTTTTATTCTGCTCGGCGCCGTCATGATCCTGGCGATGCATGCCGGCTTTGCCTTCCTTGAACTCGGCACCGTACGCAAGAAGAGCCAAGTAAATGCGCTGGTCAAAATCCTCTGCGATTTTTCGGTTTCAACCCTGGCCTACTTTTTTGTTGGCTACAGCATTGCCTACGGAGTGAACTTTTTCTCCAGCGCCGAGGTGCTGGCGCAAAAGGGCGGCTACGAACTGACCAAGTTCTTTTTCCTGTTGACGTTTGCCGCGGCCATTCCGGCCATCGTTTCCGGCGGCATTGCCGAGCGCGCGCGATTCAACCCGCAGTTGGCCGCCACCTTCTTTCTGGTGGGCTTCGTTTACCCGTTCTTCGAGGGTATCGCCTGGAATAACGCCTATGGTGTGCAGGACTGGTTGAAATTCAATTTTGGCGAAAATTTCCATGATTTCGCCGGTTCCGTCGTGGTGCATGCGGTCGGTGGCTGGATAGGCCTTGCGGCAGTTCTGCTGCTCGGGGCCCGCCGCGGCCGCTACCACAAGGACGGCGGCATCGCCGGCGCGCACCCGCCCTCCAGCATTCCCTTTCTCGCCCTCGGCGCGTGGATTCTGATCGTCGGCTGGTTCGGTTTCAACGTAATGAGTGCGCAAACTTTGGACAAGATTTCCGGGCTGGTGGCGATGAATTCGCTAATGGCCATGGTTGGCGGCACCCTGGTCGCGCTTGCCGTCGGCAAGAACGACCCGGGCTTTGTCCATAACGGTCCGCTGGCGGGCCTTGTCGCCATTTGTGCCGGTTCCGACATCATGCATCCGCTGGGCGCCCTCGTCGCAGGCGGCTTGGCGGGTGGGCTGTTCGTCTGGATGTTCACCCTCACCCAGAACCGCTGGAAAATCGACGATGTCCTCGGCGTCTGGCCCTTGCACGGTATCTGCGGTGCCTGGGGTGGAATCGCTGCCGGCATCTTCGGGCAGAAAGCCCTGGGTGGGCTTGGGGGCGTGAGTCTCGGTGCGCAGATCGTGGGCACGCTGCTGGGGGTCACTATTGCCTTCGTCGGCGGATTGATTGTCTACGGTCTGCTCAAGCGCAGCGTCGGTATTCGTCTCGACCAGGAGCAGGAATACGACGGTGCCGATCTCTCGATCCACAACATTACCGCCACGCCCGAACGCGAAAGTCTTTGGTAGTGTTGATGATCGCGAGTAATAAAGTCTGTCGGACAGATGGCGAAACGAAGAGAACCTGGCTCAGGAGGGGGCTTTCTTGGGGTTCTTCGATCTCAACTTCTGTCGACTCCGCAATGACTCGAACCCTAACTGGATAAAGCCGCCACATTGGCCCGCGCCATGTGCAGTTTTTTGTAGCTATCGATCAGGCGCTGGTGCCGATCGAGCCCTTCGAGTTTCGTGCTCGTTGGCGTCAAGCCGAAGAAGCGCACGCTGCCGTCCACTGACCCCATCACCGCATCCATCCGCGGGTTGCCAAACATCCGGCGGAAATTGAGCGCGTAGTCGTCCAGTTCCAGCTCGTCGTCCAGCAGCACCTCCAGCACCACATTCAAGGCCTGATAAAACAATCCGCGCTCGACCGTATTTTCGTTGTATTGCAGGAAGGCGCCTACCAGTTCATGCGCCGCTTCGAACTGCTGCAAGGCGAGATGAATCAGCAGCTTCAACTCCAGAATCGTCAGCTGACCCCAGGCCGTGTTCTCATCAAATTCGATGCCGATCAAGGTAATGATGTCGGTGTAATCATCGAGCTCACTGTCTTCCAGACGTTCGAGCAGTGCTGCCAGGCGGGCATCGTCGAGGCGATGCAAGTTCAAAATATCGGCGCGGAACAACAGTGCCTTGTTGGTGTTATCCCAGACCAAATCCTCGACCGGATAAATTTCCGAATAACCCGGCACCAGAATGCGGCAGGCTGTGGCACCGAGTTGGTCATACACCGCCATGTACACTTCCTTGCCCATGTCTTCGAGGATGCCGAACAGCGTCGCGGCTTCGTCGGCATTGGAATTTTCACCCTGGCCGGAAAAATCCCACTCGACAAAATCGTAATCCGCCTTGGCACTGAAAAAGCGCCACGACACCACTCCACTGGAGTCGATGAAGTGTTCGACAAAGTTGTTCGGCTCAGTCACGGCGTTGCTTTCAAAGGTGGGCCGCGGCAGATCGTTCAGGCCTTCAAAACTGCGCCCCTGGAGCAACTCGGTCAGACTGCGTTCCAGCGCCACCTCAAAGCTGGGGTGCGCCCCGAACGAGGCAAACACACCGCCCGTACGCGGGTTCATCAAGGTGACGCACATCACCGGAAACTCCCCGCCCAGCGACGCATCCTTCACCAGCACCGGAAAACCTTGCTCTTCCAGGCCCCGAATCCCGGCCAGAATCCTGGGGTACTTCGCCAGCACTTCCTGCGGCACATCAGGCAGCGCAATTTCACCTTCGAGAATTTCGCGCTTGACCGCCCGTTCGAAAATTTCCGACAGGCATTGCACCTGCGCTTCGGCGAGCGTGTTGCCGGCACTCATGCCATTGCTGAGGAACAGGTTGTCGATCAGGTTGGAGGGGAAATACACCACCTCGCCGTCCGACTGGCGCACATAGGGCAGCGAACAAATGCCGCGCTGCACATTGCCGGAGTTGGTGTCGACCAGATGCGAGCCACGCAACTCGCCGTCGGGGTTGTAAATCTGCAAACAGTGCGCGTCGAGAATTCCGGCCGGTAGCACATCTTTGCGGCCAGGCTTGAACCAGCGCTCGTCCGGGTAATGCACGAACGCCGCATTGGCGATGTCTTCGCCCCAAAACTGGTCGTTGTAGAAATGATTGCAATTCGCTCGCTCGATGAATTCGCCCAACGCCGATGCCAACGCACTTTCCTTGCTCGCTCCCTTGCCATTGGTAAAACACATCGGCGAGTGCGCATCGCGGATATGCAATGACCATACATTGGGAACAAGATTGCGCCACGAAGCAATTTCAATCTTGATGCCCAAGCCCGCCAAAACTCCCGACATATTGGCGATGGTTTGCTCCAGTGGCAGATCCTTGCCTGCAATATAGGTACTCGCTTCCGGAGCTGCACTCGTACCCCGACCCAGCATCAGCAAGGCCTGTGCATCGGCATCCAGATTTTCTACTTCCTCGATCACAAATTCGGGCCCGGTTTGCACCACCTTCTTTACCGTACAACGGTCGATGGAACGCAAAATGCCCTGGCGGTCTTTGGCGGAGATATCCGCCGGCAACTCGACCTGAATCTTGAAAATCTGCTGGTAGCGATTTTCCGGATCGACGATATTGTTCTGCGACAGGCGGATGTTATCGGTGGGGATGTCGCGAGTTTCGCAGTACAACTTCACAAAGT
This sequence comes from Rhodocyclaceae bacterium, assembly GCA_023230455.1. Lineage (GTDB taxonomy): Bacteria > Pseudomonadota > Gammaproteobacteria > Burkholderiales > Rhodocyclaceae > AWTP1-18. The sequence goes on along the minus strand of JALNXH010000015.1, from coordinate 12,714 downwards.
AAGCCGCACACAAAGCCGACGAAGCCAGAAAGTAATCGAACGGACCCGGCGCCGAGCCATCGCCCTTATAGCGGATAGGCTGATCGGCAATTACTGTGAAGTCATCGAACTTGGCTTCAAGACGAAGCTTGTCGAGAAAGTTGACCTTAATTTCCATGCGGGAATCCCAAAATAGCGTTCAAAACGAATAGGCCGCCACCCACCTCGACAACGTCCCCTTGCACATCGTGCAGTGCGGCCACAACCGCGAACCGTGCTTTTTTTTGCCGAAGGGGATTACTTCAGCTACCTGCATTGGCGCAGCCTCGCCCTGAAGCGCCGACCAAAGGGGCCAGATCAAAGGGGCCAGGCTCATTCGAGGTGCCCGTTTATCGATTCTGCGCCATCCGGATTGCCTTGGTCAGGCGGCGCTGGGCAGTCCTTCCGCGCGCGGAAGGAATTCGGCCAGATGCGCCCGGACGTGCGGCGGAATTTCCTGCGGTTTGCGGGTGGATTCGTCGATCATCACCAGCAGTGAGTCGGCGCTGCTGACGCACTGCTCGCCGAGAAACAGGCCGTGGCCGATGCGGCACGAACTGCGTCCGATGTCGAGCACGCAAGTGCCGACATCCACATCCGATGGCCAATGCACTTCGCCGAGAAAGCTGACGTTGATCTGCGCCATGAGCAGCAGCACCCGCGATTCGACATCGCGGCTGACCAGGTGACGCATGAACTCGGTACGCCCGGTTTCGATGTAGGTACAAAACGCCAGGTTGTTGACGTGGCCGACCTGATCGGTGTCCGACCAGCGTACCCGCTCGGTCACCCAGTGGGTGAAAAAGCGGCGTTGCGTCAGGCGCGGGTCTCGCGGAATGGGGGGCAGGGGAGTCATGGGCGACCTCTGAGGGTGATGGCGGGGAGCGCGGATTGTGCGCGAATCGGCGCGCTTTATCGTCGCGGGCTATTTGCTATGGCATCGCCGCGCCGGGCACGGACCGCTTCGAGCTGTTCGCAGAGCAGGCGGGTTCCCTCCAGCAGGCGCGGCGTGTGGCGCTGGATCAGTCCGGGGGCGATATGGAACAGGTTGCCGCGGGCGACGGCCTTGAGCTGCGGCCAGCGGCGCCAGTCGTCCAGCCACTCCGGCCGCGAGGCATCCATGCCGCTGGCGACGATGGCATCGGGGTCGCTCGCCAGCACCGCCTCGACGCTGACGTTGGGTGCGAGGCCCTTCAAGTCGGCGAATACGTTGACGCCGCCGCAAGTCCGAATCGCGTCGCTGATGATCTGCTCACCATTGACGGTGGTCAGCGGCTGCTTCCATACTTGATAGAACACGCGCACCGGCGGCTGCGTTGCATGGCGCGTCTTGAGCGCCGCCAGGCGGTTGCGGAATTCCCGCGCAGCGGGTGCGGCGACCGCCTCGGTGCCGGCGAGGCGGCCGTAGTCCTCGATGCTGTGCGCGATGTCCTCGATGCGGTTGGGCTGGGTCAAGTAGAGCGGCAGACCCAGCGCCTTCAGCTTTGCCACATGGGCAGCGGTGTTGCCGCTCTGCCAGCCGATCACCAGGTCGGGCTTGAGGGCGACGACGGCTTCGAGGTTCACCTGCGCGTAGCCGCCGACGCTGGGGATGCTTTTTGCCGCTGCCGGGTAGTCGCTGTACTCGACGGTGCCGACGATGCGTCCGCCGGCGCCGGCGGCGAACAGGGTTTCGGTGATGTGCGGGGCAAGGCTGACGATGCGTTGTGCGGGTGCCGGCAGTCGCACGGCGACACCGGTATCGTCGACGACGACCATTTCGGCATGGGCGTTGCCGGCGGCTAGCGCGAGCGAAAACAGGAAGCGGAGCAGTTTCACGATGGGATAATCGGCGGCCGAGAAGAGCGCAGATTGTAGCCGCATGACCGACCCCGCCTCCCCCACGACGCCTCCGGCACAGCCCCCTTTTGTCCGCAGGGCAAACAAATCCAGTCACCTCCCCCGCGAGGGGGAGGCCGGGAGGGGGAGGGTCTTCTTTCCCGAAGGGGCCGGAGCGGAAAGCTCCGCGCCCCGCGAGGGGGAGGCCGGGAGGGGGCGCCCATCCGTGTCTGCGCGCGCCCTGATGGTCCAGGGATGCACCTCGGACGCAGGTAAAACCACCCTGGTCGCCGCCTTGTGCCGCATCTTCAGGCGCCGCGGCATTTCCGTCGCACCGTTCAAGCCGCAGAACATGGCGCTGAATTCGGCAGTGACCGCCGACGGCGGCGAGATCGGCCGCGCCCAGGCCTTGCAGGCGCTGGCGGCCGGCGTGGCGCCGCGGATCGATTTCAATCCGGTGCTGCTCAAGCCGACCACCGACCGCCGCGCCCAGGTGATCGTGCACGGCCGGCCGGTGAGCGACCTCGATGCGTGCGACTACCACGCCTACAAGACTACGGCGATGACGGCGGTGATGCAGAGTTGGCAGCGGCTGACCGCCGAATTCGACTGGGTGGTGGTGGAGGGTGCGGGCAGCCCGGCCGAAATCAATCTGCGCGACCGCGATATCGCCAACATGGGCTTCGCCGAAGTCGCCGACGTGCCGGTGATCCTGATTGCGGACATCGACCGCGGCGGCGTCTTCGCCCATATCGTCGGCACGCTGGAGTTGCTCTCGCCCAGCGAGCGCGCACGCGTGAAGGGCTTCGTCATCAACCGTTTTCGCGGCGACATTGCGCTGCTGCAACCGGGCCTCGAATGGCTGGAAGCGCGCACCGGCAAGCCGGTGCTGGCCGTGCTGCCCTATCTGCACGGACTGATGCTGGACGCCGAGGATGCGGTGGCGACGCACACAATAGAAAAAGGGGCGAGCAAATTGAAAGTGACGGCGCTGGTCTATCCGCGCTGCGCCAACCATAATGATCTGGACCCGCTGCGCCTGCATCCGGAAGTGGACTTTTCCTGGGTGGGGCCGGGGATGGCGATTCCCCCCTGCGATCTGCTGGTCCTGCCCGGATCGAAGGCGGTACAGGCCGATCTCGAGTGGTTGCGCGCCGCGGGCCACGAGGCATCGATTCGCCGCCATCTGCGCTACGGCGGCAAGCTGATCGGCATTTGCGGCGGCTACCAGATGCTCGGCACGCAGGTGCACGACCCGCTCGGACTCGAAGGCGCGGCGGGAAGCCGGGCCGGACTGGGGTTGCTCGACTGCGAGACGACGCTGGCCGCTCAGAAGCAACTGCGCAACGTCAACGGCAGCCTGGAACTGCCTGGCGCGCCACCGCTGATCGGCTACGAAATCCACATGGGGGTCACGCGCGGGCCGGCGCTGGCGCGGCCCGCTGCGCTGCTCGACGATCGGCCCGACGGGGCGCGGTCAGACGACGACGCGATCTTTGCCACCTATTGCCACGGGCTCTTCGATCATCCGCAGGCTTTGGCCGCACTGCTCGGCTGGGCCGGCATGAAGGAGGTACTCGCGGTCGACTTCAGCGCCCGCCGCGAGGCCGACATCGAACGTCTGGCCGACGCGGTGGCAGCGGCGATGGACTGGGGTCGCCTCGGTCTGTCCGTCGGTTGAGCAACCGCGGGCCGGTGTTCCGCACGGCAGGGACGCTCAGCTTATTTCGTGTGGCAGGTCAGGCATACCGCGCTGGCCGTGTTGCTCTTGCGCAGGAACGTCGGATTGAACGTGCTGCTTCCGTTGGGGGCGACGCCATGGGGATCGTGGCACGAGGCGCACTCCACCGAGGGACCGTGGCCGGAGTCGTATAGTCGGATTTCGCCTTTGTCCATTCGGCCGTTGTTATTTTCATCGAAGTACTTGGTGACCAGCCCGTTGGTGGTCTTGCTCCCTCCCGGCATCTTCCAGTCGCCTCCAGCGTCGCTGGTGGGGAAGGTGACGCCTACCGGGTGGTCGTTGGTGAGGTCGGTGCCGATGACGAATACCGAGAAATCGGTTGCACCGGCGCCGAGGAAGCCCGCCGTCGAGGAATGGCAGGCGAGGCACTCGCCCTGCGCCAGCCGCATATGGGTAAACGGTCCGGTGCCGCTTGGATTGCGCCATGTATTGAGGAAGGCGTTGTCCGGCGTCGCGCTGTAGCGACCTGGCCCAGGCATTTTCATCACCGCATCCACCGCCTGTTGTCCGTCGTGGCAGGAGAGGCAGGTCAGCGATGCGGCGCCCGGCTGGTAGACCGTTTGCGTCAACGTGTTCGTGTCGACCTGGTCATAGGTCCTGTAAGTGGTATTGGGAATGTTCCTGTTCCACAGCGGCGCCGAAACGGCCGCATTGGCGTTGTGCGGCGTATGGCAATAGACGCAGATTTGACCGTAGTCGTTCCGATATGGGTCCATGATCACGCCTACCGGGCCGCCGCCGGAAGCCTGCCGCTGGGTGAGGTTATGCCGGGTGTTGCCGACGCTGTTTTGGTTGGAGAATTTTGTTGTCAAGTCGCCGTCGGCAAACGCCGGATTCCCCGCCAGCGCCAGCAGCAGCGCCACAATCGACCAGCATGGACGGCAAACCGCGGTGCAGAACAATGCTCTGTAGAGTGGGATTCGGATCATGGCTGTTCCATATTGATTTGCGTGTTCTTCTAACCCCGGGCGGGTTGTTCCCGCGCCAGCAGTTGTCGGCCTTCGTCGTCGTTGAGGCGGCGGAAGACTTCGATTTTCTTGAAATAGTGATCGACGATGTACAGGCGCCCGGTTTCATCCACGGCGACACCGGCGATCAACGAATAGTTTCCCGGCGCCGGTTCGCGGCCGAGACGGCCCAGCGGCATCAGTAGCCGGCCGTCGGCATCGAAGATCTGCACATTGTTGAAACCGGCATCCGCAACATAGATGTTGCCTTCCGTATCGAGTGCGATTGCGCGCGGGCGACTGAAACGGCCGAGTTCTGCACCCATGCCGCCGAACTGAAATTTGAAGCGGCCCGCGGCATCGAACACCTGGACCCTGAAATTGCCCGAATCGACCACGTACAGCGAGCCGTCGCGACCGACGGTAGCTGCCAGCGGAATGTTGAACTGGCCCGGTTCGATGCCGCGCGGGCCGAGACGGAAGCGTTCCGTGCCGTCCGGCGCCAGCGCGATCACCTTATGCTCGTTGCCATCGACTTCCCCGCGATCCACGACGTAAATAGTTTTGCCGTCACCCTGAACCGCCAGGCCGACCGGATTCTGAAAACGCTTGTCGAGATCAATCGCCGAGAGGAACAGGCCGATGGCGTCGAAGACCATCACCTTGCGTTGTGCCGAATCGAGCACGTAGATGTTTCCCGCCGTATCCATCGCCATGGCTTGGGGCCGGTGCAGCAAGTTCGGCTCGCGTAGTCCGAAGCGGAACAACTTGCGGCGCGGCGCATCGAAAACCGTGATCGCCTTGGCGGCCGGGTCGGCGACATAGACCAGGCCGCCGCGCGAGAGAATGGCGGATGGTTTGTAGATCACCGGCTCATCGTTGACCGAACTCCCCCGTACCATCTGCCGCTTCAGCGCCATTTCCGCGGTTTCTTCCTCGATGTCCGCTGCCGAGCGCAGCGTTGCCTCGAATTGGAAGCGAGGCTGATCGGGAGGCAGGGGCCAAAGCAACTGTTCCTTGGAAGCCGCCTTCGGTGTTGACTTCACCGGAGCGCAAGCCGCCAATCCGATCAGCAGTATCGCCAGCAAGCCCCATGCAAGGCCGCTGGCTACATTTTTTCGACGCATATAGAAAGGCAGATCCGCTCGATACTGCGGTTTTCGCGTGATTGAGATCCGCGAGGCTCACGTGTCCGTGGCGCTGTTTGGTATCCGCTCACCGCCTCCGCGACCATTGACCATGATAATAAGGTGGACTTTACGTTGGGCTCGGAAAAAGTACAAGTAGATACAGGTGTGCTGCGGTCGGGAAATGCTTCCAGCCCCTCGATGTTCGACTGAGGAAACCTCCGTGGGGCGAACGGACTGGTTCAGTGGTTCCTTAGATTGGGCCGAGGCGTTGCTCGATGTCCGCGGCGATGGCGGACGGTGCGGTGGCGGGAGCGTAACGCTTTAGCACCGTTCCGTCGGGCGCCACGAGGAATTTGGTGAAGTTCCACTTGATCGCCTCGGTATGAAGCAAACCGGGAGCGGCTTTCTTCAGCCGTCGATAGAGCGGATGGGTGTTGCGCCCATTCACCTCGATCTTGGCGAACAGCGGAAAACTCACGGCGTAGTTGAGGGAGCAGAAGTTGCGGATCTCGGCTTCGTCGCCGGGCTCCTGATGGCCGAACTGGTCGCAGGGAAATCCCAGCACCACCAGCCCCCGCTCGCGGTATTCGCGCCATAGTTTTTCCAGCCCGGCATATTGCGGGGTGAAACCGCATCGGCTAGCGACATTGACGATCAGCAGATGCTTGCCGGCATAGCGTGCGAGCGGCTGAATTTCACCGTCGATGGACTTCACGTCGATCTCGTGGATACCGCTCATGCCGGTCTCCTCATTTGAATTGCAGCGGCAGGCCGGCGACGACGAAACTGACCCGGTCGCAGACGGTGGCGACGCGTTGATGCAGGCGCCCCGCGGTGTCCACGTACAGCCGGGTGGACGCGCCGAGCGGGACGATGCCCTGGCCCACTTCGTTGCTGACCAGGATGATGTGTCCGGGCAAGTGCGGCAGGCATTCGATCAGTGCGTCGATCTCGCCGTCGAGCAGCGGACACGCCACCGGCTCGCCGGCTTCCGCCTGCGCGGCGGCGCGGCCCTTGAGCAGCAGGTTGGAAAGCCACAGCGTGAGGCAATCCACCAACAGACAACGCTCGGGTGCCGCATGCGCACGCAGCGTCGCCGCCAGATGCAGCGGCTCTTCGGCCAGCGCCCAGTGTGTCGGCCGGCGCGCGCGATGGTGGCCGATGCGCTGCGCCATCTCGGCATCGAGCGCTTCGCCGGTTGCGACATAGGTCACCGCCAGTGCGGATGCAACGGCGCGTTTTTCCGCCAACGCGCTTTTACCGGAACGGGCGCCGCCGAGAATCAGTTCTTTCATGGCGCGGCAGATTAGCACGCAGCTCCGCCGCTGCCGGCCCGGCCGCGGCGGGGGGTGTGGTTGGTACACTAGAATGCGCCTTCGCATTTCCGAGGTCTTCCCGCACTCGTACATGAACCGTCCACTGTTCGCGTTCCTCCTTCTCGGCGCCGTCCTCGCCGGTCCTGCAACGTCCTGGGCGGCGCCGGAGCCGCGTACCGCCGCTGCGGCGTTGACGGTGTCCGCGGTTTCGCCCGAAGCGGCGGAACTGCCGGTACGCATCGCCGCCAACGGCAACATCGCGGCCTGGCAAGAGGCGAGCATCGGCAGCGAATCCAACGGATTGCAGCTGGCGGATGTCCGCGTCAATGTCGGCGACGTGGTGAAGAAAGGCGAGGTGCTGGCGGTCTTTGCCGCCGAGACGGTGGAAGCCGACCGCGCCGAGACGCGCGCCACCGTCGCCGAAGCGGAAGCGCGCCTGGCCGAGGCGACGGCCAACGTCAAGCGGGCGCGCGACCTGCAGGCCAAGGGTTTCGTCAGCCCACAGAAAGTGACCGAGTTCGAGACCCTGGAAAGCACCGCCGCCGCGCGGCTGGAGGCGCAGAAGGCGGTGCTGCGCGCGAGGCAATTGCGTGTCGACAAGACCCGCGTGCTGGCGCCGGACGGCGGCGTGATTTCGGCCCGCAGTGCGGCGGTCGGCGCGGTGCTGCCGGCGGGGCAGGAACTGTTTCGCCTGATCCGCCAGGGCCGCCTGGAATGGCGCGCCGAAGTCGCCGCCGCCGAACTGGCGAAGATTCGCCCCGGCATGGCGGTGCGGCTGCTGCCGGCCGGCGCCGCCGCAGGCAGCGAGATCGCCGGCCGGGTGCGGATGGTGGCGCCGACGGTGGACCCGCAGACCCGCAACGGCCTCGTCTATGTCGACCTGCCCCAGGGCAAGGAGGCTTCCCCCTCTGCGCGGGCCGGCATGTTCGCGCGCGGCGAATTCGAGGCCGGCCGCGTGCGCAGCCTGACCCTGCCGCAGAGTGCCGTGGTGCTGCGCGAAGGCTTCAGCTACGTGCTGCGCATCGGTGCCGATGCCAGGGTCACCCAGGTCAAGGTAGGCACCGGGCGGCGCAGCGGCGACCGCATCGAGATCACCGACGGTCTCGATGCGAATGCGAAAGTCGTCGCCTCCGGCGGTGCCTTCCTCGCCGACGGCGACACCGTGCGCGTGGTCGATGCGCCGGCGGCGAAAAGCGGGCGCTGAGCGCCGCACCGCCATGCCCTTCGAAGCAGACATGAAGGCGTTGAATTCCTCAACGGCTGCTCCAGGCCCTTCGACACGCTCAGGGCGAACCCGGTCCCAAACATTCCGAGCGCAGCGAGCCAACCCGTCACCTCCCCCGCGAGGGGGCGGCCGGGAGGGGGCGGGCGTTACTTCAGCGTTCATGGCGGGCAGGCACGGCCTAAAAACTAAGCACGCCCTCCCCAGCCCGCCATGAACGTCTCCGCCTGGTCGATCCGCAATCCCATTCCCGGGCTGATGCTCTTCGTGATGCTCTGCCTGCTCGGCGTGATGGGCTTCAACGGCATGAAGATCCAGAACTTCCCGGACATCGAACTGCCGATGGTCACCGTCACCGCCGTGCTGCCCGGCGCCTCGCCGGCGCAGATGGAAAACGAGGTGGCGCGCAAGATCGAGAACTCCATCGCCACGATTCAGGACGTCAAGCACATCTACACCAAGGTGCAGGACGGCACCGTGGTCATCACCATCGAGTTCCGCCTGGAGAAGCCGATCCAGGAAGCCCTCGACGATTCGCGCGACGCCGTGTCGCGCATCCGCGCCGACCTGCCGGCCGACCTGCGCGATCCGGCGGTCGCCAAGGTCAACCTGGCGGGCATGCCGATCCTCACCTACACCGTGGCCTCCGCCGGGATGGACGACGAGGCGCTGTCCTGGTTCGTAGACGACCAGGTGAGCCGGCGCCTGCTGGCGGTGCGCGGCGTCGGTGCCGTGGCGCGGGTCGGCGGCGTCAGCCGCGAGGTGCGCGTCGAACTCGATCCGGCGCGACTGCTGGCGCTCAATGCCACCGCCGCCGACATCTCGCGGCAATTGCGCGACGTGCAGCAGGAAGCCTCGGGCGGGCGCATCGACATCGGCGGTGCCGAACAGTCGGTGCGCACCCTCGCCACCGTACAGAGCGCGGAGCAGCTCGGCGCGATGGAAGTGGCGCTGTCCGACGGCCGCCGCATCCGCCTCGACCAAGTGGCGACGGTGAGCGACACGGTGGCCGAGCGGCGCAGCGCGGCGCTGCTCGACGGCGCACCGGCGGTCGGCTTCGAGATCGTCCGTGCCCGCGGCGCCGGCGAGGTCGAGGTGGCCGAAGGCATTCGCACCGCGCTGGACGAGATCAAGGCGCGCCGGCCCGACATCACCATCACCGAGGCGTTCAATTTCGTCGAGCCGGTGGTGGAGAACTACCGTGGCTCGATGTACCTGCTGTTCGAAGGCGCGGCGCTGGCGATCCTGGTGGTCTGGCTGTTCCTGCGCGACGCGCGGGCCACCCTGGTCGCCGCCACCGCGCTGCCGCTGTCGGCGATTCCCACCTTCGCCGCGATGTACTGGCTCGGCTTTTCGATCAACGTCGTGACCCTGCTCTCGCTCTCGCTGGTGGTAGGCATCCTGGTGGACGATGCGATCGTCGAGATCGAGAACATCATGCGCCACCTGTCGCAGGGCAAGACGCCGTTCCAGGCGGCGATGGAGGCGGCGGACGAGATCGGCCTGGCGGTGATCGCCACCACCTTCACCCTGGTCGCGGTATTTCTGCCCACTGCCTTCATGGGCGGCATCGCCGGCCGCTTCTTCGTCCAGTTCGGTTGGACCGCCGCCATCGCGGTGTTCTTCTCGCTGGTGGTGGCGCGGCTGCTGACGCCGATGATGGCGGCCTACGTGCTGCGCCCGATCCTCGAACCGCAACGGACGCCGGGCTGGGTGACGCTGTACCTGGGCTGGGCCAAATGGTGCCTGCACCACCGCCTGCTTACCTTGCTCGCCGCGGCGGTGTTTTTCTTCGGTTCCTTCTCCCTGGTGCCGCTGCTGCCGACCGGCTTCATTCCGCCCGACGATTTTTCGCAAACCCAGGTCAGCCTCACCCTGCCGCCCGGCAGCACCTTCCAGCAGACGCTGGCGCTGGCCGAGCAGGCACGGGCGCTGGTGCAGCAGAATCCCTACGTCAAGCGGGTCTACACCACGGTCGGCGGCGGCAACACCGGCGGCGATCCGTTCGCTCCGCAGGGCGCGCCCGACGTGCGCAAGGCGACGCTGACCATCAACATGATCCATCGCAGCGAGCGCCACGGGGTCTCCAAGCAGGCCGTGGAAAAACAGTTGCGCGCCGCCCTGCAAGCGCTGCCCGGGGCGCGAATCAAGGTCGGCCTCGGCGGCTCCAACGAGAAATATGATCTGGTGCTCACCGGCGAGGACAGTCGCTTGCTGGCCGAGCATGCGCTGAAGGTGGAAAAGGAACTGCGCACTCTGTCCGGAATCGGCAATGTCGAGTCCACCGCCAGCCTGGTCCGCCCCGAACTGGTGGTGCGTCCCGATGCGGCGCGTGCGGCCGACCTGGGCGTGACCACCGCCGCCATTGCCGACACGCTGCGCATCGCCACCACCGGCGATTACTCCCAGTTCCTGGCGAAGCTGAACCTCACCCAGCGCCAGGTGCCGGTGGTGGTGCGCCTGCCCGACGCGGCACGGCAGGATCTGGCATTGCTGTCGCGCCTGCCGGTGCCGGGCAAGCACGGGCCGGTGCCGCTGTCCAACGTCGCCGCCCTCGCCATCGACAGCGGGCCGACCGAGATCAACCGCTACGACCGCCTGCGCAACGTCGGTTTCCACATCGAGCTCAACGGCATGCCGCTCGGCGAAGTCGAGAAGGCCGCCTTCGCCCTGCCCAGCATGAGCAACCTGCCGCCCGGCATCCGCCCCACCTCGGTGGGCGACGCCGAGGCCATGGGCGAACTGTTCGGCGGCTTCGTGCTGGCGATGAGCACCGGCATTCTTTGCATCTACATAGTGCTGGTGCTGCTGTTCAAGGATTTCGTCCAGCCGGTGACCATCCTCGCCGCCCTGGTGCTGTCGGTGCCCGGCGCCTTCCTCGCGCTGTTCGTCTCGCAGACGGCAATCTCGATGCCGTCGATGATCGGCCTGGTGATGCTGATGGGCATTGCGGCAAAGAACTCCATCCTGCTGGTGGACTATGTGGTCATGGCGCGCCGCGACCTCGGCCTGTCGCGCTGGGACGCGCTGCTCGACGCTGCCAGCAAGCGCGCGCGACCGATCGTGATGACCACCATCGCGATGGGCGCGGGGATGTTGCCCATTGCCCTCGGTATCGGCGTCGACCCCAGTTTCCGTGCGCCGATGGCGGTGGTCGTGATCGGCGGCTTGATCACCTCGACGTTCCTGAGCCTGCTGGTGGTGCCGGTGGTGTTCACTTATGTGGACGATCTGCTGGCGTGGAGCGGGCGCTGCGTCAAACGGCGGCGGACGCCGCCGCCGGAAGAGCGGGCGGCATAGCACGCGAACGCGCCCCGCCGGCCAGCCAGCCCGTCGCGATTTGTCTCGCCCGGGCCATAATCCCTGCCGTACCTCTCCTGGCCGTTTTTCGATGAGTCCCCGATTCCCCCGCCGCAACCTGGCCGCGCCGCTGCTGGCCGCTGCGGCCACCTATCAGGATGCCGCAGTCATTCCTCACTGCGCCCGCTGCGCGAAGCCGTGCTGCCGGCTCGATTCGCTGGTTCTCGAACTCGACTGGACGGAGCTCAAGGCCCTCTGGCGGATCAGGGTGTCGCGTGCGGTCTTCGACCAACGGCTTGCCGCGGGCACGGGCCCCAAGGAGATTCGCGCAGCAAACGGGCTCTACTTCGGCCATCGAAAAGTCTGTCCGGCCTACGCTGAAACGCAGCGCACCTGCCGGGTCTACGACCAGAACGTCAAGCCGCCGGGTTGTTCGGACTTTCCGGTGTACGAGGACGGCGGCGACATCGTTGCCGATCTGCGCTGCGAAGCCGTGGACCTGGCGGCGCTGAAGGCCTGCATTGCGCGCGCGCTTGGGCCGGGGTATCGCATCACCCAATCCGCCGACGCGCAGTTTCCCTTCATCGTGACGCTATCCGCGGCGAGATTGACCGATCCAGGGGCCGCATGAATCAACGGGCGCGGAACAGCACAGCTCATGGCTTCCCTGCCTGCTCGCACTGAACGTGTTCTCCCACTCCGTTCGTCCGGAACTCGTCGAAGAAACCCTCGCTCTCCCACTCCGTTCGTCCTGAGCCCGTCGAAGGGCAACGGCTGATTTGCTTTTCCTTCGCCCCGTAACGCCACCGTTGCCGGGACTCGCCCCGGCGGGCGCTGGCCCGCGCGGCGTTCTCGGTGCCGACGCCCGATCCGGTAATCGTGGAGTCGGTGGCGGCCTTCATGCGGCGCATTGATCGGATCGACTGGGCGCGCTGCACCTTCTGCGGCCAGGGGACGCTGTTGCCTCGCCGCGCACGAAGGACCTGCCGCCCCATCAAACGTGAAGGTTTGTCGCTCGACTCCCACGTCGACAGCGTTGATTGCCAGCGCCACCCCCGCCATTCTTGCCCTTGGCATCATGCCAAACGCTTGACTCCGATAACCTCCACCTTACAATCCCCATAACGACCGTCACGCCGGCGGTTCAGTCCAACGAGGTTTATCCGCCGCCATGACCCTCCGTGCTCTTCCCGTTCTCCCTCAGCGGCGGATAAACGCTATT